>NZ_JBWKXA010000001.1:460499-1724017 GCF_059422505.1 Pedobacter sp. GW821-FHT01D05 | reverse complement strand
TTGTTCCCAACTGACACTAAAAACATATATTTTAGATATTCCCTTTTTTAATGGTCGACAGTCAGAAGGTAACATCTGACTGCACACGGATAAATCCTTCCTCTCTACTACAATTGATTGATTCCAAAATCGATCGTCATTTCGACTGTAACGCAGTGAAATGGAGAAATCTTTTAAATTGTTTTTAATTTTAGTGTCAGTTGTTCCCAACTGGACACTAAAAACATATATTCTAGCTATTCCCTTTTTTAATGGTCGATAGTCAGATGGTAACATCTGACTGCACATGGAGATAGCTGTACTTAACTTAATGACATTGCACTCAGCATAACAGCCTCAGTAATTAAGCTTATGTTAATTTACAGTCAATAAATCCAATTTGGTAATGATCTGAAAAATATCTTTAAACGACAAAAATTGAAGTTTTGATAGCATAAATCATATTTCATCGTCTAAATTCATTCGGTAATTCATTATTCTGCACGAAAACGTTCTTAATTGATCGGTTTATAGTCTAAAAACGTCAATTTTCGTTGCGAAACGTAATTTCCCTCATCCAAACCTGAAGTTCAACTTCATTATAACTTCATAAATCTGTATTTATTTCGCTTTCGAATTAAATCATTGCGTAACCATAATTTATTGAAATCAATTAAGTATCTGCACATCAGTTGTAGGCTACTTTCATCATAAATTGGTTGCCAAGGGAAGCTAATTAGAGAAAAATAAATCAGATTAAAACCATTCAACAAAAAAAAATGAAAAGAGTTGTCATGTGCTTAGGCTTGTGTACTTTGCTTTACGTAACGGGTTGTACCTCGAAGAAAGAAGAAAAAGAAGAAGTAGCTACTTATGCGGTAACCACGCCGTTAAGAATGGATACTTCGTTTACCAAGGAATATGTTTCGCAGATTAAATCTGTTCGGAACATCGAAGTTAGGGCCCAGGAAAAGGGTTATCTACAAAATATTTATGTAGATGAAGGTCAGCATGTAAAAGCAGGTCAGCTGTTGTTTAAGATTATGCCTAAAGCAGCACAATCTGAGTTGTTGAAAGCACAGGCAGAAACTAAATCGGCAGAAATTGAACTCGAAAATACCAGATTACTGTCTGATAAAAACATCGTTTCTAAAAACGAACTGGCTATGGCGAAAGCCAAGCTGCAATCAGCAAATGCCGAAACTTCGTTAGCCAAATTCCATTTATCAAATACCGAAATCAGAGCACCTTTTGATGGTACCATAGATCGTATTCCTTTAAAACTGGGGAGCCTGGTTGATGAAGGTGCGTTATTAACCAGTCTTTCAGATAACAGTCAGGTTTTTGCCTATTTTAATGTATCTGAGCCAGAATACCTAAACTACCAGCGTACAGCAAAAGCAAAAGGCCAGCAAGAAGTTAGCCTGTTGTTGGCAAATAATGAGCTGTTAAAATCGAAAGGTAAGGTTGAAGTGATCGAGAGCGAATTTGATAATGAGACAGGAAACATCGCTTTTAGAGCCAGGTTTAATAATGCTGATAACTTGCTTAGGAATGGTGAAACTGGTAAAATCCAGATGGTAGTGCCTTTAAAAAATGCCTTGGTAATCCCACAAAAAGCTACTTACGATATCCAGGATAAAACCTATGTTTTTGTGATTGATAAAAATAACAAAGTACATTCCAGAGCAATTACGATTGCGGGCGATCTGCCCGATTTATACATCGTGGGTGATGGCATTGCCACTGGCGATAAAATCTTGCTTGAAGGCGTACAGAAAGTTAAAGACGATGATAAAATTGCCTTCAAATTCCAGCAGCCTCAAGAAGTGATGAAACAATTAAGATTGAAAACTGAATAATCTACCCTCCATACTTATTTTATGTTTAGTAAATTCATACAAAGGCCTGTCCTTTCTATAGTAATATCGCTTATCATTGTGTTTCTTGGGGTGTTGGCCATCAGCTATCTGCCGGTTACACAATTCCCGTCTATTTCGCCGCCTAAAGTTAATATTACGGCAGAGTACCCAGGGGCAAATAACGAATTGTTGATTAAATCCGTGGTTATTCCGCTCGAACGTGCGCTTAATGGTGTGCCAGGAATGAAATATATCGCCTCTGATGCCGGTAATGATGGTGAAGCATCCATCCAGGTTGTATTTAACTTAGGTACAGATCCCAATCAAGCCTCGCTTAACGTACAGAATCGTGTAGCAGCTGTTACCAATAAACTTCCGCCTTTAGTGGTTCGTGAGGGGGTAAAAATCACCCGTGAGGAGTCTAACATGTTGATGTACATTAATTTGTACAGTAAAGACCCTAAAATGAACCAAAACTTTCTGTACAATTATGCCGATATCAACTTACTTTCTGAGTTGAAAAGGGTTGATGGTGTAGGTTTTGCCGATATTTTGGGTGATAGGGATTATGCCATGCGGATCTGGCTTAAACCCGACCGTATGCAGGCTTATAAAATCTCTGTTGATGAGGTAATGAAAGCGCTTGATGAGCAAAGTTTAGAAGCTTCTCCAGGTAAAACGGGTGAGAGTTCTGGTAAACGCTCTCAGGCCTTTGAGTATGTGTTAAAATATTCAGGGCGCTTTAGTACGAAAGAAGGATACGAAAATGTTGTACTAAGAGCAAGTGCTAACGGCGAATTACTTCGTTTAAAAGATGTGGCCGATGTAGATTTTAGTGCTTCTGCTTACAATTTGTACTCTACGTTAAACGGAAAGGCTTCTGCGGCTATCGTATTGAAACAATCGTACGGAAGTAATGCCAGTCAGGTAATTAAAGATGTAAAAGCGAAAATGGCCGAAATCAAATCGAGCTCATTTCCTAAAGGTTTAGATTATGAAGTAAGTTACGACGTTTCTAAATTCCTCGATGCCTCAATTGAAAAGGTAATCCACACGCTTGTCGAAGCTTTTATCCTGGTTGGTTTAGTGGTATTCCTCTTCCTTGGAGATTGGCGTTCAACGCTTATTCCCGCTATTGCAGTACCCGTATCCTTAATCGGAACCTTTGTGTTTATGCAGTTCTTTGGCATTACACTTAACTTAATTACCTTGTTCGCCTTGGTGTTGGCCATTGGGGTAGTGGTTGATGATGCCATTGTGGTAATTGAAGCGGTACATGCCAAAATGGAACACGATCGGAAACTTTCTGTGTTGAAAGCCACACAGCAGGCTATGAAAGAAATTGGAGGTGCAATTATCGCCATTACCTTTTTAATGGCATCGGTATTTATCCCGGTA
This sequence comes from Pedobacter sp. GW821-FHT01D05, assembly GCF_059422505.1. Lineage (NCBI taxonomy): Bacteria > Pseudomonadati > Bacteroidota > Sphingobacteriia > Sphingobacteriales > Sphingobacteriaceae > Pedobacter > Pedobacter sp. GW821-FHT01D05. The sequence continues at coordinate 1,720,778 of NZ_JBWKXA010000001.1, read as the reverse complement.
GCTTTTATGTCAGGTCCTGTAGGTATTTTTTATCGTCAGTTCTCGATCACCATGGCAACGGCGATTATCCTTTCGGGTATTGTGGCCTTAACACTTACGCCTGCGCTGTGTGCCATTATGTTGAAAAATAACCACGGATCGAAGAAAAAGAAAACCATTATTGATCGCTTCTTAGACGGTTTCAACAATGGTTTTGCCAAGCTTTCCGGTAAGTATGAACTGGTGTTAACCAAAGTAGTAAGCCGCAGAATATTAACCTTCGGTATATTGGTAGCCTTTTGTTTGGGTGTTTGGGGACTAAGCGGAAGTGTACCATCAGGTTTTATTCCGAACGAAGATCAGGGGATGGTTTATGCCATTATCCAAACGCCTCCGGGATCCACTTTAGAACGTACCGACCAGATTTCAGAGAAACTGCAGAAAATGTGCGAAGATATTGATGGCGTAAAGTCAGTTTCGTCTTTGGCTGGATACGAAATTCTAACAGAAGGTACGGGATCAAACTCGGGTACCTGTTTAATCAACCTGAAAGATTGGAGCGAACGGAAACACTCAGCAGTAGAGATTATTGAAGAACTTGAAGAGAAATCGAAATCTATTCCGGGTGCAACTATCGAGTTTTTCCAGCCGCCAGCCGTTCCAGGTTATGGTGCTGCGGGCGGTTTCGAGCTTCGTTTACTGGATAAAGCAGGTAGCGGCGATTACAAAAAAATGGAAACCGTTGCCAACGATTTTGTAAAGGAGCTAAATAAACGTAAAGAGCTATCTTCAGTATTTACTTTTTACAGTGCAAGTTTTCCTCAGTACATGTTAGATGTCGACAACGATATCGCACAGCAAAAAGGAGTGAGTATCGATAACGCGATGAACACACTGTCCACTTTTGTAGGTAGTAATTACGAAACCAGTTTTATTAAATACGATCACCAATATAAAGTAATTGTACAGGCATTGCCTCAATACAGGGCTTTGCCGGAAGATATTTTAAAACTGTCGGTTAAAAACGACCGCGATGAAATGGTGCCTTTCTCGGCTTTTATCAAAATGCGTAAGGTATATGGTTTATCCGAAATTACCAGACACAATATGTATAATGCTTCGGAGATTAGCGGACAATCTGCCCCGGGTTATAGTTCTGGTGAAGCCATCAAGGCCATTACTGAGGTAGCCAAGAAATCACTTCCAAGGGGATTTGGCATCGATTGGGCTGGTATATCAAAAGATGAAGTATCGAGAGGTAATGAAGCCATTTATATCTTCCTGATCTGCTTGGGCTTCGTTTATCTGGTTCTGGCAGCACAATACGAAAGTTTTATTTTGCCGCTTTCGGTTATCCTTTCTCTACCAGCGGGTATTTTTGGGGCTTTCTTATTCTTAAAATTATTAGGATTGGAAAACAACATTTATGCACAGGTTGCGATGGTAATGCTGATTGGTTTACTCGGTAAAAACGCCGTGTTGATTGTAGAATTTGCTGCACAGCGGCATGCGCAGGGAGCAACGGTATTAAAGGCCGCAATGGAAGGCGCCAGCGTACGTTTCCGTCCGATTTTAATGACCTCTTTTGCCTTTATTGCAGGTTTAATTCCATTAATGATTGCATCAGGACCTGGAAAAATAGGTAACAGAACCATTGGATCGGCTGCTGCCGGAGGTATGCTTTTCGGTACCATTTTCGGGGTGGTTATTATTCCGGGATTATATTACATATTTGGAACAATAGCGGCGAGACATAAGCTGATTAAAATTGAAGAAGAACATCCATTAACTGAAGAAGTAGAAGATAATGTTTAAGAAAAATATTTATAAAGGCCTTGGTTTAGTGCTGATATGTGCCGCATATACCGCATGTAAATTGCCAGAAGTGGCCCAACGTACCGAAAATAAAAATGTTCCTGCCGCTTTTAGTGGTGCGCAGGATACTGTAAGTACAGCCAGCATACAATGGCGTAAGTTTTTTACTGATCCAAATCTGGTAAACCTGATCGATACCGCATTAAAAAATAACCAGGAGCTAAATATTACGCTTCAGGATATCGAGATTGCTAAAAACGAAATCAAGGCTAAAAAAGGGGAGCTTTTACCAAGTGTAACCTATGGCGTTGGTGCGGGCTTCGATAAGGTTGGTCGCTACACCAGTTCGGGTGCTGGCGATGCTTCTACTGAAATTACACCCGGTAAAGAAGTGCCTGAGGTATTGCCCGATTATCGTTTCGGTTTACAGGCCAATTGGGAAGCCGATATCTGGCACAAATTGCGCAATGCGAAAAAAGGGGCCATAAGTCATTATTTAGCAACTGTAGAAGGCAAAAATTTTGTGGTCACCAACCTAATAGCTGAAGTTGCAAATTCATATTACGAATTGTTGGCGGAAGATAACCAGCTGGATATTGTGAAAAAGAATATAGCCTTACAAAGCAATGCGCTGGAGCTGATGAAAATACAGAAACAGGCCACTAGGGTTACAGAACTTGCCGTACGTAAATTTGAGGCTGAAGTGCTAAATTCTAAGAGTCTGGAATTTGATATCCAACAAAACATTACCGAAACAGAAAACAAGATTAACTTCTTATTAGGTCGCTACCCTCAAACCATAATCAGGGATAAATCGGGTTTTACAGATCTGGTACCGCCAACCGTTCAGTCTGGATTACCTTCGCAGTTGCTGGCCAACCGCCCTGATATTAAACAGGCAGAGTTCGAATTGGCAGCCGCTAAGTTGGATGTTAAAGTAGCTAAAGCACAGTTTTATCCATCCTTGGGTATTTCTGCTGCCATCGGTTACCAGGCTTTTAATCCATCTTATTTATTGAGAACGCCCGAATCGTTGATCTACTCGTTAGCGGGAGATTTAGCCGGACCGCTCATTAATCGTAATGCTATTAAGGCCGAATATTTAACTGCAAACGCTAAACAGTTGCAGGCTGTATTTGAGTACGAAAAAGCCATTTTGAACGGTTATATTGAAGTAGCCAATCAGATGTCAAAGATCAGTAACCTGCAAAAAAGCTATGATCTGAAATCGAAACAGGTAGCAGCACTTACCCAATCAATCGATATTTCTAACGATTTGTTTAAATCGGCAAGGGCTGATTATTTCGAAGTGTTGATGACCCAGCGTGATGCTTTGCAATCAAAATTAGAATTGATCGAAACAAAAAAACAACAGTTAAATGCAGTGGTAGATATCTATCACGCCTTAGGTGGGGGATGGAATTAAGTAAAGTATAATCGCAATTCATATTATCGTTATATTTCTATTAAGGCTGCTTCGGGTTATCGGAGTAGCCTTTTTGTTTTATTCATTTATTTATCATAAAAATTAGTTTAAAAACAAAGCCACACACTTAGGGTTTATCTTTATCATATAGAAATTATTATCATATCTAAAAGCAAATGGGAAATACAACATTTAAATTAGGCGAATTAGAAATTAACCGTTTAGGTTATGGTGCAATGCAGCTAACAGGTAATGGTGTTTTTGGCGAAGTGGAAGATCGCGAAAATGCAATAAAAGTTTTGCAGGAAGCCGTAGCAAATGGTGTTAATTTTATTGATACCGCAGAAGCTTACGGACCAAAATTTAACGAATCTTTAATTGCTGATGCACTACATCCTTACAAACATGATCTCCTTATTGCTACCAAAGGTGGTTTTGACAGACCAGGTCCCAACAATTGGGTTCCGAATGGTAACCCTGAAAAAATCAGGCAAGATATTGAAGGAAGTCTACAGCGTTTAAAAGTAGACTCGATTGATTTATGGCAACTGCATCGCATTGACCCTAAAGTTAATGTGGCCGATACCCTTGCACCAGTTATAGAAGCGGTAAAAGAGGGTAAAATAAAATATGTTGGCCTGTCTGAAGTAACCATCGATCAGATCAAACAGGTACAGGATATTTTGCCAATTGTATCGGTTCAAAATATGTATAACCTGGCCAATAGGCAGTGGGAGAGTGTATTAGATTTTACGGCTGAACAAGGTTTGGCTTTTATTCCCTGGTATCCACTGGCTTCTGGCCCCGCAAAATTAGAAGATAAAATTAAAGCAATAGCCGAAAAACATCAGGCCACTACAGCACAGATCGCATTGGCTTGGTTATTAAAAAGATCTTCAAACATCCTGTTAATACCTGGAACAAAATCTATTGTGCATTTAAAAGAAAACTTAAAAGCTGCAGAGATCGAATTAACTGATGCAGAATTTGAAAGTTTAGCAAAATAAGAACGGAAAATTCCCCGCGATCGTCATTTCGAGCGAAGTGTAACGCAGTCGAGAACCAGAAGGCTCTGCGAAGCAAAATCTGTCTACATAGATCTCTCTCCCGACTTAATGTCGGGACTGTGCTCCAGTCGAGATGACGATTTTTTTGTTGAAATCATTCAATGGTAGCGCAGCAAAGAACCCGAAAGCGCCGCAAGGTAAATTTTTAGCATGAATACATTAACTCGTTTCGTCATCCTGAGCTTGTTTTAGGGGCTTTACTGTATAGAATGATCAAGTTCAAAGACTCTCCTCCGAAGGAGTTCCTTTGGAACACTCCGAATTACTGCAGAAGATGACGGTCTGGCTTTTGAATTTTTACGCACTTGTCATGCTGAGCGGAGTCGAAGCATCCTCCTTATAAAATAGTTAACTAAATGCATTATCTGTGTGTATCCTTTTATCTGTGGTTAAATATCCTATCCTTGCCAAAGAATGTTAATTTTTATTAAAATTATTCCTTTATAAGTTTGATATTTAAACATGAAAAAAATCTTCCTGTTTACCATCATTTTATTTTCTATCATTTTTCAAAAAGCCATGGCGCAAAATAAACCCGAAAATGTACCTGCTGTTTTAAATCATATCGCTGTTTATGTAGCTGATCTAAACATAGCAACAACTTTTTACGAAAGTGTGTTTAACCTTAAAATCATTCCCGAACCTTTTAAAGATAACCGCCATACCTGGTTTACTTTAGGACCAGCCGGACAGTTGCATTTAATCCAGGGGGCAAAAGGGAATGAGGTTTTTGATAAAAACGGGCATTTGTGTTTCAGTGTTCCATCAGTTGATGAATTTGTAAAAAAGCTAAATGCCAAAAATATCAGTTTCGAGGATTGGCCAGGAAAGAAAGGTGGAATTACTTTGCGTGTAGATGGCGTAAAACAAATTTATTTCAAAGATCCCGATGGGCATTGGTTAGAAGTAAACGATGCTAAGTAAATTTTTCACTACCTGCAGATTTGTTTTGCACCATCCCTTATATTAAGGTTTTATCTACTAAACTTATGAAACTAAAATTCCTGAAATATTTTTGTATTACCTTTTTAATCATTGGTGTAGTTGAGCAATTAAAAGCTCAAAATGCTAATGCCGAAGCAGAATTTAAAGCTGTAATGGAGAAATATAATGCGGTTGGTGCTGCTGTGGCGGTGGTAAAAGAAGGTAAGATTATTTATAGCCACTCTTTTGGACTAAAAGATTTAGAAAATAAAAAGCCTTTAACTGATCAGGATATTTTCAGAATCGCTTCGATTTCTAAATCTTTCTCGGCAACGTCGATTATGCAGCTGGTAGAAGCGGGCAAGATTTCTTTAGATGATGATTTTGGTGATCTCGTGGGTTTTAAAATCAGAAATCCAAAATTTCCGGATCAGAAAATCACCCTAAAAATGGCTTTATCACATACTTCAAGTTTAAACGATTCTCAGGGCTATTTAAATCTCGACGTGATCAATCCGGATAAAAACCCAAACTGGGCCAAATGTTATAATGATTATGCCCCAGGAAGCAAATTCGATTATTGCAATCTTAATTTTAACCTGATTGGTACCATCATCGAGAAAAAATCGGGTGAGCGTTTCGATAATTATGTAAAAAAACATGTGTTGAAGCCCTTAGGACTTTATGCAGGCTATTGCGTCGACTCTTTAGATAGCACACGGTTTGTTAATTTATACGAATATCATGCCGATACGAAAACTTATACACCGTCGCCAACAGCGTATGCGCCACGAAGAACAGAAATTGCAAATTACATTATGGGTTATAGTACGCCAGTTTTTTCGCCAACAGGCGGGATGAAAATTTCGGCTATTGATTTAGCTAAGTATATGATTATGCACATGAATTATGGCACATCAAATGGTGTTAAGATAATCACTAAAAAGAGTGCGAAAAAGATGCAGACTGCCTTAACCGATGATGAAGGGTATGGCCTGGCCATCAGGACTGCAGATCAGCTTATCCCGGGGGTAAAACTGAAAGGACATACTGGTTCAGCTTATGGTTTGTTCAGCACCATGTTTTTTAATCCAAAAGAAAAATTCGGCTTTGTTGTTATTACGAATGGTATAAATGCTACCTATACTGAAGGCTTTCCTGATTTTAGCAGGGCAGCCATCAACAGTTTGTATCAGGCATTTATTAAACTAAATCTAAATTAATCTTTAAACCTATGAAGGATTAAGAAAACGTTTATAAGCATTTCCAGATTTAATTTTTTCCAAGGTCAGATATTCTTTCACAATAGAAAATTCCATGCTCTGGATAGCTTTAACCACCGATTTTAGCTTTTCACCTGTAACACCTAGTCTTGCAGCCCAGTAATTGCGGTCTTGCTCATCTGCAATCTCAATAAACTCTTTCCGGGCATTCATCGAATTAATTTGATATTCCATCTTTTACTGATTTTGGTTAGTTAATATGTGATATAAACACCGATAATTCTGGTTTGGTTTTGGAGTTTTGCCTATAGATGATCAAATATAACTGTGCTAAAGCTTTTTTGTTAATGATTATGAAGCGAAAATCCTTAATTACCCTGAACCGATTGCAAAACCGGTCTTAAAAATCGATTTAGGCCTATTCTTTTTGAATGCTATTTTACACCGAAAAAGAGTAACATTTTCTTTACAAAACATTAGGAATTCTCAATTAGCATTTTTATTATTGTATTGTAATGTAATTTTTACAAATGTTAAATCATTTTCTAACTAACGCTTCAAAAATATTCCAACGCACAAAATTTTATCAGGACAATCGTTTTGTGTTATTTCTTTGGGTATTGATTACACTTATTTTTGTAATAGATTCTTGGGCAACACATCGGTATAATAACTACCTCATTTTTGAGAATACCTTCAGGAATCTTCTTCAACAAAAATCTCTTTATGCATGGTACCCAGCTTATCATGAAGATGCCAATCATTATGGCCCTATTTTTAGTGTTTTAATTGCTCCATTTGCCTTAATGCATAACTGGATTGGCTTGCTCTTCTGGAACCTGTTTAATTGTTTCCTACTTTTTAAAGCTATTCAAACTTTACCCTTAAGTGAGGATAAAAAGATAGTTATCGGCTATATTGCCATTCCCTGTTTAATAGAATCGATGCTCAACCAGCAGTTTAATGCTGGTGCCGCGGCCTTAATGATATTGAGTTATACGCAAATAAATAAAGGAAGAGGAATATGGTCTGCGCTTTGTATTGTGCTGGGTACATTTATTAAACTTTATGGCATTGTGGGTTTAGTATTCTTCTTTTTTGCTAAGAAAAAACCAGTTTTTGTGTTGTGGTTAATCATGTGGTCTCTCGTGATATTCTTATTGCCAATGTTGTTTGCCACTCCTGATTTTGTTGTGCAAAGTTATATCGATTGGAAAAACTCACTGGTCGGGAAAAATATGATTAATGTTTCTGGTGGAGGAGATATTTCGATTATGGGTTTCTTTAGGCAACTTTTAGATCAGCCAAGGATTTCTAATTTATTCTTTATAGCCATCGGTTCTTTGCTATTTATGTTGCCTTTTAGTCGTATAGCAAGTTTTTCGAAAGGTAAGTTTCAATTAATGATTCTTTCTTCAGTGATGCTGTTTCCTGTATTGTTTAGTACTGGAGCAGAAGATTGTACGTTTATCATTTCTATAACTGGTGTGGGCATTTGGTATATAAAAGAAAATAATAAAGTGCTGAAAAATGTATTGTTGCCAATTTTACTTTTCATTACCTGCAATTTCCCTTTGCTACTTTTTCCAACTTTTGCAAAAGCACATCGTTTATCATTATCTATCATTAGTTTTCCTTATTTTTTGGTTTGGTTGAGGGTTATCTATATCGCTATAAATAATAAACTCATTCATGAAGAAGAAACAGAAGCAGAGATGGTTACAGCACTGGTAGATTAACTTTTAAATTTTATTTTTTTTAAGGTTTTAATATCCGTTTATAAAAATGGCTGTTAAAACCTTTTTTATTATTCGGCTGTTTTATAACTGTCTAATCAAAAAATAGTTATGGATGATAAACAAAAAAACGGTAATGCTGATCGGGCTAGGATCAACATTAACGAAGGTTATGAGCTAGATTATTGGTCTAACAAATTCGGGGTAAGCAAAGATAAGCTGAAAGCCGTAGTGCAAACAGTTGGTACCTCTGCCCGCGCAGTTGAAGATTATTTGAAAAAGTAAAATATTGATTATGAGCCTGAAAAAGTATGTTGCCAAGCGCGATTTCTCAAAAACTACCGAACCAAAATCGGGTAAAAGCAACGATCGGAACAAATTACATTTTGTGATCCAAAAACACGATGCTTCGCGTTTGCACTACGATTTCAGGCTCGAAATGGAAGGTGTTTTAAAAAGCTGGGCGGTACCAAAAGGGCCTTCAACCGACCCTAAAACCAAACGCCTGGCCATGATGGTAGAAGATCATCCATACGATTACAAAGATTTTGAAGGCATTATTCCACAGGGTGAATATGGTGGCGGAACCGTTATTGTATGGGATGAAGGAACTTACGAGCCGATAGAAACGATTAAAGGCAAAAAGGCACAAGAAAAACATCTGTTAAGCCAGTTAAAAGATGGCTCTTTAAAGATCAAATTAAATGGAGAAAAGCTTCATGGCGAGTTTGCCCTTGTTAAAACACATGGCATGGGTGAAAACGGCTGGCTTTTAATCAAACATAAAGACGATTACGCATCTACAAAAGACATTACCAAAGAAGATAAATCTGTGCTTTCCGGAAAAACAATCGAAAAGATGGAAAAAACATCCGATAAGGTCTGGAAAGAAGGAAAGGAGCAGGATTTAAAAACTGAAAAAAAAAGCCCCAAGCAAAAAGCAGAGAAAGAAACTAGGCCAGTGGGCGATGACTTGAAGGTGGATGTAAAAAGCGTATTAAAGAAAGCACCCAAAACAGCTATCCCAAAAGGGGTAAAACCTATGCTGGCTACCTTGGTTAACGAACCTTTCGATGATCCTGATTGGCAATATGAGGTAAAATGGGATGGTTACCGCGCCCTGGCTTTTATTAATAAAGGAGAGGTTGATTTGTTATCCCGAAATAATAAATCCTTTAATGAAAAATTTTACCCCATTTACGACCTGCTTTTGACTTGGAAAATGAATGCGGTATTTGATGGTGAGATTTTGGTGTTAAATAACAAAGGTGTATCCAATTTTGGCTCCTTGCAGAACTGGCGTAGCGAAGCAGATGGTGAACTTGTTTTTTATGTGTTCGATATGCTATGGTACGAAGGTAAAAACCTGATGGAGCTGCCGCTTTATCAGCGACAAGCCATATTGAACGATATACTGCCAACTGATGATGACCGTGTGCGCCTTGGTAAGGTTTTTAAAGCCAGTGGAGTCGATTTTTTCGACGCGGCAAAGAGAATGGGATTAGAAGGCATTATCGCAAAAAAAATGGATAGCACTTATGCAACAGACCGAAGATCAAAAGAGTGGCTGAAAATTAAGGTGCAGAAACGACAAGAAGTGGTTATTGCGGGTTTTACCAAAAATGCCGATACTTCTAAATCTTTTAGTTCTTTACTGTTGGGTATTTATGAAAAAGGAAAATTGCAATATGTAGGTAAAGTTGGAACAGGATTTTCGGATAAATTGCAGAAAACAATGATGGAGCAGTTTAAGCCGATTATTATCGACAAAAGCCCTTTCGAAAGTATACCTGATGTAAACAAGCCTTCGCGCTTCAGGCCAAATCCGCCAAAAGCGAAAGCTACCTGGTTAAAGCCAGAACTCGTATGTGAAGTCGCTTTTACAGAAGTAACCGATGATGGTGTTTTTCGCCACCCGTCTTTTCAGGGCATGCGTGAAGATAAAAAAGCCAAAGAAGTGGTAAGAGAAATAGAAGTACCAACAGAAAAAATTGTAGACAATACTGGTGAAGAAAACCCACATGCACAGGCAATAAAAGCACCAAATGGCAAAGTCCCTAAAACTTTGTTGAACCCAAAAGATGAAACGCAGGTAAGAAAAGTTAAAGGCCATGAGCTTAAATTTACCAATCTGAGTAAAATATACTGGCCCGAAGATAAAGTAAGCAAAAGAGACATGTTTAACTACTATTATCAGGTTGCTGAGTACATTTTGCCATACCTGAAAGATCGCCCACAATCACTTAACCGCTTTCCGGGCGGAATACACGGTCCTAGTTTTTACCAGAAAGATGTAAAAGGAAAAGCGCCAGATTGGGCCGAAACTTTTCCTTATGAAAATGGTGAAGGCGAAAAAAAGGAATACATTGTTGGAACAGATGAAGCTTCATTACTCTGGATGGCGAGTTTAGGCTGTATAGAAATGAATCCTTGGTTTAGCCGGGCGCAAAGCCCTGATCATCCCGATTACTGTGTAATTGATTTAGATCCTGATAAACATACTTTTGATCAGGTGGTTGAAGCTGCTCTGGAAACAAAAAAAGTATTGGATGCCATTAATGTTCCCAGTTATTGTAAAACCTCAGGTTCAACCGGAATGCATATTTACATTCCGTTAAATGCCAAATATACATATGAGCAAAGTCAGATGTTTGCCAAAATAGTGGTCAACCTCGTACACAATCAAATACCTGAATATACTTCACTCGAGCGGATGGTAGCAGCCAGAAAAGGAAAAATGTATTTGGATTTTTTGCAAAATAGGCCAGGGGCAACAATTGCCGGACCATATTCATTACGGCCAAAAATTGGTGCAACCGTATCAATGCCTTTGCATTGGGATGAAGTTAAGCCTGGCTTGAAAATGAAAGATTTTAATATTTTTAATGCTATCGATCGCCTAAAAGTTGAAGGAGATCTGTTTAAGGGAGTATTGGGTAAGGGGATCGATTTAATAAAAGCTGTCGATAAAGCTAAAAGTGTTTTTAGATAAAGTCCACGATCTTTTCCCGCTTTCATTATATTTGGAAAAAATTAAAAAATGATCGCACACCACGTTTTATTCTGGCTAAAAGCCGATACCACCGATGAGCAGAAAGTTGCTTTCCGCAATAGCTTACAAACATTAGAAAACATTGAAGTTGTTAAAACTTTTCACATTGGTGTACCCGCACCGATTGAGCGTGCTGTGGTAGATACCACTTATACATTTAGCCTCCTTTTATTATTTGAAGATTTGGCAGCGCATGATGTTTACCAGGTTCACCCATTACATAAGGCTTTCCTGGATGAATTCAGGGTTTATTTCGAAAAGGTTGTAATTTACGACGCGGCATAAAAAAATACCTCCGACAAAAATCGGAGGTATTTTTTTTGCTTTTATTTATAAATTGAATTTATTATTTGGAATTATTCTAAATAATAAGATATTTGTTAAATCTATTGATCAATTTTAAATGTAAAGCCCATGTGTAAAACAACTGTACTTGCTCAAAATGAAAACATCACCATCGCACAGTGCAATAATTGTAAAGTTCTAAATATATGGCGCTCGGGTGTTTTAATGAAATTTTCTTTTGATCAGTTTGATGCTTTTTATGTGGCTACTAAAAAACTCGATTTCGATGATTATTTAGAGAGCAGGCCTGATGGGAGGCAGGTTGTTATTTTATCGACTCCTTTCCCTGATATCAGTTTAGTTTTTACGCGTGAAGAATGGTATGAGTTTTTTACCAAGATAGACGAAGCCTTGTACATGAAGAGAGTTTATGAGATTGTGTATTACTAATTAACACTACAATTTTGTATGTTTGATACTTATTATTAGGTATTTCATGGCGCTACAAAACCTAATGGTTTTCGGTTACGTAAATACTTCAAACTGCAATCTTATGGAAAAAACAGCTACATTAATTAAAAGAGGATCCCTTAACGTAAATCAGTTAGATAACATTAAAATTGGTGATTTATTAGCTGATGAATATGGTAAATCAGGCAAAGTGTGCGAAATCGAAAAAGTAAACCGCCATGGTGAGTTTCACTATTACTTTAAATTATTTAAATCGGGCACCATCTTAATTATTCTTTAATTTCTTTCTTGCCTTAACCAATTGGTTGTGTTTTTTACAAGGATATATCTCGTAACCATTGGTTTTGTATTGTACATCTGTTACTTGGTTTTGGCGTAAAATACCAATGATGGAGGATGTACAAATATTGCCTAATTTGTAAACACAAAAGCTCCAGATCTTTCGGCCTGGAGCTTTTTGTAATTTATTCTTGTAATTAGAATTTATAAGATAATGTGGTCATGAACTGACGTGGCGGAATTGGATTTACACTGTAGTTTTCATGTACGAAATAATTCAGCTCATTGGTAAGGTTAGAAACTTTAGCAAGAAGCGAGAATTTTTTCCAGTTGTATCCTGCAGAAAAATCTAGGGTAGTGAATGCACTTAGCGGAATCAACCTTATAGTTGCTGCATTTTTAGCATCGTTCCAGCCTCCGTTGCGCTTGCCTGTATAAAATGCAGAAGCACCCAATTTTAAACCTTTTATTGTACCATCCTGGAAAGTGTAAAATAAAGTGGCGTTCGCCGTATTTTTCGTAGTACCTACTAAACGTACATCCTCAATCATACCAGTAACATCAGCTGTATTGGTATAGCGCATAAAATTATAGCTATATCCCATTAAAAAGTTAAGCCCTTTAGCAAGATTTCCATTAACATCAAGTTCTAACCCATCACTTGTGGTTTGGCCATTTAATTGCTTAAACACACTGCTGGTAGTCCCGTCTGGAAGTATAGCTGCCTGCGAAATATTGTCGTTAATGATTTTATAATAAGTTAAATTTGCTGATAATTTCCCGCCGAAGAAATCATTTTTAAGCCCGGCTTCGTATTGATTTACGGTTGATGGTGGAAGCGCATTGCTGTTAATGTCTACACCAGTATTAGGAATGAAGTTATTTGCATAACTTATGTACATTGACATGGTTTTAAGAGGCTGGTATATTAAACCTAATTTAGGAGAAAAAGCATCATCAAACTTTGTTGCACCTGGTGCTGTTATTCCACTTTCTAAGTTTAAGGCTCTTGAACTTGCATTTTTCTGATCCGTATAACGTATGCCTGCCAATACTTTAAATTGTTCAGTTACTTCGATTAAATCCTGAACGAAAGCACCATATCTATAAATTGGGGCAAGTGTTCTTGTTATCGCAAATGCTTCAGGCATTAATCCTGAACCGTAATAAGTAGATTCATCGAAAACGTTAACATTTCCATAATTAAAAGTAGTAATGTATGCACCTTTAGCGTCTTTACCATAAGCGAATGCATTGCTGGTTACTCTCGATTGATCTGCATCTACACCAAACAAAACAGTATGTTTAATACTTCCTGTGCTAAAACTTCCGTTAATGTTAATTTGTTGGTTGTAAGTATATTCTTTACTTAGCGCTCTCGAAAGATTTCTTGCAGAAATACCAGCTGTATTGGCTTGGATACGATCCGATCCATAATAGTTACGATTATAAGCCTGAAAAGATCCAATTGCATTTAATTTCCAGTTTTCGTTAAACTTGTGGGTTAAATTGGCTTGAGCGGTAGTGGTATTCGTTTTATTGTAAGCCCAAGGGGTATTGATAAATTTATCGCGACCAAAATCTACAATCTGACTGTTCACCGATCCTACACCAAAATCTGGAGTAAAATCACTTTTCAAATAATCTCCCTGAACCAAAACTTCAGTTTGCTCACTTATCTTATATAATAATGATGGGTTAATGTAAAAACGTTTTGATTTTACAACATCTCTAAAGCTTCCGGCATTTTCGTAAGTGCTAATCGCTCTAAAAGCGAGTTTCTTTGATATTGGACCATAAAGATCAACCATTGGTTTGTATTGATCATAACTACCAGTTCTCATGCTTACCTCACCTCCATTTTCGAATTTAGGTTTTTTCGTAACCATATTTACAACAGCTCCACCAGTTACACCGCCATAAAGCAAAGCAGCGCTTCCTTTTAAAACCTCTACCGATTCTAATGTACTTGCCTCAGGACTACCCCCAATAGTTGTTCTTGCACCATTTTTGAAAATGTTATTGCTACCTAGGCTATAACCCCTCGCAAAGAAGTTTTCACCAACTGCCCCGCGATTAGCACCCAAAGCTACTCCATTCACATTTTTCATTACGTCGCCCAAGCTATTTACCTGTTGATCAGTAATAATCTGCCTTCCAATAATCTGTACGGCCTGTGGAAGATCCATAGGGGCAATGGCAATTTTACCCAGATTAGCTGGCTTTCTATTTGGTGTTTTGTAACCATTAATCGCTACTTCGTCCAATTGAGATGAAGATTCTGCAATGGTGAAATCAGCAGTTACAGTTTGACCAGCCGCTACAGTAATTGATTTTTCCTGAGCAGAAACGCCAATAGCAGATGTTTTGATCGTATAGGTGCCAGGTGTCAGATTTTTAATGGTGAAATTACCTTTCTCATCTGTTTGTGTAGTTTTACCAGTGTTTTTTAAACCAACACTTACATAAGCAGCTGGATTGCCATCGCTGGTTTTAATTGAGCCCGAAACAGAGCCATTTTTGCTTTGTGCCATGGTATCTCCTGCCAAAAACAGGAAAAAAGCTATAAAACTTAAAAGAAAAGTAAATTTTTTATTCATCTTTATTTAGATTAATTCTTATTTGGCGCAAAGGAAGCGTTTTTGCAGCGGAATTACAAAATTATTTTTATTCGTTCTAAATAAGATTAGATTTTAGTTTGCTTTTTAAAATACATGACTTTTTTGAATGCGTATATTAGGATATATCAAATTTAATTATGCAAAATAGCGAAGACCATTTCTACTCTAATCTGCCCGTTCATAAAATGCCATTACATCAATTGTTGATTCAAAATCAATTATTTGAAAAAGTGGTTGCCAGCTGGTCTGTAATCATCACCGATATTAAGCGCTCAACAGTGGCTGTAAATTCGGGCCTACACGAAAATGTTAACCTGATTGCTACTGGAAGTATTGTTGCGGTACTCAATATTGCATTTAAAGCAAACATTTTGGTTCCGTTTTTCTTCGGTGGCGATGGGGCTACTTTTATTGTTCCGCCCAGTATTGTAGATGATGTGATGAAATCGCTGCTAAAATACAAAGCTAACACCTTACAAAATTTTAACCTTGATTTAAGGACTGGGATTATACCTGTTGAAGAAATCTACAAACAAGGGCATAGCCTTAACATTTGTAGATTCAGTAGCGCTGAAACGTTTTCCATCCCCGTTATTTTAGGCGATGGACTGGCCTATGCAGAACAGATTATCAAAGGAGATGATTACCTGCTTGCCGGCCATAATACTGCAAGTGATGAAATCGATTTAAGTGGTATGCAATGCCGTTGGGATAAGATAGCGCCACCCGAAAACAGTGATGAGGTGGTTACATTAATTGTTATAGCTTCAGAAATAGAACAACAGGCAATGGCATTCAGTAAAGTGATCCATCACCTCGATCAAATTTATGGAACCCCCGAAAAGCGCCAGCCGATTTCAGTTTCTAAGCTGATTTTTAAGACAAGTTTTAACAGTTTAGGGCAAGAGATGAAACACCGGGTTGGAAAGATTAAACTCTTTGAACTGATCAAGTCATGGCTCATCAATATTTATGGCTACATCTATTTCAGAACGGAGCGGGGTAAAAAATACCTGAAGCAGCTTGTAGAAATGTCGGATACGCTGGTGATAGATGGTAGAATAAATACTGTAATTACCGGAACTGCACAGCAGCGATTAATATTGCAGAAAGCGCTTAATCAGCTGGAAAAAAATAATGAAATTTTATATGCGCTCTATGTTAGCGGCGAATCGATCATGTCTTGCTATGTTAGGGATCTGGAGGATGATCACATTCATTTTGTTGACGGAGCAGATGGGGGATATACTCAGGCTGCGGGAATACTTAAACAGAAAATACGCGATAAATTAAATACCAGATGATAAAAGGTTAACAATAGCCAAACATTTGTAATGGCCAACTTGTATGATAGTTAGTGTGATTTGATTTTATCATAAGTATCAGCATAGTCGGGTTTTAATTTTTAAAGTATAAATGGAAAGTTATTCAAGGGTTTTAAGTAATAATCAGCTTTTAGAGGTTCTTTCCTTATCAAAAGATGCAACAGCCATATACACATCCGAGCATATTGTAATCGAAATGGCCAATGATGCCATGATTGCTTTTTGGGGAAAAGACCGCTCTATTATTGGTAAACCGTTAGAAGATGCTGTGCCTGAGTTAAAAGGTCAGCCCTTTATCAATATGCTGAAAAACGTGTTGCTAACCGGGATTACAGATAAAGGAGATGCTATTCCGGCTGAAACCCTAAGGGATGGAAGGTTACAAACAGCTTATTATGCTTACGAATACCGCGCCATTAAGGATGAAACTGGGATGCCTTATTGTGTTCTTCATACCGCAAGCGATGTTACTGATATGGTTAATGCGAAAAAAGCCATTAAAGAAACTGAACTGCAACGGGAAGCACTAGATCAGGAACAGCTTCTAATCAGTATAAAGGAGGAGCGGCAAAAGAATGATTTTATCAGTATGGTAAGCCATGAGTTAAAAACGCCTTTAACCTCTATTAGTGCTTATGTTCAATTGATGCAGAATCGGAGTTTAACAGATCTTTTTATCGTAAATACTTTAGATAAAGTTCAAAAACAGATCCGGAAAATGAGTTCCATGATCACTTCTTTTTTAAATGTATCACGTTTAGAATCAGGAGAAATTCACTTGAACCTATCTCATTTTGATCTTGATAAACTGATTTCTGATCTTGTAGAAGACCTAAGGTTAGTCCATCCCGCTAATCAGATTAATTATGCAGCGGATAAGCCTAAATTAATATATGCAGATAAAGATAAAATTGACTCTGTAATTTCAAATTTGATTAGCAACGCTGTAAAATATTCAGATCAGGGCAGTACTGTTTCTGTTCAATCAGAAGCCCTGGAAAATGAAGTACATGTTGCTGTAGCAGATAATGGCATTGGCATACAGGCTCATGATTTAGAGAAACTTTTTGATCGGTTTTACAGGGTAGAAAATCAGCAAACTAAAACCATCTCAGGTTTTGGGATCGGTTTATACCTAAGTGCGGAGATTATAAATTTGCATCATGGTAAAATTTGGGCAGAAAGTACCTATGGTGCTGGTTCTACATTTCACTTTTCGCTTCCTGTAAGCGCTAATCTTACATGATTAAACCACAATTGAAGTTTCGAGGTTAGTTTAAGAAAAAGCAAAAGATTGGACGCCAGGATGATAAATCGTCATTTCGACTGGAGTACGGTTCCGAAGCTAAATCCTACTGTGTGGACACATTTTTTTGATTTTTTAGGCGTTTTCCTAGCTTCCTCTAATAACACATTGTTTTAACCGAAGAACTTCGTCAATCCCAAGGGCCCGAGAAATCAAAAAAACAGTTGTAGGAAGGAACAAATAGTACTGCCAAACCTAAACGTAGTGGTTTTGTGTTCATAAACGCTAATTAAAGTTTTAAATAAGTATTGAACACAAACCCCAAAGGGCTCAATCAGCCCAAAGAAAACACAAACAAAAACTGATTAAACGATGTGCCTCTGTTTTTTGATGTGTGTAGGATTGTGTAAAAGGCCCATTGCTGGATTGACAGAGCGTTTTGGGTACTTTGGCGCTCCAAAATGCGCCAGCATTCTTGAGCACTAATAAAAACAACTTGATCTGCGAAAAACTACCATGCCCCCGCGGCAAAGAGCGGAAAAGTCAATGTTTGTTTAATTATTTTTTTTTGAAACAATGTCTTTTAGTAGCTGGAAAGATGCTGAAATGAATTCAGCATGACGATTGCCTTAGGAATGTATGTTAAAAACAACTATAAAATTAACAAAAGATGTGCCCGCACGGTAGGGTGTTAAGTCGAAAGAGAAATCTTTGGACGATGTTTATTGAATTGTTCAAAGATTTCTCCTTCGAAAGAGTTCCGTTGGAACATTGCGGTCAAAATGACGGCTGACTTTAACTATTTAAAATTTCATCAATCAGTTTTATTTCAGTATCGCTAAATTTTATATTATCTAAAGCTTTAATTGAATCCGTAATCTGCTCTGGTTTACTGGCACCTATTAATACCGTGGTAATTCTATCGTCTTTTAGGATCCACGATAAAGCCATATGTGCTAATTTTTGCCCACGCGATTTGGCAACACCATTTAGTTTAGCAATTACGGCTAATTTCTCCGGCGTAATATTGCTTTCTTTCAGGAAAATACCACTGGTGGCTACTCTCGAATCAGAAGGAATACCGTGTAAATATTTATCGGTAAGTAAACCTTGTGCCAATGGCGAAAACGGAATACAACCCAAACCATTTTGCGCTAAAACATCAAGTAAACCACCTTCCACCCAACGTTCGAACATCGAATATTTAGGTTGGTGGATTAAACATGGCGTGCCGTTATCTTTTAAAATTTTGATGGCTTTTGCAGCTTCTTCTGCCTGATAATTTGAAATACCTACATATAAAGCTTTTCCCTGTTGAACCATAAGACTTAAAGCCCCCATAGTTTCTTCAAGCGGAGTTTCAGGATCTGGACGGTGGTGGTAAAAAATATCAACATAATCCAGTTTCATACGTTTTAAACTTTGGTCTAAACTAGAGACCAGATATTTTTTCGATCCCCAGTCGCCATAAGGACCATCCCACATGGTATATCCCGCTTTGCTCGAAATAATCATTTCATCACGGTAGCCCCTAAAATTTTCATGAAGGATTTTTCCGAAAACTTCTTCAGCCGAGCCCGGAGGCGGCCCATAATTATTTGCTAAATCGAAGTGGGTAATTCCATTGTTAAAAGCAGTATAAATTAGGTTTTTGCTGTTTTCAAAAACGTTTACATGCCCGAAATTATGCCATAAACCCAACGATATTGCTGGCAATTTTATGCCACTGTTTCCGCAACGGCGATATAGCATTTTGTCGTAACGATCTGTTGAAATGATTTGATTCATATTTGGAATTTGATTGTCGCAATAATAATCAGTTTTACCGGATTTTAATTGATATTAGGTTAATATTTGTCTGCTGGCGAGCAAAAATTAGTTGCACGCAGTTAAAATGTATTTTCTCATCATACTGAAACTGTTTAAACCTTCCAGTTAATCCATCTCTTTTAAAAAAAAAATCTCCAATACGTTTTTGAAAAACAAAAAAATAAATCAAATATTTTTAATCATTCATCATTTTGTTATCGCCATTTCTACAAATCGTATCATTACTGGCATTTAATTAAAATTATTCTTTAATATATGTATTTAGATTATTCTAAATCGTTTTATTTAAAAAGTTAAGTCATATATTTATATTTAAAAACTTAATTAAAAATCTAAACCAAGTATTCCATTTTATGAAATTACAATCATTAACGAACCTCGGTATGCTCGCTGTAATTGGCTTTGCATCTTGTCAATCCGGAACCAAAAAATCTTCATCAGCTAATCGTTTAAAAAGCGACTCATTAGCCGTCGTAAAACTTGTCGCCGATTCTTTTAAAAAGGAAATTGATGGTAAACAAACAACGTTATACACCTTAAAGAATAAGCATAATGCGGAGGCTATTTTTACCAATTATGGTGGTCGCCTGGTGAGTTTATTGGTGCCAAATAAGGATGGTAAGTTAGTGGATGTGGTAGTGGGATTTAAAAGTGTTCATGATTACGAAAAATCAACCGAGCCCTATTTTGGTGCAACTATTGGCCGATATGGAAACCGCATAGCAAAGGGTAAATTTACACTTGAAGGTAAAACCTATTCACTGTTTACCAATAACGGACAGAATACCCTTCATGGTGGAAAAAAAGGCTATCAATATGTAGTTTGGGATGCTACTCAGCCAAGTGCCAATACCTTAGTACTTCATTACTTATCAAAAGATGGCGATGAAAATTTTCCGGGCAATTTAGATGTTAAAGTAACTTATACCTTAACGGATGATAATGAACTGAAAATGGACTACGAGGCTAAAACAGATAAAACCACTATCGTAAACTTAACAAACCATGCGTTCTTTAATTTAAATGGTGATGGAAGCGGTGAGATTTTGAACCACGAGGTACAGATTTATGCAGATGAGTACACGCCCGTTGATTCTACCTTGATCCCGACAGGAAAAATTGAAAAGGTTAAGGGAACGCCGTTTGATTTTACCAAAGCAACTACCATTGGTGCCCGTATAAACGATAAAAACGAGCAGTTAACCTTCGGGAAAGGTTATGATCATAACTACGTGCTAAATAAAACCAAAGCAATGGGCATGTTCCACGCGGCTACGGTTAAAGGAGATAAGTCGGGTATAGTGATGGATATTTATACCCAGGAGCCAGGCTTACAGTTTTATAGCGGAAATTTTATGCAAAGTAAAAATACTTTTAAAACTGGTGCTAAAGATGATTTTAGAACAGCAATTGCATTGGAAACACAACATTTCCCAGATTCACCAAATCAACCCGCTTTTCCATCAACGGTTTTAAAGCCTGGGCAGGTGTATAAAACAAGCTCGATATATAAATTTACCAAATAATCTTTTGTTGGTCGCTGTATCCCAACAATAATAAAATAAAAACGGCCTGTAGAAATGCAGGTCGTTTTTATTTAGAAAAGTTCTTGTAAAACTGGATCTGTATAATCTTCTATAAAAGCAATAATGTTGTTGTAAGCTGCAAATTCTTCTTTAGTATGCATGGTTGTTAGTACAACACATCTCATCCCAGCATTCTGCGCTGCTTCAACACCTTTTGGTGCATCTTCAAAAACGATGCATTGACTGGCTTCAACGCCTAAAATTTCAGCCCCTTTGGTAAAAGTTTCCGGATCGGGTTTACTATTGACCACATCTTCAGCACTTACTATGGCTTTAAAATAGGAACGCACATTTAAATTATCGAGTACAAAATCAATATTGAAGGGAATAGCAGCAGAGCCAATTGCCATTTGAATGCCTGATTGTTTTGCTTTTTCTAAAAAATCGCCTAAACCTGCTATTAATGTTAAATGTTTTTTATAAGCCGCTTGATATCTATGCTCTTTTTCGATTGAAATCTGATCAATCTGTTCCTGAGAGAAATGACCAATACCAAAAACACGTTCTAACAGATCTTGATTTTTACCATACATCTGTTTTTTTACCGCATCGAAGCTAATACTTGCTCCTAAATCTTTTGTAAGTATGTTATGCCAGGCATGATTGTGGAAAGCCATATCGTTAATCATGGTTCCATTAAGATCGAAAAGAAAAGCTTTGGGTTTGTTATCCGTCATGGCGGCAAAATTATCAGATTTTTTTATGATTAAGTTAAATTATTGTGATCAAAGCTAAAATTTAATGAATAAATTATTCCTTAAAGTGGTGCCAAAAACAGATGGCGTGAAAATAAATTTTCCACAACTGTAATTTTTTGGCTGTAGAACTCGTTTTCATATTTGGAAATCCGGTATTCAAGCAATAGCTTGCATCGTTTTAAAACCCAGATAAATATTATGACTGCTGCCCATCATGAAAGTGAGCCTCTTATTAAGTATTTACTTGAGCTGCAGCCATTAAGAAAAGAGATAATTGAGCGGATAAAAACTGAAACATTTAAAATCTCTGTGCATAAGAATGAGATTTTACCTAACCTTAGTGAGATCAGTGGTGAGTGTTTATTTTTTATTGTTAAAGGTTTAGTGCGGGCTTTTGTAATGGATGAAGGAAAAGATATTACCGCCTGGTTAACAGATGAAAATCACCTTGTTGGTAGTATTCGAAATCCGGGAACGCTTATCCCAACTTATCAGGAACAATATCAGGCCCTGGAAGATTCGGAACTGCTCATACTACCATATCGTTTTATTGACGATATGTATATACAATTTCCTGAAACCAACATTTTAGCCAGAAAATTATTGGCCATACTTTACCATATGTCGCAGGAGCGGTCTATTTTGTCGCGAATCCCTTCAGCAGAAATAAGGTACAAACAGTTTAAAATTGGTTATCCTACCATAAAGTCGAGGGTTCCTTTAAAATTTTTGGCCAGCTATCTGGGGATGCGGATCGAAACTTTAAGCAGGATCAGGAAGAAAGAAAAACGGGAAGAAAAGGATTAATCCGTTTTCTTTTTAAAGTAAAAATAGCAAAGCGGGAAAAGGCAGATTAAACCCAATAGAAAACCGCCAACTGTATCGGTAAACCAATGAGCGCCCAGGTAAATTCTCGATGGGGCAATGGTAATCATCAAAAACGCTGATAGATAAGTCACTATATTTCTAGTTAGCTTAGGCATGTCTTTCCGCGTATTCATCAAAATAATTAAGAAGCCAAAAAAAAGGGTATAAGAAAGTACATGCCCACTGGGGTAGCTCTGAAAGCGGTTTACTTCCACCAATCGTACATAAAAGGCAGTAGGGCGAGGACGGTTAATTACATTTTTTATACCCAGGATAATTAATCCAGATAATAAAACTGATGAAATGAATAGACCTTCTCGTTTATATTTCTGCTGATAAAATATGATTGCCACCACTACTACTGAAAGTAATGAATAGGGGAGTTCGCCAAAAAAACTGATGGCCAACATTAATTTATCTAACCAGTCTGCATGGTATTGCTGAATAAACAATGAGGTTTTAATATCAAAATCAAGTATAGGGTGCTGCGCAATGAAAAAACTTAAACAGGTAAATGCAGCAATTAATATAATGAGGATAAAAATTAGCGTATTTCGTTTTAAAATCATAGGTATAGGTGGATCAAAAACCAAAACTATGGATTTTATGCTAATAGATACAAAATTTTCAGCTTTTTAGAAATGGATTTGAGCATCAAAATCTGTGAAAGTCTAAATTTAAAGTATGAGAAAAACTACAAGACCAAAAATATTCATCAAGGAAATAAAACGATTCATCAAGGAAAAACGCCTATCTGTATAATCCGTTATGATATGTTGAAATGATTTTTAATCTTCGAATCAGATAATAAGGATATCTATGCTTACGAGGTTGGCAGGATTAATTTCCTGCCGACTGAAGGAGCACACCACTCGACAATTTACTCACAAATTATACGTTTTGTATTAACGCTCCAACCGAAGCCTCCTCCTTTAAATGAGGAGGTGCTTAGGTTGATCAATATCGTTCCTTCTATCACCAATTTTTTAAACAATTTAGAATTATTAACGGTTTCTTTGGTATGGAGCCTAAGCCATATAAAGATGAGGAGATCAAAGTTCCCCGCTTTGAAGAAAGTGCTGGTTTTTACACTACTGCGCAACGGAGTAAGAACATGTCTAAAATTAGGTCAAAAAATAGCCTGGCCGAATTGAAACTACGTAAGGCGCTTTGGGGCAAACATATAAGGTTCAGAATCCATCCTAAAAATTTTCCTGGCAAACCCGATCTGGTTATCAATAAGTACAGGCTCGCCATATTTGTAGATGGCGATTTTTGGCATGGTTACAAATGGGACGAAAAGAAATCAACTTTAAAAACAAATTCTGGCTTTTGGATCCCGAAGATTGAACGAAATATCCAACGCGACAAACATATTAACGAACAGCTGCATGCTCAAGGTTATACCGTAATGCGGTTTTGGGAACACGAAGTAAAAGAAAATTTAACAGCATGCGTTAATCAGGTTTTACTTTATATCGAGGCGGCTAAAGCGGCAATAATACCGCAGTTTGAGGATTAGACTATTTATTTTACGATAATCTGCTTCGGGTCGGTAACTAAAATCTGTTTTTTACCTTTATAATCAGATATAATTCCGGTAACACAAATTTTATTTCCCATAAACATGCTTGAAGGTTCTGAAGGAAATTTAACAATGTCTTCTTTATTGATGACTACGGTAATCAGCTCTTTTGGATAGGCACCACCTAAATTAATTAATGTTAATTTATCTAATGCCTTTGCACTATATACCGAATCGCAAATGGTTACATTTTTACCAATATATTGAGCAACGTCTTTGGCTAATACCAGCGTTTGGCTCTTTGTATAAAGTGCCGAAGCAGTTAGCAACAACAGAAGAGATAATTTTTTCATGAATGGGATGATTTAAATGAAAATTTAATAAGGCCAAAAGCATTGGTTTATCCTTTCAAAGGTAAGCTGAATTTGGTAGAAATCAATAACTAAGACCAAACAAGCACAAATATTACATGAATTGGATTTTATGTTGACCTAAAAAATTTCTAAATTGTAAGGTAAATATTGCTAGCCAAATATTTTCTTCGCATTTATATGAAAGTAGATTACATTGCGTTATCTGTACCCGTGTTTTTTATTCTGATCGGAATAGAATTGGCCTATAATTTTTATAAAAAACTAAATTATTATCGGCTTAATGATAGTATTGCCAATTTAAGTCAGGGTATAGGGCAACAGCTCACCGGGATATTTATGAAAACCGCATTGTTTTTTGGCTACAAATATATTTTTGAGCACTGGCATTTATTTGAATTACCCAAAACAATATGGGTTTGGATACTGCTATTTATTGGCGTCGATTTTTTCTATTATTGGTTTCATCGGATGAGCCACGAAGTAAATGCTCTATGGGCAGCACATATTGTACACCACCAATCAGAAGAATATAATTTAACCGTGGCTTTACGGCAAAGCTGGTTTCAGGGCTGGTTTAGCTGGGTGTTTTATCTTCCATTGGCATTTGTTGGTTTTGATCCGATTATGTTCTTAACACTAAGTTCTTTCAATACATTGTATCAGTTTTGGATTCATACCAGAGCCATTAAAAGTTTGGGCTTTTTAGAGTATATTTTAAACACACCTTCGCATCATCGGGTACATCATGGCTCTAATCCAAAATATGTCGATAAAAACCACGCTGGTACATTGATTATATGGGACCGCTTTTTTGGTACTTTTCAGAAAGAAGAAGAAGCGGTTTATTATGGCATCACCAAACCCTTAGCCAGCTGGAATCCCGTTTGGGCGAATCTTCATTATTGGGATGATCTGGTTAAAACAGCAAAACAATCACCTAAATTCAGTGATAAAATTAAAGTTTTTCTTAAACCGCCTGGCTGGTTTCCAGTACACCTGGGTGGATTTCAACATGCGCCTGAAATAGATGCAGAAACCTATAAAAAGTATAATCCAGCCTATCAATCAAAGTTAACGGGTTACGTCCTGATTCAGTTTTTAATTGCTTTAACTGCTGGTTCTGCGATATTGTTTTCTTATCAGAAAGTGGAAACCATTGCTTTAGTATCAGGAGCTATTTTTACTATATTCACATTAATTACCTGTGGTGCTTTATTAGAACAAAAGATATGGCAAATTAGGTTCGAATATTTTAGGCTGCTGTTTGGTGTTTTGCTGGTTTTATTTTTGAAATTTCCGATCGGATATCAAGTAATTTTTGTGGCAATCCAGTTAATATCCGTAATTTGGTTTTTTAATTTGCAAAAGGCAAATCCCAACCCTGATGAAGACTAAGCTATTTTCATTTATATTTTTCCTCGTATTTGTAATTCAGCTATATGCCGAATATGCCAATAATATTGAGCTCCGAAATTTCTCTAAGCCATTAATTGTGGTGGTACTTTTAGTATGGCTTTATCTCAGCACAAACTTGAAAGGACGTTTCCATAAGAGAATTTTCATCGGATTAATTTTTGCTTGGGCTGGTGATATTTTGCTGATGTTTCAAAGCGGTAAACCAAGTTTTTTTATTTATGGGTTAATCGCTTTCGTTGCCTGCCATATTTTTTACATCAGGGCATTTACACTTGATCATAGATCGAATCCCAACCACAAAACACCTTATTTTTTGTGGGCTGTGGGCGCATTTGCTATTTTTTGTTCAGGTCTGTTTTTCTACCTGCAGCCAAAACTAGGCGCAATGCAGTTCCCCGTTTTAATGTATGCCATTATTATCACGGTTATGGCTATTATGGCTGTTAACCGGTACGGGAAAGTGAATATTTTCAGCTTTAAACTTATTCTATATGGGGCACTGTTTTTCTTACTGTCAGACAGTGTATTGGCGGTGAATAAATTCGCTCAGCCCATTCCGCAAAGTGGGGCTTTAATTATGGCAAGTTATATGATTGCGCAGTATCTGATTGTTTATGGAACCATTTCTCGTCAGTTAGTGGTTACAAGAACCGAAGTATAACAGATTTACTTAAGCCATTTAATCTTTGAAGTTTTCGAAAAGCAGGTTTCTATGGTAATCGGTTGAAGAAGTCCTGCTAGCGTTCCAATTTTTTTAATGCTGCGCTAAAAAGGTAAGTTACTGGAAATTAAAAAGGATTACCACTTGATCAGGTTTTATAGCACTTTGCACAGTTGAAAACAAGCCAAATATAAAACGGTGTTAGTGCTTGAGCGCTTAAACCCTCCACCTTATCACCCTCTACCTTCCACCTTTCTTTTCCTTGTCTAAAACCGTAAAAGTTTGCACCAGTCGTTCTCCATTTTCGTCAACCAGGGTTAAAGTATGTCTACCAGGCGGAGGACTAATGGCCAGTTGATGAAAGTTAGTAGTAGTGCTAACATATTCATTATCAATATGCCAATGTATTTTAGCGCCTGAATTTCTGTGGGCTGCATTAATTACAATTTTGCCTCTTGTTCCATCTAGTTCTAAGGGGATGTAAACTATTGCATTGTTTTTCGGGTAAATTACTTCCATTACACTGTTACCGCCTGAAAGGTCGCAGCCACTTTTAAAAGGAGGAAGGGATTTATAATCGCTATTCTTTATTTTATAATAATATTCCATAGCTGGTGGTAAAATAAACCAGTTTTTATGTAACATATGGGTTATGCTTTCACATTGGTCGGTAACCCTAAACGTGCCTGTTCTGTCCAAATGAACCAATTTATGGAAAGGACAAACGGCCGTTTTTTCTCCTGCAACCGGCACTAATTCTTCTGTCACATTTGTACAGTATTCTCCAGCCTTATAACCGCTCTGTTTGCATATTTTTATCTTTTTAAGTTTGGTGACTGGTGTTTCGAACCATTTTCCATTAGGCAGTAACCTGAAAATATCAAATAGAACTGGGGCAGCTGCTTCAATCCCTACCAGGCCAGGCCTTCCTTCTCCATCGGCATTGCCCACCCAAACACAAACCACATAATTTGGTGTTAAGCCAACAGCCCAGGCATCGCGAAAACCGAAACTCGTTCCTGTTTTCCAGGCAACTCTTTGCGAAGAAGAAAATTGCTCCCATAAACCTTCATCGCCTGGCCGCATTACCTCTTCCATTGCATTAAAAGTAGCCCAAATAGCGCCGTGATCTAAAAAGGAGGTGCGCTGATAATCTCTTTCATCTTTATTTTTACTATTGAAATAGCTTGCAGGTTTATAATCTTCAGGGTTATACAAACCTTTATAGGTATTGAAATGATTTAGCGTACGCACCATGCCCATGTAGGTGTTGGCCAGATCCCACATCGTAACTTCGCTACCGCCTAAAATTAAAGACAGGCCATAATGATCTGCTGGTTGGTTAAGTGTTCCTATACCCAGTTTTTTTAGTTTATCGTAAAATCGTTCGTATTTATATTGCTGCAACATTTTCACCGCAGGGATGTTTAAAGAGCGGCTCAACGCTTTATCGGCAGCAATGGCACCATCATAGCCCAAATCATAATTTTGTGGTGAATAACCCGCTATTTGAGTTGGGATATCGGGAACTAAAGTGTGCGGCAAAATAAAGCCATCATTCATCATACTCGCATAAAGCAAAGGTTTTAAGGTACTGCCAGGACTTCGTGGCGCTTTAATCATATCCACGTGGCTTTGCAGGTCAGTATTTTCGGGCTGGTAAATATTGCCTACATAACTTACCACTTGACCAGTTTTGGCATTGAGTACCAGCGCCGAAATATTATTAATGTCGTTTGCCCGGTAGCGGTTGTTGTACCGTTTTAATATGGCATTAACTTTTAGTTGGATATTTTCATCCAGCGTAGATGTAATTCTGGTAAAGGGAATTTTAAGGTTCGCCCGTTCTACTTTAAAACGGTTTAACAGATGCGGTGCATTTTGGGGCAGGGGCATAGGCTTGCCCGGAACGGGTTCTAGCTTAGCTAAATTAGCTGTTGCCTGATCGATGTATCTTAACTTAGCCAGCTTATCTAATAAATCGTTTCTTTTTTTAATTAACCGCGTTGAGTTTTTACCAGGATGGACCAAAGAAGGACTATTGGGCAATACTGCTAATGTTGCCATTTCGCCCCATGATAGGGTTTTTGCATTGCGACCGTAATAGCGCCAACTTGCCGCTTCTAAACCCACAACATTACTGCCGAAGGGTGCATTTGCTGCGTATAGTCCAATAATTTCTGCTTTTGAATATTTTGTTTCCAAGCGAATGGCTAAAACCACTTCCAATAATTTCTGCCAAACCGTTCGGTCTTGTTTTCGCGATAATCGGATTACCTGCATGCTTAATGTACTACCGCCACTAACCACACTTTTTGCCTTCCAGTTTTGCCGCATGGCCCTGCTCATGGCTAAAAAATCAATGCCAAAGTGACTATAGAACCGCTTATCCTCGAAAGCAATGATACAATCTTTAAATTTTACAGGAACACTGTCTGCTACTGGGAATCGCCATTGTCCGTCGCTGGCAATGGCTGCGCTTAATAAATTGCCGTTGCTGGCTTCGATTACAAAGGAAGTAGGCGTTTTAAATAATTTTGAGGGCAGCGAAAAAAGAAATGCCAAAAGCAGGACAAAGCAGATGAGATCGGAAATGAGGAAAGCTTTTGGGATTTTATTCATTTAATTTTTAACGCTGGTTTTATCGCCTCGTTAAGACGTTTATTATTTTTTATTTTCGAAGGTCGTAGCACGACACTATAACTAGATACGAGCGCTACAAACAGGATTATGCGCTTTATAAATTTATTTATCAAGCGCCTTATTTAATATGGCTTCAAAAACGGGCTGAAAATGGATTAAAACTTTATCGTTTATAAGTTTGTAGTTTTCTTTATCAAAAACCACATCATCGAATTTTTGATTTTTGTAGCCAGGCTCCAGGAGTACTTTAAAATCATTACTTCCTTTTAAATACCTGATGATCGAAAAATTATAGAACAACATCGGTCGTTTATCATACATGCTCAATGTTGCAATGCCAAAATCGTGATCGAAACCAAAAAACATTCGCATAGGATCTGCTAAGGTGTAGGCATTTTTTGTTCTGATAATTATAATCTGATCCAGGTTATTTTTGATACAGAAATCTTCAGCATAGGCAACCATTTTTTTATATTTATATCGCTGAGAAAAATACTCAAGCTCTTTAAAGTCAAAATTTTCTAATTCCTTATTTTCAACATTTTTTTTATTTAAATAAGTAGTTAAATAAGTTAACAGATTAAAATTTAAGTCGTTTTCGGCAAGTACTTTTGGTTTAAACGCTCCTTTAAGGTAAACATATCCCATCTGGTAGTTACTGTCGGATACAATTGCGGTTTTTTGTGCAATTGAACACAAGGGAATAAAAAAAACAAGAATTGTAAATATAATTTTCATTCGGGCTGATTTCTGTTTTGTATATTCTTCGATTGGTCGTAGCGAGACGCTACGACCAATATTTTGTTTTGCTGTTGCCATGGTTCGTGTCTCCACGAACCACTTATGTGTTTATAAAAATTCTAATCTTAAATCACTTAGAAACGAATAATTAGTTTTGTTCTTTTCGTAAAAGGAAGCTGATGAGTACAAATAATCTTCTGGTTCTGTTGCTAATTGCCAATGCTCCGTACAGGGGTTATTATGCAAATAATCCAGTTTTTGATATGCAACTTCTGGAGTATATAAATGTATTGCTAAAGGATCTCTTTGCCAAAATTCATAATTTTTATTAATGGAATTTGTATGATAATTGCTGAGCTCATTTGGACTTAATAGTTTTTTGAACTCATGTGCTGAGTATTTTAAAAATGAGCCTTGTGCTGTTTCTTTCCCATTTAATTAATTGATTCTCCATATGGTATGAATATGATTAGGCATAATTACAAACGCGAAAACATCAATCTTGTTTAATCTACTCAGGTATTCAAATGAATTCAATATAATATCCTTAAATTCATTTCTATACAATAATTTTTGCCATTTGTTTATCGTTGCTGTCCAAGAGTAAATTTGTCTGATTTCAATGTAATTCTTTCTTCTGGCTTCAAATAATTTATCCATTGTCATTAAATTTCGGTTTATGGAGATACAAATGTGGACTGGCTGTATTTTTTCAAGTTTCGGTTCGTGGAGACACGAACCGAGGCTTTGAAATAAACTTTATGCCATGGTTCGTGTCTCCACGAACCATTAGCAATTTACACCAATCCCTTACTTCACAACCTGCACCCATTTGCCAGCTTCAGTTGCCGAAATATCATTATTGTACATCGCTTCGCATTGAACGGCCGATAAGTAATATTTACCCAGATAAGATGCGTTAAGCAACACCTTATAAACTAAACTTTCGCCTTCCCTAACATTAAAATAGGTGAAAACACGGTCATCTCTGATATCCTGATAAGTAAAAGGAGATGAGGCTAAAATGCTCTGATTATCGTTAACGCGGGTATTGATGATTTCCCAACCTGAAGGGAAAATCTGTGTGAGCGCCATTTGTTCATAATATCCCATTCTGCCAGGATTTTTTACGGTTACCTCTGCATAAAAATCTGTTCCCTGTTTTAAGGTAGTCGGATCCAAAACTTTGCCGTTTAAACGTTTATAAGTCACGTTCATATCTAATACCTCTGGTCGGTTTGGTAAGAAATTGTTCTGACCAGCAATTGGCTGTCCTTCTAAAACCAAACGGACAAATAATACATTATTGCCGTTATTGGTAACAGAAGCCGTATTTCCTTTAAAGGTTACAGGCGTACTGCTGATGTATTGATTCGAACTTACCGGTGCCGATTTTCCGTCTAGTACATACTGATATTGCAATTTATTAGCGGATTGGTTTGAACCACAGAATTTTGCAATAGCCAACAAACTATAAGCGGTTGTTTGTGTGCTATACCAGGTATTTTCGCCAAGTTTAGCAGCTAAAGGTTGTAGTAAACTTGCAGCTTTTGCTTTCTGCCCGAGTAGGGTAAGGGTTTCTAAAATCATGGCTTCATCGCGTACATCAGAGCCATAAGTTCCACCCAATTGTTTGTAAGCCTGAATGGATGTATCTAAACCTCTGATCATATTTTGAGCAACATCATTTTGTCCGGCCAGTTTATAAGCAGCTGCCAATCGCCATTTTGCAGCTATTGATAAATATTCAAAAGCTTTTAAACGGTTCATTGCTGCCATTTCAGGTTTTTTAGCTAATGCAAGCATGTACAAACGATAGGCCTGAGACAAATCGCCTCCATAAAAATTATTACTGTTTGGCGCCCAGTTTGCTGCTTTTGATTTTTGGTAACGCAATAGCTCATCTAAAAGACCAACAGGAAGGGTGTAACCTGCATTTTGTGCTTCAACCAGGAAGTGTCCTGCATAATTGCTTCCCCATTCATCAGAAGTACCTTCGCCAGGCCAGTACGACAAACCGCCCTCTGTAGTTTGGAACCCTTTCAGCCTGTTTATACCGGCTTTAATGTTTTTCTCTGTGGTGGCTTTTTGTTGTTCATTCAACGGACTCAATCTATCCAAAAAGAGTTGAGGAAATATACCCGAAGTAGTTTGCTCAATACAGCCATGCGGATATTGGATAAGGTAACTCAATCTTTTACCAAGGTTAATCGCAGGGATAGAGGAGACTTCTAGTGAACCGGAGTTTGTACCCGTCATACCAATTGGCAAATAGTTTACAGCCCATTTGGTATGCGGCTGAACCGTTGCAGACACTACATTGGTTACATATGGGTTTGGATTTCTAATATCCATTTCCACATCGTAAACTGTTTTTTCAGCCCCACTTTGTGCAATCACTTTTACTTTGGCAATACCTACTGTATTCGGTGCTTTCACTTCAAAATAGGTCATTTGCTCGCCTGTTTGTTTGTAGTAAAGCTGCTGTTTGTTATTGCCTTGAACAATTAAATTATTTGCCTGAAGTTGTACTGATACATTTTTAAGGTTGTTCTCTGTAGCAAAAACGGTTACCGGTAAGGTAAAACTTTCTCCCGGACCGATAACCCTTGGCAAAGTAGCCAAAACCATTAGCGGCTTTTTAACCTGAACTGACTTTTCGGTAAAACCATATGCAGCATCCTGTCCGGCAACTACCATAGCCCTTACCGCACCAATATATTGAGGTAATTTAAATTTGTGTGTTTTACTTTCGCCTTTGCCAATGGTAAATGGCCCCATAAATTTAACCACCGCTTTAAAACGGTTGGCTTTTGCTGGATTTAAGTTCTTGTTGACGCTACCATCACCACCAATGCTTAAAATGCGTTCTAAATTTCCTCCCCACGCACCAAGCACATAGTCGAATAAATCCCACGTTTTTACGCCTAAACCTTCGCGGGCATAAAATGCACCATGTGGATCAGGTGTTTTAAAGCGTGTTAAGTCGAGTAATCCTTCATCTACTAGGGCAATGGTATAAGTCATTGCTTTACCGTTCTGCTCAGCAACAGTGATGGTGTTTTCGGTCTCAGGCTTGATTTTATCCAACATTTTTATGGTTGGTTTCAGGATGGTTTGCGGATCTTCAACCGAAAGCGGAATAGCCCCATACATTCTAATTGGTAAATCGTTAACCGTTTGTGCATGCGGTTGTAATAAAGTAATATTGGCAAAAACATTAGGTGCCATTTCTTTCTCTGCCTTAAATTTAAATTGCGTTTGTCCGGCTTTGGTATCTACCCAGAAGGTTTTTAATACACGGCTTCCATTCTCAATAGAAATTAATGCCCTTCCATTTTTACCTGTTGGGATGGTTAAGGTAATATCTTCTCCAACGGTAAATTTTTCCTTATTAGCAGTGAAAGATAACATAGATGCCTCAGTTGGATTGCTGCCCTGTTCGCGCTGCGCCCAGCCCGGCCAATCTACATAAACAGATTTACCGGTAACGTGCCCACCATTTACATCGCGTACTAAAATCAAATAGCGGCCCCATTCTGGTTCATCAACGCGTAAATTCCAGCTTCCTTTTCCGTTGAACAAGTTTACCTGATGGCTTTCTACCAGTTTATTATACTGATTTTGGGTAAAGTTGGCATAGGTATATTGATCATCCTGTTCCCACCACCAACGCCATTGTGTTTTATATAATTCTACCTGAACGGTTTTGGTTCCGCTTAACAGTTTTCCATCGGTATTTACATTTACTATTTCGATTTTATGCGCTTTACCAGTAACCAGCATGCCACTCAAACGGTCGCCTTTTTCTGGTCGGATACCCAAATAACTGCTATATACATGATAAGGAATGCTAAAATTATCAATACTGAAATTACCTCCTGGTTCGAAAACTTTGGTTGTAAAGTTTGCTCTTAACACGCCGGGAGCGGTATTATTCTCATTAAGGTTAGTGTTAATCTGAGCTGTACCGTTCTGGTTTAAAGTGCCTTCGAAAATGGTTTTAACCTGCGATTCGAAGTTAACTGTTGGGTTATCGAAACTAAAACCCTCAAAACCCTTAAATTTGGTTTCTGTAGTGTTTAAGTTTACATCAACCTTCGCTTTTAAGTTTTGGGCAACGGCACCGAATAGCCATTTGGCCGATAGGGTAGCGGCTGATGTTCCCGCGCTTAAATATGTTCTATTGCCAACATTGAAATCAATTTTCAAACGGTTTGGCATTACAGTTTCGATTTTTAGGGTTTTGGTAAATGTAGCACCACCTGCTTTAACTTTCGCCATCCAGTTACCGGTAGGTGCTGTACTTTCAGTAGCGGTTTTAAAGGTGTAGAATCCATTTAAAGGTTTGCTATTGATTAATCTTTTATAAAGCTGACCTTTCGGGTTATAGAATTCCATGGTTACGGGATAATTGGCGGGCAATTTTTTTAGTTTGTCTTCCAGCACGAAAGAAACAAATAAACTGTCGCCTGGCCGCCAAACGCCGCGTTCGCCGTAAATAAAGCCTTTTAAGCCACTTTGAACTACATCGCCGCCCACATCGAAGCGGCTTAACGGAAGCGAGCTTCCATCGTCTAATTTAAGATAGCCGCGTTCTGAACCATTTTTGGCGATTAATAAGAAAGGCTGACGTTTCAGGTCAAAACTTGCAAAACCGTCGCCATCAGTTTTAGTCGTGAATATGATCTGTTTTTGGTAATCCATCAACTCCAGGTTTACACCACTTAATGGTTTTGCCGTCAATAAATCTGTTGCAACAATGAGCATACTGTTGTCGTTACCACGTTTGGCCACCAAGCCAATGTTCGAAGCAATTAGGTTTCTGCTGGCCCAGCGCTGGTTGGTATAAAAAGATGGTGTACATGGATTGTCTTTATCATTCCACCTGTAATTTGGCGGGTAATAATTATTATAGCGCTGCCAAAAGTCATCATCTTCATCAATTTTTTCACCATAACCTTCGTAATCTCTATATTCGGCTTCTTCGTCACTACCGTCAGCTTTTTCTTCCCCGGTTTTACAATTGTAGGCATTGTACTCCTGTCGGAAAGCAATAGTAACCCTATACATGGCACCGGGTTCAGTACGGATCATCTTGTCAAGATCGAGGGTGAAACGGTTCTTTTTATGGAGGTTAAGTGCTTTATCTTCATCTAATCGCACCGTTTTTTGCAGAATGGGTTTCGCTACCCTACGCAATTCGTTGCCATCTTTATAGCTGTTAGTTTGAAAAAACTGCGGGATGTTGTTTTCGTAAATTTTGATCACCGTAACATCAACAGCCTTTAAATTAATCGCTTCGAAAGGTAGAACCAGCTTTCCGGCGTTAGGTAAGATTGTACCTGCACCCGCAATGGTAACTGATGGTAATTTATCCTCGAAAACTAGATTGGCTACTTTACCGTTTGGAAGTGTTTTCGCATTGATGTTTTCTACTCCTGCATTTACACTTAAAGTATAATTGCCTTTAAGTTCTTCGGCAGCATAAACTTTAACCTGACTGGCGTCAATGGTATACCTTAAGTCGCTCAGGTTACCGAGCGTAATCATACCGGTTAAATCCTGTCCTACGCCAATCGGTTCAGAAAACTGTACCAATGCATAATCTTCTTCACCCTGGATGGCCTTCATGTCCAGGATTTCGAATTTATTTATCGCCGGAACACGTATTTCAACTTCTCCTTTTTGTTCTGCATCAATGGCATCGCCATCCCAGTCTATTTTTAAATTTTGGTCGTTTCCAGTCTTTTTTATGCTGTCGATGGTAAATTTAGAGGTGTTTTTTGCCGGATCGTGTTGCCATTTAATCTTTAACTTTTGGTCAAAATCTAAAGAAATTGTTTTCTCTATTTTACTGGTTTCTTCCACATCGGCAGTAGCCACTTCGCCGGTTAATTTCATGTAATCCATCGCAGTATTGTTCTGCGAAACCAACCCGTTTTGAGAAAGCATCATGCCTGGAGTAATGACTTTAAATTCAAAGTCGAAATCTTCAAGGCCTTTTTCTGTAGCAGAAACCTCCGAAAGTTTGAATGTTGCTTCGTAGTTTTTACCTGGTTTAAGGTTTTCATCAGGTCTAAATTCAACCGTTTGTGGATCTATCCAATAGGTTTTGCCCGAGATAGAAGGGGAGAAGTCGAAAAGTTCGCGTGAATCTGCTTTGCCCAGATCCTGCATGCCTGTTGCCGCATTGGCCAGGTGAACCCTGATAAAACTCTTTTTTGAAATGGTTCCTGAAGTATAGGCCTCGATATATTTTGCATAAGCCTGATTTTCTTCATGATTTTTTTTCTTTCTATTGAAATAGATAAATACGATTGCTGCTATAGATACAGCAAGTAGTCCGATGAAGATAAATTTCTTTTTAGAGGAAGATTGGTAGGTAGATGGTTGTTCCATGTTTGAAATTCGTTAAGATAAATGGAAATATAATGGTGCGGTAAAAGCAATAGATGTGCCGCAATTTATCCTTTGCAGCCGAAACCCTATATTTCATCCGAAAATTAACTAAAATTCACGTTAAAATAAATTATGTTGAAAATTAACGCTTAGGGTTTGTTCCTTTGCGTGGTTTTGGATAAGTTTACAACATTAACCCCAATACAACCAGATATGATAAAGAAACTCTTGATTTTTTCGAGCCTGTTAATTTCGACCAGTTTTTGTTTTGCTCAAAAAACACAAGTAGAAGATGCTGTAAGCAAATTAACCAAACTGATGGTTACACCAGATAGTTTGGCACTTGATAAAATTATTTTGAATAACCTGAGCTATGGGCATTCGAGTGGAAAGATTCAAACCAAGCAGGAATTTATGCACTCGTTACTTTCTGGAGAATCTGATTTTGTGGATATTAATTTAACTGATCAGACTGTTGTAGTTCAAAATAAAACAGCTTTGGTTCGTCATACACTAAATGCCAAAACAAATGATAAAAATGTGCCAGGAAATGTGAAATTGTATATTCTTTTAATCTGGAGCAAAGAAAAATCAGGATGGAAATTAATTGGCAGACAAGCGGTTAAAGTATTATAAATATTTTTTTTACAATTTCGGAATTTGATTCCGAAATTGTAAATTTATAATATGATTGAAAGAATTGCTAAAAAAGAATTACTTTAAGTAACCAATTTAAATCAATAGCTGTAATTGGTCCAAGGCAATCTGGCAAAACTACCTTAACCAGAAATGTTTTTCCAGAGAAACCCTATGTTTCTTTAGAAAACCCGGATACGCGCTTATACGCTGAAGATGATCCACGTGGGTTTTTGAGTCAATTTCCTGATGGCGCTATCTTAGATGAAGCGCAGAGAACCCCTAAACTCTTTTCTTATATACAACAAATTCTGGATGAATCGACATCTAAAGGGAAATTCATTATTACAGGATCTAATAATTTTTTACTTCAGGAAAGCATCGTACAAAGCTTAGCGGGTAGGGTGGCTTATATTAAACTTTTACCGCTTTCTATCTCAGAATTAAAATCAGCAAACATGTTTAATGAAAATGTTAACGGTTTTATTCTAAAGGGCGGATATCCACCTATTTATGATCAAAATATCCCACCCAACAAATGGCATCAAAACTATATAAATACATATTTGGAAAAAGATGTGAGACAGATAAAGAATATTACCAATTTGTCATTGTTCGAAAGATTTTTAAGATTATGTGCGGGTAGGATTGGACAATTATTAAACATGAATAGTTTAGGGATTGAAGTTGGTGTAGATAGTAAAACAATAGCTTCGTGGATTGGGGTTCTTGAAAGTAGTTTCGTGATACATTTACTGAAACCTCATCATCAAAATTTTAATAAACGCATAGTTAAAATGCCGAAATTATATTTTTATGATACTGGATTGGCAACCGCCTTACTAGGGATACAGAATGAACTACAATTAGATACTCACCCAAGTAGGGGAAGTCTCTTTGAAAATATGGTTATTATAGAAATGCTGAAGTCAAGATTTAATTTGGGACTAACCGATAATCTATATTTTTGGAGGGATAATGTAGGCAATGAGATTGATGTTTTAATTGATGAAGCAGGTACGCTTTACCCAATAGAAATTAAAGCTGGTAAAACGATAAATACCGATTACTTTAAGGGAATTAATTTTTGGAATAAATTAACATCTGGAACAGGGGGAACAATAATATATGCAGGAATTGAATCGCAGATGAGAAGTACTAATATTAATATCTATCCCTGGAACAGTATGGGCTGGGAATAACAGTAGCCTTATATCGCGGGTTTAGGACTCTCAACTAATGACTCATGACTACTTTATCATCACTCCAGGTCTGTTTACCAATGGGATTTTGATTAGATTGGAATCTATGATACTTTCTGGTAAGAAAATAAATTTCTTATCGTAAATGGTGCTGCCAATGTAATAGCTTAGCCAATATTCGTTGGTTAAGCCGAAAACTTCAGGATCTATGGCTTCCACTCCTGTAAAAGAATTTGCCTCCAAATCGCCTACAAAATGCCTTAAAACAGAAGTTTTTACCTGCTTTCCGTCTTTTTCACCATAACCTTTAGAGCTGATTAGAACATTGGTTATCGGTTCGTTTTTTAAATTAACGAGATAAACCGTCCAGCTTTTTACTTCAGGTGTTTCGCCCATCAATACAACGGCCATTGCGATATCTTCAACTGTATTTTCTGGTAAATCTGCTTTCATAACCATTATTTGTCGTCATGCTGAACTTGTTTTACTAGTAGAAATAGTGTTTTCAATTGCCTTGTAGCTACTTCGTGGTCAGCATCTTTCGCAAACAGAGACCCTGAAACAAGTTCAGGGTGACGTGCTGTTAACTATTTTTTCTTCGCTACAGCCTTTTTAGCTGGGGCTTTTTTCTTTGCCGGTGCTTTTTTCTTCGTTTCGAAAGCATTGGGCACCTGCTCTACAATCATTTTCTTAACCACTTCCAGATCAATATCAACCAATTCTTCCGGTGTATATTTTTGCTTTGTAGACTCGTTATTTCTCAATTTAAGCATCAATTTACCAAAACGGATAAACGGACCCCAACGGCCATTTTCGATAGAAATTTTTTCAGCATCCCAGGTTTTAATATATCTGTTGGCCTCTTTTTCTACTTTTTTGCCGATTAAGGTATTAATATCTTCTTGTGTTAAATTGTCGAAATCGTATCCTTTTGCAGGAATATTGATAAATAGGTCGTTCCATTTAATAAACGGACCAAAGCGGCCTTTTCCTTTTGTTACGCCTAAACCTTCATAATAAGCAATAGGTGCATCATCGTCCATTTTCTGGCGGATAATTTCAACTGCTCTTTCGTATGTTACCGATAAAGGTTCCTCGTTTTTAGGAAGGGAAATAAAACTTTCGCCCCATTTAACGTACGGGCCAAAACGGCCAACTCCGATCATTACTTCTTTCCCTTCAAAATCAGGTAGTTGGAAAGGAAGTTTAAATAGCTCCAGCGCATCCTCTAAAGTAATGGTTGCAACAGATTGTGTGCGCATTAAGCTGGCGTAACGAGGTTTTTCCTCTTCATCAAGCTCACCAATTTGAACCAATGGTCCGAATTTACCAACCTTGGTATATACATTTTTACCAGTAGCAGGATCTAAGCCCAACAAGCGCTCACCAGTGGCACGTTCTGCCGTTTCAAGCGTTGTTTCTACTTCGGTATGAAATGGATTATAGAATGAGTGCAGCATTTTAGTCCACTCTTGTAAACCCTGCGCAATTTCATCAAATTCTTTCTCCACCTTTGCTGTGAAGTTAAAATCGACAATGCCTTTGAAATGTTCTACCAAGAAATCGTTTACTACCTCACCAATATCGGTAGGGAAGAGTTTTGATTTCTCCGCACCGGTAATTTCTGATTTTATTTCTTTTTTTACTTGTCCATCAGCTAAAATGATAGAAGTAAACTTACGTTGTTTGCCATCTCTATCTTCTTTAACCACATAACCACGGTTTTGTACTGTAGAAATGGTTGGTGCGTAAGTAGATGGACGGCCAATGCCCAGTTCTTCTAGCTTTTTAACCAAACTGGCCTCTGTATATCTTGCAGGCGGACGCGAATAACGCTCGGTTGCCTGCATTTCTTTTAAAAATAGTTCCTGCCCCTTGCTTAAAGGAGGTAAAATTGCGCCACCTTCTTTTTCTTCGTTTTCTTCATCATCAGTAGATTCCAGATAAACTTTTAAGAAACCATCAAATTTTAATACCTCACCTTCAGCAACTAAATGTTCTTTTCGGGTTGAAGCCGTAATTTGAGCGGTTGTTTTTTCGAATAATGCTTCGCTCATTTGTGAAGCAATTGAACGTTTCCAGATTAAATCGTACAAACGTTTTTCCGAAATATCACCGTCTACACTATGCCTGTCGAAATAAGTAGGGCGGATGGCTTCGTGCGCTTCCTGGGCGCCGGCAGATTTTGTTTTATAAACGCGATGTTGATGGTATTTATCGCCATACGCAGATTTAATCTCAGCA
The DNA here is from genome assembly GCF_059422505.1 of Pedobacter sp. GW821-FHT01D05. Classification (NCBI taxonomy): domain Bacteria; kingdom Pseudomonadati; phylum Bacteroidota; class Sphingobacteriia; order Sphingobacteriales; family Sphingobacteriaceae; genus Pedobacter; species Pedobacter sp. GW821-FHT01D05. The sequence goes on along the minus strand of NZ_JBWKXA010000001.1, from coordinate 1,680,504 downwards.
GCAGCGGCATTTAATGCCGTTTCTGATAAGTTTACAGAGTCTGTTCTCATGTAGGTAATCTTACCTGCTTCGTAAAGTCTTTGTGCAACCTGCATGGTTCTGGCTACCGAAAATCCTAATTTTCTCGAAGCTTCCTGTTGTAAAGTTGAAGTGGTAAATGGGGCAGCAGGATTACGTTTTGCCGGCCTGGTCTCTAAACTGGTAATGTCGAATTTGGCATCTACACAATCCTGAAGAAATTTTTCAGCATCAGCCTCGTTTTCGAAACGTTGTGGCAATTCTGCCTTTACAATTTCTCTTCCTTTGCCGGTAGAGAATTGAGCAGTAATTTTATAGGCAGCGGCTGCATTAAAGTTTAAAACTTCTCTTTCTCTATCAACAATTAAACGTACAGCAACTGATTGTACACGACCAGCAGATAATGATGGTTTTACCTTTTTCCATAATACAGGAGAAAGTTCGAAACCTACTAAACGATCTAATACACGGCGTGCCTGTTGCGCATTTACCAGATTATAATCAATTCCCCGCGGACTATCGATTGCTTTTAAGATTGCTGGTTTGGTAATTTCATGAAAAACAATGCGTTTTGTTTTCTCCACTTTTAGGCCTAAAGTTTCGAATAAGTGCCACGAAATAGCTTCTCCCTCACGGTCTTCATCGGATGCCAGCCATACCATTTCGGCTTCCTTAGCTAGTTTTTTTAACTCGGCGACAATGTTTTTTTTGTCGGCGGGTACTTCGTATGTCTGCGCAAAATTATTTTTGATATCAATGGCCATATCACCTTTAACTAAATCGCGGATGTGGCCGTAGCTAGATTTTACAAGAAAATCTTTGCCTAGGTAGCCTTCTATAGTTTTAGCTTTTGCGGGTGACTCGACGATTAATAAATTTTTGGCCATGAAATACGTTTTTGTGCAAATAAAGCTATAATTAAAGCATAAATCCAAACCTGAGGAGAATTTAATACAATTTTTTTATTAATTGCAAAGGAAATATGTTGGTTTATAGGTTGATTTTAATGTGGTTTTAATCTTTTTTTGAAAAGCAATATTAGTAATTGTAGGTAAGGCTTAGTCCCGCCCTTTACTACAAATCCTCAACCTCGTTCCTCGGTCTGCAGGTTTTTCGCTTCGGTCGGGTTTAGGTGGCCTGTGTAGTACTGCTATTTAGGTTTTAATGGAGTTGTGCCAAGCTGAAGGTATAAAATGGCTTCACGCTTTGTTAATTAAACCAGATAGAGCGGAATAGCCCGGAGCGTAGCGAGGACTATAAGCGATAGCGGGGCTGTAACCGCTAAGAACCACTGCCTTCAATTTCCTAATCAAAAAAACTTTTCATCTGAGCGATGAAATCCTGCTTTCATTTTCAAACTCAAAACCTTAAGTGCTTTAATTATCCATATCCCATAATTTACAACAACGTTACGTTAACACAACCTATTTGTGCCTATATTCGTATATAAAAATAAAACAACGATGATCAGCACAATTTTAATCCTATTAAACTTATTGGTATCTCCACCAAAAAATGTTTACGATTTCAGCTTTAAAACCATTGATGGTAAAGAAATTAAACTATCGAAATTTAAAGGCAAAAAAATCTTAATTGTTAACACAGCTTCTAAATGTGGTTTTACCCCACAGTATGAAGATTTGGAAAAACTTCAAAAGCAATACGGCAAAAAGGTAGTATTAATTGGTTTCCCTGCGGGTAACTTTGGCGGACAGGAATTTTCTACCAATGCAGAGATTAAAGAATTTTGTACTGGGAAGTATAATGTTTCGTTTTTGCTTGCTGAGAAAAGCAGTGTAAAAGGTGATGATATCAGCCCATTGTTTAAGTACTTAACTTCTCAAACCAATACAGAAGAGCAAGGTGATATTAAATGGAACTTTGAGAAATTTTTAATCAATGAAAAAGGAGAATTGGTACACCGTTTCCGTTCTAAAACAAAACCTACTGACGAAGCGATTGTAAAGAACCTATAAAAAGCGGGAAGGCGGAAGGTTTAAGGTAGAAGGTTTTTCTTCCAGCCCTTAAGCCTGCCGCCTTTTACCTTATCAGTTTTTCTCCAAAACAGTTTTCCAAACTAAGGCACTGAGCGCAGCACCAATAATGGGTGCTACAATAAAGAGCCAAACCTGGCTTAAAGCTTCTCCGCCAACCAAAAGTGCAGGACCGATATTTCTTGCCGGATTTACTGATACACCCGTTACCGGAATACCAACAATATGAATTAGTGTTAAACTTAAGCCAATTGCAAGTCCTGCAAAGCCGCCGTTGATATTTTTAGTAGAGGTTGAGCCAAAAATAACCAGTAAGAAAATAAAGGTGAGTACAATTTCGGCAATAAAGCCAGCATGTAGGCTATAATGCTGTGGAGATAGTGCTGCAAAACCATTTTGCCCTAATCCATTTGTTGTCAAAGAATATTCTGGCTTTCCTGAGGCAATTTGCAGTAAAATAGGCAAGAGAAAGGGGCTTAAATCCATAAGCCCCAATAAACCAAACAAACTATTTATGAAGTTTATATAAAACCCATATTAGAATAAAATGTTTGTATGAAAAATAAAATTATTTACAATTTTTGCGGGTAATTATGGTTTTGTCCATTCAATCGCTATTTTTTGCTCAAAATAAGCCCTACTGTAACTAAATTGATATAAAAAGGCAAAGTGTTTTTGGTTTTAGGGGTTTAAAACAGGTTAAGCTGTTCTGGCTGGTATAGGCTAGGGTCAAAATTGTAAGCTTCGGGTGTGTTTTCATTATTGCTAACGTAATACAGCGCTGTTTCCTCATATCTTGAAGCTACTTTAACGAAAGTATTGCCAGCAACATTTTTAAAAAGATTTTCAACCAGCTCTGGGTCGTTATTATCTTTTGATAAGTGGCTCAATAATAAGTGACTCATGTACGGAGCTTTATGGTTCCTGAAGAGCTCCAGGGCCTGTGTGTTACTTAAGTGACCGTGACCGCTTGTAATCCTCCGCTTCAAAAAATAAGGGTATCGGCCATTTTCCAGCATCGCCGTATCGTAGTTAGCTTCTAAGAAAGCGGCATGGCAGTTTTTGAAATGGGCGATTAAACGATCGCATACCGAGCCTATATCTGTAAAAACACCCACTCTTACCTCGTTACATTCAACAGTAAAACTATAAGGATCAGCCGCATCATGAAATTTAGAAAAGGCAGAAATCTTTAAATCGCCAATCTGAATGTGCTGTAAATGGCTTAATGAAAAGATATTGTTTGTATCCAAAACCAACCGACTGCTTTTTAGGGTAGCGGTGCTAATGTAAACCGGGAGTTTGTGTTTTTTAGCAAACACGGCTAGCCCCTTAATGTGGTCGCTATGCTCGTGTGAGATAAAAATGGCTTTTAGTTTACTAATTGATAAACCTAAACGGTTCATCCTTATTTCGACCTCTTTACAGGTGAGGCCTACATCAACCAAAATAGCTTCATTATCGTTACCTACATAGTAACAATTGCCATTACTGCCCGAATTGATTGATGTAAAATATAGTGCCATTTTCAGCCTGCAAGATAAGGCTTATTTGCTGAAGGAAAAAGCAAAATTATACTCTTGCACCGTTGTGTTCTACCAGGCGCGAGAGGAGTGGCAGGAAAGCCTGGATCAGGTTGATTTCTTCCGAAGAAAAAATTTTCTCCATGGTTTGTACCAGCCATTCTTCTTTTATTTTTCTGCTGGCAATAATGTGTTTTTCACCAAGCTTGGTTAAGCCGATAAAAACTTTTCGCTTATCTTCTTCACTTGGAAAACGTTCTACGCATTTGGCATCGGACAAGCGGTTAATGATCTGCGAAATAGCTTGTTTAGATACTCTTTCCATATCGGCTAATTCGGTTGATAACATTTTACCATGTTGCTCGAGCAGCGACATCGTTAGCAGTTCGGCGTTACTAAAGTCCGAACTTACGTTCTGTTTGCGTAGCTGTCTGGTTAAGCGGGTAACGGTGCTTCTTAACTTCGCTGCAATATCTTGTGTTTGGGTTGGCATGTTAATGGTAAATAAACTTTACAAATATAAGCTTTTAATTTTATAGAAAATGCAAATTTATTTTCTTATATCATGTAATTATGATTTTAGAGTGATAAAAATACTCGTTTTCGGTTTTAAAGTTAAAGCTTGGTTTTGTACTTTTGTAAAGTTACTTTACTATTTTAAACATGAGTATTTTTCGTTCGCTAAGGCATTACAATTACAGGTTATTTTTTACAGGTCAGGCTATTTCGTTAATCGGTACATGGATGCAGCGTGTAGCCATCAGCTGGTTGGTTTACCGTTTAACAGGGTCGGCTTTTTTGCTGGGATTGATCACTTTTTTGAGTTTAATTCCTTCGCTGGTGCTGGCACCATATGCGGGGAGTTATGTAGACAGGCATAATAAGTATAAGATATTGGTGATTACCCAGGTGATCCTGATGTTACAGGCTGGTGCCCTGGCTTTGATGATCTGGTTTAAAGTATATGATATGTTCTGGATTGCAGCACTTTCGCTGGTTCAGGGCTTGGTAAATGCTTTTGATGTTACCGCCCGTCAATCGTTAATGGTAAATTTAATTGATGATAAAGAAGATTTGCCAAATGCCATTGCGCTCAACTCTTCCATGTTTAATGCAGCCAGGCTAATCGGACCAGCGCTGGCAGGGGTCATTTTAAGTACCTTAGGAGAGGATGTGTGTTTCCTGATCAATTTTGTAAGCTTTATTGCGGTATTAGGTTGTATGGTAATGATGAAGCTTAAACTTTCTGCACATCAAAAATCGAAAGAAAATATCTGGATCGACCTGAAAAAAGGTTACAATTACCTTAAATCATCGCCAGACTTAGCCTCAATGGTATTAATGATGGCCGCATCGAGTTTATTGGTTATCCCTTTCACCACTTTATTGCCTGTTTTTGCCAAAGATATTTTTAATGGAAATGCTACAACATTTGGCTGGTTTGAAAGTGCGGCAGGGTTCGGAGCCTTTTTTGGGGCCATTTACATGGCTACCTTAAAGGTGAATCAGAATTTGCAGAAAATTGTAATGATGTCGGGTATTTTGCTGGCCATTTCAGTTGTGGCACTGGCTATATCACCATCACTTATTCTGGCCTTAATCTGTACTGGTTTAGCTGCTCTGGGTTTAATGGCGCAAACCTCATCGATCAATACTTATCTGCAGACCCATGCCGACGACGTAATGAGGGGAAGGACTTTAAGTTACTATATTATGGCTTACCAGGGGGTGTTACCAATAGGGAGCTTATTAATGGGCTATCTGGCACATCTTTTTGGTACACAGGTTGTAGTTGCTTTTGAAGGGGTTGCGGGGTTGTTGATTGTAGCTGCGTTTGTGTACAATGAAAAACATAGGAATCAATTGAAGGGCAGTGCAATGTCGTTAAATTAATATGTGCCTTAAATTTTCTTTAGTATTTCTATTAGAATCGTCATGCTGAATTTATTTCAGCATCTTTCTTGCATATGATAGACCCTGAAATAAATTCAGGGTGACAATCGCTTGGATAAGGCGCATTGTTTAGCCGCTTAGCGCCAAACGCCACTACCTATGCACAATCAACTTACAATCGACCATTACTTTTTGGTAATTTTTGATGTCGATTTCTTTATTAATCAATTGTATCAACAGTTTAATCGCATTTTCGCCTACCGATTCGGGGTTTTCTTCTATCGAAGCAATTGGTGGTGAATCAAGGTAACTGATAAAAGAAGTGTTCCCAAAGCCTATACATTCAATTTCGTTAAAGTTGGGGTGATTTATCGATCTGAGGTATTTTATCGCATCAAACAGGATAGGCTCTTTAAAAGCCACAAGCGCTGTAGGCATATTTTCTGGATTGGCAAACAAGTTTTTAATTGCTGAAATTGTATTTTCTTTATCAAAATCAGTATAAGCAACCAGTTCTGATGAAAAAGGTACCTGATTATCTTTTAGCGCGTTGATGTAACCATTAAAGCGATCGTGTGTAAAATTAATCATTTTTGGGCCGCCCAAATAAGCGATCTTTTTATGTCCTCTGTCTATTAAAAACTTTGTGGCCTGGTAACAGCCCTGAAAAGTATTGCCCAGTACTTTATGGCAGCTTAAGTTAAAACTTGGGTTTCGGGTATAATACACCACCGGAATGCCCATATTTTCGAACTGGTCTAAATGCGCAAAATCTTGTGTGTGTTTCGAAATAGCTACAATTAAGCCGTCCACACGGCTTCGCAGCAACATATTTGCAGACTGAATCTCTTTTTCCAGATCATCGTGAGATTGACTGATGATTACATTGTATCCATTTTGGGTAGCAAACTGCTCCACACCATAAATACTTCTGGTAAAAAAGTGATCTAAAAGATTGGGTAAGATTATACCAATAATGCGCGACCTTTTTTCCTTTAAATTAATAGCTGATTTATTGGGTGTAAAATGCAAATCGCGAGCCATTTCCTGAACACGTTTTTTTGTGTATTCGTTTATGGTTGGGTAGTTGTTAAGGGCTTTTGATACTGTTGATACTGACATCTTTAACTTCTCAGCCAAGAATTTTAGTGTAACAGGGGTATTGTTCGTCATCTTTTCCAATCTCAATGCATAGTTAAGAAAAAAAACGCAATTATTTCAAACGTTTGAAATGTAGTTTCAGTGGATTTTATTGCGTTTTGACCTACTTTAAAACGTTTTAATCTTTTTAGCTTTTCTAAATTCGTTATCACAAACACAAACTAACCAAATAAACATGATGAAATCATTACTTACTAACTTCAGTTTTAAAAGGGCATCTACTGAAGTATCGGGTTTAGTTGCAAAAACTAACTTTATTTTGTCGCAAAAATATTACGCTTCAAAGCCCACATCATACCATTCTCAAGACGCTTAACCACAGGGCTCAAACATTTTTCTTATCGCTGATCATGTACATGGTGGGCAATATTTTAGACTGAATTAACTGGATATGTACAATTACAAATCTGTTTAATAAGGGACTTATTACGCATTAAATTTTAACAAAATAGATTTAGTATTTATTACAATTATGGATAGACTTTACAATTTGAAAAGTACTTTACCATCTGTTGGGTTTGAGAAAACCCACTGGTTAAAAGTGCTTTATACCCTTGCTTTCCTTTTTCTGATCAGTTACTCTTTTACAGCCTATGCGCAAACAACGGTAACAGGCACAGTGAAAGATAATAAGGGAATTACGCTACCGGGCGTAAGTGTGAGGATAAAAGGAACGCAGATCGGGGCTGTTACCGATGATAATGGAAAATATGCCATTAAAGGTACTACCGGAAGCTCAGTATTGGTTTTTGTTTACGTAGGGTATGCCACAAAAGAAGTTGCAGTTGCCGGTAAAGCAGTAATAAACGTAACGATAGAAGACGATGCACAGGGATTGGACGAAGTAATGGTGGTTGGTTATGGTACACAGAAAAAATCGACCTTAACAGGTGCTGTTGCACAGATCAGTTCGGAAGATATCATGAAATCGCCAACTCCAAACCCAACCAATAGTTTAATTGGCAGGTTACCTGGTTTGCAGGCTGTTCAAACCAGTGGTCAGCCAGGGGCCGATGCTTCAACACTTAAAGTACGTGGCGTGGCAACTTATAATAATTCTTCGGCAATTGTTGTGGTGGATGGGATTGAAAGACCAAGTTTTGCTGATGTAGATCCAAGTGAAATTGAAACAGTAACCGTTTTGAAAGATGCTGCTTCCACCTCAATTTATGGCATCAGGGGAGCAAATGGTGTAATTGTGATTACGACCAAGCAGGGGAAAATTGGTAAACCGCGGATTACCTACACAGGTAATGTGGCTTTACAGACTTATACGGGTTTGGCCGTTGGATTAAATGCTTATGATAATGCCCGCTTATTAAACCAGGCTTATAAGAACGACAGTCAGGCAGCGCCTTTTGCCGATGATGAGCTCCAAAAGTTTAAAGACGGATCTGATCCGATCGGCTATCCTGATGTGCAGTGGTTTGATTATTTAACACGTAAGTTTTATCCTCAAACTGCACACAATATCAATATTAACGGAGGAACAAAAATTGCTAAATATTTTGTTTCCGCAGGTTATTCATTTCAGGATGGTATTTTTAAAAAATTCGATTCACCTTACGGAATCAATACTGTTCCTAATTTTAGCCGTTACAATTTTCGTTCGAATGTTGATTTACAGCTGAATAAAGATTTTACCGTTGGGATTAAATTGGGCGGGCGTTTTTCTAACCGCTATCAGCCATCAGGTTTGTTGTCAGCATCAGCATTCTCATATGACACTATTGAAGGAATGATCTCGCGTATTCTTCAGGTTCCTGCTTATGCTTATCCTGTTACTTTGCCTGATGGCAGAATTACCGCAAACCCGAACGTAGGGACCAATATCTGGAATCCATATGCCATTTTAACCCGCTATGGAACCCGTAATGATGATAGTAATACCATTGAAAGTACTTTTAACCTCGAATATAAATTAGGATTTATTACCAAAGGTTTATCATTTAAAACCAATTTTGGTTACGATTCTTATTTTGTAAATCAGCAGCGTAGAAACGCAAACTGGGCAGCTTATGTTTATGATCGCAAATCGGGTGCAGTTACACTTTCAACTGATACAAGGAACCGTGATGAGCCTTTAAGCTCTATTATTAGCGTTACGCAGGGAAGTACGAATTATAACCTGCAGACAGGTTTTTATTATGACCGCGATTTTGGTAAAAGCAATGTATCGGGTTTAATTTTGGGTACACGCCAGCTTGTACGTACAAATGGTGGAGACATTTATACCGCACCGCCAAGAGCTGCGCAGGGTGTGGTTGGTAGGGTTACCTATAATTATGCACAAAGGTATTTTGCAGAGTTTAATGCAGCTTACAATGGATCTGAAAACTTTGCGTTTGATGGTTTCTTAGGTTTTCCAAGTCAGCAATATGGTTTCTTTCCATCATTTTCTGCCGGATGGACCGTTTCTAACGAACCTTTCTGGAAAAAGAACAATGCCATTACGTATTTAAAATTTAGGGGTAGTTATGGTTTAGTGGGTAACGACCAGGGAATTGGCCGGTTTTTATTCTTAACCAGTTATACCTCAATTCCAACTACTGTTTTTCCAGCGCTTCAATTTGGTGCACCAAATTCGCCAACAACTTATCCAACAATCTATATTCCGGATAATGGATTGGGAAATCCCGAAATTACCTGGGAAACTGGAACAAAACGGAATTTAGGTATGGAGGCACGTTTTTTAAATGATGCCCTGAAACTAAATGTGGATGTATTTGATGAAACCCGTAAAGACATTTTAACTTCTCCAAAAGATCAGCTTTTATCATTTGGCCACATTTATCCATCATTGAATGTTGGTGTGGTTTACAATAAGGGTTATGAAGTAGAACTGGATTACCAGGGTAAAATCGATCAGTTTACTTTCGGGCTTAACGGACAGTTGAGTTATGCTAAAAACATTGTAAAAAACGCATCAGAGCCAGCTGGAACACCCGATGCTCAAAAAACTGAAGGTAAGCCCGTAGGTCAGTTTATTGGCTATTTAAATGATGGTTTTTATACTTCAGCGGCTGATGTTGCTGCTTCTGTTAAGCCGCAGGGGGGTACACCGATTCCTGGTGATTTAAAATTTAAAGATTTAAATGGAGATGGTGTGATCACACCCGATGATAGAACTTCAATCGGTTATTCACCAAATCCTGAATATATTTTCAGTATTACGCCAAGGTTGGCCTATAAAGGCATTACACTTTCGGTAATGTTCCAGGGGGTGGCCCATGTAAGTTCGAACGTAATTTTAACTGAGCAAAATAACGGGCAACAGATGTATCCGTTTATGCTCAATGCCTGGACGCCTGAAAACGCAGCTACTGCAACCTGGCCGGCATTACATGCAAGAGGATACACTGGTTTAAATTATTCACTTAACGATTTTATCCTCCAGAATGCTGCTTATGTTAAGTTAAGAAACGTAGAACTGGCCTGGACTTTACCACAGGCTTGGACAACGGCACTGAAAATTGGTAGTGTAAGGGTGTTTGCAAACGGACAAAATTTATACACCTGGACGAAGTTTAAAATGTATGTAGACCCGGAAAATTTAAACACGGTAAATCAAACTTTCCCACTACAATCACTCTATCCGTCATCTAAAGTTTTCAATCTTGGTGTTAACGTTAATTTTTAATAAGATGAGAAATTATAAAATATATGCTTTAGTTTTTTTACTTACACTTCTTTCAATTTCGTGTAAAAAAGATTTCTTAAACAGGACCCCAGAAATTGCTTTAGATGATAATGGTGTATTTGCCGATCCATTGAGAGCTGCAAGTTATGCTGATGCTGCATATAATTACATGATTAATGATTATGCCAGGTTTAACGATCACCGCGGTTCAACCTCACAAGCCTCTGATGAGGCCGTATCAGGTAATTCCGAATCTACGGTTACTACATTAAACAGGGGTTTATATCACGACCACTCTAATTCTGCATCTTTAAATGATATGCGCGATGTTTGGACAAGATGTTATGCCGGTATCGCTATCAACAATAAAGTATTGGACAGAATGGCCAGCGTACCAACAGCTCCAGTTTTTCCGAAACAGAGAATTGAAGGTGAAATGCGTTTTTTACGTGCTTTTTCTTATTTCGAACTCATCAAAAGATTTGGTGGCGTTCCAATTATGGATAAGGAATATAGCGTAAACGATGATATCAATTTTCCAAGGGCATCTTATCAAGCCTGTGTTGATTTTATTATTGCCGATTTAGATAAGGCCTATACTTTACTGAATAATGATGCTGATAATGGTGCATCAAATTACGGAAGAGCAACTAAAGGTGGAGCATTGGCCCTTAAAGCAAGGGTGCTTTTATATGCAGCAAGTCCGCTGAACAATCCCAGTAATGATAAAACCAAATGGCAACTGGCTGCAGATGCAGCGAGTAAGGTAATGGACGGTACCAGTGCCGGCCAGGTTTACGCTTTGCAGCCCACCTATGCTGATATATTAAACATGGCTTCCTCGCCTGAATATATTATGATCAAAATCAGAGGTCCAAGGGCAATTGATGGAATTTTGGCTGATTATGCCATGTCTCCAGGCTCTGGAGGTGCACAGGGCCAGATGGATCCTACACAAAACCACGTCGACATGTACGAAATGGCAAATGGCAAAGCCATTACAGATGCTACTTCCGGTTATAATCCTCAGCAGCCGTACCTAAACAGAGATCCTCGTTTTTACGCCAACATTCTTTACAACGATCAAAACTGGCAAGGTAAAAAGATCGAAATGTGGTCTTCAACCTCAGCTACGGGCGTAGTAACTTATGGTAAAGACTGGAACCCGACAAACATTATTTATACAGCTACCCGGTATTATTGCAAAAAATACTGGCCAGAAACCTACGTGCGTTTGGGTGGTACATCGGGTACAGCTTTAATCAATTACATTTTCTTTCGTTATGCTGAAATCATGCTAAATTATGCTGAAGCTCAAAATGAAGCAAATGGTCCGGATGCATCTGTTTATAAACAGTTAACTGATATCCGTGCCCGTGCAGGGATAGCTGCAGGTGCCAACGGTTTGTATGGGTTAAAGGCCAATATGACTCAGGGTGAAATGAGAATAGCTATCCGCCACGAACGTGCGATAGAATTGGCTTTCGAAGATCACCGCTGGTATGACATTATGCGCTGGAAAATCGGCCCTGAAGTTATCGCTATTCCCATGTACGGAATGAATGTGGTTAAAAATACTAATGGTTCATTTACTTATTCCCCTGTATTGCTGGGTCCGAATTTTCAAAAAACATATACTTCTAAACAAGATCGTTACCCTATACCCAGGTCTGAGATTTATAAGAGCAATGGGGTGTTGATCCAAAATCCGGGATGGGAATAAACAATATGTTTAATATAACGTAAAACAGATTTTATTCAGTTATGAAATTATCAAAATCAAAATATATAGTTTGCCTTCTTTTTTTGTGGATGGCAGTACTAAAAGTTAGCGGTCAAACACCCGATGAGGCACTGACCGTTACCAGCAAAGTTTTAGATCAAAATAAAACACCGCTTCCGGGCGTGGTCATTACCATACAGGAAGATAAAAGCAACAAATCTATAACAACGGGCGCAGATGGCTCTTTTACCATTCAAACTACATCAAGTGATGTGCTTGTTTTCAAAATGATAGGTTATGGTTTGGTACTTAAGCCTGCGTTGGAAGTAAACAATGCACCTGTTATCTTAAGTAAAACGCTTGTTGAAGCCGGAGATGACGACAATGTTTATATTCCATTTGGCGTAAGAAAAAGAAGAGAGATTACAGCAACCATCAGTACCTTAAAAGCTGATGATCTTCCTCAGATCCCGTCATCCTCTTTAAACAACGTGTTTTCAGGTCGCTTATCGGGTTTGGCCATCATTCCAAATGGATCGCAACAACCTGGTTATGATGTTTCCAGCTTCCTGATCCGTGGACGTTCATCTTATAACAATAATCAAGAACCTTTGGTACTCGTTGATGGTGTGGAGCGCGATTTTAAATCGATGGATTTAGGTGAAATTGAAAGTATAAGTGTATTGAAAGATGCCGGAACTATTGCATGGTACGGCATGTATGGTGCAAATGGAGTAATTTACGTAAAAACACGCCGGGGTAGTGCAACTTCAACAAAAGTTACGTTCGATGCACAAGCCGGTATACAGCAGCCCTTAAACATTGCCAGTCCGCTCGATGCCTACTCTTATGCAACACTTTATAATGAAGCGCTTGTAAACGGAGGTGCCGCACCGGCATATAATGCTACAGCGCTACAAGCTTACCAAACAGGTTCTGATCCTTACCGGTATCCAAACAACAATTTTGTTAAAGATTATATCAGGCAGGTGGCACCTACACAGCGCTATGTAGCTACCGTTACAGGTGGTAATGCCTTTATTAAGTATTATACTTTGGTAAGTGCTTATAATCAGGCCGGTATTTATAAAGGCGGTGATAACCCTACCTACGACGCAAATACCAATTTTAACCGCTATAACCTGCGTACCAATATTGATTTGCATGTGAGTAAATCATTAGATGTATCACTTGATGTGGGTGGGCGCATCACCAATCTGCGTTTTCCAAATATTGGTACAGGTACTTTCTTAAATACTGTATATAGTACCCCGGCAAATGCATTCCCAGTTTTAAATGCTGATGGAAGTTATGGCGGAAATTCTATTTTCCAGGCCAATAACCCATTGGCGATGTTAGAATCGAGAGGCGTAAGCACCGATTTAACCAGGAATTTACTAGCAACGATCGTTGCAACGCAAAAACTTGAAAACATTACCAAAGGTTTATCTTTCAATGTGTTTTATTCTTATGATGTGGCTGGAACCTACCGTTATGGCTTTAACCAGACTTATGCCACTGTTGATCCATTTGCAGCCGGAGGCCCTGCTACTTATGGAACAGCATCTATTGCAAGTTACGCCGCTAATACTTTTATGGGCAACCTGCGTAGAAATGAACTGTGGTTAGGTTTTGATTACGACCGTACTTTTGGTAAACATGGTATCAAGTTCACTACGCGTGGCTCAAGAGCTAACTATTCAACATTTACCGCTTTAGATCAAAGGAGAGAAGGATGGTCTAACCGTTTATCATACAACTATAACCAGCGTTATTACGTGGATCTGATCGGAACTGTTTCTGGTTCTGAAAGTTTTGCTCCTGGCAAACGTTATGGTTTCTTTCCCGCTGTTTCGGCAGGATGGATCATATCTGATGAGGGTTTCATGAAAAGTTCTTCAGGTTTTCTTGACCTATTGAAAATCAGAGGTTCATATGGTCTTGTGGGTAATGATGCAACTGATAATTTACGCCGTTTCGCTTTTAACGATTATTTTAACAGAAGCGGTACCGGATATAATTTCGGCACAAGCTACACCGGGGTAGGTGGTACTGAGCAAAGGGCTTTGGCCAATCCTAATTTAACCTGGGAAAAGGCATACAAGGGAAGCATTGGTTTTGATTCAAAATTATTTAAACAATCGCTTTCAATCAGTGCTGATTATTTCTCGGAAGACCGAAAAGATCTGTTAACTAATTCATTACTTCCAAATGTACTTGGTCAAACACTTTTACAGGTAAATGAAGGCGAGGCATCTTACAAAGGTTTTGAAACTAATCTTAATTTTTACAAAAAAATCGGTTCCGTAGATTTGAATCTATTTGCAAATTATACTTATACCAAAAGTAAAATTATCGCTATAAACGAGGGCGCTGGTATTCCAAGTTACCAATCAAGGGTTGGCCACGAAGTTTCCAGTGTAATCCAGGGTACAGGTTATGTAAGCAGTATGTTGGAGGCCATCGGGATTTTTCAGTCGCAGGCAGAAGTTAGTGCATCGCCTGTACAGCGTTTTTCAAGAACAGTAGGGCCTGGCGATATTAAATATAAAGACCAGAATAATGATGGTGTAATTGATAACCTTGATTTTGTTAATACTGATTATAACTTCGTTCCAAAATCTTTTTACGGTTTTGGTGCCAGTGTAGCCGTTAAAGGTTTCGATCTTAACTTCCTTTTCCAGGGCATGGGTGGGCGAAGCATCAGTATTCATGATCTGATCATTTCAGGAAACTCCAATACAGGATACATTAACCAGTTTAGCGTAGATAGATGGACACCCACAAATCCAGGCGCAACTTACCCGAGGTTATTGGTTGCTGATCGTGGTAACAATACCCAGAATTCTGATTTCTGGATACGCTCCGGCAATTATTTAAGACTGAAAAATATTGAGTTAGGTTACGCTCTTCCTACAGCTTTTGTAAAAAGATTAAAACTATCTCAGTTAAGGTTTTATGTAAGCGGACTAAACCTGTTAACCTTTGATAAACTGGGTAATTTAGATATTGATCCTGAATTACCTGAATCGGGTTATTCATATGGAACATCTTCAGGAGCTTATTATCCTTATATGAAAATATATTCATTTGGGTTGAATTTGAAATTTTAATTACACTGTAATCTTTACAAGATGAAAAAAAATATATTTTATATACTCCTTGCCGTATCAGCAATTTATATGGCAGGCTGTAAAAAAGATGGCTTTTTGCAAGATGGCACAGTTACGCCAAACGGAGATGTTTCGGAAGCTCAGGTTTGGGCAAATCCTGATTTTGCCAGGAACTTTTTAAATAATATTTATGCTACACTCTCTGATCGTTATAATTTAGATAATGATGGGGCCATGCTCGCATCTGGTAGTGATGAAGCTGTCAACTCCAATCTTAATTCGAACATCAATATTCTAAATAACGGAACCTGGGGCCCGGTTAGGGTTGTAGATGATGTTTACACCGCCATGTACACGGGGATCCGTAAAACCAATATGTTTTTGGTTAATGCACCAAAAAGTGTGATCATCCCGTCGGATGGTTTAACCTTTGCCCAGGATATTGCCAGGTTACGTGGTGAGGCATTCTTTTTAAGGGCGTTTTTTCACTTTGAGCTCGTAAAACGTTATGGCAGTGCTGTTTTGGTTACCAGGGTTTTAGATGCAGATGAGAATTTAGATTTACCCAGAAATACATTTGATGAATGTGTTGCACAAATATCTTTAGATTGTGATTCGGCAATTGCCAGATTACCGATCGGTCCAACTGATTGGGCTGTAGCAAGCAGGGGAAGGGCTACACAAACTGCCGCAATGGCCTTAAAAGCAAGATTGTTATTGTATGCTGCCAGTCCACAATATAACCCAAGTGGCGATGCCGCTAAATGGCAGGCCGCTGCTGATGCTGCCAAACGATTGATGGATACGGGCAAACACGCCATTTATTCTTCTTATCAGAATATCTGGTTGTGGAACGTATCTGGGGCAGCCTATAATACAGAAGTTATTTTTGCCACACAAACCCTTAATACCAATACCATCGAAACTAATAATGCACCAATTAGTTACGACGGTGCAAACGGACGAACCAACCCAACACAGGATCTGGTTGATGCTTTCGAAATGAAAACAACCGGCCGCTTGATTAGTGATCCTGCTTCTGGCTATAACGCTTCAAACCCCTATGCAAACAGAGATCCGAGATTAAATTTCGCCATCATGTATAACGGTTCTACTTTCAAAAGTAAACCTGTCGAAACTTTTGTTGGCGGTAAAGATGGTTTAGGACAAAATGTAAATGCGACCAAAACCGGATATTACATGCGTAAATTTTTAAGTGAAAATGCCGTATGGAACAATCCTTCCAATACCACTATACGCCGTCCGTGGATTTTCTTTCGTTATGCCGAAGTATTATTAAACTATGCAGAGGCATTAAATGAGGCACAGGGTGTAGCCGCATTGTCTGAGATTTTAAAGTCGGTTAATGCTGTTAGGCAACGTAAAAATACCACTACGGCATCTCTAAGTGTTGATATGCCGCCTTTACAAACAACCAACCCTGCAGGAGCCGGTTATGTTATCCCATCAAAAGAGGAACTAAGGAAACGTATCCGTAACGAGCGTAGAGTAGAGTTTTGTTTTGAAGAACAACGTTTTTACGATGTAAGAAGGTGGAAAGAAGGAGAAACTTCGTTAAACAAAAATGTTACAGGCATGAGAATTACCCTTGTTTCACCTGGAGTTTATTCTTATCAGCCATTTGTTGTCGAAAACAGGGTTTTTACAGCTAAAAACTATTTATATCCAATTTCACAAAATGAACTAAACAGGGCACCATCGCTTAAACAAAATGCCGGATATTAATCAAAGAACTGGATTTTGCTCAAATTTAGGCGGGCGGTGGAAACACCGTCCGTTAATTAATTGTTAGTTTTGATACGATCAATTAATTAATATTAAAACTTAAGTTATGCTAAAAACAACCTATAGCGTATTTTTAATCTGCTTTTCGCTCCTTTCATCAATCAGTTACGGTCAGGTTACCGCTATACAGAACATTCAGGGCCGGAAAATCCAAAGCCTTAATGGTAAATGGAATTATATTGTCGATCCTTACGAAAACGGTTACTACGATTATCGCCATGAGCCTTTCGATCAGTCGAAAACCGGAACAGGTGGTTATTTTGATGATAAAGTTCAGAAAGATAAATCAGAGCTGATCGAATACGATTTCGACCATTCACCACAAATGAATGTGCCGGGCGACTGGAACTCACAGTCAGAAAAATTAGAACTTTATGAGGGTAATGTTTGGCTCCGCAAAAAGTTTGATGCAAAACCCGAAAAAGGAAAAAAATATTTCGTGTATTTCGCAGCAGTAAATTACGAAGCGCATGTTTACCTTAACGGTAAAAAATTAGGTGTACACAAAGGAGGTTTTACGCCTTTCCAGTTCGAAGTAACCAATAACTTAAAGATTGGTGAAAATTCCATTGTGCTTAAAGTTGATAATATCCGCAAACAGGATGAAATCCCGACTGTAAACACCGATTGGTGGAATTATGGTGGCATTACCCGCGATGTTTTTCTGGCCGAATTTCCAGACCATTTTATTAGCGACTATAAACTTCAGCTCATTAAAGGAAACAATAACCTGTTAAATTTTTCGGTAAAACTTGCTGATGCAACCGCTGGGCAGGAAATTACCCTTTCTATCCCTGAGCTTAAGCTGGAAAAGAAATACAAAACGGATAACGAGGGTAAAATAGCGGATGAATTTACCTGGAATAACTTAAGCCTATGGTCGCCCGAAAGCCCAAAATTATATGCTGTAAATATTAAAAGTGATAAGGAAAATATCAACGATAAAATTGGTTTCAGAACCATTCAGGTTGATGGCGACAGCATTTTGTTGAATGGTAAATCTGTTTTTTTAAGAGGGATTTCCCTTCATGATGAAAACCCGCTTTTAGCAGGCCGTTTACGCTCAGAAGGCGATATGCGCATGATGTTACAATGGGCAAAAGATATGAATTGTAACTATGTTCGCCTGGCACATTATCCGCATAACGAAGAAATGATCCGTTTGGCTGATGAAATGGGCTTATTGGTATGGGCTGAAGTTCCGGTTTATTGGACCATCAGCTGGACCAATCCGGCAACCTACGCCAATGCAAAAAAACAATTGACTGATTTAATTGTGCGCGATAAAAACAGGGCAAGTGTAATCGTTTGGTCTATCGGTAATGAAACACCATTAAGCGATGCCCGTTTAAGTTTTATGAGCAATTTGGCAGAGACGGCCCGTTCTTTAGATGATACCCGTTTGGTGGCAGCCGCTTTAGAAGTTCACCGGGATGGAAATAACATCATTTTAAATGACCCTTTGGGTGAAAAAATCGATTTGGTTAGTTTTAACGAATATGCTGGCTGGTACTGGGGAGGTAATCCATCCGAAATTACCAAATACAATTTCGATATCAAATACAAAAAACCTGTGGTCATTACCGAGTTTGGTGGCGATGCTTTGGGCGGTTTCCATGCCGATGAAAATACGCGTTGGAGCGAAGAGTACCAGGAGGCATTGTACAAAAACCAGATCACCATGTTAAGCAAAATCGGTGCTTTACGTGGAATGACACCATGGATTTTAACCGATTTCAGATCACCAAGAAGGCAACATCCTATTTATCAGAATTTCTGGAACCGTAAAGGTTTGATCAGCGAAACAGGCAAGAAAAAGAAAGCCTTTTATGTGCTGAAAGATTTTTACGACCAGATGCAGGTCAAATACAAATAAAATATGAACAGATTACAGAAAATTAGTTTCGCTTCGAAAATAATGCTTTCGATGTCGCTGTTAACCCTCTCTTGTGCCAAATACAAGAGTACCAGTATCGATCCTGGTATTTTAATACAGCCAACACCGATTGAAGAAGTTACTTTACAGAAAAATATGCCTTTCCCCATGGGGGCCGCTATTAATGTAAGCCTTTTAAAAAGCAACACTAACTACCGTAATCTGGTCATTAAAGAATTTAATAGTGTAACGGCAGAAAATGCCATGAAATTTTGGTCCTTACATCCTTCAAAGGATACCTATACCTGGAGCGATGCAGATTATCTGGTCGATTTTGCCGTAGCCAATGGAAAAAGAGTACATGGCCATACTTTAAACTGGTACAAATCACTTCCCGATTGGGTGAATAACTTTCAAGGAACCACTGCAGAATGGGAGAACCTTTTAAAAACACATATCCAAACGGTTGTAGGCCACTTTAAAGGTAAGGTAGTTTCATGGGATGTGGTAAACGAAGCCGTTAATGACGATGGTACCATACGCAATAGCATCTGGGTACAGAAATTAGGAGTCGATTATATCGGCAGGGCATTTCAGTATGCACACGAAGCGGATCCTAATGCCTTACTTTTTTACAATGATTATGGTCACGAATTTGGTCCAACCAAGCGTACAGCAATCCTAAACCTGGTTACAGGGTTAAAAAATAAAGGTATCCCTATTGATGGGATTGGTATACAGATGCATACGCGTGTAACACAAACTGATGCAAATTTAACAGCTGCCATTACTACGGCCGCTGCTACAGGTTTAAAAATCCATATTTCAGAAATTGATATCGCTTTGAATCCAGACAATGTGCCGTCGATGACTTATACAACTGGATTGGGCGATCAGCAGGCTGCAAAATATAAAACCATTGTTCAGGCTTATAACGCCATTCCGAAAACTCAACAGTTCGGAATCACACAATGGAATGTAACCGATGCCGACAGTTGGATCCCCTCCACCTATAGCCGCCCCGATTGGCCCTTGCCTTTCGATGCACAATTTCAAAGAAAAGCAGCTTATCAAGGAATTTTAGACGGAGTTAAATAGCCATACATTAATGAGAAGATATTTACCATTAGCCTTTATTTTAGGGATATCCCTTTCTGCTACAGCACAGGATAAAAAGATCGAAAAGAAAATTGATTCGGTTTTAAAACTGATGACTTTAGATGAAAAAATAGGTCAGTTAAACCAGTATACGGGCGATCGTGATGCAACGGGGCCCATTACGAATAATCCAAATAAACTAAAGGATATACGTGATGGTAAATTAGGCTCCATGCTGAACGTGCGTGGTGCAAAAGAAACGCGCGAAGTACAGGAAGTGGCCATGCAATCAAGAATGAAAATTCCATTGATTTTCGGTTTGGATGTAATTCATGGTTATCGAGTTACCTTCCCAATTCCACTGGCCGAGGCCGCAAGTTGGGATTTGGCAGAAATGGAAAATGCGGCAAGAGTGGCTGCACGGGAAACGGCTGCCGCTGGGGTACACTGGACATTTGCACCCATGGTTGATATTGCCCGCGATCCACGTTGGGGCAGGGTAATGGAAGGGGCAGGAGAAGATACCTACCTGGGTTCTAAAATTGCTTTTGCCCGTGTAAAAGGTTTTCAGGGTAAAGGTTTGGGTAACCTTGACGCGATTATGGCCTGTGCCAAACATTTCGCTGCATATGGAGCTGCCATTGCCGGGAGAGATTATAATGCGGTTGATATGAGTGAGCATACACTTTGGGAAACTTATCTTCCCCCTTTTAAAGCTGCGGTTGATGCTGGTGCAGCTACTTTTATGAATGCTTTCAATACGTTGAATGGAATTCCAGCTACTGGAAACCGCTATCTGCAACGCGATATTTTAAAAGGGCAATGGAAATACCAGGGTTTTGTAGTAAGCGACTGGGGATCGATAGGTGAGATGATTGCCCATGGTTATGCTAAAGATAAAGAGCAGGCCGCAGAACTGGCTATGAGCGCTGGTAGCGATATGGATATGGAAAGCAGAAGTTACTTGCCAAGCCTTGCCAAACTAGTTACCGATAAAAAAATACCTATTGCTTTAATTGATGATGCCGTAAGAAGGATTTTACGTAAGAAATTCGAATTGGGTCTGTTTGATGATCCATACCGTTTCAGTAACGAAAGCCGTCAGGAAAAGGAGCTGAATGCTGCCGAAAACAGAAAAGCTTCCTTAAAAATGGCCGAGAAAAGCATCGTGTTATTAAAAAATGAAAACCAGGTTTTACCCTTGTCTAAAAACTTAAAAAAGATTGCGGTAATTGGCCCTTTGGGCAAATCGGAAAAAGATATGCAGGGCTTTTGGTCTATTGCCTGGGAAAAAGATAAGCTTGTTTCGCTACATCAGGGCTTGAAAAATAAAGTTGGCAACAAAACCGAGCTACTTTATGCAAAAGGTTGCGAAGTGGCTGATTCATCGAAAGCTGGTTTTGCCGAAGCTGTAGCAGTAGCTAAACAGGCTGATATGGTAATTATGGCTGTTGGAGAAACATTAGACATGAGTGGGGAAGCAAAAAGTAAAGCCAATATCCATATGCCCGGTGTTCAGGAAGATTTAATAAAAGCCATTCAGGCCACGGGTAAACCTGTTGTGGTGCTGATTATGGCTGGTCGCCCGTTAATTTTTAACTGGACAGCCGATAACGTTCCTGCCATTATGTACACCTGGTGGTTGGGCAGCGAAGCGGGTAATGCCATGGCCAATGTGCTTTATGGCGACTATAATCCTGCAGGTAAATTACCAATGACTTTCCCACGCGATGAAGGACAGATCCCTTTGTATTATAACTACCTAAGCACTGGCCGTCCGGCTAAAAATGATAAGGATACCCGTTACCGTTCTGCCTATTTAGATATGCCAAACAGCCCGAAATTTGCTTTTGGCTACGGCTTAAGTTATACCACTTTCGATTATAGCGATTTAGCGGTAAGCAAAACACAGATCAAACAGGATGAAAAAATTACAGTAAGTTTTACTTTAAAAAATACAGGTAAATATACTGGCGAAGAGGTAGTTCAGTTATACCTGCAAGATAAATTTGCTTCTATAGTGCGTCCGGTTAAAGAACTGAAAGATTTTCAGAAAGTAACGTTAAAAGCGGGCGAAAGTAAAACCATCACTTTCCATATCGATAAAGAGAAACTTTCTTTTTATAACCAGCAGCTTAAGTGGGTTTCCGAAGCAGGCGATTTTAAATTAATGATCGGAACCGCTTCGAATAATATTAAACTGGAAAAGGATTTTACACTATTGAACTAGGTTGGCCACGGAGACACAGAAACACGGAAGATTTGTGTTAACCTGCATTGTGAACTTAGTGCCTTAGTGGTAAAAAAAATACAATTCGTAGCGACACGAATGACGGAGGATGGAATTGAAAACAAAGTTTTCCGTGCCTTGGTGGCAAAAATAATTACGAAGATATAACATGAAGAAATCATCCCTACGATCGAAATCACTTTTATTATTACTTATTGCTGCAGTTACCGGCCTAAACACCCACGCCCAGAATGCTGGCCGGAAAACCATCAGCCTGAACGATCAATGGGAATTTAACAAAGAAAACGGACCGGTTGAAAAAGTGAATATTCCACATACCTGGAACAATAAAGATGTTTTGGATGATACACCTGGTTATTACCGCGGTTTGGGAATTTACAAACGTAAACTCAAACTCGGTGAAGGTGCAAAAGGTAAAGCTATTTTTCTTGTATTTAACGGCATAGCACAAGAAGCTGAGGTATTGGTTAATGGCAAATCTGCTGCTAAACATATCGGTAGTTACACCCGTTTTATCGTGCCGATTTCTTCATTTTTAAACTATAAAGATGATGTAATCGAAGTTAGGGCAAACAATCGTTTCAATGAAGATATTCCACCGCTCACTGCCGATTTTACATTCTTTGGTGGTATTTATCGTAATGTAACACTGTTAATCACCAATCCAGTTCACTTTTCGCAGGCAGACAATGGTAGTTCAGGTGTTTTTATCACCACGCCAAAGGTTTCGGCTTCAACGGCGAGTGTGCAGATTAAAAGTTCAATTGATAATGCTACTTCAGCTAATCAAAAAGTGCAGGTTGTAACAACTATTTTCGATGCCAGTGGAAAAGTTGTAACCAGTCAAAATACTACCGCGAATGTAAACAAAGGTGGGAATATGGTGGTCCTTCAGGATATCAAAGCGATCCAGAAACCACAGTTATGGTCGCCGGAAAATCCTTATCTGTACAGGGTGGTGACTAAGATTGTCGATCCTAAGACCAAATCGGTGATCGATCAGGTCTCCAATCCATTAGGTTTCCGCTGGTTTAAGTTTGATGCAGATAATGGCTTTTTCTTAAACGATAAAGCTGTAAAAATCATAGGTGCCAGCCGCCATCAGGATTACGAAAACAGCGGTAATGCCACCCCCGATGCATTACAGATCAGAGATATAGAACTGCTAAAAGCCATGGGGGGTAACTTTTTAAGGGTAGCGCATTACCCTCAAGACCCACAGATTTTAGAAGCCTGCGATCGTTTGGGCATTTTGGCTTCGGTAGAAATTCCGGTAGTAAACACCATTACCGAAAGCGAGGCTTTTACCAATAACTGTTTGAACATGCAGACCGAAATGATTAAACAGAACTTTAATCACCCCAGTATTATTATCTGGGCTTATATGAACGAGATTTTATTGCGCTTAAAATTCTCGAACGATAAACCGCGCCAGCAGATTTATTTTGACCATGTTCGCGAACTGGCCCAAAAGTTAGATAGTTTAACCCGTAAACAGGATCCATCCAGGTATACACTTTTGGTTAACCATGGTGCCTGGGATATTTACAACAAAGTTGGATTGACAAAAATTCCGATGATTGTTGGATGGAACTTATATTCTGGTTGGTATTCGGGCATTCCCGAAGATTTTGCTAAATTTTTAGACCATCACCACAAAGAATTGCCCAATACACCTTTTATGGTAACAGAGTATGGGGCAGATGCAGATCCTAGGATTCGTTCTTTTTCGCCCATCCGCTTCGATAAAAGTGTAGAGTACGGCATCAAATTTAATCAGGTTTATTTAAATGCAATGCTGAGCAGGCCATTTGTAGCTGGAGGCGAAGCATGGAATTTAGCCGATTTTAATTCCGAAACCCGCGAAGAAACCATGCCCCACATCAACAACAAAGGGCTGTTAACCATTGGTCGTGAGCCAAAAGATACTTATTTTCTTTACCAGGCTTATTTATCGGGCAAACCTTACCTTAAAATTACTTCAGCCCAATGGAAAGAGCGAACAGGTAGTGCAGATTCTGCAGCTTTAACCTGCACACAGCCGGTACAGGTGGCCACTAATTTAAAATCGGCTGAACTTTTTTTAAACGGTAAAAGTTTAGGAACAAAAGAAGCTGTAGACCACATTATCGACTGGCAAGTGCCTTTTATTAATGGTAAAAATCAGTTGCATGTCGTTTCCGGCGATCAAAATGATCAGGTGGAAATCAACTTCCAGTTACAGCCTTTTAATTTTAACGATTCCAATATTCCTTTTAAAAATATCAATATCCTTTTAGGTTCAAAACGTTTTTATATCGACGAAAAAGAACATCAGCTTTGGATGCCCGATCAACCTTACAAAGTTGGCGGCTGGGGCTGGATAGGAGGCGAACCTTACAAAGGAACCAATAACCGCATTACTTATGGCAGCGACAAGAATATTTTAGGTACTGATAACGATCCGGTTTATCAAACTCAGCAGGTAGGTATCAAACAGTTTAAATTCGATGTACCCAATGGGGAATATGAGTTAGCATTACATTTTGCCGAACTCGTTGGTGGCGAAACCAAAGAAGCTTTAGCCTATAACTTAGATAACAACCATAAAAAAGAAGTAGAAGAACAGCGCATTTTTAATGTTTCCATTAACGGAATGTCATTTATGCCAAAACTGAATTTAGCTTTCGATTTCGGTTACACTAGCGCAGTAAAGAAAACAACCAGGGTTACAGTACAGAATGGGACCGGTATCGTGATTGATTTTAATGCCATCCAGGGAAAACCGGTTTTAAATGCTGTGCAACTTAGAAAAATCTATTAATCAATTAGAGAAAATGAGCCAACTGCCAGTCCGTATTTTATCAATCGACGTTTTAAGGGCCATCACCATGTTTCTGATGATTTTTGTGAACGATGTTGCAGGGGTTTCCAATATTCCACAATGGATTGAACATACACCAGCTGATGTAGATGGAATGGGTTTTTCAGACCTCATTTTCCCCGCTTTTTTATTTATCGTTGGACTTTCTCTGCCTTTTGCTATTCAAAGTAGAAAAGATAAAGGCGAAAGATGGATTTCCATTTCAGTCTATATCGGTTTAAGGGCACTGGCCTTAATTGTAATGGGATTTTTTCATGTCAATTTAGAGAATTACGATCACCAATCTGCACTACTGCCTTATCCGCTTTATACCATTATCCTTACCGTTGCCTTCTTTTTGGTATGGCTGGATTATCCATCTGGCCTCTCAAAGTTTAAAAAGAACGGATTTATTGCTTTGGGTATTTTGCTCATTGCAGTAATGGCATTGCTGTATAAAGGCGGTTCCGAAGCAAATCCAGAAGGTTTAAAACCTCATTGGTGGGGTATTTTAGGCATTATTGGCTGGGCTTATCTCGTTTCGGCTTTTGTATATCTTTTTTCTAAGGGCAATTTGTTGGTGCTCATGTTAGCTTTTGTAGCTTTTGCAGCCATTAACATCACTGCGCATACAGGCGTTTTTAACCACCACTTATGGGTCATTGGTGATGCTTCGCCAATTGTTTTGATGCTGGGCGGTGCATTGATTACTTCGATATACAAAAAACTAATCGGAGGCAAAAAATACCTCGATTTCTGGATATTGATCAGTTTTTATGGTTTGTTATCCTTCGCTTTTGGTATGTTCATCAGGCCTTATTCAGGTGGGATTTCTAAAATTTATGCCACACCTGCCTGGGTATTTGTATGCATGGGCATTACTATTTTGGTTTTCGAGTTATTGATCTACCTGGTAGATGTTAAACATAAAAAAGATTGGTTTAAACTCATTAAACCTGCCGGCACCAGTACGCTAACCTGTTACCTCATTCCTTATTTGTTGTACGCGCTTTTGAGTTTAGTCCGTTTTCATTTTCCGCATTTCCTGAGTTCGGGTATTGGAGGGATTATCAGGTCGTTTTTGATGGCATTTTTGGTGATTGGTATAGTGTCCTTTTTAGAAAAGAAAAAATTGCGTTTAAAAGTTTAATTTTCAAAATTTATGTTGAAGTTATTTAGATATATAGTCTTGTTTATTGTGTTGTTTAACAGTCAGTTATTGTTTGCACAACAATCAGTTCGCTTAAATAATAACTGGGAGTTTTTAAAGCAAGATTTAGGAGGGATTTGGGAGGCTGTTCGTCCGGTTGGCGCAGGTAATCCTGAATCAGTACCACTATGGCAGAAGGTAAGTTTACCACATTGTGTAAATGCAGAAGATGCGGTTGATCCTGATGTAAATTATTATCAGGGGCCAGCCTGGTACCGCACACAGCTTAAAATCGAAAACCCTTATCAAAACGGCAGAACGATCTTACATTTTGAAGGCGCCGGACAAAAAACAGATGTTTATGTATACACCACCAAAGTTGCTTCGCATGTTGGAGGCTATGATGAGTGGACCGTTGATATTACCGATGCTATTGCCGCTTTCCAAAAAACAGATGTTTATCAAAAACAGTTTAAGGGTAAAGTTCCGGTTTCAGTACGTACCGATAATTCAAGAGATCTCGAAATGATCCCTTCTGATTTATCTGATTTTAACGTTTACGGAGGTATTTATCGCTACCTGAATTTGGTTTATACACCTTCGTTATCCGTTGATAAAATGTTTGCTAAAGCTGAGGTAGATGTGCAGGGTAAATTGGGTAAATTGTATGTCAGGGCACGTTTGTACAATCCTGTCGGACTTAAAAACGCTACTATTCAGTTAAAATTGATTGATGCCGCAGGAAAAATCGCGGGTAAAACAGAGAAAAAGCTTAATAATTTATCTGCTGATATTGATTTACGGTCGCTGGAGATTAAAAAACCTCAATTATGGTCTACCGAAAAACCTATGCAATATCGTTTGCAGTACGAAGTAATTTCTGCAGCAGGCAATTATAAAGGGGAAGAAAAAATTGGTTTCCGTAATATCGAATTTGTAGAAAAAGGACCGTTTAACCTGAACGGAAAACGTTTATTGTTACGCGGAACACACCGCCACGAAGATCATGCAGGTGTAGCAGCAGCAATGACTGAGGGTATGATCCGTGAGGAAATGCAGATGATGAAAGATATGGGCGTTAACTTTATCCGCTTAGGTCATTACCAGCAATCGCGTATTGTTTTAAATCTCTGCGATAGTTTGGGGATTCTGGTTTGGGAAGAAATTCCATGGTGCCGTGGTGGCCTTGGTGGTGAAGTATATAAACAGCAGGCCCGCAGAATGCTCACCAACATGGTTGAGCAGCATTATAACCATCCGGCCATTATCATCTGGGGGATGGGCAACGAAAATGATTGGCCTGGCGATTTCCCGGAGTTTGATAAGGAAAAGATCAGAACTTTCATGAAAGAACTGAACGATCTCTCCCACAAACTGGATAAATCGCGTTATACAGCCATCCGACGTTGCGATTTTTGCAGCGATATTGTAGATGTGTATTCTCCTTCTATTTGGGCTGGCTGGTACCGTGGTGCTTATACCGATTACAAAAAGGCATCTGAAGATGAATTTGCCAAGGTAAAACGCTTTTTACACGTAGAATGGGGAGGAGATAGTCATGCACTACGTCACTCAGAAAATCCTGATAAAGCTTTAAGTAAGATCAAAACCGGGGGAAGTGCTGATGAAAGAGCAGGTGACGCCTCTTTATACGGTGGTGCGGCAAGGATTTCTAAAGATGGCGACTGGAGTGAATCCTACATCACAAACTTAATCGATTGGCATTTAAAAGAGCAGGAAACTATGCCCTGGTTAAGCGGTACGGCTTACTGGCCTTTCAAAGACTTTTCTACGCCCGTTCGTCCCGATAATCCAGTGCCTTACATGAACCAGAAGGGCGTGGTAGAAAGAGATTTTACCAAAAAAGAAGCCTATTACGTTTTCCAGTCTTACTGGACAGAGAAACCAATGGTGCATCTCTACGGACACAGTTGGCCCATCCGTTGGGGCGATGAGGGTGAAGAGAAAATGGTGAAAGTTTACTCCAACTGTACAGATGCCGAAATTTTCTTAAATGGCAAAAGTTTTGGCAGTAAAAAACGCAATAGTCAAGATTATCCGGCAGCGGGTTTGCGCTGGAATCTTCCGTTTGTAAAGGGTGAAAACACGGTTAAGGTAATCGCCAAAAAAGGGAAGGAGACCGTAACCGACAAAATTAAATTTACTTATCAAACCGAAAAATGGACAAAGCCAGCTCAAATGGAACTGAAAAAAATCAGTCAGCAAGATGATGTGGCAACCATTGAAGTAAAGCTTTTTGATGCCAAAGGAATTCAATGTTTAGACGCCGTTAATTTAATTACTTTTGGTTTAACTGGCGATGGTAAATTGATTGATAATCAAGGAACTTCATCTGGTTCCAGGAAAGTGCAGGCTTACAATGGAAGAGCGATGATCAGCATGAAATTAAATAAAGGTCAAAGCGTAGTATCGGCAATTTCTGAAGGTCTGAAAACGGTTTTTATAACTTTATAATACCTAACCAAATATATACCAATGAAAAAAATCATTACCTATGCATTATTAGTGCTGCTCGGTCTTGCCGGAACAGCCTTTGCATGTCCAAAGCCCAATCTGAAAGGAACCGATTTAAAAAAGCAGGCAGAAGCATTGTTGAAAAAACAGATTTTAGGAGAAGCAGCCTGGGCCATGCAGCAAAAACCGATTACTGTTACCGCTTCATCGTCGCCAAGGAGTGCAGGTGGGAAGCATGATTTCTTCTCTGAAGCGGACTATTTTTGGCCTGACCCGAAAAATCCGGATGGTCCTTACATCAACAGGGATGGACTCACCAATCCTGATAACTTTTTAGCGCACCGTAAGGCGATGGTCCGTTTTAGTAAAATTATCGGTGCGCTGGCTTCCGCCTATAAAATTACTGGCGATGAAAAATATGTAAAACAAGCCGTTAAACATTTTCAAGCCTGGTTTATCAATTCGGAGACATTGATGAACCCCAATCTATTGTTTGCGCAAGCGGTAAAAGGTAAGTTTACGGGGCGTAATTATGGTATTATCGATACTATTCATTTAATGGAAGTGGCTCAAGGTGCATTAGTAATGGAAAAAGCAAAAGCATTTGATCAGCATACCAATAAAGGTGTGAAAAAATGGTTTGCCGATTATACCTTATGGTTAAACACCAGCAAGCCAGGTATTCAGGAAAAAACCGTGAAAAATAACCATGCAACCTGTTGGGCCATGCAGGTAGCATCTTTTGCAAAACTTTGTGGCAACGAAAACATGCTCGATTCCTTGCGTACCAGTTATAAAACTATCCTTCTGCCAAACCAAATGGGCGATGACGGTAGCTTTCCGTTGGAAATGGCGAGAACAAAACCTTACGGTTATTCGATCTTTAACCTTGATGCCATGACGATGCTCTGCCAGATTTTATCTACGCCAAAAGATAATCTATGGAATTTTGAAACTGCCGATGGAAAATCCATCAAAAAAGGATTAACTTATTTATATCCGTTTATTGCCGATAAAAGCAAGTGGACCTTAAAGCCCGATGTAATGTACTGGGAAAATTGGCCTGTAGCACAGCCTTTTTTACTGTTTGGAGCAGTACAATACAATCAAGCCAATTGGTACCAAACCTGGGCAAAATTAGACCATCAGCCTCAGGTAGAAGAAGTAATTAGAAATTTACCTATCCGTAACCCATTAATCTGGTTATAATATGAACTTAAAAGTAACAATAACGGCGCTAACTGTATTGTCTTTCAGTATAGTAAAGGCACAAAAAACAGATGTTAAAAAAGCATTTGCATCTGCAGCGAAACAAACAGAAGTACTGATTAAAAATGTAGATTCGGCCAGGAAAGTAAAGCCTAATCTGGTTTCACCACGTACTGTAGAAAACGGACAGTTTAAAATGGTGGTGTCGAAAGATTGGACCAGTGGATTCTTTCCGGCAGAATTATGGTATTTTTATCAATATACCAAGGATAAGAAATGGCTCGGTTTGGCCAAGAAATATACTGAGGATATCAAAAAGGAACAATTTAACACAGGAACCCACGATTTAGGTTTCATGATCTATTGTCCATTTGGAAACGGCTACCGTTTAACCAACGATCCGGCCTATAAAGCTGTAATTATTCAGGCGGCAAAATCATTGTCTACCAGATTCAATGTCAAAGCAGCTGTGTTAAAATCGTGGGATCATAATGGCGATAAGTGGAAATATCCGGTAATTATCGATAACATGATGAACCTTGAGCTGTTATTCGAAACCACTAAATTAACCGGCGATTCATCTTTTTATAAAATTGCGGTAACACATGCCAATACCACAATGAAGAATCATTTCAGACCCGATTTTAGTTCTTATCATGTGATCGATTATGATACCTTAACAGGTAATGTGCGCCAGAAATTAACCGCACAGGGTTACGCTAATGAATCGGCTTGGGCACGTGGACAAGCCTGGGCACTTTACGGTTATACCATGTGTTATCGTGAAACTAAAAATAAAGCATATTTAGCTCAGGCTGAAGGTGTTGCAGGTTTTATCTTAAACAGTAAAATTACACCAGCTGACGGCATTCCATATTGGGATTATAACGATCCTAAAATTCCCGATGTTTCCAGAGACGCATCTGCTGCGTCAATTACAGCCTCAGCACTTTACGAATTGGCAAAGTACAGTACCAATGGTAAAAAATATAAAGCCGCTGCCGATAAAATCTTAAATTCGCTTAGCACAAAGTACACCAGTAAAATTGGCGCAAATTATGGCTTTATTTTGGAACACAGCACTGGGCACCGCCCGGCAAAGTCTGAAATAGATGTGCCGATCAATTATGCCGATTATTACTACTTAGAGGCTTTGTTAAGAAGTAAAAACTAAAATGAAGCGTGTATTAAAGCTATTTATCGGTGCGGGCCTAGCTGCCGGCTTACTACTGGGCATGCAGGCAGATTATTTAACCAAAAAGAAAGTGGTTATTGGGTATGTTGGCGGTTATAGAGGTCTGGTTGATGTGCGTAAAATTTCTGCGGAGAAACTCACACACATCAATTATGCTTTTGTCGACGTAAAAAACAACCGTGCTTTTTTACACCGGGAAGCGACTGATACGGTTAATTTTCAGCAGCTCAATCAACTTAAATTTAAAAATCCTGGTCTTAAAATCCTGATTTCCATTGGTGGATGGGCCTGGAGCGAAAATTTTTCAGATGCTGCACTGAGCGACACGTCGCGTAAAGCTTTTGCCGAAAGTGCCGTTAAAATTATAGAAAAATTTAAGCTGGATGGGATAGATATTGATTGGGAATATCCTGGTATAGCAGGCGAAGAAGGTAACGTTTTCAGGCCGGAGGACAAACAGAACTTTACGCTGATGCTGAAAGAACTCCGTTTAGAACTGGATAGTTTAGAACATAAATATCAATCTAAAAAGCTCTTAACCATTGCGGTTGGTGGTTTTACTGATTTTATCCGCCATACGGAAATGGATAAAGCAGAGCAGTATCTGGATTATGTAAACCTAATGACCTACGATTTCTACAATGGTAGTTTTGCAGGTCATCATACCAATCTGTATAACTCAAAAAGCTACCCAGCACAGCATTATGCAGACAAAACCTTTCGCGAGTTTGCCGCTGCAGGCGTTCCCGACGAGAAATTAGTAATGGGAATTGCCTTTTACAGTCGGTCTTTCACCCTTAAAGAAGGTGCTAAAAATGGCTTAGGCGATTCTGTTTTAAGCAGCAGATATGGAAAAGGTTATACTTTTTTAAAAGACAGTCTGATCAATCAGAAAGGCTTAAGAAATATTACGATAAAGACGCAAAAGCTTCTTATCTCTATAATACCGCAAGCCGTGAATATATGACTTACGATGATGAAAGATCGGTAAAGGCAAAATGTGAATATGTATTGAAAAATAACATGGCTGGGGTGATGTTTTGGGAGTACGACTCTGATTTAAATGGCTATTTACTTAATCAGATCAATAAAAGTTTAAAATGATAATAATGAAACGAAATCTAAGCATCCTATTGATTTTGGCAGCGGCATTTAATGTATCTGCCCAGAAAAAAAAAGTGGTTAAGCCGGTACAAACTTATACCCTTTCCAACAAAAAAGTAACGGTTTACACTACAGCAGACAAGTCTGAATATCGCATCAGTAAAACCGAAACCTTAAGTTTTGTTGAGCATAAGCAACCGTTTGAAACAGAGACTTGTATTTTTGTAGATCCAACTATAAAGTACCAGACCCTGGTGGGAATTGGTGGTGCTTTAACGGATGCTTCTGCGGAAACATTTGCGAAGTTATCTAAGAAAAATCAACAGGAACTTTTAACGGCATATTACAGTAAAGATAAAGGTATCGGTTATACTTTGGCACGTACCAATATCGCCAGCTGCGATTTTTCGAGCGGAAGTTATACCTATGTGCAGGATAATGATAAAGACCTTAAAACTTTTAGCGTAGCGCACGACGAAGAATTTAAAATTCCTTTGATTAAACAGGCTATTGCCGCATCTGGAGGTAAATTGCCTCTGTTTGTAAGCCCTTGGTCGCCACCAGCGTGGATGAAAGATAACAACAGTTTAATTCAGGGCGGACATTTATTGCCTGCATACCGACAAAGCTGGGCAAATCATTACGTGAAATTTATCAAAACTTACGAGGCTATAGGTATTCCGGTTTGGGGTTTAAGTGTCCAGAACGAACCTATGGCCAAACAGAAATGGGAATCTTGCTTGTTCACGGCCGAGGAAGAACGCGATTTCATTAAAAACTTCTTGGGCCCAACCTTGCAGAAGTCTGGCCTTTCGGCGAAAAAACTTATTGCCTGGGACCATAACCGCGATCAGATTTTTCAAAGGGCCAGTACCATTTTGAATGATAAGGATGCGGCTAAATATGTCTGGGGTATTGGTTTTCACTGGTACGAAACGTGGACAGGCAGTGGAATGCAGTTCGGTAATGTGAAACAAACACATGAAGCTTACCCGGATAAAGCCCTGATTTTTACTGAAGGATGTAAAGAAAAGTACGATGTAAATAAACTGGATGACTGGACTTTGGGTGAGCGTTATGGTTACTCCATGATTAACGATTTTAATGCCGGAACAGCTGCCTGGACAGATTGGAATATTCTTTTAGATGAAAAAGGTGGTCCAAACCATGTCGGTAACTTCTGTTTTGCTCCAATACATGCCGATACGAAAAATGATAAATTGATTTATACAAATGCTTATTATTATATGGGACATTTTTCTAAATTTATCCGCCCTGGAGCTAAAAGAATAGGAGCAGCATCCAGTCGCGATAAATTACAATCAACAGCCTTTTTAAATCCCGATGGTAAGTTGGTTGTAGTGGTAATGAATCAATCAGATGATAAATTGAAATACAGTTTATGGATAAAGGGCGAGGCTGCAGCAACAACCAGTTTGCCACACTCCATCACAACATTAGTAATAGAATAAACTTAAAAAAGAACTAAACAAATGGTAAAAGAAGTAGAAAGCCTGTTTTCGCTGAAAAATAAGGTTGTAGTAGTTACAGGAGCTACAGGTGTTTTGGGCGAGGCTTTTATTAACGGTTTGTGTGCCGCAGGTGCTACAATCGTTGTAATCGGAAGAAATGAAGAAATAGCAAAACAAAGGGCCGCAGATGTAATTGATGCAGGTGGTAAAGCAATTTACATTATTGCCGATGTATTAAATGAACAGAACCTGATTGATGCAAATGCAACCATTATTAAAGAATTTGGGCGGATCGATGCATTGGTAAATGCAGCAGGAGGCAACGTGGCTGAGGCAGTAATCCAACCAGGTAGCGATGTTTTTGACCTAAATATTCCGGCCTTAAAGCAGGCTTTTGACTTAAACCTGTTCGGAACGATTATGCCAACGCAGATTTTTGGCAAAGAAATAGCCAAAAACGGCGGTAGCATAGTAAATATATCGTCTGTTTCGGCAACCCAGGCACTTACCAGGGTGTTGGGTTATTCACTGGCTAAGGCATCTATTGATAGTTATACGAAATGGATGGCTGTTGAATTAGCCAATCGTTATCAGGATAAAATCAGGATGAATGCCATTGTTCCTGGCTTTTTTATTACCAACCAGAACAGGGCATTATTAACCAACGAAGATGGTTCTTTAACTGCAAGAGGGCAGGCCATTATTTCTAAAACACCCTTTAAGCGGTTTGGAGCCCCAGAAGAATTAATAGGCGCTTTAGTATATTTGCTAAGTGATGCCTCTAAATTTGTAAATGGAGAGAATGTTAAAGTGGATGGAGGATTTACAGCATTTTCTGGCGTTTAAATAATTTAGGTAATTTGTACGATCATTTTATCAATGTAATCCCAAAATCTGTGTAATCATATATTAAATGAAATATAAAAAATTAGAACAAACCTGGCGTTGGTACGGTCCGAACGATCCAGTTAGCCTACAAGATGTTAAACAGGCAGGCGCTACAGGCATTGTAAGCGCATTGCATCATATTCCGCATGGCGAAGTTTGGCCATTAAATGATATTCAGGAAAGAAAGGCCCTTATCGAGGCTGCAGGTTTAACCTGGTCGGTAGTGGAAAGTGTTCCCGTACACGAAGCGATTAAAACGCGTAGGGCAGACGCCGGACAGTATATCGAAAATTATAGAACCTCTTTGCGTAACCTGTCTGCTTGCGGAATTAAAATTGTTTGTTACAACTTTATGCCGGTATTAGATTGGACTCGTACGCAGTTAGACCTCGAAATGACCGATGGATCGAAAGCACTTTATTTTAACTGGATCGATTTAGCCATTTTTGATCTTTATATTTTGAAGAGAGCAGGTGCTGAGGCAGATTATTCGAAATCTATTTTAGATCGGGCTGCTGCTAAATATACAACTTTAACAGAACAGGATTTAGCTGATCTTCGTGTAAATGTATTAATGGGGATTCCTAATGAAAAAGAAATCGAACTGGAAACTTTGCGCAACAGTATTAATGAATACAAAGCCATTGGTACACAAGGATTAAAAGAAAATTTGAAATTTTTCTTGTTAGCTATTGCTGACGTTTGTACAGAAGAAGGCATAAAAATGACCATCCATCCTGACGATCCTCCATATGCTATTTTAGGTTTGCCAAGAATTGCGAGTACGCTCGAAGATTTTAATTATATCATTAAAGAAGTAGATCAGGCTTTTAACGGTGTTTGTTTCTGTACAGGCTCGCTGGGGGCTGGCATGGGGAATAATGCCTTAGAGATCTTTAATGCGGTTAAAGAGCGTGTTTACTTTGCGCATTTGCGTAACGTCAAAAAAGATGAAGACGGTAGTTTTTACGAAGCAGATCATTTGGGTGGGGATGTGAACATGTACGAAATCATGAAAGCCTTATCAGAAGAGAATGCACTGCGCGATAAATCAATTCCTTTCCGCCCGGATCATGGCCACCAAATGTTGGATGATTTAGCTAAAGTAACTAATCCGGGTTATTCTGCAATTGGTAGATTAAGAGGTTTGGCCGAATTAAGAGGCTTAGAAATAGGCGTTACAGGGAATTACTAAACAATTTCCTAGAGAAACACTTTCGCTTTGTCATCCTGAGCGTAGTCGAAGGATCTTTTAGTGTTTAATTTATCACATATGCGCACAAATAAAAACATTGATTTATTTGTGCGCATTTTTCATTATCCACCTTTCGCCGACCGCCAGACACTTATCGCCAACCCTTATTCTTCACAAATACACCTCAATTCCCAAAATTTTAACTCACCTTTGCTTGTGGCTTGAAATTTGAGTCTCTTATAATTATGGAAAACAGCAATAACCCCAAGAAGAAGATCTTAACGCCTTCTGTTGTACATGATGATTTACCTGAGGTTAAGAAGCCTGAGCATTTACGAAAGGTGCCGCTAAATCACGATAGCGGATTGCCGGAAAATCCTGAAAGAAATTATCACCATGAAGAATTAAAGAGTGTTACCGCCAGTCATGACGAAATTCGGCATGCCGATGATGATATTTGGAACGGAGAAGACGCGTAATTTAGCATTGATTTGATTTTTAGCGTAGCTGTTCTGTAGTAATCATGCAGAATTGGGTGAGAAATCATGTTTTTTACAGGCTTAAATCAAATTTATTTCGCCTGGATTAAATTTTAATTGCTTCGTTCTTAAATACTTATTTGAAATGCGAAAAGCAGCTTCTAAATAGTTTAAAATATATTTTTACATATTAAATAGAACTTCTATATTTGCAGCTCATTAAAAAATGAGCCTCGGTAGCTCAGTTGGATAGAGCAACGGTTTTCTAAACCGTGGGTCAGGGGTTCGAATCCCTTCCGGGGTACATTTAAAGGCTTCTAGTTAAAAAACTGGGAGCTTTTTTTATTTCTGGCCTAAAATCGATGAAGAACTGTTATGCCCGAAAAGCATTCTAACTTTGGAATAATCCTCAATACACAAGTATTTATAGCTAAATTATTGAATTAGTAATGGATAATAGATTTTCTGATAGCAAGCAGGTAGCGGTGGTTTCCACTTTTTCTCATCTTTTAAATACGGATTTTAAGGGAGATATAAATGCAGGTTGCTGGCAGAGAGACCTGGTTGGCGACTTTAAGGAAATTGTATCTAAACTTGAACTGAAAGCTGACCTCACGGAAGTTTCTATGGAAGACCTTCATGTGCTTAAGCTATCTGAACAAGGTAATATGGCAAGAGAAGTAATCTTAAGTGATTTTGAGTTGTTGGCAGATTCAGGTACATCACCTTCTCTTAATTTAGTCAAAAGTTACGAGCGGGATGAGGAACTCGGTTTCATTTCAACAGATGTATATTCATTTCATGTAGACCGATCGCCCATTGGTACCGATACTTTTTTATGTACCTACTATGGTGCTGCGAGTGAAATCTTAGCTAATAATCAGGCTGAACAGAAAATCTTAGTCCCTGAAATCCGGCAAAAGCTCAAAGAGTTGTATAACGGTCCGGAATCGGAATTTGAAAACTTTTTGATGGAACATTATTTTGACTTGCATTACCAGGCCAAAGCTGGTGCAAAGCCCATCAATCTAGGATTGGGACATTTATGGAGACTAGCAGTGGATCATCCTGAAAAACAATGTTTGCCCTGTATTCACCGTGCACCAATTGAAAAAGATGGCGAGTATAGATTGCTTCTGATCTGCTAAAATTAAAATTTTTTTTATCTAATCCCCTTTATTAGGTGTTAATCACTGTCACGTTGTCCAAAAGACTCCTACGCAGAGCTTGTCGAAACACCTTAATGGTATTTAAACAAGTCCTTCGACAAGCTCTCCGTAGGATAGGAGTCCTTTGGACAGAATGACAAATCTATATTATGATACAACCCCTCATTTCTTTTAGCTTCAATCTTTAATACGCTGCTATTGTTACTTTATCTAAATATTTTGTTGACAGCCAGCTGGACTTTAGCAGTGTCATTTTCGATAGTTTTTTTGATAGACTCGTCAAATGAAGGAGGGAAGTCTGCTGTGATAGAGATCAGCTGCGTATGATTGGTCACCGTAAGCTCAAAGGCATGACTCCCGAATTTAAATTTGCTTTTAATTTTGTCTGCCTGTTTTTCAATGGCCTTAGAAAATTCATAGCTGTTGCTAATTTCGTCAAAATGATCCTTTACTGCATGGAAAATCAGGTGTGTTTCTACATCCAATTCGTTGATGATCACCCTGGCATTTAATAGCGCTGGTGCTGTTTTTCCTTCAGTTCCTTTCTGTAGGTTCTTCAAAGAGGGAAGCAGGTCTTCACTGAAGATGATATCCTTAGGGTCGTTAATGAAAATTGTTGAGGGGTTACCATTCTCATCCGATCGCTGTTGGAGGTATATCGTATCATTGCCGTCCTTTAGTTCTACGCTAGCTGGCGCAATATATTCTGTTTTGATATCGGTGATAGTGTTTTTGATGAGCTTAACAACATATGCCAAGACAGGGTAATCTGTAATATCGTTCATGGTGTTTTTTTTACAAATGTACGGCTTCGTTGAGGTGATATAAAGCGCCTAGAGAAAACGAATAGATAGTTTTATTATAAATGGATCACCAAGAGGGAGTTAATTTTTTCTTTGCTCCGGTTTATTTATAATAAGTCACAATCCCCTCTATATTTAACCATTACTTGAAGCTTAGTTTCGCTGAGCAATTCTGGTTTGCGCCTGCGCAGGAATGATGACCTTTCTATTAGGAATCTATCAATTCTAGTGTAGTTGAATGACAATCTTTTTTCGATTTAACTGATGAGAAAGAATCTTCAACTACAATCAGACTCACAACCGCTTTGATCAACTTAATGACATTAGCCTGTCAGGAGAAAATATCAGCGGAAAAAATTGCCCTTCCATTTTATGTCCCGCCCTAATAGGTGCCACGCCTTTAAGTAAGGCCTCGTCGGTATTCGATTCGGTACCGTCAGTAAATACATTTAAAACGAAAGCGCTTCTTGAGCGCGGTGATTTATTTTGGAACGAACCATGAACCATTAACGGATGGTGAAACGTAGCATATCCCTTTTTAAGTTCGATAGGGACAGGATTAAATTCTGCCTTTTGCTCTTCTGTTAAATACGGCATTAAGCCTTCCATATCTCCAGCTAAATCTGGTTTATCCAACAAGCCCCAGTTGTGGCTTTTAGGTACATAATATAAACAACCGTTTTCGGTAGTTGCATCATCCAATCCAACCCAGCAGGTTAAATGTTGCATGGGGCCAGTGCGTGTCCAATAAGAATAATCCTGGTGCCAGGCTACAACTCCTCCGTGTTTTGCTGGTTTACAGAACAACTGATCATGCCAGAAACGTACGCCTTTGTTGCCTAAAATCTGACTGGCCGCCATCGCAAAGCCCGGATTCCATATTACGTCATGAAAGCTTTCGGTAATGCGCCAGGCGCCTAAAGCATGAAATAAAACTGAATTGGGATCTGCAGATTCATTGCTGTGAAATTCGTGAAACAGCCCGTTTAGCGGGTGTGCAGGATCTACAATTTCTGCTAATTCTTTGTTCAACCGCTCAACCTGCCATTCATCCAATAACTTTACATCGCTAACGTATCCAAACGTCTTAAAAAAATCAAGTTGCTCGTTGCTGAGCTTGTACTGTTCCCATTCAGAAGCTTTGGTAGGCCATTTAAATAGGTCGGAAATGAGTTGATGTTTTTTTGAGAGGTCTTGCAGATTGGGTTTGGCCATCAATTTTATACGTTTTATGGTTAGAAATTGCTCATTTATTTAAAGGTAATAAAACATTTTCCGTCATAGAACTGGCAAGGCAAATTTGATTCTAATTATTTTTCAGCCGGTAAACGGTGTCTTACAATTTAATGAATTATGCGGTGTAACCAATTTTAGATAACAAGTGATAAATATTTAACATTGAATTAATAATCGGTCATTAGTTTTGCGGTATAAATATTTGGTTAGTATTTATAAGTTTAGGTTAGTTGATTATAAAAGCCCAGATGGATATCGGGGCTTTTTATATTTAACCCATGCGATAGAAAAACTCGTCGGCCACGATTTTTCCGTCTTTAACCTCATAAACACAGATTTCACTCATAGCCATTCTTCCATGAGCTTTATAAGTGGCATCAATGTTCATTACAATAGCAAAATGATTGTCTGCCACAATTGGTTCGGAGCACGAAGCGCTATGTATCTCTTCAACACTTTCTTCCCATTGTATGGTTTTCTTTTTAACGGCATCTTTGCCTTCTGTTAATTCCATTGGCGAGCCTTTTGGCTCTTTGCTTATAACGTTGTCGGCGTAAAGTTCATCAATGGCCTGTTCGTGTTTGCCTTCACGGCAAAGCTGTACCAATTTGTCAGCTACTTCCTTAGTATTCATATGCTTATATTTAGTTATGATCTAAGTTATCTAAAAATAAACGCTTTTACCTGTTTAAAAGGTTTTAAGTTTAGGTTAACTTGAAGTGTTAATGAAGAAGATTGCAATTATTAAAATTCGTGATTGAAATTAGTCTCAGGTAAACGGGATTACAGTCACAGAAATGGATAAATATTCATCACACAAAACATTTTAAGTTTCGCATTTCGGAGTTTAACAAATTGTTAATCCTGGCCTGCCCTTAAATTTAAACGGCTATTATTTAATGATTCATTATTTGGTTTTGTTGGTTACCAAGGCCAGGATCTCCATTAAATTGTCTATTACCACATCAGGTTTAGCTTCTTCTAATTGTTTTTGTGTATGGGCTCCAGTTGTAATACCTATGCTTAGGCCGCAACCTGCATTTTTGCCTTCTTCAATATCAATACTTGAATCTCCAACCTTAACAACCGATTTACCATCGGTAAGACCATGGTGTCTCATCGCCAATAAAATCATATCAGGTTCAGGCCTGTTCTGGCTAACTTCCGAAGCAGTAACGAGTGTATCGAATTCTGTACCTGCTTTCCAACCCAA
The DNA here is from genome assembly GCF_059422505.1 of Pedobacter sp. GW821-FHT01D05. NCBI lineage: Bacteria > Pseudomonadati > Bacteroidota > Sphingobacteriia > Sphingobacteriales > Sphingobacteriaceae > Pedobacter > Pedobacter sp. GW821-FHT01D05. The sequence goes on along the minus strand of NZ_JBWKXA010000001.1, from coordinate 1,639,978 downwards.
CCTGCTCAGGATAGCTTCTGCAGTAACCCTGTCATAACCTGTATTAAGCACCGAAATTATTCCTTCTTTTCGAAGTTTTTCAAAAAGTTCAATTGAACCTGGTTGAGGTAAAATTTCCTCAGTTTCATATGCCAGTTTTAGTTTACCAATAAATTCTTCATATATATCGAATACCATTGCCTCATCAAAAGAACCTTTGTAGGTTTTAAGTACCGATCTGATTGCTTCTTTCTTTTCCTTTCCAGCTGCAACAGCAAGGACCTGATCAAGGGTATAAGAAAAACCAGCGGCATTTATTGCATTCATTAGTGTTTTGTAAACTAGGTTGTTTTCGTTCACTGTAGTGCCAGCCATATCGAATACTACCATCTTAATTTCAGGGTACATTTGCTTTCTATTAAATTAGATAAATTAATTTTTTGAACTATTGTCGTCAAATATACTATCAGTATTTTTACTAAACAAATGTTTAGTAATAGTTAACATTTATATTAACATTTGTTTACTTTAGCTAAACATTAAAAGTTCACTTTTGCTTTATTGTTTCGTCAATAAGAAAATATGGATTAGAACAACCAAATTTAAATCAACAGAGAAAGATAAAAATGAAAATCGCAACCCTCATTGTTTTCAATGGATCAGGAAAGGCCCTTGAGGAAATAGAAATAGCTATTCCTATACTTAATCCAGGTGAAATCCTAGTGCAAAACCTTTATACCACGATTTGCGGAAGCGATCTGCATACCTTCTGCGGGTTGCGGAGTGAAGCTGTTCCTACAGTTTTGGGGCACGAAATTGTGGGTAAAGTGCTGGCTTTTCATCCAGAACATAACCAGAAAGATTATTTAGGAAACCCACTTGAAATCGGCGATAGGGTAACCTGGAGCATATTTGCTTCCAACGCAGATTCGGCAAGGGCAAAAGAAGGTATGCCTCAAAAGGCTGATGGTCTATTTAAGTATGGACATGCTAAAGTTACAGATGCAGATGCGCTTCACGGAGGACTTTCAACACACTGTGTATTAAAGCATGGTACTACCGTACTTAAAATCAGTAAAGAAATTCCGCTTAAAGTTGCCGCTACAATTAATTGTGCTGTGGCAACGGTTGCAGGTGCTGTCCGTCTTTCAGGAGGCCTTCAAGGGAAAAAGGTATTAATCTCTGGTGTTGGGCTGTTGGGTTTAGTATGTGCAGCAATGTGCAGTGCCGATGGTGCAAAAGAAATCCATGTAGCGGATGTAAATGAGGGACGTTTAAAGTTAGCCGAAGCGTTCGGAGCCAATGTTCTACATCTCTTAGGCCAGAATGCAGACCTCCCAACTGATATTGATGTGGCATTTGATATGAGTGGTTCGCCAGATGCGATGGAAATGGGACTTGCAACACTTACTGTTGGTGGAACAGCAGTCTGGATCGGAGCAGTTTTTAAAACAAGGGAGGTTCAGGTTAATGCAGAGCGCATTGTTCGAAACCTCGTTACCATCAAAGGCCTCCACAATTATAACTACGAAGACTTTGTACAAGCGGTAAAGTTTATAGAAGCCAACTATGCTAAGTTTCCGTTTGAAAAACTTGTTTCAGCAGAGTTTTCTTTGGAAGATGCAGAATCTGCCTTTAATTATGCAGTGGCTGATAAGCCCATCCGAGTGGGGATAAACGTAGCCAAAAAAAACAATAATGAACAGTAATAGCGTGAGTAAACAGAAATGGAAAATGTTATTGGTAACCATGCTGTGTTACCTTTTCTTTTATACGGGCAGGCACAACTTCGGCTGGGCTGTAAAGGGCATGGTTGCTTCGTTAAATATACCCTACAGTACCATTGGCTGGATTAGCTTTTGCATGTTAATCGGCTATGCCATAGGCCAGTTTATCAACGGTAATTTAGCTGATAAATTGAGCCCTAAACTGATGGTGGTAACCGGAGCTTATCTATCAATCATGACCAATATTGCGATAAGTTTTTCAAATACGGCCACCGTGATTATGATCCTTTGGGGACTCAACGGTTTTTTCCAGTCTATGGCTTGGGCACCAGGTGCGAAACTGATCAATAATTGGTGGGACGAACATGAGCGGGGCAAGGCATTTGGCTTTTATACCATGGCAGCTGGACTATCTTCTGCAGTAACTTACCTTATTTCAATTGTGCTCTTGCAACAGGGAATTGAATGGCGAATGCTATTCCGCTTACCCGTACTACTGTTATTGGCTACGGCAACCGTATTTCTGATTATTGCAAAGGATCGGCCTGATGTTGAAGATAATGATGACCATCAGCCACTGGCCAAAGATAAATCAGATTGGCTCGACCGTTATAAGGAAGCATTCAGAAATAAAAATTTTTTGCTTACCTCTTTATCTTTCGGTTTTGAGAGTATGGCCCGTTATGGACTGATATTTTGGGTTCCAGTTCATTTTTTGGGTAAAAACTGGAAAGATAACCCTGGCAATATCTGGGTTACATTTTTATTGCCCGTTGGTATGGCCATTGGTGCATTATGTTTTGGTGTTTTATCTGATACCCTTTTTAAAGGAAACCGGTTAAAAGCCATCGTAGTTGGAATGTCGGCAAGTGCAATCCTTTCACTTCTTATTTTTATTGTGCCTACGCAACAAATCATTCTCAGTAGTATTTTAATGCTTTTAACAGGTTTCTTTGTATACGGACCACAGGCTTGTTACTGGCCTTTAAGTCCAGATATGTTGGGTAACAGCCTTACAGGTACAGGGATAGGGATTATGAATATGTGCGGTTATCTGTTTGCAGCAATTGGTGAGCCATTTTTGGGCTATGTAATTGATATTACTGGCGATAGCAACAACATTTTTATTGTAACTGCGCTAGCCTGTGTATTTTCTGCTTTAATTGCGTTTTTTGTTTCCAGATCTAAGCCAATCAAAGTAGCATAATGTTTTAAGTTAAGGTACAGTAATGCGGTTGTTACCTGAGCCAGAAGTAATTTTTACCTCCGGAATAATTTTAAAGTCTTTTTTTATAATAATTTATGAGTTTGAAAGGGATAAGTAAGACTACAGTAGGCAATTTGATCGGTCTTCTTGATCAGCTTGAAGAACTGGAAAGAATGATCGGAACTGATCTTGATGGATGCGGTGAAATTAAAAAACTTAAACAGGAACTAATCGAAATCTACCAGAAATATGAACATATGGTACGCGAGATAACCGATCAAATTGGTGTATATCAGGATCTTTATGCTAAGATCAGGTTTAGGTTTGTGCCCGAAAAACTAAAATCTTTAAGACGGATTATTCCGCAGGATAGTTATGAATTTACGATGCTCAAAGAAAGTATTCAAAAAAGCCACTTAACTTAAGTGCTAATAGGAGTAGTTAATTGTAAAATCGAAAAATCAGCATTAGTCGGATCAGCCTGTGCATCCGCCAGTACGATTTACGTGAATCATTTAAAATGATCTCTGGTTTTCTAGATATTGATCATGTGATAATCAGTATGGTTTGTTTTAAATTATAAAGCTTGATATAAAAATGTTGTTCGTTTCTAAAATAATGCACTTCTATTTTTTTTATCCTTCCCGAATATGATTCGTATGTAATATAGTCACCCTCCTTGAGCGTTTGAAGCTCAGCACGGCTGGTCCATCTTTGTATTCTCATGTTTGTGATAAACTGGCTCCTATAACAGGGCTAATATTAAGGATTGCTGAAGGAGAGCGCCCTTTTTAACAGGATTTTTACCCCATTATTTGTCAGTAATAGCTTTTATTCACTCACATAGAACATAATATAATTGTTGGCAAGAATATACTTTTCTATAGCACAACTTAAAAAAAATGTAAAGCAAATTGTCCGTCAATTGTGAAGTGCAATAAACCGCTAATTCCATAATTTGCATTGATTAATTGTCGAACATGAAAAATAAAAGTTTGCCACTTTTATGGGCTATTTTATTTATTTGTTTTAGCTGTAACTCAATTCAGAGTTTGACGGCTTCTCACGCTATCAGTAAAACTGGTGAACAAATAAAGGATGGTGAGAGAATAGATGGCAACCAGTTAATTGATTCACTTTTGGCCGATCGGTTTAGTTACAACAAATCGCTGATTAAAGATGGTTTTAATTCTAAAAAACAGCTTCCAAAGCCCACAACGATCATTACCAATACTCCACTCAAAACCATATCGTTCAATGGATTAAATTATTTAGTCAAAGATGATAAAGTTGTTGACATTAAAGGGCTTAAGCTATCCTTATCAGCACTGTCTATACTAACCGAAAAGTTGGCGATTTTAGATCGGATTCAACAGTATTGTAGTGAAAAAGCAAACCTGGAATACCAACAGAAAAATCGCGATATGAATGCCATTAAAACATTGGACCGTCAGTATTTTGCAGCACTGAATACCTTAAAAAATATCACCTCAAGCGTAGCCATCGAAGCCAGAAAACGAAACGCATCTATATCGATAGAAATGTTGCTAGCCAAAATCGAGCTACCTGATATCAAGAATACCCGGATGAAAACTAAGCGTAATTATGTAGCCAAAATTGAATAATATCAGATGAAGTGATACAAGAATACCACATCACCCACATATGCTGGTTTGGGTTGGTCCTTAATCACAAGCGTAGCTTGAATCGTAACTTTAGTTATTCCCCTCAAATTGCTAATGCAATTTAATTTTGCTTTTAGTTGCACTTCACTATCCACTAAAACTGCCTGGCCAAATTTAAAACGTTCAATGCCATAATTGATTTCCATTTTAATATTACGGACATCCGCAATCTGCTTCCATAAATATGGAATTAAAGATAATGTTAAATATCCATGCGCTATTGTTGCCTTAAATGGTCCTTCATTTTTAGCTTTTTCTGGATCGGTGTGTATCCATTGATGATCTAAGGTTGCATCGGCAAATTTATCAATCTGTTCCTGGTCTATAGTATGCCATTGCGAAACACCTAGTTCTTTACCAAGATGCGATTCATACTCTTCAAAATTATTAATCACCAACATATATTCTGTTTATAGGATTAGTACTGTTACAACTCCTTTAGGTACAACAATCCTTCAGGTATTATAGTTTCATTCACTTTTTTGTATTCAATGATAATCATAATAACGGTGTATTTGCAGGATATGGTTGAAAATATTCAAAAGATTTTTCTGCTCATTTTGCCTTGATTTATGAACAACAAGTGTAGGTTGTTTATAATCAGTTAGATAAGTATAACCACTGTTTATTATCACCCTTTTAAATTTTAAAAGACAACAGGAAATGAAAGATGCTAATTTGACGTGTGGGCTAACAAATGGTGCTGGAGGGAATGCTGTATGGGGTGAGAATATAAGATGGGAGATATAAAATTTATGATGGAATGCCTTCCTAACTATGATTCGAGTTCGGAGAAAAAATGCCCTTCACTTAACGCTAAGCACTTTTAAGCTTTGCTTAATTGTTTTGATTTTAAGTTGATTAAATATTATCTAAATATTTTATTTGATATATTTAAATTAAAATTTAGATTTGTCTAAAATTATATTTAGATAAACCATTCTTGTTCATGAAATCATTCTTATCCTACTGCTTTTGTTTTTTTATATCACTAAGTGCCATCGCGCAAAAAGTTGTGGTTAAAGGTTTGGTCACCTCTCAAAATGAACCAGTAGAAAATATTACCATTAAAATTTTAGGATCTAATGGATCCACCAAATCAAATGTTTCCGGTGCCTATCAATTAGGAGGTATTTCATATGGAAATTACGACCTCATTTTTTCGGGCATAGGTTATCAATCTAAAAGAATTAAAGTAACGCTAAAAGGAGATACCGCACTGGTTAACGTTGATCTGCTAAGCTTAGCATCTGATTTGGGCGATGTGGTAATTACAGGGGTTAACCGGGCCACACAGTTGCGCAAAAGCCCTGTGCCTATTGCCGTGCTTTCCAAAAAATCAATGGACCAAAATGTAAATACGAACCTGATAGAAGCCATTGTAAAGGGCGTTCCGGGCATTACGGCTGTTACCACAGGGCCAAATGTTTCTAAACCTTTTATTAGAGGTTTGGGGTATAACCGTGTGTTAACTTTGTATGATGGTTTACGGCAGGAGGGACAGCAATGGGGCGATGAACATGGTATTGAGGTAGATGAATATGGTATTACCAGGGCCGAAGTGGTAAAAGGCCCGGCCAGCTTAACTTATGGTTCTGATGCACTGGCTGGAGTAATTAATATGATTCCTTATACACCGAATTTTGAAGATGGTAAGCTGAAAGGCGATTTTACTTTAAACTACCAAAGCAACAATGGCATGATCGGTTCTTCTCTCGGACTAGCATACATTGAAAACGATTGGAAATACACGTTTAGGGCAACTGGGAAAACAGCACATAATTACCAAAACAAAATTGATGGACTGGTTTACGGAACAGCATTTAGGGAATACAATTTGTCGGCCAGTGCCAGGGTAGACAAAGCCTGGGGTTTTTCTAAAACTGCCATTACCTACTATGATAATTTAATGGAAATTCCTGATGGAAGCAGAGATTCTTTATCGCGGCGATTCACCAGGCAGGTTTTGGATGATGGAGATGATATTAAAAACAGACCTATTGTGCCTGAAAGTGATCTGAATGTCTACTCCATTAATCCTTTACATCAGCACATTCAACATTATCGGTTTTATAACACCAGTCAGTTTAAATTTGGAACAAGTGATTTAAATTTATTGATAGGCGGACAGCAAAGTGTAAGGAGAGAATATAATCACCCAACGTTGCCAAGTCAGGCCGGACTTTATGTAGTGTTAAACACTTTTAATTATGATCTTAAATACAACCTGCCCGATTTTGCCGGTATCGAAAGTACCATTGGGGTAAATGGCATGTACCAGGGAAACAGGAGCAAGGCTGCTACCGATTTTCCTATTCCCGATTATGATCTTTTCGATATCGGTGCTTTTTATTTCGCAAAGAAATCAATGGGTAAAATCGATGTTTCCGGAGGAATCAGGATAGACAGAAGGAATATACACTGGAATGATTTTTATGTAGGTACAGATGCACAAACAGGTTTTGGCAAACAGGTGAGCTCGACTGATGCCACTGGAAAATTGCAGTTCCCTTCTTTTAATAAAAACTATTATGGCTTGTCAGGAAGTTTGGGTTTAACCTATAATATTTCTGAAAAGCTGCTTATTAAAGCCAATATGGCCAGGGGATACCGTGCACCAAACATTACAGAAATTGGCTCTAATGGATTAGATCCTGGTGCACACATTGTGTATTTGGGCAACAGGACCTTTAAACCAGAATTTAACCTGCAGGAAGATATTGGCATTATTGCTTATTTAAAAGATGCTGAAATAAGTATGGAACTGTTTAATAACAATATTCAGAATTACATTTATCAATCGCGCTTAACCGATGTCAACGGAAATCCAGTGGTTATCGTTCCTGGAAACTTAACTTATCAGTATCAGCAGTCGAAAGCAAGGTTATATGGTGCAGAAATTTCGGTAAATCTACATCCTTCAGCTATAAAATGGCTAACTTTTAATAATAGTTTGGCTTATGTGGTAGGGTTGAACCAGAATCAGGAATTATTAAATAAACATGGTAGGGAAGCTAAATACCTGCCTTTTATTCCGCCATTGCAGGTGAGAACCGAGATCAAGGCAACTGCTCAAAAGGCTATAGGAATTTTTGATAAGCCATATATTAAAATTGACGCTGCTTTTTTCGCTGATCAGGATAAATTTTATGCTTTAGATGATACCGAAACCTTTACGCAAGGTTATACCTTAATCAATGGTGGAATTGGATCAGCACTCAAAACTAAAAAAGGAAAGACCTTATGTGATATTTTTCTTCAGGCAGATAATATTTTCAATATCTCATACCAATCAAATTTAAATCGATTAAAATATTTCGAATATTATAAACCCTCGGCAGATGGCAGATCAGGAATTTATAATATGGGCAGGAACTTAAGTTTTAAAGTTATTATTCCGATTTAAGGCCGGAAGATGTAAGATGAAATGGTTGATCGTTAATGGCTTATGATCAATAAAATATCTGCAGATAGAAATGTGGATAATGGCTGCAAACTATTGACCAAAAAACCATTGACCATAAGCTTCTAATAAAACTATAACAAGGTTATATAATCATGTTTTAGGGTTAAATGTTTCGTTTAGGAAATGGGAGGTATTTATATCTTCCATTTTCTTTTTGCCATAAAACCTTTTTTCTATCAACTGTTCCATCTTATGGACTATGGACTATGGACCAATAAACTATTTTGCCTATTTTTACCCGATATGGAACCCTCTTTAAGCGAACAGCGTTTAACTTTTTTAAGGCAATCAATTGGCAAGGTAATTACCAATTCGCCCTCTAACTTTATGAACTGGCTGGCTCCTGTTTTAGTTAAGGCAGAGCATGGCATATTGGTTTGCCGGTATACCATCCGTAAAGAAATGACCAATCCTTATCAAATTTTACATGGTGGTGTAACAGCAGGCATTATTGATGATCTGATTGGTGCAACTGTTTTTACGATGGGATTAAACGAACGTTATACCACTGTAAATAATTATATCGATTATTTTGCCCCTGCAAGCGAAGGCGACGAAGTTGTTGCAGAAACCTCAATCGTAAAAAGAGGGCGCACCATATTAAATCTGCAATGCGAAATATTTTTACCCTCAAAAAAGCGTTTAATAGCTAAAGGCTATTCGAATATGTTAAACATAGGTTAAGTTTTTTCTGATAGCTTAAGAATTAATTGTTAATTCCTTTAAATTAACGAAACATTCTCATTTATAATTTGTTGTAGATTAACCTAAAATATAATGAGCCATGTTAGAAAATTATTCCACCCTGCAATTCATCGTGAGAGGCAAAATTTTTAAGGGATTTTGCATGCGTATTCAAGATGATTTTCACGAAACTTATGCTGTTGTTTTAGACGGTTACCATTCTTTTTGTATCTGGTTAGATAATAAAACAGAAACATGGTGTGCTTCTAAAAACGTAGCGATTGATCCTGATGCTATTGATGAAATCATTAACAGAATATCTATCCCCCAAACATCTTGCTAAAATTGCGTAATAAAAATGTTGCAGCATAAATTCTGCCATTGATCTGCAGGATTTTGCTGTTTTATGCGGTATTTTCTCTTTTTCTCGTTTGAGTTCCTCTCTATAACGGTGGTCATAATAGATTTTGATGGGTTAAATTGTGTATTTTAACAAGAACTTAACTAATCAATAACCTAAATCTTTCATTATGAACAAAAAATTACTAATGCTATTAGGAATTTTAACTTGTTATGTAGTTTCCTATGCCCAAACAATTGTAAAGGGTAAGGTAACAGACGAAAACAATGTTGGTATTCCAGGTGTAAGTGTGCTGGTTAAAGGCAGTACAACCGGCGCTTCTACAGGCGGTGATGGTTCTTACAGCATTACTGTTCCATCAAATAATGTTACACTGGTTTTTAAATCAATAGGCTTTGTTACCCAAGAGGTAGCTGTTGGTGGCCGAACACAGGTTGATGTGAAACTCTTATCCGATTCCAAAGAACTTTCCGAAGTAGTTGTAACAGCTTTAGGAATTAAGAGATCTGAAAAATCGATCGGTTATGCCACCCAAAAGGTTGATGGTAATGCATTAACCATGACCAAAGAAACCAACGTAATTGGTTCGTTAGCTGGTAAAATAGCTGGTGTTCAGGTAACTGGTTCATCAGGTGCAAGTTTAGGTGGAACGCAAAAAATTAAGATCAGAAGTGTAAATTCATTAACTGGTGGTGGCTCACCTTTAATGGTGGTGGATGGCACACCCATTACACAGAATAATTTTGCTGGAGGCGAAAATGGTGTCGATTATGGAAATACCTCTCAAGATATTAATCCCGATGATATTGAGTCGATCAATGTTTTAAAAGGACCAGCTGCGTCTGCGCTGTATGGTATAAGAGGGCAATATGGTGTGCTATTAATTACCACTAAAAAAGGGGGGAAGGGAGCCAAAATGCAGATTGATATCAGTTCTGCCTATACTATAGATAAAATTGGAAACTTTTTGCCACTACAGAACATTTACGGGGTAGGAAATAGCCAGGTTTTTTCTAAACTGACCAATGGACAAAATTATGTAAATGGAAATGATGAAAGCTGGGGTCCAAAAATGGACGGTACTCCGATCAGAAAAATCAACAGCTTTTATCCACAGGATCCAGAGTATGGCCAACTAAGTCCGTTTGAACCGCAACCGAACAATATTAAAGATTTTTTTGAAACAGGCCAAAATGTAAATAATGGAATATTTCTTACTGGTGGTTCAGAAAATTCTACTTTTAAAATCGGTTATACTAATGCTTATGCAAAAGGGACTATTCCAAATACCTGGTTAAAAAGAAATAATCTAAGTTTAAGCACCACTTTCGATTTAACTAAAAAGCTTACGGTAGGTGCCAATGTAAACTACGCCAATAATTCAGGACAAAGGCCAACACAAGGTTATCAGGGTTCATTTACTGGCGCTGTGCAATGGTTTCAGCGTAACTTAGATGTTAATACACTTAGAAATTACAGGTATGCTGATGGTACTATTTTAAACTGGAATGTAAATCCAAACACAGCGGGTGTAATTGCCACCAATAAGCCTAGTGATTGGAACAATCCATTTTTTGATGCTTATGAAGTACTAAATAACGATGATCGTAACCGTTTATTTGGTGATGTAAATCTGAGTTACCAGCTATTACCAGAATTAAAAATCAGCGGTTTTGTTCGTTCAGATATGTTTAGTCAAAATATTACACACAAAGAGCCTCTTGGTGGTCGGAATTTAGATAACTATGCCATTACCAAAGCAGATGGAATAGATAATAATTATGAATTTTTAGCTCAGTTCAATAAGAATATTAACGATTTTTCGATCAACATCAATGCAGGTGCCAATCTTTACACCACCAAATTTACCCAAACATCGCAATCAACAGTTGGAGGTTTATCCAGTCCAAACACTTATACCATTGCTGCTTCTGTAGATCGGCCAAACAGTAGTTCGTATCTCCGCCAGAAACAGGTAAGAAGTATTTACGCCATGGGTTCGTTCGGTTACAAGGATACCTATTTTCTTGATGCATCTATCCGCAATGATATATCATCGGCCTTACCAGCTGCAAATAACTCTTATTGGTACCCATCTGTTTCAGGAAGTTTTTTATTTAGTAACCTGATCAAATCAAAAGTGCTTACTTATGGTAAATTAAGGGCGAGTTACGCTATTGCAGGTTCTGATTTTGATCCTTTCCAAACTGCAATTACCTATGCTTTTGGTAGCCCATATCCTGCAGCAAGTGGAACAATAAGCTCTTTAACGGTACCAGATATTTTAAAAAATCCTGACCTTAAACCATCATTTGCCAATTCCTATGAAGCAGGGGTAGATTTAAGGTTTTTGAATAATCGGGTGGGGATGGATTTTACCTTATATCAACAGCGAAATAAAAATCAGGTGATTAATTTATCGGTGTCTGGCGCTAGTGGCTATGAAACATATGTGGTTAATGCTGGCTTGATAGAAAACAAGGGTTTGGAGCTTACATTATATGGTCAGCCCATTAAATCTAAGTTGTTTACATGGGATATTAGCATAAATTATGCAAAGAATAAAAATACCATTAAAGAATTATATACTGGAATTGGGGTTTATCAGCTCGATCAGAATACCTATTCGAGCCAAACCATCTTTTTAAATTCTTCACTAAATCAATCTTTCGGAAATTTAGTTGGCCCAGGTTATAAACGTGATCCGGCAACTGGAGAAATACTTTTAGGTGCAGATAATATGCCTATTTCTGTAATTGGGGTCGATTTTGGAAGTGTGGTACCAAACTATACAGGCGGTATTACCAACAATTTTAAAATTTGGAAATTCGATCTTGGTGCTGCATTCAGCTTCCAGAGTGGGGGCAAGTTCTTCAGCTGGAGCCAAATGTTAGCCGCAAAATCGGGACAATCAGAAATTACAGCTGCACTTAACGATAAAGGAGTGAACGTTCGTGAACCCATTGCAAACGGTGGTGGTGTAAAAGTTTCGGGAATATCTTCAATTACAGGTCAGCCCGTTACTGCTTATGTAGATGCCAGAACGTATTATAGAACAAACCTAGGGACTAAATTTTATGATGAGTGGGTTTACGATGCATCTTATATTAAAATTCGTGAGTTAAGTTTAGGCTATAACTTCGATGCTAAGCTTTTAAGTAAAACACCATTTAAAGCCATTAAACTTTCGGCGGTGGCACGTAACCCGGTAATGATCTGGCAAAAAGCGCCTAAAGGTGTCGACCCTTCAGAGCTTTCTTCTGGAAGCTCAGCCATTAGCTGGATTGAAAAAGGAGAACTGCAAACGGTACGTTCTTTTGGTTTAACCTTAAACGTGAAATTTTAAATCTTAAGACCATGAAAAAATTACATCAATCAATATACTATTGCTTAATGGTTTTAACCTTATCAAGCAGTTGTAATAAATTTAAGGATTCGATTAATACTGATCCAAATAATCCTACGAAAGCATCGGGAACGCAGTTGATTGCCAATTCAGAGCAATTTTTACCAACGTTAAGTTCTTCTCCATACGGTGTTCATTATCCACAATATTTATCTAATACCTCTTTTCCTGACAATTCCAGATATGTAACCACTAATTTTAATTTTTATGGTTTATACCAAGGGCCATTGATCAATCTAGAGAATGTTATAACCAATACCAGCCTTGATGCGAGTGAAGGGCCAATTGCCAACCAGGTCGCAGTAGCTAAAATATTAAAAGCCTATTTTATGTGGCATGCAACAGATCGATGGGGGGCTTTACCATATAGTGAGGCACTAAAAGGAAAAGACAACTTTACACCTAAGTACGATTCTCAACAAAGTATTTACAATAATCTTTTCGCACTGCTCGACGAGGCAAATGCCGGTTTTGTTACTGGTAACTTAAAAAATGATATTGTTTATGGTGGCGATGTTGCTAAATGGAAACGTTTAGGCAATACCATTCATTTGTTAATGGCGTTGCGTTTAAGCAAAGTTGACCAAACAAAAGGAAGTGCCGAATTTAATAAGGCCATCGCCAATGGGATTATGACAGCTAATACCGATAATTTGGCCTACCCTCATTTGGCTGTTACTGCACAGGAGAATTATTGGTATAATTCATTCACCGTACTCAGCAGAAACTGGTTCGCGGTGAGTAAGCCAGTTGTAGATTTTATGAAGCCTTTAAATGATCCACGATTACCAATTTTCGCAGTAAAGAATACTGCTGGAGATTATGTTGGTTTAGATTACGGTTTATCTACAACAGTTACGCCAGGCAATTATTCGTTATTGGGGACAGCAATACGTCAACAAAATTCTCCGGTTTATTTAGTTACTTACGCACAAGCTTTATTTGCATTGGCTGAAGCAGCAAAAAGGACCTGGATTGCCGGTGGTGATGCTGTTGCAAAAACAAATTACGATCTGGCCATTGAACAATCTATAAGACAATGGAATAACAATGATATCAGTGGATTAGCTGCCTATAAATTAAATGCTTCAGTAATATACAACCCACTTACTGCATTAGAGCAGATTGGAAATCAGCGTTGGGTGCATTTATTTATGCACGGTTATGAGGGCTGGGCCGAATGGCGCAGAACTGGTTTCCCCAGCTTTTTGGTTCCAGCACCAAACAACAACAACAAACCGATACCAAGAAGAGAAGGTTATCCCACGCAAGAACAGGCTAATAATACCGAGAATTACAAAGCCGCAATTGCAGCCTTTCCTTATCTTGGTAGTGATGATTTAAATGCTCGAGTTTGGTGGGATAAACCTTAAAACAATACTGTATTAGCGTTTAAATACAGCTCTTGTTTATATTAAAATCCCTGCCAGATAATTTTCTGGCAGGGATTTTTTGTAGCTGTTAAACGCTTTCTTTGTCATGCTGAATGCAATGGGTGAATCAGTCTCGCAATAATGATAGATGGATCAACACACTAATGACTAATAAACCAATGACCAATGAACCGCGATTTACGCAAAAAACATATAACTAAGCGCTATGGCTGTACAAACCCCAACTAGATCAGCCAATAACATTGAACCAATAGCATAACGTGTATTCTTTATTCCAACAGATCCAAAGTAAACCGCTACTACATAGAAAGTGGTATCAGACGCACCTTGAAAAACACCAGACAGTTTACTGGCAAATGAATCTGGTCCGCTGGAAATCATGGTGCTTACCATCATTCCTCGGGCGGCACCACCGCTTAAAGGCCTGATTAAAGCTGTGGGCAGCGCATCAACAAATTTGGTGTCGGCTCCTAAAAACACAAACATGTTTTTAATCCCGCTCATGATTACATCGAAAGTTCCACTGGTTCTCAACATGCTTACTGCAACTAAAATTCCAACTAAATAGGGGATAATTTTCAGTGCAGTTTCAAATCCGCCTTTGGCGCCATCAATAAATGCATCAAAAACATCAATTTTTTTATACAGTGCACCCAATACAATCAATAAAAAGATCAATAAAATTATTCCACCGCTTAACAAGCCTGAAAATGATTTTATGCTTTCTGCATTTAACTTACTTACGTACCAAACCAGTAAGCCAACCAGTGCCGAGATACTTAATACCCAGGTAATGATAACAGGTTGAAGTAAGTTTATCTTTTGTTTAAAGGATACAATGAGCATTGCAGCCATGGTACCTACAAAAGTTACAATCAAACACGGGATGAAAATATCAGTTGGGTCCTGCGCATTTTGAGTCGACCTAATGGCAATTACACTAACGGGAATTAGGCATAAGCCGGCAGCATGCAAGCATAAAAACATAATCTGCGAATTGCTGGCAACATCCTTATTTGGATTAAGCTCCTGCAAACTTTCCATCGCCTTTATACCAAATGGGGTGGCTGCATTATCCAAGCCCAACAAATTAGCAGAGAAATTCATGATCATATGTCCCATAGATGGGTGCCCTTTCGGAATTTCGGGAAAGAGTTTCGAAAAGAAAGGTCCAATAATTCTGGATAATAAACGGATACCGCCTGCTTTTTCGGCGATGCTCATTAGCCCCATAAATAAAGCCAGTGTTCCAATTAATTTAATACAAAGATCCACCGCTATCCAGCAGGTTTCGATAATGCCGTCTAATTTTAAAGGGTTTAATGGATCGGATGATTTGCCGATTACCATCCAGTTAAAAATATCGCTATGTCCGAAAAAGAAACATTTAATACTTGCTACAACAATAGCCACGATAATAAATGCTGACCAAATTCTGCTTAATGCCATTAGGATTGTTTAGTTTTATTTGAAGGGGTTAAAATACCTTTTTTAGTCGAAAGTTCATAGCGGGAGAGCCCGGAGTCGGCAGTCTTTAGTCCGAAGTCAGCTTATGCAAGCTAAATAATGGGTTATGGTCAATAGTTTAATGGTTGATTGCTAAGGTCCTTATAAACTGTTAGGCCGTTAGCTAAGAACTATCAAACTATTAACCAAAGAAAAGTCCATAGCCAATAGTTTATTCACTATCAACTATGGACTTCAGATTCCGACTAACTACGGTTTATCATCTGTTAGTTCAAAACCCCAGGTTTTTCCTTTTTCAGTAGCTGGAATTCCACTTGTCATCCAAGCTGGAGCTTTTGCACCTTTTAAATAATAGTCGAAAAACTGTTGCTCACGGATTTGAATATCCTTACGGTTCTGGCGTTGAACCAGGTTATGCGCTTCGCCATTATAGTTCAGCATCCAAACTGGTTTACCTAAACGGCGCAGACCAGTAAACATTTCAATACCCTGATACCAAGGTACAGCACCATCTGCATCATTAGCCATTACCACAACAGGAGTATTTACTTTCGGGAACATAAATAATGGTGAGTTCTCGATATATAATTCTGGTTTTTCCCAAAGTGTTGCACCGATACGGCTCTGCGTTTTTTCGTATTGGAACTGACGGTTCATACCAGTTTCCCAACGGATACCACCATAGGCAGAAGTCATATTAACTACAGGTGCACCAGCCCAAGCAGCGGCATACATGTTATTCTGTGTAATGAGATAGGCTACTTGGTAACCACCCCAGCTTTGACCTTGGATACCGATTTTACTGCCATCTACCCAGCTATTTTTCTTCAGGCTTTCTACACCTGAATTGATAAATTCAACTGCCGATTTGCCTGGATGACCAGTTTCATAGCTAATATCTGGCGCAAAAACCAGGTATCCATTACTCACGAAATAAGAAATGTTTAAGCGAGATGGAGTAGGCGCCGGCGCTTGGTAAGTGTACAAACCATCCGTTAGTTTTTCGTAGAAATACGCAATCATCGGATATTTCTTATTTGGATCGAAATTTTCCGGTTTGTACAGTATACCTTCAGCTTTGTAGCCCTTCGGCGTAGTCCACTTAACCAGCTCAGCCGTGCCCCAATTGTAGTTTTTTTGTTGAGGGTTAGTATTGCTTAATTTGGTTTCAGTTTTGAAATCGGTAGTGATATAAATATTTGGCGATTCTACATAATTAGCTTTATCGTAAATGTAAACATCAGCATCTTTAGCCTTTAGCAGGTTTGAATATTTAAACTTAGCCATTACTACCAATTCTGGCGCCTTAGCTGAACCTATGTTGGTACGGTAAAACCCGTTTTCTTTAGTTAAATGGTTAAAACCATCTAACCAAACCGTTTCGTTCGCTTTTACAAATTTGCTATCTGCATTGCGCTCAAATCTGTTATCCTGTTGTACTCTTTCGTAACGGAAAGTAATGTTGTTTGCTCTTCCAAAACCGGCGGTAATATTTTTTGGTGCCGATTTTCCATCTGGTGAGAACGACCAGATATCGTATTTATCGTAAATTAAAACAGCTTTATCACCTTCAGTCCAGGTGGCTAAACCATAAGCAGAAGGTAAATCCGGCACATCGTTTTCCTCATCAACAAATTTTTCGCTTAAACCTGCTGTTAGTACGGTTACTTTTCCGGTAGTTACACTATAAGTATTCCAGCTACCTGCTTTTCTATCAAAATATAAAACATAGTTTCCGCCAGGAGAAGCCATTGCATAACCGCTTAAATTATCAATAATTTTCTTTTTCTGACCGTTTTTAGTATCAACCAGATAATAATCTTTTGAGGTAGAACCACTCCATTGTGATTCGATCCTGCGGCCATAGTCTGTAGAGGCTAAAACCAGATTCGCATCACCTTCAGCAATCAGATTGGCATCAGGTAATTTTATATCCGTTAATGGAATCACTTTAGGATCACTGCTGTAAACGTCAATCACCGATAAATAACTTTTTTTACCGTCTCTATCAGCATTTTTAAGCTGCATAGGCTGCAAGTAGTCGTCTTTGTAATTCCAAACATCAACTTTGGCCACTTCGAAATCTACAATAGTGGTGTCTTTTGGTTTTTTGATAGGAGAGATGCCGAAAAACAATTTCTTGCCATCTTTACTAAAGGTTATTTTACCATCGCCATTAACCGACCATTTTGCAGGTAATCCCGGCATATCAAAATCAACCAGTATCTGCGCCGTATCTAGTGTTAAAGAGTTGTAATAAATATTGTAATTTTTTATTTCCTGTTTCTCCGGACTTTGTTCGCCCACAAAAGCCACATGCTCGCTTTCCTCATCAAAAGTGAAGTTTTTAAAACTTCCTTTACCTTTAATTAGGGTTTTTAATGTGCCTTTTTCTGTGTTTAGCAAAAATACTCCTTGTGGAGCTGTTTTGTCCTTTTTAGATCCGCTACAGGCAAAAACCAACTGTTTACCATCTTTACTGAAATAATAATCGGTAACGAATTTATAAGTTTTATCTGTGCCCGTTAAAAGATTTTTTACCACTAAATCGGTTCCTTCGTCGGTTTTACCTTTTGCAGCAGGTTCATCATCAGCAAAATCCATTTCACCATCTTTTTTTTCAGTTGGTTTTGCCGTTTTCTTTGCTGTATCTGGCTTTTCGGTCAGATAAGCCATTACGCCAGCACCTTCTTCAGGGAATTTGAAAGATTTTACCCTTGCCACTTTGGTAACGGCACTAGTGGTGAGGTTGGCAATGCCCAACGAATCTTTAGGTAATTCATCAGGCTTTTTCTTTTTAATTTTAGCCTGACGTAAATCTTTATTTAAAGGACGGATGTTAAAAGCCGCAAACTTAGAATCATTACTAAACTGCGAGTTCATCCCCCTCGGTATATTAATCTTCGCATTCGTTTTAATATTGGTAAGGTACAATTGTGCATCACCCTCTTGCTGTAAGATGCTGTACATCGCCCATTGACCATTATTTGATAATTGCTTTGTTCCTACTGATTCCCAGGTATCATATACAGAATGGTCTAATGGTTTCTTTTGTGCGTAGGCAAAGCTGACAACGAAAAACAGAATAATAGTTAGTCTCTTTTGCATTTTTAAAAGTTAATTAATTTGTTGGTTGAGATTTAATCTTCTAAAATTGGAATTTTTTACCTTATTAGGAAACTTGTATGCCAAATATTACAATTAAAAAGGGAATTGAGGAAGCAAAATGGATAATGTAAGACGTAAAATGGATGATGGAAATTAATAATTACTAGTGATCAACTATGGACAAAAGAAATCTATCGAGACAGATCTCTCCGTTCCGTTGCACTCCAGTCGAGATGACGCCCTTTCTTTTAGATCTCGCGCTTCACGTCTAACGCCATGCGCTTATCGCTCTCCTCCAAAAAAAAAACCATCTCCGTGGTCTGTGTCCTCACAGATCACAAACATCATCGTCACTTCAATTGAAGATTTCTTTCCTGATTTAACGTGGGGACTGCACTTCGGTAGAAATGACAAAATTCGCTTTACGCTCGGCTTAAAATTAAAAACCCTCGATTACTTTAAGCAACCGAGGGTTTTCATATCATTAAAGACTAAATTATTTTTTAGCCTGTTGCTGCTGACGCATATAATCATCTAAGCGCTGTTGGAATTTAGATTTTTTCTTTTTCTCATCAGCTGGTCTGGCTTTGTTTTGCTGAATCAACGCGTGGATTTTATCATCATCAACCATCTTACGGATTAAGAACTGCTGTCCGAAAGTCATCAAGTTGGCCAAGAAATAATAATAGTTTAATCCGGCAGGGTAGCTGTTTAATACACCTAAGAAAATAATCGGCATAATGTAACCGATGTATTTCATTTGGCCTGTAGCTCCAGAAACCTGGTTGTTAAAATAAGTCATAATCAATGTAGAGATGGTCATCAATACACACATTAAACTCAAGTGATCGCCAATGAAAGGGATTTTTACGCCAAATTTGATAAACTCATCATAAGTAGATAAATCTTTCATCCAAAGGAAACTCTCACCGCGTAATTCGAACAAGTTCGGGAAGAAGAAGAAAAAGGCCATTACCAAAGGCAATTGTAACACCATCGGTAAACACCCACCCAGCGGGTTTACGCCAGCTTTTTTGTATAATTTTAAATATTCCTGTTGAACCAATGTTGGGTTATCTTCACCTACTTTAGCTTTAATTTCATCCATTTCTGGTTTCAATACCCTCATTTTAGCCATTGATAGGTATGACTTGTAAGTAAGAGGTGATAAAGCAAGTTTTAATAAAATGGTCAATACCAGTATGATTAAACCAAAGTTCCAGCCAAAGTTGTTTAAGAAGTTAAATACTGGTAATACAACCCAACGGTTAATATACTTTAACGGCCAATAACCCATATCAATTTGCTGATACAGATCATACCCTTGATCTTTTAACGCAGAAAATTTATTGGTTCCGAAGTAAAATTCCATTTCATATGCCTGATTTGCCGAATGTGCATATGGCAATTCCATATTTGCGGCATAATATTTTATTTGGCCAGGAGCTGTTGGAATTTTAACTTCTAAATTTCCTTTTTCGAAACCTTGTTTAGCAATTAAAGAAGTCGAGAAAAAGTGTTGTTTAAAAGAAAACCATTGGATTTTTCCTTTTGTTAATTCTTCTTTTTCATCTTTAGAAACACTTAAATGGTTTACATCACCATCTACATATTTGTAGTAAGGTGCAGAATAACGGTGTTCACTTTCGATAGATTTCTCTTGTTGTAATAAAGTAGCTTCCCAGTTTAAACCAATACTGTTGCCAGAAATAACTTGCTGTAAACCAACTAAATTAATGTTGAAAGCCAGATTGTTGCCTGCTTTTAAATTGTAAACAAACGCTACATAGGCGTTAGCGCCATAATCCGCACGCATTGTTAATGTATTACCCACTTGCGTAGGTTTAAAGTATAAATCGTTTGTATTTATAACTTTACCAGCTGCATTAAGGTTTAAACCAAATTTATTCTGGTTACCATCAAATAAAATTAGTGGCTTACCATTAAAGGTTTTTTGACCTAATACTTCTACTGATGATATTTTACCACCCTTATTGCTAAAAGTGATTAATAATTTATCATTTTTTAAAGTAGTTTTAGTTTCAGTGCCAGTAATTGCGGTACCAAAAGGGCCTTTTAGGGCTAAAGAATCTACAGCTGGGTTAGCAATCGCAGCAGTTTTTGTTGTGTCTTTTTGAATTGGACTTACGCCAATCTTTTTTAGCGAATCGGCTCTTTTTGTAGAGTCGATTCTTACTTGTTCTCTTTTTACTTCAGCTTCATTTGGCTTCAAAAAGTAGAATGATCCTGCCAAAATGATCATGATCAGGAACAGTCCTGTGAAGGTATTTCTATCCATTATTTATGTTTATACTGCTTTTAATTCGTTTTCTTTTTCGCAAACTCCATCGCAGCGGCGACAAATTTAACAAAAAGTGGGTGAGGATTAGCAACTGTTGATTTTAATTCTGGGTGAAACTGTCCGCCTACGAAAAATGGATGATTTTTAAGCTCCACAATTTCAACTAAATTGGTTTGCGGATTCATACCTGATGCAATCATTCCTGCATCTTCATATTGCTTTAAATAAGCATTGTTAAATTCGTAACGGTGACGGTGGCGTTCATTGATGTGCGATTTACCGTAAATAGAAAAGGCTTTAGTTCCTTTTTTAATATCACAAGGATAAGAGCCTAAACGCATCGTTCCACCTTTATTTGTTATTTTTTTCTGCTCTTCCATCATGTTAATTACCGGATTGGCAGCATTTTCTTCAATTTCTGTAGTATGTGCATCTTTCAAACCTAAAACGTTACGTCCGAATTCGATAACAGCACATTGCATACCCAGGCAGATTCCGAAGAAAGGAATATTATTCTCGCGAACATATTTTATGGCATCAATTTTACCTTCAATACCGCGGCTACCAAAACCTGGTGCAACTAAAACACCTTGTAAATGACCTAATTTATCTTTTACATTATCAGGGAAAATGCCTTCAGAGTGTATATATTCTACTTTAACCTTACATTCATTTTTCGAACCTGCGTGTACAAAAGATTCGATAATTGATTTATAAGCATCAGGTAGTTCTACATACTTACCGATTAAACCAATTTTAACCTCTGCCGTAGGATTTTTTAAACGGCCCAGGAAATCTTTCCAGCTTTCCATATCGGGATCGCTTTTGGTCGGTAATTTTAATTTCGATAAAACAGTTTTATCCAATTGTTCTTTTAACATTAACAATGGCACATCATATATAGTAGATGCATCCATCGATTCGACTACCGCATTGATGTTAACGTTACAAAATAAAGCAATTTTTTTTCTGATCTCAGGGCTAATGTGGTGCTCGGTTCTGCAAACCAATATATCCGGCTGTATTCCATACTCCAACAACGCTTTAACAGAGTGTTGTGTCGGCTTGGTTTTTAGCTCGCCGGCAGCAGCTAAGTAAGGTACCAGGGTTAAGTGGATAACAATAGCGTTGGTACTGCCTTCTTCCCATTTAAACTGACGAACAGCCTCAATAAATGGTAATGATTCGATATCACCCACAGTGCCACCAAGTTCTGTAATTACAATATCATATTCACCGCTATCACCTAAAATGCGCATGTTGCGTTTAATCTCGTCGGTAATGTGGGGTACAACCTGAACAGTTTTGCCCAGATATTCACCTTTCCGCTCTTTATTAATTACATTCTGGTAAATACGGCCGGTAGTAATGTTGTTTGCCTGTGATGTTGGAACGTTAAGGAAACGCTCATAATGACCAAGATCCAAGTCGGTTTCAGCACCATCTTCCGTAACAAAGCATTCGCCATGTTCGTATGGATTTAAAGTTCCTGGATCGATATTAATGTACGGATCGAATTTTTGAATGGTTACACGGTAGCCACGTGCCTGTAAAAGTTTAGCTAAAGATGCGGAAATGATGCCCTTACCTAAAGAGGAAGTAACACCGCCCGTAACAAAAATATACTTTGTCATGATTGATAATTTGTGGAATTAACCAGGTGTTTTGGACCTGTTTAATTGTTTTTGTACGGGATACAAAGGTACAAAAAATTATCGCTCGATTAGATACTTGCCAGAATATTTTTTCGTCATATTATATCACTGATATTGACTATTTTAGCTAAAAAAGCCGCTTAAAGTATCAGCGTATAAAGTTCTTTTTTAATATCTTCTATCTTTCTGGGATTCTTTTTATCCTCATAACGGGTATAGAGGTCGATCATTTTTTTGAAATCTTTTTCGGTATCGGTTCTTTTTCCTTTTGCAGGAGGAGCAATGGTTAAGATAGGAACGTTTTTAGCTTCAACCTTGGTGGCAAACCAGGTGGTGTTATACCGGGGAATGGCTAGGCCCAATATCATGCCTGGTAAGCCCGTAAATCCTTCAGGACCGCCTTTTAATAAAATCTCTTCACTATAGAAAGCCACTACAGTAACCGAATCGTTTATTACTGCTATTGCTTTACGGCATTCGTAACCTGCAATTTGGCGTACATCGTGCATGATTTTCCAATTGAGATGAGGGATAGTGTCTTTTAAAATAAAATCTTCGCCACTTATTGGTTTTCTCATTACTCTTGTTTTTTTGCTAAAATCGGTATAAAGCTCATTCGTATTCTCACCGGCAATAAAGAAGAAATTATTGTCGCTTAAGGTCTCTTTCGGTTTAATCTTATAAATGGAGCTACTGTCGTTAAAACTATAATCCCAGCTGGAAATTCTGTATTTGCTCATTTTATCCCTCGCATCGTCCGATATCCAGGTATTTGATGCCAATTGCTGTTTTTGATTGATCTTTTTCTCGAAAGTTATTTTAGCGCTTTTGATGAAAACAGTTTGTGCACGCACTACTATAACTGCAAAAAACAAGATTATGCTGAGTCCTAAATTTTTCATCTTCAATTATTTTTTGTCTTGTTTAACAAAGTTTCCGGTTAAATTATAGGTGATGCCAATTAGGACATACCTGGGAATGAAGCTGTTGGTATATTCACTGATATTATTGCCACCAACGTAACGGTTATAGCCGATTTTTTCAGCTAAAATATCAGAAATGGATACTTTAAGCTCTAATTCTTGTGATTTGAGCATCTTTTTTGATAAAAATGCATTCCACAAGGCAATATTAACGGGGGTACTAAACGAAGAATTTGCTGGTTGATATGACAAGGATATCGATGTATTAAATTCTGTATTGTATGGAAGTTCTATATTTCCAGAAATATCATGGTTGTGGCTAAAGTTTTTGCCATTGTTTATCGAACCGATTGACGAACGGCTGTTCGAAAATGTAACCGATGAATTATATTGAATTTGAACTTTATCTCCATAATAGCTAAAACGAGGGCGTATATTAATACTATTGTTCACATTCTCATTCAATTTATTATTTAAGATCGATACAGCGTTCGAATGGTTGAAACTGGCATTTAATCCTGTGTTTAAACCGGTTTTGCTAAAACTTTTATTAAAACTCGCACCTGCGTAAAAATTATTATTACCATTTAAATTGATATAACTGCTAACGGTTTTATTCACATCATCTACTGTTCTTGAGCTCACAACGGCATTTTTTGTAAAGCTATAGCCACCATACACATATGCGTACATCTGAGATTTTTGCTGATACGTGTTTAAATTAAAGCCAAAATTATTGTTGAAAGATGGTTTTAAATTTGGATTACCTCTTATTTCGTAAAGTGGATTATTAATTTGTCTGATAGGTTGCAACTGATCTAAACTCGGCTGTCGGGTACTACCATTGTAGTTTAACGATACGCTGGTGTTTTTGCCAAGTTTATAATTAAAGTTGCTCTGTGGGGCCCAGTTTAAATAGTTTCGGTTAAATTTATTGGCTCGGTCCAGATCATTCAGCTCAAATGTAGTTTCGGTAGCCTCCGCACCACCAGATAGCGTGAACTTCTTTGACCTGTATTGCAGCACAATTTTACCAATGTTCGAAAAATTATTGAAATCGAAATTGTTGCTCAATGAATCGATTCGTTTATTATTTAATGATTTATCGAATACAAGTTTATGGCTATTGGATGTTACCGTTTTAAAACTGTAGGCTGTTTGTAATGAAAATTGCCTGCCCAAAGGTTCGGTATACGATATTCTGGTGCCAAGTGAGCTTTCTCTACCCGAATTATCGTTCAGGAAGTTTTGGTTAACAATTCTATTGATTGCTCCATTCCCATCGTAGTATTGGGTTACACTTAAACTGGTGCCCAAACTGGTACTACTTTTGGTTTCAGGTTGTAAATCAATCGAGAGTGTTCTCCCTTTTTTGACAAACTTTTTGGAGTAGTTTATATTGCCGTTAAACAGGTCATTGTCGCCATTACTATCATTATACTGATCACTATTATTTACAAATATCCCTGCGTCATTTTTAGTTTCGTTCTTGCTGATATACTGGCTGCTGTTTTTGCGTTTGCTACCTGCGAAGGATATTTTTAGGGTAGAAAGCGAATCCAATTTAATATCGACACTGCCTTTTAAACTCTGGCCACTGTTTCGGGTTTCGCTGTTCGAGCTGCCTTCGCTAAAGAAATTAGTTCCGTTGGGCAGTAACGACTGGTTTTTCGAAGTTGTTCTGTCTAATATGTTTCTGTCACTGCCTTTGTAATTGAGTTTTAGGCCAACTTTGTTTTCGTTCCATTTGTTAGAAAAATGTGCACCATATCCCGTTACATCTGGCAGGCCGCTTGATGGTGAAAAATCATCTTCATCTCCACTGCTGCCATAACTGATCATCACCGTACTGCCATCATCGCCAACTTCAATTACATCATAATCATTGCCTTTTAATTTGCTCATGGCGGCGCTTGCCTTCGAATCCTGATTGGTATTGGAGTTGGATCCAAATACTGCGGCTTTCAGTTTGTTTTTGTAAATACCAGCCATGCCACCAATGTTTTTGTAGTGCTTAAGGTCGCTGTTGGCATCCAGGGTGCTGAGATATCCGTTTTTGGCGTTTTCCTTGAGTTTGATGTTCATTACCTTCTCTTTGGCATCACCTTCTTTTATACCAGATAATTCTTCCTCTTTGGTTTTTTTGTCATAAACCTGAACTTCGCTAACTGCATTGGCTTTCAGGTATTTCTGTGCCAGAAGCGGATCATCACCAAAAAATTCCTCGCCATCAACCAAAAGTGTATTTACATCTTTTCCGCCAGCTTTTATTGCGCCATCTTTGTCAACCTCAATTCCAGGTAAGCGCCTTAATAAATCCTGTAGATTGGCATGTGGTTTTACCGCAAAACTATCTGCCTGATAAGTTATGGTATCGCCCTTCATGCTAATGGCCTGCTTTTGGGCTTTAATTACCACTTCGTTTAAAAGTGTGGCTTTGCTGTCCATCGCGATATTACCCAGGTTAAACCTTGATGAATCGGACAGTTGGATGTCTCTTATATAATCGGCCATTCTCGGAAAAGTGACCACCAGGGTATAATTTCCTTTTTTTAAATTCGAAAACTCGAATTCACCGTTAGCCTTGGTACGGGCATCTTTAATTAAAATGGAATCTTTGCTTGATATTAATAGGATAGAGCTATTCTGTAATTTTGTTTTTTCAACGGTATCAACCACAACGCCTTTTATACTAGCGTATTGAGCGAATACAGGAAGAAAAAATAACGAAAAAACGAGCGCTAATAGTAATGGTTTGAGCATGTATTTGGTAAAGAGGCGTTAATAAATGGTTGTTTGGTTAAGTGCCTGAAAATACAACTATTTATTTAGTTGTTAGCAATAAAGTAAAATATTTTTTTTCAAAAAGAAATATAACTGCTGGAGTTGCGGAGAATAATATTCTTAAAAAAGAAGTGGCGGGAGGAAAGAATTGCAAGTTATGCGTTTGCAACATTTATTTTGTTGCTGCTAAAATCAGTTTTTTAATCAGTACAATTTGCCCAAAATGGTAATAGCTATGCTCAATTACGCCTTCTATGTTACGCAGATAGGTGCCGTACTTTGCATTTACAAATAACTGATCTAATTTTTTGTCGGGTATTTGTGCTACTTCATCAGCGAAAGCTGCCGAATTTGCCAAAAATTCTTCCACCAGTTTTTTCCAATCTTCTTCTGATTGTATTGGCGGCAGGTCGAAACTATATTGATCTTTAATTTCCAAAGGGCCACCTTTAAATACATTTAAAATACCAACCAGATAATAATTGATGTGATAGGTTAAAGCTGCAATTGTATTTAAATCTGCTACCTGATGCCTTGCCTGTTCCCAGGTAATGTTTAACAATTGTTCCTGGTAGTTGGTGTTGGCAATCCAATATCCATTTAATAAAACTTCTCTTAATCGGTTTGCAATAAATTCAGATCTTTTCATTGGTCTCATTCCTTAGTTGAAACTAGGCACTTTTAGTACAAGACTTACTTTTCTACAAATTTTTATTTTTTGCCACAGATTCACAGATTAGATACAATCTGCGAATCTGTGGCTTTTTTTAACAACGAATTGGATTCTAATTTCCTGACATTGATTTATAGCTATTAACAACAGTTGTAGTAAATTTTTACTTTCTGCTCTTTTTCACTCCAGGCAATGTAAATGTTGTTTTCCTTTCCTAAGCGATACTTAAAACCATTTAATCCCGACTTCTTTAATTCTTCGTAAAGGGCCTTGTCAGGGGTATAATTATCGGCTTTATCTTCGGGCATTACTGCAGGCTCGAGAAAGTTATCATCACTAAAAAAATCATCAGCAATGGTTTTTAAGAAAATAATCTGGTCTTTTTCTTTCGAGAGATCAACATTTGGATCGGTACTGCCCAATAACTCAGTTCCTTTGATTCTGGTATTGTAAATTTCTTTTCCATCGGCATTTTTGATGGTGAAATTCAATACCATTTCTTCGGGTTTCCGCCCTGTAAGCTCGATCTTAAAAGTGTCCAAACGTTTTAAATCAGAAAAAGACTTGGCCAGGCGCTGGTTAACGTTTTTAAACTCAATGGCGTTGGTTTCCTTTTTGCTGTTCGAATTACAGGCAACGAGCGCTAACAGGCAGATGGCAACAAAGAGCGGTATATTTCTCATATTCAAAACTACAAATTTTATGTTTTAGTTCATGTCCATATTTTATGATATCCCTTAAATTTAAAAGGAATACCCGATAGATAACCACAATTGAAAATCGAAATAACCACCTGGGAGCCTATTCTTTAAATTATTTTGAACATGATAATAATCTCCATAACCTAAGCCTGTTAAGCCCTCTAAAAGAAAATGTTTTCCCGGAATAAAGGATACGCCAAATGTTCCGCCGTAACGCACAGACCCAGCGCTAAAATCCCTATCACGGCCCCAGCCAAAAATACCGGTTTCATCAACTGAGCGATGCGAGATAACAGTTTTATCTAGATTTCCGAAATAAACGCCATAAAAAGCATTGGCTTCCCTTTTCTTAATCGGACGGATGTATTTCTTTGCACGAAGCAAGAAACCTTCGTAATGGAGGTAGTCGCGGTAGCCCAGATTTTTAATTTCGCCAGAGGTGTAGGCGAGCTCTAAGCCATAGCGGTTCGAAAAAGTCTTTTCTATGGCTATTGCAGGTCTTTTGGCCACTAAATTCAAAACATTTGTCTTGATCATTAAGCCGGGCCCATCTTGTGCAAAGCTGGCATATGTACATAAAATGAATATAGGGAGGAGCGTTTTCTTTTTCATATATAGGCGAAAATACTAAAATATTAGCCCCAAGCAATCAAAGCTATTGCAAAACTAAATTTAGTTCTTATATTTACGTAACTGATTACGTAATTAATTATTGTCATGATTTTTTTTGAACAGACTGGTAAAGTAGCTATAGGCAGTAGGTTAAGGATGCTAACCGATAAAGTAACCGAAGACGCAGCGCAGATTTATAAGTTGTATAATATTGATATGCAACCGAAGTGGTTTCCTGTGTTTTATGCTTTAGCACAAGAGAAAGAAAAAACGATTACTGAACTGGCTAAAGGTATTGGCCATTCTCATCCATCGGTGAGTAAGATTATTAGCGAAATGCTAAAAAAGGGCTACGTTAAAGAGGGAAAGGATAAAACCGATGGGAGAAGGAATGTGGTGAGCCTTTCTCCGGCAGGTATAGAGATTTCTAAAAAAATTAAAGATCAATTGATTGATGTAAATGCTGCCATTGAAGAGCTTTCGGCCCAAACACAAAATAAACTTTGGGAAGCGATAGGTGAGTGGGAGTTTTTATTGGAACAAAAAACCTTATTGAGAAGGGTAATGGAAAAGAAAAAAGAAAGAGATGGCTTAAAGGTTGAGATTGTTGATTACCAGCCCAAATACCAGGAAATATTCAGGTCGCTAAATGTAGCGTGGATTTCACAGTACTTTACCATGGAAGAATCTGATTATAAAGCTTTAGATAATCCGCAGGGTTATATTTTAGATAAAGGAGGTTTTATATTGGTTGCGCTTTACGAAGGTGAACCTTTGGGCGTTTGTGCACTAATTAAGATGAATGATGGCGAATATGATTTTGAACTGGCCAAAATGGCGGTATCGCCAAAAGCTCAGGGAAAAAATGTAGGCTTTCTATTGGCAAATGCCATTATTGATAAGGCAAGATCGTTAGGCGCATCTAAAATTTATTTAGAAAGCAATACCATTTTAAAACCAGCCATAAATCTTTACCATAAACTAGGTTTTCAAAAAGTGGCAGGCAAGCCTACGCCTTACACACGATGTAATATTCAGATGGAACTGGTGATTAGATAGGTGCTATTTGATACGTCATGCTGAATTCATTTCAGCATCTTAATTGTAAGGAGGCTGTATCATAAAGACGATTCACCTCAGGTGATGTCTTGTTGAGCTTGTCGAAACACTTTAAAGAGTATTTAAGCAGGTCCTTCGACAAGCTCTCCGTAGGAGTCCTTTGGACAGGATGACAAATCTATATTTATGATACAACCACGACGTAATTTTTAATTTATATAATGGTTAAGGTAACTTCAGTGCCTTAAGTAATTTGTTCAGTTTTAATAAGTCTTCTGGTGTGTCTATTGCAACTGTCTCTAAATCAGTTACTTTTGTTTGGATGTAAAATCCGTTTTCGATCCATCGAAGCTGCTCTAAGCTTTCGGCAATTTCTAAAGAAGAGGGTGGTAACTTGGTAATGGCTTTTAACGATTCAGTACGGTAACCGTAAATTCCGATGTGCTTATAAAACTGGTGCTTTTCTGCCCATACGCCTGGTTCGCCATTTCTGATAAAAGGAATCGGACTACGGCTAAAATACATGGCGCGACCGTTTACATCGATCACCACTTTAGGACTATTGGGATTGTATACACTTTCCTGACTCTGGATAGATTTGATTAATGTTGCCAGTTGTACTTTTTCTTCAGTAAAGCAGCTTGCCAATAATTCAATCTGTGCAGGCTCAATAAATGGTTCGTCTCCTTGAATGTTGATTACAATATCAAATCCTGGTAATTGTTCAATCACTTCGGCACACCTATCGGTTCCGCTTTGGTGATTAGATGAGGTAAAGATAAATTCTCCACCAAACCTTTTTACTTCATCGGCAATTCGTACATCATCGGTGGCAATTACGACTTTCGATAAGCTTTCAGCTTTCGATGCCTGCTCGTAAACCCTTTGGATCATGCTTTTTCCGGCAATATCCACTAGAGGTTTTCCCGGAAAACGGGTAGAGGCATATCGTGCAGGAATAATTCCGATAATTTTTGGATTTCCTAATGTGGAGCTTAAATTTCTATCACTCATATATTATTTCGATAGAATTGATAAAAAACAAATATGAAAATCAATGCGATGATAATATAAGATATCGGCTGTGCAAAATTGAATGTCCAACCAAGCAATTTTACACGTTTCGGAACAATTAATCTCGAATCTTTTTTATTGAAATAAAAAGTACCCCATTTCCAGTTCTCTGGATTATCGTGTTCGAAATCTTTTTCCATATTCATCACATTAAATATTCAAACCATTTATTATGAATTCAACTCCCCCTTTAGGGGCAGGGGGTTAAAATAATCCATTTATTTCGGCCTCAATAGATTGGATTACCGTACCTAGGTCTTCTGGGTTGTTGGTGAAATCTAATTTATCTTTATCCAAAATCAATAATTTACCCAGGTTATAACCTTTAATCCAGGCTTCGTATTTTTCGTTCAGCTTAGATAGATAATCAATACGGATACCCGCTTCGTACTCACGGCCACGACGCTGGATATTATTCACCAATGTAGGTACCGATGCGCGCAGGTAAACCAATAAATCTGGCGGTTTAATAAAAGAGGTAATATTATCAAAAATAGCCCTGTAATTATCATGATCGCGGGTGGTCATTAAAGCCATATCGTGCAGGTTTTCTGCAAAAATATGCGCATCCTCGTAAATGGTTCTATCCTGGATCACGTTACGTTTATTAACCTCAATATCGGTAATTTGCTGAAAACGACTATTTAGGAAATAAATCTGGAGGTTAAAGCTCCAACGTTTCATGTCGCTGTAAAAATCTTCCAGATAAGGGTTATTGTCCACAGCCTCGTATAAAGCTTCCCATCCATAATTTTTGGCCAATAAACCTGTTAGGGTAGTTTTACCGGCACCTATATTTCCTACAATTGCTATGTGCATTTTCTTTAGATTGGAGATGTGAGATTTGAGATATGAGACTGAGAAATAATCTCAAATCTAATGTCTCGCTTCTCAAATCTATTAAAATTATTAAAAACTTTTAAACCCGATTAAACTGCGAACCTCTCTGATGGTTTTTTGTGCGCTTTCGCGGGCCTTTAATGCACCATGTTTAGCCACTTGCCTTAAATATGAATCATTTTTGGCAATATCCAAAATACGCTCACGCATAGGTGCAGTCGTAATAATCATATCTTCTGCCAGTTGTTTTTTGAAATCACCATAACGGATCTGCATTTTGCTATACAAATCTTCAAAATGTGCAAGTGTATCGGCACTCGAAACCACTTTCATTAAATCGAAAAGATTCTGAATAGGCTCAGGTTTCGGTTGGTTTTCTTCCGTTGGGCCACCATCACTAACCGCTCTCATTACTTTTTTACGAATGGTTTCAGGGTCATCAGATAGGTAAACCGCATTAGCTTCGCCTTCTGATTTACCCATTTTACCTTTACCATCTAAACCAGGTACTTTAACCAGTTTATCAGTGTAGCTAAAAGCGTAAGGTTCAGGGAAATATGCTGTATTATATAACCTGTTGAAACGGTTTCCGAAAGTACGGGCCATTTCCAAATGTTGTTCCTGGTCTTTTCCAACAGGTACTTTGGTCGCCTTATGGATTAAAATATCGGCCGCCATTAATACCGGATAGGTTAACAAACCTGCATTTACGTTATCGGGGTTGGCACGCACTTTATCTTTAAAAGATGTGCTGCGCTCTAATTCACCCATATAAGCGTTCATATTTAAGTATAGATATAGCTCCGCAATTTCCGGAACATCACTTTGTATATAAATGGTACTGTTTTCTGGATCAATTCCACTAGCTAAATATTCAACCAAAACATGTTTAATATTTCCATGTAAATCGGCTGGAGTCGGGTGTGTAGTTAAGGAGTGTAAATCGGCGATAAAAAAGTAGCAATTGTAATCGTTCTGCATCTGAACGAAGTTTTTAACTGCGCCGTAATAATTACCCAAATGTAATTTTCCCGTTGAGCGGATACCGCTCACCACTGTTTCTTTCATAATGGCACGAAATTAAAAATAAAATACATGCAAATCATAAATCGTTTCAATTTTAATGGCAAGATTTTTTTTGAATACTGGTAAGACCTACAGTTTATATGTACAGTCGTCATCTCAACCGTAGCGGAGAGATCTTTAGAACGGGTTTCGCCAGTGATTGGTATTATACAACCAAATCTTAGCCCAATGCAATCAGTTGTTTGAAATATCAAACTATTTTATATTTTTGGTTATCTATGATTTATTTTCTAAGACAAGTACACCGGGTATGGTTTTTATTCTGGATACTGTTTTTTTTCGCTCTATTCTATCCTTTATACTACGTTACTTCACGTAATGAGAAATATTATAGCATTCTGAATTTTTTTAGGAAAGCCAACAGTTTTTTATGTAGCCTGTTTTCTGGTGTTTTTTTTCGTTATCAATACGAAGAAAAGCTAAATCCCAAACAAACTTACATCTATTGTGCCAACCACACCTCTAACCTGGATATCATGATTTTCTGTATCATGGGACATGGTAAATTCCATTTTATGGGAAAAGACGAACTGTTGAGCAATCCGGTATTGGGTATCTTTTTTAAAACCATCGATATTTCTGTAAATCGCGAAAGTAAGATTTCGGCTTTTAAAGCTTTTAAAAAAGCTGGCGAGAATTTAGAAAAGGGGATGAGCCTTATTATTTTTCCGGAGGGTAAAATCGACGACCATTACCCACCAAAGTTGGGCGAGTTTAAAAATGGTCCTTTCCGTTTGGCTATCGATAAAAATATACCGTTGGTACCTGTGAGTATTAGCAATGTTTGGAAAATTAATTGGGATGATGGAGCAAAGTATGGAAGTAAGCCGGGAATTTGCGATATTTACGTCCACAAACCCATAAATACATCAACTTTGACCGATGTTGATGCTGATGTGTTGAAAGAAAAGGTTTATAGATTGATTGATAGTAAGTTAGTATAAATATGAATTTAGACGCAAAAACCATCCATAAAATAGCCGATCTGGCCAGAATTCATATTGATGAAAAACAGGTGGATACACTGATCCCTGAAATGAACAAAATTTTGTCATTCATGGAAAAGTTAAATGAACTGGATACTTCAAATGTGAAACCACTGGTTTATATGAACGAATCGGTAAATGTTTGGAGAGAAGATGTGGTTAAGCAGGAAATAGCTACAGCTGATGGCTTGAAAAATGCAGCAAAACATACCGACCAATTTTTTATGGTGCCAAAAATTATTGAAAAATAATTGAGGTAATCGCTATGCTGACCTGTAGCGCAGCGGAAAGCTCCGCAGTAAAATTTATTCAGCATCTTTAAGATTAACATTTGTGCAGTAATTTTTAACCCTCTTGTAACATCTTACCCTTTACGCTTGTCTAAAAAAGAAAAAACATGGAGAAACCACTCATCACTATAAAAGAAATTGGCCGTAAATATGTTATTGGATCTGAAGTGATTCACGCTTTAAAATCAGTTTCTTTAGATATCAATAAAGGCGAATTCGTAGCATTGATGGGACCTTCTGGTTCTGGTAAATCAACCCTGATGAATATTTTAGGCTGTTTAGATACACCTTCAAGCGGAACCTATGTTTTAAATGGAACCAATGTAAGTCACATGAGTGATGATGCCTTGGCAGAAGTGCGCAACCAGGAAATCGGTTTCGTTTTTCAAACCTTTAACTTATTGCCACGCTCAACATCTTTAGATAATGTTGCCTTACCTTTAATTTATGCCGGAACAAGTAAAAAGGACAGGGATGCAAGAGCAGCTAAAGCGTTAGAAAATGTAGGCTTAGGCAATCGTATGGATCATAAGCCAAATGAGCTATCGGGCGGTCAACGTCAACGTGTGGCCGTAGCCAGGGCTTTGATCAATAATCCATCTATTATTTTGGCCGATGAGCCAACAGGTAACTTAGATACCAAAACATCAATTGAGATAATGGGCCTGCTGGAAGAAATCCACAGTAAAGGAAACACCATTATTCTGGTTACGCATGAGGAAGACATTGCGCAGCACGCTCACCGTATTGTACGTATGCGTGATGGTTTGATTGAAAACGATTATTTAAATACAGATATAAAAAATGTATCTCCACGTTTGCAGGCTTTGAAAGATACGGGCAGCGATTGGGAGAAAATTAATTAACCCCTAAATCCCCTAAAGGGGACTTTTAGGACTAACCATATTATTCCCCCTTAAGGGGGCAGGGGGTATGAAAATCTACACTAAAACTGGTGATAAGGGCCAAACATCACTCATAGGTGGTACCCGTGTGCCTAAATATCATTTACGGATCGAAACCTATGGAACTGTTGACGAGTTAAATTCGTACATAGGTTTAATTATGTGTCAGGATATTGATGCGCATGATCAGAAACTACTAAAAGAAATTCAGGATAGGTTATTTACTGTTGGCTCATCGCTTGCGGCCGATCCAGAGAAATCTAAAATGAAGATCCCCGATCTGCACGATACTGATATTACCTTGCTGGAAAATGAGATGGATCTGATGAATGAAACGCTGCCTGCTTTAAAACATTTTATTTTACCTGGCGGAAATACTGTAGTTTCTTACTGCCATATTGCTAGATGCGTTTGTAGAAGGGCAGAACGACTTACAGTTGAACTTGCAGAAAATAGCTTTGTAGATGAGCGTGTAACAGTTTATTTGAATCGTTTAAGCGATTATTTATTCGTTTTGGCACGAAAACTGACCGTGTATTTTAAAGCGGAAGAAAACATTTGGATTCCGCGGGTTTAATAGTGGAAAAATAAGTTTGTTTTGCTCAAAAATTTTAATATACTTTGCGCAATAATAATAAGAACAAGAATTTAATTGAATTGAAGATATGTATTGGACATTAGAATTAGCATCGCACTTGGAAGACGCACCATGGCCTGCAACTAAAGACGAATTAATTGATTATGGTATCCGCTCTGGTGCCCCAGTAGAAGTAATTGAAAACTTACAGGCATTAGAAGATGATGGCGAACCTTATGAAACCATTGAGGAAATTTGGCCAGATTATCCAACTAAAGAAGATTTCTTCTTCAACGAGGACGAATACTAAGCATTAGAAAACTATAAAAAACCTCCAGGTAACCGGG
This sequence comes from Pedobacter sp. GW821-FHT01D05, assembly GCF_059422505.1. NCBI lineage: Bacteria > Pseudomonadati > Bacteroidota > Sphingobacteriia > Sphingobacteriales > Sphingobacteriaceae > Pedobacter > Pedobacter sp. GW821-FHT01D05. The sequence continues at coordinate 1,604,680 of NZ_JBWKXA010000001.1, read as the reverse complement.
AGGTTTTTTTATGTCTTCATCTTTCCATTTCATTCCCTGCGCCCAGCGACACTAATAAAATAATTACATTTTTTAAACAAAACCGAAAAGCCGAGTGTTAATACATCAATAATATAACATTGCTAAAAAATTAACACTATGGGAAATTTATTGTATTTAGTCGCAGTAGTATTGGTAATACTCTGGGTAATCGGATTTATATTTCACGGCTTCGGCGACGTTGGCGGTATAATCCACGTTTTACTGGTAATCGCAGTTATTGCAATTCTGCTTAAAGTAATTGGCCGGGCTGCGTAAAAATATATCGCACCGATATTCATTGGTTTAGAAGTAGGGAACACTTTGAAATAGATGGATTAAAAAAGGAGTTTCATTTTTGAAACTCCTTTTTTATATTTAATTTTTTAACAACAATTCGGCAAGCTCTAAATCGATTGGATAAGTGATTTTAATATTCCCTCTTTCTCCTTCGATGATATTAATCTCATAACCAATAGATTCTACCACACTTGCATCATCTGTAAAATGAGTATTGAACGCTTGGTTGTACGCTTCTTTTAGAATGCTGTGGCTAAAAGTTTGTGGCGTTTGTACTAAATAGATTTCATCCCGTTTTAATGCTGTGGTTTTATCGTCTCTAAGCAAGCGTACGCTATCGCTCGACTGTACTGCTGCAATAACGTTTCCCTGTAGCTCAGCCTCATTAAAACAGCTGTCGATAAGAGATTTGGAAACCAGTGGACGCACGGCATCGTGAATGGCAACATAACTTTCTTCTTCGATGGCATGGATTGCATTTTTCACAGAGTGAAAACGCTCCGTGCCGCCATCAATAACCTGGTGCGGTACATGGAAATTAAATTCTTCACACAACCGGGTCCAGTATGCTTGCTGATCTTTGTTCAGTACCAATAAAATTTTAGGTTGGGTATCGCTTTGTGCAAAAGCTTTTATGGTATGCATCAAAACCGGAAGATTTTTGAGCAGTAGAAATTGTTTTGGGGTTTCCGTTTGCATCCGATTGCCAGAACCGCCTGCTACAATTATAGCGTAGTATTTCATATTTAAGAGATGAGATTATAGATTTGAGATATGAGACTTGAATTAACTCAAATCTCACATCTCAACACTCAAATCTATATAATTAGCATGGCATCGCCATAGCTGTAGAATTTATATTTTTCTTTTACTGCAACTTCGTAAGCATTCATTACGTTTTCATATCCACCAAATGCACTTACCATCATCAATAAAGTAGATTCTGGCGTATGGAAATTGGTAATCATTGAGTTTGCAATACTGAAATCGTAAGGAGGGAAGATAAACTTACTGGTCCAATCGTTAGCCGATTTTAATGTTCTGTTCGCAGAAACAGCCGATTCGATAGCACGCATTGAAGTAGTACCTACCGCACAGATTTTTCTTTTTTCCTCTAAAGCCTTGTTTACAATGTTCGCATCTTTTTGTTCGATGATAAACTGCTCAGAATCCATTTTGTGTTTGGTTAAGTCTTCAACCTCCACAGTTCTGAAGGTTCCTAAACCAACGTGTAAAGTTACTTCAGCAAATTCTATACCTTTAAGTTCAAGGCGTTTCATTAGCTCACGACTAAAGTGTAAACCTGCAGTTGGAGCAGCTACGGCACCTTCGTGCTTAGCAAAAATGGTTTGATAACGTTCTTTATCTTCGGCAGTAGCTTTACGTTTAATGTATTTAGGAAGTGGGGTTTCGCCTAAAATTTCAACATTTTTTCTAAATTCTTCGTCAGTACCTTCAAATAAGAAACGGATGGTACGGCCACGTGATGTGGTGTTATCTACAACCTCAGCAACCAATAAATCGTCGTCGCCAAAATATAATTTATTACCTACGCGGATTTTACGTGCAGGATCTACCAAAACATCCCATAAACGTAATTCCTTGTTTAATTCACGTAGCAAGAAAACCTCGATGGTTGCACCGGTTTTCTCTTTATTTCCATATAAACGGGCAGGGAAAACCTTAGTGTTATTTAATATCATAACGTCTTTGTCATCGAAATAACCTAAAACGTCTTTAAAAATTTTATGTTCAATTTTACCGCTGTCTTTGTGTAAAACCATTAGACGAGCCTCGTCGCGTTGTTCTGCCGGATTGTTGGCTACTAATGATTCAGGTAAGTTGAATTTGAATTGTGATAATTTCATTCTTGATGAATTTTTTGAGGTGCAAAAATACGAATTTAATTTTTCTTTTTCGTATTTTATCAAACGCAATTTATGTATATTATGTTTTAATCATTTTAAATCAAATAATACAGGGCGATTAATGCATTGTAGACATAAAATTAATTAGTTTTGAAGATAAGCTGTAACCTTTTGAAAAGCTTTGCATCTAACCTTTAATTATGATAATCTTTAGGCTGATAGGCGAGAGTTTCCGTTTTGCATTTGATGCGTTGCGCCAGAATAAATTACGTACCATGTTATCGCTTTTGGCTATAACAATTGGTATTTTTACCATTATTGCTGTATTCTCCGCAGTAGATACCTTTCGCGGTAAATTGCAGTCCAGTGTAGATAAACTGGGCTCTAACACCATTTATATTCAAAAATGGCCCTGGAGTTTTGGCGATAATTATCCCTGGTGGAAATATATGAACCGCCCTCAGCCTTCATTGCGCGATTTTGAAGCACTCCGCGAGAGAATTGAAAATGCACAAGGTGTTACATTCGAAATATCGACTAACGATAGGACGATCAAATACAGAAGTAACTCAGTAGAAGGGATTTCGGTGTGGGCAGCATCGCACGATTTTAATAAAACCTGGAATTTCGAACTTCAGGACGGCCGGTATTTTACCGAAAATGAGAGTAAAAACGGCTCACCTGTTTGTATTTTAGGTTCTGATATAGCCGACGGACTTTTTGATGGTGATGCGCCAGTGGGTAAACAGGTACAGATTTTAGGAAGAAGATTAACCGTTGTTGGTGTTTTCAAAAAAGAAGGAGAAGATATGTTAGGTACTTCTCTCGATAAAAATGTAAATATTCCGATTGCTTTTGCGAAAGGTGTTTTAGATATCCAAAACGAGCGTTATGGTCCGCAAATTACAGTTCGTGGTAAAGATAATGTGAATCTAGAAGAGGTAGAAAGCGAATTGAAAGGTTTAATGCGCTCCATCCACAGAATCAGACCTGGCCAGGAAGAAGATTTTGCATTAAATAAAACCACCATTATTTCTAACCAGTTAGATTCGATGTTTAAAATGGTAAATATTGCCGGTTGGGTAATTGGTGGGTTTTCGATCCTGGTTGGTGGTTTCAGTATTGCCAATATCATGTTTGTATCGGTTAAGGAACGGACCAATATTATTGGTATTCAAAAATCTTTGGGTGCAAAAAATTATTTTATCCTGCTTCAATTTATATTCGAATCGATTTCGCTTTGTATTTTAGGTGGTTTGCTGGGCTTATTACTGGTCTTTCTGCTCGCTTTGGGCATTGGTGCGGCCACTGATTTTCACATTATACTGGGCTTGAACAATATTGCCTTAGGTATCGGCATATCGATAATCATCGGCACTATCTCTGGTTTTTGGCCAGCATATTCAGCATCAAGATTGGATCCGGTAGAGGCGATTAGAAGTTAATTAAGTGGGCAGTTTTTAGTTCTCAATCGGCAGTTTACTGCACTTGCGGTAGTTAATAAACCTTATTGCAGTGGAAAGCCCGCAGGGCTGCGAGGATTTGTAGCGGAAAGAAGGACTGGGTGCTCCGGTGAAATGCTGGCTTTCATTTCCAAATTATTTAAAAAAAGTGTTGTGGTCGGTGTGACACCAACCACTAGGAAAAAAATGGTTAATAAACCTCGTCGATTAGAAATTCTATAGTCCTCGTTTATAACGAGGATTCGTGAGGTCCACATTTGCAATGTGAGGATGTTGAATCAAAAAAAAATACTTTTGGCGATAAAATCGCCTTTCTCTTTCATCCTCGTTATAAACGAGGATGATGATAACATAAAAGAAAAACCCCTCGCTAAATTTAATTAGCGAGGGGTTTTTCTTTATATAAAGTTAACTGAAAACCGCTAACTGCAAATTGATTAAGCCAATTTACCTAAAGCTTCTTTAATTCTTCTTAATGCTTCAACCAAACTCTCGTCAGATGCTGCGTAAGATAAACGGATGTAGTTGTTGTTACCAAACGAATCGCCACCAACAGTTGCTACATGACCAACGTTTAATAAATATAAAGCTAAGTCTGAAGAATCTTTAATTACGTTTCCATCAGCATCTTTTTTACCGAAGAAAGCGCTTATTTCCGGGAAAAAGTAAAATGCCCCATCTGGAAGATTTGTTTTAACACCTGGAATTTCGTTTAATAAATTGTAAACCAATTCTCTACGGCGTAAAAATGCTTCTTTCATTTCTAAAACACTGGCTAAACCTTGCTCGTAAGCAACAATTCCGGCTCTTTGTGCAATAGAACATGTTCCAGAGGTTGTTTGTCCTTGTAGTTTATCGTTAGCGGCTGCAATCTCTTTATTGGCGGCAATGTAACCTAATCTCCAACCTGTCATAGCGAAAGCTTTAGAGAAACCGTTAACAATGATTACACGGTCTTTAATGCTATCGAATTGAGCAATAGACTCATGTTTATCAACGAAGTTAATGTGCTCATAAATCTCATCAGATAAGATATAGATATTAGGGTGTTTTTCGAATACGGCAACCAGCGCGGCTAATTCTTCTTTACTGTAAACTGATCCTGTTGGGTTACAAGGCGAAGAAAACATAAACAATTTCGATTTCGGCGTAATGGCTGCTTCTAATTGTGCTGGCGTAATTTTGAAATTACTTTCAATATCTGTATCGATAAAAACAGATTTTCCTTCTGCAAGGGTTACCATTTCTGAGTAAGAAACCCAGTAAGGTGTTGGGATGATTACTTCATCATCCGGATCAATCAAAGTTAAAATAACATTCGATAAAGATTGTTTTGCACCTGTTGAAACAACGATCTGAGAAATATCGTAATCCAGATTGTTTTCTGTTTTTAACTTATTAACGATTGCTTGGCGCAGGTCGGGATAGCCCGGTACTGGCGAATAACGTGTATAATTTTCGTCTAATGCCTTTTTAGCAGCATTTTTTACGTGGTCGGGTGTGTTGAAATCGGGTTCACCAACGCTTAAACTAATGATGTTAATGCCCTTAGACGCTAATTCGCGGCCAAGTTTGGTCATTTTAAGGGTTGCAGATTCAGATAGACTGTTGATTCTTTTGGATAAGGTGCTCATGGTTAATTACTTTGAGCGCAAATATATAAACCAAATATTATTCTGCACTAAAAAAGACATAGTTTTTCTTATTTAATTTATTCGATAAGCGTATTTTTGAAAAAAAATATCCCGGTGTCGGTAAAAAAGAAAGCAATAATAATTTCTCTGGTGGTGAGTGTGGTACTGATGTTGGCCAAATTTGTTGCGTACTTTATTACGGGTTCAAACGCCATCTTAACAGATGCAGCGGAGAGCATTGTAAATGTAATAGCAGGAAGTTTTGCTTTTTATAGCATTTACCTCAGTACGCAGCCCCGCGATGAAAACCATCCTTATGGGCATGGAAAAGTTGAGTTTTTCTCGGCCTTTGTTGAGGGGATATTGATTTTAATTGCGGGAGTGGTTATTATTTTCAAATCTTCGTACAACCTGATCTATCCTCATTTGGTAGGGGAACTATTAACAGGAACGCTGATAATTGGTATCACAGGCCTGATTAATCTTATTGTAGGCCTATACCTCATAAATGTAGGTAAAGATGAGCATTCTGTTACATTGCAGGCTGATGGTAAACATTTATTAACTGATACCTACACCAGCGCAGCGATTGTTGCTGGCTTAATATTAATTCAGCTAACAAATATTATTTGGCTGGATAGCTTCCTTTCTTTTTTGGTTGGCTTTTATATTATTTATTCTGGTTATAAGCTTACCCGGGGTTCTGTAGGAGGATTAATGGATGAAAGTGATTTTACGCTTGTTGAAGAAGTAGTAGCTGTTTTACAAAAGAACAGGCATAACCCGTGGATTGATGTACATAATCTGCGTACCCAGCAATACGGCCCTGAATTTCATATCGATTGCCATGTAACATTGCCTTATTATTTTGATTTAAATAAAGTTCACCGTGAAATTTCACAGATTGATGAACTGATCAATAAAAACGGCTTCCGCAAAGCAGAGCTCTTTATTCATGCAGATCCATGTTTGCCTGAATGTTGCCATTATTGCCACATGAGTGAATGCCCGGTGAGGGCAGAGGCCTTTAAAAAGGAAATTGTATGGACACCAGAAATAGTAATCAAAAATAAAAAGCATTTCGAAAATGAGCTACTTTAATGTTAGGGTTTATGGATTGTTAATTAACCAGAATAATGAGGTTTTGGTAAGTGATGAGGAAGAATATGGCTTTCGTTTCAGTAAGTTTCCGGGGGGTGGCTTAGAACTTGGTGAAGGCTTAATTGATGGATTAAAACGTGAGTTTATGGAAGAGTGTGATGCTGAAATTGAAGTATTATCTCATTTTTATACCACAGATTTTTTTGAAAAATCGTCATTTAACGATAGCCAGGTCATTAGTGTGTATTATATCGTTAAAGAAAAAGCGCCTTTGCAGTTGGCCTTTAAAGATGTTATTTATGATTTTGATGGAGATGGTGAAATTCTTCAGGCTTTCAGGTGGGTGAAAATTGAAGATTTAAATATAGAGGATATTACCTTTAAAACAGATAAAACCGTAGGCCAGCTTTTAAAAAATCAATATTCAGTTAAATTATAATCATGATACCCGATTCGTCCAAATTCCATACTCCAAATGCTCAACTCAATTTAACCGAACGAGATCAAAAGGTAATCTGGCATCCCTATACCCAAATGAAAAATGCACTGCCCCATATCCCAATTGTTAGGGGAGAAGGGGTGTACGTTTTTGATGAGAATGGAAAAAGGTATATCGATGCAGTTTCATCCTGGTGGGTGAATATTCATGGCCATTCACACCCTTATATTGCACAAAAAGTAGCTGAACAGCTCAATGTGCTTGAACACGTGATTTTTGCAGGTTTTACACACGAGCCCGCTGTACTACTTGCAGAAAGGCTTTTGCCCATATTGCCCGGCAAACAAGATAAAGTTTTTTATACCGATAACGGATCAACGGCAGTAGAGGTAGCCTTAAAAATGTGCCTGCAATACTGGGACAATAAGGGCACACCAAAAACGAAGATTTTAGCCTTTAAAAATGCTTATCATGGCGATACTTTTGGCGCCATGTCTGTTAGCGGCCGCAGTATTTTTACGGACGCTTTTAACAGTCTATTATTCGATGTCGAGTTTATAGATCTTCCAAATGAGTACAACATCTCAGATCTTATATCTCATATCTCAAATCTTAAAGATACCGCTTGTTTTATCTTCGAACCACTCATTCTAGGATCGGGTGGAATGTTGATGTACGAAGCTAAATATTTGGATCAACTTTTATCTGCCTGTAAAGAAGCAGCAATTTTAACCATTGCTGATGAAGTGATGACAGGTTTCGGTAGGACAGGAACTTACTTCGCTTGTGAGAAATTAACTAATAAGCCTGATATTATCTGTTTAAGTAAAGGTTTAACAGGTGGAACAATGCCATTAGGAGTAACCACCTGTACGAACGAGATTTTTGAAGCATTTTTAAGTGATGATAAATTAAAAACGCTCTACCACGGACACTCTTTTACAGCGAATCCGATTGCTTGTGTAGCTTCTCTGGCGAGTTTGGATATTTTGTTAAAAAGTGAAACACTTCAGAATATTAAACGGATAGAGGCCAAACATGCTATTTTTCTTAAAGAAATTGAAGCACATGCTAAAGTTAAGGCCATTAGGCAAACAGGAACAATTATTGCAATTGAATGGGAGACCGGGAATGAAACTTCTTATTTAAGTAATCTCCGTAATTTACTGTATGCGTACTTCTTAGAAAAGGGAATTATACTGAGGCCATTGGGCAATATTATCTATATCCTCCCACCATATGTAATCAGCGATGAAGATCTCGATTATATTTATGCTGTCATAAAATCGGCTTTAGAGGAAGTATAGCTGCTTTTAGGCCGTAGCGAGATGCTGCCACTTATGTAACTTACTTTAAGGCGGTTGTCAGTCTAAGCGAAGACCTTTATCTGTGTTGTAAGATGTTACCATCATACACTTATTAAATCTTTATATATTATTTGTGGTGTAAGATGTTACCATCTTACACTTCATTAAATCTTTAGATATATATTAAGTCAGATGTTACCACCTTACTTAACTATAATTCAAAATGGCGAAACGCGTGAAACTACGCTTGTGGTTCCAGATAATTCTTAAGCGCATCACTAACGAATGTCTGTGGTGTAAGATGTTACCATCTTACACTTCATTAAATCTTTAGATATCTATTAAGTCAGGTGGTAACATCTGACTTAACAATAATTCAAAATGACGAATGCGTGAAACTACGCTCCTGGTTCCAGATAATTTTTAAGGGCATCATTAACGAAATAAGTCCAGCCACCATTGAAACTTGTTTTTGCAAAATCTGGCCCGTTCTCAGCAAAGCTTTCTATACCGCTATGTGTTAATTTCAGCCTGGTTTGCTCGCCTTGCTCAAATAACTCCCAGCTTACCACCGAGTTGCCTGGATAACCGTCATATCGCCAGGTGTAGGCCAGTTTCCTGCCCTCAACAATTTCGGTTATTTCGCAGAGATGTAAATATTGAGGCCCATCATCCGGCCCACCAGAAAACTCAAACTTAAAACCTACTTCCGGTTTAAAGTTTTCTAATTGAAAATACCATTGTTTAATTTCATTATTATCGGTTAAAGCTTTCCAAACTTTTTCGATAGGGGCGTTATACACTCTTTCTACAATAACTGGTTCGTTTTCCATCTTTATTTTGATTTAGTGTCTTTTGATAAGTGTATTTCTAGCGCATCTAATTTGCTTGTCCAAAAAGTACGGTATTGTTCTACCCATTTAGATACTTCTGCTAGTTTCTGAAATTGTATGTTACAGTACCGGTCACGGCCTTGTTGGGTAATTTGTACCAAACCGCATTCTGTTAAAACTTTAATGTGCTGTGAAATGGCAGGTCGGCTCATGTCGAAATTTTCGGCAATAGCATTTAAATTTAAGGTGTTATGCGCAATCAGATTGATGATTTCTCTTCGGGTAGGATCGGCAATGGCTTGAAATACATCTCTTCTCATAAAATTAATTGCGTAAGTGATTGCTTACAAATATAAATGTAAGTAATCGCTTACGCAAATTTGGTTTAATTTTTTTTGCATGATAAAAATTAACCCAAGGGCATTTTACTCATATCCATATAAAGAATACTCCATCTTTGACCATCCAGGTCAACAAAGCCACAACCATACATCCAGCCATCTTTGTAGCCAGGTTCGCCATAGAGTGTGCCACCGGCAGCAACTACCTTTTGTGCCAGATTATCTACTTCTTCCGGACTTTCTGCGTCAAAAGAGAATAATACTTCGCCGCCATGGCGTTTATCGGCAATACTGGTTCCTGCAAAACCTTCGTACAACGCTTCTTCAAAAAGCATAATCGCTAAATTACTTTCTCCTACTAAAAAGCACGCCGAATCTTTGCGAGCACCATATTGGAGGTTAAGCGTAAAACCGAGTTGCGTGAAGAATGCTTTAGACTTGTTAATGTCTTTTACCGGAAGGTTTATCCAAAGTGATTTTATCATAACGTTTTATATTTTGTTGCAAGTAAAGATAGGTAACTGAGCATGGACTCATTGATGCCAAAGACGAAAAGTTAGCGGGGGATTTAAGACAATTAGTCTCTGCGGTATTTTTCGGAAAGTTTTTTAGGCGCTACGTTGCAATAAGAGAGCGTAAGTGCATCGATAAGCATTTCGTCTGCTAGTTCTTCTAGGTCGAAAATTGTCCAACCCTGTTTGCCCCAGGCTCCAGTAGCCGGCTGTATGCTGTTCGGGTCAAAATCACAGAAAACAGACTGATCGATTGCCGATAATTTGAATGTTGCCTGTTTTTTCTGGATATTTAGCGTAGCAAAGATCTTTTTATTTACCCGGAAAGAAATTTTTTCGAAATGCGGCAATTCAATAACTTCATCAAAAGATAGGCAATGAGCTATAAAAATTAAACTATCCATCGGCTTTATTGCGTAAAAGAAATTGACGAACTATTGAATATTTGCCTTGGCAATCGGCTATTAATTTTAAGCGTTAACACTTTAACTGGTTTTTCATCGGTGTCGTAAAAATAAAGAGTATTGGTATTCAGCTTAAATGGCAATTCATTGGACATACCGAAATGATACCGGGCTTTGAATTTTTTATTTGGACTGTAAAATATAAGCCAGCTATTTCCGTGGTAAACCACGGCAGCCTTTACTCGGCTAAATTCTTTAACTACATAAAATAGATTTTTTTGGTTTTTATCTGTTATTTTTCCTAAATACGTAGATCTGGTATCACCATGTTCGGTTTTTTGATATATTTCCTTCCCAATATTCTTTTCAATGAACATTACATTTTGTGCAAAACACAAAGTAGATGAAAGTAATAATAGTAGGATTATTGCAGAATACCTTAATCGCATTGCATTAAATTTTCTACAATTTATACAATTTCTGTGGATGTTGTTCCGCGTAATTCAGAATTAAATTTAAGATGTAACTGTTAGACTGATAGATAGAAAGATCATTTTTGATTGGCGCCAGACCATCTGATAAGTAATTTTTATCTGTAAAATAACCCATTCCATAAAATTTTCCATTCTCTACAACCAAACAGCTAAACTCGTTGTCTTTTCTGCCCTCATCCACCAATGCGAAACTTGGTTGTTGTTTCTGGATATCGGCCAATGCTGTGTTTAGTTTTTTATTATAAACACTTACAGTTTCGATTCCGCTGCAGGCACCAAAACATTGCCCATTTTCGTGTGCATAACATTTAGTAGCCGTTTTTTGCAGGTAACAGAGCTTTGCGCAAAGCTGGTACTTATCAACCAGCTGGTTTAAGAAGTTATAACCTTCCAATAAGCTGTTGAAACTCTGAAAGGCATTATTGTTTTTTTTATGCTTATCAATGGCTAAACGCAAATATCCGTTTTGATCTTCGAAAACATATAAATCATATTTATGCTCATAACGTTTCATCGCCCGGTTGTTTTCGGGCCAAAGGCGTTTAATTTCATTGGCTTCTAAAATTAAGGCCATCAGTTCGGTACCACAGATTACATGGTCTACATGATGAATGGTGCGTAAAAAATCCTGGCGTTGCCGGTTAGGTGTATTACCTGTAAAGTGACTGGTTACGCGTTTTTTTAGGTCTTTCGCTTTTCCAACATAAATAATTTTGCCTTTACTATCTTTAAAATAATATACACCAGGTTGATGAGGTAACCTCAGGATAGAAGCTTTATCCAAGTGTGGCGGTAAAACTTGTTCTTTCGATGTTTTCTTCAGCATTTCTGCTATTATGCCTTCCTGATCGTATTCTAGCAATAAATTGAATAGGATACTGGTTGCATCTGCATCTCCAGCTGCCCGATGTCGGTTTTGAATCGGAATCTGCAAGGCTGTACAAAGTTTTCCTAAACTATAAGAAGATTTACCAGGAATCAGTTTTCTGCTCAACCTTACCGTACACAGCTTTTTGCATTGTAAATCATATCCTGCAGCTGCTAAATGATGCTTCAAAAACGAATAATCGAAGTTTACATTATGCGCTACAAAAATCTTGTCGTTTAATAACTGATAAATCTGTAAAGCAACATCATCAAAGGTTGGGGCATCCGATAACATGTTATCATCAATACCGGTAAGTGCCGTAATGTAAACGGGTATAGGTTGCTTCGGGTTAATTAGGGTAGTGTAAGATTCAACTATTTCATTACCATCATGTATGTTAATGGCAACCTCGGTAATGCCATTTGCTGAGGCATGACCGCCAGTGGTTTCGATATCTACAACTGCGTATAACATTAAATTAATTTGAAATACAAATCTATGCTAAAATAATTAGTATGAAAATAATTTTGATTATTTCTTTAGCATAAAAAAGCGGTTATGTATTTAACGTAACCGCTCTGGAATTTTGTATGCAAATATTTAAAGTTTATTTAATAGTTTGCTTAAATTAGGTTTAATGCCGATAGAAATTGGCACGGTATTAAAAACCCTGTTCTGGATTTTACTAAAGCCATACATGTAACTCGCCTCTACAAATAAATTGGCGCCGCCAATATTATATTCGATACCGGCCCCACCTTCGGCAATACCCAAACCATTTGATTTATTATCTTGGGTAACCTGCAGCGTTGTCGAATTTACGCTAGCCTGAGGCGTAAGGATAAAACCGCCACCAGCACCTGCGAAACCATAAAAAGCCCATTTGTTTACAATTTTACGGTATCCTAAAGCAACATTTAGCAAGTAGGTGGTGGCCCGGCCTTTTTGTAAGGTATAAGTATAGCCCGCATCTGGTGTTATCTGGTTAAAGGTAAAAGCATGTAAACTTGCCTTGGGGTACAAGAACAAACCACCGTCGCCCAAACCCAAGTTTAAACCGAGTGATGTTGAAAATTTCGGCTTAAAATAATCAGAAGTTTCGCCCATTGGGAATGCAAAGCCAATTCCACTCATGGAATAGAGTTTATCTGGTCTGCTTTGTGCTTTTACATTGATTGATACTGCTGCACATAACAACAGAAGAGATAATGGTAATTTTAATTTCATATCTGACTTTTTAATTTTTGGTTAATGCACTTACTTTTTGGAGCAAATCTGCCATATTAAAGGGTTTTTCTAAATAATCATCGGGATGATATTTTTGCGATGTAATATAATTTTCATCGTACCTCGCCGAAGCCATAATGATGGGGATACGCGCTGTTTCAGGGTTTAACCTTAGCTCTTTAAACACAGCACGTCCATCCATTCCATTTAACATAATATCGAGGATAATCAGATCGGGACTAAAATCTCTTATTGTTTTAAAAATATGCCGTGGAGATAGTAGCGGATAAACATTATAATGTTCTGTTTCTAATACATCCTGGAAAACTTCTAATACATCTGGATCATCATCCACAACCAACACTCTTTTCAAAACGGATAAATCAGTTAATTAATAATAAAATAGATTATCCTAATACAAAGTTTTAGACCTAATGTTTTGATTGTGCATTAAAAATTAATTCGAGATGCTGATGCCCGAAATATTAAAGGCTACATTATGGTGCCGGGACGGGGCTTTTCCTGAAGCAAATTGTTTTTAATAAAATTTGCGAAAAGTTCTATATATGTACCCGAAACAGTAAAGGATGTTTCGCCAGAAAGCAGTATTTTATTACCGAGTACACTTTTGATATGCTGTTTTGCAATAACAACAGTAGGGTTAACCTGGATAAACGCCGAATGTTTTTTTAACATTTTCAAAGTCTTGGTAAAATTAGATTTTGAACTTAGAAAAGCATTTTTTGTTGTTTTAAACTGAATATCTTCTCCCATTTCTTCTACGGCAACCAATTCATCCAGATCTATTCTTACCAAATCAGCATTTTCTCCTTGTAAAGGGATGTAAAAGAAATGATCTTCGAACGCGTAAAAAGAATGTTGTGCTTTTTTTCCCGTTGGGTAGAGGTTATTTATTGTTTTGGTAAAATGTAAAATAGAGTAGGGCTTAAGCAAATAAGCATCCGCATCAACTTTAAAAGCATCAATGGCATACCTTGGGTGCGCCGTAGTAAAAACCAGGTGTTTTGTTTTTTGCCTTAATAGAGTTGCCAATTCGATTCCGGAAAGCGAAGGCATTTCTACATCCATAAAAATAATGTCGACAGGATTAGATACCGATATTTCTGCTAGGGCTTTGAGCGGTTCAGTAAAAGTTTGGATAAGCTTTAAATCAGGCAGCTTTTCCATATATGCTATTAAGCTCTCCAGGGAATGAGGGTCATCATCAATAGCGATACAACTTATTGACATTTTTTATAGTTTAGTTGATGCAAATTACAATTTCAACCATTAAAATGAAAAAAAAACACATTCGAAACGGATTTTTATGTATTCGGCAAGGAAAATCGGCTTTTCTTTGGAGATTATAGTGTAATTTGAAATTTTAAACTAAAATTATTAAATCAGATTTTTCTTATTTAAATTTTAATAACCAGCATTACTCTGAAATACTGATCTGAATCAGTAAAATAACTGAATTCTGCATTATTGCCATAGGTGTAGGCTAAACGCTTCTTTATATTTTCCATTCCAGAGCTTAAGCCTGAGTTATCTTTAATTGCTTTTATTAAGTTTGAGGTTTCTATTATAAGCTGACCATCTTTGAGGCTCAAATTCACTTCAGCAGGATGTAATGCTGTAAGCAGTTCGCCATGTTTAAACATGTTCTCTACCAAAATGGTTAGCACCAAAGGAATGATTTTAACATTACGAATTTCATCATCGTACCAAAAACGGAGCTGAACCTGGTGATCCTTGCGGAGCTGATGCAGATTGATGAGGTTTTCTACCTGATTAATCTCCTCATCAAGCAAAATAAACTCTTTATCTTGGTTGCCATCAACCGAATAGCGCATCATCTCAGCCAGAGAATGAATGGCTTCTGCGGCAACCGGAGAAGAATCTTTAGCGTTTTGATAAATAAAATCTAAAGTATTAAATAACAGATGAGGTTGTATCTGCGCCTTTAAAAAGGCATTTTCTGATTTAGCTATTTGGATAATGTTATTTAGCCGTTGTTTCTCCAGGTCTTCAATCTTTTTCCGTTCTTCGAGAAAATTAAGGAGAAAATAATAACTGGTGGCAAAACACATAAAATATATAGCACGGTAAATCGGCGCAGCAAAAAAGGCTGCATTAAATATCAGTTTAATAGGGCCATTATAATCTGTATAATTAATTACAATGTAATCTAAACAAACCGTTAATATTAAATAAGCACCCAGTTCGAGTAAAATAAACAGCGGTAACTTCCACCATCTTTCATTAATTCTTTTCAGGGCAAAAGCCAAAACCACATGCGCGTGGAAATAAAATGTAGCGATGTTTAAGCTATAAAAAATTACATAAGTGCTCAATGTAGAAAATCTGCCAACGAAAATGCCGATGATTATGGCCTCGTAAAATATGAATATGGTCCACCCTAAAATATGAAGTCTTTTGTCGGAAAACCAGGCTGAAATTTTGTGTAATTTGTTTTTTTTAGCGATAAATGTCATTGGCTAGTTAATTGAGGAACGGCTATATATCCTAAACAATAAAGCCATAAGCGTTTAATTGTTTAGTTAACGAAAATACTAAAAAATTAGTTTAAGAGCGGTTAGTTTTAATCGTTTTCTCTTTTATGTAGTCCTGTATGCTCTCACGGTAACTATTTCCAATGTTGATGGTTAGATCATTGATCATTTTTAGGGTATTGCCCTCTACTTTTTCAATGTAATTTTTAGCAATAATAAATGAGCGGTGTGCCTGGGCAAAATTCTGATAATCTTTTAAAATGATCTTTATCTCTGATAGTGCAATGTATGATACAATGGTTTCGTTTAGGGTGAAAATCCGGACATAGTTTTGCAGGCTTTCTATCGCAACAATATCTGTATATCTAACTTTAATTAAGCTGTTCTTCTCATTTTTATTCCTTACAAAGAAATAATCATCTTCTTGTTTAATACTAACATTTGGTAAGCTGGGGCTAATGGGAAATAACCTGTTTATGGTCTCCGCAAAACGGGCAAAGGTATATGGTTTTAATAAATAAGCGCTTGCATTCATTTCAAAAGCTTCATAGGCATACTTAGAATGCGAAGTAGTAAAAATTAGTTTCTCTGTTTTATGCCTGATTGCTTTTGATAATTCTAATCCCGAGATCATAGGCATATCAACATCTATAAAAACAATGTCAACCTGATCTCCTGCGGTAATTTCGTTTAATGCCTGTAGCGGATCTGTATACGAGTTTATTAAATGAATGTTTGCGAGATGATTGATGTATGATTTGATACCGTTGACGGCGTGAATGTCGTCATCAATTACGATACAGGTTAATTTCATTAGGTATGTTTTAAGGTTAAGCGAAATTATAGGATGCTTTTTAAATATCGAAATTATTTTAGGTCTGTAATGTGATTTCGTTGGTTTTTGTAGTAAATATGATACGCCTATGTTTTTTTATGAAAGAAATATAGGGGTGCAAAAATCGATGATGAAGCTTTTTACAAAATGAATAAAACAAATTGATTTAATTGCTTGTATAACAATATATTGTATTTTGAATCGTAGTTATTAATAGATATATTTAATAACCAAAATAATCATCCCTAATTACCTAAAACAATATCCCATGAAAAATAGAATCCGCACCGCCAATAGATTAAACGTGTCTATTACTAAAAAGGTTATTGAACTGCAGGAGCAAGGTTATGACTGTGATTTTCTGCTACTGGCTAACGGAAGTTTACACTGCATGCAAACTAATTTAAGCTATCCGCTAAGTACGGTTGCTATTAAACAAAGGGAACATGGCTACGATTTCTTTAGCCATTCTTATAAAAATGTACATACTATAGAAACTGGTAATGGTGAAAGAGGTGTACTACTTACCGAAAAGGTATTTTAACCGGCTACTTTGTGCCGCTGATCAGTAGTTGAAATTTACTGTGTTTAGCGGGTATTTCATGAGAACTCATTCATTACAATGCCTACAATATTAGACGATGCATTTATAGCATTTTAGTAAAAACTTTTTTTTCTTCTTTTTGTTTAAATTTTATTGAATATATTTAAACAAAAAAATGATTTATTCCATTTCAGATCTTGAACAGCTTTCGGGCATCCATTCTCATACCATCAGGATCTGGGAGCAGCGTTACAATGCACTGAGTCCGATGCGATCTCAAGGCAATACGCGTTTATATGATGATACGCAGCTCCGAAGATTATTAAACATCGTTAGCTTAAATAAAAGCGGTTTAAAAATTTCTAAAATCTGCAGCCTTTCTGATGAAGCGATTGATAAACTTCTCGACCAACAGTTTTCATATCCCACTGATGATGAGCGGGCAGATTATGTTTCCCAACTTATTAGGCATGGTTTGGCTTTTGATGAGCGCTCATTTAATCATTTAATTGATGAAAGCATTGATCGGTTGGGACTTTCTGACTGCTACCGGAACATAATGTATCCATTATTGGTCCGTTTGGGACTAATGTGGCGAAAAGACGATATTTGCCCTGCACACGAGCATTTTTTATCAAATATTATCCGTCAAAAAATATTTACACATATCAATAATCTTCCTTTAACAAGTCATACCGGCGAAAGTTGGCTTCTTTTTTTACCGGAAGATGAGGATCATGATATTGGGCTGCTTTTCGCCAGTTATATGTTGAGGATGCATCATCATCAAGTTATTTTCTTAGGCAGCAAAGTTCCGTTGGATTCGATCAAGCGAATATTTTCTACATTAAATGTAGGTCATGTTTTGCTTTTTATGACAAAGTCGAGATTGGAACCTGCCGCACAAAAATACATAGATCAATTGTCTGAAATATGCTCATCAGCCAAGATCCATCTTGCGGGAAATAGTGAGGTTATCGGTAAACTAAACGATATCGATCACATCAACTGGTTTAAAACGCTCGATGAATTTGAAAAAATAATACAATACCCTTTTTTACATGAAAGAAATTTTTGATCAACTATCTGCCAATTGTAGCCGGCTTACCACTAAGTTATATAGTACCAGCTTTTCTTATGGTATTTATTTTCTTGGTAAAGAACTGCGTCAACCCATACACTCCATTTATGGCTTTGTACGTTTAGCAGATGAAATTGTAGATAGTTTCCATCACTATGACAAGAATTTTTTATTAGAAAAATTTAAGAAGGATACTTTCGAAGCCATTACCCTCGGCATTAGTTTAAACCCTATTTTAAATTCATTCCAAAGGGTTGTAAATCAATACCAGATAGATCAGGAACTGATTGTTCTTTTTCTGAGGAGTATGGAGATGGATCTTTCTACGCAAGAATATACACCGGAACTTTACAACGAATATATTTTAGGCTCCGCAGAAGTGGTAGGTTTAATGTGTTTAAAGGTTTTTACCAATGGCAGCGATGCAGATTACGAACAATTGAAGCCTTATGCCATGAAATTGGGCTCTGCATTTCAGAAGGTTAATTTTTTGAGGGATGTGAAGGCTGATCATCAAACACTTAGTCGAAATTATTTTCCCAATGTTAATTTAGCCCTATTCTGCGATCATCAAAAAAAAGAAATCGAAGCAGAAATTGAAGCAGAATTTGCAATGGCATTAACTGGCATTAAGCAGTTGCCCACAGCATCCAGAAATGGCGTATATTTGTCTTATATCTATTATAAAAAATTATTTGCTAAGATAAAGCGTTTAAGTGCTGAAAAAGTTATGACTGAAAGGATAAGAATTTCGAACACCCGTAAGGTTAGTTTGATGTTTGGTTCTATTATCCGTAATAAGTTAAATGTAATTTAAATGGAAGAACAAGTTATTCTGGTTGATGAGGAGGATGTGCCGAAAGGACAGATGGATAAAATGGAAGCACACGAAAAAGGTGTGTTGCACCGGGCCTTTTCTGTTTTTATTTTTAATTCTAAACGTGAACTATTACTGCAGCAGAGGGCAATGAGCAAATATCATTCTGCAGGTTTATGGACGAATACCTGTTGCAGTCATCCGCGGATTGGAGAAAGTAATATCCATGCAGCAAAAAGGAGATTGATGGAAGAAATGGGGATGGACTGTGAGTTAAACTATCTGTTTAAATTTACCTACAAGGCAATATTTGAAGATGGGTTAACGGAACACGAGGTTGATCATGTTTTTTTCGGTATGAGTGATGAAATACCAGCTATTAATCATGATGAAGTAGAAACTTTTAAATATATGGATTTAGAGACCTTAGCACAGGATATAGCGGTTAATCCGACTGCCTATACGCCATGGTTAAGAATTTGCCTGGATAAAGTTGTCGCGCATGCATCAACGGCTAAAACAAAAAACGGGCATACAGCCTAAGCCATATACCCGTATCTAAATTAACGCTCTCGGGGACAAATATAGGAACAGTTTAGAAAATTCCTAAGGATTTAACATTTCTTTTACTTTAAGATTATAGTTTGCTGTTTTGGTAAAAGCTGGACTATAATTTAACCGGTTAACATTTAGTGTTTTATATTTCTGACTGGAATTTTGAGCCCGAAAAATATTTTTTAGCTAGGCATATCGTTTTTGGCATTTTTTACAGAAATATGTTTGCCGGTGTGTTTTGCCGAGCTCCTTTTTCTCTATCTTATGTTTAAGTGGGCACGCTTTCTGACTGTAGACTTCCCAATGCCTACTTAATGTATTTTCATTTTTCCATTTTAAAAAATCAAAACTATAGTTTCTGGCTTCCTTAACCAATGCCTTTAATTTTACAAGTGGTAAATTTTCAATTGTAGTTAAGGGATGTATACGGGTACGGTATAAGACCTCGTTTTTAATAATATTACCCACTCCACTAAAAATCTGCTGATCCAGCAATACGTCGCAAACCAGCGCTTGGGGTTTTTCTTTTAACTTTTTAATAGCTGCACTGCTGTCCCACTCATCAGCCATTACATCGTTTTCCCAGTTGTAATGTTTTTTAACGTTTCCTTCCAGGAGGTCAACTTTGCAGGTATAAAAGTTTAATTCATCTTTTTTAAAGATCAGCCCCAATTTTAATGGCGCTTTTTTACGCTCATTAATTAAATAACTGCCAAATAGCATAAAATGGATACGGATTGTGAAATCGTTAAAACAGATCAGAAAATGTTTACCCCAACTCTTAAAATCCTGGATCTTTTCATGGAGCAATCTATCCTTGTCGAAATTTTTTGCATGGCCTGCTACTTCCAATACTTCCGGTTTACCCAAATGGAGCGCTTTGATTAAATCTTTTAATATTACTATTGATGGACCTTCGGGCATATTATTCTTCCTCTAGTTTCTGGAATTTAAATTTATCCTTAATGTGACGGTTAAAATATCTTCCTTTCGATCCGGAAGCCTTTAACATCTTGTAAATTTTTTCGGGAACATTTTTATATAGATAAACCATATCGGTTACAAAGAAGATTTTCAATGTTTCTGTAGCTGCATCATAACTAAAATATTTGATTACGGATGATGGCATAATATTGGATTATAGCTTAAAAACAGCTGCCATTACAAATGGTTTCAATCGCTTTTGAGTGCTGATTCTTCTCGCTGAGCTTTAATCTTTTCCTTTTTCAGATCGATACGGATAATGTTATATAAGCTCATATAAACATTTGCCATCCATACTATCGAAAAGAAAGAAATAATATAACCACGCCAGTCGGGATAAAGTAAAGTGAATTTGGTGATAAAAAGTAGAATCGCGGTTACATAATGACTAAAGCAGTATTCGCAGGTGAACACATAAAAGAACTTTCTTTTTACGAGTTGACCGCAGTTTTTAGAACGGTTTACACAGAATTCACGC
The DNA here is from genome assembly GCF_059422505.1 of Pedobacter sp. GW821-FHT01D05. Taxonomy (NCBI): domain Bacteria; kingdom Pseudomonadati; phylum Bacteroidota; class Sphingobacteriia; order Sphingobacteriales; family Sphingobacteriaceae; genus Pedobacter; species Pedobacter sp. GW821-FHT01D05. The sequence goes on along the minus strand of NZ_JBWKXA010000001.1, from coordinate 1,584,061 downwards.
GCTTCTTTGAAGATTTCTTCTTTAGTAACTGTCCAGGCTATGCAAGCTACTGGCAAAGCCATAACGAAGAGGTAATAAATGGGTACATTCATAGTAATTAAATCAGGGTATAAATACAACCTTAAAGCCTTGAAAATGTTTATTAAGCGATAAACATTTTGATTATATTTATGTTAATTAAAATATATCTAATTATTTGTTTTATGGAAAGATCAGAAATCATATCTCTACTTGAGGTAATCAATCAACAGGTTAGTTCTTCGGTTTTAGGTGGGATGGAAGAAGAATATGAAGAATTAGAAAGCATGGGCCTGATTAAAATTAACCGCGAATCGGTACAATGGTCGTCTGCTATGACGCCTGCCGGAAATGCTTATTTGGGGCATGATTAACTGGGTTTACAGAATTCAGTAAACTGATGAAGTTTAACATGGGTGGCAAAAATTCTGTGTCTCACTTGTGCAAAGGAGAGAGTCAGAATAAGTTACACATTAGTTATGATTTGGAAAGCAATTGGAGTGGTTCTTCGCTTAAGATAGTCCCGCCCCCGTTTCTGCCCCGATGAAGAATCGCGGCATTTCACTATGGTCTGGTTTAGCTTACTCCTGTTTTTGCTACTACGTCTTTTCCTGTGCCATCTCACAATCCATTCTGTGTTTTCTTGGCAAGAAATGCGCCAACTGATTTGATTACATTCAATCTTTACGACTAAACTTTGACCAATTTATTGTTGGAATTCTGCTAAATTTGCAGCAAGTTTAGAATTGTGCCTAAATAAAATAAATGGCCATTCTATCTGCAGATATGAACGATTTACAACTTAGAACGGTAAATGTAACCAGATACGTTACGCCTTTGCGCGAGGGTGGGTCTATGCCCGCCATTGCTGAGGCTGATGATAACTTTTTATATGTACTGAAATTTAGAGGGGCAGGACAGGGTACCCGGGCTTTAATTGCAGAACTAATTGGTGGCGAAATAGCCCGCTATTTAGGTTTGCGTGTGCCCGAATTAGTTTTTGCCAATTTAGATGAAGCTTTTGGGAGAACAGAACCCGACGAAGAAATACAGGATCTGCTAAAAGCCAGCGTGGGCTTAAATTTGGCATTACACTATTTGTCTGGCGCAATAACATTCGATCCGACTGTAACTACCGTTGATGCTAAGCTTGCCTCGCAGATTGTATGGCTAGATTGTTTTTTAACCAACATGGACCGTACCTGCAGAAATACCAATATGTTACTGTGGCATAAGGAACTTTGGCTAATCGACCATGGTGCTGCATTATATTTTCATCATTCGTGGCAGAACTGGGAAGAACAGGCTATTAAACCCTTCTTTTTGGTAAAAGACCACGTATTGTTACCGTGGGCCACTGAACTGGAAAGCGTAAATGAGGAATTTAGCAAACTTCTTAGCCCTGAAAAGATCGAAGCGGTAATTAATTTAATCCCTGATGACTGGTTGGAAGGCGAAACCAACTTCGAAAGCAAAGCAGCGCATCGCAATGCCTATACGCATTTTCTTACTACCAGGTTAACTCATTCCACTATATTTTTAAAAGAAGCACTGCATGCAAGGGAAATTCTTATTTGAGTATGCTGTGATTCGCGTAATGCCTAGGGTAGAACGTGAAGAGTTTATTAATGTGGGCATTATTCTGTTTTGTGCCAAGCAAAAATTTCTAAAAAGTGTTTTTGCACTGGATGAGAAAAGAATAAAGGCTTTTTCTGCAGAGATAGATTTAGAAGAGCTAAAAGAGAACTTATGCGCTTTTGAAAGAATAAGTACGTCTGCAAAAGGATCAGGCCCCATTGGTCAATATGACCAGGCTTCTCGCTTTAGGTGGCTTACGGCAACAAGAAGTACTGTAGTGCAATGCTCAAAAGTACACCCCGGTTTTTGCGATGATGCTGAAGAAACTTTGCTAAGACTGCATGAAGAGCTGGTTCTTTAGTTCACATTTCAGTTTGCATTAGTCAATTAACCAATTAAACAATTAACCCATCTAGTCTTGCCAAAAGAATATTTCAAAAAGCTTCAGGATTTGCTCGATACAGAGCGCAATGAAGACTTACAATCCTACTTAAAACTTACTGAAAATACTTCGGCAGCCGATAGGAGGGCACTGGGTTTAACCTGGTACCCTATTGCAATCAGGAATACCGAAATAGGCCGTGGCGATTATTTAACTGTAGAGTTGGAAAGGACTACCCATCAGGATTTTTCTCATCAGTTCCGTTTTGGTTCGGCTGTGGTATTATTTTCTAATCACGATGCCAAAGAAGACCGGATAGAGGGGATTATAAATCATCAAAGTGGCAGCAGGATGAAAATCAGCTTCCGTGTGGATGAATTACCAGACTGGACCAGAGATGGCAAACTCGGTGTGGACTTACTTTTTGATAATAACAGTTACGACGAAATGCAGAGCGCCCTTAAACAGGCTACGCACTTAGCCGAAAATGAATCAGAAAATAAACTGATCCGTATTTTAACGAAAGGAGAAAAACCTTCATTTCAGGGCGAAGAGAAATTTATCATTCCAAATACGCTAAACGACTCGCAGCAATTAGCCGTGAATAAAATTATTTCAGCTGATCATTTGGCTGTGGTTCATGGTCCACCAGGCACCGGAAAAACAACAACGCTTGTACATGCTATAAAATCGCTGGTTAAACACAGCGATCAAAAAATCCTGGTGGTTGCACCAAGTAATACCGCTGTTGATTTACTTACGGAGAAATTAGCAGCTGAAGGGCTAAAAGTAATCCGTGTGGGTAATCCGGCAAGGGTTTCAGAAAGATTGCTTGCCGCTACTCTTGATCATCAAATGGCCGATCATCCGGAGATGAAAACGATTAAGGCCTTAAAAAAACAAGCCAGCGAGTATAAAAACATGGCCCACAAATACAAGCGGAGTTTTGGCAAAGCAGAACGGGAGCAACGTAAGGCCTTGTTTGATGAAGCGCATAAAATTGGAAAAGAAGTAGAAAAAACAGAGCAGTACATTATGGATAATCTGTTTACTAAAGCACAGATTATTACCGCCACCCTGGTGGGAGCCAACCACTATACCGTTCGGAATTTAAAGTATAATACCATTGTAATTGATGAAGCTGGCCAGGCTTTGGAACCTGCCTGTTGGATACCGATTTTAAAAGCACAGAAAGTAATATTGGCTGGCGATCATTTTCAGCTTTCCCCAACTATAAAATCAAATGAAGCCGCGAAAAATGGTTTAAGTAATACTTTACTTGAGAAAGCAGTAAATCTTCATCCAGAGTCTGTTGTATTATTAAAGGAGCAATACAGGATGAACAAAGATATTATGGGTTATTCGTCTCAGGTATTTTACAAAAACGAGTTGATAGCGCATCACGCGGTTGCTGACCATTTATTGTTCGCCGGCGATCAACCTATTCAATTTATCGATACGGCAGGTTGTAGTTTCGACGAAAAATTAGATGGAACCAGTACAACCAATCCTAATGAAGCTGCATTTTTGGTCAAACATTTAACGCATTTAGTAAATAATTTTAGAGATCAGTCTTTAACTGAAAATTTTCCTTCTATTGCTATTGTCTCCCCTTATAAACAGCAGGTTCAGATTTTAAATGCATTGGTTCAGGAAAATGAAATTTTAAATCTATATCGCAATAAAATTGCAGTAAATACCATTGATAGCTTTCAGGGGCAGGAACGTGATGTGGTTTATATTAGCCTCACCAGGAGTAATGGCGATGGAAGTATCGGGTTTTTATCAGATACGAGGAGAATGAATGTTGCGATGACGAGGGCAAGGAAAAAGCTGGTGGTTATTGGCGATAGCGCTACTTTATCGAAATCTAATTTTTATGCTGAATTTATAAAGTATGCTGAGCAACTTAACGCATACCACAGCGCCTGGGAATTTATGGAGTTATAGCCATAAAACTGTTACTTCATATATTTGCTTGCCATTATATGATGCAAGTTGATACTAAACCTTTTCCAGTTTCTTTTCTTCTGCGAGTTTGCCAGATATACTGGCCCCTGCAATTAATAGTTCGTGTGTAATCGTTTTGGTATATTCTGTAATTTCTGATTTAAAATCTTTTACGGATGAACCTGAACGGATTTCTTCCAACCTTTTTTCCCATTGTCCGGTAAGTTCAGCCTGTGCAATCTGTTTATCTTTAACCACTTCATAAACAGCGAGCCCTTTATTGGTAGGTACAAGATTTCGCTTTTCCCTTGTAATATATTCTCTGGTGATTAGCGTTTCGATAATGGATGCACGTGTTGCCGGCGTACCTAAACCACTATCTTTCATGGCGTAGCGTAATTCTTCATCTTCAATCTCTTTGCCGCATGTTTCGAGCGCTTTTAATAACGAAGCCTCATTGTACATTGGCTTTGGTTTAGTCTGCTTTTCTAAAAGAGATTTTTCAGTTATAGGCAATTGTTCTCCAACAGCAACCTTTGGTAATGCTGCATTGTCTTCATCCTTTTTATCATCTTCAGGGTCGTTAAAAACAGCTCGCCAGCCTGCAGAGCGGATTACGGTTCCGTTAGCCACAAAAGTAACTCCTGATTGAATGGTTATTTTGGTTAATTCCTTAATACATTCCTGGTGAAAAGCCTCAATCATACGGCCAACAACCATATCGTATACAGCCTGTTTATCTGCACTTAGCCCATAAGCCTGTTCGCCGGTTGGTAAAACAGCATGGTGGTCGGTTACTTTTTTAGCGTTAACACTTCGCTTATTTAAAGTGATGGTTTGCAGAAACTGCGCTTGTTTTCCAAAGTCAGCATGATCGGTGAATTTTGCAATCAAATCTGGAACGCCTGCAAAAACATCATCACCAATGTATCGCGATCCGGTACGGGGGTAAGAAACCAATTTACTCTCGTACAGGTTTTGCAAAATATTAAGTGTCTGATCAGCAGTATATCCTTTTTTCTTATTGGCTTCTTGCTGTAAACTGCTTAAGTCATGCAATAACGGAGGTGGTTCTTTTCTTGGCTTTGCTTCTACAGCCGTAATGTTTCCGCCCGTTGGAAAGCCAGAAGCCACATCCTCTACAAGCGCAAATAACTTTTCTACTTCTTCCTTTTCTTTATAATTCGAAGTTGATATAGCCTTAAATGTCTGCTCATCTTTGGTCAGCAAAATACTGATCTGGTAATAGGTTTGGGGAACAAAATTTTTGATCTCCAAAAAGCGGGCGCAGATCATGGCCAGGGTAGGCGTTTGTACCCGCCCTAACGAAAGAACTGTTCTGTTGCCTGCCGAAATACTTAGCGCCTGTGTAGCGTTCATTCCCACCAGCCAGTCTGATTCTGAGCGGCAATGAGCCGAATTAAACAAGGTATCGTAATCGGTTCCAGGTTTTAAATTTCTGAATCCATCTTTTATAGCTTCATCTGTTTGCGAAGAGATCCAAAGGCGTTTGAAAGGTTTTTTACACTTCAGGTAATAATAAATGTACCTGAAAATTAATTCACCCTCACGCCCCGCATCCGTTGCCACAATAATTTCGCTCGCCTCATCAAAAAGTTTTTTTATGGTGTCTAATTGTTTCCGCACTGCCGGATCTTCTACAAAACCATCTTTTGTTTTAATCTTTCTAACTGCAAGTTTAAACTTCTGTGGAAGCATGGGTAAATGTTGCTTCCTCCAGCCAATAAAGCCGTAATCTTGAGGTGGAGCCAATTGTAATAAATGCCCGAATGCCCAGGTAAAAGAATAACCTTTACCTTCAATGTATCCATCTTTTCTGGTGGTTGCTCCGAAAACTTTAGCAAGTTCACGACCAACAGAGGGCTTTTCTGCAATTACAATCTTCATGAATGGGCTTATCTTTTCAACCCCAAAGATGATTAAAATATTGGCAACCGATTAAAAAAATTACTCACAATGCTACTTAACATTCGTTTTGGCAAACAATTATCAGATAACTTTGTCCATCATTTGTGTCAGGATTTTTTATATCGAATTGATTAACAATTTGGTAATATCGCTATCTAACAGCTACAATTGAATTTTTAATGAATGGATAAAATTTATGAACTGGCAGGAAATAAAATTAAAGTGGGGCTCGAACCGCAATTAATCCGCGTGTATAGTAATGCTCAACTCTGGGCTTATCTTGATGGAAAAGCAGATGCAAGGTTTGAGCTTTTGATAAATACAATTAAAGCCGATTATGAACAGCATTTCGGTAAAGCACTGGCTATTTCTAACGCTTCGCTTATTGTAGAGGTACTGGTGCATGTGTATTGCGACTACCTGGGATTGTCTTTTAACCGCATAGTAAAGATAAAATGGATTCAGGCTTTGGTTAAAAAACTGCTCAAACGTGCCGAAGTTGTAGACTGCGGTGAAAAGGAGGTAGACAGTAACCGTTGGGTTTGGGACTTACTGGCCAGCAGCAAATCGATCTTTATCTGGATTTTACCAAAAAACCTGAACGCCAAAAATATTAAACAATATTAATCCGTTTGGGCTGCTAAAATCTGTTCCTGATTTAATACAACACTTGCAGCCAATGTTTCATTTAAAAATGATGAATTGTATTGTTGTTCTGAATTATTGATAAACAGTACCGTTCGGTCAGAAATGGTGTTGATCACCTGATCGGCCAATTTAGCCGGAACAGCTGGGCAACCTTGGCTTCTGCCCAGTCTACCCAATTGATTGATGCTTTTTTGACTTACATAACTGGCGCCATGAACCACAATAGACCTTTCTCTTGCATTGCTGTTAAAACCTTGATCCATGCCATCCAGTTTAAGCGAACGGCCATGTTTTCCGTAGTAGACTTCGCCAGTTAAATAAAAACCTAAACTGCTCTGGTTCGAATTGATGTTGTTTGAAAAGTAGGCTGGTTTATCGCCACCACTGTTTTGCCCATGGGCTACCCAAGTATTTAACAACAGTTTTTTGCTTGCAAGATCGATAATGTATAAACGTTTTTTACGGCTTTCCTGATCAAAATCTGCAATGGTTAAAATAGATCTGTTATGTAATAGGCCAGAATATTTTAAGTTATAAAAACCGGTTAAGGCTTTTTCAAAAACCTGTTCACTTAATCCAGCAGAATCTAAATGGACCTGATGATAAATATTCGAGATATATTGATTGTATAGGCTATCTGAAGCAATAGACTTTACTGCTTCTTTTTGCGTTTCTGGATGCTCCACGGCTTTCCAACTTGTTCCGACAATGCTCATGCCCACTAAAAAAACCGTAGCAATGTCCAGGATGTATTTCTTCATTCAGTATGGTTTAGTTTGATATTGAGCTATTTATACGGTTGTTGTGTCCAAATGTTGCCCAAAACAATTTTGTAGTGTTCTAAATACAATTGGTTTTACATTGTTGTGACTTAAAACGTGGTTATATAGCTTTTGGGAATGTGGATTTGATTTTCTGAAAATTAATAATACCAACAATCTTTTTTATTTGGTGTTATGTATTAAAACTGTACACATGAAGATTTTATTAACGGGAGCAAACGGTTACATAGGCACCAGGCTACTTCCGCTGTTGTTAGAAGAAAAGCACGAAATCGTTTGTATGGTAAGGGATAAGCGTAGGTTTATTTCAGTGTCTGATTTAAGTGATCAGGTTAAGGTTATTACGGGCGATTTACTAGATGCAGAAAGCTTAAAAGAAATTCCAACGGATATTGATGCCGCATACTACCTGGTCCATTCCATGTCTTCGAGCCAAACCGGCTTTTCTGATATGGAGAAAATTTCGTCTGAAAATTTTTCAACAGCCATACGAAATACCAATTGTAAACAGATTATTTATTTAACTGGGATTGCAAATGATGAACACCTCTCAGAACATCTAGGATCGAGGTTAGCGGTAGAAGCAGAACTTAAATCATCAGGAAAAGCCTGTACCATTTTAAGAGCGGCAATTATTATTGGCTCTGGTAGTGCCTCATTTGAAATTATTAGGGATTTAACTGAGAAAATTCCTTTCATGATTACGCCCAAATGGGTGGAAACCCGCTGCCAGCCAATTGGTATACGTGACGTTTTGGCTTATCTGATTGGTGTTCTGCGTAATGATAAGGCTTATAATAACACTTTTGATATTGGTGGACCAGATATTCTAACTTATCGGGAAATGCTTTTAGGCTATGCCAAAGAACGTGGATTAAAACGCTGGATCATCACCGTTCCTGTTTTAACACCAAGATTATCTTCTTTGTGGCTAAATATGATTACTCCGGTACCTTATTCATTAGCCCGTAGTTTGGTAGACAGTATGAAGAATGAGGTAATATGTAAAGATAACCGTATCCAAGAAGTTGTACCGCTAAAATGTTTAAACTATGCCGAAGCTTTACACTTAGCGTTTGAAAAGATTGATCAGAATTCTATTGTTTCGAGCTGGAAGGATGCCCTGAATCGTGGCTATTTAAATTCTAATTTTATGGATCAGATTAAGGTACCACAAAATGGAACCTTAGAATATAAAGTGAAAATGCCATTCGAACGTAAAGCCGAAGAAGTTTTTGAAAACATTTGGAGCATTGGCGGCAATAGAGGCTGGTATTTTATGGATTGGCTTTGGCATTTACGTGGCTTTTTGGATAAAATGTTTGGTGGGGTAGGCACCAGAAGAGGAAGAACCAGTAATACCGATTTACAGGCAGGAGATGTACTCGATTTCTGGCGTGTTTTGCTTGCTGATAAAAAGAGTAAACGATTATTGCTTTATGCTGAAATGAAAGTGCCTGGTGAAGCATGGCTTGAACTAAAACTGGTAGAATTTCATGGAAAAGCATTTTTATCGCAAATAGCTACCTTTAGGCCTAAAGGTTTGTGGGGCAGGGTATATTGGTATGCCATGTGGCCCTTTCATATTATACTCTTTAAGGGGATGGCCAAAGAGATTACTACTTACAAGCCTGATAATTAAATCTATTTGCCTATTTTTGCCACACAACGAATATAAAATGCCAAACGAAGAAAATGATTATTCTTTCTGGACCAAGTACAAAAGATTTGCTTCAACAGAAATTTTGATGTACCTGATCATGATTATCGGTATTGGCCTCGGGATTATTTTTTTAAGCTAAGTGCTAATTTTAAATAATCTGCAGAATTTATATCATTAATGAATTTCGAAAACTCATTATACTGCGCTGCAGGAAATGTACCATCATTTAGTATAAATTTCCGATAATAGGTTAGTTTGTTACCTGCTAAGCTTGCCTTACATACATATTCCCCGAAAGGGCTTTTAAAAGCTTTGTCTTGTCCAGCAATGAGTTCCGTAATTACATTATCTGGCAAGGTATAAATAATGGTATCTTCATCTGTATATCCGCGGTTTATGTAGACAGGATGTGTTCTATTCTTTATCTCAGGAATTGACCTCCTCAGATTAAAGGCATTGAGCTGTAAAAACATTTTATTTCCATTAACAGGAGCGTAATTTCTGATGTTAATGCTTACTTCTTCTGTTAATTTCGGAGATATATCTTTTTTCTGCGCAAAGGAAACTGCCTCGAAATCAATATTGTCAATATTGTAAGCTTCCTTTAATAGTTTATGCTGTTCGGTTATTGATTTACCGATCAATGATTCCTGATTTTCGTATTGTGAGCCGGCGTAAACAGTATTCATCTTCCCAGATACGCTGCCGTCTAACTGAAGCGTTAAGTCGGCCTTACGTATCTGTAAGTTCTCAGCAGTTGTTAGTTTTGGTGTATGCAATAGTTTTCCTCCTTCGGTAGTACAGGCCAGTACTAATCTATCATCCGTAAAATCGCTTAAAAAGCCAAAGGGTATTTTTTGGCTGGTGCATTCTAACCAGGTGGTATCACCTTTTAATGGCATACATAAAATAACATGATTGCCCTGTACCATACTGGCGTATTTAGGGTTCATACTTTTCTTTTCAGAACCAGCCGATACTACGCAGTAATAAGAATCTATATTTGCTGCACTGAGCAGGCTTTGCATATAGTTTACTAAAGCTTTACAATCACCATAACCCAACCGGTCTACTTCGCTGGCTGCAATTGGCTGAAAACCACCAATACCAATTTGTACGCTGATGTACCTTGTTTTGTCTTGTAAATACTGATAAATTTTACGTGCCTTATCTTTGTCCGTTTTTTCGTTTTTTACAAGATCTTTTACCATTTCAATGGTGGCAGGGGGCAGGGCTTTGCGTGCTGCTAAAAGATCGTCATAAATCCATTTGCCGAGTTCTTTCCAGTTGGTATAACTGCCTTTATGGTTGTAATAATAAAACGCTTGCGGGGCAATCTGGATGTTGGTTGCATAAGTTTCGTGTGCCGGGCTATAGGGTTCAGTTTTAACCGCCAGGATATTATTTGCCTTCCAGATTGTTTTTTTCTGCTTCTCATCAGTTAGTACTTCTGGTGTACCGCTATAATTCTGGGTTTTTATTCTCACCTGATCTGCTGGCTTACAAATAAAAGTATAAGTACTTTTCTCTACCGAAACATCATCTGCTGGTTTCGGACTCCAATCGGGTATAATCAGATTTTGCTTATTTCTAATTTCATAATTGTAAACCACGGTATAAGGATACTCGTTTACCGATGGCAGGTAATGTTTTACGCGGCTATCAACAAATAAGGAAAATCCATCGGCCGCACTCATATCAGCAAAATCGTTCTGAGAAAACTTGTTGGTGAGTTTGCCGAGACTGTTGTAAACTTCTCCCTTTATCCCTTTAATTGAAATGTTTTTATCGTAATAGAGCACCAAACGCGCTTCGTCCTCTCCATTTTGGTTAAATACCGTAATGGCTTTTTTTACGTTGAGCATTACGTTATCAGGCGAGCGCATATCAATGGTTGTTTCTTCATTCCTGATACAGGCATTGGCGCGGGTGCGCAGGTTAGCGGGAATTAAATCAACATCATAGTTATCTTGCGCAAAGCCAGCAACAGAAACTAAAAGAAAGGAAAATACGGTGAATAAAAGTCTCATTTAATTTGCCTTTTTTAATAAAAATTCTGTTTTCTGGTTTTGGATGATCTTGCTGTAGAATTCCTTTAAGAAAAGATATTCTTCTGGCTGATAAATAGCATTGTTAAACTGTAAAATCTGACTCATCGAAATGGTGTTTTCATCTAAACCCGTCTGCAATAAATACTTTCCACCGGCATTGGGTAAAGCAATTGCCATATCTTTTGGTTTTTCTATCAATTGGTATTTTTCCGGTAAAAGCACATTGATGATGATGCGCTCGTCAGACGCCGCACCCAAATCAACCGGGTAGGTACGTTCGTTTAAATTAAACGGATTTTTCGAAATGGTATTAATGAAAAATGGACTAAAATAAAATTGATCTTTATTGGTGCCATCGTTTATGGTAAACTCTACCTCGTATTTTTCTATTAAAGAATTTTCTACACTATCCAGGTTCGAAATTTGATGGTCCAGTATCTTAATTCTGGTTAAGCGTTCGTCAAGCTTCTCTACATACTCATCTGGCGAATTGTATTGGAGAATGTCTTTACGTTTGCCATATGCCGCGTAACCCATAGTATGGGTAGTTAAAGTGCCAATAATTTTTCCTTCAGTAGTCATTTTTCCCGTGAGGATATAACTGGTGGTTGTTTTCTGGCTGGCCTTTAAGTCGATCCAGTAAGATGGCTTTTTTAGATTGATTACCCGGCCTTGGTCGTTAATACACCGCAGTGGTAACAATCCGAAGGGTAGAAGTGGTTCAGTGGCATCCAACAAATAGCTTTTATCAGCAAGGTTTACTTTAGCCACCAGGTAATTAAAATCACTCATTACAGGATAAAGTTTGTTTACAGTTCCATTGTCACGGGTAGAAAGGATAACTGCTTCTGCATCTAAACCTGCTGCAGAAAGCGCCGCAATTAGGCTCAGGTTAATATCCGCCACATTGCCCGATCTGTTTTCTAATGCCTTTTTGATATTATCTTCTGAATATTTTCCGTAATAATTATTCCACTTGATCTGCTTTTTGATATAATTATAAACGGCTTTTGCTTTATCTAAATCAGTCGTACTTCCCTTTGTGATTTCTGGAATGAGGTCTTTAAAAACATCTTTCCTTTTCATCTGATCGCCCAGGGTTTTATATGATGACAGTTCATAATCAACATCTTTCCAGGTTTTCGTATAAGATGTTTTTCCTCCATTCAAATTCTGTACATCCGAAAGCTCAAAATAAATGGCCGATTTAAAGTTACTGGGAGCGGTCATATTATCTTCTTCAATAAATGCCGGAATGTTTTTCATCATGTAGTTGATTTTTGAGCAATCGATAGCTACGCCTGAAAGCCTTAAACATTCTTTACTCAACTCTACTTTTTGATCCGTCAGTTTTTGAAATCCGCGCAAGGAAACATTGTAATTGTAAATGCCTGGAATGTAAACCAAATATTCGCTAATTACCTTTGGAATATCACCTTGAAATTCCCATGTTTTGAAATTAAACAAGTTGGGCGATTTTAACCTGTAACTATATTCAATTACAGAACCTTCTTTGAGGTTTGGAAGCGTAAACTTGGTTAGCCTGGTGTATTTTGACCGGTTTTCAGTGAAAACAGCCTTTCTATCCATCACGGTTTCCACAAAGTTATTGTTTACATAATTAAAGGTAGAAGCTTTTAAATCACTGATCGTTTCTTCGCGGGATTCGTCTTTATAGGTTGGAATAACAATATTAGCTTCCTTAAAGCCTTCTTTATTGTAGATTTTGATTTTTACATGGTGCTCAAAAATCAGCTCTAAACTACCTGTATTATCGTCGCGTTGAATTGATGCCGTACCAAATTCTTTTAAAACAATAGCATTCGCATTGCTGTCTAATTTTTTTCTGTCGAATTCATAATCGTCATAGGTAATTGCGCCAAAGTTAAAGTTTTGAGCATGAGTAGTTAATGATAAAAATACAAGGAATAGTATGGCTAATGTCTTATTCATTTGAGCGTATATAAATTGTCGCAATTTAATTCTACAAACTAACATTCTGAAATAATTTGACAATTAAATTTATAAATTAATAAAGCTGTTTTACAGAACTAATGAAACCTTTTTAGCACTTTTGAAAAAAAGAATTTGACATTCCGATTCAAATCTAATGTCGCAAATCTCACATCATAAGAAATGAAATTAAATTTAAAGCGCCCTTTAGCATTTTTTGATTTAGAAGCTACTGGAATTAATGTTGGAGCCGACAGAATCGTTGAAATAGCGATTTTAAAAGCTATGCCAGATGGTTCTGAACTGGTTAAAACCTGGCGTGTAAATCCCGAAATGCCAATTCCTTTGCAAACGTCGTTAATACACGGTATTTACGACGAAGACATTGCTAACGAGCCTACCTTTAAAACTATAGCAGCAGAAATTGCTGAATTTATTGGGGAAAGTGATCTTGCTGGGTACAATTCGAATAAATTTGATATCCCGATGCTTTTAGAAGAATTTTTAAGAGCTGAAGTAGATTTTGATATGAACAACCGCAAGTTTGTTGATGTACAGAATATATTCCACCAGATGGAGCAACGTACCCTAAAAGCGGCTTATAAGTTCTATTGCCAGGAAGATTTAATTAATGCACACGCTGCAGAAGCAGATGTTATTGCCACTTATAAGGTTTTACTTGGCCAGTTAGAAATGTACAAGGAAACCGAGTTTGAGAGCAAACAGGGTGTAAAAAGTATCCCCGTTGTAAATAACGTAGATGCATTGCATATTTTTACCAATATTAATAAACCTGTAGATTTTGCTGGTCGTTTAGTGTATAATGATAATGATGAAGTGTGTTTCAATTTCGGTAAACATAAAGGTAAAACAACAGCACAGGTATTTTCTGTAGAACCTAGTTATTATGCCTGGATGAAGAATGGCGACTTCCCCTTGTATACAAAGAAGAAATTAGATGAGGAGTGGGCAAAATTCAATGCGAAGAAAAATGAGAACAGAGCAGCACGGCCTCAAAATAATACACCTGCCAATAAACCTCAATATCAACAGAAACCTCAGCCTAAGCAAGAAAAACCTGCACAACCGATCAACACGGATATGTTGGAGCAATTGAAAATGAAGTTTGGCAAGTAGGGTTTGATTAATTGCTCAATTGTGTAAACTGGTTAATCGGTTAACTGTTAATTGTTAATATTGATTGGTTATTAAAGATAACATTACGCTTTGCCCTAAACTCAAAAAATGAAATCTATAAAAATATTTAGCCTTTTATTGTTTACTACTGTTTATGTTAGTGCACAAACTACTTTACCAATAGCACCTGAATTTCAAAAAACCTATCAAAAGGAAACGAGAAATACAGACGGAAAGCCTGGTAAAAATTATTGGCAAAATACTTCAAAATACGATCTGAATGTAGAATTTAATCCAACTAGCAGGCTGTTAAAGGGTCAGGTTCAGGTAACTTATACCAATAATAGTCCTGATACACTGAAGGAAATATGGTTTAAACTCTATCCAAATCTGTATAAAAAAGGAACACCGAGAAAGTCAAAATTGGCAGAGTCTGACCTGGGTGATGGGGTTGCTATTGGAAAACTGGCAGTAAACGGAAAATCAAACACTGATTTTAAAATTAATGGAACCAACATGACAGTGAATGTTCCTGCAGTTGTTCCTGGCAAAACGATTAGCGTTTCTATCGATTATAGCTATACTTTAAATAAAGGATCACATGTGCGTACAGGTCAGGTAGATGAGGGCTCTCATTTCGTGGCGTATTTTTTTCCGCGTATTGCGGTTTATGATGATGTAGACGGATGGAATAAATTCCCCTACACAGGAGCTGAAGAGTTTTATAACGATTTTGACCAGTTCAATGCTTCAATTACAGTTCCTGGTGGATATGGCGTTTGGGCTACCGGCGATCTGAAAAATCCTTCAGAAGTTTTCCAAAAAGACATTGTTTCGAGAATGTTATCTGCCGAAAAGAACGACGCTGTAATTGATGTGATTACCGACAAAGATTTGGCCGATAAAACAGTAACTCAGCCGAATGTGTTTAATACCTTTAAATTCGAGGCTAAGAACGTTACTGATTTTGTATTTGCTTTAAGTGATCATTACCTGTGGAAATCGGCCAGTTTAGTAGTTGATCCTAAAACAAAAAGAAGAACCCGTGTAGATGCTGTTTTTAATCCAAAACATAAAGATTATTACGAAGTAATTGATTTCGCCCGTAAAACGGTTGAAGCTATGAGTTACACTTTTCCTAAATGGCCTTTTCCATACAATCATGAAACCATATTCGATGGTTTAGACCAAATGGAATACCCAATGATGGTGAACGATAACCCGGTTGATAATCGCACAGACGCCATTACCTTAACCGACCATGAAATTTTTCATACCATGTTTCCTTTTTACATGGGCATAAATGAGACTAAATATGGTTGGATGGATGAAGGTTGGGCTACAATAGGCGAGTGGTTGATTTCTCCGATGATTGATTCTACAATTGTTGATGAATACGGCGTACAGCCTACAGCTTCGTCATCTGGCGGAAAAGATGATACCCCAATAATGACTTTAACTCCTGATTTAAAAGGATCAGGATCTTTTACCAATTCGTACCCTAAACCAGGTTTGGCTTATTTGTTTGTTAAAGATTACCTTGGAGATGAGCTCTTTACCAAAGCTTTGCATACTTATATTAAAAACTGGAATGGTAAACACCCCATGCCACACGATTTCTTTAACAGTATTAACGAGGGAAGCGGTAAAAATTTAAACTGGTTCTGGAAAGCCTGGTTTTTTAATGATGGTGTTACTGATATGGCTATAAAGGCTGTAGACAAAACATCAAATGGATACACGGTTGTTGTGGAGAATAAGAGTGTTAAAGCTATGCCAGTTGATTTAACCTTAACTTATGGGGATGGTTCTGTCGAAAAGAGTCACAGTACAATCGGCATTTGGGAAAAAGGAGATAAACAGGTTAAAATCAATATCACAACCACTAAAAAGTTATCCAAAGTAGTAATGGGAAATCCACATACACCAGATAAGGTTAAAAGTGATAATAGCTTTTCAGTGAATTAATAAGATCTAAAAATAGGATAATAAGGTTGATCAATCCTGCCTTCATCACTAAAAACACGACAGAATTCAGCATCTCTTAAAGCTTTTTTTAGAGATGTTTTTTTATGGTTGATATAAATCTTATTTTGGATTAATCTAACGCCATGGCTGTAATCAGCCCAGGTGTTGGTGTGTTTGTTGTATACCGGCTGAATGGCCTTTCCATCTAATTTATGCCAACCGTAAATGACTACCCTAGGCGTTGATTCCCCATAAATCTTATTTGAAATAATAATATCTTTTTTATTTCCTGCAGTAAGTTCTCCTGATTGATGATTAGCCATGAATGGCTTGAGCTGACTGAGTATAGAATCTGTGTGCGCAATAAAAATAGGTAAGCTTGTCATTGCTTTGGTAGGCGGTATAGGTTTTGGAGCCAGTTTTATTTTTGCTTCTTTATAAATCTGATCGACCAAAAGTTTGGTTGGTAGTGAACATTTGGTCAGCTGGGCAACTTTCTGAGCTAAAATAGGCGTCATCGGAACATAAAAAAAATCGTTGTTATTACCAATTGCAAAATAGTCAGGTAGAATATAATAACTAATATGATTTGTTTTTTGATCACTTATCCAATCCATTTCGATTTTTACAAGTGTCCGTAAAAAACCAGGAACATTTCCTTTTTTAATCTCTTTGAATATTATTTTTTCACGATCCATCAGGCTTAAGCTACTATCTCTAATACTCAATGCAAATTCTTTCCCAGTTAAAGCATTCTGTTTTCTTTTCTTGAGTCGAAGCTCTTGCGCGCTTGCAAAAAGGAAAGTAAAAGTCAATAAAAGAAATGCAGATAATCTTTTCATTTATTCAGGTTTAAGAAAATCGATATTTCTTTTTAGTCCGGTAAATTTGGTACGCTTAACTGCCGATCCCTTAAAAACCCTTTTAAAAACATCGTCTGTAATCTCGGTCAGGTCTTTTGCGTTCAAATCCAGCAATCCGTTCCCGGGCTTAAAGGCTTCTTCATTGTGTGCTTTAGAGAAACGGTTCCAGGGACAAACATCCTGGCAGATATCGCAGCCAAACATCCAGTTGCTCATTTTGTCTTTAAACTCATTTGGGATTTCATTTTTGAGTTCAATAGTGAGGTAAGAGATGCATTTCGTTCCATCTACCACCTGTGGTGAAATAATGGCATCAGTGGGGCAGGCATCTAAACAGCGGGTGCAGCTTCCACAGTAATCAGCCTGGTATGGGTGATCGTAATCCAGTTCCAGATCAACAATCAGTTCGGCAAGGAAGAAAAAAGAACCATCGGTTTTACTGATTAAGTTAGAATTTTTACCAATCCATCCAATGCCTGATTTTTTGGCCCAGGCACGGTCTAAAACCGGAGCAGAATCTACAAATGCCCTTCCCGAAACTTCACCAATGTTTTCTTCAATAAAATGAGTTAATTCTTTTAGTTTATCTTTTATTACGGTATGGTAATCTTGTCCGTATGCGTACTTGGAAATTTTTGGCGCATCAGGATCTGATTGTTTTTCATCTGTGTAATAGTTTAAGGATAAGGAAATTACCGATTTTGCATCCTCCACTAAAAGTCTTGGGTCGAGGCGTTTATCGAAATAATTCTCCATATATTTCATTTCGCCATGGCGGTTTTGATTCAGCCATTTTTCTAACCTTGGTGCCTCTTCTTCAAGAAATTCAGCTTTTGAAATGCCACAGGCCATAAAGCCCAAGCGCAGGGCTTCATCTTTGATGAGTTGGCTATATTTTGCAGAATTGTTGTACACCGATCTGCAAAGATAAGGCTTAGGATTTAAAACATTTTCACTAATCACTTGTTCTCAATACAGAAACTAAATTAATTGATTATGGTTCATCCTGATTGGAGTAATAACCAGTGGGAGAGCTTTTAGAGTATTAGCCATGGAAAATATAGATCCACAACATACGGAATCAGGAGCAGCTCCTAAACCGATAGAAAAAGATTACGAAAGTCATAAAGCAGATCCGGGACCAGCAAAACCAGCCGTTACTGAAAAAGACGAAAACGGAGGAGGACAAGCCTTGAAATGGGTGTTGCCTTTAGCTGTGATTATTGGTCTGATTATATGGTTTATAATGAGAAAATAATTAGCTTTAGATTTACAATGAAAATGCCGGTACATTAATTTGACCGGCATTTTTTATGGGTTATTATTTTAAAAGTTTAACCTGATAAAGATCTTTTCTTCTGTCTTTTAACACCTTTACTGTTCCATAGTGGTGCAGTTCGTCAAGTAAATGCAGATCAACATCTACCACTAAAACCATTTCTGTATTTGGGGTTGCCTCTGCTTTTATGGCATTAGTTGGAAAAGCAAAATCGGAAGGCGTAAAAACGGCCGATTGCGCAAACTGGATATCCATGTTATTTACTTTCGGTAAATTGCCCACACAGCCAGCAATGGCCACATAACATTCATTTTCTATCGCCCGGGCCTGAGCACAATGGCGAACACGCGTATAACCATTCTGTGTATCCGTTAAGAAGGGTACGAACAAAATCTGCATGCCCTGATCGGCATAAATACGGCTCAATTCAGGAAATTCTACATCGTAACAGATCAAAATGCCCACTTTACCACAATCAGTATCAAAAACCTGTACTTTATCACCGCCAATCATACCATAATATTTCTGTTCATTCGGTGTGATGTGGATTTTTCTATACTCATCTATTTTACCGGTGCGGTGACAAAGGTAAGTGGCATTATAAAGTTTACCATCCTCAATAAGTGGCATACTGCCTGTAATGATGTTAGTGTTGTAGCTCAACGAGTACTCATGCATTTTTTGTACAATCTCTGCTGTTTTTTCGGCGAGTTTGCGCATGGCTTCAATCTCTGGCAAGTGATTATAAGGTTGCAGTAAAGGCGTGTTAAATAGCTCAGGGAACATCACGAAATCTGATTTGTAACCACTCAAAGCATCTACAAAGAATTCTACCTGCTCATAAAATGCATCCATATTAGGGAATAAACGCATTTCCCATTGTACTAAACCTAAACGGATGGTCATTGCCGAACGGGCTGAAGCGTCAATACCCTGGTAATAAATATTATTCCACTCAATTAAGGTAGCATACTCTTTTGATTCTTTATCGCCCGGCAAGTAATTCTTTAATACTTTTCTTACGTGGAAATCATTAGAGATCTGGAAAGTAAGCGTAGGATCGTAAATTTCTTTTGCTTTTACCTTATCTATATACTGCCTCGGGCTAAGCTGTTCTGCATATTGGTGGTAACCTGGGATTCTACCACCGGCAATAATGCTTTTAAGGTTAAGGCTTTCGCAGAGTTCTTTTCTGGCTTCGTATAATCTTCTTCCTAAACGTAGTCCACGGTAATCGGGGTGCACGAAAATTTCGATTCCATATAGCGTGTCGCCGTTGGGATCATGTGTTGTAAAAGAATAATCGCCAGTAATCAACTTGTAGGTATGCCGATCTCCATATTCATCGTACTCTACAATAATGGCTAATGAACAGGCTACCACCTTATCATCAACGGCAATACAAAGCTGTCCTTCGGGGAAAATATTTAAAAGTTTTGCAATACTAGATTTTGGCCAGATAGAACCACCCATGCTGTCGTAAGCCTGGAGCATAGATTCTTTAAGATCTGCGTAATCTTCGAGCGTTAGTTTACGTAATTCAATATTCATAATGTTTGATTTCTATTTTATGAACACCAAAAGGGCTTAAATGTTCAGATGGATTTTATTTTTTCGGCAGATCGTCATTGCGAAATGAAGAAGGGGGGAGTGGGCTGTGTGAAGCAATCTATAAAAACAAGTCATAAGATTGCTTCGGCTCGCTCAATGCCAGCCTCGCAATGACGGAAAAAAGTAAGGCTGCAAGAAACAATCTTACTTTAAAACAACTTCCCGGTTTGGCCAGGATAATTCTTTTTTAAATGTTTGTAAGCGGCTTCAGTAACCTCGCGGCCACGTGAAGTACGCATAATATAGCCTTCCTGAATCAAAAATGGCTCATAAACTTCCTCAATGGTTCCTTCATCTTCTCCAACAGCTGTCGCAATGGTTTTTAAACCTACAGGGCCACCCTTAAATTTATCGATAATGGTAACCAGGATCCTGTTATCCATTTCATCTAGGCCATGCTCATCTACATTCAGTGCATTTAAGGCATAGCGGGCTATTTCAGTATCGATATTCCCGTTTCCTTTAATCTGCGCAAAATCTCTTGTTCTCCGTAAAAGTGCATTGGCGATACGGGGCGTGCCGCGGCTACGACGGGCAATTTCGTAGGCACCTTCGTCACTTATCGGTGTTTTTAGGATATCAGAAGAGCGTAGTACAATAGTGGTTAGCAATTTAGCATCATAATAAGCCAAGCGGGCATTGATACCAAAGCGCGCTCTTAACGGAGCAGTCAACAATCCGGAGCGGGTAGTAGCACCTACTAACGTAAAAGGATTAAGCGATATCTGTACCGAACGGGCATTCGGGCCAGTTTCGAGCATAATATCAATCTTAAAATCCTCCATAGCAGAGTATAAGTATTCTTCTACAAGGGGAGATAAGCGATGGATCTCGTCAATAAAGAGAATATCACCTTCATCTAAGCCGGTTAATAAACCAGCTAAATCGCCAGGTTTATCCAAAACAGGACCAGAAGTCACCTTAATGCCCGTAGCCATTTCATTGGCAATGATATGAGAAAGTGTGGTTTTGCCTAATCCCGGAGGACCATGCAAAAGAACATGATCTAAAGCCTCACCACGGAGTTTTGCCGCCTGAACAAAAATCTTCAGGTTTTCCATCACTTTTTCCTGTCCCGTAAAATCTTCAAAAGCCTGTGGCCTTAAAACCCTTTCAATATCGCGATCGGTGGGACTTAGGTTGCTTGCTTCAGGATCCAGATTCTCATTCATACAGCAAATATAAAATTAAATGCTAAAAAAATTAGGATTTTTTAAATTTATCAGCAACTACTAGTTCTTTTGATCCTGCAGTGTATTTATAAAAACCTTCACCAGTTTTAATACCTTTTTTACCTGCAGCAACCATATTTACCAATAAAGGGCAAGGCGCGTATTTAGGATTCCCAAAACCATCATTCAATACTTTTAAGATGGCCAAACAAACATCCAGACCAATAAAATCGGCTAATTGCAAGGGGCCCATCGGGTGTGCCATTCCAAGTTTCATTACCGTATCGATTTCATAAACACCTGCAACGCCTTCATATAGCGTATAAATAGCCTCATTAATCATTGGCATCAAAATGCGGTTAGCCACAAAACCCGGATAATCATTTACCTCAACCGGAACTTTCTCCAAACTTTGAGACAACGACATAATGGTACTTGTTGTTTCATCACTTGTGGCATAACCTCTTATTACTTCTACCAACTTCATTACCGGAACTGGATTCATAAAGTGCATCCCGATTACTTTATCACCTCTACCGGTTATAGCGGCAATCTGGGTAATGGAAATAGAGGAGGTATTAGAAGCAAGAATAGCATGGGCAGGTGCGTACTCATCTAAATCCTTAAAAATCTTCAGTTTTAAGTCTACATTTTCAGTAGCGGCCTCTACAATTAAATCGGAATTTTGAACGCCATCTTTTGTTGAGGTATATGTAGTGATGTTATTGAGAGTGGCCGCTTTCTGATCTGCTGTTAATGTGCCTTTGGCAACCTGCCTGTCTAAATTTTTGGTAATCGTTTGTATGGCCCTATCCAATGCAGCTTTATTAATATCAATAAGGTTGACTTGATAATTGAATTGTGCAAAGGTATGAGCGATGCCATTTCCCATCGTACCAGATCCTATAACTGCGATTTGTTTCATTTTTAGGAGATTAAAAAGAGAATTTAAGAATAAACGACTAGTTAAAATAGAGATCTTGCAGAATAGTTGATCTCTATTTATTTTATATTAAGCTATGGTGCCAATCTGGTTTTAGTCCAGATCCCCTTAACCTTTTCGAAATTTATCCTGTCGTGCAGCCTGCTGCTTCTTCCTTGCCAAAACTCAATTCTTGTAGGTTTTACGATATACCCGCCCCAATGTGCAGGTTTAGCTACACCTTTATTGGCACTTTTAGCTCTTAATTCTTCAACTTTTTCTTCCAAAAATGCCCTGTTTGGAATAACCTGACTTTGTGGAGAAGCTACTGCTCCAATCTGACTGTCAAGCGGTCTCGTATTGAAATATTCTTCAGAAGTTTCTTTATCTAGTTTTTCTACTGTTCCTTCAATCCTCACTTGTCTTTCCAATTCAGGCCAGAAAAATACTAAAGCTGCGTATGGATTGCGTTTAAGCTCTTTTCCTTTAGCACTTAAATAATTCGTAAAGAACCTAAATCCATCTGTATCAACACCTTTAAGTAAAACAATACGGGCATCGGGTCGGCCAGCTTTATCGGCTGTAGCCAAGGTCATTACATTGGGTTCATATATCTGGGCATCAACAGCGTGCTGAAACCACTTTTTAAACTGGATAATCGGATCTTGATCCACGTCAGATTCATCTAGCGAAGCGCTTTTGTAATCTTGGCGCAGGTTTTGTAGAAATTCATTTGTAACTTGCATTTAACAAAAATAGACATCTTTTACGGTGTAACAAATGATTATCATCATGCTGAACAATATAAAACCAAAAACTGGCCGCTTGCTTATCTCAGAGCCATTTATGGCCGATCCGAATTTTAAAAGATCTGTAGTGCTGTTAACTGAACATGGTGATGATGGAACAGTAGGTTATATCCTTAACCAGGTAGGAAATCTGATTTTGAATGATGTGATACAGGATTTGTGGGATGCAAAAAACTACATTTATTTTGGCGGACCGGTTGCTGCAGATACCTTGCATTTTATCCATAGGTGTTACGATAAATTGCAGAGTGGCGAACCTATCGGGAATGGACTGTATTGGGGAGGAAATTTCGAAACACTTAAAATACTCCTAAATACTAATGCAATAAGCGCCGATGAAGTGAAATTTTTTATGGGCTATTCTGGTTGGGACAATGGACAATTAGACCGCGAAATAGAGCAGAACGCCTGGATGGTGAGCGATACCTTTAATCCTGATCTCATTTTTAGTAACGATGATGAAAAACTTTGGCGGGATGTGATCGTAAATTTAGGACCAAAATATGCGCATATCAGTAATTTTCCGGTAGACCCGAGTTTGAATTAGTCAGTTTATAGTTTTATATATAGTTTCGTCATCTCGACTGAAGCGCAGTGAAATGGAGATATCTAACTGGAATATCTCTTTAGCTAGATTTCTCGACTCCGTTGCACTCCGCTCGAAATGACGAACCTTTGAGTTTAGTTATCGTCGTTTAAGCCTCAAGACTATCAGCGCTTTCTTCAACCTTTCTTCTCAGCTCATCTTTATAAGCTTGCATTTTAACCGTTAAGGAATCATCAGCTGTAGCTAAAATCTGAGTGGCCAATAAACCTGCGTTTTTAGCAGCGTTTAAAGCTACTGTGGCTACCGGAATGCCATTTGGCATTTGTAAAATAGATAAAATACTATCCCAGCCATCAATAGAATTTGATGATTTAACCGGAACACCGATTACCGGTAATGTGGTAATAGAAGCGACCATGCCTGGCAAGTGAGCAGCACCACCGGCACCAGCAATAATTACCTTTAGGCCACGGCCTTGTGCTTCTTTGGCATAATTGAACATACGTTCTGGCGTTCTGTGGGCAGAAACAACCGTAATTTCATAGTTTATTCCAAATTCTTTTAATACATCAGCAGCATCTTGCATAACAGGTAAATCTGATTTGCTTCCCATTATAATTCCTACTAATGCCGAATTTGAATTTCCTTGACTCATATCTGTTTTATTTCTTTTTTAACTTCTTTTAAATTTTGTATTTCCACCTCGCTATTAGTTCCCCCTTAGGGGGCTAGGGGATTATGCAATTACTTTTAACGTTTTTTGCACAAACCGTGCCTTTTCAATGGCCTTATCCCTGTCGATATCCACAATGGTTACATGGCCCATCTTGCGGAAGGGTTTTGTATATTTTTTGCCATATAAGTGAACGAAAACACCGTCAATCGCTAATATTTTTTCCAGATTTTCATATTTGGCTATACCTTCAAAACCTTTTTCACCAAGGAGG
Source organism: Pedobacter sp. GW821-FHT01D05 (assembly GCF_059422505.1). Lineage (NCBI taxonomy): Bacteria > Pseudomonadati > Bacteroidota > Sphingobacteriia > Sphingobacteriales > Sphingobacteriaceae > Pedobacter > Pedobacter sp. GW821-FHT01D05. The sequence goes on along the minus strand of NZ_JBWKXA010000001.1, from coordinate 1,559,852 downwards.
TTAATCATAATAGCATTAGTTATGCTGCTGGTATCGCCAAGTGGTAAGTTATAAATAGAACGTAAATGTTGTTCGAACTGAGAAACATAATTACCCTCTATCGTTTGATGACCGCTGTTGTGCGGGCGGGGAGCAACCTCATTAACCAGTAATTCGCCATCTTTACACACAAACATTTCTACCGCTAAAATCCCGGTGATGTTCATTGCTGAGGCAATATTTTTAGCAATGTTCTCTGCTTTTTGTTGTAAACTTTCGGCAAAAGTAGATGGAGAAATCAAAAATTCAACCAAATTGGCCTCTGGATTAAATTCCATTTCTACCATCGGGAAAGTTTTCATATCGCCATTGGCATTACGGGCAACAATTACCGCAACTTCTTTTTCAAAATCGACCAGTTTTTCGATAATACAAGGTGCGTCAAAAGCTTTATCCAGATCGGCAGCACTGTTGATTTTCATCACGCCTTTGCCATCGTAACCATCTTTACGCAGTTTTAAAATATATGGAAAAGGGATATTACTGTTCTCCATATCTTCCTTCGTATTTACAATCTGGAAAGGAGAGGTTGGGATATCGTTTTCTTTGAAAAACTGTTTTTGTACACCTTTATCCTGAATTAAACGGATTACCCTCGATTGAGGAAAAACCTTTTTACCTTCTTTTTCGAGCTGTTCAAGCGCATCGATATTTACTTTTTCAATTTCAATGGTAATGATGTCGGCTTTCTTTCCAAAGTTGTAAACGGTATCAAAATCGGTAATTGAGCCATTTTCGAAGTAATTAGAGATGTGTTTGCAAGGGGCATCAGGATCTGGGTCTAAAACTAATGTGGTTACATTGTAATTGATTGCTTGTTGAATGAGCATTCTGCCCAATTGTCCGCCACCTAAAATACCTAATTTTAATTCGCTAATCTGTTTTGCCATGCGCTTGAAAATAATGCTACTTTTGTGCAAAAGTAACCATAATAAATTTTATTGATGAATGCTGATGCAATAATTATTGGTGCAGGTGCTTGCGGATTGATGTGCGCGGTGCAGGCAGGCTATCTGGGCAAGAAAGTAATTGTGCTCGAAAAAAACGAAAAACCCGGTGCCAAAATTTTAATTTCGGGTGGAGGTCGCTGTAATTATACGAATCAATTTGCATCAGCTGAGCAGTTTATATCAGCAAACCCACATTTCATCAAATCTGCCTTTACCCAGTGGACAGTTGACGATACCATTAGCTTCTTTGAAACTTATGGCATTACAGGCAGGGAAAAAACTTTGGGGCAATTATTTCCTGATGATAAAAATGCGAAAGATGTTGTTGAGGTTTTTACCTCCATTTGTGAAGATTTCGGGCAGGAAATTAGGTGTAATGCCGATGTAAAGGATATTGAAATATTGCCGGAAGGTTTTAAAGTAAGTTATCAGAAAAATGGTAAAACCGTAGTTTTAACTGCCGAAAAGTTGGTGATTGCCGCTGGTGGGTTACCTATTCCAAAAATGGGTGCTACTGATTTTGCTTTACGTTTTGCCAGAAAACATGGCTTAAAGATTATTGAAACAGCTCCAGCTTTGGTTCCATTAACCATTACCGGTAAGGATGAAGAATGGTTTGCACAACTTTCGGGTAATTCTGTTTTCTGCGAAGTAAGCAATGATGAAATTTCGTTCGAAGAAAATATCCTTTTTACGCATTGGGGATTAAGTGGCCCTGCTATTTTGCAGATTTCTTCTTTTTGGCGGAGGGGGGAGACGATTAATCTAAATCTGCTGCCACACCAAAATGTGGTTAACTTATTGGATGAGGAAAGAAAAAATAACGGTAAAACACTACTGTCGACATTGCTGAACAGGTTTTACACCAAAAAGTTTACCGATGCTTTAGGTAAGTTTTTGCCTTTAAGCAAGCCTGTAGCTGCATTGACAAAAGCAGAAATTGATTTAATTGAACAGACGATCCACCACTTTAAAGTTAAACCTGCTGGCGATAAAGGTTACGATAAAGCTGAAGTAATGCGTGGCGGAATTGATACAAATGAAATATCTTCTAAAACCCTTGAATGTAAAAAGATTCCAAACCTGTTTTTTGGTGGCGAATGTTTGGATGTTACCGGTTGGCTGGGCGGCTATAATTTTCAGTGGGCCTGGGCAAGTGGTTTTGTGATTGCGCAGAATTTATAATATCCGTCACCCTGAATTTATTTCAGGGTTTATCTAAGCCTCGTACGCTTCTAAATGGCATATGCCTCAATAAAGCAGCTGAAAACATAAAAACTTAGATGTTCTTAGATAGTCAATATTATTTTGAAAATGAGCGGCTGTAATACTTAGGATACTGCAGCCCTGCTATCCCTTCAAGTCCTCACTCATGCTTCGTTCCGGGCTTTTCGTTCTATCAGGTTTATTTAACCCGAAACAGTGATTCTTAGCAAGCTAAATTAAATCTCGCATTTTTTTAAAACCCGCGAGATTTGGTCTCAATCCTAATGGTAATTTATATGCTTCTTATCTAATTAAAGTAATCGTGCCTGTTAAAGCTTGACTAGTGTTTTTTGATTTTATTAAATAATAATAAACACCCACATTAGCAGGATTTCCCTTTACTTTTCCATCCCAGAATGGTGCCTTGCCTGTAGTTGTATGAATGATATTTCCATATTGGTTAAAAATCTGAATGTTGCTCTGAGGATCATTTTCAAGCCCGCTTACCTGCCACAAGTCGTTCACGTTGTCATCGTTAGGACTAAATGCATTTGGAATTAGAATATCTTTACAATACTGAACAACGGAATAGCTTACTGATTTCGTACATCCATAAATATCTTCGACCGTAAGGGAATAATTTCCTGGCTTGTTTACTTGATAAAAATGACTTGAAGTCTTTTGGCCTTCCCATGTGTAAAAGGCAAAGCCTGCTGGCGCTTCAAGTGTCGCTTTTTCCTTCGCAATCACACAAATCCGAACCTGCTCAGGCTGAAGTAACAGAAGTGGTTCGTTTACATTTACCTCAACTGTTGCGCTTTCATTTCTACAACCCGAGGTGCTGGTAAAACTGACTGAATAAATTCCGCTGCTGTTAATTTTTATGGTTTTAGTAGTTTCACCGGTACTCCAAAGGAAATCTGTTCCAGGTTGGTTAGCTACAGCGGTGAGTAAAACTTCTTCTCCATTGCAGAGTAATTTATCTGAACTCCTGCTTATGGTTACATCCGGAATTACGCTAAAGCTGATGTTGATTGCCTCTGATGTACTTGAACATTCATTTCCATTAGTTAAAGATGCTGTGTAAATTCCTGCCAAAGCAATTGAAATGATATTCTGGTTTTTAAACTCAGGAAGCTCCGACCCGTTTCGGAACCAATTTACAATGTAACTGTTCGGATTGTCAATCTTAATTTCTGCAGTTTCACCGACACAATAAGCCGTTTTTGACGTTGTAAGTTTGACTGTTGGTAGGGCAATCTGATTAATTTTCACTTGCTTTGAAAGCTCATAATAGTTTTCACAGTTACTTACCTTTACCTCGTATATGCCAGGTAAGGTTGCATTATAGGTGTTCTGTGTCGCATTTGGAATGTCAGCACCATTCTTTACCCACTGGTATTTATAGTTTTCTACGCGTTTTGTTTCAAGGGGATAAGTTTGTCCTGAACATAAATTTACCTCGGCAGGGTAGTTAAAGGTAATCTCAGGACTTGTATTATTTTTAATGATGATGGGTAACGACTTTAGTGTAAGATTCTCACATAGTGCGGTCAATTTGAAAGTATATTTTCCAGATTCTTTTAAGTCTACAGTAGCTTTTCCTATCCATTCGCTTATTTCTACATCATCTTTAAACCACTGAAATAATAACTGATTTTGCAAACTTGCGGGTACCCTTGTTTTTACATTGATGCTTTGGTTACCACAGGTTTCAAATATAGCCTCATCCTGATTATAGCCATTCGAAGGTGTTTTGCTGTAGAGAAAATCAGTATATTTAAATTTCTCATAATAATCCTGATCCAGGCTTAAATAGATCTTTGAAATACCCTGATCCTTGGCCACCCACAATACTTTCTCGCACATTGTTTCCCTCCAATAATTATAGTCAGCTTCTTTTGAAATTTTAATGTCGGTATCTACACATATAGAATTTATCTTCTGATTTGCCAAAGTAGGAAATTGAATAAATTTCAAACGATCTAACTTTTCCGGACTTGTTGTAAATTCATTAAATATTGATGCGGGAGTATAATACAGACCATCATCCGCAGCTGCAAAAGCAAAGTTTTGTTTATAAACAGGCGTTAAAGCATAAGCTTCTTCTAAATCATTAATTTTTTTGTCGTCTAATAATTTTTTGATTTCTAAACCTGTACATGAAACATTATTATAGGCAAATAAGCCTTTATCAGTACCCCATATATTATACCATATTTCCCAATTTTGAACATTTGGTATTCCGAATTGCCAATGATGGGCAAAAAGCGTACAGTTTATTTTAGCCGGATAAGGCAATCTATCAGGAATAGAAGAGGAATAAGTTGAATATGCTGATGGGAAGTTTAGTGTAACATGATCATTCACAAAACATCTTGCCATGATAAATATATGTTGGAAATCAACTGATTTGAAACCAGCGTTAGTGATTCTCCAATCTGGTTCATTAACCAAGGGCTGGTTAGGGTAAATAAACTGATTGGTAATGGTGAGGTTTCCCCGAAAGATTTTATACGCATGTTTGTTGGTAGCCACAGCTAAGTAATCATTAGCGGGGTTGTAAGCATTAGCAGGTTCATAATCAATATTTCGTTTTGTATTGATTACCGAAATATTATTTACCCTTGTAACACCGGGTTCCTCAATTTTTATTTCATGTTTTATGCCGCCCTTAAAATGTACGATTGTATTTGGCTTAATCAGAAAATACATTTCTGTTTCATTAAAGCCGCTAATTTCATTAATTACCAGGCCATTTGTAAGCAGATAGGGTTTAAAAGTAGTTTCAAGCGCTGGTTTATAAAATACTGTTCCTGAATTATTGAGTGCCCAGACAGTATGATCTTCTACCGAAACAAAAATCTGTTTAAATGATTCAGTTTCCAGATATTTCTCCCCTGAAGTTAAATTTAGCTGTGCCACACACAAGAGGGGAAATAGCAAAAATAAAGGAAGAAAGAGGCGGTAACTTAAGCTGAAAATCATACCGCAATGATATTAAAAACTAGCAATAAAAGCTAACACAGAAACTACAAATAAACATTAGGCATTACTTCCCATGCCCAAGGTTTTTTAAAAGTTTTGAAAGTTCTGAGCTGCGAAAAATATAAAACTTCACTTGTTTTTCGGTTAGCAATATCCCTTCTGTGCAGATTACCAACAGTGGTAAATAATTCACGGGTTTTGAAATCGTAAACCCTTTCAGTCATATCGCCGCTATTTTGGTTAAAATAAAGATTGATCGCACTCGTTAAAAACCAGTCTTTATTTTCGAATTTAAAAGTGTAACCCAGTTCCCAGCGCCATTCAGAACCACCCTGGAAACGAAGGTAGAGTTGTTGGTCTTTAATGGCAATCTGCTGCAGTGGATCCCCCAATTTACCACCTTCTTCCGAACGTAGTATGAAATCGTTGTTTTGGGTTGATAAGCTATAAACCCCTGTTGATTTATCTTTAAAAAAGATAGCCAAAATTCTCGGTTTTTGCGTTTCCTTTATAATATCGGTGTTATTATCGCCATATACACGTGTTTCGTCTATGGTTTTGTTAAATTCAAAAACTACCGCTAAATCACCTGAGGCATCGTTGTTCAGGTCTCCATAAACCTGATCGATAACAGTCCAGTTTACAGGGGTAAATTGTTCAGCAGAAGCCCCCTGTGCTTTAATTTTAGGGAATATAAATGTTTTTTGCGCAAAGCCGATTTGCACACAGAGCATCAGGATGTAAAAACAAAAAACTTTCATTCAGGCAGAAAACGTGTTGATTTAGGGTTAAAACGTTTGGATTGGTGTTTTAGTTTGTGTTGTTGCGAGGTATGAAGCAATCTAACTAATTTAATGAAAACCAAATTCTCCTTTTCTAATCATAAAGTCGTTTCTTACAGCGTTTAGCGATAATCTTTAAAAATCCCTTACTTTTGCAGAAAAACAATTCCCTTTGAAAACCGAAATATTTGCCATTACACCGCCATTTACCCAACTGAATACCCCATATCCAGCAACGGCATATATAAAAGGTTTTCTGAATACTAAAAATATCAGTGCCGCACAGGCCGATTTAGGTATTGAGGTGATTTTGGAATTGTTCTCTAAAAAAGGGCTGCAAGCTTTATTCAGTCACACCGACCGAAGTTTATGTGTTGATGATCCAAATCCTAAAAGCGATAATGCTAAACGTATTTTCGCTTTACAAGATGAATATTTAAAAACCATCGATGCAGTGATTGCATTTTTACAGGGCAAGAATCCAACTTTGGCATTGCAGATCTGTAGTGACGATTTTCTACCCCAAGCTTCACGGTTTGCTACTTTAGAAGAGTTGGATTGGGCTTTTGGCGCAATGGGTACGCAGGATAAAGCGAAACATTTGGCTACGCTTTATCTTGAAGATATATCTGATTACATCGTAGAATGTGTTGATGAGAATTTTGGTTTTAGCCGTTATGCAGAACGTTTAGGTAGAAGTGCTAATTCCTTTGATGAACTGTACGATGCTTTGAATAAGGAACCAACCTATATTGATCATATCCTGATTTCGGTTTTAAAAGAGAAAATCGAAACGGTTCAACCTAAATTGTTCCTGATTTCCGTCCCTTTTCCGGGCAATTTGTATAGTGCTTTTCGTTGTGCACAATGGATCAAGGCCAATCACCCGGAAATTAAAATATCTATGGGCGGTGGTTTCCCGAATACCGAATTAAGATCATTGTCGGATGCAAGGGTTTTTGAATTCTTTGATTATATCACTTTGGATGATGGCGAATTACCGATTGAACTTTTATATCAAAATATTACACATCCGGTGCCTGCTGAAGCTCATTTTTATAAAAGGACTTTCCTGCTCGAAAACGGCAAGGTGGTTTACCGTAACGATGCTTTCAGAAATGATTATAAGCAAGCTGATGTAGGTACGCCAGATTATAGTGGATTGTTATTGGACAAGTATATTTCGGTAATTGAAATCGTTAACCCCATGCACCGCATGTGGAGTGATGGGCGATGGAATAAACTCACCATGGCACATGGTTGCTATTGGGGCAAATGTACGTTCTGCGACATTTCGCTTGATTATATCAAAGTTTACGAACCCGTTGCGGCCAAAATGATTGTAGACAGGATTGAAGATTTATATGCTAAAACAGGGCAAAATGGTTTTCACTTTGTTGATGAGGCTGCGCCACCTGCACTTATGCGTGAGGTAGCCTTAGAAATTATCAGAAGAAAGTTAGCCGTTACCTGGTGGACGAACATCCGTTTTGAAAAAAGTTTTACTCAAGACCTGTGTTTATTGTTAAAGGCATCTGGCTGTATTGCGGTTTCAGGCGGACTGGAAGTTGCCTCAGATCGTTTGTTAAAGCTGATCGATAAGGGCGTAACGGTAGAACAAGTGGCTAAGGTTACCCGCAATTTCACCCAAGCTGGAATTATGGTACATGCTTATTTAATGTATGGTTACCCCACACAAACAGTGCAGGAAACGATAGATAGTTTGGAGATGGTACGTCAGTTGTTTGAGGTCGGGGTGTTACAGTCAGGCTTTTGGCATCAATTTGCCATGACGGCGCATAGTCCTGTAGGGATGTACCCGGAAAAATTTGGGGTGGTAAAAGACACAGATGCAATTGGCACTTTTGCTAATAATGATATCAATTATACCGATAAAACGGGTATTGACCACAATAAATTCAGCTACGGGTTGAAAAAGTCACTTTTCAATTTTATGCATGGTATCTGTTTTGATTATGAACTGCAAGATTGGTTTGATTTTAAAATCCCAAGAACGAAAATTCCAGCAGATTTTATTGAGAAGGCTTTAAATGATGGAGACCAGTTTAATACGAAACCTACTGCAAAAGTAGTTTGGATAGGGGGAAGGCCTTCTGCTGAGTATTTTACCAAATCGAAAAAAGGGAATACCTGGGAAATGGCATCATTAACTTTTCACGATAAAAAAGAAAGCTTTACCGTGCAAACCAATAAAAACGAAGGAACTTGGCTAAGCACTATTTTAAATAAAATCTCGATCTCCAATGAAAAGGTCTTTACTTTTCAGGAGGTTAAAGCCGATTTTGAGCGTGAAATGGAAAATTTCGAGCTGTTCTGGTATTCTAAACCTATTAATACGCTAAGGGAATACGGCCTGTTGGTGCTATAAGCCCTTATCACAATAATCGTCATTTCGACTGCAGTGTTCCAAGGGAACTCATTCGGAGGTGAAATTCATTATAATAGATCTCTCTATTTCGCTTCGCTTCAATCGAGATGACGAATCCCTATTAAAAACGAACGTAAGCACTACTACATCTTCATCTTAAAATGCGTCAGGAAATAAATGATGCAAATCAATATAATCGAATTTAATATCAGTAATAACCAGGAAACAATAGATTTCCGGTCTTTCATTACTGCTATAAAAGCAGTAATATAAGCCATTGCAACCAGCGCTAAAAACAGGTTTATGGTTTGGACACCCAAAATGTAATACCCATTGTACGAAAAAACCAGTGCACTGAGTAATAAGAATACGACTGATGCGGTAATATATAGTTTGTTGGGTTTCATATGGCGTTAATTTACTGTAAAAGACATGTAAGTTGTATTACATGTCTTTTACGGTGTTGATAGAGTTTAATCACAGTGCGGAACAGTAAATGTCCAGGTTTCTGAATCGGTAGCTGGAACAATATAGCCGTTTCCTCTGGTATTTTCGAACCATAACTTACCCCTAAGTTTTTCTCTGGTTCCCACTTCATTTAAAGTAGCACTGTCGTAAAGTCGGCCATTGATCATTACATATTTGATTTTCTCCGAATTACGGATATCATCTAAAGGATTGGCATCCATAATCACCATATCGGCCAGTTTACCAACTTCTAACGAACCAATTTCTTTGTTCATACCCAAATAACTAGCACCATTTAAAGTGGCTGCCCTGATGGCTTGCATAGGTGTAAAACCACCCTGAACAAACATCCATAACTCCCAATGTGCACCTAAACCCTGGATTTGCCCGTGTGCACCAAGATTAACTTTCGTGCCGCCATCAGCAATTTGTTTAGTCGCTTTTGCAATATCGATGTGGTTGTAATCGCTGTACTCAGAAGTTGTTCTACGTCTTGCTCTCGCATCAATAATTGAGCGGGGCGTATAAGTCATTAATTTTTCGTTCTCCCAAACATTGGTTCTGTCGTACCAGTAATTTTCGCCCCATTGGCCACCGTATGCTACAATTAAAGTAGGTGTATAGGCCACATCAGTATTGTTCCAAAGCGTGGTAACATCTTTATAAACCGGTATAACAGGAATACTATGTTCTATTCCGGTATGCCCATCGGCAACCATATTCATGTTGGTGAAAAAAGTAGAGCCACCTTCAGGTACAACCTCCATATTCAACTGTCGAGCAGCTTCTAAAATCTGTTGACGCTGCTCTCTACGTGGTTGATTATACGATTTTACTGAAAATGCACCAACAGCCTTTAACCGGCGCAGATTAGCCAAAGCATCATCTAAGCTATTAATTACAACTTTGAAATCGCCATCAGCTCCATATAAAATAGATCCTGTCGAATAAACCCTTGGACCAATCATTCTGCCGGCTTTAAGCATTTCGCTCTGGCTAAAAACCATTTCGGTATTACTCGATGGATCATGTGAAGTGGTTACACCAAAAGCCAAATTAGCCATATAACTCCAATCGTTCTGTGGGCTTATTCCATCCGGACTGGTACGCAAGTGGGCGTGAACATCAACAATGCCCGGCATAATGGTTTTGCCATTTACATCAATTACCTTAGCGTTGGCCGGAATGCTTACTGCATCTGCTTTTCCTATTGCAGTAATTTTATTTCCATCGGTAATGATGGTTCCATTTTCAATAACTTCATCTCCTTTCATCGAAATAATCCTCGCACCCTTTAATGCCACTATTCCGGTAGGTATGTCAGACTTTAATACCAGATTGATGTCGATAGAAGAGGCTTCGGTTTTAGGTGTGGTTCCATCAAAGTTGAAGGCATTATTTACATCAACGGTAAAATATTTTGGTCCCAATGTCCAATGCAGGCTTTTACTATCGGCGCTCCATTGAATATATGTTCCGCCATCGGTAGTTACTTTTGTAACCGGAATGGCTTTATTACCTGCCGAGGCATCCTGCGCCGTACCAATATTGATCATTGGTGTGATGTATACGTTAAATAACTCGTTAAATGCCAACCACTTATTGTCCGGGCTGATAACAAACTGATTTGCATACTGAGAAGTAAAGTGTGTTCTTTCGTTCGCTCCGTTTAAATCGATACTTTTTAACGCTTTTTTACCATCAGCATAACTCTGGAAATAAATGCGCGTATCGGTATTATTAAACTGTGGGCGGATTCCATTATCTAAAATCAACGTTTTTGCACCGCCATTAGCTGGCATCATAAAGATGCCTGTGCCACGGCCATAGTTATAACCTAAAACATCATTACCGCTTCCTTTTCTGAAAACGATTTTATCACCTTTTGTTGAGTATTGAGGAGAATAATAAAAACCTTTTTCATCAGTTAGCATAATGGTTTTTCCTGATTTTACATCGGTACGCTTTATTGCTCCACGTAATTCATCACTCCAGGTGGTATAAACAACATATTTTCCATCAGGACTAAAGGCGGGTTCAAATTCGAAATCTAATCCATTGGTTAACCTTTCTGGTTTTCCTGCTGGTAATTCTTGTTTGTATAAGTATCCTGCAGCATTAAAGACAATTATTTTTCCGTCAGGCGAAGTGCTTAACTGTCTTAACATTTTGGCCGAAAATTCATTATTGAAAACCTGTTGCTCAAAATGTAATGCTTTTTGTACGGTTTGAATCGTATTGGCCTGAAAAGGAATGGTGCTGTTGATCAGTGTACCAATTTCTGTTTTTCTGATTTTTCCTTTTGCATAAAAAACGATGCTTTTGCTATCTGGAGTCCAGGCAAAATTTGGATACACACCAAAAATCGCCCAGGTTTCTTGTTGATCATGAGATAAATCTTCATTTACCGGCCATTCTTCTCCAGTCTTCAGGTTCTGAACATATAAAGTAGATTTTAACCTTACACGCTTTACAAAAGCAATCAAATTTCCATCTGGAGAAACCTGCGGGCGACAGGCACCACCTTGCTCATTAATTAATGTGCTTAGTTTTCCTGTTGTCAAATCCAGTTGACGAATGGCATAAATGGTTCCATTAGGGTCTTTACTATATTCGAAATTAGGCCCCGGACTCACATCTTCACTAAAGTAAACATATTTGCCATCTGGCGAAACGTTAGGTTCGCCCGCATCCTGCTGATCGTTTTTACGTTTGGTTAACTGTACGCCATCTCCACCGTTTATACTATACATCCACATTTCGCCCGCTCCTAACGATCGGCTTGCGGTAAAATGTTTTCTGGCCACTAAGTATTCGCTATTAGGCATCCAGGTGGCATTATTCAATAATCTGAAACTCTCTTTGGTAACCTGTTTTTTGCCAGAACCATCACGGTTCATAATCCATATATTATCTCCACCGCTTTTATCGCTAGTGTAAGAAATGTATTTTCCGTTAGGGCTAAAACGAGGCTGAACATCCCAGGCAATACCACCACTAATGAGTTTCGCAACTCCACCGCTAATCGGCATTACGTAGATATCGCCCAGTAGATCAAAGGCAATTTCCTGCCCGTCAGCGCTTACATCAAGGTTCATCCAGGTACCTTCATCAGTATTTAAAGTGAAGTTTTTTGTGGTACCCTGGTATTTTTCGATATCCCATTTCTTCTCTTGAGCGTTTGAACTGAAAAATAATAGGGAAAGAGCGGATAGAAAATAGAGATGTTTCATTATATTTTTGATGGTTATTTAAACAATTCGTGTATTTTTCTCTGGAGTAATTTTTTGTCAGGTAATTGGGTTTTATACTCAGCTACCAAAGTAGGAGAGAGACTTCTGCTTAATGCATATTCTACTACTTCGTTGTCTTTATCCTTGCAAAGTAGAATGCCAATACTTGGATTTTCGTTTGATTTTTTAACGTCTCTATCTAAAGCTTCTAAATAGAAGTTTAATTGGCCTAAATGTTCGGGTTTGAATTTGTCAACTTTTAATTCAAATGCCACTAAACATTGTAACCCCCGATGGTAAAAAAGTAGATCGATATAGAAATCACTATTGCCAACCTCTATTTTATATTCTTCACTAATAAATAAAAAGTCTTTCCCGAGTTCAAGAATGAAATTTCTCATTTCCATAACTAAGCTTTTTTGTAACTCGCTTTCGTTATGGGGTTCTGAAAGATTAAGGAATTCGAATACATAGCTATCTTTGAAAACGGTTTCTATATCATTTTGTAAAACTCTCAACACTGTTGAGAGTTTTGTATTTCCTATAATCGATCTTTCAAAAAAGCCAGCTGAGATTTGGCGATCGAGTTCTCTAAAAGAATAATTTTCATTTTTAGATAATTTAAGGTAAAATTCACGTGCTTCAGGACTACTGCATCGAGAAAAAATAGCTAGATTGTGCGACCAGCTAATTTCTCTCAGCAGTGATGAGAGTTTTGGATAATCTTTATAACTTTCATAAAACTGTTTCATCCGCCAAAGATTCTTATCCGAAAAACCCTTTAAATCTGGTTCATTTTTTGATAAAAATTCGGCCAGCTGCTTTACCACAGATTGTCCCCATTCGGCATTTTTAACTTTGTTGTGGATATACTCGCCAATATTCCAATATAAGTTAATTAATGTAGAATTTACAGTCTTTAGGGCAGCCGTTCGGGCATTTTTGATTAAGCTAATAATATCTGTAAACTGCGTTTCTAACATGTAATTTTCTTAATGAGCAAAGTTAATAATCTTTTCTAAAGATGATTTTTTCAATTTCTAACAATAAATAAGTAGCGATTTTAGATTAAATGTATAGTTTTGATACCGCCGATTTATGACAGCAATAGAGATTTTACAAAAATATTGGGGACATCAAGCTTTTAGGCCTTTACAGGAAGATATTATTTCCTCGGTTTTAACAGGAAAAGATAGTTTAGCATTATTGCCCACAGGAGGTGGTAAATCGATCTGTTTTCAGGTTCCTGCTTTGGTTAAAGAGGGGATTTGTATTGTAGTTTCGCCGCTAATTGCCCTGATGAAAGATCAGGTAGAGAACCTGAAATCGAAAGGGATTGAAGCTATCGCCATTTATGCCGGAATGGGTAAACGAGAAATCGATATCTTGCTGGATAACTGTATTTATGGAAAAATCAAATTCCTCTATTTATCTCCGGAGCGTTTGTTGTCTGATTTAGTGCGCGTTCGAATTTCGTACATGAACGTAAATTTAATAGCTGTAGATGAAGCGCATTGCATTTCGCAATGGGGTTACGATTTCCGTCCGCCATACCAACAAATCGCCAAACTCCGCGAAATCCTTCCAGGTGTTCCGGTTTTGGCACTTACGGCAACCGCCACTGAGTTTGTTCGGAAAGATATTGTAGAGAAGCTTGAAATGAAAGACCCACAGGTTTTTGTTAAAAGTTTTGCCAGGGATAATTTAAGCTATGTGGTTTTCGGCAATGAAGACAAATACAAAAAGCTGATCGATATTTGCCAGAAGGTAAAAGGCACAGGTTTAGTTTATGTACGTAACCGCAGGGAAACCGCCGAAGTGGCCAATTTTATCAATAGAAATCAGATTAAAGCCGACTTTTACCATGCCGGATTAGAACGGGATGTACGTTTTTTAAAACAAGAAGAGTGGAAAAATAACAAAACTAGAATCATGGTAGCTACAAATGCTTTCGGGATGGGGATTGATAAGGCAGATGTTCGTTTTGTGGTGCATTTAGATTTGCCCGAAAGTTTAGAAGCCTATTATCAGGAAGCAGGCAGGGCAGGGCGCGATGAAAAACGAAGTTACGCGGTTCTTCTAGCTAATCAATCTGACGTTCTGGGCTTAGAATCCAGGTATCTCGATAGTTTTCCTACTCCGGATGAGATTAGAAAAACCTATCACTACCTCGGCAATTATTTTCAATTGGCATTTGGTGCAGGTGAAGGTTTAACTTTTACTTTTGATGTAGCTGATTTCTGCAAGCGTTTCAATATTAGTGTTTTAAAAACAATTTCAGCGCTGAAGTTTTTAGAGCATGACGGTTATCTTACCTTATCTGAAAGTGTCTTTCTCCCATCGAGAATGATGTTTATTGCCAGTCATGAAGATATTTACCGTTTTCAGATTGAAAACAAGGCTTACGATGGTATTATAAAGACCATCCTGCGTTCGCATGGTGGCGCTTTCGACGGTTTTGTTAAGATTAATGAGGCCGATTTAGCCAAGAAAACAGGATTGTCGTATAAAGAAATTATTGCACTACTTAATAAATTGCAGGCCATTGAGTTACTTACTTATACTCCGCAAACCGATCAGCCGCAATTGCAATACGTTAGACCGAGGGTAGACATGGATCATTTCGATCTGGACGTGAAATACCTGGAGCTGAGAAAGGAAATCTTACACAAACAGATCAACGCGGTAGTAGCTTATGCTTCATCAAATTTGTGCAGGAGTATTCAGCTGCTTTATTATTTCGACGAACATCATGCTGCAAAATGCGGGGTATGCGATGTTTGTCTGGCTGAGAAAAGAGCCGAAAATCAGAGCCAGATGGAGGAGGAGATTGAATTTGAGATTGTTTCTTTACTGCAACAACAGCCGCTAAGCCTTGATGATCTGGTTACAAATATTAAAAATGGTGCCGAAGCCGAAAGGATTGATACCATTAGGGAATTATTAGATGCCGGTAAGATTAAGACTGATGGGAAGAAATATTATCTTTAGAAGTGAGATGTGAGAAAAATGCCAATAAAGTTAGCAATAAAATATTAGTTTTGTAATGAACTATTTAATCTGTATAATCAAACAATCAATGTAATCTTCCGCGAAGCGAAAAAACAAATGATAACAAAAAACAATAAGAAAACCATCCGTTCGTGGGCATTTTTCGATTGGGCAAACTCTGCCTATAACTTAGTCATCACTTCTACCATTTTTCCGGCTTATTATACCATTATTACCACCACCAAAGCGCATGGTGATAAAGTGGAGTTCTTTGGCAGGACTTATGTAAACACTTCGCTTTCCAACTACGCCTTATCATTTGCTTATCTGATTATGGCTTTTGCTTTGCCAATACTTTCATCCATTGCCGATAGAAGAGGGAATAAAAAGTCGTTTATGAAATTCTTTACCTATGTGGGTGGAGCGGCCTGTATCGGTTTATATTTCTTTAAATTGGATACACTCGAAATGAGCATCATTTTGTTTGCAATAGCTGCAATGGGGTATATTGGAGGGGTATTGTTCAGCAACTCTTATCTGCCTGAAATTGCAACCGAAGAACATCAGGATCGTGTGAGTGCACAAGGTTTTTCGTATGGGTACATCGGCTCGGTTTTACTTCAATTGATTTGTTTCCTATTTGTGCTAAAACCGGAATGGTTTGGTATTACTGATGCCTCATTCCCACCAAGATTATCTTTTTTATTGGTTGGTGTATGGTGGATCGGTTTCTCTCAGATTCCTTTTTCGGCACTTCCGAACGGAACACCTCAGCACGACAAGGTAAAAACGAATATCCTTAAAGATGGCTTTAGTGAGTTATCTAAAGTTTGGGCACAAGTAAAAGAAATGAAAGTTTTAAAAGGATTTTTAGTTTCTTTCTTTTTCTACTCTATGGGGGTGCAAACCATTATGCTCGCTGCTGCCGGTTTCGCTGAAAAAACGTTAAAACTAGGAACCGCAAAATTGATTGCGGTGATATTGATCATTCAGCTTGTTGCTATCCCTGGCGCCATGCTTATGTCGTATTTAGCTAAAAAAATAGGGAATATAAACGTATTGATTATGGTAGTTGTAGTATGGATAGGTTGTTGTGTTTTTGGTTATTACATCACCAACGAATATCAATTTTACTCACTGGCGGCCATTGTAGGCTTAATTATGGGCGGAATTCAATCTCTTTCACGTTCTACCTACTCTAAATATTTACCTGTTAATACAAAAGACAGCACTTCATTTTTCAGTTTTTATGATGTAACGGAGAAACTGGCAATTGTAATCGGCCTTTTCAGTTTTGCTTACATTGAAGATTTAACCGGAAATATTCGCTACTCAATTATCGCTTTGGCATCATTTTTTATTGTCGGGTTAGTTCTTTTAGTACTTCTAAGAAAAAACGAACATAAAGAATCGCTAAAATTGTAAGTTTGCAGTCGTTAAGAATATTATGAAAGTAGAATTATTTGTGCCTTGTTTTGTAGATCAGCTCTATCCGGAAACCGCTTTTAATACTTTAAGGTTATTAGAAAAATCGGGATGTGATGTAACCTACAATTCAAAACAAACCTGTTGTGGGCAACCTGCCTATAATGCGGGTTATTGGGATGAAGCGAAAGAAGTGGGTACAAAGTTTCTGAGCGATTTTACCGAAAATACCTATGTGGTTGCACCATCGGCATCGTGTGTAGGCATGGTAAAAGGTGGGTTTAACGATCTGTTTACCAATACCATTGTGCACAACAAATGCCGGAGTTTGCAATCGAACATCTGGGAACTTTCTGATTTTCTGGTAAACGTAGCCAAAAGAGATTATTTCGGCGCTGAATTGGAAGGAAAAGCCGTTTACCACGATTCCTGTAGCGCATTGCGTGAGTGCAAAATCAAAGATGAACCTCGCCAGTTGCTTTCTAAAGTACACGGCTTGGAAATGATCGAAATGGAAGATACCGATATGTGCTGTGGCTTTGGCGGAACTTTTGCGGTTAAATTCGATGCCATTTCGTCGGCAATGGCCGAACAGAAAGTTAATCATGCACTGGCACAACAGGCAGATTATATTATTTCAACAGATTTGTCTTGCCTTTTACACCTTCAAGGTTATATCGATAAAAATAACCTCGCCATTAAGACCATGCACATTGCTGATGTGCTTTGCAATGGCTGGCTGGAAAGTACAGAATATTAGTTTAAACCTGCAGGGGCTTGTTCTAGCAAATAATGAGGCCGGCCACAAATACTTAAATGTGTTAAGTTGACTTAGATGATCAATATTATTTTGAAAATCAGGGTTTGGCACCTTTAGGTTACCACAGCCCTGCTATCACTCCAAGTCCTTCCCGATGAATCGGGATACCTCGCTCCGGGCTTTCCGTTCTATCAGGTTTATTTAACTCAGGCCTGTAGTGCTATTGAAATTAAACTTTGCAGTTTTTTACGGTGCGCTTGCGTTAGGGATTGTAAGGGTTCTGTGCTGATTCTTATCGGTACCGGAGCAAAGCGCAGCCCTGCAAAGAGTCCGACCTTTGCGCAGCTTAGGCAACGCCCAAATCAATATACACCTTACATTTTTTATTAGGGCCCACCTCCAGGAATTTCAAACACTGCTTTTCCAATAAAAAGAATCGATATTGTAAAAATTAAATTACTTTCATCCTTAAATCTGCATTTTGAGGGTTTAAAGCAATTTTTAACACAATTTAACACGTTTTACATTAAAACCAACAATATCTTTGTTAAACCTTTTAAAGGCTTTTGTATCTAACAAACAAAACAAAATCGTAATGAAAAAAGTAATCTTCGCCTTACTGGGTGTTTTATCAATTGCATCAATTGCAAATGCGCAGCAGAAAAAAACCTCAGGAGCCATACAATTTGAAAATATTATCGATCCTGCAGCTATGGCTTCGGCAAGCGGTATCCAATTAACCGATCAGATGAAAGCCAGAATGCCCTCATCTAGCAAAAGCAACTTCGAGTTGTTATTTACGGCTACAAACGCCAGTTATATGCCAGTTGAAGAAACTGAAGACAGTAACGGAGCAGGTGGTGGCGGTGGCGGCATGGGTCGTATGATGATGCGGTTTGGTGGTGGCGGTGGTAACAGAGAATACTACTATACCTTTGCAGATAAGGGGCTTACAGAGGTTTTCGATTTGAACGATACCACTTATTACATGCCAAGTAAATTAACTTTATCTACTTCCGGACCAATTGGTTCTATGAGAATGGGTGGTAGAAATCCTAATGATACCACTAAAACAAAACCAGCTCCGGCACCAACCATCGAAGTGGTTAAAACAGATTCCACTAAACAGATTATCGGTTTTACCTGTCACCAGGCAATTATTAGATCTACAAGGGCTATTAAAATCTTAGATATGGATAAAAACGTAGTAGAAGAAACCAAAATCTGGTATACAAAAGATTTAGGCTTCGACTTTTCTCCGAATCCAAATATGTGGACAGAAGGTGCAGTTTTAGCGATCGAAGGTAGAGGTAACAGCTCAATTGCCAAAAGCATCGAGTATAGAAATGTAAGCGCAAAAGATGTAACCGCACCTAAAAAAGCAAAACTGATTACTGCTGAAGAGTATAAAACTAAAATGGAGAACATGATGAAACGTTTTAGACAGAACAGACCAGGTGGCGGTGGACAGGTAAGAACATTTGGAATAAATTAATCAAGACCACCATAATTATTTTATCTAGCCCTGAATTGTAAGCAATTCAGGGCTTTTTTTGTATCATTTTTGAAAAGGTTGGCTCTAGTTTTTGCATCTAAACTGAGAATAACTATTATTGGGATTAAATATAACCTAGCCAAAAGTGATTACTGCCGAAAACAAAACAGATTTATTAGCAACTAAACAACATTTCGAAATTTTAGATGGATTACGGGGCATAGCGGCCATTGTGGTGGTGATTTACCATTTTATGGAAATCGCTATTACCGATTACAATAAGAATTTTCTTTCACATGGTTTCCTTGCTGTAGACTTCTTTTTCTGTTTGTCGGGTTTTGTAATTGCCTATGCTTACGATACACGTGCAGAAAATATCGGACTGACACAGTTTTTTAAATTAAGGTTGATCCGTTTGCATCCCTTGGTGATTATTGGCTCAATTTTAGGATTGTTAACCTTTCTGTTCGACCCTTACAGTGATTTTTATGCTGTTTACGGCTTCGGAAAAACATTGTTGATGTTTTTGGCTTCTGCATTTTTAATCCCATATCCGGTTATGCCCGAGCGTTATACCAATCTATTCTGTTTAAATGCACCTGCCTGGTCTTTGTTTTGGGAATACGTGGCCAATATTTTCTATATCCTGGTACTTTACAGGTTGAATAAAAAAGTATTGCCGTTATTGGTTTTGCTTGGCGCAATAGGTATTTGTTATGTTGCTTTGAAAGTTCCCAATGGCAATTTAGGTGGCGGCTGGGGCGGACAAAACTTTTGGGATGGGGGAGTGAGGGTACTTTATTCTTTCTCGGCCGGAATGTTGGTTTATCGTTTCAACTGGATCATGGAAAATAAACTTGGCTTCCTGGGTTTGAGTTTACTCTTGCTTGTGGCTTTCCTTTTCCCTTATAGAGATGCATATAACTGGATTGCCGAACCCATAATTGTATTGTTTTATTTCCCGCTTTTAGTGGCTTTAGGTGCTGGGGCAGTAATTAGCGAACCTTTAAAGAAACTTTGCACCTTATCGGGAGAAATATCGTATCCGCTTTATATGACACATTATCCTTTCGTTTGGATATTTCTGACTTATGTTGCCGTGGTTAAACCCGCAATGTCGACCTTATGGGTGGTTATCCCAGTTTCGGTAACCCTGCTAGTGTTATTGGCTTATCTGATCATGAAATTTGTCGATATCCCATTGCGTAAATATTTGAAGGCTAAATGGCTATCAGTCTAACTTACATTTTTTTTTCCGCTGAAATACGGATTAACACCGCGTTATAGACTATAATGTATAAACACCCAGACTTAATTATTTGTGGCAATTTGTGCCTCTGTGGCTTATTTTATGTTGTTTTCCTGATTAAAAATCGTACCTTTGCACAAAATAAAATCACATTGTAGGTGATCTTTACTAACATTTTATAAAAATTAAATCATAGTTGTAGATGATTAACATTACTTTACCTGACGGTTCTGTCCGTCAGTATGAAAAGGGCACTTCTGCCCACCAAATTGCATTGTCAATTTCTGAGGGTTTAGCCCGTAACGTATTAGCCGCTGAGGTGAATGGCGAAGTTTGGGATTCAACCAGACCGATCGAATCTGATTCATCAGTAAAGTTATTGACCTGGAATGATACTGCCGGAAAATCGACTTTTTGGCATTCATCAGCTCACTTAATGGCCGAGGCTTTAGAAGCACTTTATCCGGGTACCAAATTTGGTATCGGTCCGGCAATCGAAACTGGTTTTTATTATGATGTAGACTTTGGCGACCGTGAATTTTCTTCGGATGATTTCAAAGCCATTGAAACCAAAATGATCGAACTGGCTAAACAAAAGGAAACTTTTGTGCGCGAAAGTGTGAGCAAAGCTGATGCGGTAAAATATTTTACTGAAAAAGGCGATGAGTATAAATTGGATTTAATCGATGGTCTTGAAGATGGTAAAATTACTTTCTATACTCAAGGTTCATTTACCGATTTATGTCGTGGTCCACATATTCCTAATACAGGTTTTGTAAAGGCAGTAAAACTGATGAATGTGGCTGGCGCTTACTGGCGTGGCGACGAAACCAAAAAACAGTTAACCCGTATTTATGGTGTAACTTTCCCTAAGGCGAGCGAGCTTACTGAGTATCTTTTAATGATCGAAGAAGCAAAAAAACGCGATCACCGTAAGTTAGGAAAAGAGTTAGAGTTATTTGCTTTCTCAGAAAAAGTAGGCATGGGCTTACCATTATGGTTGCCTAAAGGAACTGCCTTGCGCGAGCGTTTGGTAAACTTTTTAACTAAAGCACAGGCTAAAGCAGGTTATGAGCAAGTAGTAACACCACATATCGGACACAAAAATTTATACGTAACCTCAGGTCACTGGGAGAAATACGGTAAAGATTCGTTCCAACCGATTAAAACGCCACAAGAAGGAGAGGAGTTTTTCTTAAAACCGATGAACTGCCCTCACCACTGTGAGATTTACAAAACAAAACCACGTTCTTACAAAGATCTTCCGGTTCGTTTTGCCGAGTTTGGTACGGTTTACCGCTACGAACAAAGCGGCGAATTACACGGTTTAACCCGCGTACGTGGCTTTACTCAAGATGATGCTCACTTATTCTGTATGCCAGAACAAGTGAAAGAAGAGTTTAAAAAAGTAATTGATTTAGTGCTTTACGTATTTAAATCATTAGGTTTTGATAACTATACTGCTCAGGTTTCATTAAGAGATCCGGAAAACAAATCGAAATATATTGGTTCTGACGAAAATTGGAGATTATCTGAAAATGCCATTATCGAAGCAGCTGCAGAAAAAGGCTTAAATACTGTTGTAGAATATGGCGAAGCCGCTTTCTATGGCCCTAAGCTCGATTTTATGGTGAAAGATGCTTTAGGTAGGAAATGGCAGTTAGGTACTATTCAGGTTGATTATAATCTGCCGGAGCGTTTCGAACTGGAATACACTGGTAGCGATAACCAAAAGCACAGACCAGTAATGATCCACCGTGCACCATTTGGTTCATTAGAAAGATTTATTGCTGTTTTGATCGAGCATTGTGCCGGAAACTTCCCTTTATGGTTAAGTCCGGAACAATTTATTGTTCTTCCGATTTCAGAAAAATATGAAGAATATGCAAAAAAAGTTTTAGATGAACTAAATAATTCCGATATTCGCGGGCTGATTGACTTTCGTGATGAGAAAATCGGTCGCAAAATACGCGATTCGGAAGTTAAAAAGATCCCATACATGCTCATTATCGGTGATAAAGAAATGGCAGAAGGAAAAGTTTCTGTACGTAAACATGGTGAGGGAGATTTAGGCGAAATGACGTTGGAAGAGTTCAACAATTTATTAAGAAAAGAAATAACAGTTTAAATTAAATAGTACAAATTTGGCATTAGGAAGACCAGGATTTAACAGGGGACCACGTCCACCTTTTAAGAAAAAAGAAGCAGAGCATAACATTAATCAGTATATTAAATCGCCCGAAGTGCGTTTAGCTGGCGATAATGTTGAACCGGGGATTTATCCTTTGGCAAAAGCTTTGGCACTTGCTGATGAACTGGAATTGGATTTGGTAGAAATATCTCCAAATGCAGTACCACCAGTTTGTAGAATTATTGATTACAGTAAATTTGTTTACGAGCAAAAGAAAAAGCAGAAAGAAATTAAAGCTAATGCGAAACAAACTGTAATTAAGGAGATCCGTTTTGGTCCTAACACCAACGATCACGATTTCCAGTTTAAATTGAAGCATGCAGTAAGCTTTTTAGAGAACGGTGAGAAAGTTAGGGCTTACGTGCATTTTAAAGGTAGAGCAATTGTTTACAAAGAGCAGGGAGAAATTTTATTGTTAAAATTTGCCCAGGCTTTAGAAGATGTAGGAAAAGTAGAGTTGTTACCTAAGTTAGAAGGTAAACGTATGTTCCTGACAGTTGCGCCTAAAGTAGCAAAAAAATAAAAATAGGTTTATAAATTAAAAAACAGGTTATGCCAAAAATGAAAACCAATTCCAGTGCTAAAAAGCGTTTTTCGCTTACTGGAACAGGTAAAATCAAAAGAAACAACGCATACAAAAGTCACATCTTAACAAAGATGAGTACTAAACGTAAACGTGCCTTAGGTCAAGCAAGTATCGTATCTGATGCTGATATGGGTAACGTTAAACGTATGCTTTGTATCGGAAAGTAATTTATTAATTCACCAGGTATCAGGCTTTAAGTTTCCGGTTAAACGGAACGCCGCTTGCCAAAAAACAACAACAACATGCCACGTTCGGTAAACGCAGTAGCTTCGAGAAGAAGAAGAAAAAAAATCCTTAATCTAGCCAAAGGCTATTGGGGAGCAAGAAGTAAGGTTTATACTGTTGCTAAAAACACAGTAGAAAAAGGTTTGCAGTATGCATACCGTGACCGTAAAGTTAAGAAAAGAGAATTCCGCGGATTATGGATCCAACGTATTAATGCAGGTGCTCGTCAGCACGGTATTTCTTACTCTCAATTAATTGGTAAACTAGCTTCTAAAGAAATCGGTTTAAACCGTAAAGTATTGGCTGATTTAGCGATGAATCACCCTGAAGCTTTCAAAGCTGTAATTGATGCAGTAAAATAGAAATTTTCGCTTAAGCGATAATCATATTTTAAAAAGGTCCCGATGTAAATCGGGACCTTTTTTTTGTTGTTTGGTTTTTGAAGATCTAGTACAATCCCAATTCTGCAAGACTGGCAAACTGTAGGCCATCCTGTGCTGAATTTAAAATAACTTTAAAATACTGGAATGTTTTGGCGCTACCAAAATCAAAGTACTGTGCACCATTTACATTTTGGGCCACATAGTTACTAACCGAAGTAAAGTTTACGCCGTCTGTACTCGTTAATAGTTCAAAGTTTTTCACAGCCCTACTCAAACCGCTTCTTTGTGTTAAACTTAAACCACTTGCCGTTTTTGAAGCTCCTAAATTGATCACTATAGTATGTGGATAGCTTGTTGCCGAGCTGCTCCATCTCGAATGCCAGTAAGTACTTGCGTTTCCGTCGATTAATCTGATCGCCCTGCCATTTGTAGCACCTTCGCCACTGGTTTCTTCCGAACTAAAAGATGCAATACTCCATCCTGTTTTGTTTAACTCATTTTTAGTAGAAAAGTTAAGTACAGGTAAGCCTCCTGAAAAAGTATAGGCATAGATCTGTTCGGTTACAGTTCCATTGTCGTGTACCAATTTAACCTTCAGTTCGTATGGAATACCATCAGCTTTTTCCTGGAGATCGGCAATTGGCATTTCCACCCTAAAACTGTCAGTTCCTATTTTCTTCGATTCCCAGGTAATGGCGTTATAATCTTTATTTACACCAGTACCCTCGTTATTTACATTGGGATCATTATAATATAAAATGCTGGTTACATTACCGGTTGAAGTAAATTTTCCGGATACCACTATAGAAGCTAAAGTGCTGGAATAGCTGGCGTATATTTTATTAATGCTGCTGGTTACCGAACCGTAGTAGGTACTGGCGTTATTATTGAAAACCTGATTGGCATTTAAAATAGCTGCGTCTGCAGCAGTTAAAAATGTAGGGCTTTTTCCTAAGGTTCCATTACCGGCCCACATTAATGCCATACCTAAAGTTGAGTTTTCAGAAACTTTCTGTCTGTTGTGCGGTAAATTTAATCCATGGCCAAGCTCATGTACCATGCCTCCAAACCAAACACTGAAGCGATTGCCAACGGTAGTGCTTAAGCCAAGATTTGCAATATCCATTTCTTCATAATCTAAAGCATAACACCATCTGCCGGTACCATAAAACGGACCTCCGCTTGGTGTTCCATTCGAACCGATAGAATACCTTGGAATAATGATCAAAGTATGATCACTGGTTTTATCTGCGGGGTGTGCAGCAAAATAAGCGTTTACCTCGCTGGCTACTGCGCCACTACCTCCAGAGTATGGATAACTCGCTTTTGGCAACGTTCCTCTAATGGTTAGGATTTTTACATTTCCTGTGCCGTCATCAGCAAGGCCAAATGTTTTGTTGCCATAACCATTGCGGTTCATTTCTTGTTTGTACCAGTCTTGTGTCCATAATAAAAGATCGCTTAATCTTTTTCTATAACCCGCAAGGGTATCGAGATCGTTAGGTACAAAATACACAATATTTACATTGCGGCTTTGGGTAATGATGTTGGTTGTAGCCAGTTTTTTGTTAATAGAGAAGGTTTTTTCCTCTTGTTGCAATACTTCGGCCTTTTTACAAGATAGGGCGAACAGGCAGGCACAGAATAGCCCTGTTAAAAGTAGACTGTTTTTTTTCATAAGATAATTTTAGGTTTAGGGTTGATAATATTTGGAATTGGTTGTTGTTGCTTTTTTATATGCTGCGCCCAGCCCCTTTACTCCACCAGAATTTGCCAGTCTTGGCCACTGTTCCAAACCTTAAAAAGAGCGTATAGTAAATAGATTTTTACCTTATCTGAATTTAAGTTACAAACAAACTTATAAGTAAGGTTGAATTAAAACCGCGCAAACGTTTGTGTGGGATGAAATGTAATAAGCTTGAATGGTGTAGTAGAAGTGCAGTTTGGTTAGGTTTTACGGCTATTTGATTGATTATTTAAAATAACCTTAAGATTTATGAAGCGCAAACGTTTGTTCGGCTTGTATTAAGCAATAGGTGTCTGAGTAAGTTTAGGTTTACGATAGCTGTAAGGGTAAGATTAGCCTAACAAATTACTGTAGATTAATTGCTTTATGCTGTACAGAAGAGTTTTTACGCTGAGTTGTAGAGTGGGGAAAGGGGCATGAAAAAGCGACCTGATGCGGAAATCTCGGGTCGCTGTATATTTTTTAACTCTGATCGTCAGTACTTGCATCCGGAGCATTCTTTTGAACCGATTCGATGCCATTATCTCTGGCTGCAATACTTTCGTACATTTCACTGGAGCCAATAATCTGACCATTTGTAGCCTTTAAACTGAAATGGTACTTGCCGTTAGACGATGTCTTTTTCTCAAATCTGGAATCATCCTGTACATTTTTTTTAACAGATTCGATTCCATTTTCGCAGCTCGATTTGGCCGAATAGCCTTCGCTGGTTAAAATGGTCTTACCATTGTTGGCTTTAAGATTAAACTGGAATTCTCCATTTGATCTTTTGGTAATTACAAATTTTCCCATAGCTCTGGTTTTTAACTTAAGTAATTGGTTAGTAGACTTATATTGTATAAGTTTATTCTTAAAGTTATTAAAGTTTGTAACCAATTACAATAAGCAGACAAGAGAATTAATGATAATTTAACCCAGGCTATTGGTAAATTTCATGCGGATGCCACTTTGAAAATTCTGGATAATTTTAAAAATTTCGATTAAGGTTACTTTCTCAATTTTGGTTAAACTATCAATTTCGATAAAGTTGTTGGGTGCTGCCTGATCCTTGATAATCAGATTAGCCTGATGTTTCAATCTCAAGCCCATCAAATAATAATAAGATTGTGAAAGTTCGTTAAACTGTTCTTCGCTAAAAACACCAAGTTCTCTCAAGGCTTTTAAACGTTCGCCTGTATTTTCTTTTTGAAAAATTCTGTTCTGTAATGCATAAACCCTTGCCAGATCTACAATAGGGGTCATGGCTGTTTTAATATCGAATACCTCTTTTTTATGGATTTTTTGCGTTCTTATATTTCTAAAATAGGTGAGCGGTGGCTCATAAAGTAAGGCATTTTTGGCTAGGTATACGTAGAATTTTTCGATGGGTTTCTGCAGTTCTTCATCAACAAAAGACCGTAAACTTTCCATAATGGTTAAATCGCCATAAATGGCCCTGCAATCGAAAAAAGCTGCAAATTTTACGGCAGCTTCGGGCAGAGCTTCTTCTATCCAGTTTTTATAATTATATTTCCAGTGCGATAGCGAATGCGTCCAGTTTGGATTAGTAGCCATATAATCACCATCGCAGTATACAAAACCAACAAAATTTAATTTATCCGAAACCTGGGTCGCCAGGTCTAGAAAGTAAGAACGTACAGCAGCTCTTTTATCCTCTCCGGTATCTTCGTAAATAATGGCATTATCCTGATCGGTTTTTAGGCTAAGCTCTTTTCTTCCTTCGCTACCCAAAACCATAAATACAAATTTTGCAGGTGGTGGACCCAATTTGGCAATTACGTCTTCAATAATTTTAAAGGAAATGGTATCGGCAATAGTAGTTACCACCTCGTTTACAATTTTCGAATGAACGCCTCTAGCCAATAATTGCGATACAATGCCCGGTACTTTCTGCCATTTTAATTTTAAATCGCCTGTATTTACAGCCGATTTTACTGATTGGATAAAAACCAACGGAGATTCTGCCTGCTCGCTTAAAAGGCGGTTCCTGCTTAAAAAGCCAACATAATTACCATTGTCGTTTACCAATAAATAGCGCGACTTTTTGCTGAACATCATCAATATCGCTTCATACACATAAGCATCTGGAGTTATGGTAACAATATTAGTATCCATAACCTCGTCAATTGGCAAATTTGAATTCAGTTGTTTGGCAATTACATTATCCCTTAAAGTAATATCGGTTACGAAGCCCAGATAAACATCCTGATCATTTTTAATAAAAAGGCAACTGGTTTTCTGTTCTGACATTTTAATTGCGGCTTCAAAAATAGGTGTGCCTGGGCTGCAACTCACTATCTTCTTGAAAGTAATGTCTCCAATACGGGCAGTATAAATTTGATCGGTTAGTTTATCTTCCATTAAAAAATCCCTGTAAAATTCTTTTAAATGAAAATTCTTTCGTTGTTTTCTTTTCCAGGTTAAAAGTATGCGCCTGGTTGTAGGCTGAAGTTAAGCTAATTTTGCCTGTTTTTAAAAGATGGAAGAAAATCTTTGCGGTGTTTAGTGTATCAGATAAAGCATTGTGCGTATTTTCGGGAGCTTCATTAAATAAAATGGTGTAAAATTTATCCAGCTTTAAATGACTGATGACTGTATTGGTGATGTAAGGTGCGCTTGCCTTCATTGTACAGAAAAACGTCAGGTTTTTAAAAATGTTTTCCTTTCCTATGCGATATAATTCAACATTAACCATATGATAATCGAGCTCAATAAAATGCCCGATCACTAAAGGCTGATATTTTTCTATATCTTCAGAAAACTGCAACATCACTTTTTCTTTGTTTTCGCCATGTGTATGCAGATATTCAGGGCTAATTTTGTGGATTTTTAAGGCGGCTTTATTAATAGTGAAATCGGTATTTTTAATGTAGTGATTCTCCCGCTTAATTTCCTGATAAGATTGATCATAAATAATCCAGGCAATTTGGACAATATGTGGCCAGTTCTTTTCTTTAGAATAAGGCGCCTTCCAATTTTTAGGCAGACCTGAGGTTTCGGTATCAACAACTAGGAAGTATTCTTGCAATTTTAAAGTGGTTAGAAGATTGAACTATTTCAAAGGTAATTATTTAACAATATAAACTGTAACTATTCATATATCCTTTAATAAAGGCGATCGTAAATAATGCGCTTTTTATTTGTTAAAGTGAAAGATTAACACTTATTTGGTGTTAAAAATTTAATTAAAATATGCGCTCTCTATTATTTAGCTGCTTAGCCAGTATATTGTGCCTTAGTTCTGCTTTTGCCCAGGAAAAGCTTGGAGAAAACATGCATTTCAAAAAACTTGATAACGGTTTGGAAGTGCTCGTGGTTGTAGACCGGACAGTGCCGCTGGTGACCATCGAAATGGCCTGTAGAAATGGTTCTTTTACCGAAACCGACGAATTTAACGGCTTAAGTCACCTTTACGAACATTTATTCTTTAAGGCTAATAAAGATTATCCCGATTTCGAACGTTTAAATTCGAGAATGAACGATCTTGATATCAATTCGAATGCCACTACGCGAGAAGAAGTGGTGAATTATTTTTTTACGCTTCCTGCTGCTAATTTAAAACCCGGATTAAGCTTAATGAATTCCTCTATCCGTTATCCAAAGTTCATAAAAGAAGATATGGCTTTGGAAAATGAAGTGGTAAACGCTGAATTTACAAGGCACGAATCGAGTCCGGTATTTGCTTTGATAGAGGCCAATTCTAGACATATGTGGGGCGCAAATTATTCCCGTAAAAACGTAATCGGTAGCCATGAGGTAATTCTATCAGCAACTCCATCAAAAATGGATTCCATTAAAAATAAATATTACTGGCCAAATAATTCTGTTCTGGTAATTGCCGGTGATGTTAAAGTTGATGAAGCTTTTAGTTATGTAAATTCTGTTTTTGGAAGCTGGAAACGATCGCCATTTGATCCTTTTGTGAAATGGCCGGTCCCTGAGTTTAAACCGCTTCAAAAAAACGATTATTATTTTGTAGAATCGAATAAAAGTCCTGTTCCATTTATGCTGTTTAGCTGGCATGGTCCAGATACCAGAAACGATATTCCTGCCACCTATGCTGCTGATGTTTTTTCTTTCATCGTGAATCAAAACGGTTCTAAAATGAAACAGGCGCTTATTAATTCAGGGTTAGCCCAACAGGCAGATGTGAATTATTATACGCAAAAATATACCGGCCCAATTAGTTTAATGGTGAGTCCTAATCCGGCAAAAATAAATGAATGTTACCAGGAGGTGCTGAAGCAAATTTCGCTTTGGGCCAATGAAGATTATTTGTCTGATCTACAGATTGAAAGAGCCAAAAGGTTATTATCTATAGAACAGGTAGAAAGGAGAGAGGTTACTTCTGATTATGCACATCTACTTTCCTTCTGGTGGGCTTCGGCATCGATTGATTATTATACGCACTATGAAGAAAATGTAAATAAAGTAACAAGAAAGGATTTACTCGATTATGTGCGCAAGTATATTAAAGATAAACCTTATTGCGCTGGCCTGATGATGGATAAAGCAGGTATGAACGAAGTGAAGCCAGAAACATTTTTTAAATCACCCAAATAACCTAACGCTCGATGAAAAGATTCACATTTTTTATAAACTTTATCTTAGTTTTTCATATTGCAAACGCGCAAACCAAGGCCATTTCATTTGATGTAAATGGTTTAAAGGTAATTCTAAAACCTACCCAGAAGGAAACAGTTAGTATGAGCATGTTTTTTAGAGGTGGGGTAATGAATTATAATGCGGAAAGGGCTGGAATTGAAAACCTGGCTTTGGCATCTGCCGCTACCTGTGGTACTAAAAATTACAGTGTTGTCGATTATCAGGAGTTGGCCGATGAATATGGTATTAATATTTCTGGTTCATCTAGCACTGATTATGGTACCATTAGCATGGATTGCATTGCTAAGTATCTTGATCAGGGCTGGAAACTTTTCTCAGATGCTGTAATTAATCCGGCTTTTGATAAAACAGAGTTTCAAACCACCAAAGAACGTATGATAACGGGAATTTACCATAGTCAATCTGATCCTGAAACAAGAGTTGAGCAATTGAGCATGGAAAGCATGTTTAAAGACTCTCCTTACAGCATTAATCCTTTAGGCACAAGTAAAACTTTAGGTGGTTTTACAGCTGAAATGGTTAGCAATTATTACCATAACGAATTATTGAACAAGAATAAAATGTTTTTGGTCGTGGCAGGAAACATTACAAAAGAAGAACTTGAAAAGAAAATTCAAACTTCTTTTAGTACCCTTAAAGGAAAAGCTTACACACCACCGGTTTACGATCGTAAGACTTTAACAGGGGAGCATTTGGTAATCGAACAAAGGGATATTGCCACCAATTACATGAGTTGTATTATGAATGCCCCAACCATGACTAACGCCGATTATTATGCTTTTGTGCTAGCAATTAATGCATTAAGTGGTACTATGAATTATGAACTGAGAACTAAACTGGGTTTATCATATGCGCCGGGTGCAACCGTTAAAATACAACAGATTCCATATACTTCTATGTTTGTAAGTACCACTCAACCTAAAAAAGCTTTTAAAGCGATGATTACAGTATACAACAACATTAAAGAAGGAAAGTATGGTGAACGTTATCTTGAGGCATTAAAAAAAGAGCATCGCGATAGATACTATAGGCATCAGGAAAGCGCAAGTTCAATTGTAAAAGATTTAGGTGAAGCTGAAGTGCTGGGCGATTATAGTATTACGGAGAATATGGTCGCTAATTTTAACAAGGTAAGCTTGCAGAACATGAAAGATTCTTTCGCAAAATATTTAAAAGGTGCCATTTGGATATACTTAGGGGATGAACAGGTAGGCAGAGCAGCTTTTCAGTAGCTCTTTTGGTCGTCATTTCGAGCGAAGTGCAACGCAGCCGAGAAATCTGTTAGATAGATCTCTCCATTTCGCTGCGCTTCAGTCGAGATGACGACTTTTTCTATTTTATTACATTATTTACCAATCAACAAAAATGCAACTGCAGCTAATACCGAGCCGATTATCGGTCCAATAATAGGTACCCAGGCATAACCCCAGTCGCTACTTCCTTTTCCTTTCATTGGAATTAAAAAGTGAACAATCCGGGGCCCCAAATCTCTTGCCGGATTAATGGCATATCCGGTTGTTCCGCCTAAAGCCAAACCAATTACCCATACTAAAAAAGCTACCGGGATGGCACCCATTGAGCCTAAGCCAATAGGGGTGGTAACCGTTTCTTTAGTGCCCATACTGGCATCAGTAAAATAAAAGATCACAAAGATTAAAACGAAAGTGCCTATAATTTCTGATACCAAATTTGACGATATATTTCTAATCGCCGGAGCGGTTGCGAAGGGAGCCGCCTTTAAACCTTGATCATCTGTAGCATCGAAATGATCTTTGTAAATAAGCCAAACCAGAAAAGAGCCTGTCATGGCACCGGCCAGCTGTGCAATAATATAAAATGGAACCAGTGCCCAGCTGAAGCCTTTCCCGATGGCAAGTCCGAGGGTCACAATTGGATTTAAGTGCGCTCCGCTGTAAGGACCTGCTACCACAACGCCAACGAATACGGCAAGTGCCCAGGCTGTTGTAATTACAATCCAACCACTATTGTTGCCTTTAGTACCTTTAAGTACTACGTTAGCCACTACACCATTTCCTAAAAGAATCATTAGTGCAGTACCAATAAATTCTGCGAGATATACATTCATATAATTAAATTCTTATCCGATTAAAATTGTTCAATTAGTCTTCTGCATTTACCCTGGCCGCCTTTATTGCTCTATTCCAGCCCTTTATTCTTTCCGTATTATCAATTCCCTTCTCCGCAACAAAAGTTTTGTTGATTTTCCATTGCGAACGGATCTGATCGATGCTTTTCCAGAAACCTGTGGCTAGTCCGGCAAGGTATGCAGCCCCAATAGCAGTAACTTCGGTTACATCTGGTCTGATTACTTTACAGTTTAACAGATCGGCCTGAAACTGCATTAATAAATCGTTGGCCGTAGCACCACCATCTACCCTTAATTCGGCAATATTTACGCCGGCATCTGCTTCCATGGCTTTCAAAACATCCATGGTCTGATAGGCAATGCTTTCTAAAGCCGCCCTTGCAATATGCGATTTGTTTGTACCGCGTGTTAATCCCGTTATGGTGCCACGAGCATGTTGGTCCCAATGCGGGGCACCTAAGCCTGCAAAAGCAGGAACAACATAAACCCCATCGGTATCTTTTACTTTTTTAGCTAAGGTTTCTACATCTGCCGATTTAGAAATGAGTCCCATTTCATCGCGAAGCCATTGTACAACCGCACCGCCAATAAAAATACTCCCTTCTAACGCGTAATTTACCTCACCATTAATCTGCCAGGCAATAGTAGTTAATAGATTATTCGCTGATATTTTTGGCTTCGATCCGATATTCATTAGCATAAAACAGCCTGTACCATAGGTGTTTTTTACCATCCCGGTTTCGGTGCACATTTGTCCGAATAAAGCAGACTGCTGATCGCCAGCTATACCTGCAATAGGGATTTTTGCGGCCAATATGCGTCCTGCGGTTTCTCCATAAACTTCGCTTGATGATTTTACTTCAGGGAGCATGGCTTTTGGTATCGAAAAAAGCTCAAGCAATTCGTCGTCCCAGCTTAGGGTGTGGATGTTGTAAAGCATCGTCCGCGAGGCATTACTTACATCGGTTACATGTTTTTCGCCTGCTGTTAATTTCCAGATTAACCAGGTATCGATGGTTCCGAAAGCAAGTTTTCCGGCTTCAGCTTTTTCCCTTGCCCCGGCAACATTTTCTAAGATCCATCTGGCCTTAGTAGCCGAGAAATAGGAGTCTATAATCAGCCCGGTTTTTTCCTGTATTTTATTGGCCAGTCCTTGTGCTTTAATTTCATCGCAATAAGCAGAAGTGCGCCTGTCTTGCCAAACAATGGCATTGTAAATCGGTTGTCCGGTTTCTTTATCCCAAACCACAGTGGTTTCGCGCTGATTGGTAATGCCAATAGAATCGATATCGCCTACGGTTAAGCCTGCTTTAACAATTACTTCTGTTACAACAGCCAATTGTGTCGACCAGATTTCCATCGGATCGTGCTCTACCCAGCCGGCTTTGGGATAAATCTGTGTGAATTCTCGTTGTGCAATGGCAACAATTTCGCCATTGTGATTAAAAATAATTGCTCTCGAACTTGTGGTTCCCTGATCGATAGACAAGATGTATTTACTCATAATTAGGAATTTGGTTAGTTGGCTAAAGCCGATTCGGTTATTTTAGATGTTGAATGATAAATATAACCGTCGGCTAATTTATTAAAAGTTTCGATTTGGTTAATTTCCCAGTTTTTATCAGCAGATAATTCTTTGGCCAGGAGCGAAGCTACTCTAGGTGCCATATCTTTGGATGCCTGTGCATTAATAAACAGTATCCTTAGTCTTCTGCTCAAAATATCTTCTACTGTTTCGGCCATTTCGTTTCGTGCAGACCAAAGCACTTCGGCTTCTGTATAAGGAAATGCAGGATGTAATTTATTGCCAAGACTTGAATCTTGTGCAATTAAAGCTTCAATTTTACTGCGATCCGATCCATAGATAGCCAAATGACTATCAGTGGCAGTGGTTAAACTACCATGTATGCTTAAATTTTGGGTTACGCATGCTTTCGGTTCTAAACCCGCATGGGTAATGGCTAAATCAACGGTTTCTTCTGCCATTCGGCGATAGGTGGTCCATTTGCCACCGGTAATGGTAATCAATCCCTTCGCAGAGACAATAAGTTTATGGTCTCTGCTAATTTCTTTTGTACTATTTCCATCTCCGTTGGTAGGAGCAGCCAAAGGGCGTAAACCTGAGAATACACTTAAGATATCTTTTTCCATGGGTTTGCGGTTAAAATAACTCGCCGCTGTACTCATAATAAAATCGACCTCTTCTTTTAATGCCCTGGGTTCTAAACTATGTTCGTTTAACGGGGTGTCTGTTGTACCCACCAGTAAATGTTCGTGCCATGGAACGGCGAATAAAACACGTCCATCAGAGGTTTTTGGTATCATCAGGGCCGATTCACTGTTTAAAAAGCTTTTGTCTAACACCACATGTACACCTTGGCTGGGGCGTACCATTTTTTTTGAATTCGGGTTGTTCATTTGAAGGATGTCATCTACAAACACACCTGTTGCATTAATTACTATTTTGCCAATATATTTAACTCTTGCACCGGTTAAAGCATCTTCTGTTTCAATACCTGTAACCTTATCGCCGCTTTTTAACAAGCTGGTTACCTTGGTATAGTTCAATAATGAGGCACCGTTTTCAATAGCGGTTTGTGCAATATTTACCGCTAAACGGGCGTCATCAAACTTTCCATCGTAATACCTGATGCTTCCTTTTAATCCCTTTTCTTTAATGCCAGGCATCATGGTTAAGGTTTCTCTTTTAGAGAAAAACTTAGATTTGCCGAAGCTATATTTGCCTGCCAGCCAATCGTAAAGCGTAAGTCCTGTTAAATATTTTATAACAGAGAACCAATCGTAACAGGGAATCAGAAATTCTTCCTTATTTACCAGATGTTTTGCGTTTTGTTGTAATAGGCCACGTTCTTTTAAGGCATGTTTTACTAAGCCGATATCGCCCTGCGCAAGGTAGCGAACGCCACCGTGTACCAGTTTAGTACTCCGGCTCGACGTTCCTTTGGCAAAATCAGATTGTTCTACCAATAAAGTTTTAAAGCCCCGGCTTGCAGCATCCAATGCAGTACCCAAACCTGTAGCACCTCCGCCAATAATAATGAAGTCCCAATTTATGTTTTCTGTTAGATGATGCGCGTGTAATCTTTCCATTTAAATTTGTAAAAATAATAAAACGAAACAATACGCAATTATAAGAAATCATAATCGAAATAATATAATATGCGTGTTAAAAATTTATTAAATATTTGTGCAAAATATTTTAAAGAATGTTTTTATTGCTAATTTGCAGCACGCTAATTAAATATACTATGATGAATTTGGCTGAGAGGCACCAGTTTATATTAAGTCGCCTGCAACGTGATCAATACATAAATGTAGTCGATTTATGTAAGGAGTTGAAAGTTTCGTCTGTAACAATAAGAAAGGACTTAAAACTACTTGAAGATAAGAGCCTGTTATTTAGGACCCATGGAGGTGCTACTGTAAACAATCCATACACGGTAGACCGTCCGGTTAATGAGAAAGAGAAATTACAATCTACAGAAAAGAACAAAATAGGTATTGCTGCTGCTGCATTGCTAAATGATAATGATTCTATTGTTATTGCATCGGGTACTACAGTGCTTTATTTTGCCAAGAATATTGCGCCAGCAACAAATTTAACCGTTGTAACTTCTGCGTTAAATGTAGCGCTCGAATTAATGCGCGAACCTAGTATTGAAGTAATACAATTAGGTGGATTGCTTAGGAAAAGTTCTTCATCGGTAATGGGTGCTTATGCAGAACAGGTTTTGCAGGATTTTTATTTTAATAAACTATTTCTAGGTGTTGATGGGATTGATCTTGATTTTGGATTAACCACAACTAATGCCATGGAAGCACATTTAAACCGCAAAATGATCGGTGCATCACAAAAAACGATTGTACTTGCCGATTCTACTAAATTTGGGAAAAGGGGCTTTGGAAAGATATGTGGATTAGAAGAAATTGATCATATTATTACCGATAAAGGAATTTCTGAACAAATTGTTAAACATTTAGAGAGTTTAGGTGTTACTGTTACTATCGTATAGCGCATTCCACGCGAACGGTATATCCCAAACATTATAATTTGAACATGGAAAGAAAACGAATACACATTTTAGAGGATGATCAGGAGATCAGAAACGTTATTGAAATTCTATTAAAAGATGAGGGTTTCGAATTGCAGCTTTCATCATCATTTGCTGAGTTAAAGAAAAATATCCAGGATGCAATGCCTGATCTTTTTTTACTTGACGTAATGTTACCCGATGGAAACGGAGCAGAGATTTGTGAAGATTTAAAAACTGATATTTTTACTAAACACATCCCAATTATTGTAATGTCAGCACAGAATAATAGCGAACAGAAAGCTATTGATGCATTTGCTGATGATTATATCAGTAAACCTTTTGATATTGATGATGTTTTAGCCCGCATTAATGCACAGCTGAAAAGAAGTGCAGAAAATAGAACTAAAGTTTAATTACGGCTATCCTAAATAAAAAAGGGAAGTCAATTTTTTGACTTCCCTTTTTTATGAATAAAACATTTGCTAAGTCTGCTTAACATCCTGTGTTTTGTTAAACATCACAAAACGTTTAGAGTCTCCTATGCGTTGTGGCACTGTGCCGTTAGATACAATAGCGTAATCTTCTGTATTTTTGTTAATAAAAACGCCAGCACCAATAATGTTGTGGCCTCCAATGGTAATATCTTCCTTAACCGCAGAATTAATTCCTAAAAAAGAATTATTACCAACAGTTACATTGCCCGCTAATATATTACCAGATAGCAAAACATTATCTCCTAAGGTAGAGTGGTGGCCAATCCGTGCGCCGATAAGCATACAATTATTGCCTATGGTTACAAAAGGCTGTATATCACAGCACTGATCGATAAAAGTATTGTGTCCAAATACCAGGTCAGACCATATATTGGCTTTTGAAGAAATATAATTTGCAAAACTATAGCCAGATTCACTTACCCTATGGTATACATTTTCTCTGGTGCTGTTTCTACCAATGGCAACATGTATTTTATGGGTTTCTGGAGGGAAATCTTTAATCACCTGTGCGAAGCTTAAGATGGGTAAGCCCAGTAGTGTGTTGCCCGCAGGGGGCACATAGGCATCGTCAACACAAAAGGCAACAACGTTGTAATCGCTGTCATTCATAAAAGAATAACAGATAAATTCAGCCATTTTTCCAGTTCCATAAATAATAACTTTCATATTTCATTCTTTGTTTTTAGGTTAGTTACGAATTTATACATAAAACAGGCTTTTAAACCCTTTAAAAGCATACTGTACACATTTTGCTAATCCAGGTTTACAGCATTCACAGTTGCGCATTTTCTTGCTTTTTAACCCGATTTAAAGGTATATGGCTTTTATGTTAATCGTTTTATCTGGGCGGATGGCTACCGGCAAACAACTGCAGATGAAATCTCAATACTGCGAGGTAAAATGTTAGTTGGAGTTCATTAAAAATATATTGTAAAATAAGTTGCACAGAAAGATGCGAAGCGCAACGTATTGGCTGCTGATTAAGGAAAAATAATCCATTGATCCACTAATTTAAGTTTGGTGATCAGCGGTTTTGCTTTGAAATTTTATAAAAATCATTTTATACCCCCTATAAATTGTAGTATTAAATAGCTTTTTGAAATGTTAAAACATTTTCTGATGTTTTTTGAGTTTTACCGATTAAGATCTCGCCAAAAACCAGGCATTTTTGAGTGAAAATACCGCCAAAATATTATACATGTTCTGCGTTGTAAAATTTACAAATGATGTGCAATTTATGAGCACAGTAGCGAAGATGCTGTGCATGCTGGTCATATTTTATACAATTTAAATACAACCCCCATCCGACTATAAAACATTGATGCTTAATTGCATAGCTTAGTTCTCAATAAATCGAAATAAAAAACTAAACATTACTTAAGCTATGAAGAAAGTAATATTATTTATCGCAATATATACAAGTATTATCACCGGATGCGCTCCCAGAAGAGATCTTGTATACTTTAGTAACCTGGCTAAACAAACTAGCGAAGTGAAGCTCCAAGGTCAGGATGTTAAAATTCAGCAAAACGATCTTTTAAGCGTAAGCATAAACAGCTTAAATCAAGAGTCGAATGTTTTATTTGCTGTTAATACCCGAAATGCAGGTTCTGAAAACAATTATAAAGTAGATGGTTACCGTGTAAGTAAAGACGGAATGATTAATCTGCCTGTTGTAGGTAACGTTCGACTGGAAGGTTTAACCATTGAGCAGGCGCAAGCTACCATTTCGAAAGAATTAGATAAGTATGTTAAAAAGCCGGTAGTTGATGTTCAATTGGTCAATTTTAAAGTAACAGTTATTGGTGAAGTAAACCGACCATCAACCTTTACTGTACAGGGAGATAATATTAACCTCTTAGAAGCATTGGGAATGGCGGGCGATATGACCGTTTATGGCAAAAGGGAAAATATTTTAGTAATCAGGCAGCAGGATGGTCAAAGGGTAATGAAAAGACTCAACCTAAACAATCAGGATGTGATGGATTCCCCATTCTTTTACCTGAAACAAAACGATGTAGTGTATGTAGAACCAGATAAATCAAAAGCAATTGAATACAGTCCGAATACACGCATTATGCCAGTGGTAATTGCATCAATATCTGCAGTAGCAGTATTGATCACAGCTGTTCTTCGTCGATAAACGTCTCTTAAAACATGATATCATGCTTAAACAAAGTATAAATGGTGGCGCAAAAGATTTTGCAGAAACTATGACAAGATTTGCCAGAAACTGGCACTATTTCTTAATCAGTATCATTATTTCCATGGCTGCAGTATATGCTTTTATATACGTTACCCCACCAAAATATAAAGTGAGCAGTACACTTTTAATCTCTGATGATAAAAATGGTGCAGCAATGTCTAATAGTACCGCTTTCAGTGATCTTAATATGTTTCAAACGGTTAAAACGGTTGATAATGAAATTGAGATCTTACGGTCGAGAGATTTGATTTTTAAAGTATTAAAAAAACTAAATCTAGAAACTGCTTACTTTAAAAAAGAGGGGATTAGAGAAAAAGAGCTTTATGGAAAAACTTCCCCACTTGTAGTCACCGCTATTAGTTTTAAGAATGGTGCTTACGGAAGAAAAATTAACGTTTCTTATCTGGATGAAATCTCATATATCATTCAGGACAGCTTAAAAACAAATATTGTAAAGTATGGCGATACCATTAATAATAAAAACTACGCAATTAAAATAGATAAAGGACCGGCATATAAAACTGAATTTGGCAAAATCAGACTTCAGTTTAAAAATCTATATAAAATGACAGAGGCTTATAACCTGACTTCATTAAAGATAGTTCCGGTTGTTAAAGATGCCAATACCATTACCATTAGTTTAAACGATGTGGTTCCGCAACGGGGAATAGATATACTTAACGACTTGATTGAAACTTATAACATCAATAACGTTAATAATAAAAATACCATTGCCCGTAACACCATTAAATTTATCGATAACCGCCTAAAATACCTGGTTGCAGATCTTTCCGGTACCGAGGAGGATGTGGAGAGCTACAAACAGCAAAACCGTGTTACTGATGTTAATATGGATGCGCAGATGAATGCTGCACGCTCAGGGCAGTACAATCAGTTATTGGAAGAATCGTCCGTACAACTGAGGTTATTACGGTCTATCGAAAATTATTTCAGAGGTAAACAAAGTCAATATAACCTGGCACCAAGTGCAATGGGCTTAAAAGACCCGATTTTGAATTCATTGATTTCAAAATTTAACGATCTTCAATTGGAAAGAAATAGGATGTTACGTACCGCTAATGCAGAAAATCCTTTGGTACTAAACCTTAACGAGCAGATAGCGACCTTAAAAACCAATATTTTAGAAAACTTATCCAGTATTAAACAAGGCTTTGTTATCGAAAGAAACAACCTGAGCGCAAACTACGCTCAATTCGACAATAAAATAAAATCTGTACCTACTATAGAGCGTGGCTTATTAGAAAGAAGCCGTGAACAAAGTGTAAAATCGGGTTTATATAAATATTTGCTCCAAAAAAGAGAGGAAACTGCTCTATCGCTTTCTGCAACCGTTCCAACTTCGCAAGTGGTAGATAAACCGGCTTACAACACCACACCTAATAGCCCTAAGCAACCACTTTTATACCTGTGCGGATTCATATTTGGGTTTTTGGTACCAGCTGGAGTAATTTATGGCAAAGGATTTTTTAACAATAAGGTACAAGATGCCAGCACTATTGAATTAACCGGTGCCAAAATGCTTGGCGAACTTTCTCATAACCTCGATAAAAGCACTATCGTTTTTCAAAAAGACAACCGTTCTACTATATCAGAGTTGTTTAGGTACATCAGAATGAATTTAGGACTAATGTCTAACAATATCGAAAACAAGGTAATGTTGGTTACCTCAAGTATGAAAGGGGAGGGTAAAACATTCTTTAGCGTAAATCTGGCTACTACATTAGGTATGCTTGATAAAAAAGTTGTTGTGCTGGAGTTCGATCTAAGAAAACCTGACCTCTTGAATAAAGTTGGCTTAAAGCAAACTAATGGGTTAACCGACTATTTAATTGGTGAGTCTGTGTTAGATGATATAATTAAACCCACTAGTGTCTCAGATAATATATGGGTTATTGGATGCGGTCAATCACCTGAAAACCCTGCAGAAGTAATGATGAGTCCTAAAATGGATCTGTTGTTTGATGAGCTGAAAGAGAGGTTCGATTACATTATTATCGATACCTCGCCTGTTGGCCAGGTGGCTGATGCTTTTAGTTTGGCAGAATATGCTGATGTAAGCATTTACCTGGTGCGATATAACTACACTAATAAATACCAATTGGCCATATTGAAAGACATTTGCGAAAACAATAAGCTTAAAAATCCGATGGTTGTTTTTAACGATGCCAAACGGGAGAAAAGCCAAAAATATAGCTACGGTGGTTACGGTTATGCCATGGCAAACTAAATCTACCTTGTTTTAAAAGAGAATACTTTGCCCTTTACCAAATAAACGTCCCCAAACGATTTAATCCTGTTTACAAACAATAAGGCCGAGATGCTTAAACTGCGCATCGATTTAAGGCATTATCAGCTTGCAAACAACTCTTAATTAGATTGCCCATTTGCCCAAAAAGCAAAATAAGATTTAAAAATAAAATTGTCATGTAAGTGATATAGCGAAGCTGTATCCAGCCGACTGAGTAAGGCTTTTAAGCGTACAATTTAAAAAATTAACCGATACCTATCATGTAAGTGATATAGCGAAGCTTTATCAAGCCAGCTAAAAAATTAAATTAATTATCCCTCATAAAACTAAAATGGAATCTACAATTAACATCAGGCCCTCGTTCGCAAAAAAATGGTTTGTGATCTATACTCGTCCACGTTGGGAGAAAAAAGTTGACCGTTTGCTGCAAGAGCAAGGTTTCGAATCTTTTTGCCCTGTTCGTACTGTAGAAAATCAATGGGCCGATAGAAAGAAAATAGTTAGCCTTCCGCTTTTTACAGGATATGTATTTGTGAAAATAGATGAACGGGAAGGTTATAAAATCAGGTATACACTGGGTGTTTTAAACTTTATTAACTACATGGGTAAACCCGCTGTAGTTCGGGATAGTGAGATTGAAAAGTTAAAGCACATAATGGATACCTACAGTGATGTAGATGTAGTGAGTTTAACCGGTATTTCCAAAGGCGACCGTGTTCGGATCAGTAATGGTCTCTTCCATAACCAGGAAGGAGAGGTGATCCAGATTCAGGGCAAACATGTTTTAATGTCATTCGATCATTTAGACTGCGCTTTAGTTACCAGAGTGCCAATTAGCAACTTAACATTAACCGTAAATACGCAACAATATTATGTATAACGCTGAAGATAACCTGAAAATGGCGGTAATTGGCCTTGGCTACGTTGGCTTACCGTTGGCAGTAGAATTTGCAAAAAAATACAAGGTATTTGGCTTTGATATTAACCAGACTAGGATAGCAGAATTAAAAGCCGGATACGACAATACATTAGAAGT
Source organism: Pedobacter sp. GW821-FHT01D05 (assembly GCF_059422505.1). Lineage (NCBI taxonomy): Bacteria > Pseudomonadati > Bacteroidota > Sphingobacteriia > Sphingobacteriales > Sphingobacteriaceae > Pedobacter > Pedobacter sp. GW821-FHT01D05. The sequence goes on along the minus strand of NZ_JBWKXA010000001.1, from coordinate 1,517,952 downwards.
TGAGGAATCTGAATTGAATAAGGTTTTAACTTTCGAATGCACAACTTTAAAAGGCCTGTACTGTACCAATGAAATCGAAAAATTACGCAGCTCGTCGGTTTATATTGTTACAGTACCAACGCCTGTTGATAAAAACAACAGGCCAGATTTATCACCTTTAATTAAAGCGAGTGCAGTTGTTGCTAAAGTGTTAAAGAAAGGAGACATAGTGGTTTATGAATCAACTGTATATCCTGGCGTAACTGAAGACGAATGTGTGCCCGTTTTAGAAAAAGGGTCTGGTTTGGTTTTCAATAAAGATTTTTTTGCTGGTTATTCTCCAGAGCGTATTAATCCGGGAGATAAACAACACACCGTTGCCAACATCTTAAAAATCACATCAGGTTCTACTCCCGAAGCTGCAGAAAAAATAGATGCATTGTACCGTTCGGTAATTACGGCCGGAACTTATAAAGCTTCGTCTATTAAAGTGGCGGAAGCGGCAAAAGTGATTGAAAACGCCCAGCGCGACATCAATATTGCTTTTGTAAATGAACTAGCGATGATTTTTAACCAGATCGGTATCGATACTTCTGAGGTTTTAGCGGCAGCCGGAACCAAATGGAATTTCCTGAATTTTAAACCGGGTTTAGTTGGTGGACATTGTATTGGCGTAGATCCTTATTATTTAGCTCAAAAAGCACAGGAAGCTGGCTACCACCCCGAAATTATTTTGGCCGGACGACGTGTAAACGATGGAATGGGTAAATATGTGGCTGATCAGGTTATCAAAAAAATGATCGCTAAAAACATTCATATTGTGGGCGCAGAAGTGTTAGTGTTGGGCTTTACCTTTAAAGAAAACTGTCCTGATGTCCGCAATACCAAAGTAATCGATATTGTAAGGCGTTTGGAAGAATACAAAGTCAAAGTAACCATTCACGATCCCTGGGCAAATGCCGATCAGGCTAACCATAACTATGGTATTATCTGCGAAAATGGCTCGTCAAAAACCAGAAAGTACGATGGAATTATACTGGCAGTAGCGCACGAAGCTTTCAATAGTTTAAATATCACAACATTGCGTAAACCAGCATGCGTGGTATATGATATAAAAGCCGTATTGCCACAATCAATAGAAACGGTTCGATTGTAAGGTCATGAGTTTAACATATAAAGCGCGATCGGGCATTATATGGTCGATCGGACAGCAGTTTAGTGTTAAATTCATAAACCTGTTCGTTACCGTCATATTGGCCCGCTTATTAAGTCCCGCAGAATTTGGCTTAATCGCAATGCTCTCTATTTTTATCGCTGTTGGCAATTCGTTGATGGATAGCGGCTTAACCTCGTCGCTGATCCGTACAAGAATGGCGGGGCAAAAGGATTTTTCTACCATATTTTTTTTTAACCTGTTTGGAAGCCTCGTTGTATATGGTGTTCTGTTTTTTGCAGCACCGCTAATTGCCAGTTTTTACAGGCAGCCAACACTTACCGGTATTGTAAGGGTTTACGGATTAACCTTTTTAATAAATGCCTTTTTCAGTATTCAGAGTACTTTATTAACTAAGGAAATGAAATTTAAACTGCAAACGGTCATTCAGATACCTGCAGTAATACTGGGTGGTTGTTTGGGTATTTATCTAGCGAAAAGCGGTTATGGAACCTGGAGTTTGGTTTGGATGAGCTTGCTGAGTGCAAGTGTTTCTACCATCTTGCATTGGTTTTACTCAGATTGGCGACCAAGACTGATTTTTAATAAAAAAAGCTTTAGAAAGCACTTTCATTTTGGCTACAAGATGACGCTTTCTGGGCTGTTGGACACTATTTATCAAAATTTATACACCGTTATTATAGGGCGCTTTTACGCAGCAGCCCAATTGGGCTTTTACGCCAGGGCAGATAGTTTAAGTCAGTTGCCCATAGGGATTATTTCTACGGCAATTAGTAAAGTAACCTATCCTATGTTTTCGAACATCAGCAATGATGATGTAAAGCTTAAAATGGTTTACCGAAGGTTAATGCAGCAGGTGTTATTCTGGAATGCACCCATCCTGATTTTTTTAGCACTTATTGCCCAACCTTTAATCTCTTTGCTATTAACCGATAAATGGCTGCCTTCTGTACCTTATTTTCAGATTTTATGTATTGCTGGTATCCTATATCCCGTACACGCATACAACCTGAATATTTTAAAAGTTAAAGGTCGTAGCGGGCAGTTTTTGAAATTAGAAATTATAAAAAAGGTGCTAAGTGTAATCGGAATTATCTGTGTTATTCCATTTGGCATTATGGGGCTTCTATATTTTCAGCTCTTCTTTACTGTTTTTGCATACTATATCAATTCAACCTATAGTGGCAAATTAATCAATTATCCACTTAAAGAACAACTTCATGATATAGTACCTATTTTGATGTTATCTAGCCTATTAGGTGTAGCGTGTTATTGTCTGGATACCTGGTGTTTAACACATTATCACATCAACAATATTTTGCGTATTGCTGGTATAAGCGTCATCTATGGCAGTTTTTACCTCGGCATAAGTAGCAGCATCAAACTCGCTGCACTCCTTGATTTTAAACAATTAATCCTCAAACAATGATACCTGTAACTAAACCCTTTTTGCCAAAACAGGCAGATTTTAAAAGCTATGTAAGTAGCATTTGGGCCAGACAGTGGCTCACCAATAATGGTCCGTTAGTAAATGAGCTGGAGTTAAAGTTACAGCAATACTTAGCGCTGCCACATTTGTTATACGTAACCAATGGTACTATCGCATTACAACTGGCCATACAGGCGTTAGAAGTGAAAGGCGAAATTATTACCACACCATTTTCCTTTGTGGCTACCACCAGCAGTATTGTTTGGCAGGGCTGCAAACCTGTTTTTGTTGATATAGATGAAGATACCCTTAACATAGATCCCAATAAAATTGAAGCGGCCATAACGCCTAATACCTCAGCAATTTTAGCTACACACGTTTTTGGAAATCCTTGTGATATTGAAGCGATAGACCGTATTGCAAAAAAACATGGACTAAAGGTAATTTACGATGCTGCCCATTGTTTTGGTACAAAATATAAAGGTAAATCGATCTTCGCCTATGGCGATGCAAGTACAACAAGCTTCCATGCCACTAAACTGTTTCATACTATTGAAGGCGGGGCAGTTTTTACCCAAAATCCGGAAACCTTAAAGAGAATGGCGCTGATGCGTAATTTCGGTTATAGTGGGGTAGATACTTTTTCAGAGATCGGAACCAATGCAAAAAATTCTGAATTTCATGCTGCAATGGGGCTTTGCAACCTAAAACATATCGATCAGATCTTGAGTAAACGCAAAGAACTGTCACAGCATTACGAGATGCGCCTGAATAAAATTGAAGCCCAGTTTCAGGTTATTCAAGCCGATACGGAATTTAATTATGCATACTATCCCGTAATATTTCAATCCGAAGAGGTGATGCTTGATTGTATGAAACAGTTAGAATTGGTTCAGGTGTATTGCAGGCGGTACTTTTACCCATCGTTATCGGCCTTGCCATACATCGCTAAAGTAAATATGCCGATCTGTGATTCCATTTCTAAACGCATTATGTGTTTGCCACTTTACCATACTTTAACCAGTGCCGATCAGGATTTAGTGGTCAGGATTATTTTGAGAACTCAGAATTACCGCAAAAAACAAGTGCTTAAACTTGCTGATTACAGTACCATGGTTAATGGCAATATAGGCATGGTGGTTAACGGCAATTAATATTAGCTTCTATTATGAAACAAGACGATCCAGGTATAATGGTTAGCATTTTTTGCATCACTTATAACCACAGTAAATTTATTGCGAAAGCGCTGGATGGATTTCTGATGCAGAAATGCAATTTTAATACAGAAATTATTATTGGCGACGATTGCTCTACCGATGGCACCACAGAGATTATTGATGAATATGTTGCCAAACATCCTGATAAAATTAAGCGTTTAAAAGCACCAAAGAATATTGGTGCTACCCAAAATGTAATTCGGGTTGCGCTAGAAACTAAAGGTAAATACGTGGCCACATGCGATGGTGATGATTATTGGTTAGACCCATATAAACTCCAGAAACAGGTAGACTTCTTGGAGAATAATCCAGAATATGTAATGTGCTGCCATTATACACGCGAAATAAATTTTGACGATACTGAGCTGTTTTACATGGACTTTAATCCCGTTCCCCTGCAGTATAGCTTTAGCGATCTGATTGTAAACAGGCAAGTAGAAACCTGTACTGCAACTATTGTTTACCGCAACATTGAAGCCATTAAAAATCTTTATAAAAACGATTGGTTTTTAAAGTGTTATGCCTGCGATAAACTGTTGAAACTCTATTGCACTTGGGTAACAGGTAAAAAAATATACGTTTTACCCGAAGTAATGAGTTGTTACAGGCGTCACCCCGGAGGTATTTGGAGTCCGGTTGCTTATGTTCCATTAAAGAAGATGCAATTGAGCGATTTCTATATCATCATTAAAATTTTCACCTATACTGGTTTACAGAAAATTAAACTTTTAAACTTCTACCTCAGAAAATACTTCCTCTTCGAAGTGAAATATAAAACCTTTGGAAACGCTTTCCAGACCATTAAAACGATTGTAAATTAATTCGAAATGGCTACTAAATTATGCTTCGTAATCAACAGTTTAGAAGGAGGTGGTGCTGAGCGGGTAATTAGTAACCTGGCTAACCACTTTAGCGATAAAGATTGCAGTGTTACAATGATTTGCCTTAATACAGCTAAAGTTAAATATCAGATTAATAAACAGATTAAAATTGTAAATCTGGTAGAAAGAAAAGATAGTCAAAACCTCTTAAACAGGGTTAGGTATGCTTACTTGACTTTTTACAGATTGCTTTTTCTGTTAAAGAAAGAAAAACCAGATTGTACCATTTGTTTTATGACATCGGCTAACATTTGGGCAGGTTTATGTTGTATGATTTTAGGTTTGCCTTATCTGGTTTCTGAAAGAACCGCCCTAAATAGTACCATACAACAATACAACAAATTACTACAGTGGTTTATATTTCATATTTATAGAAAATCAAAAGCCATTGTGCTACCAGCTTTTGGGATGTTTAAAGGATTTAAAAGAATTAAGCAATTCGAAAAGCTGGATAACTTTAAAACAATACATAATCCAATCCATCACTTTTCTCGTTCAAACGCAGGCGCTGTTCATGGTAAACGATTTATACTCTCGGTTGGCAGGCTATGTTATGAAAAAGGCTTCGATCATCTTATTGAGGCTTATAGCAAACTGGAATTGGCTGATGTTGATCTTTTAATTTCTGGAGAAGGGCCAGACAGAGCAAATCTCGAAAGGCAAATTGCCGATTTAAACCTAACAGATAAAGTTAAGCTGATTGGTTTTAAATCCAATCTGCAAGACTATTATACGCAGGCCGAGGTGTTTGTGCTTTCCTCCAGAAATGAAGGTTATCCCAATGTACTGGTAGAGGCCATGGGAATGGGCTGTGCTTGTGTAGCAATGAACTGTGAGTTTGGCCCTTCAGAGATTATCGAACATGGAATTAACGGACTTCTGGTTGCTGATAAAGATATAGTAGGACTTTCATTGTCTATTGATAAAATACTTAATAACAGTGATTTAAAAAATAAATTTTCAGAAAAAGCAAGGTCGATCAACGAAACAAATTCTATTGAACGCATTTCTGCCAACTGGGAGCAACTCATCATGTCATGATTAAGAAAATAATGTTTCTCTTTTTGTTGTTTGCCTATGTTTATGCAACAACATTCAACATCTTCATGACCGGGGTTTTCAGAATTCCGGCACCAATAGTTTTCCTGGTGCCGTTAATCTATTTCTATCGGACTGAAGAAACAGGGTTCCTATATGGAAAAGAATTATTTGTTTTCTTTATTGCAGCCCTGTTTTTTTACCTTATAGGTCAGGCAGATGTTACTGGTTTTTTTGCCTTATTAATTGTCGCGGCTTGCTTTGCTTTATTATTCAACTACGTTATCGGTACCAATTTAAAGCGAATGAATATCGCAATTGGATTTTTCTTCGGCATATTGTTGCTCTCGGGAATCATCATGTTTATCGATCATGAGTACAATATGGCGCCTGTCCGTTCGCTTTTAGTACAGGAAGACGTATTGCAGGCACCAGCAGGTATATCGACCACTATTTTTACTTTCGGCTATCAGATGGCTGCTTTAACACCTTTTCTTGTGATTAATGCCATTCTGTTTAAAAGAAGCTGGCTAATTAATCTTCTTTTATTTGGTTTATCGCTCTCTCTTATCTTCTTTGGTATGCAACGGTCGGTTTTGGTCGCTTTTGCAGTTGTAACCGGATTATTTTTTTTAAGCTATTATAAAGCCAAGTCCATTTTAATATTTGGTGTGTTTTGCGCAATATTTTTTATCGCACAAAGCTCAATTGAACAATTTTCTGAAGGTAAAAAGCAACAGAATATTTTAAATAAAAGTGCAGAAAATGCAAGAGGTAAGGAAGAGCGAGGCGATTTAATGGGAGAGAACATCCAAATTATAAGCGAATATCCTCTTGGACTACTGTTTTATGGAAAAACCTGGAACGATGTTGTGCAACACAACTTTGTTTACAAAAAAGGGCCTATCGTTATTACATCCCATAATGCCTATTTAATGTTTATTACTTATTTGGGGCCTTTGCTGGGTTTTATTTTGCTTATTTTATTATATCGAAAAGTAGGGAAGATCATTTTTTATGCTTTTTTGCACATCAAAGATAAGAAAAATGCACTCCTCGTCTGTTTAAGCTGTTCTTTTCTAGCTATTTCCATCAATTCATTTTTTCATAACGAATGGCTTCTGGCAACGAGTGGCCCAACATTATTCCTATACTTTGCCATTCTACAACTCTCCAAAATTAAAATGGAAGACCCCATTTTGGTTGAATATAATTAACACAATTAAATTGACGAATATGAATATCCCATTCTCTCCGCCTTTTATCGATCAAACTGTGGTTGATCAGGTATTGGAAACACTTAACGACAAATGGATTACCACAGGGCCAAAAGTGAAAGCCCTTGAATATGAAATTAAGGCGACAACTGGAACTGATGAGGTGATCTGTGTAAATTCCTGGACATCAGGTACTATTTTAATGTTAAAGTGGTTTGGTGTTAAAGCCGGCGACGAAGTAATTGTACCGGCATATACCTATAGTGCCACGGCATTAGCTGTTCTTCATTGCGGTGCAACTCCGGTTATGGTTGATGTGCTTGAAGATTTTAATATCGATCCTGAAAAGGTTCAGGCGGCAATTACTTCAAAAACCAAAGCGATAATCGCAGTAGATATTGCCGGCTGGCCGTGTGATTATACTGCTCTAAAAGAATTAATTAATCGTGTTGATATTAAGAAAAAATTTAAATGCCAGTCAGATAAACAATCTTTGCTTAAAAGAATATTACTGATTTCGGATGCTGCCCATTCAATAGGCAGTTTATATTACGATAAACCGGCTGCACAGATGTGCGATGTAACGATATTTTCGTTTCATGCTGTTAAAAATATTACAACAGCCGAAGGAGGGGCAATCTGCTTAAATCTCCCGGCTGCATTTAATCCTCAGGAGGAATACAGCTACTTAAAAATGTATACGCTTAATGGTCAGGACAAAGATGCGCTTTCTAAATCAAGAGGTGCTGGCTGGCGGTACGATATCTTGTTTCAGGGACTAAAGATCAATATGCCTGATATCTGCGCTGCAATTGGTTTAGCACAGATCAGGAAATATAATCAGGATCTTTTACCTCAGCGTAAGAAAATTGCGCAGCATTACTGTGATGGCTTTCAGCACGAAGATTGGTTTATTGCACCACCTTTAGTGAGTACGCAACGCGAATCCTGTTATCATCTTTTTCCCTTGAGGGTTAAAGGTTTAACCGAGATACAGCGAGATCAGATCATTGATGACCTGGCATCTTTGGGGATTGCGAGCAATGTTCATTTTATCCCGATGCCAATGCTTACGCTCTTTAAAAACCTCGGTTATAAAATTGAAGATTATCCAATGGCCTATCAGAATTATGCCTGCGAGATTTCTCTCCCCATTTATCCGCAATTAACAGCTACAGAAGTAGAATTTATCATCACTTCGGTAATCAGCTGTGTGCATATTCAATTAAATAGCCATTTAGAAATTGAAGAAGGTGGCTTTTCAGGACATAAACAAATGGCAGTAGCATCATGAAAATAAATAAGAAAAGAATATTCGATGTGGTTTTTGCAACGCTTTGTTTAGTGTTGTTCAGTCCGATTTTAATCTTGATTGCTATCCTAATCAAGCTAGACTCGAAAGGTCCTGTTATTTTTAAACAGATCAGGGTTGGACGGAACATGAAAGATTTTCATTTGGCAAAGTTTCGAACCATGTATGTTACACAGAGCAACAATAGCTTACTTACCATCGGGAACAGAGATAACCGCATTACAAGGTTAGGGTATTGGTTAAGGAAATACAAGTTAGATGAATTGCCTCAGCTATTGAATGTTTTAAAAGGGCAGATGAGTTTTGTTGGACCAAGACCAGAAGTTAGAAAATACGTGAATCTCTACAATGAGGAACAACGTTACGTTTTATCCGTTAAACCGGGTATTACTGATTGGGCATCGGTTGAGTTCTGCAATGAAAATGAGCTGCTAAAACATGCCGAAGATCCCGAAACTTATTACATCGAAAGGATTATCCCCGCAAAAATTAAACAGAACATGAGGTATATCAATCACAACGATATCCTTACCGATTTCAAAATTATTTGGTTAACGATTAATCGGATTGTCATCAACTAATATAACATGTACGCTCCACAAAAAACTATTAAAGAAGAAGTTAAGCTTAAAAAGAAAGTTTTCTTTGTACTCAGCTCATTAACTTCGGGCGGCTCAGAAAGGGTGTTCTGGAATTTGGCCCAGGGATTTAACAAAGATAAGTTCGACGTCACCATTGTGATTTTAGATTCGACCGTGAATTGTTTCTCGATGGACCTGGAAGCTGTTCGTTTTATTGATCTAAAAACCAAAAAAGCCTCTAAATCTTTTTTTTCACTTTATAACTTGCTAAAAAAAGAAGCGCCTTATGCAGTTTTTTCCACTACCGATCACATCAATATATTAGTCTCACTGGTTGGGCGGTTTTTAAAAATCCCGATGCTTATTGCCAGGGCTTCTAATATTCCACACGAACAAAGATTGTTTGAAGGATTTAAGTCGAGGTTTTACGAACTTTTTGCCAGCGCAAGTTATCGGGGTTACAAACAGATCGTTTGCCAGTCGGAAGAAATGAAACAATCATTGATTGATACTTATAATGTTAATCAGGAGCTGATTAAGGTAATTGCCAATCCAGTATTGAAAACCAATAAATTAAAAGAGGTTAAAGTGCCTGATAAGGTATATAGATTATTGGTTGTGGCCCGTTTTGCGCTGGAAAAAGGTTTGGAGCGACTGGTTGATATTATGGCACATTTGCCCGAAAATTATCACCTCGATTTCGTGGGAACAGGAGTACTAAAAGATCAGATTAACTCCAAAATTAAGGACCTGCAGCTCGATCACAGGCTCAAAATTTTAGGAGAAATTAAAAACATTCACGAAGTGATGATTCAGCACGATTTAATGGTGTTGAGCTCTTATACAGAAGGTTTCCCCAACGTGGTTTTAGAAGCGCTTACCGTAGGCTTGCCGGTGGTAACCTTTAGAGTGAGCGGCATTCCGGGATTAATTATCGATGGCTTTAACGGTTTTGTTTTAGAACAGGATGATCTGGCAGGCTTTAGGCGGCGAATTATCCAGGCCTGCACTCAAGGCCAATGGAACCCGGCTGAGATTAGGAGAAATGTATATCAGAAATGTGCGCTTGATAAAATCAGCGCTCAATATGAAGAATTAATCAGTTAACAATCTAAAATATATCGCTATGTGTGGAATATACGGCACAACCATACCTTACTCGAACGGAACTATCCGTGAGAAAATGGCAAGAATCAATTTTCGAGGCCCAGATTATACAGGCGTTCAACGTTACGATCAGGTTATTTTTGCGCACAATAGATTGGCCATTATCGATCTGGACGCACGCTCCAATCAGCCCTTTTCGTATTTGCACCTCCATATTGTTTTTAACGGAGAAATATACAATTACAAAGATATTAGGAAAGATCTCGAACGGAAAAACTACCAGTTTAACACCAGTTCTGATACCGAAGTAATATGTGCAGCTTATCTTGAATATGGTGCCGATTGCTTAACCCGCTTTAACGGGATGTTTGCTTTTGTAATTTATGATACCTATAAAAACGAACTGTTTGGTGCCAGAGATCGCTTCGGTAAAAAACCTTTTTATTATGCACACGATCATTCATCGTTCGAATTTGCAAGCCAACCCTCACAAATTAATATTGCCAGGAACCTAAGTGTTAACGAAGAAGCCATTAATCAATACTTGATTTGGGGTTATGTACCAGAGCCTCAGTCTATTTATACAGCGGTAAAACAATTGCCGGCAGCCAACTATTTTAAATACGACCTTAAATCTCATAAGCTTAAAATTACAGAATACTGGACCTTAGATTATGGTTGGAAGAACAAGTTTGAAGGGAGTTACGAAGAAGCTAAAGAGGCTTTAGCACTTATTTTGGCCGATGCGGTTAAAATCAGGATGAATGCTGATGTACCATTGGGTGTGTTTTTATCCGGTGGTATAGATTCATCGTTAATTGCGGCTATGGCCACAAAAGAAATCGACCAGGTTAAAACATTCTCTATAAAATTTAATGAAAAGGGTTTCGATGAAAGTGCTTATGCCAATCAGGTTGCTAAACACCTAGGTACCGACCATTATACTATTGAGTGTAATTACAATGATGGCATTGACTTAATTGAAAACTTTAACCGTTTTTACGACGAGCCTTTTGCCGATTCGAGTGCAATACCTACCATGTTGCTCAGTAAAAATACCAGGAAACATGTAACCGTTGCCTTAAGTGGCGATGCTGGCGACGAAGCTTTTTTAGGGTACCACCGTTACAAATGGATTAAACAGGTAAACGGTCTGTTCTATGCGCCACATGGCATTCGAAAAGCATTGGCAGGCTTAATTAATCAATCGCCGAGCTATCGCCATAAATTAATTGCCATGGGCTTATCTATGGAAGATGTAGAAAAACTATATGTAAAGATGTTTGGCAACATGGAAAATTCGTGGGTAAAACAACCTGATCTGGCCAAGTATAATCCATTGATGCATATTTTAACCAATCCAGCTAAACCTTTGTTAGAACGGATTTCTGATTTTGATATTAAAACCTATTTAAATGGAGATATCAATACAAAAGTGGATCGCGCTTCAATGGCTTTTTCGCTTGAATCGCGATCACCTTTAATGGATTACAGAGTAATAGAGTTTTCGAGAAGCCTGCCCACAGCATTTAAATACACCAATGGAAACCAAAAACGGATATTAAAAGATTTATTGTTCGATTGTGTGCCTGCACACATGTTCGACAGGCCAAAAGCTGGCTTTACCATGCCATTTCAACACTGGTTCAGAAATGAATTGAAAGATTATGTGATGGATAATTTATCGGTCGAAAACCTAAAAAACATCCCTGGCATCCATTTGAAAAGAACACAAGAAATTATCAATGAACATATGACCGGAAAGTGGAACAGGTATCCTCAGATCTGGAAATTGCTTGTACTCTCTCAATGGTTAATTAAAAATAAATCGATTGCAGATAAAGTTTCATTAGTAGCATGATAAGATGAATGCAACAGTTAACCTCTTTAATAAAATATTCGCAGCTGATAAATGGAACATTGGTTTTGTTTATCAAACGCCAGAAGAGCTGATCAGCACAAAAAAGCTGGGTGCGGCTATAAACTGGTTGCAAGAAGATAACATCGATTATGCTGCTGATCCTTTCGTAGTGCGTATAAATGATGCACCAAGGATCTATTACGAAGAACTGGATTTTTGGAAAGGGAAGGGCGAGATTATGATGATTGATGAGTTCGACTTCAAAAACAAGAAGAAAGTGCAGGGCATAAAGCCCGATGCGATCCATTTATCTTATCCATATCTTATTGAAGAAAATGATTGTTTATACTGCATCCCGGAAACGTCAGAAGCGAAAGAAATAGCACTTTATCAGGTTAATAACGAAAACCCCAGCCAATTAACCAAAATAAAAGTGTTGGTTAGTGGAAAAGCTTTTGTAGATAGCTCGATTATTTATCATGAAAACAGATATTGGCTTTTTACCAGTGTATCGGGAGATCACAATTGCCTGTACATTTATCATTCAAAAACTTTAAACGGTCAATATACCGGGCATTATCAGAACCCAATTCCGGTAGAAAAAGAATTCTGCAGGGCTGCAGGGAGTTTATTTAAAGTTGGCAAATCACTGTATCGACCAACACAAAACCCCATTAACCGCTACGGAGGCTCAATTATCATCAATGAAATTGAAACACTCAATGAAAAAGAATTTAAAACAGCCTATAAATTCGAAATATTACCAGATAAACCTTACAATAAAGGGCTCCATAACATCAGTTTCGCCAATAATATTATTGTAATAGATGGCAAGCGGAAAGTATTAAGCTGGATGATGCCATTCAAAAAAATTATCCGAAACCTTAAAAGGAAATAAATCGCCATTCGAAATGACCACAGTAGAAAAAAGAATGATTTTCATTTCGTTAACCGACGCCCCCAATGGTGCTGAAAATGTGTTGCTGATGATGGCAACCGCTGTTAACGGCGAAATGTACTTTTTAAAGAAACATGCTTTTACCGGGCTGAAAATTTCTGAAGGGATTTTCAAAAAATATTTAGCTAAAAAAACAATTTTTTGGGGTTTTGTAAAACTGATACCCTTACTCCGAAAATATAAAAAGGATGATGTGATCATGAGCACGCACCCGTACCTAAATGCTTTTTTGGGCTTTTTAAAACGGATAGGTTATCTCAGATCGAAATTAATTGTCCGCGAGTGCACTTCTGTTTTTACCCGTTTTACCGGAATTAAAAAACGCATTTATCAGATCATTTACCGCATGGGTTACCCGGCTGTAGATTTAGTGGTTTGCCAAACTGCGATAATGAAAATACAACTGCTTGATCATAATAGATTTTTATCGGAGCGCAAAATATTGGTTCAACCCAATCCCGTCGATTTTAATAAGATTATCGCTAAATCTGATCAGCCTCTAATTAATGGCGATGCCAAACTCGATTTTATCTGCTCTGCAGGGAGGTTGATCCCAGAAAAAGGATTTCCGATTCTGATCAAAGCTTTTAAACTGATCAAACATGAGCACCCCAAACTGAAATTACTGGTACTGGGAGAGGGAAAAGAAAGAGCATCGTTAATTAATATTATTCAGAATAATAACTTAAGCGATTCGGTTTTTTTAAAAGGACAGATAGATAATCCGGCTCCTTATTTTAAACAGGCCAAACTTTGCGTAGTATCGTCTATAAAAGAAGGTTTTCCAAATGTGCTCTTAGAAATGATGTCGGTAAACAGCGCAGTCGTATCTACACTTTGTGCAGGTGGCATCGGCGAAATCCCGGCTATTGCCAAAGTTGAAGTAAACAATGTAGAAGCCCTTGCCAAAGCGATGGCCGAAAAATTGAAACATAACCAAAATCCGGATGCCGAAAGGGCAATGCAGTATCTGTACAGCCGTAGGCCAGAAATATTTGCTCAATCTATTCTAAACGCTTTATACCAGCAAAACTAAAACCCAAAATATAGACAAATCATTACCGCATTTTTTTTGATGGGATGTTTTGCTGTATCCTAAAAACAAACAATCAAGCCTTTTTCGAGGCCATTCTTAACTGTTTCTCAAACTTAAATTTTATGAAAATTTTAATTACCGGTACAGCCGGATTTATTGGCTTCCATTTGGCAAAACGCTTATTGGAAAGAGGAGATGTTGTTGTTGGCATTGATAACATCAACGATTATTATGATGTGAACTTAAAACATGCCCGCTTGGCTCAAACTGGTATTAATCATACCGATTTGGTTTACGGAATTCCTCAGGTAAGTAATAGATATGAAAATTACACTTTCATAAAGTTGGATATCTGCGATAAAGAAAGTTTAGAAAACTGTTTTAAAACCTATAAGTTCGATGCGGTTTGTAATTTGGCCGCTCAGGCAGGTGTACGGTATAGTTTAACCAATCCGGATGCCTATATCGAAGCCAACATTAAAGGTTTCTTAAATATCCTGGAATGTAGCCGTCATTTTAAAGTTGGCCATTTATTGTATGCCAGCTCTTCGAGCGTATATGGATTAAATAAAAAAATGCCATTTTCTGCTCATGATAATGTAGATCACCCGGTTTCATTGTACGCAGCTTCTAAAAAAAGTAACGAATTAATGGCACATGCTTATAGCCATTTATTTAATCTCCCAACCACTGGTTTACGTTTCTTCACAGTTTACGGTCCTTGGGGCCGACCAGATATGGCTTTGTTCTTGTTTACAAAAGCAATTTTAGAAGGCAAGCCCATCGAAGTTTTTAATAACGGGGAAATGAAAAGAGATTTTACCTACGTAGACGATATTATTGAAGGTATTGTAAGAGTTTTTGATCAACCGGCACAGGCAAATCCAAACTGGAATAACCAAAACCCTGATCCGGCTACATCTGCAGCACCTTTTGCCGTATTTAATATCGGTAGAGGAGCACCGGTTAACTTGTTAGATTTTGTCGAAGAAATCGAAAAAGAGACCGGAATAACGGCCCAAAAAATATTCATGCCCATGCAAGATGGCGATGTGGCAGAAACATCGGCAGATATCGATGACTTAAAAAACTTGTTAAATTATGAACCATCTGTTTCTGTGCAAAAAGGTGTAAAGAATTTTGTGAACTGGTTTACAACATTTTATCACCCAAATTTACAGTTGAAACCAAAAACAGCTGTTATTGCAATTTAGTTTGTCATGTTTGTGTAAACTAGATGTATTATAAATTTTATTAAACTGAATTATTAAACTGTCATTTTACTATCTGTAAGCAATTGGTTTACAGTATAAGTAATGTCGAATATTAAGCCTATTATTTAATTATCAGCGTTTTAACTGCATTTTATTAGATGTACTCATTTATCGCATATAGCGTTAAGTTGTAAATTTAAAAAAAATAAAAATGCAGAGAATGACAAAATTGTTTAAAAAAGTGAGTTTAATTGGTTTAATGTTAACGACAATTATCTTCTTTAGTAATTGTAAAAAAAGTGTAAATGCTAATGACACATTAGTCGACAGTACAGAATTGTTTTCAAGCGATTCTACCTCAGTGTTAGCTGCTGTAAGTGGCAGTACAGGTAAACTAAGCCTTATCGGTGTAAAATCTGAAGGAGGGTATGCATATAAAATTTCACAATCCATTTCTGGTGGTGACAATGCTACTTCAAAAGAACAGTCGATTTTAAGATTGTTTGAAAACGGAGTAGAACTAGGTCCTGCACATAGCGTACACGATGACATTAGGAATTTAGGTAAGGGAAGGTTTAGCCATTGGGGAACTACGGTAATATTTTCAGCGTCTGACAATACCGACCCCAGAACTAACGGTCGTTCTTATACTTATGTAATGGGTGGTACAAGTGCCATTCTACCTCCAACAGAAACGGTAACTCCGCCCGCAAATATAACCATTAATGCAGCCTTGGTAGGTTATGCTCTTGTAAATGGTAAAACAACAGGCGGCCAGGGTGGCGTAGAAACTACAGTAACCACACTTGATCAACTAAGAGCAGCTGTTGGTGATAACATTACACGTACTATTTATGTGAGTGGTACCATTAAAGGCGCTGGTAAAGATATTGTTTATGTAAAATCAAACAAATCTATTATTGGTAGATCTGGTGCTGTTATTGAAGGTGTGAATTTATTTATTTATACAGTAAGCAATATTATAATCCAGAATATTACTTTTAAAAACTACGTAGAACAGGCTGCAGTACAAATTAAAGAAGCTGCTCACCATATCTGGGTAGATCATTGCGATTTCTCTACAGATCGTACGCATGGTTGGGAATATTGGGGTAAAGACATTACCATTACCAGAGAATCTGATTATGTAACGGTTTCTTGGAGTAAATTCCACGATACCAACCTATCAGTATTAATTAGTGGTGGTATCGAAGGTCACGAAGCTGATAAAGGTAAACTACATGTAACCATGCACCACAACATGTGGTACAATATTACCGAAAGAGAGCCATCAATGAACTATGGAAGTGTGCACATGTTTAACAACTATCACCTTAACAACTCTGGTTACTCTATTGGTACAAGAGCAGGGGGTATAGTAAGAACAGATAATGAGTATTTCTCAAATTGTGTTAAACCATTAACTACAAAAGTGGCAAGTGATCCGGAAGGATATTTTAGCGGTATTACCACCAATATTTACGATAAATGTGGTGCAAACAATATAACGACGGCAGTTTCTACCTGGATTCCAGAGTATGAGTACAAATCATTCCTTAATGATGCAGCGAGTGTGCCTGCAATCGTAACGGCGAATGCAGGTGCCAGGTAGGTAAAGCAAAACCTTCATATTTTTTCTGCAATAAGCCACCTGGATAGGTGGCTTTGCAGTTTAAATCAAAATTTTGACATGATGAATACAACTAGAAAAAAGATTTTTATCGTCTGCGACTCTTCCAGATCCCTGCTCGATTTTAGAGGCAAGCTGATCGAAAAAATGCAGCAACATAACCAGGTTTATGTGTTTACGCCTAAAATTGAACAAGAATCGGTTCGAAGTAAACTGAAAAAGCTGAATGTAATTACCTACGAAAGTAAATTAGATGGTAGTAATGTTTCTATCTTATCCGATTTAAGGTTTATCTTTTCGTTGTATAAACTCATCAGGCAAATAAAACCTGATATTTTTTTCCCTTACACCTTTAAACCTGTTATTTACGGCTCTTTTTTAGCCAAATTATGCAAGGTTAAATTAATTGCCCCCATGCTTACCGGCTTGGGTTATAACTTTACCGATAATTCTTCCAGTAATAAACTAATTGTTAAAATAACCAGGTTATTACTAAAGTTGAGCCTGAAGCCCAATCCACGTTTAAATATAATTTTTCAGAACAAAGATGATTCTCAGCGTTTAATCGATCTGAAGATCCTGAATAAAAAACACCAGGTTTATGTGGTAAACGGATCGGGTGTAGACTTAAGTCATTATCACTACTCCAAACCAAGTACCTCGCCCATAACCTTTTTAATGGTATCAAGGCTCATTAATGCAAAAGGCATTAAAGAATATTACGATGCCGCCAAATTGATTAAACAACGTTTTCCACAAGCCGTTTTTAAACTCATTGGACCATATGATCCGAACATTGACGCCATTACACCCGAGCTGTACCAGAAAATTGCGAGTGGAGATACGATTCAATACATAGGGCAGGTTGATGATGTACGGCCGGATATTGAGCGCTCTTCGGTAATGGTGCTCCCTTCTTATTATGGAGAAGGCGTTCCACGCTGCGTGCTCGAAGGAATGGCCATAGGCAGGGCTGTGATTACCTGCGACTCTGTAGGATGCCGTGAAACCATTAATAACGACCCTAAGCAGGCCAATGGATTTCTTATCCCAGTTAAAGATGCTGGCGCACTAGCCAATAAAATGGAATACTTTATTAATAACAGTGATGATATTATTGCTTTTGGAAACAAAGGACATGAATTTGCAAAAACAAAATTTGATGTGGATATCGTTAATGCAGCACTCTTTAAGATTATGCATTTACAGGCTTAACCAACCTTTGCACATCAGTAACTAACCAATAAATAAACTAAACCTAAAATTGTGAACAATACATTTATCTACAAACGAGCCACTTTAGCCGACTTTAGGGAAGCTATTGATGAATATGGATGGGTTGTATATGAAAAAGCAATCAATCAGAAATTAATTTCAGAAATAACCACTGGTTTTGAAACTTCTTATCTGTTAAGAAGAGAAATACAGGTTTTAAATGGAATTGAAGAAAATATGGAGGGAACATTACATCATTTGCTTGAGAAAGATAATTTCGCTATTGAGCTTTTGAGTAAATTGTACTGCCACAGGGAAATCCGTGATTTTTTGGGCGGAAACTATATTCTTAACGGAATAAATGGAGTGATTAACAGCAAGAAGACTAAATCTTATATCCAGGATATCCATCGCGATGTACGCACATTTTCCGCTGAATCTAAATTTATGATCCAGATGATTATTGTACTTGATGATTTTACCATATTTAATGGCGCCACACATTTTTTGTCGGGCTCTCATAAATTGGATATCAAACCCGAGGAAAAACACTTTAAAGCTTTCGCTAAACAAGCTATTGCCAAAAAGGGAAGCATTATATTATTCGATTCCAACATCTGGCATGCAGGTGGTATCAACTTCACCCGCAAGCAGCGCAGAGCCTTAACCCTAGGTTTTACAAAGCCTTACATTAAACAACAATTCGATTACCCCAGATTTTTAGGATATGAATTTGGCGAAAAAATAGATAGCGATTTAAGGCAGATTATTGGTTACAATGCCAGGGTACCGGCCAGTTTACAGGAATATTACAGACCTGTAGAAAACAGAATGTATAAAGCAGACCAAGGGTAGAGAATAAAACGATGGAAAGAGAAACGCACTCACCCAAAACTATTGGCGGCTACATCCCCCTCGAATTATCAAAAGGGGAGCTTTATTACCCTGATTTAATTGCACTTAATACAGGCAGAAATGCACTCGAGTATGTGTTAAGGACAAGAAAATATTCCTCCATATATCTTCCATACTATACCTGTGAGGTTTTGTTAGAACCGCTCCAAAAACTAAATATACCCTATCACTTTTACCATATAGACGAAGATTTAGATCCGGTAATAGATTTTGAAATAGGCGAACATTCCTGCTTACTTTACACCAATTACTTCGGAGTTAAATCGGAAACTGTTAAAAAGCTAGCTAAAAAAATCAAGAACCTGATTATCGATAATGCGCAGGCATTTTTTTCTAAACCGGTAAACAATTGCGATACCTTCTACTCATGCCGCAAGTTTTTCGGCGTACCCGATGGTGCCTATCTTAATATCTCTAACACATTGGGTTTAAATTTAAAACAGGATCAATCAACAGATCGCTTCGCTCACCTGATTAAAAGTATCGATATCAATATTGAAGAAGGATATGCAGATTACATAGAAAACAACAAGCAACTATGCAATAACGAAATCAAACAGATGTCGGTATTAACTAAAAACATTCTTTCCAGCATTGATTACGATAAGTGCGCAGATATCAGAAGAAAAAACTTTGCTTATCTGGATCAGCACCTGGGGCAGGAAAATATCTTGAGGCTAAATTTTTCAGGAGAAGATGTACCGATGGTTTACCCGCTCCTGGTGGAAGATCCCTCTATCAAACAACAGCTCATCAATCAAAAAATATTTGTAGCCACCTATTGGCCTAATGTTTACGAATGGGCACACGTTGATAGTTATGAATACTTTCTGACTAAACATCTTGTTTCGTTACCAATTGATCACCGCTACAGCATAGCGGATATGAAAGTAATTGTTAAAGCCTTAAAACCGCTCATATGAACACTCAAATTTACTTAAGGCCGTTAGCGTTAAAAGATGCTGATGTGTCGTACAAGTGGAGAAACGACCCTGAAGTATGGTCGTATACCAAATTTGTGTTAAAAGATCCCATTACGGCAGAGGTTGAAAAACAATGGTTGTTAAATAAACTAAATCTGGCCAATGAAAAACGTTTTGCCATCTGCGTAAAAAATACGAATGAATATATAGGTAATATCCAACTGCTCGACATCGAAAACGAGAGCGCAGAATTTCACCTCTTTATCGGCGAAAAGAAATACTGGGGAAAGGGTATAGGCTATAACGCTTCTTTGATGTTGTTAAAATATGCCTTTTATAACCTTAACCTTAAACATATTTTCTTAGAAGTACATTCAGATAACCTGGCTGCTTACTCTATTTATAAAAAAGTAGGTTTTCAGCCTGTTTCACAACAGGAAGATTTCATAAAAATGGTAATTAATTCTTCTGTTTTACTTACCTAAAAATGAACTGCTTACTTTAAATCTACCCTAATTTAATAGCTTAAAATGAGAAAGATTATTACAATTGACGATAAACAAGAATGGTCTGCATATGTAAAACGTGCTTTGCATTACGATTTTTATCACACCTGGTATTATCACGCTTTAGATAAAAGTGGTTTCCCTATATTGTTTGTGTATGAAGAAGGAGAGAATTACATTGCCTTCCCACTTTTGAAGAGAAACATTCCCGGTTCCGATTTTTTTGACTTTACATCGGTTTATGGATATACAGGGCCCATTTCAAATATGGACTTCAATGCTTTGGACGATGATTTTATGGAACGCTTTAAAAATACATTCATAGCGTTTCTTGAAACTGGCCAGAATGTAACTGTTTTTTCCAGATTGCATCCGTTTTTTAATCAGGAAAGGTTAATGGAGAAGTTTTCAGGCGTATATGCCAATGGGAAAACAGTGGCAATCGATTTAACCACAACCATTGAAAATCAACGGGCGGGCTACCGAAAAAGCGTAAAAGAAAAAATCAGACGGTTGAGAAAGCGTAATTATGAAGTCCGAATTTCGACCGATATTAACGACACAAGCATTTTTTCTGAAATATATACCGAAAATATGATTCGGATAGGCGCAAAAGACCTTTACCTTTTTAATAATGCCTATTTCGTTGCGCTACTTTCTTCTGATGAATTTGATAGCAAGCTTTTTTTGGTGTATAAAGATGGAATAGCCATATCTGGCGCCATAGTAGTTTGTACCAAAGAAATTATGCAGGTGCACCTTTTGGCTACCAGAACCGCTTACCTGTTCGAATCGCCAGCTAAATTATTAACTGATGAAATTACCATAATTGGTAGGCAATTAGGATATAAATATTTTAACCTGGGTGGGGGTGTTAATTTTAAAGAAGACAACCTTTTTGGCTGGAAGATGGGTTTTTCTAATTTATGCTTCGAATTTAATAGCTGGCGGTATATTGCCAATAACGAATTATACAATACACTTTTAAACGAAAGATCGCTTGATCCTTTTTCGACCGTTGATTTTTTTCCACTCTACCGTAGTCCTGTAATTGCTTCGTAATTAATTATTATTTCTTTTAATGAAATGGATATGCTGATTGAAAATAATGCTAAAGGCACTACTTTGCAATTAACTTTAAAACAGAAGGATGATTGGGTAAAGTATATTAGCTTAGCTGCTGATTATGATTTTTATCATACATGGCATTACCATGCTATGGCAACAAACGGAAGGCCCATTTTGTTTGTGTATTGCGAAGTCAATAATTTTATCGCTATCCCTTTATTGGAACGTGCAATCCAGGATACACCATATTACGATCTGCATTGCGTTTACGGTTATTCAGGCCCTGTTTCTAACCTGAAATTTACCGATATGAGCGACAGTTTGAAAGAGAATTTTCTAAGTACTTTTTCCGCATTCTTATATAATGGCAGCTACGTTTCTGTTTTTTCCAGGCTTCACCCTTTTTTTGATCAGAATATACTGTTGCAAAAAACTGATGGCATGTATGAAAATGGAAAAACAGTTGCTATTAACTTACAACAAGGTATAGAAGAGCAACGGAAACAGTATAGGCAAACAACGAGAGATAGCATTAAGAAATGTAGAAAGTTTGGTTATGTTGCCGTAGAAGCTACCGCTCAAGAAGATATCGCTGCTTTCACGAAGCTCTATCAATCTAATATGAACCGTATTAGTGCTACTGATTTTTATCTTTTTACCGAAGAGTACTTTACCAAGCTTGTTCAGGCTACAGAATTCGACTGTAAGTTAATCCTGGTTTATTCGAACGATGATTTAGTTTGTGGCAGTATCATTATGTGTACCAAAGGCATTATAGAGGGCCACTTGATTGCCACTAATGCCAATTATCTTAAAAATTCTCCAGCTAAATTTTTGGTTGATGAAATTAGTGAGTTAGGCCGCAAATGGAAAATGAAATACTATCATTTAGGCGGCGGACTTGGTTTTAAAGAAGATTCGCTCTTTGAATGGAAGCTTGGTTTTTCAAATATGGTTTTAGATTACTACAGTTGGCGTTTTGTTGCCAATAAGGCTGTTTACAACCAGTTAGTTGAAAAATCGGGTAACCAAATACATACAGGTGTTGACTTTTTCCCTCTTTATAGAATGATACCTCAATAAACTTTTAACAAATATTTAATGATTCTCAATTATGAAAAATTTCTTTTTTCCAGACAGAGCACACTCAAGGTGGTTAATTTTATTGATTGATCAGATGATCGTTGTATGGACATTGTTTATATCCATCGTATTAACCAATACATTAAACTACGCCGACGTTTTTAACTCAGGTAATGCTGTATATGTGGCACTTTATTGTTTCATCGCTGCAGGTGTTTTCATTTCATTAAGAATACACACCGGTATTATCCGCTATTCCAATACCGAAGATATTTTGAGGGTTTTCCTTGCGGTTTTTGTAACCAGTTTACTCTTCGTTAGTGTAAATAAAATACTCTCGCAACGTTTTCAACTGCTTTGGCACCAAATGGATAAAGCATTAATATTGAACTTTTTTATCTCCTCATCGCTGCTTATTCTCATGCGAATTTTGGTAAAAGGAGTGTTTTTGTTTTTTAAAGAACTTAAATCAGAAACCAAAGAGAATATTCTGATTTATGGATCCGAAAAAAAAGCAATCCTGATCAAAAAAGCAATAGAACAGAATGGAGATTCTAACCTAAGCATCATTGGCTTTATTGATGACAACAGAGATCGGGTTGATAAATACCTCGAGCAGAAAAAAGTATACCACTCTTGCTCAGTAGCGTTATTAAAAGAAAAACATAATATAAAAAAGATACTTTTTGCAGAAGATGCACTAAACACTTTAAACAAAAAGAAAATTATCGATATCTGTGTTAACGAAGGTATGAAAGTAATTATGGTGCCACCATCAGATAAATGGTTGTACGGCAAGTTGGATTCGCACCAATTACGCGACCTGAAAATTGAAGATTTGCTGGAGCGTGAACCGATTAAGCTCAATAAAAAGAATATCCTGAAAGATTTAAGTGGAAAATGTATTTTGGTTACAGGTGCTGCGGGTTCCATCGGATCGGAGATTGTTAGGCAGGCCTTACAGTACAATCCTAAATCTGTAATTCTCTGCGACCAGGCAGAAACACCGCTTCATGATTTAAAACTCGAACTGGAAGACAACTTCCAGGACGCGAACGTGAAGATATTTATGGCCAATGTGCAGAATTTAAACCGGATCAGAACATTATTCGAACTCTATAAACCTGAAATTGTTTTCCATGCTGCGGCTTACAAACATGTTCCTATGATGGAGAATAATCCAGCTGAAGCCATTTTAACCAATGTGCTGGGCACTAAAAACATGGCCGATATATCAATGGAATTTGGCGTAGAGAAGTTTGTAATGATTTCTACAGATAAAGCTGTTAAGCCAACCAATGTAATGGGGGCATCTAAACGTTTGGCCGAAATTTATATTCAGTCACTAAACAGTCCGGAGATTATATCAACTGGCGAAATTACCACACAAACTTCGCGCACCCGTTTTGTAACTACCCGTTTCGGAAATGTTTTGGGCTCAAATGGCTCTGTTATTCCAAGATTTAAAAGCCAGATAGAAAAAAGAGGTCCTATCACAGTAACAGATCCAGAAATTACCCGGTACTTTATGACGATTCCGGAAGCCGTTCAATTGGTAATGGAAGCCGGAGCAATGGGCAAAGGAGGAGAGATATACCTTTTCGATATGGGTAAGCCAGTTAAGATTGTCGATTTAGCTGTAAATATGATCAAATTAGCGGGTTTAACGCCTTATGTGGATGTCGATATTGTGTTTACCGGCTTAAGGCCAGGAGAGAAGCTGTATGAAGAACTTTTGCTTATCGATGAAGAAATTATACCCACACATCATCCAAAAATTAAAATATCACAAAAAGTAGCTTACAATTATCTGTACGTTAATCAAATTATTAAAGATCTGATTGTACTCAATAACGATGGCAACGATTTGAATATGGTGAAGAAAATGAAAGAAATTATACCCGATTACATCAGTAATAATTCAAGATTTGAAGAGTTAGACCTGTTGGTTGCCAATTGATCACCGTAAAAATACCCTAATGTAATTATTTTACTTTTGTTCTTGAAATAATTATTAAATTGCATTAAATAGTAATAGTCGTCCCAGATTGTTGATCGAATTTAAATGTTTATTTTAAATTAAATTAACTGCTATGAGTTTAAATGTAGGCCAGGTTCTTGAGCGTGTTGTACGCAGAGACAGAATGGGAATAAGTGAATTATCCCGGAAATTAAATGTAAGTAGAAGAACTATTTACAATTGGTTTGATCAGAAAAGTCTAAACCCTGAAATTATTTGGAAAGTGGGTACCGTCATCGGTCACGATTTTTCTGTTGAATTACCCGAAACTTTTGCTAAAAACAGTAACTATATCCATGAGGCCTTTGATGCACATACAGGTGATCAAACCAAAGGTGATGCGAATTCTGTATACTTCTGGATGAATAAATACATCAAGTTACTTGAAAAATACAACGAAATATTAAGCAATAACAACATAGAAAAGAATGTTTCGGAAACGGTTGCACATCATACTATGCCAAGAAATAACAATCGGTCTATTTCTTAAGTCATTGCCGGTATTCTAATTTGTTTTAAACCGATATCTTCTTAGGGTTTACCATCCGGTGAACACTCCCTTTTTTATAGTATCTCTCTAAATAATTCGCCATGAGCACGCTCTATGGTGATGGATTTCTATTCACTAAAATTTCGAAATCATGAAAACAATTAACGCATTAACTCTACTGTTACCATTGTTTGCCTTTCAGGTCGCCAAAGCACAATCGCAGGTTTATGGTGGTACAGGTATTCGGTACTCAGTTGGCATCGAAACAGGTTTGGCTACTGGCTATTTGGCCAAAAAGTACGAAGCACCGCTTGGCGTTTCCGTTCAGGCAGAATTTCCAATCACCGAAAGCATCTTATATGCCTCGGTAAATACCGGATTCAATAATATTTTTGTATCGGGCAATTACTCCCGCTTGGTTGATGATTTACAGCTTGTGCCGGTTAAAGCGGGCTTAAAATATTTCTACAGAAGTAATCTTTATCTGCAGTCGGAAATAGGTTTCTCTTTCCTCTTAAATAAAACAAATTGTGTGGAGGGCAAAAAAGCAGCATTTGTATACGCACCGCAGGCAGGAATGATATTTTATCTGCACAACAATAATTACATCGATGCAGGATTACGCTATGAAAGCAATGGCAAATTCTATCACTGCGACCATACGAACAACTTTGTTGGCTTCAGAATCGCCTGGGGCTTCAGTTTATAAACGGGTATTCCTTAGTAGTCATCTTTAATAAGCTTCATAAATGAAAGCAAGTATACAATACAATACGTTGAACGGATTGTGGATCCTTTTTATTGACTGTAAATATGAGGATTCTCCGAAATACATTAGGATGATTACGAAAATTATAATCAAAATGTTATCTGGGACCATCATTCCAGGCAATCGGCGAAGGGTTAGATCTGGTAGGCATTACCTGATTCATGAGCACGTTGTAGAATTACACACCGACGAATGGTTCCCATTGGTATTGGCAAGTGAAAAAAAAGAGCTGTTAGAAGGAATTAAATCCATTTTTCTGGATATGAGCGGGAAAAAATAACCCGCCCAATCTATTTTATCGATCAAAAATACGGGAAGGTTGCTCCGAAAGGAGTAGCCTTTTCTTGTTTTACGGCTAAGCGAAAGCAATTAAGGCTGTAACATAATCTATAATCAATGCTAATCTATTTCGATCAGGACCAGTAGTCGGAAAGCTTAACTGAGCATTGACCCTTCGGCAAGCTACCATTAACATATTCTAAAGAAAAGTCGTCATTGCGAGGAGGAAGGACGAAGCAATCTTTCGTGCTAGTGATCCTTGCCGTAAAGATTGCTTTCCCGAAGGTCGGGACAGGCTGTTGGCTGAAAAAGCCTTCTCGCAATGACGATTACGCGCAGCCTATAACCCTAATATTCGATTACAACCTTACCAATAGTTTTTCCGCTTTCTAATAAGCGGTGTGCTTCTTTTAGGTTTTCTGCTGTAAATCCTTTCAGTATGCTATTTAACGTTGTTTTAAGCGTGCCATTGTCAAAAAGTTCGGCAAGTTTATTTAAAATATGGTGTTGCGCTTCCATATCATCGGTTTGATACATCGAACGGGTGTACATCAATTCCCATGAAAAAGTAACACTTTTGTTTTTTAACTTATTCAGTGCAATAGGAGTGGCTGAACCGGTAATGGAAACAATATGGCCTTGTGGTTTGATCAATTCTACTATGGCATCCCAATAGCCATTTAAATCAACAAAATCTAGGATAAAGTCTACTTCCTGATAACCTGCTGAACGTATTTCTTCAACCAGGTTTTTATGGTCTACTACCAAATCGGCTCCCATAGCCAGACACCATTCTTTGGTTTCTGTACGCGAAGCTGTGGTAATTACCTTTAGTCCGCTTATTTTTTTTGCGAGCTGTATGGCAATTGAACCTACGCCACCGGCACCCCCAATAATAAGTATACTTTTTCCTTTATCTTTTTGCTCGCTGATGCGGATACGATCGTATAATGATTCCCATGCTGTAAGTGCAGTTAAGGGCATAGCAGCAGCTTCGGTATTGCTAAGTGTACTTGGCTTTAAGCCTACAATACGCTCATCTATTAATTGATATTCGGCATTGCTTCCACTGCGCGTAAGGTCGCCAGCATAATAAACCGCATCACCAGGCTTAAAAAAAGTAACTGCTTCTCCAACTGCTTCTACCGTTCCGGTCGCATCCCAGCCAATCACTTTCGGTGTTTCCAGCACGGTATCTTTAGCACTGTTTTGGCGAACCTTATAATCTACCGGATTTACACTGATTGCATTTATCTTAACCAGTATATCGCGTCCGCTAGGTTGTGGAACAGCTGTTTCAAATTCGATAAAACTTTCTTCTGCCGAAATGGGTAATGAGGTTTTAAATCCTATAGCTTTCATGATGTCTTTATATTAATATACAATTTTATAATTTCTGTAAGGCAAATATAAACTGATATAGTGTTATTATTCAGTATAAATTTGCTTTTAATTGGTAAATTTGCGCTATTGGTTAGCACAAAATGAATAGAGAAACTTTATACGAACCTTTTGAAATTGTTTATAAAAAGCTAGACGAATGTCCGAAAGAAGGCCATAAACATTTATTTTTTGAACTGATATATATTTTATCGGGCACAGGAAAGCAATGCATCAATAACAATAAATTTGATTATTATGCCGGCCATATGTTTCTGATTACGCCGGAAGATTGCCATTCGTTTGAGATAGAAACCACTACCGAATTTTTCTTTCTACGTTTCGGAAATGTATACATCCGCTCGAAGGATTTTCGTACCGATGATGTACAACGGATGGAGTATATCCTGCAGAATGCCAGTCATCAACCAGGCTGTATCCTAAAAAATTTTTCAGATAAACCTTTTATCCGGTCGCTTATTGATGCAATGATGGCCGAATATGTAAACCGCGATCTATATAACAAAGAGTTAATTGCGAAAATGGTAGATACGATGATTGTTGTGGTAGCCCGAAATATTGCCAAATACCTGCCAGCTGCCATTAAAGAAGATGCCGAAGGGAAAACTCTGGCCTTACTAAACTATATCCAGGCGAATATTTATAACCCGGAGAAATTAAGGGCCGAAAAACTGAGCAGCCGGTTTGGTATATCTGAGAATTACTTTGGTAAGTATTTCAAGAAACATACCAACGAAACGCTTCAGCAATATATAGCCAATTTAAGGATTAAACTGGTTGAGGCACGGTTACGTTTCAGTAACATGCGGATCAATGAAATTGCCTATGAGTTGGGCTTTACAGACGAAAGCCATTTGAATAAATTTTTTAAATCGCAGAGAGGATTAAGCCTTAAAGCTTTTAGAAATTCGCTTGTGGTTTAAATACAACTTACAGTTGCTAAAAAGCAACAAAAAGTAGCGTAATTACAACTATAACGATCGGTTGATTTGCTGAATCTGGCTAAGCGGCTAAATGTTTTAGAATTATTTTCACAGTGAGTAAGTTTCATTTCTTTGCTTTTTGAAAGGCACGAAGAATCACATAGAATATTCTGACACCAAAGCAATTCTTTTCCAAATGCCCGAAGGAGATCAAACACATAATTCAAATTTTAAGTGGGTAATTATTTATTAAATATTACCCACTTAGGTATAACTAAAAATTAATTCAAAGCGTTCTTTCACGACTATTTAGTAGAATCTATTTATGAGACGGCCACTAAATAATTTGGTCGGGAATATTAATTTTTAAATGATTTTAAAAATGTCAAATTTGGATCCTTTATTAGAGGTTTAAAGATCAGTTTTCTAACAATTTTCTCTTCACCAGAGGGCGTTTCAAGTTCAAGTTGGTAAATACGGCCACCAAATTTTGATTCTAGGTTTGGTGCAAATGACGGTTCTGAAGCTGTGTATGGCTTTCTTAAATATGCTGTAAATATTTGCCCTTTCATTTGTCCGGTGTTAGGAGTGAAGACAATTTTCTTTAATGTCAAACCATCCAGCTTAATTTCTGATTCATCAAATTTTTCCCCGTTATAATACTTGAAGTTAATTTCGAAACCATTCACTTTACTCTGAAATGGTAAAAATTTAAGATTTGTCTTTTTACTTAAATTTTCTATAGTTGCGTACTTCTTATTGTTAAAATCAATGATATTATAGCCACTTGCAACGATTTTTCTACTTTGTTTGTTAAGAAAGTCGGTATCACTTATAGTTTTAAGAAGTTCCAGTACCATTGAGTTGTTCACAAACAAGGTATCCTGCTTATAAATTGTCATTGAATTGTTCTTATTGCTGCCAAAATAGATGGTGTGTACATAAAGACCTTGTAGCTTGAGATCATTTTTTTGTGCAAGCACGCTCTTTGAAACAAAAAACATGCTTATCGTTAGGTAGATTATTTTAATCATTAAAATTCATTAATTGCCTTTCCACCGCTTTGAACATTTTTGTCGCGCTTACAACCCTAGATGATTGAACTTCTGATCCAATGCCCATGAAAGAAACTCTTCCTCCAGTATAGGTCCAGAAATTATATATCCCGAATAGTCTGTATGATTAAGTTCTTCATAACTAAGCAAAGCCGTAAATCCATATAAACTACTTCCCAAGTGTAACAAACTTTCTATTGAATATCTATATCCTACTGAAGGATCATGTTCCATTATTACATATGTAAGCCGCATCGAATATAAGTATTAAGGATGTCTTATTATTACATCGAAAATGCGCATTACACATAGAGGTGTATTTTCAGTATAGATCGGTTAAAATCCTTGACGTAATGATTGGCAACACTTAAAAACGTATCTTTACGCTCTACCTTCGCCCTTACGAATAAATATTACAAAGCTATTAAAACCTTGGTTAATTGCGTATCAAAATAAAATACAGCTTGTTGAGCAGCCTGAAAACCGAAATTATTGTTGGCCCTAAATTTATGATCCATTTTCCATCCATAGATTCCGGAAATTTTGGATAAAGTAATATAATCTTATAGCCCTTCCATACCAGGAGTTATCCCTCAAGGTTGAACCTACCTACAGGCCTCGAATGGCTTTCATCCAACAATTTCCTTTCGGTGCTGAATTCCCCAGTCCGTCAGATTGTTGATTATGGTCTGTAGCGTTTTACCATGCTTGGTAAGCTCGTATTGAATGGTGACAGGATGCGTGTCTAAAACTGTTCTTTTGACCAATTTGTTTATCTCCAGTTCTTTCAATTCCTTACTGAGCATTTTATTTGAAATTCCGATAACATCATTTAAAATGTCGGAAAATCTCCGTTTATTATAATGGCATATCGATGAAATGATGTAGATTTTCCATTTTCCACTTAAAACATCCATCGAATCATGGATGGCCATCATCTCTTTTTTACGATCATTTTGATCTATTGGTTTGCACTCCATATGTTACTTTGTTACCTCTAGGTTACTGTTACTTTTTGAAACAAAGTAACTAAAATATATTAACATAGCATAACTTTGTTGCTCAATAATTCAATAAGCAATAAAATGAGTAGATTAAAAAATAGGGTGGCTATTGTTACCGGGGCATCAAAAGGAATAGGTGCCGCCATAGCCCGTCATTTTGCCGCAGAGGGTGCGAAAGTGGTTGTAAATTATGCATCAAGCAAAGAAGACGCCGATAAAGTTGTTAAAACGATTACAGATAACGGTGGAACTGCTATTGCTATACAGGGCGATATATCAAATCAGGCTGATGTAAGCAAGTTATTTGAAGAAACAAAAGAAGCTTTCGGTACATTGGATATCCTGGTAAATAATGCAGGTATTTACCAATACTTACCTATTGAACAGGTATCAGAGGAATCTTTTCATCAGCAGTTCAATATTAATGTTTTAGGTTCTGTTTTTACCATTCAGGGAGCTTTAAAGCTGTTCGGCAATAAGGGTGGGAATATCATCAATATCAGTTCAGGTGCAAGTAATACCCCTTTACCAACAGGGAGTGTATATTCTGCAACCAAGGCAGCATTGGATGCCGTAACCATTGCTTTATCGAAGGAGCTTAGTGGCAGAAATATCCGTATCAATTCTATTTTGCCCGGTGTTGTGGAAACAGAGGGTTCGCACAGTGCAGGATTTATTGGGAGTGAATTTGAAGCCAGATTAGTTGCCACCACACCGCTTGGACGTACCGGGCAGCCGGAAGATATAGCAAAAGTGGCCGTATTTCTTGCCTCCGACGAGGCGGCATGGATAACAGGAGAAAAAATTTCGGTTTCAGGAGGTATTTACGGAATATAACAGATAACTAAAGATGAATAAATTAAAAAATAAGGTCGCTGTTATTACCGGCGGCAACAGTGGGATTGGTTTTGGAATTGCGGAAGCTTTCAAAAATGAAGGAGCAGTAGGTGTAATTACCGGCAGAAACCAGGCCACTTTGGACCGTTCGGTCGCGGAACTAGGCGAAGATTTTGTGGGGGTAACAGGAGATGTAACCGTTAACAAAGATATGGAAAACATTTTCAGGAAAACCATTGAGCGGTTTGGCAAGATCGATGTCCTCGTAGTAAATGCCGGAGGTATTGTTGATGGTATGCCGATGGCCGCAATCAATGATGTTACCGAGGAAAACTATGACAGTTATATGGATCTCAATCTGAAAAGCACCTATTTCACCGTCCAAAAATCCCTGCCTTACCTAAATGACGGTGCATCGGTTATCTTGATAGGATCTAGCGCTGCTCATCGGGCTGCACCCGGGATGACCATTTACGGAGCGGCAAAAGCAGCTGTCATATCGCTTGCCAAAGGTTTATCTTTGGATTTACTACCCAGAAAAATAAGGGTGAATACGCTTTCGCCCGGATCTATTGATACCCCGGTTTTCGGAAAGATCGTCCCCGAAGAGCAATTGGATCAAGTGAAGCAGATGTGGATCGATATTACACCAGTTGGTAGGCAAGGATTGCCTTCGGATATCGGAAATGCTGCTGTATTTCTGGCATCTGATGATTCATCCTTTATAGTGGGTACGGAAATTCTTTCCGACGGTGGTCTCACCAATATCAGCCTGATGAAATAGGAGAGAAAACGAAAACGTGCTTTTACCTATGAACCTTCGAACGGACAGTTTGAGGGTTCATTCGTTACTGGTTTGAATAATACCCCGATTTTAAACTGCATTCAGGCCTTTTAAAAGAAACAGCCTTCTGTTTTCAGAACTTTCAGTCATGTAAATAAAACTTAACTGAAATTAAGAAGACTTAAAATAACTTTTTAATTTAAAGACTTCCTGAATTCCAAGGGGGGGGAAATATTCAAGTTAATATAGTATATGACTTAGCAATTTTTTTAGACATAAAAAAAACGGGTCTATTAAGACCCGTTTTTTCATTTGGCGGAAAGCGAGGGATTCGAACCCCCGGACCTGTTACAGTCAACAGTTTTCAAGACTGCCGCATTCGACCACTCTGCCAGCTTTCCGGAGGCAAAAGTACGAACTCCGGTTAAATCTGCAAACTATGAATGCTTTTTTTTTATATAAACTTGATAATTACTTAACACAGAGGGAGAAAAAATTATTTCTTCTGGATATTTTCTTCAATTGGCTCCGATTTTTTGAACAAATTAAAGGTAGGGCGGATAATTTTTACACTTCTTTTGCTCACATCAACACTGGCATTGAGCTCAAAACCGATCAATAAAATCAAAGAATTAAGGTAAAGCCAGATCATGACTACAATTAATGTTCCGATAGAACCATATACTTTGTTGTAGGAAGCAAAATGGTTAATGTAAAAAGAAAAACCCCAAATAGTAAGGAAAGCTAAAATGGTAGCCAGCCAGGAACCTGCACTAAAGAAACGCCATTTTTTAGAATGTGCCGGCCCGTATCGATATAAGATAGATACCGTTAAAAAATATAAAATAGCCAGTAGTGCCCACTGGGTAAACTGTACGGCAAAGGCCAGGAAACTACCTTTAATGTGGAGTTCGTTTGTGATCTTATTCAGTAAAACTTCTCCCAGAGTCATGGCGCTGATGCAGATGATGATCGAAAAGCAGATAATGATTGTTAAAACGAGTGCAATTAAGCGTTGTTTTAACCAGCCCCTGGTTTCGATAATCAATGATGATTTGTTAAAAGCCTTCATTAAATTTTTAACCCCATTGGTGGCAAAAAATATGGCCGATAAAAAACCGAAAGATAGTAAGCCTCTGTTCTGGTTTTTAATAATGTCTTTTAATGTGGTTTCAAAGGCATCAAAAGCATTATGCGGCAGTACAAGCTGTATTAAGTTTAGCAGTTGATCCTGGAAACCTTTGATTGGAATAAAGGGAATTAAGGTAAACAGGAAGATAATACCAGGGAAGATAGCCAGCATAAAACTGTAAGCTAAAGATGATGATTTGTTTACCAAAGCATCTTTGCCAATTTCACGAAAGAAAAATGTAGCTACAGTGTACAATGGAAGTGGGCTAAAACCAGGCAAAACGCATCCCTTCGTCCATTCGATAAATCTAGAATAGAGTTTAAGATGTAACAATTGCCTATGTAACCATTCCATTGTATTTATTAATTAAAAAACACCGATAGTTTTTCCATAAAATTTTCGGGTGGATTTGTAGGTTTATTTTTCTTCATATCAACAAAAACCAGTGTAGTGGTCCCAATGTTTATGAGCTCTTCTTTTTCGTTATACAACTCATACTCGAAAAAGATCCTGATGCCTGGCAAGGTTTTGATGATTGTTTTTACGGTAATTTCCTGGTCGTAAAGGGCAGGTTTAATGTATTTGCACTTTAATTCCAAAACAGGCATCATAATTCCGTCAGCCTCCATCGAGCTATAGCTCATACCCAAACTGCGCAACATTTCTACCCGGCCTACTTCGTAGTATTGTGCATAATTGCCATAATACATATAGCCCATCTGATCGGTTTCGCCATACCGAACCCTGATTTTTGTACTGTGGCTATACATTATTTAAAAATGTTTCTTTTGTTTAAAGCTTCACGATATTTCTTTGCATTGATTTCGTGCTGCGCTTTATTTTCAGCAAAATTATGGTAGCCAGAAAAATCTTCTTTGGCACACATGTAAATATAATTGTTGTTGTCGCGGTTTAATACAGCATCAATTGCATTAATACTTGGCATCATAATCGGTCCCGGAGGCAAACCAGCGTACTTATAAGTGTTGTAAAGCGATTGTACCTGTAATAATTTTCCGGTTACCCTTTTCACTGTAAAATCGTTGTTTGCAAAAATCACCGTCGGATCAGCCTGTAACAATATGCCTTTATTCAAACGGTTTAAATACAAACCCGCTATAATGGGCATTTCTTTGTCGTAAAGTGCCTCTGCATCAACAATAGAAGCCAGGGTATATACCTGTACTGGAGTCAGGTTTAAACTTGCTGCTTTTTGTTTCCGCTCGGCTGTCCAGAATTTATCATATTCCTTGTGCATGCGTTCAAAAAAATCAACCGGCGAAATATTCCAGTACATTTCGTAAGTATTCGGGATAAACATCGCGTAAACATTATCCTGGTTAAAACCATATTTGCTAATCAGTGCAGTAGAATCTAAAACATTGATAAAACTTAATGAATCGGCTTCCAGGTTGCTGGCCAGATATGCAGCAAAATTTTCTTTCTTGCGGATGTTGTGAAATTTCAATTTAACCGGATCCTGATTTCCTGCTTTAATTAAGTTAATCAAACTGCGGTTGGTCATTCCTTTGGTTAAACGGTAACGTCCGGGTTTAACACTTGTAGCTAAATTCATTTTTCCGGCAGCTGCAGTAAAAGAAGAGATGCTTTTTACCAGATCTTTCTTTTTAATTTCTGCGATCAGATCATCGTAGCTGCTTCCGGTTTTGATATATAGATATTTTTGGTTTTCGGTAACGTTAGGGGCAAAGTAAAGCCTGTAAATATTTAACGCAAAGTAACCAGCAATTAAAATAACAACAAGTGCAATAACGATTGCCACTTTTTTGCCTGTACTCATGTTCTTTTTTTCTACTTCAGTCATCTGTAATATGATACGTGATTTATTGTTGTTTGTTAGATAGGGTAATGTTAATCTTTGTGCCTATAGCCACTTTGGTTAACGAATCAACCAGCATAGGATCTTGTTTAATAATAATAGCGGCAGCACTATCGGTAATGGGCCCATCGTAAATAATAGTCCCTAAACTCAGGTTCGAACCTCTTAGGCTAAATTTCGCTTCATCCATTGTTAATCCCATTAGTTGTGGAATATCTACTTCTTCGTTTCCACGTCCATCGCCCAGTACCAGGTTAATTCTCGAGCCAACAGGCACAATCTGTCCGGCAGCTATGGGCTGACCACCAAAGGAGGCTTCTAAAACCACGTCGCGGCTTACATCTGGTTTATACGTTGTATCTCCAAGTTTTAATCTCGAACTCTCTATAATAGCCTGTGCTTCTCTTAAGGTCTTAAACGCTATATCAGGGAATTTTGTATTCGGTGTTTTACCTGCATTAATGGTTAAGTAAATGGTACGGTTATCTTTAACAAAAGTATTGGGATCAGGATCCTGATCTATTACAATTCCTGCAGGCTGATCCATAATAAAAACAGAATCTACTTCATATTTTAATCCGGCATCTTCGAGTTTCTTAACTGCCTGCTCAAAAGATAAGCCTTTTACCATAGGCACATTTAGGCCTTGTCCGTGTTTGGTATAATATCTTAAACTAAAAAAAGCGACCAATAGAAGCACCACAACCGTTACTATTGCAGCTAAAATATTGTTTCTAAACGATTTGGTTTTTAAATAATCTATAAATTTAGACATGAATCTTAATTTGGGTTATGCGTACAAGCTCAAATGTAACTATTTTAATGATTGATTGAATTATAGAATCCATTTCCTCATTCCATCATGCTCTAATTCCTTCATTCAACCATTGAATAAATTCTCTCCTTCAATATTATTAAAGCACAAAGATATTTATATTTTTGAGGATATATTTATATTCAATTTCTATTTATAAAAGGATTTTTAACATGAAGAAAACGATAGCATTGTTAACAGGCGGTACCACAGGCGAATGGGTAGTTTCGGTGAAAAGCGCAGCCACCATTGCTCAAAATATCGATCCCGATTTATACGATGTGTATAAGATTATGCTGAACGAAAAGGGCTGGTTTTATGAGCCTGCCGATTCTGTTAAAATTGAAATTGATAAAAATGATTTTTCCTTAACGCTCGAAGGAAGAAAAATTAAGTTCGACGGTGTTTTTATTGCTATCCATGGTTCGCCCGGTGAGGATGGAAAGTTACAGGGCTATTTCGATATGTTAGGTATCCGGTACACTGCCTGCGATGCATTAACTTCATCAATTACGATGAATAAAGGTTACACCAAAGCTGTTGTAGAAGGTATTGATAACCTGTACACCGCAAAATCTGTTCAGATATTTAAAGGTGGAAACTATAACTTAAATCAAATCAAGCAAGATTTAAGGTTGCCTTATTTTGTTAAACCAAATAGTGGGGGCAGTAGTATTGGCATGAGTAAGGTAAAACATGCCGATGATCTGGAAAGTGCTATAGAAAAAGCTTTTAAAGAAGATGATCAGATTTTAATTGAGGAGTTTGTTAGTGGTAGAGAGTTTTCGATAGGCATTTTTGGCGCTGAAGGAAAAGTTATTGTTTTGCCAACTACAGAAGTGATTCCGGCAAATGAGTTTTTTGATTTCGAAGCCAAATATACGCCCGGTGCAACTGAAGAAATTACACCCGGTAGAATGACTGAAGAAGAGGTGAACCGCGTGCAGCAGGTGGTAAAGGATGTATATAAGAAGCTAAACTGCAGGGGAGTGGTACGTGTTGATTATTTCCTGGAAGAAGGAACCGGTAAGTTTTATTTTATCGAAATCAATACCATTCCCGGGCAAACAGCAACCAGTTTTATTCCACAACAGGTAGCGGCAATGGGCATTACACTGAAAGAGTTTTATACCCGTTTAATGAAAGAAACATTAGGTTAGTCTTCATAAACCTGATCATTGTTAGAACCAGATAGTAAAAACACAATAATTTAGGGAATAGCGCGCGTTGTAAATCTTTATTGTATTAGTTAGCTATTGGAACCATAGCCTTAAGATTTTCATATGCACCTACCGTGTGGACACATCTTTTGAAATTCCATTAGCATTGACCGTCATTGCCAGCTTGACTGGCAATCTTAATACAATAGAAAGGTTAGTGAGTCGTTTGTGAAGCCTTAAGATTCCCGTTTTCACGGGAATGACGCAAGATCTTCTAATATTTTTTATCACCCAAATACCCACTATTCCGAAAAAGCCTAAATGACGATGAACTTCCAAAAACTGATTGATAAAGGCTTAAAAGTTAAAAGCTATCCTAAAGATTCGGTTATTTACGAGCCTGGTAAGCAGCCGCGCTATGTGTACTTTATTAAATCAGGTGAGGTAAGAATGGTTACTGTTAGCGATGAAGGAAAGGAATTTATTCAAGGGGTTT
Source organism: Pedobacter sp. GW821-FHT01D05 (assembly GCF_059422505.1). NCBI lineage: Bacteria > Pseudomonadati > Bacteroidota > Sphingobacteriia > Sphingobacteriales > Sphingobacteriaceae > Pedobacter > Pedobacter sp. GW821-FHT01D05. The sequence continues at coordinate 1,480,604 of NZ_JBWKXA010000001.1, read as the reverse complement.
TTAAAACGGGCCAGTATTTTGGCGAACCTGCATTATTAATCAACAGGCCTTATTTAGCTTTTACCATCACCAATAAAGATTCGCAGCTAATTGCTGTAAATAAAGAAGATTTCTTTGATCTGATCAAAAACGAGCCCGATTTTAGCATGGAGCTGATCCGTACTTTAAGTAACCGTCTTTTTTATAAATCGATGATGCTGGAAGAACTGGCGAGTGAAAAGGCTGAGCATAGATTATTAACGATTATCAATTACCTTCTCGACGATATTGCACTAGGTGAAAATTTAAAGGTAACGCGACAGGAATTAGCCGATATGACCGGTTTAAGGGTAGAAACAGTTATCCGTGGCACTAAAATACTGGCCGAAAAAGGCCTGATCAAAACCATTAAAGGGAAAATAGTAAAGGTTTAGTGTTTATTGGGAAAGTATTAATGAACCCATGACAAATTTACAATAAACAAATGACCAATGAACTAGTGAACCAATATACTAATACCTCAAACATGATGCAGATCATAAATTAGTTTTTAATTTTAGCCTTACCTTTGTGGTATTAAATTAGAAGATTATGGCTGAGTTATCTAAATTTCAAGCGTTTTTACAGTGTAAATGTCCACGCTGCCGTAAAGGAGATATCTTTACTGGAAGTGCTTATTCTTTCAGATTACAAAAAACTAATATTGCCTGTCCGCATTGCAATTTAAAATTTGAGCGTGAGCCAGGATTTTTCTATGTAGCGATGTTTGTAAGTTATGCCATGAATGTTGCAGAAATTATTACCATTGGAGTAGCATCATATGTTTTAGGCTTGCCTTTAGTTTATGAAAACCTGTGGTATTATGTAGGTTTAATCTTAACAGGTGTTTTATTGTTATCACCAATTAATTATCGTTATTCGAGGGTTATTTTACTTCATTACCTTACACCAGGCCTGCATTATGTTCCAGGAAGTGGGGATTAATAAATTATAGATAGGAGAGCGGATAATTTTAAATAGTCCGCCCGCCCTTTTTTAGCTATTTCTTCATTGGGTGCTGAACATATTCTGATAATCTGACAACCTTTCCATTTTTCAATTTAATATCGTTAAACAAAGCTACTGTATCGGTTTTACCTTCTTTTGTTGTAGAAACCTGGTTGTACCACAAACTTACCCATTCTTCACTTTTATCTTTATTTATAACCGATTCCATGTCTTGCATCTCGATTTTAAAGCCTTTCATTTTGTCGAATTCACCCTGTAATTCTTTCAGGAGCTGAGGTTTTGTCCCTTTAAATTTGTAACCATCCAGTTCTAAGGCCACACTGTCCGCAAGCACCTTGCTCATACTGGCTGTATCCAAATTTTCGAATGTTTTAATAAGGGTCATTGCGGTTACCGCATTTTTTGTATCGGGGTTCATTTCCCAATTTTGTACCTGTTTAATAGTATAGGGGTACTTTGTACTATCTGCAGCTACTGCCATATCGGTAGTTTTAGCTTCCCTATTTTCGCATGCTGCAAAAAGTAAGGTAGCCATGATGAGGGATGATAATTTCTTCATGATAATTAGTTTATTGGTTTGATTAAATATAACTAATTACTTGAATATTAATTGAAGGTGTACAGTTTTTGTTCGTGGGTTTACATACTGGAATAAAATACAACAGCTATTTAAATAAATAACAAAACGTGAATCCTGTTCAAAGTATTGGTTGTTAAAATGATCTTAACAGTTTATACCATAATGCGGATAAAATATAACACAAGTGTCTTATAATTATTTTTTTATTAGAAAATGAGTGTTCGGTCATGCTTCGGGAACAGCAGTCCCGTTATTCGCTATAGCTCCGATAAAAGATCGGAGGCTGCCGCTTCTACCGGGTTTATAGAACAAGAGCTTGCATAAAAAGTCACCAATCCTTATTGTAAACGAGGACTATTTTAAGTTTCTGTATAGTTCTATGATTTTTCTATTGCGGTCGAATAACGATTGAAATTAATTATTTATGGTACTGTTAATACAATCTACCAAAGCTTTTACTTTTATTTCGGAGGTGAGTTCGTAACGATATTCATCCTCAATACTGCCCATTTTGGTTTCCGTATTTCTGAATTCCATTTTACTTGGCACAAATTCCTTTGCTGAGGCATGGAATTGCGTGGCACCTGTTTGATTAATAAGATTTTTTATATTGCTTTCATTTATGCCAGCGCCGGGCATGATGGTAATCCGGCCATTGGCCTTTTTTACAAGCTGCGCCAGTTTTTCTGCCCCCTGGATTGCAGAAGAAGCACCTCCTGAGGTAAGTACCCTTTTTATGTTGAGTGCAATTAAATCTTCCAGGGCCTGATCCATATCGTTACTCATATCAAATGCCCTGTGGAAAGCTACCTCCATAGGTTTGGCCAGCTCAATTAATTCAGCACACCGTTCTTTATCGATAGTGCCATCTGCTTTAAGTATTCCGGTAACTATACCTTCGCAATTTAATGATCTGCAGATTTTTATATCTTCTTTCATTAATTCAAACTCCACTTCGGAATACAGAAAATCGCCTCCACGCGGACGGATAATTGGCCAAACTTCAATGGATAGGTTTTTCTTAGCCAGAGCAATTTGAGCATAACTTGGCGTGGTACCACCTTCAGCCAGGTTATCACAAAACTCTACTCTTTTCGCTCCGCCATTTTGGGCAGCTAATGCCGATTGATAAGAATTAGCACATACTTCTAAGCAACCCATTGCCACTTCACTCATTATATTAGATTTAAATGTATATTATTCATGCGGACCTGCTGGCCCTAAAACTACCCATCCCTTTGGCGATTTGTAGGTATTAAGCAACTGTACAGATTTCCCGCCATCTGGATACCAGCATACTTCTGTAATTACCCAATGCGTTTCGTCAACTTTTTTACGTTCGGGAAAAGCATTTTGGACAGTAGAAAAATCAGGGAAGCCATGTTCTTCTATATTATTGATGAAAGATAGTTTAAGTACTTCAGCGGTTTCGTTGATGATATCCTGATCAATCTCTATCTTCATTACAGAAAGTAAGGATTTCGCTTCTTCAAAAAAATCTTTACAGGCTATGGCGGCATCAATATCTTTGTTGTTGTAAGCTTTCTCGATCGCCAGAATGGCGCCTTCTGGTGTTTCGAGATCAGCTTTGAAATGATCAACGCCCTCATCAATATATAAACCTATGCTGTTATCAAACGCTGCTTTCTCTTTTTCTGCAATGCCATCCCTAATGGCCCGAATGGTATAACCGCCAATTAATCTTCCGTTTTCAATAATCATCCAATCCGAGATTAAATCGCGCTTTATGCCGATTTTTTGATTAAATTTTATGGAGCGAATGTTTACCGGTTCGTTTCCAACGGTGCCAAATAAGTTCCCTTCATCATCAAAGTGTGGATCTGTTAACCAGATATGTTCGCCTTCATCACCATCTGTAATAAGCACTTTAACAGAAAAATAGTTTTGGTAAGGTTGTTTGTTTTTTAAACTTTCTTCAAAATACCACAGGGTTAAATTGGCTTTTTCAATCGCCCAGTTCATGCGTTGGTCTTCGTTCGGCACATAAACCATATCTGGCTCACCCTCGCGCTCGGCAACGTTTTTCTTTCCGAAAATTTTAGATAATAATCCCATTTACCGTTTCATTTTTGTTAATCGTTTGGGAAAATTCAACATATTAATAATAGCTTTTGCCTTTGATTAAAAGATCTTGTTTTTCTGCGTTGCAAACGGCATAACTAAAACCCTTCTGAATGGCATAAGCACCATATTCGCCTTTTTTGTTGATGGCTAAAAATCCTACCTGTATATTTTTGGCAGTTTCGGGTTTCTTTTTAATAATACGCATTACCGCTTCTTTACAGGCGGCTTCGGGGGCATAACCCTGACGCATTAATTCTACCACCAAAAATGATCCAACGTTTCTTACCACCTCTTCACCTACACCAGTTGAAGTTGCACCACCCACTTCATTGTCTACATAAAGGCCAGCGCCAATAATCGGACTGTCGCCAATTCTCCCATGTAATTTATAGGCCATACCACTGGTGGTACAGGCACCAGAAATGTTTCCTTTAACATCAATAGCCAGCATACCAATGGTATCGTGGTTATATTGGTTTCCAGGGAGTTTTTGTGGCGCAGCTTTCTGGTAGAGCTTATTTTCGATATTCATTACTGGCGCATATTTCGCTGTCTTTAACCACTCTTTCCAGGCTTTTTCGCTTGCGGGTGTAAGTAAGTTTTCCTTTTTAAACCCCTGTTCCAAAGCAAACTGCAAGGCACCATCACCAGCCAACATCACATGTGGTGTTTTTTCCATCACTTTACGTGCAACCGAGATAGGGTGTTTAATATATTCGAGTGCTAAAACGGCTCCACAGTTACCGAGTTCATCCATAATACAGGCATCGAGGGTAACACGGCCATCGCGATCTGGCAAACCGCCGTATCCGACTGATTGATTCTTTTCATCAGCTTCGGGCACCCAAACGCCCTGTTCTACAGCATCTAAGGCACGTCCACCGGCTGATAGAACCTTCCATGCATCAGCATTAGCCGCAATTCCAAAGTCCCAGGTAGAAATTACTATCGGAAAATTTTCTGCTTTTGTTTCTTCATGCGGAATTACATTTGCAATACTACTTTTATCAATGGCCAGCAATCCAGCCGATAGGGCAGATGCTTTTATAAATTTGCGGCGGTTAAACATGTGTGTGCTTATTGTTTGTGATGGTTAATTGTTTAACTGGTTAAATGCTAAATTCACAACATTTTTCAATTGTTACATTGTTGAGATTGCTAAATTGTTGAAACGATCGCTCCAGTTTGATTATTGTAATTTGAATATTGGTTATTATTTAACTAATAGTAAACCTATCCGCATCCTTTAAAAACGGAAATTGCCGTCTGATTTTAACCAGTTCTTCGTAATTGATACTGAATGTATATAAATCTTCGTCTTCTGGTTTATAATAAACGGTATTACCGTAAGGATCCAGGCACATGGATAATCCACTGTGGTAAATTTGGTTTCCATCATGCCCAACGCGGTTTACGGCAATAACATAACTTTGATTTTCTATTGCCCTGGCCGGAATCAATGCTTTCCAATGTGCCGATCGCTTATCGGGCCAGTTGGCAACCAAAAGTAAGATGTCGTATTCCTGATCTACATTGCGTAACCAAACCGGAAAACGCAAATCGTAACAAATGGCTAATCTGATTTTCCATCCTTTAAGTTCGACAATAAGTTTTTCTTTACCAGGACTAAAGTGCTGATCTTCATCGCCCATGCCAAACAAGTGGCGTTTATCGTAATGCTGGTTTTTGCCATCTGGTTCCATCCAGATCAAACGGTTAAAATATTGATTGTTTTCTTTTATAATGATGCTTCCCGTAACTACGCAGTTGTACTGATGTGCCATTTTTTGCATCCACTGCATCGTTTTTCCACCCATTTCTTCGGCCAAGGCTTCAGAATTCATGCTAAAACCCGTGTTAAACATTTCAGGTAAAATAATAATATCGGTTTTTTCCCTTACACCCATCGATAATCTAAGTGCCAGATTCAAAAGGTTTTTCTCAATGTTTTCCCAAAAAAGATAGGCCTGAAAGACAGTTACTTTCAGATTTTCTATTTGAGTGTACACAGGTGCTTCCATTGTATTTAGGTTTTGTCTGGTTAAACGTTTTTTAATTTCTCCGCCGCTAAGGCAAGTGTAGCGTTTTCTTTAGCAAAGCAGAACCTGATAATTTTATGATCGGTTGCTTTCTGGTAAAATGCAGAAACAGGAATAGTAGCTACGCCAAATTCCTTGATCAATCTCATGCTAAAATCGGTGTCTTTTTCATCGCTGATACTGCTGTAGCTTGCGCATTGAAAATACGAACCGTTGCAAGGTAAAAGCTTAAAACGGCTTTCGGCCAAAAGGCTTCTGAAATAATCTCTTTTCTGTTGAAAGAACGTGCCTATTTCAGTATAATTTTTAGGTTCTTTAATATAATCGGCAATAGCTTGCTGCATGGGACTATTAACGCTGAAAACATTAAATTGGTGTACCTTTCTAAATTCTTTGGTTAATTTCTCAGGCGCTAAACAATAACCCAGCTTCCAGCCGGTAGCGTGCAAGAGTTTGCCAAAGGAGGCTACAATAAAACTTCTTTGCTTTAATTCTGGATAAAGCATTACACTTTGGTGCTTTTGCTCATCGTAAATTAAATGCTCATAAACTTCGTCGCTCAGGATTAGAATATCGGTGCCTGTAATCAGTTTAATAAGCGATTTCATATCATCTGATGATAAAATACTACCCGTTGGGTTTTGTGGCGTATTTAAGATAATCATCCTGGTTTTGGCCGTAAACAATTTCTTAACCATGTCCCAGTCAATTGCATAACTCGGCGGGGCAAGCTCGTAGGTTTTAACCAGGCCTCCTAAAAGTTTAATGGTAGGTGCGTAACTATCATAGGCTGGCTCGAAAATGATAACTTCATCACCTGCATTGATAATGGCAGCCAATGCGGTAAAAATAGCTTGGGTTCCACCTGCTGTAACCGTAATTTCTGTTTCAGAATTATAATTTATGTTATATAGTTTTTCTACTTTCTCTGCAATGGTTTCTTTTAAAAAAGTAGAACCAGGCATTGGCGCATATTGATTAAAACCATCTTGCATGGCTTTATTTACCAATTCAACAAGTTTTGGATCGCAGGCATAATCAGGAAATCCCTGAGAAAGATTAATGGCATTGTGTTCTGCAGCAAGTTTACTCATCACCGAAAAAATGGTGGTACTTACGCCTGGGAGTTTAGATTGTATATTAAGCATCTTATAAGCGAAAATAGGAAAAAAAAGCTTAAAGCGTAAAACCTATGCCAAAGCCCGCTGCTTAGTAGCATGGTTATTATTGTGATTGATTAAAACTTTATCAGGTCTATTAAACCCTCGCGCTAAATTAACGTCAATAACGAACGCATTAAACAAGCGGCTATTGATGGGATTTTAGATCAAGAAATTTTGTATTATTTCAAATATATTTCAGCTTATTTAAAATTATTCCAGATAAAGCCCTTTCTTTGCGTTTTAAAATCTCAATTATCCATTAAATATGAAGTTTAAACACTTAACCGCTGCCTTTTTACTGGTAATAAGTGCATCCGCATTTGTTAGTCCGAAAAAAGCTTTAAGAACATTTGTTTCCAACTACGAAAATGTATTGGGCACATCGTTGGAATTTAAATTTAAAACAATCAGTCAGGCAGACGCAGATTTAGCCGAAGCACGCGCATTAAACGAAATAGATAGGCTGGATGATGTTTTAAGTGCATATAAAGCGAATAGCGAGTTTAGTAAATGGATGAACAATGGTAAACAAACCACCAAAGTTTCGGCAGATTTGTTTGAGGTTTTAAAGCAGTTCGAAAATTATAAAGTGTTAACCAATGGCGCGCTTGATGCATCAGCTAAAGTAATAGGTGATGTTTGGAAAAAAGCTGCTGCCGAAAACCGTTTACCGTCTGCAACAGCACTACAAGATGCAGTTAAATTGGTTAAACAAAAACATTATATTTTAAATGAGCAAGATAAAACGGTTACGCGTTTAGATGATGCTCCGTTGGCATTAAATTCTTTTGCAAAAAGTTATATCATTAATAAAGCTGCCGAGAAAGCTGTTCAAAGCCCCGGAATTGAAAACGTGGTTGTAAATATTGGTGGCGATATGGTTATCAAAGGAAATCAGCCAGAAGCGATTGAAATAGCGAACCCTAAAGCTGATGCCGAAAACGATGCAGCCTTAACAACAATCAAAGTGTCGAATATGGCTGTGGCAACCAGTGGCAATTACCGCAGAGGTTTTAAGGTGAACGGCAAATGGTATTCGCATATAGTAGATCCACGTACAGGAAAGCCTGCTTCAGCAATAATTAGTGCAACGGTTATTGGCCCTGATGCTACTGAAGCAGGTGCTTTAGCTACTTCTTTTAATGTACTTTCTATTGCAGAGATTGAGGCATTAACTGCGACTAGAAATGACCTAGCATACTTGTTAATCACCAAAGACGGCAAAGAAATTAGAAGCAAAGAATGGGCTAATTACGAACTTGCTTTTAATAAACCGGCTATTGTGTTAGAAAAAGCAAGCAAAGCTGACAAACTTTGGAATACAAAATATGAGTTGGTGGTAAACTTAGAAATTGCCAATATCGAATCTACAGATGGCAAACGTGTCCGTCGCCCGTTTGTGGCCGTATGGATCGAAGATGCAGCTAAAACACCCGTACGCAATCTGGCTATCTGGTATAACAAACCGCGTTGGTTGCCAGATTTAAAATCATGGAGCCGTTCAAATGGTGATGAGTTTAAAAAAGGGGCAGAAGGAAAACTGAGTTCAACAAGCTCTGCAACACGCGGTCCTGGTAAATATAGTTTATCATGGGATGGAAAAGACGATAGCGGAAAATTGGTAAAAGCAGGTAATTACACCGTTTTTATTGAAGTAGCCCGCGAGCACGGCACTTATCAGGTGATTGCGCAAGAAATGAAATTTACCGACTCAGCAAAAAAAATAACATTAACGCCAAATACAGAACTAACCTCAGCATCTCTTGACTACAGAAAAATCGGAACCGCAAAAAAATAAGGTAACGGCTGCACCTAGCGGCCTTGGAAAAAAGCAGGTTAAAAAAGATAGTGGAAAGGCTAAGGGTAAAAAACGTCTGGCTGGTTTATCGCGCTGGCTGCATATTTATTTATCGATGGTGAGTTTTACCATTCTGCTCTTCTTTGCGGTATCGGGTTTAACCTTAAATCACGCAGATTGGTTTACTTCTGGCAAGGAAGTGGTTACTAAAGACTCCGGGTCAGTAAACTTAAAATGGGTAAACCAACCTGATACCAACAAGATCAATAAGTTACAAATTGTTGAGTTTTTTAGAACTAAACATGAGGTTAAAGGTGCATTGAGCGATTTTAGGATGGATGAAAGAGAGCTGAGCTTAACTTTTAACGGACCAGGTTACCTGGCCGATTCTTTTATAGACCGCGAAACCGGAAAATATGAATTAACCATAACCAGATTTGGCGCTGTGGCCGTGATTAACGACTTGCACAAAGGAAGAGATTCTGGTAAGGCCTGGTCGTGGATTATCGATATTTCGGCAGTGCTGATGACATTGGTATCTATCTCAGGAATTATCCTGATCTGTTTTATTAAAAAGAAACGACTAAGCGGCTTCATCATCGCAGCAGTAGGTACAATTGTTTGCTATTTGATTTACAAGTTATTTGTACCATAAGTTAACCACAAAGACACTGAGGGCATTTAGATTATCTCTTTGTATTCTCGGTGTCTTTGTGGTATAATATTAATGCGCTACAACAGCAGCATCAGCCGATGCCTCCACTTCAGTGGTGATAAACCTTCTGCCGATTAACAAACAACACAAAGCAATAAAGGCAGCTGCTGTCATTACCAGAGGCATGGGTACTACCGAGTGTTCGCTAAATAAACTTACCATTACCGAGGCCAAAGCGCCTAATCCCATTTGCAAGGCACCCATTAATGCCGATGCACTACCTGCATTTTTGGTAAACGGAGCGAGTGATAAGGCTGCCGCATTTGGGTTAATTAAACCTAAGCAGGCCAAAAATAAGGCGATAAAGCCTATGGTAGAATATAAATTTAACCAGTTATTTAGGGCGAAAACCAGAAATATTAAACTGAAAATACATTGTGCAATAAGTGCATAGGTTATAATGTTTTTGCTGGTAAACCATTTTAGTATCAGGCTGTTCACTTGACTTGATCCAATAAATGATACAGAAAGCAGTGCGAAAATCCAGCCATAACCTGTTTTACTTACCTCATAAATCTTCATAAATACCTGAGGCGAAGAAGATACATAGGCGAATAAACCTGAAAAGGTAATTGAACTGATCAAAGCATAAGTGTAAAATTGAGGTTCTTTTAAAACCGCAAAGAAATTGGTTAAAATTGGCTTTGGTTTTAAAGAGTAATTCGGATCGGGTTTATAACTCTCCGGTAGTTTGAAAATGGAAGCCAGGAGCATTAAAACGGCCATCAATCCTAAAAACACAAATACATATTTCCAGCCCAGGGCCGAAATTAAGTAGCCGCCCGCAGTGGGGGCAAGCATAGGCGAAACCGCAATCACCAGCATTAAGGAAGCAAAAACCTTTGGGCTTTCTTCTACAGAAAACAGATCCCGCACCATAGCCACAGAGGCAACAGCAGTGGCACAACTTCCAATGGCTTGTACAAAACGTAAAACAATTAGTTGGTTAACGTCAGTTACAGCCAAACAAAGAAAAGAGGCAAGGATATAAAGTGCTAAACCAAAATATAGCGGTTTCTTTCTTCCAAATTTATCTAACAGTGGCCCGTACAATAACTGGCCGGCAGAAATCCCGATGAAAAAGCTTGATAGTGATAGGGCTACGGTTGATTCATTACTGCTTAAATCCTTTGCAATATCAACAAAACCAGGCAGGTACATGTCGATAGAGAATGGGCCAAGTGCCGCCAGTGAACCTAAAATGAGTATGAGATAGAAGTGTTGTTTTTTAGCCATGAAGATTACCGGATTTTGATTCCGCAAAGATTGGGAGATTTAAGTTGCTAACCTATTTTTACAGTCGAACGATTGTAAAAATCATATTTTTATTGCTGAACATTAATGTGGCAGGCTGCGTAATCTTTGTGTTATCTCTGTTAAAAATATGGTGATCGCTATGCTAAATCTGCTATTTATTTATAGATTTATAGTCTATGACTTTTAAAACAAAAGAAAGCCGTTTACTACTCATTCTGGGTAGCTTTTTTGTAGCAAACGCTATATTATCAGAGTTTATTGGAGTTAAATTGTTCAGTGTTGAAGAAACGCTGGGCTTTAAAAAGTTCGATATAAACTTACTGGGTGTTCCGCATTTATCCTTCGTAATGTCGGCAGGGGTATTAACCTGGCCGATTATTTTTATTATGACGGATATCATCAATGAATATTTTGGTGTTAAACAAGTTAGATTCTTGTCTGTCCTTACTGCCATATTAATCTCCTTTGCCTTTCTTGTCGTTTGGGGTTCGATGCACTTAACTGCTGCTGATTTCTGGGTACATCAAAATATAAACGGAGAAGACCTCAATATGAATAATGCTTTTGCAGGGATATTCGGGCAAGGGATGTGGATCATTGTAGGATCGATTACGGCCTTTATTATCGGGCAAATGGTTGATGTAATGATATTCCATAAAATAAAAAGAATAACAGGAGAGCGGGCACTTTGGTTACGCGCAACAGGCTCTACTTTAGTTTCTCAGTTTATTGACAGTTTTGTGGTCATTTTTATCGCATTTTATATCAACCCTCAATATCATTATAGCTGGCAACAGGTTTTTGCCATTGGCCTTGTGGGTTATACATATAAATTTGTTGTGGCCATTTTAATGACCCCGATTTTATATATCGTACACGCCATAATTGATGGTTACTTAGGAAAAGACCTTGCACATAAGCTAATCAAAATGGCTGGAAGGGGATAAATATTTAAAAAAATAACCAATATACATCCTATTTATGAGAAACATTTTAATGCTATTGACAGTGCTTTCATTATTTTCTTGTGCTAACAAAGATGGAAGCAAAAAAGATTCAGGTCTTGATATTCAGGGCACCTGGCAGTTATTGTCGGCTACAACCATCGAAAACGGAACAAGCCAAACAACAGATTATTCTGGCAAGCTGAAAATGATCAAGATGTTTAACAACACTCATTTTGCATTTTTAAAACATAGCCTTAACCCTAAAGATACAAGCAGTTTTGACGCTGGTGGCGGAAGTTTTGTATTAGATAAAGACGATTATACCGAGCATTTAGAATATTATAAAAACAAAGATTGGGAAGGCAAGACTTTTAAGTTTAAACTCGCCATTAATAAAGATACTTTGATTCAGAAAGGCGTTGAAAAGGTAGAAAAAGCTGGCGTAGATCGTGTAATTATCGAAAAATATATTAAGCTAAAGTAATGTTAGCTTTAGTTGTTAACAGCGCTATCGTATTGGCGAACTTAATAACTGCATTTAAGTAAAGGAGAAAATTTATTAGAGAGAAGTCTGATTGTTCTTAAATCCATCAAGATGTTGTTTTGTTTTAAAACATGTTGTATCTTTGGATTATGGGATATGAACTATCAAAAAAGGAAATAGGCGAACGTATTGCCAACCTACGCTTAAGAAAAGGCCTCTCTCAAGATGATCTGTCAAAAAGCATTGCGATATCAAGATCTTCCCTAGCGCAGATAGAGTTGGGAAATCGGGTGGTGAGTCTAAGCGAAATGCAAAAATTATCGATGGTGCTAAGTTTTTCTTTAGATGATTTTATAACCAAAAATTTTCTGAACGATCAAAATTTAGAAGTATCCATCGAAATACATGATGAGGTTATAGAAGAACGCATTTCTGTTCCAGCCTTAAATATAAATAAGTTAAAAAACGTTTTACTCTACATTTTAGAACGCTGCGCTGGCAAGCCTAATGTTGGCGAAACCGTTCTATATAAATTACTTTATTTTTCTGATTTTAATTACTATGAGCTGTATGAAGAGCATCTAACTGGCGCAAAGTACAAAAAGTTACCTTATGGTCCTGTCCCTCAAAAGTTAGATTCCATTATCAATCAAATGATTGATGCAAATCAGCTTCAACGAATTAGAACAGAGTTCAGAGGCTATCCACAAAAGCGCTACTTACCACTCGAAAAGGCCGATTTAACGATGCTTAAAGCAAGTGAAAAAGATGTTATAGATAAAGTTATTGAACAAATGAGCGATTGGTCGGCCACGGCCATAAGCGACTATTCCCATAAAGATTTACCATGGGAAGTAACTGAAGAAGGCAAGGATATTAATTACGAACTGGCATTTTATAGAGAGTTGCCATATTCTGTAAGGATATATGATGAAGAGGATAATTAGTGTATGTACTTCGATTCACTCACCGAATTTAATAGGGATTTGAAATTTCTATTAAAAAAGTACAGAACATTAAATGACGACTTGGAAATGGTAAAAGCAATTATAAATGTTAGGCCAAGTCAGCCGCCGCCATTTAGCTTTACCATAGATAATTTAGGTATTAATACCTGTGTTATTAAAATAAAAAAGATGGCCTGTAAATCTTTAAAAGGTCGGGGTGTAAACTCTGGTTTGAGGTTAATTTATGCGTTTTATGAAGAAGAACAAAAGATAGTCTTCATTGAACTTTACCATAAAAACGATAAGGAAAACGAAGATAGGCAACGGATACTCGAAAATTTTACATAAACGCAAAAGGTCGGACTCGCTCCGACCTTTGTGCTTAACAACAAAACAAATAAAAAAATTAACCTTAAAAATAAATTATAGGCTTGCCAGTTCCTGGGCAAAAACATTTTCACTCAATTGCTCTTGTTTGTAAATCTGTCTGCCGGTATAGGCCACAAAAACAGATTCTTCCAAAAGCAAGTCGCGGTTCTTAATTAAACTTTCTAGCTTAACTGTTCCAACCACATATTTATAGCTACTTGCAGCATAACGTTCGCTGATATTATCAAAATCCAATAAAGTGATCAGATCTTCATCCGCATAACGTAAGTAAATTTCCAATAAAATTTCTTCGGTATGTTTTACACCATTTTCTGAGTGGTATTTTTTGTACTCGTAACGGTAATCGTAACGCAATGCCGCAATGTCAGAAAGTACAGCAGCACCAGTAGGGTGGCCCCCAGCACCTTTACCATAGAAAAATTGTTTATCAGCAAAAGCCGCCTGAACTGCAACTGCATTGTACTCATTTTCTACGTTGTAAAGGAAATCATCTTTGGCTACCAGTTTTGGTAACACATAAGTCACGATATCTTTTGTATTCACTTTACGTGCTGTAGGAACCAACTTAATTTTAAAGTTTTTCTCACGCGCATATTTAATGTCGTGGTTAGAAAGGTTCTGTATACCGATGTTTAAAATGGCATCAGGATTAACAAATAAACCATATGCGTGTGCGGTAGCAATGGCCAGTTTATATTTCGGATCGTAACCACCAACGTCTAAAATCGGATCGGTTTCTGCGAAACCTAAATCTTGTGCTTCTTTTAAAGCCGAGTCGTAACTTTGGTTCTCATTAAATATTTTCGACAAAATGTAATTAGATGAGCCATTAAAAATCCCACTCAAAGCATGGAATAATTCATTGTCGTAATATTCTTCCAGGTTACGGATAATTGGAATGCTGCCACAAACGGCTCCTTCGTATAATAAAGAAGTACCATGCGCTTGTTGTAAATCTACCAGCTCTTTTAAGTGCGTGGCGATCATTTTTTTATTGGCAGAAACTACATTTTTACCGTTTTTTAATGCGGTGGTTACAATTTCGTAAGCAGCATCGGCATCATTAATTAATTCTACAATGGTATTAATCTCTGTATTGTTCAGTATTTCGTTGCGATCAGTGGTAAATAGATCCTTATTAAGGGTACGCTTCTTTCTTGGGTCTTTTATCGCGATTTTAATGATCTCCAGGTTTAGGTTCTGGCTTTGGATAATATCCAATAAACCTTGTCCTACAACACCAAAACCAAATAAACCGATTTTTAAATTCTTACTCATTTCTTAAAGTGATTACACAGATAAATGGATTGCACCGATATAGCTGTTCTTATTTTTTGTGATTTGTTTTAAATTTTATTTTGTTATCCAGTTTTCACCTTCAACCTTTACACCCTCTACCTTATACCTTTTTAAGCGGTATGCTGCAATTTGATTATTTTTTTATTACGGCTTTCCTTAATAAAGTTTCCGATTACATTAGTCAAAGCATCTGTTTCGATTAAAAATCCATCATGGCCATAATCTGAATGTAAGGCACTAAATTCTGCTCCCGGGATATGATCGGCCAGGTATTTTTGCTCTGATAAAGGAAACAAAACGTCATTTTCTATCCCGATTACCAAAGTATTTGCCGTTATTAATTTTAGTGCGTCGGCAATACTTTTACGGTTCCGGCCCACGTTGTGGCTGTCCATTGCTTTGGTTAAATAATAATAACTGTAGGCGTTAAAACGGTTGATCAGTTTTTCTCCCTGATAATTCTGATAAGAAGACGACCTGAAATTGTCTGTTTTATCGTTTACGCTTTCTACCTGTGTGCTGCCGTAAGCGCTGTAGGTTCTATAACTTAAAAGTGCAATGCTACGAGCGGTTTTTAAACCTTTGCTACCACCGTTAGGCTGGTTGGCATAAAAAGTTCTATCGGTGGTAATGGCCAAACGCTGACTTTCGTTAAAAGCTATTCCCCAAGGAGAATGCGCTGCATTAGTGGCAATCAGAATCAGGTTTTCGATTTTATTTGGCTCCGAAATGCTCCACTCAACAGCTTGTTGTCCGCCTAAAGAACCTCCGATTAATAGTTTAATATAATCGATACCTAAATGCGAAGCCAATAACTGGTGTGCTGATACTAAATCGCGGATGGTAAACTGTGGAAACGAAAGGTAATAAGGTAAACCTGTTACCGGATTGGTACTTAATGGGTTTGTACTGCCGTAATGCGAGCCTAAAACGTTAGCACAAACGATATAATGCTCTTCCGGGTTGAACAAAGCATTTTCACCGAACAAACCTTCCCACCATTCAAAAACATCTGCATTGGCGGTAAGTGCATGGCAAACCCAAATTACATTATCTTTATTTGCATTTAATTTGCCATAAGTTTGATAAGCAACTTGCAGGTTACGGATTTTTTTTCCGTTCTCTAATTTGAACTGTTTATTATAGCTATATGTTGACGCAAAATTCCCCGAAGTGGATTTTACATTGTCGTTTTTACTGTTATGCATTTTGTAATGTTGTTGTCGTTTTTAAAAAGCCTCTTAAAGGGTTTGGGGTTTAGGCTTGTAAATTCTCTGCCGGAACTGTAGCTTTAATTGTTGCAAATGCCTGTTCGAAATCGGCCTTAATATCGTCAATATGCTCAATGCCTACTGAAACCCTCAGTGCATTTGGTTTTACACCTGCAGCTAATTGTTCTGTTTCGCTTAACTGTTGGTGTGTTGTGGCCGAAGGCTGAATGATCAGTGTTTTTGCATCACCCACATTGGCCAAGTGCGACACCAGTTTTAAGTTATCAATTACCTGTGTTGCATTTTCTTTGCTTCCAGCTAACTCGAAAGATAAAACTGCGCCAAAACCATTGCTTAAATATTTTTTAGCCAGGTTGTTATATTTATTACTGGCTAAGCCAGGGTATTGTACTTCTTTAACTAATGGATGGTTTTCTAACCAAGTCGCTAAAGCTAACGCATTATCAACATGGCGTTGAACGCGAAGCGATAAGGTTTCTAAGCCTTGTAACAAAAGAAAAGAATTGAAAGGCGATAGGGAAGGTCCAAGATCTCTTAATCCTTCTACACGGGCACGGATGATAAACTGGATATTGCCAAATGGTCCACCGATACCAAAAACATCGCTAAAAACCAAACCATGGTAACCTTCTGATGGCTCAGAGAATTGAGGAAACTTACCGTTGCCCCAGTTGTAATTTCCGCCGTCGACGATAACGCCGCCAATACTGGTTCCATGACCACCAATCCATTTCGTTGCAGATTCTACAACAATGTTGGCGCCATGTTCTAAGGGTTTAAACAAATAACCTCCTGCACCAAAAGTATTGTCAACCACTAAAGGGATATCGTATTTTTTGGCAATGGCGGCAATTTTTTCAAAATCAGGCACACTAAATGCAGGGTTGCCAATGGTTTCTAAAAAGATTGCTTTTGTTTTATCGGTTATTTTGCTTTCAAATTCTTCGGGTACATCTGGGTTGGCAAAATCGACGTGAATACCCAGGCGCTTAAAAGCTACTTTGAATTGATTATAGGTTCCTCCGTAAATATGGGTTGAAGAAACGATGCTATCGCCTGCCTCCAGTATATTATTTAGTGCAATAAACTGTGCTGCTTGTCCAGATGCTACCGCTAAAGCTGCCACACCACCTTCTAAAGCGGCAATACGTTTTTCGAAAACATCACTGGTAGGATTCATAATCCTGGTGTAGATATTACCAAACTCCTTTAAGGCAAATAAATTGGCGCCATGTTCTGCATTTTTAAAACCATAAGAAGTGGTTTGATAAATAGGAACAGCCCTTGAGCCTGTTGTTGGATCTATTTCTTGTCCAGCGTGTAATTGTAAAGTTTCGAATTTATATGATGTTGACATGATTTCTGTTTTTTATTGTTGAATAAGATGATACATGTAGTGCTTTAGGCTAATCCTAAAACCTAGCAGGGCGTATCCCGATTTCTCAGGACCTTCCAGTTTGAAAGAAACAAAAAAGGAAGATTTTTAAATTACTTTATGCAACAGCACATATAAGTAACCGCACGCATATTGCAACAAATAAAAGAAATAGAAACTTGTTCTACATTTTTTTGGTTTGCGCTGGGCTCGCTTAGCGATTGAAGATTTAATGTTTTCATCAGTTCTAATTTATATCTCCAAATAACACCATGTTATCCGGTCAGGAATTGGCACCTTCTCTTTCTGAGGGTTGCCAGTGGGTCATCGAGCCAGTCTCTCGCCACTTCTTTATAAATCAACCCGTGAAGATTGACTTTTATTTAGCTTTCCGCCAAATAATATTCCAAATGTCTGAATTTAATTTTAATCCACAAAATAAAATTCCGAATTTATGTCAATCATCTGTAAATGAGTAATGTATTTTTATTCCGATTAAGGTGGTTTAAACTTTTAATATAAAATTAACGCTTAAAATTCTAAGTTTGTGTTACCTATCTAAATCTAATCATCATGAAAAATACAAAATCCCTATGTTTAGGAATGCTATTTACTGTAGTCTGTTTAAACAGCGTAAACGCTCAGTTTGGAGGCTTAAAAGATAAATTATTAAAAGTGGGCACCGCCCAGGGCGCTAAAGCTTTAGGCGTAGACAAGTTTTTGAAACAACCTGCTGCCATTACCACTAATTTTGAAGACGTAAATAGAGAAGGCGAAAAGCTGCCTGATTTTATTAATTCATTAAATTTAAAAGCTCAGCCCTTGTATTTACTGCCTAAAAATCCAGAAGGTGGTTTCGTGCTTTGCGAGGGGTTTTACGAAATGACCAATAAAAGTTATTGTTTAAAAGCAGGAACTTTCGCGCCGTCAAAAGGTGATGGTTATATGTATGCTCCGGTTTTAGGCCCCAAGGAAGAAATTGTGGTTTCTATACTCAAAAGTGCAGAAAAGCATCCTGATGTAGATCAGCATGATATTCAGGCTTTACTTTGGACAATCATAGCCAGAACAAAATTTGCCGATTTTAACGGACAGGTTAAAGTAACTGCCATTAAATTGTTAACGCCAAAACAACTTACACAATTAGAAGGTGGTGCTTTGGGTGTTTTACCTTTCGATGTAATGGAGAAGGCTAAAGATCAGTTACCATCAGGAGTGCGGGCTGTTTTTGAGGCAGAAAACAATATCCGTCAATTAGTGTCGTCTGGAAATTACACTTATGCCGACATGGAAAAATACGCTATTATAGCGGGGATGGCACCACCAAGAAGCGATGTACCAAGTGGTATCTGGACCAAACACCCTGATGGTTATTATGTGCGTTATTTTCCTTCTGGTTATTCGATTACCAAGGTGCAGGTTTACGTACCAAAAGAATTATTGGCCGGCGGTACAAAATTAATATACGATGCTGCAGGTGACATTGCCTGCCCTGCTAATACGGGATCGCAACGTTTGGCACAGACGAATGAGCCGCTAGAGGCAAATTATTCGTTGAAGTTGACCACGATTTGTAATCCTAAATAGATTTCAAAACAAATATTCGTCATTGCGAGGAGGAACGACGAAGCAATCTTAAAGCACACGCTAGTAGCGACCGTTGTAAGATTGCTTCGTCGGCTGAAAAAGCCTTCTCGCAATGACGAAAATTTTCTTTTTACCCCAGCGCCTGCGCTAAATCGGCGATAATATCATCTACATGCTCCAGGCCTACAGAAATACGGAGTAAATTTTTTGGCGTTTTGCTATCAGGGCCTTCCACCGAATAACGGTGCTCAATTAAACTCTCTACACCGCCCAAACTGGTCGCCTGCGCGAATAACTGAACCTTATTTGCCACTCTGTGGGCTGCTTCAACATCTCCCTTAACCAGGAACGACATCATCCCACCAAAATCTTTCATTTGTTTCTTTGCAATTTCATGCTGTGGGTGACTTTTTAATCCTGGATAAAAAACAGCTTCAACATTTGGATGTCCGTTTAAATAGTCAGCGATAATTTTTCCGTTTTCGCAGTGGCCTTTCATGCGGTAAGCCAGTGTTTTAATGCTTCTGGTGAGTAGAAAACAATCGAAGGGAGAAGGAACCGCACCACCAGTTTGCTGAATGTTTTTGATTTTCTCCCATAACGCATCTTTTTTGGCTGTTACTAAAATCCCGCCAAGTACATCGCTATGGCCACCCAGGTATTTGGTACTGCTATGCATTACAATATCGGCACCCAGTAAAATCGGATTTTGTAAAATAGGTGAAGCAAAGGTACTGTCGCAGGCCATCGTAATGTTTTTAGCTTTAGCTATTTTGGCAATCTCTTCGATATCGGTAACCTTTAATAATGGGTTAGATGGCGTTTCAATCCAGATCAATTTGGTGTTAGGTTTGATGCTCGATTGTATCAGATTTAAATCGGTCTGATCAATAAAATCAAATTCCAAACTGTCGTTAAAAATAGTGAGTAACTGTTTTTTAATACCCCAGTACATATCATCAGGTGCAATAATATGGCTGCCAGGTTTTAAGGACTGGAACAAAACCATACCACAGGTATTGCCTGAAGAAAAAGCGGCCGCATCTTCACCATATTCTAATTTCGCTACAGTGTTTTCTAAAGCAGACCGGTTTGGATTGCTTACCCTGCTATACATGTGCCCTCCGGGATAGCCTCCATCTTCGTCGCGAAAAAAAGTTGTCGATAGATTAATAGGTAAGGTAACATCGCCAGTAATGCTTTTTACAAGATTAGAAGCGTGAATAGCAAGGGTTTCGGGTTTCATGATAATTGATTTTGATCGAAGTAATATCGGGATGCAATTTAATAATTCAGCGCTAATTTAAGGTTCGTAATGGTTTTGGCAAGATTTATGTAACAAGTTTGACGAAATTAAATTAAACAAAAATGAAAAGATTATTTATAGCTATCGCAATAGCATGTTCTACTTTAGTAATGTTACAAAGTTGTAATACTGCGAAAAGAGTAACTGCAGGTGTAACAGGTAGCAGAGGTACAGTTGTTCGCGAGTGGGTAGTGAGTAATGTAGCTTTAGAAGGATTACCGGATGGTGCTGTTCAAGGTTTATTTGGAGAGAAATCTTACAAATGTTTTCAGGGAAGTACATGGAATTTAACCAATAGCGGTAATGGTTCGTACACTTTACCAGCATCAAGTACTTGTGGTTCGGTAATGCAGACTATCTTCTGGTCGGCAGCACCTAAAGATCAGACCTTCCAGTTTAAAAAAATATTTGAAGGTGATAAAGCTAAAAACGTAACAGAAGGTTACCGTTTAGTATTAACTGATCTTTCTAGTACACAAATGATCTTGAAATCGCCAATCGAATTTGGTGGCAAAACGGCTAACATCGTTTTAACGTTTGTACCAGCAGCAAGATAGTTAGCTAAAAATATCAACCTGTGAAAAACATATAAAGCACTTCCGAAAAGAGGTGCTTTTTTTTGTTTATCGTCTTTTAGGATTTACACGGAGTCTCTTAGACTGTTTTATAGTAGGTTTTTAACCACAGATTAACACAGATATAAATTAGAATCAGGTTTTGTCTTATATACCTGGCCGTCAAGCGGGGAAACATCAATTTATACTGGAGTTTGACAGTTATTTTTCCGTGACTTCCGTGTTTCCGTGGCTAATATTAACGCCTACAGCTAAGCTCACGTTAAAAAGCAATCAAAATCTGTGTTTATCAGTGTTCATCTGTGGTTAATAATCAAGGACAACATTCAAAAATCGCGGTTTGTTACAAGAAAATGATTTTCAAATCGCCTCATTATTGTATTTTTGTTCAAAATAAATCAGGAATGAATACAACTGAGCAAGTTGAAAAAATATTAGCTGATACCAATTTATCAACTGAATTACAAAACATAGCACACAAAGTCCTTCACGGAGAACGGATTACCTTTAATGAAGGCGTTTACTTGTACGAACATGCAGAACTGGGTTATCTGGGTGTTCTGGCAAATTTTATCCGCGAACAGAAACACGGTGATAAAACGTATTTCAACCGAAACTTCCATTTAGAACCGACCAATCTTTGCGTTTACGACTGCAAATTTTGCTCGTATTCGCGTTTAATCAAACAAAAAGAAGAAGGCTGGGCCTTAACGATGGAGCAAATGCTCGATATCGTTAAAAAATATGATGGCGAACCTGTAACCGAAGTGCATATTGTAGGCGGGGTACTTCCTCAATACGATATCGCCTTTTATTCTGCTTTATTTACAGCAATTAAACAGCATCGTCCTGATTTGCATGTGAAAGCATTAACGCCTGTGGAGTATCATTATATTTTTAAGAAAGCCAAAATCGATTATGCAACAGGTATGCGTTTGATGAAAGAAGCCGGATTAGAATCGATACCTGGTGGAGGGGCGGAGATTTTTCACCCTGAAATTAGAGAACAGATTGCTAAAGATAAATGTACCGGTCAGCAATGGTTAGATATACACGAAGAATGGCACAAACTAGGTATGCGCAGTAATGCCACCATGCTTTACGGTCATATTGAAAAATATTGGCACCGGGTAGATCATATGGAGAAATTACGTGAATTGCAGGATCGCACAGGTGGTTTCCAGACTTTTATTCCGCTAAAGTTCAGAAATCAACATAATCAGATGAGTAATGTGCCAGAATCTTCAGTAATTGAAGACTTAAGGAATTACGCCATCGCCCGTATTTACATGGATAACTTCGATCATATTAAAGCCTATTGGGCAATGATTAGTCGCGAAACAGCCCAGTTATCTTTAAATTACGGTGTTGATGATATTGACGGTACGTTGGATGATACCACCAAAATATATTCAATGGCCGGTGCCGAGGAACAAACACCTGCAATGAGCACCAAAGAACTAGTGAATCTGATTAAACAAGTGGGCAGAAAAGCAATAGAACGCGATACTTTATATAATGTAGTTACCGATTTCGAACACGTAATTTTCGAAGAAGAAAAGAAACCTCAATATTATAAGCTACCGGTAGTGAATTAGGATTGTTATGATGATAAGATTTTAAGATCCGTTCACAAAATCAAAAAAATAAATAACGTTAATCCTGCAATCTTATAACCCTAAAAATCCCATTTTAATGGTCAAAGAAATATACATCATACGCCACGGCGAAACGGAACTTAACAGACAAGGCATAGTACAGGGCAGAGGTATAAATTCTGACTTAAATGATTTAGGTAGGGCACAGGCAGAAGCTTTTTACCAAACTTATAAAAACGTCCCTTTTGATAAGATTTACACGTCGGATTTAAAACGTACCTGGCAAACTGTTCAGAAGTTTATTGATTCCGGATTACCATGGGAAAAACTTTCTGGTTTAGACGAACTGGCCTGGGGCGTTTGGGAAGGACAACCCAATACAGAAGATGCACGTGATGCTTTCCGTGATATGCTGCAGAGCTGGCAGGATGGTGATTATACAGCACATTTCGAGGGTGGCGAGAGCGTTCAGGATGTTTATGAACGTTTAAAACAGCCTATGGAAGTTCTAATGAGCAGACCTGAAGAAAAAACAGTTTTACTTTGTATGCACGGTAGAGCAATGCGCGTTTTCTTGTGTTTATTGTTAGGCAAACCGCTGAGCGAAATGACTGAATTTCCACATCAAAATACGGTGCTTTATAAGATCGGTTTCGAAGATGGAAAATTTACTGTTCTTGAATTTAACAGTGCCGTTCATTTAGACGGTTTAGTGGCTGAATAACTTTATCAGTTCGTCATCCTGATCCGATAGCTATCGGATTTGTTTCAGGATCTTTTGGCACGATAAAAGGGATTTATATAACGGTTCGTGAGGACACGAACCATGGCGAGTGATAATAAAAGATTTAACATAACACCTTGAATAAGATTAAAATATCGGCTGTTGCCTATACCAATACCAAAGCTTTTATATACGGATTAGAACATTCTAACATTATAAATAAAATTGATCTAAGTTTAGATATTCCTTCAGATTGCGCAGCTAAAGTAATTAGCGGTCAGGTTGATATCGGTTTAATGCCTGTAGCGGCTATTCCCTTGGTTCCCAATGCGAATA
This sequence comes from Pedobacter sp. GW821-FHT01D05, assembly GCF_059422505.1. Classification (NCBI taxonomy): domain Bacteria; kingdom Pseudomonadati; phylum Bacteroidota; class Sphingobacteriia; order Sphingobacteriales; family Sphingobacteriaceae; genus Pedobacter; species Pedobacter sp. GW821-FHT01D05. Next base: position 1,457,180 of record NZ_JBWKXA010000001.1, on the reverse strand, counting down.
TTGTAGCCGATTATTGCATTGGAAGCGATGGAGCTGTAAATTCCGTATTCATTTTTAGTGAAGTTCCTGCCCAGGAAATTAAAACGGTAAGACTGGATACCCACTCGCGTACATCGAACAATCTGGCCAAAGTATTGCTAAAATTCCATTGGAAAAAAGAGGTGGAGTTTACTACAGACCCTGCTGTAAAAACTGATGCTTTTGTTTTAATCGGCGATAGAACCTTTGGTAAAAAAGAAGATTTTGCTTACGCTTACGATATGGGTGAAGAGTGGAAAAACTTTACCGGATTACCATTTATGTACGCTGCCTGGGTGGCCAATAAAGAAATTTCACAAGAATTTAAGGCTGAATTTAATGCCGCTTTAAAATTTGGTTTAGCGCATAGAAAAGAAGTTTTGCAGGAATTACCTGAAGTGTCGAATTTCGACCTGGAAGATTACCTGTACCACAAACTTCAATTTGAGGTTACTGTTGATAGAAAGAAAGCTTTAAAGCTGTTTTTGGGATATATTGAGCAATTACATTAAAGATAAGCTACAAGGTGATTGAACAAATCAAAAGGAAGAAATGCCTTGCAGCATATCCGATATTTCCGCAAAGAAATTATAATGAGGAAATTGAAGACTACGATTATTTCTATCCAGAAACCTTCGCCAATTATATTCTAACTATCACATCAAAAACTAATAAAAAACATGTTAAGGCATTAGGAGAAGAACTTAATCATCTTTTAGAGGGGGTAAAATCGGATTGTTTTACATTCTTGGGAGATGAGAAGTTAGCATGGAGATTTCGAGAAGGAAAATACAAAAACTTTAAAAAGGGGATGAAATTTCTCAAAAATGAAGGTATAGGTAAGGATTTTAAAGGAGGCTTAATAGTAAACAAACAGAATATGGTTCAGTTTGTTAAACACCTTTCGTATTTGGTAAGTACAAATGGTATTCTTCAATATGTTTATTTTACGAATGAATCTCAAAGTATGCTTGGTTCAATTTGCAAAGAAGGTAATATTCATGTAAGCACGGTTGACAGGGAAAATGATGACATGTTTAGGAACGCTGTAGCAGGTACTAAATTTGAATTTCTAAAAGGCAAATGTTAAACTCTTTTTAACAATAGAGACAAAAGGAAAATGTTATAACAATAAAAAAGCAATCTGACTAGATTGCTTTTTTTATTATAAAAGTATTTTGTTTGATAGACCCTGAACTAAATTACCTTTGGTGAGCTCGCTAGGGCTCGGTTCAGGGTGACGAAAGGATTTAATGCGCTTTCATCTTTCCAGCCACTTTTTCGAGTGTACTCTTCAGCTTGGTTAATGCACCTGTAATAGCCAAATCGTAGGTATGGCCCATATTGGTAACGGCTATAGGATCTTTTCCCGTAATTCTGGCCTCCAACAAACATCTTTTATCGTCTAAGCCATCTTTACTGCCATTTTCATCAGATAAATGAACTTCTAAGCGCGTAATCAGATCGCTATATCTGCTCAAACCTTCATTTAACTGTGTTTGAATTTTTTCATCGTATTCCTGGTGTATGGTTAAGTTTTTGTCGGTATTCAATTGGATCGTCATAATTATAATATTAGGTTAATATATATTAGGATTAACATACAAGTAGGTGAATTGTTTAAATTGTTAGTTTAGATTAACTATAGAATTTAGCTGATGATTGTGCAACTGGGTTAAAACAGACCCTTGTACCTAAACCTGGTAGGAGCGAGCATCCCGATTTTTTCATCGGGATAAAGCGGATAACAGGACTACACCAACCGAAAAGCACAGAACCCTTCATTTCCAAATAATGGTTAACTGTTTAAATTGTATAAACCGGTTAACTGTTGAAGAAAGAAAACTATGTGCAACTGGGTTAAAACAGCCCCTCGTACCTAAACCTGATTGAAGCGGTAACTCCCGATTAAAAGACTATTGTGTGGGCACAATTAATTATAATATTTTTCTGCCGCTCTATGCCGCGGTGGCATGGTACTTTGGAGCGCCAAAGTACCCAAAGCGCTTCGTCAATCCGGCAATGAGCCTTTTGCACCATCCCATGCGCATCAAAAAAACAGTGGCACTTCGTTTTGTGTTCAATATTTTTTAAAATTAAATTATCGTTATGAACACAAAACCACTGCGTTTTAGGTTTGTTAGTGCCAATTTACCCGAACTGCAACTGTTTTTTTGATTTCCCTGGCTCCTGGGATTGACAGCGTCCTTGGTTAAAATCCGTGCTTTATTAAAGTTGGTTAGCAAAATGCCTAAACTATTCTTAAAAAAATGCGTACAAACAATAGGATTGAAAAGAGGGATTACAAACGGAAAGCAGAGCAGTAGCATCAGAAATGCACAGAACCCTTCATTTCCAAATAGTGGTTAACTGTTTAAATTGTATAAACCGGTTAACTGTTGAAGAAAGAAAACTATGTGCAACTGGGTTAAAACAGCCCCTCGTACCTAAACCTGGTAGGAGCGGGCACGAGTGTAACGAAGTAAAGCGGATAACAGGACCACACCAACCGAAAAGCACAGAACCCTTCATTTCCAAATGATGGTTAACTGTTTAAATTGTATAAACCGGTTAACTGGGATGCCATTCAAATAGCAGATTTAAACATTCAAGCGCTTAAACAAACTAACAATCTTTTAACTTTTCAACAAAACAGCTGTAAAATGCTTATTCGTGTTATCTTTATGGCTTTTGTAAATTAATTTCAGTTTTGGCTAAAGACACGAATAAAGAAACCCCGTTAATGCAGCAATACAACGCAATTAAAGCGAAGTATCCGGGCGCACTTTTACTATTTAGGGTTGGCGATTTTTATGAAACCTTTGGCGAAGATGCCATTAAAACGGCACAGATATTAGGCATCGTATTAACCAGAAGAGGTACTGGCACTAATGGCGGTGCTTTAGAACTGGCTGGTTTTCCGCATCACTCATTGGATAATTATTTATCCAAATTGGTGCGGGCAGGACAACGCGTAGCCATTTGCGATCAGCTGGAAGATCCTAAAACCACAAAAACCATTGTTAAACGTGGTGTAACAGAGTTGGTTACGCCTGGAGTAGCTTACGGTGATAATATTGTAAACCAAAAATCGAACAATTTCCTTGCCTGTGTTTTCTTTGATAAAACACAACTGGGTGTTTCATTCTTAGATATATCGACAGGTGAATTTCTAATTGCACAGGGTAACAGCGATTATATTGATAAACTTTTACAAGGCTTTAAGCCAACAGAAGTTATTTTTCAGAAATCGAAACGACAGGCATTTACCGAGCACTTCGGCGACCGTTTTTACACTTTTGGTTTAGACGAATGGCCTTTTACCACTGATTTCGGAAACGAAACCCTGATGAAACACTTTGAGGTTTCCTCGTTAAAGGGTTTCGGTGTAGAGCGTTTACAGAGCGGAATTGTTGCTGCTGGTGTTATTCTACACTACCTGGGCGAAACCGAGCACCGCAACCTACAACATATCAGTTCGATTGGCCGTATTGAAGAAGACCGTTATATGTGGTTAGACCGTTTCACCATCCGTAACCTCGAATTGGTGAATTCACCTAACGACAACGCCGTAACCTTGTTCGATATTTTGGACCATACCTGTACCCCAATGGGCGCACGTTTGTTGCAGAAGTGGATCATTATGCCATTAAAAGAATTGAAACCAATCCAGGAGCGACTTGGAATGGTGGAGTATTTTGTAAAACATGAAGAACTACAAGGCGAATTTCTAAATAACATTAAACAGATTGGCGATTTAGAACGACTTATTTCTAAAGTAGGTCTGCAGCGTGTTGGTCCAAGGGAATTGGTTGCTTTAAAACGTGCACTTTATCATATCGAGGCCGTTAAAAAACTGGCCGCCGATTCTAAAAACCCTTTCCTGATTAAAATAGCAGATCAGTTAAATCCATGTTTGGCTATTAGAGAGAGAATTGAAAGGGAATTGCAACCCGAACCACCAGCTTTGCTGATTAAAGGAAATGTAATTGCCGACGGAATTGACGAAGATTTAGACCGCTTGCGTAAAATAGCTTTTGGCGGTAAGGATTATCTGGTTCAGATACAAAAACGCGAAGCAGAGGCAACAGGAATACCATCATTAAAAATTGCCTTTAATAATGTTTTTGGTTATTATCTAGAAGTTACCCATACCCATAAAGATAAGGTACCAGCGGGCTGGATCCGTAAACAAACGCTTGTAAATGCCGAACGTTACATTACACCAGAACTTAAAGAATACGAAGACCAGATTTTGGGTGCGGAAGAGAAGATCCAGGCGATCGAAATCCGTTTGTACAACGAATTGATGTACGAAACTGCCAGTTACATCAAACCGATCCAACTCGATTCGTTTTTAATTGCGCAGCTTGATTGTTTATTGTGTTTCGCACAGTTAGCGGCCAAAAACCATTATAACAAGCCAAAAGTTACCGAAAATAAAGTGCTTGATATTAAAGGTGGCCGCCACCCAGTAATTGAGAAACAACTGCCTGTTGGAGAAGAATACATTACCAATGATGTTTACCTCGATACCGAAAGTCAGCAGATTATTATGATTACCGGACCCAACATGGCGGGTAAGTCGGCCATTTTAAGGCAAACTGCGCTGATTGTACTGATGGCGCAAATGGGTTCCTTCGTTCCTGCTAAGGATGCAGAAGTAGGTATTGTAGATAAGATTTTTACCCGGGTAGGGGCATCTGATAATATTTCATCAGGAGAAAGTACATTCATGGTCGAAATGAATGAAACGGCCAGTATCCTGAACAACATTTCGGACGACAGTTTAATCTTACTCGATGAGATTGGCCGCGGAACGAGTACCTACGATGGTATTTCAATTGCCTGGGCCATTGCCGAGTTTTTGCATCAGCATCCAACTGCCAGACCAAAAACCTTATTTGCCACCCACTATCATGAGTTAAATGAACTGGCCAATACCATGCCGCGCATTAAAAACTTTAATGTATCGGTAAAAGAAATGACCAATAAGGTAATCTTTTTACGGAAACTTGTTCCTGGTGGTAGCGAACATAGTTTTGGTATACATGTGGCGAAAATGGCCGGTATGCCAACAAAATTAATTGGTCGCGCAAATGAGATACTAAAAAAACTGGAAATAGACCGTACAGAAGGACAAAGTATAAAAGACAGCATTAAAAAAGTACAGAACCAGGCTTATCAGTTACAGATGTTCGCCATCGACGATCCTGTTCTGGTGAAAATCCGCGATACATTGAATAATTTGGATGTAAACGCATTAACGCCTGTTGAAGCTTTATTGAAACTGGACGAAATACAACGATTGATTAAGAATTAAGAAGGTTAGAGGTTTAGGGTGTAAGGTTTAAGGACAAAGCATCTTTAATCTCTAATACGTTAATACAATATTTATGCAGCTTACCTTAAACCTTATGCCTTTTACCTTCCACCTCAAAAGGAATATATTCTTTTTAATAGCCATTATATTTTTCCTTTCGTCATGCGGTACGCGTAAGTACACGGTTAAAAGTGATACTAAAGCTTCTAAAGCCGCTGATGCCATGGCAAATTTAAAAAGCAAACCGCTCTATCGTTTCATTACCGACTGGACAGGTGTAAAATACCGTTTTGGCGGTTTAGATAAAGGCGGTATTGATTGTTCTGGTTTTGCTTTTTTATTGGAGAAAGAAATTTATGGAGTTACACTTCCACGTATTTCGCGCGAGCAAGCCAATGTGGTGAAGCGTAAAAATATAGATAATTTAAAGGAAGGAGATCTGGTGTTTTTCTCTTTTGGCGGCAATGATGTAGATCACGTAGGCGTATACCTCAATAATGGTTTTTTCGTGCATGCAAGCACTACCAGGGGCGTAATTGTTGATGATTTAACACTTCCTGCTTATCAGCGTGTATTGGTTAAATCGGGATCGGTGAATTAGTTTTTTGCCCGTTGGTTGAAACCAACGGTAAGCTAAACCAAATTTTATAAAGTAAATTAGCGATAATCAAAGTTTTAAGCTATTTGCATAGTAGCTTTTTATAAAAGCACAGTTTTAGGTTAGCTAAACCTGACAGTAGCGAACACGAAGTGAAACGGAGTAAAGCGGATGGCAGGGCTTTCGGAACCTATGAAAACTGAACCTTGCTTTTCAAGGGGTAATAGACTAAATTTGTATGCATGCTTGCCTCGCAGACTCTCGCTTTGCTCAGAATAACAATAAAACAATCCCTATTAATTTTCGTTATTTTTTTATGCGTATATTTTTCATAATCTGCTTATCTTTAATTACTTATTGCGCTACAGCACAGGTAAGGTTGCTCAAATTGGATGAGTTGGATAAACGCATTGCCAATGGAAAAGATACGACTTATGTCATCAATTTCTGGGCTACCTGGTGTTCGCCATGTGTGGCCGAGTTGCCGAATTTCGAGAAATTACGTTTAGCCAATTTAAAAAAGCCTGTTAAGGTGCTTTTGGTGAGTTTGGATTTTAAGTCAAAACTGCAAAAGGAAGTGATTCCGTTTGTGTTGAACAATAAAATTAACGCCGAGGTATTTCTTTTAAATGAATCCGATCAGCAAGCGTATATCGAAAGGATCGACAAAAAATGGTCGGGTGCTATTCCTGCTACATTGTTTGTAAACAAGAAAGCCAGACTTTTTTATGAGAAGGAATTTACAGAAACTGAACTGAAAAATACTTTGTTAAACTTAAAATAGATCGTTATGAAAAGATTAATTTTAATGGCTTTTATGCTAATCTCAGGATTCGCATTAGCCCAGACTGAAGGTTATAAAGTGGGCGATGTAGTAAAGGATTTCTCGCTGAAAAACATAAATAACAAAATGGTCGCCTTAGCCGATTACAAGGATGCAAAAGGGTATATTGTGGTTTTCACCTGTAATACCTGTCCGGTGGCAAAAGCTTATCAGGAGCGTATCTCGGCCTTAAATGCAACTTATGTTGCTAAAGGTTATCCAGTTGTGGCTATTAATCCAAACGATGCTGGGACCGTTCCTGACGAAAGTTTCCAAAAAATGCAGGCGCTGGCCTCAGAAAAGAAATTCAACTTCCCTTATCTGTTAGATCCCGATCATGTGGTAACCAAACAGTTTGGCGCTACCAGAACACCACATGTTTTTGTACTGAACAAAACCGGCAAAGGAAACGTGGTTGAGTACATTGGAGCCATAGATAACGATCCGGAAGAAGCAAACAGCACAAAAGTAGAGTATGTTAAAAATGCAGTTAACGAATTATCCATCGGTAAAAAGCCTGCAATTGCATCAACGAAAGCTATTGGCTGTGGTATAAAATGGAAAAAAGGCTAAACAAAGAAGTTGTATCATAGATATAGATTTGTTATCGTGACAGGTCAGTTTTTTGACAAAAAAAACAAAGTAGTTGGGTGACTGGTAAGATAAATCGTCATCTCGACCGCAGTGTTCCAAAGGAACTCCTTTAGAGGAGAGATCTTTTAACATAGTCCAAAGATCTCTCCACTCCGCATTTGCTTCGGTCGAGATGACGCCAATTTTTAGAATCTGTCATTGGTAACCTATTGATGGGCTCATTTAAATACGGCTTGGGACATTTCCACTGGCTTAACATGACGACATGTAAGGTGAAATCGCCTTTATGAACACCCTCTTTGTTTTAAATATACCTTAACCACCATTGCCGGTGTGTTTCCTTATATCGTTTAAACCACCTGCAGGGGAGATACAAAGCGGCGACTGCACAAAACCAGATTAAATACACTATTGGTAAGCCAAAGCCAAAGGTTGCTGGTCTAAATAAAAATGGAACCTGTACAATTTCTTTGGTATTATGCCCTGTGGCAAAAAACACCACAATTAACAGGGTGTGCAACAGATAAAAGTGCAGTACATAATAAAAGAAAGGCACAGCACCATATACAGAAGTTATCCTGGTAAACCGGTTGCTCAGGTTTTCAGTAAAAGCCAAAAATAACATGGCCGGACCTAAAGTCATCGCGATATACTGTAAAGATGGTGGATATTTGTTTACATTAAAAAAAGTAAGCACGTTTTTAAAGAAATCGTGATATTCTTTTCGCGGAAGGGGATCGCCATATATATTGATCAACCTCAGGGAGATAAACACAAAGATAGTGAGCAAACCCACAATTAATAAATTGCGCTGTCGACGGTCGGCAGCGTAGCCTTTTCTATACCAGGCGCCAACGCCATAGCCCACAAACATCACACCCGTCCAAGGGAGGATGGCATAAAATACTCCGACAAAATGATTGGCGGAAAGCGGCACAACGGTTCCTGATGCGGTGAAAAATATTTTTAAGATCAAGCCCCCATTTGAATCTGCTGGAGCAGGAAATAAATTGAAAAGATTATGCCCAAAAACCAATATCAGACCGGTTATGAGCACAGTTTTATAAGAAATGCGACTGGCCAATCCGAGGAATATCATACTGGTGCCAATGGCCCAGATCACCTGAAGAATAATAAAATTATAGGTTGGATTAAAGGTTAAGCCGAATGTAATCACCACAATTTCTATCAGTATTAACCATAAACCCCGTTTTAACAAAAATGAACTCGCCTGAGCTGCTGTTTTATTCTGTGCCGATAAATAAGCCGATAATCCTGATAAGAAAACAAAGGTTGGTGCACAGAAATGTGTAATCCAACGGGTAAAAAATAACATTCCTGTTGTGGTGTCCGGATTTAGCGGATCGCCGGTCATGGCACCAATATGAAAGAAATCTCTCGTATGGTCCAGCGCCATAATGATCATCACGAACCCGCGAAGTATATCAATAGATAAAATGCGTTTAGATAAGGTATTGTTATCAGCATTCATAAGCATAGGTTTGGTTATTTAAATATACTCATTCAAAATTATTTTTACTGACATAATTATTACCTTTAGTCCCTCAAGATGTTATCTGAATCTATTTCAATATGATGTATAAGAAAATCGATTTAGGAATAGTTTAATTGACTATAATGATTTTGATGTTCGAAAAATTATAATAATATTTGTTAAGCGCTAACCGAATAAAATCTTACCACTACTATTTATCATAATCGATAATGTATAGATTTCGTTTAGTAGAAATTAAACCAAAATATCATAATACATCATAATGAAAAGAAGAACATTTATACAAAACACAGGCCTGTTAGGGGCAGGAGTTGTCGCATCGAAATTTTCTTTTGCCGCCAATCTTGCACCTGAATTCCCTGTTGTACGTGTTGCCGCCGCAAAAAGACACTTTCAAAGTAAAGCGGTAGATGCTGCAATTAAAACTTTCCAGGCAAACGTTAAAAACCCCGAATTGGCCTGGCTGTTCGAAAACTGTTTCCCCAATACTTTAGATACTACGGTTTATCATTCAGAAAAAGAGGGTAGACCAGATACTTATGTAATTACCGGTGATATTGATGCGATGTGGTTGCGCGATAGCTCAGCACAGGTTTGGCCATATCTTCAGTTCGTAAACGAAGATGAACCACTTAAAAAATTAATAGCGGGCGTAATTATCCATCAAACAAAATGTGTTTTAAAAGATCCTTATGCAAATGCTTTTTATGGCGATGCCACTAAGGTAGGGGAATGGAAAACCGATAAAACTGCCATGCAGCCTGGTGTACACGAGCGTAAATGGGAAATAGATTCTTTATGTTATCCAATCCGCCTGGCTTACCATTACTGGAAAAAAACAGGCGATAAAACACCTTTTGATGCTGATTGGAAAAAAGGAATTGAAGCTACTTTAAAAACATTTAAAGAACAACAGCGAAAAACGGATAAAGGACCATATCATTTTCAGCGCGAAACTACCCAACCTACCGATTCTTTACCGATGGCGGGTTATGGTTTTCCGGTAAATCCGGTTGGATTAATCTGTTCTGCATTCCGCCCGAGTGATGATGCTACCATTTTCCCATTCCTGGTTCCTTCTAACTTTTTTGCGGTGTCGAGTTTAAAGCAGGCAGCAGAAATGATTAAAGCTTTACAGCACGACCAGGCTTTGGAAAGCAGTTTGTTAAACCTGGCTAATGAAGTGAGTGCAGCGCTACAAAAACACGCTATCGTTAATCATCCAAAATATGGCAAAATTTATGCCTTTGAGGTAGATGGTTTTGGAAGCTCGTATCTGATGGACGATTCTAATGTGCCAAGCTTGTTGGGCTTACCTTATTTAGGTGCAATGAAAATTGAAGATCCGATTTATCAGAACACAAGAAAATTCGCGCTTTCTAAGGATAATCCCTATTTCTTTAAAGGTACAGCTGCCGAGGGAATCGGTGGGCCGCACGCTGGTCAGGACATGATCTGGCCAATGAGTATTACCATGCGTGCTTTAACATCAAAAGATGATGCCGAGATTAAAGCCTGTATCGAAATGTTGCGCAAAACACATGCTGGTAAAGGTTTTATGCACGAGTCATTCAATAAAGATAACCCTGCAAACTTTACAAGGGCCTGGTTTGCCTGGTCTAACACCTTATTTGGTGAATTACTTTGGAGAACTTACCACGAAAAACCGGCTTTATTAAAAGCTTAATATAACCGACCGTATTGATTGGGTTTTCCTGATTGATTTTGACCTCAGTTCAATTCCCCAATCAATACGGTTTTGTTTTATCTTTCATCTCCCGATAAGGCGCACCGCGATTTTGCTGCGCGCTACCTGTTTACGTTATGTTGCACAATTTGATGGTAACTACAGGGGATTTATACGCAATTCAGGAATAAATTGATCAATGTGTGTAAAAGCTATGTTAGAACTTTAAATACTATCCTTTGCCTATATAAATATTTGTAAATTGCTTCAAATTATTCCCTTTAGCATTGCAAAATTTTAGTAAGACCATCGTAGAAGATATTGAATCCATAAATGAGATTCCTGCTGTTGCGCATATCTTAGAAATTGTTTGCAGAACCACAGGTATGGGGTTTTCGGCAGTGGCCAGGGTAACATCAGATACATGGACTGCCTGTGCTATTCACGATGAAATAAATTTCGGATTAGCTGTGGGTGGTGAACTTAAACTGGAAACAACCATCTGTAACGAGATTAGGCAGCATAAACAGGCTGTTATCATTGATCATGTGGCTGAAGATCCCGATTTTGTACAGCACCATACACCGTTAATGTATGGTTTTCAGAGTTATATTTCAGTGCCCATTACGTTAAAAAATGGTGAGTTTTTCGGTACGCTTTGCGCCATTGATCCTAAACCTGCCAAGCTGAAAAATCCGACAGTAACAGGTATGTTTACCATGTTTGCCGATTTAATAGCCTTTCATTTAGATGCACTGGAAGAACTCGCTAAAAAGGAGCAGGAGTTAAAAAAAGAACAGGAAATAGCTGTTTTAAGAGATCAGTTTATTGCTATTCTGGGTCACGATTTACGAAATCCACTAAATGCAATTTCTAATAGTGCACAGCTTCTATCGCGTTTGAATTTAGATGAACGCAGTGGCCGTATTACTAAAATCATTAAAGACTCGTCATTTAGAATGAATGGTTTAATTGAAAATATGCTCGATTTTGCCAGCGGTAGTTTAGGCGGGGGAATTAAACTCAACAGAACAGCAGACGAAAATTTGGAGAAGTTGCTGCTCCAGGTGGTAGAAGAATTGCAGGCCATTTGGCCATTAAGAGATATTAAGGTGAGTTTTAATTTTGATTACCCTGTTCATGCAGACGGGAAGCGACTGGCACAGCTTTTTTCTAATTTATTGGCAAATGCTTTAAATTATTCTCCATCAGATTCTACCGTTGAAATCGCTGGTTTCAGTACCGAAAAAGAGTTTAATCTTTGTGTAGCCAATGAAGGTAAGCAAATTCCGGCTGCCGCAATGGATCGGTTGTTTCAGCCTTTTTCCAGAGGTGAGGTAGAACCCAATCAAAAAGGCCTGGGGCTGGGTTTATATATAGCATCAGAAATTGCCAATGCCCATAGCGGCACACTTAAGGTTTCTTCTACACCCGTAAAAACATATTTCACCCTACATTTACCTTTATAAATGAAAATAATCAGTAATGACCTGCCAACGTCTACACTTTTAGAATTAAAAGTAGGAGATGAGATTACAGACGGGAATACCCAATCTGGTACCATAAAAAATATCGAGATCAGTGAAACGGATGAATTTTTAATGTTTATTTTTCAGTTGGAAGGTAGCCACATTATTTTTAAAAAACTCAAACAGGTTTGCTAATGCTTATAACAATCGGTCATTTTGATCGATTGTTATAAGATGAAACATAACAGAAAAACATATTGGTATTTAAAACCGCTAAAAATCCTGAGGCTCAGCTACTATTAACATATGCTAAGAGAATGATCGTCATCTCGACTGAAACGCAGTGAAATGGAGAGATCTACCTAAACAGATTTAGCTTCGCAGCGCCTTTAGGTTCTCCACTGCGGTAGAAATGACGATACGGTCATATTGATTTTATAAAATAAATTATCCCTCTGGATTACAGATATATAGATAAGTTAATCTTATAAAATGGGCCTCGGATCGAATATAACCTGAAACGACTCAATCTTCTCGTCTTCCAGCTTGTACCATCCGCTTGAAAAGATTGTTTTTTCACCCATGTTTATATCATACCACAAACAAACATCCTGATTATCTACAAATACCTTTATAACATCATATTTGAATTTCATTTTCTTCATGTCGTCGATATAAACATCGGCTCCGTTTCTCTCGCCCATAACACCTTTAAAAGTCATATCATCATGCAGTTGTGCTCTGGCCATTTCAAAATTTTCGGTGTTTAAGGCATTAATAAAATCAAGTACAACAACTTTAGCGTTATGTTCGGTTAGTAGTTTATCGGAGGTGCTCATAACAAAATCTATTTACGATTAAACGAACGTTAGCGGTGAAATGTTTGAAAAAGGAATGACTTGATGAGGAATAAATGAAAGATTTAAATAAAAAGGATCGTCATTGCTTAGTCGGCTGAAAAAGCCTTCTCGCAATGACGACCATACTAGCTTTCAAAACTATATACTTTCCCAACCTGCGTTTTAAAACGGTATTTAAAGTCATTTCCTGATTTTTCTTCATCGATACCTTTAAGCTTAGGTTTTAACGCATTAGGAGATCTCACCGTACAATCTTCGCCCGATAACGATTTGATCGACAGTCTTATAACTTTACCATCTTTCCATTGCAGATCGGTAATTTCGAAGTTGCCCCGGGCTCTTAAACCCTGGATACTACCTGTTGACCATTGATCGGGCAGGGCAGGTAAAAACTGCAATTCACCAGCCTGGCTCTGCAAAAGCATTTCTGAAACGCCGGCTGTATAACCAAAATTCCCATCAATCTGGAAGGGTGGGTGTGCACAGAAAAGATTGGTGTAAATCCCGCCACCTTTATTGTAATCGGTACCCGAACCACCTACTGGCGTAATGAAGTTCTGTAATATCTTGTAGGCATGATTGCCATCCTGTAGTCTGGCCCAAAAGTTAATCTTCCAAGCCATAGACCATCCTGTTGATTCATCGCCACGGGCAGTTAAAGTTACCCTTGCGGCTTTGGCAAGTTCTGGTGTTTTAATGGTACTGATTTCTCTCCCTGGATGCAGGCCAAACAGATGAGAAATGTGTCTATGTTGATCTTTAGGGTCATCCCGGTCGGTTTCCCATTCCTGTAATTGGCCCCATTTGCCAATTTTAGGTTTTAATAAGTGTGCTTTAAGATCAGCAATGTGTTTTTTGTAATCACCATCAATGCCTAAAATTTCGGCTGCTTCTATATAATTGGTGAAGAGATCGTACACAATTTGCTGATCGTGCGTTACGCCATCTTCAGTTGGCCCATGCTCCGGCGACCAGCCTAATGGCGATACCAAAGTACCATCGGACCTTCTTTTCAGGTGATCATCCCAAAACTCTGATATTTCTTTGATAATCGGGTAAGCAAAATTCTTTAGATAATCTTTGTCTTTTGTAAAAGCATAGTGCTCCCATAGTGCTTGTGCATACCAGGCACTTCCAGGCGTGTTCCACAAAAAACTCATTCCGCCAAAAATATTATTTTCTGTTTTTACGGTCCAGCCGCGGGTATTCGGATATTGTTTACGGGTGGCTATGGCGCTCACTTCGCGCATGCTGTTAATGTAATCCAGGTATGGGATCTGACATTCAGAAAGATTAGTCGGCTCAGCCAGCCAATAATTCATCTGGATATTGATGTTGGAGTGATAATCGCTTCCCCAGGGCGGAGTATTACTTTCATTCCAGAGGCCTTGCAGGTTGGCCGGTAAACCTCCTGGTCGTGATGAACTGATCAACAGGTATCTTCCGTATTGAAAAATTAAGGTTTCTAATGCATGGTCAGAAGTTTTTTTATAATTGATAAGTCTTTGATAAGTTGGTAAACTGTTGTTTTTAATATCATTCTGACCTAAATTAATTGCCAAACGGTTAAATAATTGCTGGTAATCCTGAACGTGTGCTTTTAAAAGACTTGAATATGATTTTGTACTTGCTTGTTTCAGTATGCGGTCTATCTTGGAAGCAGGTCCTTCTCCCTTCCAGTTTTCACTGCGTTTATTACTGTAATTAGTAGCAGCGGTAAAAAGGATGGTCATGGCATCGGCATTATCTATTTTTAATTTTTCACCATCATCGTCTTTAACCGCGTGGCTGCTCCCATTTTCGATTTTAACGAAAGCAGTAGCCTGATAAGGCATTCCGTTAGGTAATTTACCTGCAAACTGGATGGTATTTCCGTTTACCGTGATATTGCCCTGATGTGCGTTTTTAAGTCTAACCACACCCGAATATGATTTTTTCTGATCAGCAGTTAACCTTAAAACCATTACTTTATCCGGAAAACTGCAAAAATATTCTCGTTTATAGCTGGTCCCATTTTGAGTGTAATTGATGGAATGGACAGCATCCGTTAGATTTAGTTTCCGTGTATAATTGCTGAAATTTTGTTCTTTATTATCGAAATCAATAAATATATCGCCAAAAGCCTGGTACATGCCCCGGTCATTTTCATCTCCGGTCCAGAGTGTATTATCGTTAAACTGAATATGTTCCTGATTAACACCACCGAAAATCATACCACCAATGCGACCATTACCTATAGGGTAGGCTTCTGTCATCCAGTTTTTTGCAGGTTTATCGTCCCAAAGCAATAAAGATGGTTTTTCTTTCTTTTGAGCGAAAACAGGTGTGTAAAAACCAAAGGCTAAAAATGAGATTAGCGTGCAGAGAATAGCTTGCTTGCAGTTAAAAAACATGTTGGTTATTTGATTAGTGTGTATTCAAATATATAGATTATCAAACTATTGTATGGCCTGCTCGTTAATGAATACATATCGATTATTGGCATACTATTCAGTCATTTAAGCATCTGATATTTGCATTGGCGAAATTTTAGTTGGTAACTATTATGATATTTTAGATTTGATTTTAATAGATTTTATATATTTGATATGACACACTAAAACGTTTTATCTAAAATGAAATCGCTAACCAAATTGCTAACTTTAATCTTGTTTTTAAGCCTTACGCGCATATATACTGCGCAAAGTCAATCCAAAACATCTTTTACCAGATATGTAAATACTTTTATTGGCACAGCGCCATTAACCGATCCTAAAATTTTAGGTTACGAGTTGCCACAGGGCTGGCGATCGTGGGCGGGTTTAACTTTTCCAGGCAGCGCATTGCCGAATGCGATGGTGCAGTTAAGTCCGATTACCGAATTTGGATCTGGTGCTGGTTACGAATATGAAGATGATACTATTTATGGCTTTGCACACACCAATAAAGGGCACTGGAACCTGTGCAACATTCCTATTTTACCGTTATCTGATGCTAAGGGTAAATTTGGATCGAAATTTTCGCACAAAAATGAAAGTTCGGCACCAGGTTTTTACCAGGTTTATCTCAATGATTATAAGATAAATGTAAAGCTTACTTCAACCTTGAGGTGTGGATTTCATCAATATGACTATAAAAACCCCGCTAACAGACAGATTCTTTTCGACATGGGAAAGGCCAATAGCAGGGTTTCTACCTGGAATATCTTACAAGTTGGTACTTCGGCTATACAAGGCTTTCAGGGTGGTGAAAATGTATATTTCTACGCAACTGTAAATGGCAAGATCGAAAAACTTGATCAGACTGATGTAGGTAAACGCTCAGGTTATGCAATTGTGCACTTGGCTGATGGTGGTACAGCGCCTGTAGAACTTAAAATAGGCTTATCGTTTGTAAGTACGGCCAATGCCAAAGATAACCTGGAAAAAGAGATTGGCAACAAGACTTTTCAGGAGATCCGCAATGAAGCGACAGCAAAATGGGAAACGCTTTTATCTGCCATCCAGGTGAAGGGCGGTACCGAAAAACAGAAGCAAATGTTATATTCTTGTTTGTACCGTTCTTTTTTATGGCCGGCTTTGCGGAGTGATGTAAACGGGGAATTTAAAGATGCTAAGCACAACGTTGTTAAGGGGAATTTCGACTATTATACCGAACCTTCCCTTTGGGATACCTATCGCAATAAGGACGTACTGCTGGGCTTAATTACACCTAAGGTTACCCTGGATGTAATTAAATCGATGAAAGAGGTTGGCGACAAAACAGGTTTTATCCCGACGTTTTTTCATGGCGACCATGGCGCATCTTCTATTGCAGGCGCTTATTTGAGGGGAATAGATGATTTCGATATCAAGGGTACTTATCAAATTTTATTACGTAATGCCAATGTTGATGGTGGTGCCCGTCCATTTGTGAAAGAATATATCGAGAAGGGCTATATCTCAGATCCAGATGTTAAAAACCCACACGTCGAAACCAAAGCTAAAGCAGGCGTTTCTAAAACACTGGAATACGCATACGATGATTATTCGCTGGCCCAGATCGCTAAAAAACTGGGCGATAGCAGCAATTACCGTATTTTAATGGCCAGATCGAAAAACTATAAAAATATGTTCGATCCAAGTACACGCTTTATGAGGGGCAGATTAGAGAATGGCGATTGGATCAAACCGTTTAATCCACAATATCCTTATTACGAATATATGTACAGAGAAGCCAATGCCTGGCAGGTTTCGTTTTACGCCCCACACGATATGAAAGGTTTAATCGAACTGTACGGCGGCGCAAAAGGCTTCGAATCTAAGTTAGATTCTTTATTTACTTTGCCCTGGAACCCGAAATATATTGCAAGGAATGTAGAAACCATGATTGGTCAATACTGCCAGGGAAACCAGCCCGATCATGAAGCGCCTTTTGCTTATACATTTATCGGGAAACCAGAGAAATCACAGAAAATTATCGATAAAATCTTAAATGAGCTCTATGGTATTGGGACCGATGGCTTGGCGCTTTCGGGAATGGATGATGCTGGTGAAATGTCGGCCTGGTATGTGTTCAGCGCTTTAGGTTTATATCCATTCTCCGCAACGGATGCCGAATATTTGGTTACAGCTCCAGTTTTTGATGAGGTTAAATGGAAAACCAGTACAGGGAAATTGTTAACGATAAGCAAACCTGGAAAGGGAAGGGGCATTACCGATATTAAAGTTAACGGGAAAGCAAATAAGGGATATTTCATCTCCCACGACCTGTTTAAAAATGGTGGTAAGGTAGAAATTGCTACTAAATAACTTCAAGGCTTAATTCCGCGGTTGTAAAAAAAAACAATATCTCGTTTACCCCGTTTATTTTGTTAATTCCATTCCGGATAGCCATAATTTTAGTATATTAGGATAACCAAAAGGGATGGTACCCCAAATCAATCCATCTGATTAAAAATCCCCAAAAAAACATTCTAAAGTCCACCTTTATGCCACCTTTACCCCACGTTTAGGCCACCTTCCGGCCAGGCCTGCTGGGTACTTACATGCATACTGCTTCGCACTTGCTTTGGTTGAGTTGTAGCTCTGGTGTAGATCAGGTAGGTCAAAGATTTGCGCCGCTTTAGATCAGCGTGTCAACAATCGCTAAATGAAAGGTAAAGAGAAAGTTATCCTAAGGTATTGTTGGTCTAGCGCTGTGTCGGAGCAGCCTGAGTGAAGGGGGCAATAAAACGCTTTGGGATTACTCAAATTATCGAGGTATTTGATGATCCTCCTGGCATTATCTCGAACACTTGTATCCGATTTAAGCGTATTATTAATTTGGCTGATGAAACTTTGCTTTTTATCAATTGCCTGCTATATCGATTGCTACTTTATTTTTTCACGGTGGTTTAATCCCCAATCAACCAATGTTTCGGTGACCGGGAAAACACTTAGCCCATATTCTGTCATTGCATAATTCACGGTAATGGGCCTGGTTTCCATAACCGTTCGGGTAACGAGGAGGTTTATTTCAAGTTCCCTCAACTCTTTGGAAAGCATTTTTGCAGATATACTCTCAACCTCACGCTGGATCTTCTTAAATGTGTTTTTTTCATTTATATGATTGTTAAGATATCGCATAATCCGTAGCTTCCACTTGCCGCCAAGTATTTCCAGGCTATCCCGGATAGCCGCCAGCTCCTGTTCGCAGGTCGCTTCCCGTTTGATTGGTGTTTCCATATTTGATAGTTAACAGAAGGTAACTGGTAACCATTAGTTAACCGATAACAAACTTAAAGTTTTGTGTCCTAATTTTGAAATCATAAAAATGAAAACAATGAAAAAGAAAGTTGACTATTACGTATTGGATGTTTTTACAGATCAAAAATTTAAGGGAAATCAGTTGTCTGTAGTTTATATTGAGGAACAATTGGAATTGGAACAATATTATGACATTGCCAGGGAGTTTGGATATTCAGAAACTTCTTTTGTAAATTATTCGGCAGCTGAAAAAGTGTTTAGTGTAAGGTCATTTACGCCAGCGAATTTTGAGATTACCGGAGCCGGACATAATCTTTTGGGTGCAGTATGCTTGGCTATCTTAAAAAAATGGGATATTTTCCGCGAACAAAATGGACAGGCCTGGGTGTTAATGGCGGGTGAAAAGATACCCCTTAAGATCAGTGAGAAGGATGGAATTCCTTACGTTGGCATGAAACAGAGACCTGCTGAAATCATGGTAACGGTACCAGCCAGTGTAATTGCCGAAGCCATTGGACTAGGCGTTGAAGATCTTATCCTTAACGATTGGAGTATCAACATTGTAAAAACAGAAGTGGGACACCTGATGGTTCCCATAAAGAATTCGGAGTTCTTAAACAAAGCGGTATTGAGTAAAAGTCTTTTGAAAGAAGCTTCCTCCAAATTCGGATTTGAAGGTTGCTATCTTTTTACTACTGAACATGGCAAAAGTGAATTTCTTGCAGAAACACGTTTTTTTAACCCCAGTATTGGTATTGATGAGGATCCCGCTACTGGAACTGCAGCAGGACCTTTAACCGGTTACCTTGAAAGTCTTGGCTATGCGGAAAAAAAACAAAGTTATCGCATCTTACAAGGTGCTCATGTTAGGAGGCCCTCTGTTATTGAGGCAGAAGTAGTGGACGATGGAATTTGGATAAGCGGATCTTCTATAATCGTAATGGAAGGTATAATGTATTTAGATTGATTCGGACCCGGTGCAAAAATCAACGTTTAAATAGTATTTTGTGCGATTTTCGATTTTGACTCATCTAATCGCTTAACAATTTTTTCGATACATTTTAGCTGCAATTGCTATAATTGAGTACACAATTAATCTCGGATTAAATCAATGTGATTTTATTAATTGACGCGTTTTTTTTAAAATTTTGAAACCATGGTTAGTTATGTATATTTGAGAAGGAGCCACAATTTTATAAAATAACAAATTAAAATGGAGGGAATAGAAAATCAAATTTCTAAAGATAAAAATATACTCATTGTTTTGTCTGAAAAGAAAGAGCTACACTTAGATATTAGCTATCTAATTGAGAATTTCTGCGGAAAGGTAGTGGATTCACTCCCGGAAGCACAATCCGCAATAGGTAAAAGACTCTATATCTGTGGAGACCTGAGCGACATCAAGTTGGATAAAATACACACATATATTATAAAAGAATTTTCAAGTAATTACAATAATTTGATCAATGATGACAGTATACATATTATTGGACTTGGAGAAGTTCCTGTTATAGTTAATAATGCCGGGGTTTATTTTAGAAGCTTATTTCATGGTGATTATTTTTATAACATCAAAACTGAGCATGAATTTCAGGAATTAACGGAATCTACAAAGGAGGCAAAATCATTTAGAAAAGGAATATATCTGACGGAGATTTTGAAAGAAGAAACAAGTGAGAACGATGAAATACTCCATTTTAGACTATTGAGATGCTCAAGTAATTTAACTGGACCGACAGACAACTTTCGCAATACAGACCGTAAAATAATTGATCTTTTAAATGATTCTGCAAAATATGTTTTTGAGAAAGAAACAAAATTGAATCACGTATTAGCGCAGATCTACGAGAACAAAAGGAAAGAAAATCAGAAAGAAATAAAATCGAAAATTAAAGCGCATTCTGACAAAACGAAAGATATGCCTAAAGATGGACTTATTGCTTTTTGCACTTTCTATGACATGTCTGGTACAGACAAGATAAAACCTTCCATTGCTGATAGATATGATTGGTGTTATAAGGAAACGAGTGCTTTAACAAGACTTCACTTCAAGTTAAAAAAATCAGTTGAAGATCACACTTTGACCAATGAATTTAGTGTAACTCTATATCCAAATTCAGTCTTTATTATTCCTCTTTCAACGAACAGATTATATACTCATGAAATAAAACCATCTATGTTAAGCATTGATCAAATCCCTACAAGAATGGGATACGTGGTGCGTTGTTCTAACCTGGAAGCCATATATATAAATGATCAAACGTACATTAAAGAGGATAATAATATCATCAAACTTGAGGATATGACTTCCGAAATGCTTGAAGATTTACGAAATTCTTATTACCAAGAAAATACAACTAAAAGTATAATTGATTATGGTAAAATTCATTTTAGTATGAATTCTGGCGATTATGAAAAGCCCATATACTAACATGCTTTATTGAATAATTATGAATATTTCCAGGTTTCAAAAATTCGCACTTTCATTCGATGCAAATTTATATGAGGAATTAATTAATTCTGTTGACTTTGAGAACGTTGCCAAAGGGAGAATGGGGAATCATCTGGTAAAGATCGGAGAAAAGGGTGTTCCAATCGTTAGAACTACAACAGCATATCATATAGCTGCACAAAATTTCACTAGTATTCACGATTTTATAATTGAAAACATAAATCTTGTAATTAAAAATAGTGAATTGAATGATTTTTCATCTGTTGATTTCAATAATGCTTTAATTGAAGTCTATGACTTTAATTATTCCAAAATGAATTATCATTCTGACCAAAATCTTGATTTGGATGCTAATTCTTATATTGGACTTTTTTCCTGTTATAAAAATCCGGAGGAGTTGTCCGACAATCAGTTGAGAAAATTAATGGTAAAAGAAAAAGGTAGTGATAAAGAGCTTGAAATTCCATTGACACATAATTCAGTGATTTTATTTTCCGTGGAGACGAACAGCAAGTTTCTTCATAAAATTGTATTAGATCGGATCTCCCATCAAAAACCATTACAATCAGATAATAAATGGTTGGGTATAACATTTAGAAAATCAAAAACATTTATTGAATTTGAGGATAACTTAGCTTATTTTTCCAATGGACAATTATTAGAGTTAGCTAATGAAGAACAAAAAACAGAATTCTTTAAGCTTCGTGGACAGGAAAATCGCCTTCTAGATTTCGTTTATCCTAAACTGTCGTATACATTAAGTATAGCAGACAGGTTAATCCCCATTAATAATAATTTGAAAATTTGATGATTCTATCTTTTGATTCCTATTACTACGAGAATAAAGCGAAAACAGTATGCCTGGCTTTTGAAAACTGGACAACCGTGAATGATTTCTCGGTTTATTATGAAATCCTTGAAGACATTGAGGAATATATTCCTGGTGAATTTTACAGGCGGGAATTACCTTGCATTCTAAGTTTATTAAAAAAAATCCAGTTCGAAAAAATAGATGTAATTGTAGTAGACGGATTCGTTTTTTTAGACGACAATAATAGATTGGGCTTAGGAGGTCATTTATACAAACAATTAGAAGAAAAGGTACCAATAATAGGGGTTGCTAAAACTAATTTTGCCTCAATTGTAAATAACAAAAGAGAATTAAAGAGAGGCGAAAGTAAAAATCCTCTTTTCATTACCTCAATAGGTCTTGATCCTGATAAAGCAGTTGAATACATCGGTAGTATGGCTGGAGATTATAGAATTCCGAAATTATTACAACATCTTGATTCACTTACTAAACAAAAAAACTGTGACTAACATCGGCTACTTATCAGCTTTTAACCGATTAGTATAGATCTCTTTAATGCAAAATGCCTCAATTTGCATTGAGGCATTCTTATGATCCCGCTGGGATTGGCTCAGCCCCGCAAAATCCCGAACTTGGCTCTGAGCCTTTTACAAATCGAACCCAGGCCGACGCTTCTGTTCGAATCCAGGCGGGATTAAAAACAAAAAAAGCCCCACATTTCTGTGAGGCTTTCTGTGATCCCGCTGGGATTCGAACCCAGGACCACTACATTAAAAGTGTAATGCTCTACCAGCTGAGCTACGGAATCATTTCCCTTTGTTTAAGGAGGTGCAAATATAGGGATTTATCCTTTTCTTGCAAACATTTTTTGAAAATGTTTTTATTGTTTTTTTAGTTCATGAAAATTGGCGCTTCTAACTGGTTGATTTTAAATTTTGTAAGCCCAAAAAGAATTTTAAAATTTATTTTTAAATGGGTAACATTTTCTCAAACCTTTGCCTATTCACTCGCTTTTGGGATAAAATTGAGAAAAGACTGAAACTGTGCCTTGTGTTTGTTTTTATCCAGTTTAAAATAAAAGGCCCCACGGCGCGAACTTGATTTGTCCTTGTCGGCTTGTTTAATTAACAATCCACTGGCTGTAATCTTACGGATAAAGTTCCGGTTATCTATAGGCGAATCGTAAACCTGCTCGTATAAAGCCTGCAATTGCGGTATAGTAAACCGTTTTGGTAAAAGCTCAAATAAAATAGGATGGAGGGCTGCCTGATAACGGATTTTATCCATAGCGGCCTTAACCATTATATCGTGGTCGAAAATTAATTCCGGAACTTCTTTTAGCTTAAACCACTCGGCATGGTACTGGTCATTAATCTGTTTACTGTATTTATTGATATCGATCAGTGCAAAGTAGACTACCGAAACGGTACGTTCGATGGGATCCCGATCCGGACTACCATAAGCATGAAGTTGCTCCAGGTAAACATCGTGCAATCCTGTTAATTCCAATAAAATTCTTTTGGCGGCACCATCAAGATCTTCATGTTCACCGATAAAACCACCCATCAAACTCCACTTATCTTTTACAGGCTCTATTGCCCTTTTTATTACCAAAAGTTTTAGCTGATCGCCGTCATAACCAAAAATAATGCAGTCTACTGCAACAAGAACAGGTTTTTGATTTAAATATTTTCCCATGTTAAAATAGCGTATTTAATTTAGCATCGTTATAATCTGTAATATAACCCAAGATATTCGGATAACCTTCAAATTCTTCGATAGTATGTGTTGTGGTTAGTACAATGCAAGGCATACCTGCATTTAAAGCCGATTCTACACCCTTTGGTGCATCTTCGAAAACCAGGCAATCGGCCGGTGCAATATTTAATGCTGCCGCTGCCTTTAAAAAAGTTTCGGGATCCGGCTTGCTTGTTTTTACATCATCTGCACTAATTATTGCATCCAAATAACGACGGATATTCAATCCATCTACTACAAAATCTATATTAAAAGGTATCGCAGCAGATCCGATCGCCATTGGAATGTTAGCCTCTTTTGTGCGTTCCAAAAAATGATCCAATCCTTCAATCAGCGCTAAATGCGGCATGTAACCTTCCTGATAACGCTTTTCTTTATCAATAGAAAGGCGTTCTATTTCTTCAGTGTTAAATTTATCTTTTCCGAAAATGCGTTCTAAAACTTCGTGGTTTTTGCCATACATTTCCTTTTTTACGTTTTCATAATCAAGTTTGGCACCCAAATCTTCTGTGATGATGCGGTACCAGGCTAAGGTATGGTATTCCATATCGTTAATCATCGTGCCGTTCAAATCAAAAAGAAAAGCCTTTGGCTTGAAATTTAAATTATGCATATGGCTGCTAAATTATGTGATTTTTTTTACTGTTGAGAATCCGCACCGATATTATGAAAAAATAATAAGTATAATCGTTACTTTGACGTTAATAATTTTTTCCTACATTAGCCTTAACCAAAAATAAATCATATGAAGCCGTGTCTGATTTTGCATGCAATTACAGGTCTGCTTCCTCAAATTTTTAATCCATGAAAAAAATATTTCTTAAGGCTTTGCCCTTCGCTACATTGTGTTTAGCTGTTGCTTTTACTTCTTGTAACCAAAAATCAGATAAAGGAACGCAAACAACTGAGCAAACTGATTCATTAAAATATACTACTACCATAGATGGGAAAAGTGTGAAGCTCTATACTTTAAAAAACAAACAAGGGGCTTCGGTTTCTATTACCAATTACGGGGGTAGGGTAGTATCGCTTTTGGTACCCGATAAAAATAATAAGTTAACTGATGTGGTTTTAGGCTATGATAGCGTAGGTGCGTACCGCAAAAAAGGCGAGCCGTTTTTTGGTGCCTTAATTGGAAGATATGGAAACCGCATTGGTAAAGGTAAATTTACACTGGATGGGAAAGAATATGCCTTACAGCTTAACGATGGCGTTAATACCTTACATGGTGGTACGGATGGCTTTTTCTCGAAAGTTTGGGATGCTAAACAATTAGATAGCCAAAAATTGGAGCTGAATTATGTTTCAAATGATGGTGAAGCAGGTTATCCAGGAAAATTAGATGTAAAGGTAACTTATACCTTAACTGATGATAATGCTTTACAGATTGATTATTTAGCTACTACTGATAAAACTACTGTTGTAAATTTAACCAATCATGCATATTTTAACCTAAATGGTGAGGGCAACAACACAATTTTGGATCATGAACTGACGATTGATGCAAATGCCTATACACCAGTAGACTCTACGCTTATACCAACAGGTAAATTGCAGCCTGTAGCTGGAACAGCTTTCGATTTCAACAAAGCGAAAACCATCGGAAAATCGATCGAAGAAAATGATCAGCAGTTAAAGTATGGCAAAGGTTACGATCACAATTTTGTATTGACCCATCATGATGGCAAAACAGCTATTGCAACCGTTAAAAGTCCGGTTACAGGAATAACGATGGAAGTTTATACGGTTGAACCAGGCCTGCAGTTTTATAGCGGCAACTTCTTAACAGGTGCTGATAAGGATGGTAAAGGTGGAAAATCATATCCTCACCGTTCAGCTTTTTGCTTAGAAACACAGCATTTTCCTGATGCGCCAAATCATGCAAATTTTGCATCAACAGTGCTTAAACCAGGTGAAACTTATAAAACGAGTACAACGTACAAGTTTTTGAAATAACGTTAACGGGTTGTATCATAAATATAGATTGTCATCCTGAGGGGTAATTTATTTTATAAAAATCAATATTAGTGATGTACAATTGTTTTCCCTTGTCCTGCGGCGCAGTCTTGCCTCGGCTCGCCGCCGCCGAAGGGCTCTTTCTTTTTGGCATCAAAAAGAAACAAAAAATGCCGGCTGAAAATTTTTCTTTCGAAGATAATAGGTCGGCTTAGGCAGTGCAACCCGAAAAATTTGTTAGGCCGGATTTAAGTAGAACGGGGGTACGTGCTATGGACTAGCTGGATGGAAATGCGAAAGCAGTTAAAATGTTGATTAATAATAATTTGTAAAATAACGTAAATGATAGCCCTAGAAAGCTTGTCGTTATGCCGGGTGGGGTATAACGACAGGCTTAAGGTGACAAACTTTTAGAAAAACTAAGATTTATGATACAGCCTTTTTTATACTGTCAATAACCGATCGGGAAATTGTGTAATTTTCTCAATGGTTAATTGTTGCATAATTTGGTATAAATGAGTTTTGAACATATTGATGGTATGATCGCCCCCTTCATTACCTAAAGCGCCAACTCCATACATAAAAGGCCGGCCCATAAAGTTGAATTCAGAGCCAACGGCATGTGCTCTTGCTAAATCGACGCCAGAACGGATACCACCATCTAACATGATCTTCAATTTTGATCTGTATAGTGGATTGTTCGCCAATTTGATCAGTGAATTGATTGAGGATTCGCCTGCGTCAATTTGTCTGCCGCCATGATTGGAAACAATCACACCATCGGCACCGATCTGGATAGCAGCCTGCATATCTTCGTCAGTCGCGATTCCTTTCAGTACTAAAGGTCCTTTCCAAAGATCACGAATGGCAGCAACCTTTTCAATATCAACCTTACCGGTAAATGTTTTGTTCATGAACTGTCCCAGTTGCGACATGTCCATTCCTTTTTCCATATAAGGCTTTAAGGTAGCAAATGATGGAATTCCATGCTGTAGGGTTTTAATTCCCCATAGCGGACGGGCAAAAGCCTGTAGGATGTTATTGATTGACATTTTTGGTGGGATAGATAAGCCACTCTTAATTTCTTTATATCTTAAACCAAATGCAGGTACATCTACCAGAACCACTAATACCGGGCATTCGACAGCTTTTAAGCGCTTTAAGATATCATCTCTAAGGCTATTCTCGGTAGGGTGGTACAATTGAAACCATGCTTTTCCTTCAGATACTTCGGCAATTCGTTCGATACTACTGGTGGATACGGTACTTAATGTATAAGGAATATCGGCTTTGGCGGCAGCCCTGGCTAAAATTTCGGGTGCATTAGGCCACATCAAACCTTGCAAACCAATCGGAGATACCCCAAACGGAGCACTGTAACGACGGCCAAATAATTCAACCGACATGTCAATGTCTCCACCAACACGTAAATAATTCGGTTTAAGGTAAATATTGTCGAAATCGCTCTCGTTTCTCGATAAATTAAGCCCCTCATTACAACCACCCTCCAGGTAGTCAAAAGCAAATTTAGGAATCCTTGATTTTGCCTTTTTTCTTAAGTCGGCTACAGAAGGGAATTGAGAATTGTAAGGGAATGTAATCTTTTTACTCATATTTAAATATTGTAATGGTCAGATCTATTTTAGAAAGCGAAAACTAATATTTTATATTATATTTTCCATCCTGCTCTATCTGCTGTTTTGTAATTATCGTTTTATGTTAGGTATACTTACAATTATATTGTAAAATACGAGATGCTATTACATGATCGTTTTAAACGAGCGTTAGCTATAAACTTAATCCGTCATTTCGAGCGGAGTGCAGCGAAGTCGAGAAATCTGTTTAAACTGACATGACAGATTCAAAGATTTCGCCATTTTGTTATGGTCGAGTCGAGATGATCATTCCAGCACATCATCAGCCTGAATTATTTCAGAATCTTTCATGCATAATAGATCTCTCCATTCCACTGCGTTCCAGTCGATATGACGGCCGTTTCATAAAACTAAACTCCATAAAAAACCTTAGCATTATCGCTAAAGATTAGTTTACATTCTTCTGCAGAGAATCGCTCTGTGTACTTTGCAACTAAATCAAACCAATCCTGATAAAGTCTGCTGAGCAGCATTACCGGCCAATCGCTGCCATACATCACTCTTTCAGCACCAAAATGTTCGAATACGACATCGAAGCAATTAAAAAGTTCTTTTTCTGTCCAGTTTTTCCAGTCTGCTTCAGTAAGTAAACCCGATACCTTGCAATGTACATTTGGGTTTGAAGCCAATACTTTAATATTTTCAGACCAAGATTTTATTTCCTTGCTTTTTACATCTGGTTTGCCACAATGGTCCAATACAAATGGTTGATCAGGGATTTGATCAACCATTTTGATAATGTCTGCTAATTGATTGTGATAGCACAATAAATCGTAAGTGTAACTGTATTTTTTTAGAAGATTAATACCGGCAATAAACTTTTTGTTCAGGATGAAATCACTTTTTTCAGCTTGTAAAACATGTCGCCAGCCCTTAATCTTCTTGAAATTGCTCCAGTAAGTTAAACGTTCGTCTAAATTTGGATCGAGTAAATCTACCCATCCTACAATACCCTTTACAATTTCATTTTGTTCTGCCAGCGATAACAAAAACTGGTTTTCTTCTTCCGATTGGCTGGCCTGTACAGCAATACATCCTGTAATCTGAAGATCGTGATAAACCGCTTTAAGATCTTTCGGAGAAAAATCTTTACGGATGGCAAACATATCTTCATTTATCCAGCTATCTCTAACCGGATCGAAATTCCAAAAATGTACGTGTGTATCAATCATAAAAAAGCATTTAAAGTTTAAAAATCTGATCCATTACCATCCATTTTTCTCCAGGTTTAGAACCGGGTAGTGCCTGCTGGAATTTCCACATCAAATTTTCCCATTCCTGCACTTTTGGATTGGCTAAATCGGCTTTCGATTTTTCCTCAAAAGAAAAGCTGTCATTCACTTCCATAATCATAAACAGCCTGTTTCCTAATAAATAGATTTCCAGATTATCAATTCCAGAAGAAGTAATACTTTCTTTAATTTCAGGCCAAACCGACTGATGATACTGCTTATACGCTTCTATCAGCTTTTCATCATTTACAAGATCGAGTGTCAAGCAGTATCTTTTCATATTAATTTCCACTGTAGGCTTTAACAGTTTGTTTGCTCGAGCCTAAGCCATCAATGCCTAATTCTACCACATCACCAGCTTTTAAATACCAGGGTTCAGGTTTTTGACCTAAGCCTACGCCAGCAGGTGTTCCAGTTGTAATTACATCACCTGGTAAAAGTGTCATAAACTGGCTGATGTATGAAATCATAAACGGAACATTAAAAATCAGATTTGAGGTATTGCCATCCTGCAAGGTTTTTCCGTTCACCGTTAACCAAAGACGAAGATTGTGCACATCGGCAATTTCATCCTGAGTAGCGATAAATGGTCCGATAGGTGCGAAGGTATCGCAGCTTTTTCCTTTTACCCATTGTCCGTTTCTTTCGATCTGAAACTCGCGCTCACTATAATCGTTATGCAAAACATAACCAGCGATATGGTTCAAAGCATTTTCTTCAGCAACATAACTTGCTTTTTTGCCGATCACAATCGCCAATTCCACTTCCCAGTCGGTTTTTTTACTGTTTTTTGGAATGATCAGGTCATCGTTTGGTCCAACAATAGCGGAAGTAGCTTTGAAAAACAAAATTGGTTCTGATGGGATAGGCGCATTGGTTTCTGCAGCATGGTCTTTATAGTTTAGGCCCACACAGATAATTTTAGAAGGACGGGCCAGGGCAGGACCTAGGCGTACACTTTTATCAACCTGTGGCAAATCAGCCGATGCAATTGCAGCCTTTAATTTCTCTAAGCCATCGCCGCCAAAAAATTCTTCATTATAATCTTTAACCAATGCAGAAACATCGAAATAATCATCGTTTATAATTACCCCAGGTTTTTCAGCTCCGGCTTCGCCAAATCGTATTAATTTCATTATAAAATTCTTTATTGTATTTGAAAATATTTATTAATTGTTTAAGGTAGTAAATCCACCGTCAATTGGGTAATCGCAACCTGTAATAAATGAAGCTTCATCGCTACATAGGTATAAAGCCAGGGCACCAACTTCTTCTGGTTTGGCCATTCTGCCAATTGGTTGTGTTTTAGAAAGTTTTTCGAACATTTCTGGGATATTATCCGGGTAGTTCTTCTGTAAAAACCCATCCACGAAAGGTGTATGAACCCGCGCAGGTGAAATAGAGTTACACCTGATGTTTTCGCCAATATAATCTTTCGCTACACTCATGGTGATTGCTTTTACGGCACCTTTTGCGGCACTATAAACGAAACGATCTGGAAGACCAATTAGCGCCGCAATTGAGGCCATATTAATAATCACGCCACCACCAGATAAACGGATCTGTGGGATAGCTGCATGCAAACAGTTATAAACGCCTTTCACGTTTACGCGCATTACACGGTCAAAATCAGCTTCATCTGTTGTATCTGCTTTTCCAATATGCGCAATACCTGCATTATTAATCAGGATATTGATATTTCCGATCTGTTTAAAAACTTCGTGAACCGCTTTATGGTCTGAAACGTCACATCCATAACTGAATGCTTCTCCACCATTTGTTTTAATTTCATCTAAAGTATCCTGGGCCTGTTCTGTTCCCAATTCGATGATGTGTACCTCAGCACCCTGTTTAGCTAAAATGGTAGCAATAGCTTTTCCTATGCCGCTTCCCCCGCCTGTAACTACGGCTTTTTTGTTTTTTAGTGAAAACATGTATATGATTATAAATTATAATTGATTAGAATACGAATACAAATAAAATAAATATTGTTGATTAAAAATTTTATCTTCTTGTCTAAATATTAACAGATATTGTCATACGCCATTCTGGATATTCCAATGGCCTTACCTTGCATAAATTTTACAAAGCCATTCGGTATTATTACTTATATTTGAATATTAAATTTATATTTAAAAATAAATATTAACCAAATATCACATAAAACCTAGCAAATAGGTTTTGTTATTAGAGCCAATTTGAATGAGAAATTTTCTGATTTTTATTTCCTGTTATTTTCTATCGATATCATTTTCTAATGCCAGTGTTTGGGTGCCGAAAACAATTGTAATTTCTACTGAAAATCATGTTCGTGTGCGTTTTGGTGCCGAAAAGTTATCAAAAGCTTTAGCTAAGCTGAATTACTCAACAAAAATTGAACAAAAAGACAAACTCAGCACTACTTATAACGCAATTGCGATTGGTGTGTTTTCGGATAAACTTTTTGTCAATAATCTTCCAGTAGCGATTAAAAATAAGATTTCAACGACCCAAAAAGAGGGCTTTCATATTTATACCGGAAAAAACGGGGCGCTTTACATAATCGGCAACGATGCATCGGGTGCCTTATATGGCTGCATAGAACTCGCAGATCAAATCAAGGGTAGTGGTAAATTACCTGCCCAGCTTGCGCTTTCCGACCAGCCTGAAATGGTATTAAGAGGTACTTGTATTGGTCTGCAAAAACCAGATTATCTGCCTGGCCACGATGTTTATGAGTATCCTTACACCCCAGAAACTTTTCCCTGGCTTTACGATAAGGCATTATGGATCAAATACCTGGATATGATGGTCGAAAACCGCTATAATTCGCTTTATTTATGGAACGGACATCCATTTTCATCGCTGCTGCGCTTAAAAGATTATCCTTATGCAGTAGAGGTGAATGATGCGACTTTAAAAAAGAATGAAGAAATCTTCCAGTTTTTGACTAAGGAAGCTGATAAACGCGGCATCTGGGTGATCCAGATGTTTTACAATATTATTATTCCAAAACCCTTTGCCGATAAACACGGCTTAAAAACACAAGATAGGAACCGTCCGATTATTCCTTTAATTGCCGATTATACCCGTAAGTCGATCGCCTCATTTGTAGAGAAATATCCCAATGTAGGCTTAATGGTGGCTTTGGGCGAAGCAATGGAAGGTGTGGGGCAGGATGACATTGATTGGTTTACCAAAACGATTATCCCAGGTGTTAAAGATGGATTAAAAGCCGCGGGCATTAAGGAAGAACCCCCGATTGTATTGCGTGCACATGATACTGACGCACCAAGTGTGATGAAAGCAGCGCTGCCCTTTTATAAAAACCTGTATACCGAAAATAAGTTTAATGGCGAGGCTTTAACTACTTATACACCACGTGGGGCATGGGCCGATTTAAACAGGAAATTAGCCGCTATTGGTACCATTAACATTTCAAATGTCCATATTTTAGCTAATCTAGAGCCGTTTCGTTACGGTTCGGCAGACTTTATCCAGAAATCAGTTCAGGCGATGAACAAGATTTATGGTGCAAAAGGTTTGCATTTATATCCTCAAGCGAGTTATTGGGATTGGCCTTATTCAGCCGATGAGGTAAAAGGCAGACTACTGGAGGTAGACCGCGATTGGATCTGGTACAAGGAATGGGCAAGATATTCGTGGAATTCGCAAAGAGACCGTAGTGGAGAAATTAACTATTGGGGCAAAGAATTAGCCAATAAATATGGTGCTACTTTAAGCGCAGGTAAAGCCATTCTGAATGCTTACGAAGAATCGGGTGAGATATCACCCAAACTTTTGCGTAGATACGGCATTACGGATGGTAACCGACAAACCTTAACGCTGGGCATGTTGATGACTCAACTCATTAATCCGTTCCGTTATGGCTTGTTTACCTTAATGTACGAATCGGAAGCGCCAGAAGGCGAAATGATTATCGAATACGCCGAAAAAGAGTGGAAGAAACAAGGCCACATTGGAGAAACCCCGGTTCAGGTGGCACGCGAAGTGGTTGAACATGGCAAAAAAGCCATTCAATCTATTAATGAGGCTTCACCCGGCATAACAAAAGATACTGCAGAGTTTAAGCGACTTAGAAATGATATCTTTTGTTATGATGAAATGGCTAATTTTTATGCTGAAAAAGTTAAGGCAGCCCTGTGGATACTGCGATATAAAAATTCGAATCAGGTGTCTGATTTAGAACAGGCATTGCCTTTTCTCCAAAAAAGCGTAGATCATTATGCTAAACTGGTTAAATTGACTGAGCACAGTTACCTGTACGCCAATAGCATGCAAACCAAGCAGCGCAAAATTCCGATGCGTGGTGTAGATAAAACTTTTATCCATTGGAAAGAGATGTTACCCGTTTTTACCAAGGAACTTAATCATTTCAAACGCAGTATAGATTCTCTAAAATCAATAAAACAGGGAACAGTTGCAGCAATTGTGCCTTATAAAGCTGCTGATGTTAAAGTTTTAAACGAAACAGAAAGTTATGTGATTGCTAGAGACGCACAGCTTTTCGCAGATACTGCAATTAAGATTAAAGAAGTTGCAGCGCAATTACTAGGCTTAAAGGGGATTAAGCTGGCAAAGGAAAAGCAGATTAAAATTGGAACTGAAATTAAATTCAGCACCAAAGCACCTGTAAAATTACTGATAGGCTTTTTTAACCAGAAAGATCCTCAATATCTTGCTCCTCCTCAACTGGAAACAGATGCGAGTGCCAATAACTATGGTCAGTCTGAAATCAAGATATCGAATGCGTTAGTGCCTTATGGTTTTCCACCGGTAAATGTTCATGCTTATTCTTTCCCTGCAGGAACACATACTTTAAATTTAGGTAAAGGGGCCTGCCTCGTTTTAGGGTTTATTGATGATAAACAGGAACTGCGGATTTTTAATGCAGGCTTGGATGGTAGAGGAAAAGACATCGATTGGTTATTTGAATAATGATGAATACAAGAAATTTAATTGCAACAGCAGCACTGTCGGTATTGACAATTACTGGCTTTGCGCAGCAGAAATCAATCCTGGGAACTGAAAAATTGAAGAAATATGTCACCTATTTCAATTCGATCGACACAGAAGCCGTGAGAAACTATGTGCCCAATGCCGAAGCCTTTACGTGGTTAGCTGAACAGGCGCCATTATTCGAATGCCCCGATTCGGTATTGGAACAAAACTATTATTACCGCTGGTGGACTTACCGCAAACATTTGGTTAAAACTCCTGAAGGATTCATTTTTACCGAATTTATCGAACCAGTTAAACATGCTGGGAAGTATAATTCTATTAGCTGTGCATTAGGTCATCATATTTACGAAGGCAGGTGGTTAAAAGACAATAGCTACTTAAAAGATTATATCAAATTTTGGCTTTACCATGCCGATGTTGGCCAAACGAAACAACGTTTCCATCAATTTAGCAGTTGGGTAGATGATGCAGTTTATCAGAATTACCTGGTTCAGCCCGATCAGGGATTTTTGAAAGAAATTCTGCCTGCGTTGGATAAAGATTATGGCAAGTGGGAAGCCGAAAGGCAGCTTAAAAACGGTCTTTTCTGGCAACATGATGTTAAAGATGGCATGGAAGAATCGATCAGTGGTTCACGTAAAGACCAGAACCAACGCCCAACCATAAATAGTTATATGTATGGCAACGCCATGGCTTTGGATAAAATTGCTGTTCTTTTAGGTGATAAAACCTTAGCTGACAAATACAAAAGCAAAGCAACTGTACTCAAAAAACTGGTTCAGGATAGTTTGTGGAATGCTTCTTCTTTGTTTTTTGAAACCAGAAAAGCCAAAGGAGGCTCATCTGATGTTAGAGAGGCCATCGGTT
Source organism: Pedobacter sp. GW821-FHT01D05 (assembly GCF_059422505.1). NCBI lineage: Bacteria > Pseudomonadati > Bacteroidota > Sphingobacteriia > Sphingobacteriales > Sphingobacteriaceae > Pedobacter > Pedobacter sp. GW821-FHT01D05. The sequence continues at coordinate 1,422,894 of NZ_JBWKXA010000001.1, read as the reverse complement.
TTACGCCGTGGGAATTTAACCTGCCGGATGATCAGTCAAATTATGCAAAAGCCTGGGATCAGTTACTCGATACTGCGGGATTTAAAGCCCCTTGGGGCTTAACAACAGCCGAAAGAAGAAACCCAACATTTAGAACAAGGGGAACCGGACATAGCTGTGAATGGGATGGAGCACTTTGGCCTTTTGCCAGCTCGCAAACTTTAAAAGGATTGGCCAATCTGTTAACCAATTATAAAAAACACGGTAAAATGAATGCCGAAGTCTTTTACCAGGAGTTGCATCAATACGCTGCTTCTCATACTAAAAACGGTAAACCTTACATCGGTGAGTATCAGGATGAGAAAACAGGGGAATGGTTAAAAGGCGACAATCCAAGGAGCAGTTTTTACAATCATTCTACCTTTAATGATCTTATCATCAATGATCTGGTTGGCATAAAGCCACGTCAGGATAATGTGCTTGAGATATTTCCATTAATACCTAAAAATCAGTGGGATTGGTTCATATTAGATCAAGTTTCGTATCACCATAAAACATTGACTATTTTGTGGGATAAAACCGGAAAAAAATATAATAAAGGCAAAGGATTGTTGGTGTTTGCAGATGGTAAAGAAATTTACAAAGCGAAGGATTTAAAGCCTTTAAAGGTACAGATGAATTAATGAAATACTTTGGTCTGTGTCTTCACAGACCGAAATAAAATTGATAAAGAGGCGATGAAATCGCCATTCTCACGCATCCTGGTTACAAACGAGGACGATGTGGGCTTAAAATGGACTAAACTGATCCTCGTTGCGAGGCACGAAGCAATCCTAAAGCGTTAGTTATTATGCCTAGCGATAGTCGTAAGATTGCTTCGTGCCTCGCAATGACGAAAAAACAATAAAATATAACCAAATGAAACATTCCATCAATATTATTAAAGCTTTAATTTTTATTCTTGCCTTTGGTATCGGTTTAACTGCAAAAGCCCAGTCTTATTACAATGTAATTAAATACGGTGCAAAAAACGACAGTAGTAAACTGGCCACAACAGCAATAAAAAATGCGATAGAAGCGGCATCAAAAGCCGGTGGCGGAACAGTCTATTTCCCCGCCGGAAAATACCTAACCGGCGCTATCCATTTAAAAAGCAATATCACCATATTAATTGATGCCGGTGCCGAATTGCATTTTAGCGATAATTTTGACGATTATTTACCGATGGTAAAAAGCCGTTACGAAGGGGTAGATGTAACCAGTTTTTCACCTTTGTTTTATGCTTATAAAGTAGAAAATATTTCGATTATTGGTAGGGGAATTATTGATGGACACGGCAAAAAATGGTGGGATTTTGTAGAAGGTTATAAAGAGGGGCAAGCACGTTCTAAATGGCAAACTACTTTTGACGGTTTAAACCAGGATATTATTTTGCCAGATGATCCTAAGCAGATGAAACGCGGTTTTCTTCGCCCGCCATTTATACAACCGATGTTCTGTAAAAATGTACTGATCGATGGGATAACCATCCGCAATTCGCCTTTTTGGACCGTAAATCCCGAGTTCTGTGAAAATGTTAAGGTTCATGCCGTTACCATCAATAATCCCCATTCGCCAAATACAGACGGGATTAATCCTGAATCTTGTAAAAATGTGCACATTTCAGATTGCCACATTAGTGTGGGAGATGACTGTATTACCATCAAATCGGGGAAAGATGCCCCTGGACGAAAAATGGCCGTTCCGGCAGAAAATTATGTAATTACAAACTGTACCATGCTCTCAGGTCATGGAGGCGTGGTAATCGGCAGTGAAATGTCGGGCGATGTACGTAAAATAGCCATCTCGAACTGTGTCTTCGACGGAACCGAACGCGGCATCCGCATTAAAACGGCCCGTGGCAGGGGCGGTGTGGTTGAAGACATTAGGGTGAGCAACATCATCATGAAAAACATTAAAGATCAGGCAATTGTACTTGATATGCAATATGCGAAGACGAATGTAGAACCCGTTTCTGATCGAACACCGATTTTTAGGAATATTCACTTCAGTAATATCACAGGCCAGGTTAACCAGGCGGCTTATTTAAATGGTTTAGAAGAAATGCCTATCGATAATATTACTTTCAATGATATTAATATGGATGCCAAAACTGGCTTTTCTATTCAAAATTCCAGTAATATTGAGTTTCATAATGTAAAGGTGAATACAGAATTAGGCGCATCGATAAAGGCATTAAAGGTGAATAATTTAATCGTTGATGGTTTAAAAAGTAATAAACCTCATGCCAATGCGGCAGTAATCGATGTCACTAATGTATCTGATCTGTTCCTGTATAATGCTTTTCCGGTTAAAGAAACTGTTACTTATTTGAAATTAAACGGGGCCGAGACTAAAAATATATTCTTAGGAAATAATAATTTTAGACGAGTGAAAGAAGCAGTTAAAAAAGAAAAAGAAGTAAACAGTAACATCGAAATTATTTCGGGCGATAAAGGACAATAATATGAGGTTTAAACTTTTATTAAGTACATCATTTTTAATCTTGACGGCTAATTTTAGCAGCTCGGCACAAGAAAATAACCATACTTTATGGTACAATAAGGCTGCCGAAAAGTGGACTGATGCCTTGCCAATCGGAAACGGCAGATTGGGTGCCATGATTTTCGCTGGAACGGCTGTAGATCATATCCAGTTTAATGAAGAAACCGTTTGGACGGGCAAACCAAGAGATTATAACCGAAAAGGCGCTTACCAATATCTGCCCGAGATCAGGAAATTACTTTTTGAAGGAAAACAGGCAGCCGCTGAAGCTTTAGCACAGGAACATTTTATGGGCTTGCAAAGTAGTTCGGGCGACAGAAGAATTTGGGTAAATGAAATGAAAGCTGGCAAGGGCATTCAAGGTAATCCTGCATTCGCAAATTTTGATGATCAGCATTGGAAAATGATTAAAGTACCTTCCTACGAGGGTTGGGAAGCTGTAGGATTGGCCAATCTGGATGGCGCGGTTTGGTTCAGAACCACTTTTGACGTGCCCGAAAATTGGGCTGGAAAAGATCTTGTACTCGATCTTAACCGCATCCGTGATCAGGATTTTACTTATATAAACGGTCAATTGGTCGGTAATATTGATAATACGGAGCCAAGAAAATATACTATTCCTGCAAAGCTGATTAAAAAAGGTAAAAATGTAATTGCCATTCAGGTACTCAATTACTTCGATAAAGGCGGATTGGCTGGTTATAAAGACACCACAAAAAAGATTGGCATTTATCCTGTTGGCGAAAGCATGGAACAGGGCATTTCGCTGGTTAAGGAGTGGAAATATAAGATCCAGGATGAAGATCCGCCAGCTATTCCGCAATACCAGGGCAGTTATCAGCCTTTTGGTGATTTGAATCTATATTTCAAGCAGACCAAATCTATGGTTTCTAATTATAAACGGTCTTTAGACATCAGTACCGCCGTTGCAAAAACAACTTATACGCTAAACGGTGTAAATTATCAGCGTGAGTATTTTGCAAGTCACCCAAACCAGGCCATTGTAATCCATTTAACGGCCAATAAAAAAGCATCCATCAGTTTCGATGCTGAACTTTCCAGTGCTCACCGAAAATCATCCGTGAAAACTTTAGCGAATAATGTAATTGCTTTATCTATTCAGGTAAAAGATGGTGCGATTAAGGGAGAAAGCCGATTAACAGCTTTAATCAAAAACGGGTCTGTAAAAGTGATTAATGGCAAAATTAGCATCAATCAGGCAGATGAAGTAACACTTTATTTGACAGGCGGAACCAATTTTATCAATGCGCAGGATGTTTCCGGGAATCCGGCAGCGGCCAACATTAAAGCACTCAATAGTTTAAAAGGTAAAACGTATACTGAAATCAAACAGCAGCACATTAAAGAATATCAAAGCTATTACAACAATTTTAGTGTTGATTTTGGGCGATCGGATAATGAGCACCTTCCCACAGATGAAAGATTATCGAAGTTTGCAACTGCAAATGATCCTGCTTTTGCGGCTTTATATATGCAGTATGGAAGATATTTGTTGATTTCCAGCTCCAGGCCTGGTACTCAGCCAGCCAATCTTCAAGGGATTTGGAACGATTTGCTTACGCCACCATGGGGAAGCAAGTACACCACCAATATTAACCTCGAAATGAACTACTGGCCGACTGAAATCCTTAATTTATCAGCACTAAACGAACCTCTTTTTAACAAAATCAAAGGAATAGCAAAAACCGGAGCCGAAACAGCAAAAGCATATTACAATGCCCGTGGCTGGGTTTTACACCACAATACCGATTTATGGAACGGTACAGCACCGATTAATGCCTCCAACCATGGTATTTGGGTAAGTGGAGGTGCTTGGTTAAGTGAGCATTTATGGGCGCATTATCAATTCAGTAAAGACCGCAAATTCCTGGAAACTGAGGCTTATCCTCTAATGAAACAAGCTGCTTTATTTTTTGATGATTTTTTAGTGAAAGATCCTAAAACTGGCTGGTTGATCAGTACACCGTCTAATTCGCCCGAAAATGGCGGTTTAGTTGCTGGCCCAACAATGGATCACCAGATTATCAGATCGCTGTTCAGGAACTGTATCGCCGCTGCCGAGGTATTGAATATAGATGAAAATTTTAGGAAATCCCTAACAGAGAAGATCGCACAGATTGCGCCAAATCAAATTGGGAAGTACGGGCAACTCCAGGAATGGCTGGAAGATAAGGATGATACCACCAATAAACATCGCCATGTTTCTCATTTATGGGGTGTATATCCTGGAAATGATATTACCTGGGATGGTAACGAGAAGATGATGCAAGCAGCAAAACAATCTTTATTGTACCGTGGAGATGACGCTACAGGCTGGAGTTTGGCCTGGAAGATTAATTTCTGGGCAAGGTTTAAAGATGGCGATCATGCCATGAAACTGGTTAAAATGCTAATGAAGCCAGCCAATAATGGTGCAGGTTCTTATGTGAACCTTTTCGATGCACATCCGCCTTTCCAAATAGACGGAAACTTTGGAGGTGCAGCCGGAATCGCCGAAATGATTGTGCAGAGCCACCAAGGCTATCTGGATATCTTACCGGCTTTGCCAGCAGCTATTCCGAACGGAGAAATTAAAGGTTTACAGGCACGGGGTGGATTTGAACTGGATTTAACATGGAATAAGGGTTTATTGACCTCAATTACCATAAAATCTAAAACAGGTGGGCCATGTAAAATCCGCTACAAAAACAACAACGTTACGTTCGAAACTAAAGCTGGTGAAAGCTATAAACTGAATGGAGATTTGAAAGCGAGATGAATCAACTTACGAAATCTAAAAGGGCTGAGCGGGAGAAGATTTCGTCAGTTTTAGCCTGGCTTAACACACGCCGGATTTGCCTGAACACATCCCCGCGAAATTTCACGAAGAGGTACGTGGGGACACGTACCTTGGCTAGAAGCCTTGGTTCGTGTCCCCACGAACCAAAAATAATTCAATTTAAACATTTGCTTTTACTGCTGTTATTCTTCATCAATTTTTATGGAGCGGGTTCACTCTATGCACAAAACCAAACCAGGAAAGACATTTTATTAAATTCCAATTGGCTCAGTATTGCCGACGAAAAAAACAAAAATGCTTTTGATGGTTTTCAGTTAGCCAGCTACAAAACCTTAAACTGGAAAAATGTAAATGTTCCACATAACTGGGATCAGTACGAAGGTTATCAACGCAAACTTCATGGCAATAAACATGGTTATGCCTGGTACCGCAAAACATTTAAAACCAACGCGATTAAGGTTGGAAAACGGTTTTTTCTGTATTTCGAAGGCGTGGGTTCGTATGCAACAGTTTGGTTAAACGGTAAAAAAGTGGGGTACCACGCTGGTGGGCGAACAACGTTTACTTTGGATGTGACCTCAGCCATCAAACTAAATAACGAAGACAATGTGCTTGCGGTAAGAGCCGATCATCCCGCAAATATCCAGGATTTACCCTGGGTTGATGGCGGCTGCTCTACCGAACGTGGTTTTTCAGAAGGTTCACAGCCCATGGGCATTTTCCGTCCGGTACATTTAATTGTGACTAATGATATCCGTGTTGAACCTTTTGGTATACACATTTGGAACGATAATAAAATCTCAGAAAAGGCGGCTATTCTGAATCTGAGTACTACAGTTAAAAACTATGGTTTAAAGCCTAAAAAGATATCCATAATCAGCAGATTACTAGATCAAAATGGAAAGCAGGTTAAAGAATTAACGAAAACAATAATTCTTCCCGGTGGCAAAGAAATTCAGATTGACCAGCAGACCGATAAAATCATTAACCCTAAACTTTGGTCTTTAGAAAATCCATATCGCTATACTTTCCAAACCATCATCATCGAAAACGGAAAAATTGTAGATGAACTGAAAACGCCCTATGGCATCCGTTGGATCAGTTGGCCTATTGGTGAACAAGCGAACCAGAAACAGTTTCTGTTAAATGGTAAACCGGTTTTTATTAATGGAATTGCAGAATATGAGCATTTAATTGGGCAGAGCCATGCTTTTAGCAACGAGCAGATCAGCTCTAGGGTTCGACAAATTAAAGCTGCAGGTTTTAATGCCTTCCGTGATGCACATCAACCACACAATTTATTGTACTCAGATTATTGGGATAAAGAAGGGATTTTATGCTGGACACAAATGGCCGCACATATCTGGTACGATACGCCAGAATTTAGGAAGAATTTTAAAGCCCTCTTAACAGACTGGGTAAAAGAACGCAGGAACAGTCCGGCAGTTGTTTTATGGGGCTTGGAAAACGAAAGTACTTTACCAGAAGATTTCGCGAAGGAATGTACTGAGCTGATTCGGAAATTAGATCCTACAGCTTCATCACAAAGGAAGGTAACCACCTGCAACGGTGGAAAAGGAACGGATTGGGATGTTCCTCAAAACTGGACTGGCACTTATGGTGGTAATCCGTTAACTTATGGAGAAGATCTTCAAAGGCAGGTTTTGGTTGGCGAATACGGTGCCTGGCGAACTATTGATCTTCATGATACAGATGACAATGGTAAAGGTTATACCGAAAATAAAATGACCGATCTGATGGAAACAAAAGTTCGCCTGGCCGAATCGGTAAAAGATAAAACCGCTGGTCATTTTTTCTGGCTCTATAGCTCACACGATAACCCAGGCAGGGTGCAAGGTGGCGAAGGATTAAGAGATTTAGATCGGGTTGGCCCGGTAAACTATAAGGGCATGTTTACGCCTTGGGAAGAACCAACGGATGTTTTTTACATGTTCAGGGCAAATTATGCCCCAAAGCAAACTGAGCCTATGGTGTATATTGTTTCGCATACCTGGCCAAACCACTGGAACAAACCAGGGATAAAAGACAGTATTGTGGTTTATTCTAACTGCGATGAAGTAGAACTGTTTAACGATGTAAACGGCCAATCTTTAGGCAAAAGGAAACGTGCTACAATAGGCACACATTTCCAATGGAACAAGACTGATATCCGGTATAATGTATTATATGCAGTGGGTTATGTGAACGGAAAAGCGGTAGCTAAAGATCAAGTGGTATTGCAAAATCTGCCTCAAAGCCCAAATTTCAACACTTTAATTAAGGACGAAAAATTAACAGTACCATCTCAGGATTATAATTATGTGTACCGTGTAAACTGCGGTGGTGGCGATTATACAGATACTAACGGGAGTAAATGGTCTGCTGATCGGAACTTAACTTCGTTGAATAGTTTTGGTTCAACCTCCTGGACGGCTGGTTTTACGGGTATTCCAGCTTTTTTTGCCAGTCAACGCCGTACCTTTCAACCCATTGAAGGTACTAAAGATTGGAAGCTTTTTCAGACTTTCAGATTTGGCAGAGATCAGTTGAAATATCATTTTCCGCTACCTGACGGCGAATATCTGGTCGAACTTTATTTTATAGAACCATGGCTGGGTATTGGCGGAGGTTTTGATGCCAAGGCCATGCGTTTATTTGACGTGGCATTTAATGGAAAAACGGTTATTAAAGATTTAGATATCTGGAAAGAGGCGGGTAGTAATACTTTATTGAAAAAAACAGTTAAAACTTCAATCAAAGGAGGCTTTTTAGACATTAACTTCCCTGTGGTGAAAGTGGGGCAGGCCGTGATTTCGGGCATTGCCATAGCCAGTTTAAATCAAAAGATTAAACCCGCGCCAGTAAGCAATTCACTTTTAACAAAAATAAAAAATGCTGAATTAAACAGCTGGCTGGACATTGGGGATGAACAGTTTAAAGGAGAGAAATCAGCATTTACCCATTTACCTTCAAATTTATATGGTGCAGAATGGTTAAAAGCTTCACGAGGACAGGAAAGTATCGAATTTACGGCTACTGATAGTGTTGATACCTTTATTGCATTAAATAAAAACAGTAGTATTCCGCAGGGATTTGAAAATACTAGAACCACCCTGAGCAACAGCAATAATGAAACGTTTGATCTTTATCGCAAAAGACTTATTCCCAACGAAAGAATCATTTTTGATAATAGGGTGGCAACTATTTTTGTATTGCCCATTACGCATTTACAACCCGCGTATGATTTAAAAACCACCACCACTTATAAAGCTACTGATGGTATTTTAGAAGGTAAAGATGTTGTGAAAGCAATTTTAATGGATAAACAGCGTGTAATTTTTAATGCGGCGAGTCAAGGGAGCTTAACCTGGCAGTTATCAGTTGGTGTTGCTGATACCTACTCCCTAACCCTAAAATACCATAATCCATCAGAGCAGCTTTTGAAAGCCAAGCTAGAATTTTTATCGGCAGATGGAACATTAATGAAAACAGAAACGGTTGAATTTGCACCAACCAAAGCAGGTAAATGGAATTACCTGAGCACTAACACCGGGAGCATGATTAATGCCGGGACTTATAAACTCAAATTGATTGCCACAGAAAGCAAAGGACTGGCAGTTGATGCTTTAGATGTTCAATAAGATAAGATGGTACAATATGTGGCCAAAATCTTATATTAATACTGATATTTAGTCATGCATATTTGTTTTAACCAAATTAATAAACGAGCCAACAAATAATGAAAGGACTTCCTTTAGTCGATCTTGCAATCATCTTCATTTATCTTGTTGGAATGATATTAGTTGGGGTTTATTTTTCGAGGAAAAATAAAAACTCCGAGCAATTTACAAAAGCTTCGGGCCTGATCCCCGGATGGGCGATAGGTTTATCTATTTATGCAACATTTTTAAGTAGCAATACTTTTTTAGGCGTACCTGGTAAGGCTTTCGGGAGCAATTGGAACGCATTTGTATTCAGTATTTCGATGCCCTTGGCCGCTTGGATCGCTTCAAAATACTTTGTTCCGTTTTATAGGAATACTGGCGAAATATCGGCCTATACCCATTTGGAAAAACGTTTTGGCGCATGGGCAAGGGTATACGCAGTAGTTTGTTTCCTATTGACCCAGTTGGCCAGAATGGGATCGATATTTTTCGGGATTGCACTGAGCCTACAGGCACTTACTGGTTATTCCATGCAGATGATTATGATCGTAATGGGCATTTGTATCATTGTTTATACTGTTTTAGGAGGAATTGAGGCAGTAATATGGACAGAAGTGGTACAAGCAGTGGTGAAGACTTTTGGCGCTTTGCTTATTCTGTATTTAATCATTTCGAATATGCCAGGAGGGGTTTCGAAGATTGTAGAGATCGGACAATCGGCCAATAAATTTAGTTTGGGCAGTTTTAAGCCTGATTTTATTGGTTCGTCGTTCTGGGTGGTACTGCTGTATGGTTTTTTTATCAATCTGAATAACTTCGGAATGGACCAAAATTACATCCAGCGTTATCATACGGCATCATCAAGTAAAGCAGCTTCGAAATCGATATGGTTATGTGTTTGGTTGTATATCCCGGCATCATTACTCTTTTTTATTATAGGATCTTGCTTATATGCTTATTATGAAATCAATCCGGAATTGGTGCAGTCGATAAAACACCAGGTAGCCATGGAGCGTTTGCCCTTAGGTGCTTCGGCAGCAGAGGTGTTGAAGGTACAGCATGCATTACAGCCATCTGATTATGGTGATAAAATTATGCCACATTTTATGGTGACTAAAATCCCCATAGGTTTGGTTGGTTTAATTGTATCGGCCATTTTATCGGCAGCAATGAGTACCATAAGCTCGGGAATGAATGCTTCAGCAACAGTGTTTTCTGTTGATATTTATAAAAGATATTTTAAACCTGATGTAACGGAGAGACAAAATTTATCACTGTTACATTTGGCCACTATTGGCTTTGGCTTATTGGGCATGATTGCCGGCATTGCCATGATTGGCGTAAAAAGTATTTTAGATGTTTGGTGGGAATTATCAGGGATTTTTGCGGCAGGAATGCTCGGGTTATTCCTTTTGGGTATTATCAGTAGGCAAACTAAAAACCATGAAGCCATAACAGCAACAATAATCGGCATTGCCGTAATCATATGGATGACATTTTCTTCACTTCTTCCTCCAGAATATGAAGTTTTTAGAAATCCTTTGCATAAAAACATGATTATCGTAATCGGTACTTTGACCATTTTTTTAGCAGGGCTTTTCCTGACGAAAATTAAAAATAGAAAAACTAAAACAGCCAATTAAAAACCATTCTGGTTTGATCAGGCAATTATATAGAACAATTTACCATATCAGAATATAATGGAAAACTCACAAAAAGGGTTCATCCCGGTAATGCTCACACCTTTTTTAAGCAATGGAAATATAGATTATCCGGCACTTACACAGCTTACTGAGATTTATTTACAGGCCGGATCATCAGGTTTATTTGCCAACTGCTTATCGAGTGAAATGTTCGAATTGAGTGGCAAGGAGCGAATTCAGGCGATAAAACATGTGATTAAAGTTGTTAACGGCGCCGTACCAGTGGTAGCTACAGGAACTTTTGGTGGCCCTATTGCCGAACAGGCCGATTTTGTAAAAGAAGTGAGCGATACTGGGGTAGACGCAGTGATTGCCATTACCAGTTTGTTAGCTGGCGAAAATGAACCAGACGAGGTTTTTAACGATCGGGTATTCGATCTTTTAGACCAAACAGATAAAATTCCCTTAGGTTTTTACGAATGCCCTGTACCTTATAAAAGAGTATTGAAACCGCAACAATTGGCCGATTTTGTATCAACCGGAAGAGTAATTTACCATAAAGATACCTGCCTGGACCTTGGTCAGATTAAAGAGAAACTGAAACTGACAGCAGGCAAGACTTTTGGATTATACGATGCATATATTGTACATGCGGTGGAATCGCTAAAAGCCGGGGTTTCAGGCTTATCGTGTATTCAAGGGAATTATTTTCCAGAATTGATTGTATGGCTCTGCGACCATTACAATGATGGCGCTTTTAAAGATGAAGTACAGGTGGTACAACAGTTTTTAATCGATAACATGGATGTAATGCATAACGTTTATCCAGTGGTGTCGAAATACTTCCTGCAAAAGCGAGGGCTTAATATCTCGACTTTTACCCGCCGAAATGTGGGCTCGTTTACACCAAGTATAGTAAAAGAAGTAGAAACATTGTTTGATGATTATACTTCGCTGCGCAATAATTTAAATATTAAGGTATTTATATAGTGGCGTAATCGTCATTTCGACCGAAGTGGAGAAATCTTTGTAAATAGATCTCTCCATTTCGCGGCGCTACAGTCGAGATGACGATAAATTATGTTCATTTCGTCATCCTGAACTTTTTTCAGGATCTATTTTGTTAGTAATTTTTGAGGATCTGATAATGTATTGCAGTATAGATGCTGAAATAAATTCAGCATGACGATCACTATGAAAATCTAATTCAAATACTTCCTTTTATAGTCCAAAGGCGTCATCCCCGTAACCTTTTTAAAGTGCCGGTAGAAATTAGATACATTATTAAAACCACAATCAAAACAGATCATTTCGGTAGGTAGCTTGTTTTCGATTAAAAAACGGCAGGCATGGCTCACCCTTATTTCGATTAAGAAGTCATAAAAGGTCTTCTTCGTCATCAGTTTAAAATACCTGCAGAAAGAAGTTACGCTTAAATTACTTAATGAAGCTACCTCTTCCAATGTAATATCCTTTTTATAATTACTCAGGGTATAATTACATATTTTATTGATGCGGAGTGTTTCAGACTCGTTGCTTTGATAAAATGTATTTTTGCTCGTTACAATCGTTGAAAATTCATCCGTCTCGGCCAAAGTTTTTAAGATAGATAAGAGGATAATAATTCGGTCCAAATTGGTCGCATCAACGGCAGCCCGCATTAAATCAACCAGTTTATCTTTAGCTTTCCCTTTAATTACCATTCCGCTTTTTGCTTTTTCGAATAATTTGGGAATCAGGTAAGCTTCAGGTAAAGTAAGCATATATTTACCCAAACAATCGGGCAGGAAATGAATTACCATGGCTTCAGTGGTAAGATCTGGATTGTTCTGAAAATATTCATCTTTACAACGCCAGGTATGCGGCAGGTTTTCGCCTAAAAGCACCATCTCATCTGGTGCAAAATTACTGATGTTATCGCCAATAAAACGAACGCCTTCTCCTTTGATTACATAATGTAATTCCAGTTCAGGGTGGTAATGCCAGATATTTCCAAAATCAGGTTTGATATCATGACGGATGCTAAATGAACTTTGTAAGGTAATTGGAACTTTATGAAAATGAGGTTTCATGTAAAAATAAATATTTGGTTAGGACTGCATTACAATATTCAACAAATTATACCACAGCGGTCTAAAGTTAACGAGTTTAATGATAACATCCTATATTAATTTGATAAAAACTATCAGAAAATAGTGTTTTTCATTGTTGAGTTTTGTATATAGCCGTAAAGGCATAACCCAAATATAAGCAGACAAATTATTTTTATATAAATTATTTGTTCATTAATAAATTATGAGACAAGGTAAACAAGGCGAAATTCTACTGGTTTCAAGTGGCGATTTACGGCTTTCGGCAAATCAAAATTGCTGGGCTGCCCAAGTTGAAATGGAGCGAAAATTAACTTTAGCCATCGAACAATTTGGCTGGAAGGTTAAACGTGCCCATCCTTACAACTCTACAAAAAAACACGGCTTTATCGATTCGCAAAGAATGGGTATGGATATCTTTAGAAATATCGATCCCAACCAACCCATAATTGTTGCAGAAAGTGTTTGGCAATACTCACATCATGTACTTGCAGGGCTCACCACACATCGCGGACCAATACTAACCGTAGCCAACTGGAGCGGACAATGGCCTGGTTTGGTAGGCATGTTAAATTTGAACGGTTGCTTAACCAAAGCGGCAATTACATATAGCAGTTTATGGAGCGAAAATTTTACGGATGAGTTTTTTACCGATGGCCTGCAAGAATGGTTATCAACCGGCAAGATCAGTTACGACCAAAGTCATGTTAAAAGTTTTGCCTTGAGTAAGATCCCCTTAAGCGACGACAAGAAAGGAAGAATTTTTGCCAAAAGTTTAAAAGAGCGAAAAGTGATCATGGGTGTGTTTGATGAGGGCTGCATGGGTATGTACAATGCTATCATTCCCGACGAACTGTTACACAAAACCGGTTTCTTTAAAGAGCGCCTAAGTCAATCGGCATTATATGCAGGTATGCTACAGGTTAAGCAAGCCGAAGCTGAAGCTGTTTTAAACTGGCTTTTACAAAAAGGAATGAGCTTTAACTGGGGAACTGATGAGGAAACCCAGCTAACAAAAGAACAGACCCTTGAACAATGTAAAATGTATATTGCGGCCTTAAGGATAGCTGATAATTTTAGTTGCGATACCATTGGGATCCAATATCAGCAGGGATTAAAAGATCTAACTGTTGCCAGCGATTTAGTAGAGGGTTTATTAAATAATGAAGACCGTCCGCCAGTATTTTCTGTAGATGGTAGAGAACTTTACCCAAAACGTGCTTTACCACATTTTAACGAGGTAGATGAATGTGCCGGTTTAGATGCCCTGGTAACCTACAATCTTTGGAAAGAATTAGGAATGACGGGAGAAAACACCCTTCACGACATCCGTTGGGGCGAATATTACAAAAATGATAGTGTAGACGGTTTTGTTTGGCTGTTTTTGATCTCTGGAGCGGCACCACCTGCACATTTTATTGGCGGCTATGCCGGGGCAAGCAGCGATAGGCAGCCTGCTATGTATTTCCGCTTAGGCGGTGGATCGTTAAAAGGCATCAGTAAGCCAGGTTTCATTGTTTGGAGCCGTGTTTATGTAATGGATAATGAATTACATTGCGATTTAGGCGTTGGGGAAGTAGTAGCTTTGCCTGAGGAAGAAACCAAAAGACGGTGGAATGGAACAACACCCGAATGGCCAATTATGCATGCCATTTTAAAAGGTGTAAGCCGCGATCAGCTCATGGCCAGGCATAAAGCCAACCATATTCAGGTGGTTTATACCAATTATGAAGCTGGGGCGCACGAAGCTTGCCGCATTAAAGCAGCTGCAATGGATGAACTCGGCTTAAAAGTGCATTTTTGCGGAGATGTGAACCTAAAAAAAATAAATACAATTTAAATATAAAGAAATGAAATCATCAGTTTTAGCCTTATTGTTAACCTTCTCGAGCATTACAGCAATTTTTGCCCAGAACAATCCTGTGAACGATAAAGAAGCCTATGTGAAAATGATTACCGAGCGTTCGGCTAAAATTGTTGCTAATCTTGGAATTACCGAGGCAAAAAAAACCGAAAAAGTAACGGCGATCATCAGAGATCAATACAGTAATTTAAACGATATCTACGCCGCACGCGACATTCGTGTTAAGGCAATTAAAGAAAAAAACAAAGACAATAAAGCGGAACGCGATTCGGCTCTTGCTAAAGATAGCCGTGTAGTAGAAGCGTCATTGGCTAAACTCCATAAGAAATACATCAGCAAACTTTCTGTGCAACTAACTAATGAGCAGGTTGAGCTGGTTAAAAACGGCATGACCTATAATGTACTGCCAATTACTTATAAGGCTTATCAAGAACAGATTTTAACGTTGACAGATGAGCAGAAAAAACAAATTTTGGCTTGGCTTACAGAAGCACGTGAACATGCGATGGATGCAGAGTCATCAGATAAAAAACATGCATGGTTTGGTAAATACAAAGGTCGTATTAACAATTACTTATCAGCTGCCGGATACGATCTGAAGAAAGAAGGAGTAGAGTGGGAGAAGCGCAGAAAAGCAAAAGCACAAACAAATTAGCACTATTAATGGAGCCATTGTAACGCTCCATTATTTTTTTATTCAAGAATATTTCATTTATATATGAATTTATACTTATATTGTAGTATGAATAAAATTACTAAATAGCTTATACCGAGAAGGTTATTTTTGTCTTGATAAGATTATACAATAACTGTTTGAATTTAGCTTAAAAAATGGATTTTATTTCACTATTGCAAAGTTAAAATGTACTTTCTAACCAATAATTTTTAACCAAAAAAAAGAAATATGAGTCGCCACAAAGACAATTAAGGTGAGATAGATTTTTAAGTTAACGCTATCTAATTCTTTTGCCTAACTAGCAAGCTGTAAAAAGCAAACAAAAAACAAACCCATCCTTAACCGGAAACACTATTGAATAAACTGTATAAAGCAATTGCCATTACAGCTTATATATGCCAAATGAAATTGATCAAGCACAAGGCCTGATTGATGTCAGATTAGCTGTATTAGTAAAAAACTAACCAAATAACGAATATGAACTCAAAATTTTTACGAAAAACCTCATGGGTTTTAGTGCTCATGCTAATCACATGTACCGCTGTTTTTGCCCAACAAAAGCAAATTACCGGTAAAGTGGTCGACAAAAAAGATGGGCAGCCTGTTCCCGGTGTAACTGTTGGGATACGTGGCAAAACCAATAATGTAAGCACCAACGACAAAGGAGAATTTGCGCTGATAGCTGATCCTGCAAGTGATGCTTTGGTTTTTTCTTATGTTGGCTATGTTAGACAAGTCATTCCGCTAGCGGGCAAAACAACTTTAACTGTAAGCTTTGTCGAAGACAGTCAAAGTTTAGATAACGAAGCGGTTGTTGTTATCGGTTACGGCACCAAGAAAAAATCAGAAATTTTGGGTGCGGTAGCAACCATTAGTGGCGCTGAAATTCAGGATGTTCCTGCACCTAACTTAGCAGGCGCGTTGCGGAATAGGATAGCCGGTGTTGGCGTGAGCCAATCATCAGGTCGACCAGGTTCGCCAATTACTTTAAACATTAGAAATTCTACCACCACCACTGCCGCGGCTGGTACCACAGATGAGCCACTTTATGTTGTAGATAATATTACGGTAACAAGAGAAGCTTTCGATAATATAGATGCTTCTATGATCGAGAATTTAACCTTCTTAAAGGATGCCTCTGCTGCAATTTATGGTGCTGCCGGCGCTAAAGGTGTTATTCTGGTTACGACAAAAAAAGGCAGAATCGGCAAGCCAAGCATCACTTACAATGGCTATCTGGGCATTTCAGATGCGATCAAGGTGCCAAAAATGTTATCTGGATATGAGCATGCATTATTATTAAATGATACATTTCGTTCTCAGGGTGCTGCAGCATCCGATTACTTCGCTCCGGAAGATTTAGAGTATATCAAAACGCTGGATTATAAAAGCTGGTACGATGAAGTATGGCAGGCGGCTACCACACAAAGACATAATATCGGCATTTCGGGTGGCAGTGATAAAATTACCTTTTTCGCAGGAGGAAGTTACCAGGGGGAAAATGGAAATTATGCAGGAATGAAATTTAACAAATATTCATTCAGAAGTGGTGTGGTTGCCACCTTGGCGAACGGCTTAAAAGCAGATGTGAATTTTAACGTTGATTATGGCACGAAAGAACTGCATCATAATGCCCAGGATAATGATGCCGCCTTTTTTGAACGACTGATAACCGTTCCAAGATGGGTTCCAATTAGTATCGACGGAAAATTTGTTAACTATAATGTTAACGGCGTAAATTCTGCCAATATAAATCCGTTAGCCATTTCTGAATCTGGTTATTATAATAATGGTTCAAACAAGTCATACCGTATTAACGCCTCATTAACTTACGAACCAATCTTCCTGAAAGGACTTGTTATTCGCGGGCAGGTTTCGCAATCAAGTGGATCTTCGAAAAATACACAATATGTACCACCTTTCACGCTGTACAATTTTGTAAAAAGAGGGAATAACCAGGAATTGTTCACCAATCAGTTACCTACTGCTACTTCACCTACTTTTCAACCAACAAGTGCAGCAAATTCTACTTTCACACCTGGTTTGACTGATAACAATAGCTATCAGTTTTTTCTAACACTGCAATACAACAAAACTATTGCGAAACACACTTTTAGTGTCTTAGCTGGTGCTGAGCAAAGCGAAGGTAATACACAAAATTCAACCGTTCGTTATACCAATCAGTTAATACCGGGTGTAGATCAATTTTTTGCTTACGATATCAATACTTTAGTCGCATCAAACTTAGATCAAACAGCGGTTTCCAAACGTTCTGGTTTTGCCCGCTTTAGTTATGATTTTGATAAGAGATACCTGATTGAGGGTATTGCCCGTATTGATGCATCATCTAACTTCGCCTTAGGAAATCGTTGGGGCGTATCGCCAAATATTGGAATTGGATGGGTAGTGAGTCAGGAAAAGTTCTTTAAAAACAGTAGTGC
The DNA here is from genome assembly GCF_059422505.1 of Pedobacter sp. GW821-FHT01D05. Taxonomy (NCBI): domain Bacteria; kingdom Pseudomonadati; phylum Bacteroidota; class Sphingobacteriia; order Sphingobacteriales; family Sphingobacteriaceae; genus Pedobacter; species Pedobacter sp. GW821-FHT01D05. The sequence goes on along the minus strand of NZ_JBWKXA010000001.1, from coordinate 1,405,192 downwards.
ACTTAGCTTCATCAATTTCCTAAAATTAAAAGCGAATGTTGGTATTACGGGTGATGACAGGGTTGGCATTCGTTTATGGCAGGATAGATTCCAGATTGACGTAACCAATGGATATATCTATGGAACTTCAAATGGTAATAGTTTGAACCGCTCCCGTTTGGCTAATCCTGAAATCACCTGGGAGAAGAAAAGAACCATTAACGTTGGCTTAGAAACTTCAATGTTTAACAATAAATTAGATATTAGTATTGAAGCCTTCCAAAACTATACTTATGACGGTTTCGAACTGGGTGCAAATAATCAATATCCACAATATTTTGGTACACAGGCTCCAGTATTAAACTACAGACAGCTTTATAACTGGGGTTCCGAGTTTAGCATTGGCTATAAAGCAAAACTTGCAACAGACTGGAATCTTAGTGCAAGCATGAACTTCTCTTATGGTAACTCGGTTACAGACAGGATCCTCTATACGCCAGGTAACTTAATCAACAATACTTTTCCTAACTTACAATTGTTCGGTACAGACCCACGCAAGTACAATACCAGCAATTATGGTTTAACCAACCTGGGCATGTTCAGAACTCAGGGAGAAGTTGATGCCTGGATGGCGAAATACCCTAATTATAGGATTTACGATAAAATCCCACAAGCCGGCTGGTTGTATTATGAAGATACCAATGCTGATGGTGTAATCTCCGACAGCGATTTAGCGCCTTTGTATAACAATACTAATGCATTCTTTTCTTCTGGTATCTCGCTAAACCTGACCTACAAAAACTTCAGTTTAAACACGAATATCAATGCCCGATTTGGTGGTAAAATTTTCTATGATAGCAGGGCAAGAACAGCACCGTCAAAAACTAGAAATACTTTGTCTATCTGGACAGATCGCTGGACATTAGAAAATCCAATGGAAGGCAAATATCCTAGATTTGATGATCCTTCGTTAGGAATAAACTCTGATTTTTGGGCAGTTGATGGAACGATGATCCGGATCAATACCATGACTTTGAGTTATAAAGCACCTACTGCTTTTGCAAATAAATTAGGGATCGGTGGAGCCCGTATTCTACTAACCGGAAATAATCTTTGGACCATTGTAAATCCGCTGCCTTATAAAGATCCATACACTTCAAGTGCATGGGATTATCCAATGTTGAGGACGATATCTTTAGGATTAAGTGTTAACCTATAATTTTTTGAGCAATGATTAATCAGATAAAAAACAATATAAAAAAAGCAGTAGCTATTTTAACTTTAGCTGCACTTTTGCCCGCTTGTGTAAATAAAGATGAGTTTTTCTTATTACCAGATACAGGCGGTATCGATCAGGCCATATGGGATAATGAGGGTTCTGTACAACTACATCTTAACAGGGTGTATGATGTAGCCATGTATCAATTTCCCTTGCAACTCACTCCAGATCGTTATGGTGTTCACTATGCCAGTGATGAGAACTATTTTCCTGATGGAGATGCTAATGCAAAAATGGCGCTTGGCCTACAGGGTATCCTGGGCAATAACGACGTAAGGTATTCTGGTAACAACTATGGCGGTAACCCAGGCCAGAATAAATACTGGGATATTGCAAGGTGTAACGATGCCATTGCCAATCTTCCTAACAGTACAATGCTAACCCAAAAGAAAAATGAATTGCTTGGGCAATATTATGCGCTAAGAGCGATAACCTATTTCGAATTGGTTAAAGTTTATGGTGGCGTTCCACTTCCATTAACACCACAGGGAGCTGACAGTATTTATGATGAAGGTAGAAGGCCGGCTAAAGAGTGTTTTGCGGCAATACTAAGCGATCTAAATAATGCCATTATCCTGTTAGATGGTTTTGCGCCAGGCGACGCTGACGGAAGAGGTAAAATCACTAAACTGATTGCCACCTGTTTAAAAGCAAAAGTGTTATTCTATTGGGCTAGTCCTCAATTTAATCCGCTAAATGATGCAAAACATCCTTATCAGGCATCGAGATGGACTGATGCTTTAGCTGCTAATAAAGAAGCTTATGATATGTGCGTTTCAGCAGGAAAAAAATTAATGCCAAATTATTTAGATATTTTCCGTGTAGAAGGTACAGCCAACACTGAAGCCATTCTCGTTAGAACTTATTCAAATACGGTACCTAACAGGGGGAATGGAACTGAACAGCGGGTTAGGCCAACATCTGAGGGTGGAAGTACCGGCTTTCCAAATACTTATTTTATGCCAACTACAAAAATGTTGGATGCCTACCCCATGAAAGATGGAAAACCATTAAATACCTCAACAGCTTTTCCTTATGATGCAACCATGTTCTGGCAAAATAGAGACCCGAGATTTGAAGCCACCTTTGCTACAAACGGATCGGTATATCCTTTAAGTGGAAACGCGAATAGAAAACAGTGGACTTACAACCTTGCCGTTGGGGAGAGCAGTGGAGTTGCTGTGTATGTAAAGCGTTTTTCTACACCTGGTTTAACCGCAAGTGCTTCTGCTTACAATAGTTCTGTTGGTGGCGGAAGTGGTATGGATTGGGTTGAGCTTAGGTTTGCAGAGGTAATGTTGAATTATGCCGATTGTTTAAATGAAACCGGAAATACCGCAGGTGCAAAAGATTTAGTGAGACAAATTCGTATAAGAGCAGGAGTAGTAGCAGGTGATTCTGATTACGGACTTGCATTGGCTGGAAGTACGCCTCAATTGCGTAACTTAATTCTTAACGAAAGACAGATTGAATTCGCTTTCGAGAACAAACGTAATTCAGATTTGAGAAGATCCCGCACCATGCACTTGTTAACCGGGAACATGTCTAAATTGGAAGTCCAGTTAGTGAATCCTCCATCGGGATCGGACCAGAAAGATAAAAAAGTATTAGAAGATCCAACAGTTCCCGGAGGTACAACTGCATTTAGAGAAACTTTAAACATTAATGATAAAGCAACTTATACCAAGTATTTTAAAAATGTTGTTATCACAAATACAACGTATTTGCCATATAATGTACCTGAATTTCATTACTTCTACACCTTCCATAACGATTTTGTGAGTTTCGGTAATAAAATTCTTCCAACCATTGGATGGGCTGGTGGTACTTTTGACCCACTTGATTAGTATTTAAAGCATAAATGTTTCAGTTGATCTGACTAAAAATTAAAATAATGAAAACTAGATATATTAATAAGTTACTCATCGGGTTATGCTTGATTCTTTTCGCTTCTTGTAAAAAGGAATCAGCGAACATCTTTAACATGTTCGATGATGTTACCGTAACTTTCAACAATAGCGACCCTCGTTGCGTGACCGATTACAAAGTAATTAACGACAAAGAAGAGGTATGGATTGATTTTACTATAAACTCGGCTAAAGAGGATATGTATTCCTACGTGTTTGAAGTTTCTTCAGGTACGGTTCAGGCTACACGTTATACGGTTGCCATTACCGATCCTACCAAACGCAGAAGTTTTTCAGCCGTTATCAAGCTTCCAAATAACACGCTCTTTCCGGCTGCTGCACTTCGTGATGGTAAACAAAGCTATCGTATCTGTGCGTTAAATGAAAAAGGAGTCTACATTGGCGACGGATACAAAAAAGTAACAGTTGATGTAAATCCAAGTTTTATGATTTACGCCAACAGAGATATTTATCTGCCAGATACGGTTGCGAAATCTTTACCAAGCTTTTTATCACTTAATGATGCTACAGGTTTTAGTTATACCAATGCATCAGCTAATGCCGGAAAGATAGATTTTGGTATATATAGAAAGCCAGGTTCAAATTCTACAGTTCAGACGCCAACCTGGGTAGTTAATTTGTATTCACTAAGTGTGGCTACTAATCCATTAACTGTTTACGATATTAGTGGCTTTAGTCCAAAAAGAACGACTAAATTTAGTCAGCCTGTTACCGGACAAGCTAATGCATTTCTGACTACCGCAATTTCCGGCTCTGCTATAGAAACTTTGGCTAAAGCAAGGGCAATTACTTTTAACGAAACTACTCAAGTGCTTCCGGCTAATGGTTTAGCACCAGGTAATGCTGTGTTTTTCCTTACTCCAGAGGGTAAATATGGTATGTTATATGTTAATGTCGTTACTTCCGACTTGCAGAAAAGGCCTTTTATTAATGTCAGCATAAAAGTTCAACGATAAATGCCTTTCTCGGTGGTTTAGCACCGCCACAATTTTATATATTTGGTTTGAAAAGGAGAGCAGCGATTGCTCTCTTTTTTTTTAAGATTTTTTTTGGATTTAGATGAGTGTTATAAATGCCCTATTTTCTTTTGTAAATATTTTCTTACCAAAGCTTTAAAATAATCGTCTAATCAACGTTTTTAAGTTTAAAATATACCCGAATCGAAATTTATTATATTTTTATTTAAATACTAAATTTATATATGAAATTTATTCTTACCTTGTATCTCAGTTTACATTAATCAATTTAATTTGTTACATGGATTTTTGCTAAATGACAATATTCTACAATAGCTGGAGAAAATTATACATAAAATAGTAGTTTTTTGCGTGCAATTTTGGAATATAATATACTTTCTAACCAAAATAATTATCGAGATCAAAATAAAGAATGAGCCAAATCACATAAAATTATTTTCATTTTTTTCAAGGATAGGTTACAAGGCCTATTCCAATTTATCGTTCCAAAAGAAATAATCTTCAGCGATAAAAAATCTAACTCATTAACCCGCTCCACTTATATAAAGTTAAAAATTTAGCACCATAAAACCTTTGATTAGGGATGTGCAGATCTTTAAGTATAAAATAAATTATAATGTTAAAAAGAGCAGTTATAATACTGCTTAATAGAATTAAAAACTAACCAAATAATAAGATGAACTTAAAATTGTTACGCAAAATTTCTTTGTCCTTGCTAATGATGCTACTGGCAAGTACAATTCTTTTTGCACAGGAGCGAAAGATTACGGGTAAAGTTGTCGATCAGGCAGATGGGCAGGGAATCCCGGGGGTAAACGTAAGTTTAAAAGGTATTCCAAGTAATGTGAGTACCAATGCTGACGGTGTTTACACCATCCAGGTAAAATCAAACAGTGATGTACTGGTTTTTTCGTACATCGGCTATACCCGACAAACCATACCTGTAGGCACACAAACAACAATCAACGTAAAACTGGTTTCTGATAACCAAAATTTAGATGATGTTGTGGTAGTGGGCTACGGTACACAAAAGAAAGTTACGTTAACAGGAGCAGTTTCTACTGTTAATATGAAAAGTATTGAAGATGTCCCTGCGTTATCTTTAAGTGCTTCATTGCGTGGTTCTGCACCTGGTTTCGCTGTTTCCGGAGGTGCACAAAGACCAGGACAGGGTACTACCATAACTGTGCGTAATCCTGTTGTATACTCTAAAGATAGCCAGCAAGGCACCAATCCGATATTCGTAATTGATGATGTGATTAGAACCCAGGCCGACTTTGATTTATTGGATCAAAATGTGGTAGAGAGTGTATCGATTTTGAAAGACGCAGAAGCCGCGATTTATGGTGTTTCTGGCGCTAATGGTGTTGTTATTGTTCGTACCAAAAAAGGTAGGGCAGGTGCTCCGCGAATCAATTTCAGCAGTTCAGTAGGTTTTAACGATGCAACAAAACTACCCAATATGATGTCGGGTATACAATTAGGTAATTTTGTTAACGATTATTTGAACGCTCAGGTTTACCAGCAAACATCTGCAGGAACGGTAGTAAATAACTTTATCAACGCTGATGGTTTTAAAGTAGTAAACAATGTAGCAGAAACTACCCGCCAGCCACTTTATTATACTCCCGATGAATTGGATTATTTCTCCGCAAACAACCATAACTGGTTAGCAGAAGCCTTTCAAACCTCTAACATTTACCGCCAGGCCTTAAATATTAGTGGCGGTAGCGATAAGGTAACTTATTTTTTAGGTGGAGATTACATCACTCAAAACTCTAATTTTAAAGGGGTTAATTCTAGTAAATATGGTTTAAGGGCAAGTATTGATGCCAAACTTTCGAAAAGGTTAAACGTTTCGGCATCAATCAGTACCGATGTTTCATCATCACGGAGTTACTATTACAAGCTTAATAGCACTTCCGAAAGTTTGGATAATGACGTAGCAACTTTACAGAATGTTAATCCCTGGTCTGAATATTTTATCAACGGAAATCCTGTAATTTTAGGTGCAAGTAATACTGGTGGTTTAGAAAACATCAACTTTTTCTTGGTACAAAATTCAGATAATTTTACCAGTTCAAAATCGTATGTGATGAATATGCTTGGTAAGGTTACTTACGAAATTCCTGGTGTTAAAGGATTAACCGCTACTGCTACAATAAATAAGAACATCAACAGTTCTAATGGTAAACAGTACGGAACTACATTCAACTATTATAAATATTTAGGTACAGGTGCCAACAATCATATTCCCGGTGGAGTACTCCAAGGCGTTTTCCCAATAAAGAACGGTGATAGGATTAGGCTTAATCCCGTATTTGCCGATAGCTACCAATTAAATGCTGGCTTTAATTACAACAGATCTTTTGGTAAACACAATATATCAGCCATTGCACTCGTAGAGCAAAGGGAACTTTCGTCAGAAGGCGTTGCAGCACAGGCCGAAGGAATTGTGGCAGGCGGACTTCCTTATCAAAACTTTACCGTTGGAACACAAACTTCCAATCAATCCGGACAGGTGAGTGAAACAGGATTTCAGTCTTTAATTTCCCGCATTAATTACGATTACGATAATAAATACCTATTACAGTTGGTATATCGTAGAGATGGTAGTTCAAGATTTGCTCCTGGCAAAAACTGGGGCGGTTTTCCAGCGGCATCTGTTGGATGGGTAGTTTCTCAAGAAAAATTCTTTAAAGATAAATTTCCGGCCATAAACCTGTTCAAATTGCGGGCATCGGTGGGTTTAACTGGAACAGATGCAACAAAAGCTTATCAATACCTGGCGTCGTACAATTTAGGCACAGGAAGCAGTGGTGGCGCCGTGTTTAACGAAATTGATCGAAGTATCGCGATCAAAACCAATATTGCCATCCCAAATGGAGATGTAGTGTGGGACAGTTACTTAAAAACGAATTATGGTTTTGATATGGGGCTGCTTAAGAATAAATTATCAATCTCCGGAGAATATTTCTGGACACGTGGATACAATCTTTTATCTACATTAACATCTTCAGTACCTGCAACCATTGGTGCAGCGGTACCTACCGAAAATTTTGCTGAAGCCAATATGTTCGGCTACGAGATTAGCGTAGGCTATAAAGACCAGGTTGGTAAATTTAACTATAGTTTTACTCCATTTTATACCTGGTTCGACAACAAAAATATCAAATACGATGTTTCTAGTGCACAATTGGGTACCATTGACGATAATACGGGCTATTCTAGCGATAGAGGATATATCGGTTATAAATCTCTTGGTATTATCAGAACACAGGCAGAAGCTGATGCAATTATTGCACAAAGAATCAATGGATCGGCAGTGCAAAACGATCCAAAAAAGGTTAAAATCTTAAACGATATTCTGCAGCCTGGTATGATCAACTTCGAAGATGTAAACGGTGATGGTGTTATTGATACCAAAGACAGACAATTTGTTACCAAAAGGCAGAATAACCATAATAACTTAGGGCTAAACTTTAGTGCTGGCTATAGTGGTTTAAGCTTAAATGTAGTAATGGGGATTTCTTGGGGTGGTTACACCAGTATCGGCGGATTAAAACCTAGTGGAACAAGTCCATCAGTATATGCCAACAGGGCATCATACTGGGCAGATCACTGGACACCAACAAATACGAACGCTGCTTATCCTAACCCATATTTTTCAAGCATTTATGAAAGTACCGATTTTTGGTTGGTACCCGCAACCCAATTTGCCATTACAAATGCAAATTTAAGTTATGCTGTCCCAACAAAATGGATAGAAAAAGTAGGCATATCAAGTTTAAGGGTGTTTGCCCAGGCCACAAACCCAGTTCAGTTTATAAATCCATTCCCAGGGAATTATAGAGATTTCGCCAGTCCAGTAGGTACATACCCATCGCTTAAAACTTATTCGTTCGGTTTAAACGTGGGCCTTTAATTTTAATTATCATGAAAAAGATTTATATCATAATTTTAGCAGCTTGTACTACATCATTGATGTTTAGCAGTTGTAAAAAAGTGCTCGAAAAACAGGATTTAGGTAGTTTTACTGCCGATCAGGTTTATAACGATTCTACCACAACAAAATTAAGTATCGATTATATCTATAGCCAGAATCAACCGGCCTGGTTTGGCAACGTTGGCGGCTTAAGTGCTTCAGTTAGTTCGCTTTCAGAAGAGCAATATGGAGATAATGTTTTTGTTAAAGGTACAGCGACTATTGAGTCTGTAACCGATTTAGGCAATACGAATACTGCTGGAAACTACGTGAAGATTAGAACCATCAACATGTTCATCAGAGATGTTAATGCAGGTACATTAGATCCGGCAATGAAAAAGAGATTTAATGCACAGGCTTATTTTTGGAGAGCTTTCAGGTATTTTGAACTCGTAAAACTATACGGTGGCGTGCCAGTGGTATTGGTACCACTGGATGCGGTAGGCGAAGATGCTAAAAAAGCAGCACTTTTACCTCGTAACACCACTTCAGAAACTTTTGCTCAAATTGTTAGGGATTTGGATTCCTGTATTAAATATATTCCGGTGAAATGGCCTAAAAACGATGATTACGGCCGGATTACTAAAGGTGCTGCTCAAGCCTTTAAAGGGCGTGTACTATTAACTTTCGCCTCTCCCGAATTTAATCCAAGTAATCTTTCTTCAAGATGGCAGGATGCTTACACGGCAAATACACAGGCAATAGCAACCCTATCTACCAATGGTTTTGGCCTGTACACTAAATTTGACGCAAGCATGTGGACAACCGAAGGAAGTGCAGGAGGAAGCACACCACGCAATCCGGAAGCCGTGTTTGCAACACTTTATAATACAGGAACAACCGATATCGGACAGAATAATAATACCTATCCCAATGCAACAGTTCCGAAATATATTGGTAGTACCGGCGGCTCTAATTTACCCACCTGGGATATGGCTTTGGCTTTTCCGATGAAAGATGGAAAGGATATAGGCGCATCAAAATATACTTATAGTCTGGGCACGTTTTATAAAGACAGGGATCCAAGATTTGATCAAACAATTGCCTATAACGGATGTAATTGGCCTCTATCGGGGAATTCATCTTATAGATTGTGGACTTATTATTATACAAATGATAAAAATGTTCTGGCCACTACTGAGCCGTCTGGCGCCACTTCTTCGGGCTTATATTTAAGAAAAGGAATAGACCCATCTTTAACATTGGCTACTTTTCAAAATGCCGGTACCGATTGGATAGAGATCAGATATGCTGAAGTAATGTTAAATCTGGCAGAATGTGCGGCCGAAACTGGCCAAAGTCAGGAAGCTTACAACAATTTAATTAATATTAGAAAAAGGGCTGGCATAGAAGCAGGAGCCGATGGATTGTATGGTTTAACAGCTGGTTTGAGCGGAAACCAGTTAGTTGCAGCGATAATGAAAGAAAGACAAATTGAGCTTGCATTTGAAGGTAAGCGCTTTTGGGATTTAAGACGCAGAAAACTATTAGAAAGCACTTTAAACGGAAAGAGAAGATTAGGTGTTACCATAACGCTTAAAAATACGGGCACAAAAACAGATTATATTCTAGGAACAAGAGATGTTTCTGCCAATACCAATCTGGATGCACTATATGCAAATAGTTTTACCGTAACAACCAAGCAGCTTGATACTTATAATATTGCTTATCAGCCTGGAGTTTACTTTTTTGGTATTCCGACAGTATCATTAAATAACAATATTAATCTTGTCCAAAATAACACTTGGGGTGGAGCGTTCGATCCATTAAAATAAATGGGCTAAGATCTTGGGGCGGTTTGCTCACCGCCCTGGTTTTTTTATATTTGGTTTTGAAAAAAGGGAACATTAATTTGTTTCCTTTTTTTTTATTTAAGAATGTTACATTTATATATAAATTTTATTCCTATCTTGTAACATGGCTGCGAGAATGAATTTAATTTGTTACAGGCATTTTTGCCAATTGATAAGATGATACAATAGATAGCCAAAATTATACATTAAACAGCTGCTTTTTGCATGCAAATTTGAAAGATAATATACTTTCTAACCAAAATTACTTACAAGGATAGACCAAGAAATGAGCCACGATTTTCGATATCAGCGATTAGATTTTTTCTGTTAATTTAAAAAAATCGTAATTTCTTTCTCTTCCCAACGAACAACACAAATGAAAAAGAACATTTTAAATCTGTTGCTAACAACAGCATTAATACTCTCCGCAAATTATACGTTTGCCCAATATCCAAACATTCCTGCCAATATTAAAAAATCATCTGATTCGATGATGAAAGAAGCCTATCATCAATCTGATATTGCCTGGGAGAAAGCAAAGCCTATTATTGCAAAAGAGGCAGCTCAGGGCAAACCATATATTCCTTGGGCAGGTAGACCAAATGATTTGCCACAATCAGATTTATTGGCTTTTCCAGGTGCAGAAGGCGGTGGCGCCTATAGTTTTGGTGGTCATGGCGGTAGGGTTATTGTAGTTAAAAACTTAAACGATAGCGGTCCGGGTTCTTTGCGTGATGCGTGTGAGCAGGGTGGTGCGAGGATCGTGGTATTCAATGTTTCAGGAATTATCAGATTAAAAACACCGCTTATTATCCGTGCACCTTATATCACTATTGCCGGTCAAACCGCACCTGGTGATGGTGTATGCGTGGCAGGCGAATCGGTTTGGTTAAATACACATGATGTGATTATACGTTTTATGCGTTTTAGAAGGGGAGAAACCTTTGTGGGCCGCAGAGATGATGCCATTGGTGGCAACCCGGTAGGCAACATTATGATCGATCACGTTTCGGCAAGCTGGGGATTAGATGAAAACATGTCGATGTACCGCCATATGTACAATGACAGTACAGGTAAAACCGAAGAAAAATTGGGAACGGTTAACATCACGATACAAAACTCTATTTTCTCAGAGGCATTAGATTATTGGAACCATGCTTTTGGCAGCACCTTAGGTGGAGAAAACTGTGCCTTTGTTCGTAACCTTTGGGCAGATAATGGCGCTCGTAACCCATCAATTGGCTGGAACGGCATATTTAACTTCGCCAACAACGTGGTTTTTAACTGGAACAACCGCTCTACAGATGGAGGAGATTATACTGCTCAATACAATATCATCAATAACTTTTATAAACCAGGTCCGGTTACCGAACTAAAAGACCCAATCAGTTACCGCATTTTAAAACCAGAATCTGGACGTAGTAAATTACCCTATGTTGTTTTTGGTAGGGCTTATGTAGCTGGAAATATCATCGACGGTAATGAGAAAGTAACCAAAAATAACTGGGATGGTGGGGTTCAATTAGAAGATAAAAAAGGAAATTTAATGTCTTTCGAAGAAGCAAGTAAATATTTCGCTGCAATGAAAGCTAAGAATCCCTTTCCAATGCCTAAGATTAGCATTATCCCTACTTTAAAAGCCAAAGAATATGTACTGGCAAATGCTGGTGCAACTTTACCAAAGAGAGATCCGGTTGATACCCGAGTAATTAAACAGGTTGCCACAGGTAAAATTGAAGTTCACCCTGATGCGAAACCATCTGCATTTCAATTCGAACACCGCAGATTACCTGGCGATTCTTACAAGCAAGGCATCATTACCGAAGTTTCACAGGTTGGCGGTTATCCAGCATATAAAGGTACACCATATAAAGACAGTGATGATGATGGCATGCCTGATGCTTACGAGCTTAAAAATGGCTTAAACCCCAAGGATGCATCTGATGCTTCAAAAATCACTAAAAGTGGTTATGCAAACATCGAAGTATATTTAAATAGTGTGGTTCCACTTTCTATTGTTAAGCCTAACTAATATGCGTACCTGGAATTCAATTTTTAGCATAATAGTGCTTTGTGGCATTGGAAATGTAGCTTTTGCACAATATCCGGTAATCCCAGAGGCTATGGAAAAGAAAGCCGATTCGCTTCTAAAAAGCATTGAAGAAAAATCTGAACTGCAATTTTTAAAAGTAAAACACATTGTAGATGAAGAAGCAAAACATGGTAAACCTTATATTCCATGGGCAGCAAAACCAGGCGATTTACCGCAAGCTAAAACAGTGGCCTTTCCTGGTGCTGAAGGCGGTGGTGCTTATTCTTTTGGCGGCCGTGGAGGAAAAGTTTACGTCGTAACCAGTCTTGAAGATTCGGGCAGCGGAACTTTACGCGAGGCTTGTGAGCAAGGCGGTGCCCGAATCATTGTTTTTAACGTTTCGGGTATCATCAAATTAAAAACACCACTGATTATCCGTGCACCTTATATTACCATTGCCGGTCAAAGTGCGCCTGGTGATGGAATCTGTGTGGCTGGCGAATCGGTTTGGATCAATACCCACGATGTGGTGATCCGTTATATGCGTTTCCGTCGTGGCGCAACCGATGTTACCCGTAGAGATGATGCCATTGGCGGAAATCCTGTCGGAAACATTATTATCGATCACGTTTCAGCAAGTTGGGGACTGGATGAAAATATGTCGATTTACCGCCATGTTTACGATCCAAAAGATGGTTCTAAACCTGTAAAATTACCTACAGTAAACGTTACCATTCAGAATTCGATCTTTTCTGAGGCTTTAGATACCTATAACCATGCTTTCGGAAGTACAATTGGTGGTTTGAACAGTACTTTTATGCGTAACCTTTGGGCATCAAATATCAGCAGGAATCCATCTGTTGGGATGTATGGCGATTTTGGTTTTGCCAATAATGTGATCTTCAACTGGTGGAACAGGAGTGCCGATGGTGGCGATAATGCTTCATTTTATAGTTTCATCAACAATTATTATAAACCAGGCCCCATTACACCTGCGGGCGAACCGATTTCTTATCGTATCTTAAAACCTGAATCGGGTAGGGATAAGAAGTTCTCGAGCGAATTTGGTAGGGCTTATGTAACCGGAAATATTATAGAAGGAAACGAAAAGGTAACCAAAAATAATTGGGATGGTGGTGTTCAGCCTGAAAGCAAAAGAGATAAACAAAAACTATTAGATTCGATGAAAGTAGATAAACCTTTGCCAATGGCTAAAATTTCAATCATCGATACTAAAAAAGCTTATGATTATGTTTTGGCCAATGCTGGTGCATCTTTACCCGTTCGCGATGCGGTAGACCAACGTATCATTAAACAGGTTTCAACTGGTAAAATTGATCATGTTGAAGATGGGAAATTGCCAGCTCAACAAAGTTATGTAAAACGCCGTTTACCTGCCGATTCTTATAAAAAAGGAATTATTTCAGATATCGCACAAGTAGGCGGTTATCCTGAATATAAAGGAAAACCTTATATAGATACTGATAACGATGGTATTCCTGATGCTTGGGAAACCAAAAACGGACTAAACCCGAAAGATGCTAAGGATGCATCAAAAATTGCGAAATCAGGTTATGCCAATATCGAAGTTTATTTGAATAGTTTGGTAGATATCATTAAAGTGAGACCTGCTAAAGGTTAAAGAAAAAAGACTAAAGCTGAAAGACTGAGTATCTTCTATCCAAAATCGTCATGCTGAATTTATTTCAGCATCTTTCATGCTATAAGGACCCTGAAATGAATTCAGGGTGACGACCGTTCATAGATTGTTGACAAAGAAAATAACATTAATGCCAAAAACTAACCACATATTAAAAGTTATACAACTAAAAACCTTATCGATTTTGGTAATGGCGCTTTTGGCGACAAACTTTTCATTTGCCCAAAAAATAAAGCCGGTGGAGCCACCAAAACCTATCTTTAAAGGGAAGGATGGTAAAATGGCTTATACACCGGATATTGATGGAAACCGGATTCCCGATTTTTCTTACGCTGGTTACATGGCAGGCGAAAAAGCCATTCCTAATGCACCAATAAAGGTAATAGTTCCTGTTTCAAAAGGCGATGCTACTTTAAGGATTCAATCGGCCATTAATTATGTTTCGAAATTACCGCTGGGTAAAGATGGATTACGTGGCGCCGTTTTATTAGAAAAAGGAATTTACGAAGTTGCAGGAACATTAAGGTTGTCAGCTTCTGGAGTGGTGCTCCGTGGAAGTGGAATGGGCGAAAACGGCACAAAGATTTTTGCAACTGGCTTAGACCGGATCGGTGTAATCAGGATTTTAGGTCAAAAAAACAGGATAGAAGAACAGGCAATTGCGGTTACTGATACTTATGTACCGGTTAATGCAAATAAAATTACGCTGTCTAATGCCAGCGGATTTAAAGTAGGCGATCAGATCATCATTAACAGACCTTCAACCAAAGAATGGATCGAAACCCTCAAAACGGTTGAATTTGGTGGTGGTGAAAGTGCTTTAGGCTGGAAACCAGGAACTAGGGATATTCATTGGGATAGAAAAATTATCGCCATAAACGGCAATACCATAACTTTCGATGCCCCAATTACAACAGCTTTAAACGCTAAATATGGTGGCGCAACAATTTCAAAATATAAATGGGAGGGAAGAATTGCACAAACAGGTATTGAAAACCTGAAAATTGAATCCGATTATCATAAAGAAAATAGTAAAGACGAATACCACCGTTGGACAGCAATCTGTTTAGAAAATGTACAAGATGCCTGGGTCCGTCAGGTGGTTTTTGAGCATTTTGCAGGTTCTGCAGTAAATGTTTTGGAAACTTCAAAAAGGATTACTGTTGAAGATTGTAAATCGTTAGCCCCAATTTCCGAGATCGGTGGTGAGCGCCGTTTTACCTTTTTAACTACTGGTCAGCAAACGCTTTTCCAAAGGTTATACTCAGAATATGGTTACCATGATTTTGCGGTTGGCTTTTGCGCTCCAGGCCCCAATGTTTTTGTACAGTGTCAGTCTTATTTGCCTTTCAGTTTTAGCGGCGCGATTGATAGCTGGGCATCGGGCGTTTTATTCGATATCGTAAACATCGACGGACAAGCGTTGAGTTATTTAAACCGCGGACAGGATGGGCAAGGTGCTGGCTGGAGTGCCGCAAATAGTGTTTTTTGGCAATGTAGTGCCGCAAGGGTTGATAATTTTCAGCCACCAACAGCTCAAAACTGGGCTTTTGGAACCTGGTCTCAATTTGCCGGAAACGGTTATTGGGATATGTCGAACGAACAGATCCAGCCGCGAAGTTTATATTATGCCCAACTAAAAGATAGATTGGGAAGTGAGGCGGATAGCAGGAATTTTGTGCTACCTGTTGAAACAGAAGCATCAAGCAGTCCACCTGTAGATGTGGCATTAAAATTAACAAAATTGGCCTACAAACCTGCTTTAACCGTTTCAGAATATATTGATGCAGCACCTGACAGGAATAAAATCCCGATGGATGCCGGTTCGGCAAAGAGCATAGATAAAATTGGCTTAGTTCAAGTTATTCAACCTGCTCTTGCGGGTGCGATGGGCATCAAAAATGGCTGGTTAGTGCGTGGCAGCGAAATCGTTCTGGGTAATCGTCAGGATGTGCCTTGGTGGAATGGAAGCGCCCGTCCGTATGGATTAAAAAACACTAAATTTCATATTACGCGTTTCGTACCCGGACGTTCAGGAAATGGTTTAACAGATGATTTAGATTCAATCACAGATGCGATGAAAAACGGCGCTGTTAAAGTGCTCGATCATAATTACGGCCTTTGGTACGATAGAAGAAGAGATGACCACGAGCGCATCCGCCGTATGGATGGCGAGGTTTGGGCACCTTTTTACGAATTGCCTTTTGCCCGTAGCGGACAGGATAAAGCCTGGGATGGTTTGAGCAAATATGATATTACCAAATACAACCTTTGGTATTGGGACAGGTTAAAGCAATTCGCTAATCTGGCTGATCAGAAAGGCCTGGTTTTAATCCACGAGAACTATTTTCAACATAACATTATTGAAGCCGGTGCACATTATGCCGATTTCCCCTGGCGTACCGCAAACAATATCAACAACACGGATTTCCCTGAACCTGTACCATATGCTGGCGATAAGCGCATTTTTATGGCCGAGCAGTTTTACGATATCAGCAACGAGCACCGCAGGGCGATCCATAAAGCTTACATCAGAAAATGTTTAGAGAATTTTGATGGAAACACAGGCGTTATACAATTAATTGGTGCCGAATTTACTGGCCCATTACACTTTGTTCAGTTCTGGATCGATACCATTAACGAATGGGAAAAAGAAACAGGTAAACACCCAATTATTGGCTTAAGTGTAACCAAAGATGTGCAGGATTCAATTTTGGCTGATCCAAAGCGCGCCAGAGTGATTGACCTGATCGACATCCGTTATTGGCATTACCAAGCTGATGGGAGCGCTTATGCACCGCAAGGAGGATTAAGTTTGGCTCCCCGTCAGCATGCACGATTGCTAAAACCTAAAAAAACCTCTTTCGAAGAAGTTTACCACGCGGTATCTGAGTATAAAAACAAATTCCCTGAAAAAGCAGTGATTTATTCAGGCGATAGCTTTGACAGTTTCGGTTGGGCAATTTTAATGGCAGGCGGTTCGCTCTCCAATGTCGATGGAATTGATGCTTCAATTTTAACCGCGGCATCTTCGATGAAACCCTTTTTACCTGCAGATAAATCAGCAAAACAATATGGTTTAGTAAACCAAGGCAAGGCTTATATTTTGTATAACGCTTCTACTAATGCCATCAATCTCGATCTGAGCAAAGTATCTGGAAAATTCAACGTAAAAGTGCTGAACGCGAGAACAGGGAAACGACTTAAAGAAGAGAAAATTAATGCCGGCGCTGTTGCTACATTAGAAAAGGTTGGATCAGGAGACGAAGTTATCATCATCAATAAAATTTAAACATGAATATTAAATCTAAAATATTTCTGCTTGTTATGCTTTCTTGCGCAGCTTTTGGCTGTAAGAAAAAACCATATTTTGGCGATAAAAGTCTCCTGGTTTCAGAGAATGGCAGATATTTAACCACCGGCGATAGTAAACCATTTTTCTGGCTTGGCGATACCGGCTGGTTGTTGTTTGGCAGGTTAACAAGAGAAGAAGCAAATACTTACCTCGAAGACCGCAAACAGAAGGGTTTTAATGTAATCCAGGTGATGTTATTACATGATGTGCCATCGAGAAACGTATACCTCGATTCCTCAGTTGTACATGCAGATGTATCAAAGCCGATGCTTACGCCAGGCAATAACTCAAAAGATTCTTTGGCTTATGATTATTGGGACCATGTAGATTATATCGTTGATCAGGCAGCAGAAAAAGGCCTCTATATGGCCCTGGTTCCGGTTTGGGGTACCAATGTCAAAAATAAAAAAGTGAACAAAACGCAGGCAAAGGCTTATGCTGAGTTCCTGGCAAAACGTTATAAAGATAAGTGGAACATCATTTGGCTCAACGGTGGTGATATTAAAGGTAGTGATGGTGCCGATGTTTGGAAGACCATTGGCGAAACTTTAAGGGCAAACGATCCGAATCATTTAATTACTTTCCACCCCAGGGGAAGAACAGCTTCTTCACAATGGTTTCAAAATGCAAAATGGTGCGATTTTGATATGGTTCAATCTGGCCATCGCCGTTATGATCAGGATACCTCTAAAAATGAAAAATTGCATTATGGCGAGGATAACTGGAAATATATCGAAGCCGATTATAAATTAAAACCTACCAAACCAACCATTGATGGTGAGCCTTCGTACGAAGATATTCCTCAGGGTTTACACGATACCACTCAACCACGCTGGACAGACAGTGATGTGAGGAGATATGGTTACTGGTCGGTTTTTGCTGGTGCTTTTGGCTATACCTATGGTCATAATTCGGTGATGCAGATGTACAAAAAAACAGATTTAAAACCTGCTTATGGTCCGAGAGACCAGTGGATCACTGCAATTAATGCCCCAGGCGCTAAACAGATGCAGTATTTGAAAGATTTAATGCTTTCTCATTCTTATTTCGATCGTGTGCCTGATCAGACTTTGGTAGCAGGTAAAAACGGCGAAAAATACGAGCGGATTCTTGCCACAAGAGGTGAAGAATTTGCACTGCTTTACACTTATACAGGGCGCAATTTCAGTGTGCAGCTAGGTAAAATTGACGGCGACGAAGTAAAAGCATCATGGTTTGATCCAAGAACAGGGAAAATCATCCCAATTGGAGAATTTGAAAATAAAGGAATAAAAGAGTTTAACCCACCAGGTGAGCCTGCAAATGGTAATGATTGGGTGTTAGTGCTGGATGAGCTATAGTAGAAACGATTAGCGAAAGGCGCATGGCGTTGAGCCTGCACAAGATCGTCATTTCGACTGGAGTGCAACGGAATGGAGAAATCTATTGCGAGAGTTAAAAAGATGTCATCCTGAGCGTAGTCGAAGGACAATCTTTTTAAAAAATTACAGAAAAGGTCTTCGACTACGCTCAGACTGACAATTGCAAAAAAGAAATAATTAAAGAAAAAAGTGTTTAAACCCAATTCTATATCATCATTTCGCTTAGCTATAATTGGCCTGCTGCTTTGTGGCTTAACATCCTGTACAAAACAAGCCTATTTATTTACCTCCTTCCATGAGCCTGCAAACGAAGGATTGAGGCTTTTGTACAGTTATGATGCTTACCATTGGACGGATTTGAATAAAACCTTCCTGAAGCCTGAGGTTGGAACGCAGAAGGTTTTACGCGATCCATCAATCGTTCAAGGCCCGGATGGAACCTTCCATTTGGTTTGGACCTGTAGCTGGAAAGGCGATAAAGGTTTTGGTTACGCAAGTTCTAAAGACCTGATCAACTGGAGTGAGCAAAAGTTTCTTCCGGTAATGGAAAGTGAGCCAAAAACCGTAAATGTGTGGGCACCGGAAATCTTTTACGATAACGAGAAAAAAGAATATGTAATCATCTGGGCCTCAACTATACCATATCGCTTTGCTAAAGGAATAGAAGAAGAGGAGAATAACCACCGGATGTATAGTATTACAACCAAAGATTTTGAGAGTTTCTCAAAACCAAAACTATTTCTCGATCCTGGTTTTAGTGTAATCGATGCGGTTATTGTAAAACGGACGACCAAAGATTATGTGCTGGTTTTAAAAGATAATACCCGCCCGAACAGGAATTTAAAAGTTGCTTTTGCAAAAGATGCTTTAGGCCCTTATGAAAATGTTTCGGAGACTTTTAGTCCGAAATTAACGGAAGGACCAACGGTTGTAAAAGTTGGAAAGAATTGGTTGATTTATTTTGATGCTTATGGACAAAAGATTTATTCGGCTTATAATACAGCCGATTTTAAGACTTTTAAAGATGTAACTGCCGAAGTTTCTATTCCTGAAGGGCATAAACACGGAACAATTATAAAAGTGAAAAGAAGAGTGATTAAGAATTTATTGAAATAATAAATGAGCCGTCATTGCGAACTTAAGCAAGGGAACAAGCAAGAGCGTGAAGCAATCTATCCAGCAAAAAAGATTGCTTCGTTCCGATGAAAAATCGGAAACTCGCAATG
Organism: Pedobacter sp. GW821-FHT01D05; assembly: GCF_059422505.1. Lineage (NCBI taxonomy): Bacteria > Pseudomonadati > Bacteroidota > Sphingobacteriia > Sphingobacteriales > Sphingobacteriaceae > Pedobacter > Pedobacter sp. GW821-FHT01D05. The sequence continues at coordinate 1,385,617 of NZ_JBWKXA010000001.1, read as the reverse complement.
ACGAAATGAACTAAAAACATGAAAATATTTAAAATACTTTGTTTAAGCCTAACATTAGCACTTGCAGTACAAAGCTCGCAGGCGCAGGATACAGTGCGCTATACCGGTAAAACCTTAGTTAACGCAGATTATCATCATGGGCAGCTTTCGCCAGTGATGGGTGTACACAGTATCCAAACTTTTCGTGCGAACAGGGAACACCCTGAACTGGCCGAAAACTTTGGCTGGACCTACAACCATGCGCCGATGTTGGCCTATTGGAACAATAAATTTTATATCGAATATTTAAGCGATAAAGTGGGCGAGAGCATCCCGCCAGGGCAAACATTATTACAGTCTTCAAAAGATGGCTACAACTGGACGAAACCAGAAGTGGTATTTCCAATCTACCGCATTCCTGATGGAACCACAAAAGAGGGTAGAACCGATGTTGCAAAAGATTTAGACGCAGTAATGCATCAACGCATGGGTTTTTATGTTTCCACTAAGAATGTATTCCTGGTTTTGGGTTTTTACGCGATCAGTTTTGACGCGAAAGACGATCCGAACGATGGCCATGGAATTGGCAGGGCAGTAAGAGAAATTCAGCAAGATGGAAAATATGGTCCAATTTATTTCATCCATTACAATCCAGGTTACTCGGAGAAAAACACCAAATATCCTTTGTACACCAAAAGCAAAAGTAAAGCTTTTATTGAAGCCTGTAATGAATTGTTATCAAATAAGTTAATGACACAACAGTGGAATGAAGAAGCGGATAGAAAAGACCCATTAATTACTTTGCAGAAACAATATAAAGCCTTCAGCTACTATCATTTACCTGATGGAAGAGTGGTAGGTTTATGGAAAAATGCCTTAACAGCAATCAGCAATGATAACGGTAAAAGTTGGCCTGAAAACGCATCGCGTGCACCAGGTTTTGTAAACAGTAATGCCAAAATATGGGGTCAAAAAACTGCTGACGGTAACTACGCGACGGTTTATAATCCATCTGAATACCGCTGGCCTTTAGCCATTTCAACAAGCAAAAACGGACTAGATTATACCAATCTTTTATTGGTAAATGGAGAAATTACACCAATGCGTTACGGAGGCAATTACAAATCTTACGGTCCGCAGTATGTTCGTGGTATTGAAGAAGGGAACGGAAAACCTGCCGATGGAAAATTATGGGTAACCTACAGCATGAATAAAGAAGATATCTGGATTTCTTCGGTTCCGGTACCCGTTAATGATAAAGCAACCCAACATGTAAATGACGATTTTAGTAAAATGCCGACTGATAAGGCACTCGAAATGTGGAATATCTATAGTCCGCTTTGGGCGCCAGTAACGGTTAACAATGGAACTTTGGTATTGAAAGATAAAGATCCATTCGACTATGCGAAAGCCGAAAGATTGTTTCCGGCATCCAGAAAAATCATGGCTTCGTTTTCGGTTACGCCAAAGCAAAGTGATTTTGGTTTACTGGAAATCGAATTGCAGGATGCTAAAGGAGCTGCTACCGTTCGGTTAACTTTTGATACTGCAGGAATCTTAAGTGCAAAAGCTGGTGCACGATATAAAAACTTTATGAAATATGAGGCAGGGAAAAATTACGACATCAAACTAAAATTAGATGCATTTACCCGATTTTACACCATTACTGTCAACGGAAAAGATGCATTAACCAGTTTGGCCTTTCAGCCTGTTGCCGATGTTTCCAGAATTGTTTTCCGCACCGGCGATGTGCGTCGTTTTCCTGATGTAGATACACCTGCCGATCAAACCTATGATCTAAAAAATGCTGGAGAATCAGAGAAAAAGGAAGCGGTTTATTCGATTAAATATTTAAAAACGGAGGGATTTTGAGACAGTTGGCAGTTTTCAGTTTGAAGTTTTCAGTTTTTCCCTCGTTTCCTTTTATAGCGTCATTGCGAGGAGGCACGACGAAGCAATCTTTCCTGTGCGTCATTCCGACCGCAGTGGAGGAATCTTTGAGCCAAGTTAAACAGATTTCTCGACTGCGCTGCACTTCGCTCGAAATGACGATAGTAATTATTCTCTTATCGTTATGTTCCTTCTCCGCCAATGCAAAAATCCTTTTGCCTCAAATCTTATCGAGCAATATGGTATTGCAACGGGATAAACCCATCAATATTTGGGGCTTTGCATCTCCGGATGAGAAAGTTGAAGTCGCTTTTGCCGGACAAAAAAAACAAACAATAACCGATAAAGATGGAAATTGGCTTGTTGTTTTAGCTCCACTCAAAACATCTTCAAAGCCCCAAACGATGTCTATTAATGGCTCAAATAAAATCGAACTTACCAATATCCTGGTAGGCGAGGTTTGGGTATGTTCAGGTCAATCGAATATGGAATATGCGATGCGCAAACTGGCCAAAATTCCGAAACCAAAAAATGAAAACTTGGGTTTTCCATCTGACGAGGTTGCAAAAGCACACAATAATCAGATCAGGATTTTCCTGGTTAACCGCAAAACTTTGATCAAACCCGATTCGATCCATAAAAGCTGGAGTGTAGCACAAGATTCCGCTTTACGTGCTTTCTCCGCTGTAGGTTATTTCTTTGCAAAAGAAATTCAGGAAAAATTAGGTATTCCTGTTGGCATGATCTCTTCGGCCATTCCGGGCAGCGCCATTGAACCGTGGATTTCAGAAAATGCATTTGCAGAAGAGGATTACTTCAAAAACCAAAAAGTGGGTAACGATCCTGGTAAATTTTATCCGACCATGATCGAACCTTTAACTCAATTTAAAATCCGTGGATTGCTTTGGTATCAGGGCGAAACAAACTGTTTTTTGAACGAGAAAATCAGCTACGCTTATAAAATGAAAGTATTGATCAATAGCTGGAGAAAAGCCTGGAAAGAAAAGGATCTGCCGTTTTATTATGTTCAGATTGCACCATTCGATTATAGTAAACAAAAAAGCGATAAGGTTGTATTAACTGCCGAAACGGAACCAACTTTTTGGGAGGCGCAACAACAGCTATTGCGTTTGCCCAATACGGGGATGATTTCTACATCAGATTTGAACGATAATGGGGGAGATTTACATCCAACTTATAAGTGGGAAGTAGGTAGAAGATTATCGCTTTTGGCACTAGCAAAAACATACAACAAAGATATACCTTTTTCTGGGCCGATTTACCAGTCTGCATCCTTTAAAAAAGGAAAAGCATTGCTCCATTTTACATACCTGGAATTAAACAATAAACCTATTTTAGGATTTGCAATCGCGGGGAAAGACGGTAAATTCGTAAATGCTGAAGCTATTGTAAAAGACGATAAAGTGGTGGTTTCTTCAAACGAAATTGCCGAACCAACTGTGGTTCGCTATAACTGGACAGAAAATCCAACAGGAAATTTTAACTGTTACGGTTTGCCAGCATTGCCTTTTAGAACCGATAATCCATTAATCAAATCATTTAAAACCAATTAATGAAACGCAGATTTATACTTTTCTTGTGTTTAATAACCACGTTTTGCTCCCTAAGAGCACAGCAAACTGAGAAATTATACCTCTCGGGAACTGGGAACGACAATACCGTTAACTGGGATTTCTTCTGTACAGCTGGCGCAAATTCGGGTAAGTGGACCACTATTCCCGTGCCTTCAAACTGGGAATTGCAAGGTTTTGGGAAATATAACTACGGTTTCAACAAAGAGGAAAATAAAGGCAAAGAACAAGGACTTTATAAATATACTTTTAAGGTTCCTACAGGTTGGAAAAACCAAAAAATCAATATTGTTTTTGAGGGATCGATGACAGATACCGAGGTTAAAATCAACGGAAAATCTGCCGGAGAAACACATCAGGGTTCGTTTTATGTGTTTAGATACGATATTTCTAAATTGGTAAAACTTGATAGCGATAATTTGCTTGAAGTAAAGGTATCTAAACATTCAGTTAATCAATCTGTTAACGAGGCTGAACGTAAAGCCGATTTCTGGATTTTTGGTGGTATTTTCAGACCAGTTTATCTTGAATCTTTGCCTTTAACTCATATCGATCGAATTCAGATAGATGCTAAAGCTGATGGCCATTTAACTACTCAATTGAATTATACAGGTGATGCGGATAAGCTTGAAGTAGAACTTTTAGGAAAAGATGGAAAAAGATTCGGTGAAAGATTTACGACTTCAATAAAAAAAGGAAGTAAAAGCATACAGATGCACCATCAGTTTTCCAATCCAGCATTATGGTCTTCAGAATTTCCAAATCTTTACACTGCAACATTCACTTTAGTTAAAAATGGTAAAGAGATTCATCAGCTTTCTAAAAAGATTGGTTTTAGGACAATTGAAGTAAAAGAACGTGATGGTGTATATGTAAACGGAGTGAAAATGAAATTCAAAGGTGTAAACCGTCACTCTTTTTATCCATCATCAGGCCGTACTACCAGTAAAAAAATCAGTATTGCCGATGTGCTGTTAATGAAAGAAATGAACATGAATGCCGTTCGGATGTCCCATTATCCACCAGACGGCCATTTTCTTGATGTTTGCGATTCGCTAGGTTTATTCGTTATGGATGAACTGGCCGGCTGGCATGGCACTTATGATAAGCCTACGGGAACAAAATTGATAAAAGAAATGATGTTGAATGATGAAAATCATCCATCGATTATATTTTGGGCTAATGGAAATGAAGGCGGACATAACCGCGAACTTGATCATCTTTTTGCTGAAGAAGATATACAAAAACGCCCGTTAATCCATCCTTGGGAGGTTTTTGGAGGTTTCGAAACCACCCATTACCGCGAATTTAATTATGGAATCGGCAATTACGATCACGGACACAATATTCTAATGCCAACTGAATTTCTTCATGGCATGTGGGATGGCGGTCACGGTGCAGGCATTGAAGATTATTGGAATGCGATGTGGAATAATCCACTTTCTGCAGGTGGTTTCCTTTGGGATTTTGCCGATCAGGCTGTAGTGCGTACCGATAAAAACGGCGAATTAGATACCGATGGAAATCATGGCCCTGACGGAATTGTCGGACCTTATCACGAAAAAGAAGGTAGTTTCTTCACCATTAAAGAAGTCTGGAGCCCTGTTTTTGTTGAGAAAAGAGAAATAACAGCGGGTTTTGATGGTTCGTTTACATTAGAAAACCGTTATGCTTTTACCGACCTCAATCAATGTACTTTCAATTGGAAATTGAAGAAATTAAAGGTGGAAACGGATGCAACATTCAAATCGGGTAAAGCAGACGCTCCAAATATTAAACCTTTCGAAAAAGGAAAATTAAAGATCAATCTTCCAGGCGACTGGAGGAGCTTTGATGCACTTTACCTCACTGCAAATGCACCCGATGGCAAGGAATTATTCACCTGGAGTTTCCCGATAATGCTTCCTAAAGATGATGCAGAGAAAATTGTTGTAAAAACAGGTTCTTCAAAGGTAAATATTAAAGAAGATGCGAAAGTTTATCAGGTTTCTGCTAATGGCATAAATTTAACTTTCGATAAAACATCAGGTTTGTTGCAGCAGGCAAAAAATGCCAAAGGTATCATTCCGTTTTCGAACGGTCCGATTTTGCAAGAGGGTGTAAATAATTTCAAAAACTTCACACAAAAAATGGATGGAGAGAATTTAATTATTTCATCAAAATTTGATAAAAAAGAAAGTTGGAATACTTTACAATGGACAATTTATCCTTCAGGCTGGCTAAAAATGGAAGTGGAATATTTTCCATCAGATTACTTTACCACTTTCGTTGGATTGAACTTTTCCTATCCTGAATCAGAAATTAAAACAGTTGAATATAAAGGCAACGGACCATATCGCGTTTGGAAAAATAGAATGAAAGGCACCCAATTTGGCATCTGGAAAAAGGATTATAACAATTCGGCAACAGGAGAGGCGCCCTGGCAATACCCTGAATTTAAAGGTTATTATTCAAACATGTATTGGTGCGAGTTTCTTGGCAAACAGCAATCGTTTAAGGTAGTTACAGATAGAGAAGATGTGTTTTTAAGACTATTTACACCGAAAAAATCGAAAGATACAGAATATGACAACATGAGTCCGACATTTCCTAATGGTGAAATTTCATTTATGAATGCAATTTCGGCAATTGGCACCAAAACCCAAAAACCAGAAACAACCGGACCAATGGGAATGAAGAATATTTATTACGATTTTGATAAAGCCCCAAGCAGGGCATTAAATATGACCTTGTATTTTGATTTTTCAACCAATACATCGTCATTGCGAGGAGGCACGACGAAGCAATCTCAATAAAGGAATTATAGAGAACAATAACCTTAGCAAAAAAGATTGCTTCAGCTCGCGCAAGTCCAGCTTCGCAATGACGAATTGATCTTTAAAGAAAATATAATGAACATTAAAATCTACATCGCGATCATCAGCATTTGGTTCCTATCCTTTTCAAAAGTGATGGCACAGGTCTCGTTGCAAAATACCACCTGCGAAATGCTTGTGAATCCTTTAGGTATTGATGTTTTGAAACCGCGATTGGCATGGCATATCAGCTCAGGTGAAAGAAATGTAATGCAAACGGCTTACCAGGTTTTGGTGTCTTCTTCGCCTGAGCAATTAAATGCCAATGAGGGCGATTTATGGGACTCAGGAAAGATTAACTCACCAGAATCTATTCATATAGCCTACAACGGAAAAGTGCTTAAAAGCCGGATGAAAGCCTATTGGAAAGTAAAAGTGTGGACTAATGTGGGTCAAAGCGAATGGTCGGCTAACAACTATTTTTCTATGGGTTTGCTGTACTACAAAGATTGGCCAAAAGGCTGGATCGGTTTCGACAGGGCATTTGCATGGGACAATATCAAAACCGATTCGCGTTTATCAGCCAGGTATTTCAGAAAAGAGTTTCAAAGTACGAAAGAAATCAAATATGCTACGGCATCAATCGTTGGTTTAGGTTTATACGAGTTGTTTATCAACGGAAAAAAAGTTGGAAATGATGTTTTATCTCCATCACCTACAGATTACACCAAAAACGTAAAATATAACACTTACGATGTAACCAGTTACCTCCAGCATGGTAAAAATGCGGTTGGCACGATACTCGGAAACGGGCGTTTCTTCGCCATGCGCCAAAATGAAAAACCTTATAAAATTAAAACGTTTGGTTTTCCGAAAATGCTGATGAACATCAACATCGTTTACGCCGATGGAACAACAGCAAATATTGATACCGACGATAGCTGGAAAGGCACAGCAGATGGGCCAATCAGAACCAATAACGAATATGATGGCGAAGAATACGATGCAACAAAGGAATCAGCAGGCTGGAATAATGTAGGTTTTGACGATAGCAAGTGGACAAAAGCGGAATTTGTACAAGAACCAACAGGAACCATTGAAGCCCAGATGAATGAAAACATGAAGGTGATGAATACGCTTAAACCCGTTTCAATTACTAAACTTTCGGGTGGCCGGTATATTTTAGATATGGGTCAAAACATGGTGGGTTGGCTGCAGATCAAGATAAAAGGCCTAAAGGGCAAACAAATCAAAATGCGTTTTGCAGAATCACTTCAAAATAATGGCGAACTTTTTACGGCTAACCTTCGCAATGCGAAATGTACCGATTTATACACTTTAAAAGGGGGCGAATTAGAAACCTGGGAGCCTACTTTTGCTTACCGCGGATTTAGGTATGTAGAACTTTCGGGGTATACTTACCAACCATCAGTGAATGATTTTGTTGGCAAAATGATCTACGATAACATTAAAACGGTCGGAACTTTCGAAACTTCAGATGCTTTAACCAATCAGCTCTTCAAAAATGCCTGGTGGGGGATTGCCGGAAGTTACAAGGGGATTCCGGTTGATTGCCCTCAACGCAACGAACGGATGCCGTGGTTAGGAGATAGGGGCGCTGTGGCTTACGGAGAAAGTTTTCTTTTTGATAACGGACGCTTTTATACCAAATGGTTGCAGGACATCAGAAATTCTCAGAAAGAGGATGGCGCTATTCCTGATGTGGCACCTGCCTTTTGGCGGTACTACAGCGATAACATGACCTGGCCAGGAGCAATGCTTTTGGTGACCGAAATGCTGTACAAACAAACTGGCGATGTTTCTGCCGTTCGGGATAATTACCCCGCAATGAAAAAGTGGTTGGCTTATATGCAAGACCGCTATATGAAAGATTATATTTTAGCTAAAGATAGTTACGGCGATTGGTGTATGCCACCCATTACCATCGAGTTTGGCCGTGGTAAAAGTGCGGACAAAAAGTATCCTTCCGAATTAATCTCAACGGCTTATTATTATCACTTTACACAGTTGATGATACAATTTGCTAAGGTAAGCGGCAGCGATGAAGATGTAAAAGCATATGAGCTTTTGGGAAATAAAATCAAAGAAGCTTTTAATCAGAAATATTATAACGATAAAGGTTATTATGCCTCTAATGCGCTAACGGATAACATTATTCCGCTTTATTTCGGAATGGTTCCACAGAACAAAATAGATCAGGTTTTCAAGAATATTACTTATACTGTTGAAGTGACCAATAAAGGCCATTTAAGCAATGGTTTAGTGGGTATTCAGTGGTTAATGCGCTGTTTAAACGATTATGGCCGGCCAGATTTAGCTTATACGGTGGCTACGCAAAAAACTTATCCGAGCTGGGGTTATATGGTTGATAATGGTGCAACAACGATATGGGAACTGTGGAATGGCAATACGGCCGATCCGAAAATGAATTCGCAGAACCATGTGATGATGCTTGGCGATCTGCTTATCTGGTATTACGAAAACCTGGCTGGTATAAAATCTGAAGAGGCTGCTTTTAAAAAAATCATCATGAAACCTGAAATGATTAATGGTTTAAACTCGGTAAATGCCAGTTACAATTCGGTTTATGGGCTAATCAAAAGCAGTTATAATAAAACGGCTAATCAATTTAACTGGAACATTACCATCCCAGCAAATACAAGGGCGTTGGTTTACATTCCTGCAAATAATAAAAATGAAGTTTCAGAAAAAAATAAGTCTATAAAGGATTTAAAATTTGTAAAAATGGATAATAACAGGGCAGTTTATGAGCTTGGCTCTGGCGATTATGCTTTTGTAGTGGAGCGGAAATAAAATCATGATTCGTGGAGACACGAACCATGGCGAGAAAGGATTACTGTATATATGCCTCGGTTTGTGTCTTCACGAACCGAAACAATAATTAAAATACAATTATGAGAAAGTTTTTTAAAACATTTATGCTGATAACCTTACTGATCACTTCAGTAAATGCATTCGGTCAAACCAAAGATATTGTTGTACCAGAAGAAATCCTGACAAAGGCCAAAGAATGGACCTCAGCACTAAATTTAACCGACGTAGCAAAAAAGTCTGCTGTCGAAAATGTAATTGCAGTTCATTTAACGACCATTAAAGATTGGCATAACGATCATCCATCATCAACCGTTCCTGATGGAATAAACCCGGTTACCGGCAATAAACTAAGTGATTTAGACAAACAGATCATTGCTGATTCTGCTATGCCGCCAACGGTTCATCAATCGCTTATGGATGGATTGAAAAAGAATTTAACACCAGAGCAGGTTGAAACCATTTTAGACAAATACACCATCGGAAAGGTTGAATTCACGATGAAAGGTTACAAAGCAATTGTTCCTGATTTAACTGCTGACGAGGAATTGAAGATTTTAGCTTTTTTGAAACAGGCCAGGGAACAGGCTGTCGATTATAAAAACATGAAACAGATTTCGGCCATTTTCGAAATTTACAAAACGAAATCAGAGCAGATGCTGAATAATAACGGTCGCAGCTGGAGAGCGCTTTATAGTGCGTATACCAAAAAAATAAAAGAAGAGAAAGCAGCAAAACAAAAGCAGTAGGCAGTTCACCGTTTGAAGTTTTCAGTTTTGGATGTAAAAATCAAATCGGTGAAATCAAATAATCTGTGTAATCAACCTCGAAGAGAAAGAATTATGATATCAAAAAAAATATACACCACAATAGGACTTATTTTAGCAGTAACACTTAGTGCCAATGCTCAAGTAGAAAAATGGCAAACGGGAATCGTAAAGCAAGAATTTCTTTACGATAAAGCTCCATTCCCATCCTGCCACTCAGCAACAATAGCAGAAACGCCAACGGGTTTAGTTGCTTCATTTTTTGGTGGCACAAAAGAACGGAATCCTGATGTAGAAATCTACATTAGTCGTTTTGTGGATGGCAAATGGCTGGCACCGGTTTCGGCCGCTAACGGTATCCAACCTGATGGTAAAAGATTACCTACATGGAATCCTGTTTTATATCAGGTTCCTGGTGGAGATTTACTGTTGTTTTATAAAATCGGGCCAAAACCATCAGAATGGTGGGGCATGATGAGGTCTTCAAAAGATGGCGGTAAAATCTGGTCGGATGCTACAAAGTTGCCCGATGGTTATATTGGTCCTGTAAAAAATAAACCTGTTTTGTTAAGCAATGGAAACCTTTTTGCACCATCAAGCAAAGAAGGCGATGGTTGGAAAATTCACTTCGAGGTGACCAAAGATAATGGTAAAACCTGGAGAACCGTAGGCCCATTGGCAGAAAACGGAATCAAAGCCATTCAACCGAGCATTTTACAACATGGAAATGGAAAATTGCAGCTATTGGCCAGAACAGCAAATCGGGCCATTGTAGCATCCTGGTCTGAAGATAACGGCGAAACCTGGTCGGCATTAACCAAAACATCATTACCCAATAACAACTCCGGTACAGATGCAGTAACCATGAAAGATGGCCGCCATGTATTGGTTTACAATCATGTTTTGCCTCCGGGCGATTTAGCTAAAGGACCACGTACCCCATTAAATGTTTCGGTTTCAAAAGACGGAAAGAAATGGTCAGCCGCATTGATTCTGGAAGATTCGCCCATCAGCCAGTATTCTTACCCTGCGGTGATTCAAACTTCTGATGGCATGTTACATTTCATTTATACATGGAGAAGAGAGAAAATTAAACACGTTGTGGTTGATCCTTCGAAGCTAAAATTGAAGAAAATCAAAAATGGTATTTGGCCGAAACTGAAAGGTTATACAGCTCCGGTAATTGGCGAAACTAAAAACGAGGAACCATGAGAAACATAAAAAAATCGTCATTTCGAGCGGAGTGCAACGTAGTCGAGAACCACGTAGTGCTCAGCGAAGCTAAATCTGTAATAGATCTCTCCATTTCGCTGCGCTACAGTCGAGATGACGGACGGTCGATTAGTAATAGAATGAGTTTAACGGCACTATTTTTTTTCACAATTATCTCTTTATCAACTTTTGCCCAAATCCAAAACACCGATAACTTCTATAAAAAGCCATTGGTAGTTGTGCTTAAAGAGATTCAAACACGCTTTAAAGTTCAAATCAAATACTCCGAACCACAGGTAAAAGATAAATGGGTGAATTATGCAGAATGGCGTTTCCGTGCAAACGTTGATGAAACAATTGCGAATGTGCTTGCCCCTTTGGATATGAAAGTAAACAAAGAAAAACCAGGTGTTTACAAATTGAAAGAATACGAATATTACCGTTGGGAAGTTGAGGATGGGTGGGCCTATCTGGATAGCTTGGCAACAAAATACCACGATCGGGCCAGTTGGGAAAAACGTAAGGCACAAATAAAGCCCGAGTTATACCAAGCCTTATTGTTATCGCCATTGCCCCCCAAACCAAATTCAAAACCGATTATCACGGCGAAAAGAATTTTTGATGGTTATTCGGTAGAAAACATTGCATTGGAAATTTTACCTGGGGTTTGGATTAATGGCTCACTATATAAACCCTTAAATTTTAAAGGAAAAATCCCATTGGTTTTAAGTCCGGACGGGCACTGGGAAAAGCAGCGTTACAGACCTGATTGCCAGATCCGCTGTGCAATGATTGCCAGAATGGGTGCCATGGCTTTTAGCTACGATTTATTTGCCTGGGGCGAATCGATGCTCCAGTTTAAATATGAAGATCACCGTAAAAGCTTGGCGCAAACTGTTCAGGCTTTGGGAGGAATCAGGATTTTAGACTACTTCAGTGCGTTAAAAGAAACCGACACAGCCAGAATTGGCATCAGTGGAGGTTCGGGTGCAGGAAGTCATTCTATTTTAATGACCGCCATGGATGACAGGATTAAGCTAAGTGCGCCAGTAGTGGCGATGTCATCTTACTTTTATGGTGGATGTCCTTGCGAAAGCGGAATGCCAATCCATCAATGTGGTGGCGGTACTGATAATGTAGAACTGGCTGCAATGGCAGCACCTCGTCCCCAGTTATTGGTGTCAGATGGTAGCGACTGGACGGCACACACACCCGAACACGATTTTCCTTACCTCCAAAAAATGTACAGTTATTATGGTGTGAAAGATAAGGTCGAAAATGTTCACCTTCCTGATGAAAAACATGATTTTGGCATTAATAAACGTATTGCACTTTACGATTTCCTGATCAAAAACTTCAAACTAAATGGTACTGCAGTTAAAGCCAAAACAGGTAAATACGACGAAAGTAAAGTAACCATCGAAAAGGAAAACGCCCTCTATGTTTTTGGCGATAAAGGCGAAAGATTACCTAAAAATGCAATGATGGGATTTGAAAATCTGGAAAAATTATTTCCCTTAAGCATAAGCAAATAATAGATATGGAGCATCAGAACAGAAGGTCTTTTATCGGTCATGTGGCATTGTTAACAGGTGCTTTAATGATTCCCAATCAATTGCTTTATGCTGTAGAGAAAAAGAATAGATATAAGATTGCCGTGATTGATTTAATGATCTTAAAACGTCAGAAAATTAGTGCTTTGCCACTCGCGAAGGAAATTGGTGCAGACGGACTGGAAATAGACATGGGTGGTTTGGGCGATCGGGAAACGTTCGACAATAAACTGGCTGATCCAAAAATCAGGCAGGAATATTTGGATAAAGCCAAAGAACTGAATTTGGAGTTCTGCTCATTGGCCATGACCGGGTTTTATGCGCAATCATTTGCCAAGCGACCCACTTATCAGAAAATGATCCGGGATTGTTTGGATACGGCTAAAGCGATGCATATTAAAGTGATATTTCTGCCATTGGGTATTCAGGGCGATTTAGTTAAAAACCCCGAACTGCGCGTGCCAATCATAGAACGATTAAAAGTTGCCGGAAAAATGGCCGCCAAAGCGGGAATTACCATCGGAATTGAAAGTGCTTTAGATGCAAAAGGCGAATTACAACTCTTAAAAGATATTGATTGCAAGCATGTTAAAAGTTACTTCAATTTCTCGAATGCCATCAAAAATGGAAGAGATTTACATGAAGAGCTGAGAATTTTAGGTAAAAAGAATATTATTCAAATCCATGCCACAAACGAGGATGGCGTTTGGTTACAAAACGATCCTAAAATTGATTTAAATAGAGTTAAAGAAACTTTAGATGATATGGGCTGGAGTGGTTGGCTGGTTGTAGAAAGAAGCCGGGATGCCAAACAGCCAACAAATGTAAAATATAATTTCAGCGCCAATACCAGCTACCTGAAATCTGTTTTTCAACCGAAATAGTATAAATACAATGAAATACTTTTTGAGAAAATTTTATGGTTTTTACAATCTATTGGTACGTGGAGACATGTACTGTTACGGTGTCCCCATGCCTTGGTTCGTGTCTCCACGAACCAAACAAATTAAACCATTCATTAGTCTGCTGATTTTTTTATCATTATTGTGTTATAAAGTTAATGCAGCAGATATTTACGTATCCACAAATGGCTCTGACACTAATGTAGGAACCAAGGAAAAACCATTAGCCACGCTGCACTCAGCCATCAGAAAAGCCCGCGAATTGAGGCGTTTAAATGATATTTCAGTTAAAGGCGGAATCAGGATTATTATCAGCAAAGGTTTTTATCAATTGCACGAAGCCGTAGTTCTTCGACCTGAAGATTCTGGTACAAAAGATAGTCCGACAACAATTATTTCCGCACTTAATGAAAAAGTTATTTTAAGTGGAGGCGTTCAAATCAAAAACTGGAAAAAGTTAAATCAAACAGTTGCTGGTCTGCCAAAAGAATCTATCGGCAAGGTTTGGGTAGCTGATATTCCAAATCTAGACGGAAGAAATCTGCATTTCAGGCAGTTATGGGTAAATGGCAATAAGGCCGTTCGTGCAAAAAACTACAATGGTGATGAAATGGAGAGGATTTTATCATGGGATAGCGAAAAACAAACCTGTAAAATTCCACTTCAAAAAAACATCAATTTAGCCAATATTAAAGGAATAGAAATGCTGATTCATCAATGGTGGGCCATTGCAAATCTTCGTGTAAAATCTGTTAAAATTGTAGGTAATGCTGCAGAACTTTCTTTTATGCAGCCCGAAAGCAGGATCCAATCCGAGCATCCATGGCCGGCACCATGGATTTCAGACAAAACAGGGAATTCTGCTTTTTACCTTACAAATGCCATTCAATTCCTGAACGAACCTGGAGAATGGTTTGAAGATTTACAGAACCACAAGCTTTATTATTGGCCAAAAACATCAGAAAATATGCTAAATGCTGAAGTGATTGCTCCGGCTTTAGAAAACCTGGTTAAAATAGAGGGTACAATTGATCAACCGGTTTCCTATGTGAGTTTCAAGAATATTTCATTTGAGCATTCTACATGGTTAAGGCCATCAAAACAAGGCCATGTACCCCATCAGGCAGGCATGTACATGCTTGATGCCTATAAACTTGAAAAAGCAGGGACACCAGACAAACCTACGCTAGAAAATCAGGCTTGGGTGGGCCGCCCCGCGGCTGCAATTGAAGTAAGTTATGCCAATCACACAGCTTTCGAATCTTGCCGGTTCGAGCACCTGGCATCAACAGGGCTGGATTATAAAAAAGGGACTGCTGAGAACGAAATTAAAGGCAATTTATTTAAGGATATTGGTGGTTCAGCTATTCTAATCGGAACTTTCTCTGATGAAGCGACCGAAGTACACCTACCATATAATCCCACAGATCAAAGGGAGATTTCGACCAACGACACCATCGAAAACAACCTCATTAGCGATGTAACCAATGAAGATTGGGGCGCAGTGGGTATAGGTGCAGGTTATGTTAAAGGGATTAAAATTCTGCATAATGAAATTAGCGAGGTGTCTTATTCGGGCATCAGCATGGGTTGGGGCTGGACAAAAGCGAAAAACGCGATGGAAAACAATACCATCAGTGGCAATAAGATCCATCACTACGGAAAACATATGTATGATGTGGCCGGAATTTATACCTTATCTGCTCAGCCGGGATCATTCATTACCAACAATGTAGTCGATAGCATTTATAAAGCACCATATTCGCACCTGCCTGATCATTGGTTCTATCTTTATACAGATGAAGGTTCTTCGTATTTTACCATCAAAAACAACTGGACCCCAACTGAAAAGTACCTTCAAAATGCCAACGGACCAGACAATTTATGGGAAAGCAACGGACCAAAAGTTTCCGATCATATCAAACAAAGTGCAGGTTTAGAAAAGGCTTTTCAATATTTATTAAAAGAAAAAGCCAATTATTCGAAAAGAGGCATCAATCAGGCCGTTGATCAATCTGTTGTATTCGAATTGGTTTTTAAGACCAGTAATCTGCCGGGCAACAATGCCTTAAAAACTTTTGCAAAAGAAAATAACCTCGTGCCAGGTTCAATTTATAAATGGAAAAATCGATTGGTTATTTATACTTCAAGTTTAAAAGTAGAAAGTTTGCAACAAACTTTAAAACGTTTAGATGCGGCAGAAATTAAATTGTACGACAATCTGTTTTACGACTTCAACAGAGAAAAGAATTGTGGCGATAAAGCCGTAGCAGAATGGGACAATATCATTTTATCAGCCAATTTGGTGAAGGATGAAAAACGCCAGAAAGAATATCTCGCTTACCATAAAACGCAGTTCGAAAAATGGCCGGAAATATCGAAAGGGTTCTGTAAAGCCGAGTTTCAGCGATTGGCCATCTTTAAAAACGATAGACAGTTAATGCTGATCATTAGTATTCCAAAAGGAAAAAGTTTAGATGAATTGAATCCAAAAACCACTGAGGGTAATCCAAAAGTGGACGAATGGAATGCAATAATGAAAAAATACCAGGAGGGAATTGAAGGAACAAAACCCGAAGAAGTTTGGGTGTTTTTTAAACCAATAGAATAGAGGACTTATTGTCCCCCTTTGGAGGGGGCAGGGGGAGGAAAACAATAACGCTTATAAAAATAATATCATGTTAAGATTAGGGATTTTAGGTTTAGGAGAGGGCAGAAGCACCATTTCTGCATCATTGGCAAGTAGAAAATTTAAACTGATTCAGATTTGCGATGCCAACAAAAAACTTTGCGAAGAACGGGCTTTAGAATTTGATTTTCAAAACTGGACAACCAATTACGAAGATATGTTGACCAGTGATAAAATCGATATGATCGCGATTTACACACCGGATCATCTACATTTTGAGCACATTAAATTGGCGCTTGAACATGGTAAACATGTGGTGTGTACCAAACCATTTATTGATGATTTAGCTCAGGCCAATGAGTTGCTGGAACTGTCCAGGAAATCAAGAAAAAAGATTTTTGTAGGGCAAAGTTCTCGTTTTTTTGAGCCGGCAATGCGTCAGAAGGAAGATTTTGATGCAGGTTTAATCGGTGAACTGATCACTATCGAAAGTCACTACCATGCCGATCATCGCTGGTTTTTGGAAAAGGGATGGTCGTTAAAACAATCATTTAAATGGCTGTATGGCGGCTTAAGCCATCCTGTTGATTTTATCAGGTGGTACATGCCCGATATTGAAGAAGTTATGGGTTATGGTATGTTGAGCAGCAATGGTTTAAAAGCCGGACTGAAAAATCAGGATACCATGCATTTTATTTTCAAGGCTAAGGACGGCAGAATTGCGAGGGTTAGCGGCGCTTATACCGGCCCAACACAACCCGCAAGTCGCGATAGTGGTATGACTTGTATTCTCCGTGGAACAGAAGGCGCAAGTCAGGCCGATTACCACGAACTGCGTTATTCGGTTACAACCAAAACCGGCGAAGAAAAGATTATTACCTGGGGCGATTCTACTTTAAAGCACTATTTCCGTTTTGAAGGACAAAGCCATCACGCCGGAGAATACCAGAATTATTTGGAATATTTTGCTGATAGCATCAACAATAATTTTACCGCATACCCTGATTTAAAAGAAGGCATCGGAACCGTTGCATTATTGCAGGCGATGGATCAATCTCTGGAAACTGGATTGCCGGTAAAAGTTGATGAAATTTTGAAAGCTAATCACATGACAAGGGAATCGATAGGATTGTAATTGTTTGCCACGGAGACACAGAAAACACGGAACATAATGCGCCATGGTTCGTGTCTCCACGAACCACTAGTGACAAAATCATGAAAATCTGTATTTATCCGTGTTCATCTGTGGCTAAAAACTATCAAATAATACAGCCAAACTAACCAAATAAACCAATGGGAAACATTGTAGAACGTTTAACCAATTTAGATTACTTCATCGTAATTGCTTACCTTATTATCCTGATCATCATTGGTTATCGGGCCAGTTTTTCGAAAAAGAAAAGCAAAGATGAAACCCTATTCCTGGCCAATAAATCATTAAACTGGAGCAGCATCGGTTTCAACATGTGGGGCACCAATGTAGGTCCGTCGATGTTATTGGCTTTTGCGAGTATTGGCTATAGTACTGGTATCGTAGCCGTTAATTTCGATTGGTATGCCTTTATCTTTTTATTCTTACTGGCCATTGTTTTCGCCCCGAAATACCTTGCTGCCAAAGTGAGTACCATGCCTGAGTTTATGGGCAACCGTTATGGCGATTCTACACAAAACATCCTTGCCTGGTATGCGTTGGTTAAGATTTTAATTTCGTGGTTATCGCTCGGTTTATTTGCAGGAGGTTTTTTGGTCCGCCAGATTTTAGGCATCCCCATGTGGCAATCGGTTACTGTATTGGTCGCTTTTGCTGGACTGTTTACCTTTTTCGGCGGTTTAAAAGCCATTGCCAAAGTAAATGTTTTCCAGATGATTTTATTGATTGCCGTTTCATTATCGCTCATGCTTTTGGGACTGAATAAAGTTGGTGGGCTTTCTGCTTTATATCAAAAAACACCGCATCATTTCTGGAATTTAATCCAACCTGCCAGCGATCCAAAATACCCATGGTATGCCATTTTATTGGGTTATCCGGTTGCAGCTGTAGCCTTTTTCTGTACTGATCAATCGATGGTTCAATCGGTTTTAGGTGCTAAGAACTTAAAACAAGGGCAGTTGGGGGTGAGTTTTATTGGCTGGTTAAAAATCCTTTCCCTACCCTTATTTATTGGGACAGGAATACTTTGTTATGTGCTTTTTCCTGGATTAAAAGATCCGAACGAAGCATATATGACCATGGTTACCAATTTATTTCCGCCTGGTATGAATGGTCTGGTAATCGTTGTGCTGATTGCGGTTTTGGTGGGTACCATCGGATCTTCTTTAAACTCTTTAAGTACCGTTTTTACGATGGATATTTATGTAAAAAAAATAAACCCACAGGCGAGTAATAAACAGATTATCCGCATTGGCCGATGGGCAGTTGTTGCAGGATGTATTTTTGCGGTTATAGTGGTTTTGGCCATCGATAACATCAAAGGATTGAATTTATTCGATGTTTTTCAATCTGTTTTGGGCTTTATTGCACCGCCGTTATCAGTCGTGTTTTTACTTACTGTTTTCTGGAAAAGAACCACAAGGAAAGCAGTGAATTTTACACTTTCAATCGGCTCAATTTTAAGCTTGGGCGTTGGGGTTACTTATCTCTGGATTTTGCCGTCAGATAAATACACTTTCTGGCCACATTATCTGATGCTCTCATTTTTCATTTTCGCAGGATTAATGATCATCGCGATTTTGATTTCTTTATTGGATAGATCGCCAAGTATTTACACGGTTAATGAAGAACACCAGGCCAATATAGAAAAGCCAGCAAGAGCAGTTTGGATTTCGTGGATAGCGCTTGCAATCGTAATGGTTGCACTTTACCTTTTCTTTAACGGGCATTAAAATTAGAAGGATCGTCATTTCGACTGAAGTGTAACGGAATGGAGAAATCTATGAAGTTATATGGCTAAAAGATTTCTCCTCTGAAGGAGTTCCTTGGGAACACTACAGTCGAAATGACGATAAATATAAAACTAAGCAATATGAAAAACTTAAAAAAACTTATCCTCCTCACCATTTTCACCTGCTCGGCAGCACAGCTTTTTGCGCAAAAAGCCTCATGGATCTGGTACCCGGGCGATTTAGATATTTACATGAGCAATGTAATGCAGAACCGCAGAACCGAAAGAGGCTCCTTTTTTCCTGTATTCTGGAAAATGGACAGTCATTATGTTCTGGTTGATTTTCACAAAGAATTTAATCTTGCTCAATCTGAAAAGGTTAAGTTGTTTGTAGAAGGTACTTACAACGTTAAAATCGATGGTCAGGCCATTGCGGGTTTTCCAAAAAGCATTCAGATTCCAGCAGGAACACACAAATTAAGTTTGAAGGTGTACAACCAGGCTAATGTTCCGGCAATTTTTGTTCAGGGTAAAACGGTAGTTTCTGATGAAACCTGGCTGACTACTTTCGAAGATAAAGAATGGATCGATGCGAGTGGAAAAACCTCCGATAAATCCGGAACTACCTTTGTTTCTGCAGGCTCATGGAATTTAACCGATCCAACTAAATTGCCATCACAGTTTAAATTGCCCGTTGTGGCGCAATCGGCCATTAAAACTGAAAAGGTAAATAATGGTGCAGTTTCGGATTTCGGAAAAGAAACTTTTGGTTTTATAAAAGTGCACGGTTTGAAGGGAAAAGGAAGGCTGAGTATTTATTACGGAGAATCGAAAGAAGAGGCCTTATCAACCGATAAATGTGAAACCTTAGATTATCTCGACATTGACCACTCTCAGAAAAAAGATTCGATTATGCCGCTGTCAAAGGCCTTCAGATATGTCAATTATCAATCTGAAGGTCCGGTATCTGCTGATTCTGTTTCCATGTTATACGAATATGCTCCTGTAACGGAACGTGGAAGTTTTAAATCATCAGACTCAGAACTAAACAAAATATACGATGTAGCCAAATATACCTTCCATTTAAATACCCGCGAGTTCTTTATCGATGGCATAAAACGCGATCGCTGGGTGTGGAGTGGCGACGCTTATCAAAGTTATTTGATGAACTACTATTCGTTTTTTGATGCGCCCACCGTAAAACGGACATTGCTTGCTCAACGTGGCAAAGATCCCGTAACGGCGCACATCAATACCATTATGGATTACTCTTTTTATTGGTTTTTAGGGATTTATGATTACTATAAATTTACCGGCGACCAGAAGTTTGTACAGGATATTTACCCGCGAATGCAGTCGTTAATGACTTATATTGATGGAAGAAAGAATAAAAATGGATTATTGGAATGGATGCCCGGTGACTGGATTTTTATCGATTGGGCAGATAAACTGAGTAAGGATGGTGAAGTAAGTTTCGAACAGTTGTTATATGCCAGAAGTTTAGAAACAATGGCTTTATGTGCCAAATTAGCCAATGATTCAGAGGGCATTGCCAAATACGATAAACAGGCTAAAGAACTGAAAAACAAAATTTTTGAACTTTATTGGAATCAGCAAAAAAGTGCTTTGGTTCACAGCCGGATTGACGATAAACAAACAGATAATGTAACCCGCTATGCCAACATGTTCGGTATTTTCTTCGATTATTTTACACCAGAACAAAAATCAGCGGTTAAAGAAAATGTACTCTTAAACGATAAAGTAGCCAAAATTACTACTCCTTATATGCGTTTTTATGAGCTTGAAGCATTATGTGCCATGGGCGAACAACCATATGTATTAAAGGAAATGAAAAATTATTGGGGCGGCATGTTAAAATTAGACGCAACCTCTTTTTGGGAGGAATACAACCCGGATAAAAAAGGAACCGAACATTTGGCTATGTACGGCAGGCCTTTTGGAAAGAGCCTTTGCCATGCCTGGGGAGCCAGCCCGATTTATTTATTGGGAAAATATTATTTGGGTGTGCAACCTACAACACCAGGTTACGAAACTTACACCATTGAACCCAATTTAGGTGGTTTGGAATGGATGGAAGGTATGGTACCAACAGCCAATGGCGATATATCAGTGTATTGCAGCAAAAAAGAAATCAAAGTTTCTTCTCCAACAGGGGTAGGAAAACTAAAGATAAAAAGCAAAACCAAACCAGTTGTAAAAGGTGTTGAAGTAAAAGAGGTTTCGAAAGGAATTTATGAGGTTACAATCGAAAAAGGCAAAAATTATAGCGTGAAGTATTCTGGTTAGTTTCGTCATTGCGAGAAGGCTTTTCAGCCGACGAAGCAATCTTACTACTATGGGTTATAGCGACCGCTTTAAAATTGCTTCGTCATTCTTCCTCGCAATGACGATGAGCTTATAAGCGTTGAAGAGTTTGTCGTTTACAAACGATTAATTCGTTTATCTATTTATGCACTCGTTGGGAAACGAGCGCAAGCAACAGAGCGAAGCGGAGCCGGCCCTTTCCCGATTCATCGGGATTAGGGTAACGCCCAAATCAGTTGGCAATTGCAGTTTGCAGTTATATTAACGATCAGAAAGTCAAAGCCCCCTCTAGGGGGTTGGGGGTTAAACCCCAATCCGCTGTTCTATCTTTTTAACACATTTGTATGCCTCAGCGAGGATTACATCATTTGCGATAGTTTGATCTACATTTAGTGCATTTAACATCGAAATGGTTAAACAGGCGATAATTCCATTATTGCCATTAATACCAATTGGTACCGAAAGATCGGTTACACCAGAAACCGAGTCACTATTTTTGAAATACGAACCCGTTTGCTGAATATCTTCCAATGAAGTCAGAAAATCCTCTTGCTGGGTTTTAGGGTATTTCTTAAAAATGGCATTGTTTTTTAAAGTGGTATTCCTCTCATCGTCCGACATGTAAGCCAATAAAACCTTTCCTGATGCAGTTAGTGGCAATGGAAACAAATTTCCCTCTTCGATAGAAAGCGCAATTGGTCCCGGGCTTTTGGCATGAATAATCACCATTACCTGGTTCATATACAAAATACTCAAGTGGCAAGATTGACGGATACTGTTCGCCAGTTCTTCTAATGGAAACTGAGCAGCTTTACGCAGTTCATCAATAGGTGAGTGCCTGTGCGAGAGGTAAAAAAGCTTTAACGACAGCCTATACTTGCCCGAAACTTCATCACGTAAAATATAGCCACGACTTTCCAGACTCATCAACATCCTGTAAATTTCGTTGGGCGTTTTCTCAATACCAATAGCAATTTCAGTTTGAGACAATGGGATAGATTGTGCTGATAAATACTCCAATATATCAAGTCCTTTATCCAAAGCAGGGGCTTGGTACTTTGATTCTTTTTCGTTCATACGGGTTTAAATTTGGCTGTATCGTATTTTTTACAATTTCAAACATACAAAATGCTTTCTTATTTATCCAAGAGAAGATTTTGTATAATTTAAATACGAATATATGTTTTCATATTTAAAAAAAACATTTATATTTGAATTAGAGATAGTATTTTAAAGTTAAGAAATTTATAAAGCTTAATTCAAAAGAATTTAGAATTTATTTCATAACGGATTTTATCCCTGACGACCATTTATAAACCTAACCAAAACATCTGAAACGGTGTGCAATAGTGAATGAGCAAACTTGTAATATTTTCTTGGCTTTATCTGTTAAGCATTTCGCTTTTTGCGCAAGATATTAAGGTTGCTCAATTGGATTGTGCGTATCGGAACAATCCTATCGGCATCGATGTTCTTTCGCCACATTTAAGCTGGAAACTGCAGTCAGCTAGGCACAATATCATGCAAACAGGTTATCAAATCGTAGTTTCCAGCAGTTTAAGCAATTTAAATAAAAATATTGGAGACGTTTGGGACACTAAAAAAGTAAAGTCTGGCCAATCGTTACAGATTAAATATAAAGGTAAACAGTTATTATCAAGCAAAACCTATTATTGGAAAGTCCGTGTTTGGGACAATTCCGGACATGAATCTGCATGGAGCGCTCCAGCCTTTTGGCAAATGGGTTTGCTCAGCACAGCTGATTGGAAAGGTGCAAAATGGATTGCCTACGAAAAACTGGCTGATTCTAACGTAAATAGTCTGCCAACGGATGGTAAAAAAGACAAATACATCGGCAATAATATCTTGCCGATGTTCCGTAAAGGTTTTACAATAACGAAAACAGTAAAAAAAGCAACGGCTTTTATTTCTGGTTTGGGCCATTTTGAAATGAGTTTAAACGGCGCGAAAGTTGGTGATGACTTTTTAGCACCAGGCTGGACGAAGTATGATAAAGCGGCTTTGTACCTGACATATGATTTAACCAAACAGTTAAGGAAAGGTAAAAATGCAATCGGAGTGATGCTGGGCAATGGTTTTTATTATATTCCTCCTGTTAAAGAACGGTATAGAAAATTAAAAGTAGCCTATGGTTATCCGAAAATGATCTGCAGGTTGTTGATTGAATATACAGATGGAACTTCGACTAATGTCATCAGTAACCAAAGTTGGAAAACCGCGCCATCGCCCATAACTTTTTCAAGCATTTACGGTGGAGAAGATTACAATGCCAACCTCGAGCAAAAAGGTTGGGATTTAGCGGGTTTTAATGATAGCAAATGGAAATCATCGTTATTGGTTAATGGTCCGGAGTTAAATGCACAGCAAGAAGAACCTGTAAAAATTTTCGAAAACTTTTCACCTCAAAATATTAATCCGCTTGCCAATGGCGAATGGGTTTATGATATGGGGCAGAATGCTTCTGCAATTATCGAATTGAAAGTCCGAGGAAAAAAAGGAGATACTATCCGTATTACCCCAGCCGAATTATTAAAAGCTGATGGTTCGGTAACACAAAAAAATATCGGCAGTCCATCTTATTTTACCTACATTTTAAAAGGCGATGGTTTGGAAACCTGGCGTCCTAAATTCTTTTATACAGGTTTCCGTTACCTGCAGGTTAAAGGAGCTGTTCCAAAAGGTAAAGAAAATCCATCTAACAAATCAGTGGTAGAAGCTTTAAAAGCTTTGCATATCCGAAATAGTGCTGAGCAGGTAGGTAAGTTTTCATCCTCGAACGAGTTGTTCAATAAAACTTTCAGCCTGATCGATTGGGCGATTAAAAGTAACATGGTAAGTGTTTTTACCGATTGTCCACACCGCGAAAAATTGGGTTGGTTAGAGGAATTGCATTTAATGGGTAGTTCTGTACGTTATAATTACAATGCTGCACCTTTGTTTAAAAAAGCCCTGCAAGACATGAAAAACTCGCAATTGGCAAGTGGCTTGATCCCTGAAATTGCGCCTGAGTATGTAAAATTTGAATGGGGTGGCGATATGTTCCGCGATTCGCCGGAATGGGGCAGCAGTGGCATTTTAATACCATGGTATTTATATCAGTGGTATGGCGATAAACAAGCTATGGTTGATTATTACCCGATGATGCAGCATTACATCACTTATTTGGGTACCAAAGCAAATAACCACATTTTATCGCAAGGTTTAGGCGATTGGTATGATTTGGGTCCAAAACCGCCCGGCGTTTCTCAGTTAACCCCAATGGGCGTTACGGGCACAGCCATTTATTATTATGATTTAAAAATCTTAGAAAAAATGGCTAAGCAGCTGGGCAAAAAGGCTGATGCAATAGCCTATGCGAAACTTGCCGTTGAAGTAAAAAATGCTTTCAACCATAAATTCTTTGATGCAAAAAGTAAACAGTATGCAACAGGATCGCAAACTGCAAATGCAATGGCAGTTTATATGGAACTGGTTGAAGAAAAGGATAAAAATGCTGTGATCGCGAATTTGGTTAGAGATATCAGAGATCGTAAAAACAGTTTAACAGCAGGCGATATAGGTTATCGTTATGTGTTACGTGTTTTAGAAGATACCGGTAAATCGGATGTGATTTTTGATATGAACAGCCGGTCAGATGTCCCCGGTTATGGGATGCAGCTGGCCAAAGGCGCTACGGCTTTAACCGAATCTTGGGCCGCATTGTCAACCGTATCCAACAACCATTTTATGCTGGGGCACTTAATGGAATGGCTGTACAGTGGCATTGGTGGTATTCGACAGGAGGAAAATTCTGTTGCCTTTAAGCATATTAAAATCGAGCCAGAAGTAGTTGGCGATTTAACATCGGCTGATGTGCATTACAATTCTCCTTATGGTAAAATTTCTTGCAAATGGGCAAAAACAGACCGAACTTTTACACTGGAGGTGAATATTCCGGTAAATACAAAAGCGACAATTTACTTTCCGGTTTTGCCGAAATATACCCTCTCAGAAGAATACAATTCAACAATTGAGGATGCAGGAACAGAAAATGGCAAAACCAAGGTTACCGTAGGGTCAGGTTATTATAAATTTAATTTAATGTACAAATGAAAAAGATAATCCTCGCATTGTTTCTTTTTGTTAGTGCATTTAAATTGAATGCCCAAAGTGCTAATCCTGTTTCAGCAGAAAGCATGGAAAAGATTTATCAGGAAGTGAAAACTCCTTATAAATACGGCCTGGTAATGGTTCCTGGGGATAAAGACCATAAAATGGATTGCCCAACAGTTTTCCGCAAGGGAAAGTTTTGGTATATGACCTATCTGATTTTTAGTGGTCGTGGTTACGAAACCTGGCTGGCAAAAAGTAAAGATTTATTGCACTGGGAAAATCAGGGCAAACTGATGTCGTTTGGAGATGCCGGCCATTGGGACGATAACCAAAAGGCAGGTTATAATGCTTTATTGGATACCAAATGGGGCGGAAGCTATACTTTAAATCAATTTGATGGCAAATATTGGATGTCGTATTTCGGTGGTAAGGAAAAAGGTTACGAAGTGGAGCCTTTATCAATTGGCATAGCATACACCACAAAACATCCATCTATTGTGCAAGAATGGAATAGGTTAGATAAACCTGTTTTGACTTCGGGCGATGCAGATGTGCGTTGGTGGGAAAACCGGAACAAACTTTTTAAAAGTACGGTAATTGAAGATAAACAAAAATTAACGGGACATCGATTTGTAATGTACTACAATGCTGTGGGTGATTCTTTGGCAAACAATAAAAAAACACGCTGGTACGAACGGATCGGCATGGCCGTTTCTGATGATATGGTTCATTGGCAGCGCTTTAATAAAAACCCTGTTGTTCATCACCCTGTTGGTATTACAGGAGATGCTGTAATTCAAAACATTAATGGAACCTGGGTAATGTTTTACTTCGGTGCTTTCTGGCAAGATAGAAAAGGTTCATTTAACCGCTTTGCTGCCTCAAACGACCTGGTAAACTGGACAGATTGGACTGGAGATAACCTGATTGAGTCGTCAGAAAAATACGATGAATTATACGCGCATAAATCTTTCGTACTGAAATACAAAGGCACGGTGTACCATTTTTATTGTGCGGTTAACAAACAGGATCAGCGTGGAATTGCCGTGGCTACATCGAAACATTTGGGTAAGAGTAAATTAAATTTTGTAAGCGAAACAAAGAAATAAAATGAAGAGGCTACATAATTTTAAAGTTGTAATTTTTCCGACATTCGGTTTGTGGGCATCCCGTCATTGCGAGGCACTGCCTTTCCCGACTTTTCGGGAAAGCAATCCTAATGCGAAAGAACGGCCACCCTATAGTAGTAAGATTGCTTCAACTGCCAAGGTTCGTGTCTCCACGAACCTCAAAGTCAATTTCATTTTCAGATTAATATTGGCATTGATCTTATTAAGTGGAACTGCATTCGCACAATCGCGCACCAGAACCAGCTTTAACAAAGATTGGAAATTCTTTTTAGGGGACGAGCCAAATGCGAAATCTCCAACCCACAATGATCTGAAGTGGAGGAAACTCACTTTACCGCACGATTGGAGCATTGAAGGTAAGTTTGATGAGAAAAACCCTGCCAAACCTGAGGGCGGTGGCTTACCTACTGGAATTGGTTGGTACAGAAAAGAGTTTATTGCTCCAGTTAATTTTAAAGATAGATTAATCACGATCGAATTCGATGGCGTATATAAAAACAGCGAGGTTTGGATTAACGGACAGTATCTGGGAAAAAGGCCTTACGGTTACAGCTCTTTTTCTTATGAGATCAGCAAATGCTTAAAAGTGGGGAAAAATAGCATTGCAGTTAAAGTTGATAATTCAGCACAGCCCGATTCGCGCTGGTATTCAGGTTCTGGGATTTATAGAAATGTATGGTTAACATCAGCTGCTGCTGTTTCCATTAAACGCAATGGCACTTTTGTGAAAACCTCTATAATCAGTGGGGATAGCGGCCAAAGCAGCGAAAGCAGAAAATTAAAACCTGGTGAAGGTATCGCATCAGTAAATGCGGAAGTCGAAATTGAAAATAAATTCAAAACAAAAGGTGCTTATAAAATCCTGACGACCATTTTGGATGATAAAAATATCCAACTGCAAAAAAAGGAATGGCCGCTCAATACAAGTGAAACTTCTACAACAATAATGATTAATGGTCTTGGAATAGCTAATCCTAAACTGTGGTCTGTTGATCATCCTATAATGTACAGGTTGGTGGTAGAAATTGCACAAGCTGATGGGAAGATTATTGATCAATATACAACACCTTTTGGGCTTCGTGAGTTCAATTTCGATGCCGTTAAAGGCTTTTCATTAAACGGAAAACCAATGAAAATTTTAGGTGTTTGTTTGCATCACGATTTAGGTGCCCTGGGTGCTGCCGTAAATGTGAGGGCTATGGAACGCCAGCTGGAAATAATGAAAGCAATGGGGGTGAACGCTATCCGCACAGCGCATAATCCACCTGCGCCTGAGTTTTTAGATTTATGCGATAAAATGGGTTTTCTGGTTATGGATGAGGCTTTCGATATGTGGGTGAAAAAGAAAACCAAAAACGATTACCACCTCGATTTTCCAGCGTGGCATAAAAAAGATCTGGAAGATATGATTAAACGCGACCGTAACCACCCATCCATAATTCTATGGAGTATCGGTAACGAAATCCGCGAACAGTTTGATAGTACAGGTGTGGCAATTACAAAAGAATTAGTGGGTATTGTTAAAAATCTTGACAAAACACGTCCCGTAATTTCAGCACTAACTGAAACAAAAGCCGAAAAGAATTTTATCTACCAGGCCAATGCGCTTGATATTTATGGATTAAACTACAACCACAAACTGTATAAAGATTTCCCTACAAACTACCCTGGAGTCAAATTTTTAGCAACAGAAACTACTTCTGCGCTAGAAACCAGAGGTTTTTACGATACAGCCGATACCATCCGCCGTTGGCCTAAAGACGGAAAAACAAAGTTTACCGAAGGTAACAGCGAATGGTCGGCATCCGCTTACGACAATGTTTCAGCCTATTGGGGTTCTACACACGAAGAAACCTGGGCAGCAGCTAAAAAATACGACCATGTGTCTGGCTTATTTGTGTGGACAGGTTTCGATTACCTGGGTGAGCCACTACCATACCCATGGCCAGCAAGAAGTTCATATTTCGGTATCGTCGATTTGGCAGGTTTCCCGAAAGATTCATATTACATGTACCAAAGCGAGTGGACAGACAAACCTGTGTTACACCTTCTGCCTCATTGGAACTGGAAACAAGGAAAATCGGTTGAAGTATGGGCTTATTACAACAATGCCGATGAGGTAGAATTGTACCTGAACGGAAAATCACTAGGAAAAAAATCAAAACAAGGCGATGATTTACATGTGCACTGGAATGTGCCTTTTGAGCCTGGAACTTTAAAAGCAGTATCCCGCAAAAACGGCAAAGATGTTTTAGCACGTGAAGTGAAAACCGCAGGAGATCCGGCAAAAATTGAATTAATCGCGGATAGAAAAAATATTAAAGCGGATGGTAAGGATTTATCGTTTATAACCGTTTGCGTTTTAGACGCTGCTGGTAACGTAGTGCCTGATGCGGATAATCTGGTTGATTTTAAAGTTGAAGGTGCTGGTTTTATTGCTGGTGTTGATAATGGGTTTCAGGCCAGCCTGGAGCCTTTCAAAGCCAATTACCGCAAAGCTTTCCATGGTTTATGTTTAGCCATTCTTCAATCAACAGAAAAATCCGGAACCATAAAATTAACAGCTGCATCAGCTGGTTTAACATCCTCATCAATAATTATAAAAACAAGTAAATAGAATAACAGAAATGAATCTATCGGTTAGTGTCTCACCGGCCGAAATAAATAAAATAAAAACATGATCGGTGGAGACACCAACCATTAGATAAAAATAAAGTGGAGAAGATAATTAATTTAAAAGGAATAACCTGGAACCATAGCCGTGGGCTTTTGCCTATGGTGGCTACGGCACAGCGATTTTCAGAATTGTACCCTAATGTAAACATCACCTGGGAGAAAAGAAGTTTGCAGCAATTTGCCGATTTTTCAATCCAGGAATTGGCAGAACGATTTGATCTGTTGGTTATCGATCATCCCTGGGCAGGTTTTGCCGCAAAAACAAAATCAATTGTGCCTTTAGACCTATACCTTTCTCAAGAATATTTGAAAGATCAGGAGGAAAATTCGGTGGGTCAATCTTATGAAAGTTATTTTTATAATGAACACTTGTGGGCACTACCGATAGATGCGGCAACTCCTGTAGCCGCTTCTAGACCGGATTTGCTAGCCGAAAAAGGCTTAGCATTGCCTAAATCATTCGAAGATCTACTTGCACTTGCCGATAAAGGTTTAGTGGCCTTTGCAGGTATTCCGATTGATGTTTTAATGAATTTTTATACCCTTTGCTGCTCTTTGGGTGAAGATCCTTGTGAAAAGGATGAGCAGGTGGTTTCTAAGGAAATTGGTGTTAGGGCTTTACAAATGTACCGTGAACTGGCGTCGAAAATAGATAAAGCAAACTTCAAGAGAAACCCGATCCAGGTATATGAAGCAATGACTTTAACCAACGAAATTGCATATTGCCCGTTTGCTTATGGCTACTCAAACTATTCGCGTAATGGTTATGCCCGCAAAACCTTGCATTTTCACGATATGATTTCTTTAGATGGTAAAACCAACCTGAGAAGCACTTTGGGTGGAACAGGTTTAGCCATTTCTTCGAGATGCGAAGCATTAGAGATTGCGGCCAAATATGTAGAATTTGTAGGTTCACCTGCTTGTCAGTCTACTTTGTTTTTCGAGAGTGGTGGTCAACCCGGGCATTTAGCCGCGTGGAAAAACGAAGAAGTTAACCGCCAGAGTCAGCATTATTTTCTGAATACTTTACCGGCCTTACAAAGAGCTTTTCTCCGTCCACGTTACCATGGTTCGATGTATTTTCAAGACCATGCGGGCGATGTGGTGCGCGATTATTTAATAAATGGCGGAGATGAAATTCAGGTTTTATCGGTTATGAACAAATTGTATCAGCAATCTAAAAGTTTAGTGTTATCATGAACAGACCGCTGGAAGGACTTTTGATTTTAGAGTTTTGCCAATTTTTGGCAGGACCATCGGCAGGATTAAAACTGGCCGATTTAGGTGCCCGTGTGATTAAAATCGAACGACCAAAAACAGGCGATGCTTGCAGGTCTTTATCCATCAAGAATCTTTTCGTTGATGAAGATAGTTTGCTTTTTCACACCATTAACCGGAATAAAGAAAGTTATACCGCCGATTTAAAAAATCCGGAAGATTTAGAAAAACTTAAAAAATTAATCGGTAAGGCTGATGTGATGACGCATAATTTCCGTCCCGGTGTGATGGAGAAAATTGGTCTGGATTATGAAAACGTTCAAAAAATCAATCCAAAAATTGTTTACGGGATGGTAACCGGCTATGGGAGTGAAGGCCCATGGAAAAACAAGCCAGGTCAGGATTTATTGGTACAATCCGTTTCAGGATTAACTTTTCTATCGGGTGTTGATGTAGACGGACCAGTGCCTTTCGGACTTTCTGTTTCGGACATTATGTGCGGAAACCATTTGGCACAAGGTATTATGGCTGCTTTAATTAAAAGGGCAAAAACCAATAAAAGTGTTTTGGTTGAGGTGAGTTTGCTCGAATCCATTTTAGATGTACAGTTTGAAGTATTAACCACCTACTTAAATGATGGCGGTAAATTGCCCGATAGAAGCGGAGCAAAAGGCAGTGCGCACGCTTACTTAAGCGCTCCTTATGGCATGTACGAAACCAATGATGGTTATATTGCCATGGCCATGGGCAACCTGCCAAATATCTGTACGATTATCAATTGTGATATTACTGACTTATACGTTGAGGCAGGTTCAGCATTTGAAAACCGCGATAAATTAATTGTCCGCCTGGCCGAAACCTTTAAAAAAGAGGGTACAAAATATTGGGTTAATCTTTTGGAAGGCCATGGCATTTGGTGCGCAGAAGTATTAAATTATCAAACTGCAACAGCCACGAATACTTATAAAAGCCTACAGATTGAACAAGAATTGGATTTAGATGATGGCAAAAAAATAAAGACAACAGTAAGCCCGATTAGACTGCATAATGAAAAGTTATTTGCCAGTAAAGCAGCGCCAAAACTTGGTTTTGATACGGCTGGGATTAATAAAGAGTTTGAATTAAATTAATAAAAATGATCGTCATTTCGACTGGAGCGCAGCGGAATGGAGAAATCTATATAGAGCAGTATGGCTAATAGATCTCTCCTCCGAAGGAGTTCCTTTGGAACACTGCGGTCGAGATGACGATCGTTCTAATAGAAATAAACGATGTAAAAAGATTTGTGGAGACCACGAATCACAACGTCAATAAAATTAAACACAAGGTCGTCATTTCGATCCGATAGCTATCGGATGGAGCGCAGTCCTGAAGTTTCGGGAGAGAAATCTATATAGAGCAGTATGGCTAATAGATCTCTCCACTACGGTCGAGATGACGATTGCATTTAGTGAAGTGACGATTTAAAAAATAAATTATGCTACCGCTTGAAGATTATTTAGTTATCGATTTCAGCCAGTTCCTATCGGGGCCATCAGCAAGTTTGCGCCTGGCCGATTTGGGGGCACGTGTAATCAAAATTGAGCGTTTGGGTGTAGGCGACATTTGCCGCACGCTCTATACCTCAAATCTGATTATGAACGGCGAATCATCTGTTTTTCATGCCATCAACAGGAATAAAGAAAGTTTTGAAGTTGATTTAAAACGCGAAGAAGATTGTGACATGGTACGCGAACTGCTTAAAAAAGCAGATGTAATGATCCATAATTTCCGACCAGGGGTAATGGAGCGTTTAGGTTTCGATTATCAATCCGTAATCGCTTTAAATCCAACCCTAATTTATGGCGAAATTTCAGGCTATGGCAACAGCACGGAATGGAAAAACAAACCTGGTCAGGATTTACTTTTGCAATCGGTTACCGGCTTAACCGCTTTAACCGGAAATGCCGATAGTGGCCCTGTAGCAATGGGTTTATCGATTATTGATATGTTGGCAGGCGCGCATTTGGCGCAGGGAATCCTGGCCTGTTTATACCGAAAAGCGTTAAAAAAAGAAGGTGGTTTTGTGCAGATCAGCATGATGGAATCTGCTTACGATTTTCAGTTTGAAACCATCACCACTTTTATGAATGATGGCGGATCTTTGCCTCAACGTTCTAAAAAGAACAATGCAAATGCATATTTAGGCGCTCCTTATGGGATTTATCAAACAGAAAACGGATATTTAGCCCTGGCGATGGCTTCCATTCCACAGCTCGGCAAGCTGCTTGGCTGCGAACCATTAGAAGATTACATCGAAATCGCCGAGGCATTCGATAAACGGGATGAGATTAAGGCCATTTTGGCTGATTATCTTTTATCTGCGACTACCGAAAAATGGCTTTCTATTTTAGAACCTGCCGATATTTGGTGTGCAGATGTGTTAAACTGGAATGCTTTAATGGCCCATGAGGGTTTTAAGGTTTTGAAGATGGTTCAGGAAGTGGAAATGATTGATGGTTACAGATATGAAACCACCAGATGCCCGATCCGCATTGATGGCGAATTATTAACTTCAGCAATTGGTTCGCCAAAATTAGGACAGGATAATGAGAATATTATCAAAGAATTTATAACCAAGCATACCACTGCAAATGCATAACCAAATAGAAACTTTCAGGATAGCCGTTCGTAAATTTGCGCCATTTGAAGCTGCGATGCAGAAATTCTGGGAACAATATTGTCTCAGTTCGGGCTGTACACTAAAGCTGGATATGGTGGTAATGGACCTGCACGAACTTTACGACAATACCATCACTCAAAAAGGATTGGCAAACGGCGATTTTGATATTGCGCACATCAGTACCGATTGGGTGTTGGAAGGCTATTCAGGCAATGATTTCGAAGTTTTAAATCCCTACATCAACAAAAACAAACCCGACGATTTCCCGAGGGGATGGAGCAAATCGCTTTTAGGACTGCAGCGTTTCGGCTGGGAAGTGGTTGGCCTGCCATTTCATGATGGGCCAGAATGTTTTATTTATAGAAAAGACCTGTTCGAAAGTGAAACCGAAAAGGCCCGATATTTTGCTCAATTCGGCAAAACCTTAGCAATCCCCAAAACCTGGGAAGATTTTCATCAGATTGCCCGTTTTTTTAACCGTCCCGAACAAAATTTATATGGCAGTATTTTCGCCTGTTATCCCGATGGCCACAATACCGTTTTCGATTTTGCACTGCAATTATGGACGAGGGGCGACACACTGGTTGACAAACATGGTTTTATCCAGATCAATACACAAGCGGCGATTGACGGGCTTAATTTCTATCGGACAATTGTGAATGACAAAACCGCTGTTCACCCAAAATCAGCAGCATTCGAATCTGTAGCCGCAGGAATAGCCTTTTCACAAGGTGAAGCCGCTATGATGATCAATTGGTTCGGTTTTGCAGCGATGTGCGAAGTAGATGCAAATTCAAAAGTGAAAGGCAATATAGGTGTTGAACTTTTACCTTCGGCCAATAATGAAAAATCAGCTTCTTTAAACGTATACTGGCTTTACACCATTGCTAAGGGTAGTAAACACAAAGATATCGCATACGATTTTCTTCGTTTTGCCTTAGCCAGAGAACAAGATAAACAGCTCACTTTAGCAGGTGGGATTGGTTGCCGGATTTCGACCTGGAAAGATGAAGAAATCAACCAGGTTATTCCTTATTACCATAAACTAGAGCAATTACACGAGGTAGCCAATATGTTGCCACAGAAACAAAATTGGGCTGCTATTGCCGCCATTATCGACCAAACGGTGTTGCAGGCCATCAATACCGATGCCGCAACCGAAGAACTCATCCAGCTCGCACAGAACCAGATTAATGAAATTGACAAATGAGTATTGATATCAAATATAAACCCCAACTCCCGCAGACCAAACAGCCCATCATTATTATTGGTGCAGGGGGGATAGTAGCAGATGCACATCTGCCAGCGTATAAAATTGCCGGTTTTGAGGTGCATGGCATTGTAAACCGGACCAAAGAACGGGCACAGAAATTAGCAGATGCTTTTGGAATTCCAAATGTCTATAATTCTGTGGCCGAAGCCGTAAAATTGGCCCCAGCAAATGCTGTTTACGATTTAACCATCATGCCTGAGCAATATATCGAAACATTAAAGCAATTGCCCGATGGAAGTGCGGTGTTAATTCAAAAACCCATGGGCGATGATTTTTCACAGGCAAAAGAAATTCTCGAACTCTGCAGAACCAAGAATTTAAAAGCAGCTATAAACTTCCAGTTGCGTTTTGCGCCATTTGTAAGTGCCGCAAAATACATCATAGATAAAGGTTTAATCGGAGAATTATACGATATGGAAGTCCGCGTAACAATTAAAACGCCCTGGGAGATTTTTCCACATGTAATTATTCATCCACGCTTAGAAATTCAATACCATAGCATTCATTATGTCGATTTGATCCGTTCGTTTTTGGGCAATCCCGAGAGTATTTTAGCAAAAACCCTAAAACATCCGGCTAAAAGCTTGTCATCATCTCGTTCTACAATCTTATTTGATTATGGTGATACGATGCATGCGGTAATCAACACCAACCATGACCATGATTTTGGTCCGAAGCACCAGGAAAGTTATATTAAGTGGGAGGGAACTAGAGGGGCAATTGTAGCTAAAATCGGGCTATTAATGGATTACCCTCATGGTGTACCAGATGTTTTTGAATATTGTATTGTAGAAGATGGAAAATCTGCGGAATGGCAAACCGTTAAACTGGAGGGCTCTTGGTTTCCAGAGGCATTTATAGGCACGATGGCCAATTTGATGCGCTATAATGAAGGTTCAACCGATGTTTTAAATACCAGTGTAGAAGATGTGATTCAAACCATGGCGGTTGTAGAAAGTGCCTACCAATCGAGTGATATTGGCGGCGTAAAGGTAAAAGAACGATTAAATAAATAGAACGTCATTGGGAGGTATGGACTGAGTGAGCCAACCTGTGCAGATTTTTATCGGTAAAGCAATCTGTTTTGCAAGAAAGATTGCTTCGTTTCGATGAAAAATCGAAAACTCGCAATGACGGAATTATAGATAAAAAACACAAAATCGTCCTCGTTTGTAACGAGGATGCAGTAGAAAAGCGATTGCATCGCTTATAAAAAGTTAAAAACTATGTATTTCAAATCAACATTTTTTGAAGATTATCAATTACAGGATAAACGTGTAACACTAGGTCGTACAATAACCGAAACCGATTTTGTAGTTCATGCAGGTCATACCGGCGATTTCTTTCCACATCATATGGATGCCGAATGGTGTGCAACACAACCTTTCAAACAAAGAATTGCGCATGGAACGATGATTTTTAGTATTGGTATCGGTTTAACCGCATCAGAAATCAATCCAGAAGCCATGAGCAAAGGCTATGATAAATTACGCTTTGTAAAACCTGTTTATATTGGTGATACCATTCATTCTGAAATCACAATCTCTGAAAAAGGAGAGAGCAAAAGGCCAGAATATGGTACTGTAACCGAGCATGTAGAAATCATCAACCAACATGGAGAAGTTGTACTTGTTTGCGACCATCTTTTGGTGGTGAAAAAGATTCATTAGTTCAATCGTCAATAGTTCATTGGTCTGGGCGCCTATATCGACAGTCTTACCAGACATAATTAACACCAATGAACCGATGACTAATGAACTATTGACCAATGGACAAATGACTAATGAACTATTGACTAATGAACCAATGACAAATGAACTAAACCAATGAACCAATGACAAATGAACTAAACCAATGAACCAATGACTAATGAACCAATAAACACACAGCCAGAAATTGTAACTGAGGGCGATCCGTCATCAGGAAAAAAGTATTTATTACCGTTTATACTCGTAATCAGCTTGTTTTTCCTTTGGGGAATGGCACATAACCTCGATTCAATCTTAATTCCGCACCTAAAGAAAGCCTGTAACCTCAATAACCGACAATCTACATTGATTGATACTTCTGTTTTCTTTGCCTATTTTTTAATGGCTATTCCTGCCGGAATGATTTTGAAAAAGTGGGGTTATAAAGCAACCATGATCTCAGGTTTACTAGCTTTTGCTTTCGGTGCGTTTTTATTTGTGCCGGCTGCCAATAACTTATCATACATTACATTTTTAATTGCGCTTTTCATTATTGGCTGTGGTTTAACGATGCTCGAAACTTCTGCTAATCCTTATGCTGCTGTATTGGGTGATCCTGCGAAAGCAACGAGCAGATTAAACCTTGCTGCATCTTTCAACGGACTGGCTGCTATGGTGGCACCAATGATTGGCGGATTGTTTATCCTCTCAGGTAAATCGCACACCAAAGAAGAATTGGCAGCAATGACAGAAGTTAGTAGAAACAGTTACTTTCTTGAAGAGGCTGCATCGGTTAAAACACCTTACATTACACTAGGGATCGTTTTATTGGTCATTGCTATTATATTTTATTTTATCCACCTTCCCGAAATTAAAACCAAAAGTATTGATGGAGAAGCAAAAGGAAGTTTTTTTGGCTCACTACGCCATAAACATCTCAGGTGGGCTGTGATTGCTCAGTTTTTCTACGTAGGTGCACAAGTTTGTGTAACCAGTTTCTTTATTAGGATGGCACAACAGGGCGGTGGTTTTGACGAAAAAACAGCTGCATCATATTTGGTCGTTTATGGATTTTTATTTACCGCTGGCCGTTTCGCTGGAACGGCGCTCTTACAGTTCATATCTTCAAATAAATTACTTGTAATTTATGCCGTTATATCAATAATCTTGTGTCTGGTTGCCATTTTAGGTAAAGGTTCTTATGTAGTTTATGCGCTGGGTGCTATCGGATTCTTTATGTCAATTATGTTCCCAACCATTTTCGCGTTAGGGATTGAGGGTATAGGCGACGATACCAAGCCAGGGTCATCATGGTTAATCATGTCGATTGTAGGTGGCGCAATCCTACCATTCGGTATGGGAAGTTTAATCGATATGTATGGAGATAATATTCAGATCGGCTACAGTATTCCGCTTGTCTGTTTTGTGGTTATTCTTTATTTCGGATTAAGAGGTTATAAAATCGCACACAAATAAATATAAGTCCGTCATCCGATAGCTATCGGATGCGAGGAGGCACAACGTGACAATTTATTCTTGATTGTTTCGCAGGTTGAAAGCCACCTTTGGTATTATAAAAAAGTAGAAAAAATGAAATTTAGGTTTAGCAAGATTTTAATATTCATTCTGTTGTTTTGCTTTTGCTTTGCATCAATTGCTGGTGCACAACCGAACGAAAGTGCAAAACCTTGGGTATTTTGGTATTGGGTAAAAGGGGGAGTATCAAAAGAAGGCATCACTGCCGACCTGGAAGCGATGAAATTAAATGGTATTGGGGGTGCTTATTTAATGAGCATTCAAGGACCCGATAAAATGCCTGTTTATTCGCCACCCGCAGTTCAGCTGACGCCAGAATGGTGGAAAATGGTTGAGTTTGCCATGACTGAGGCTAAACGGTTAGAGCTGAAATTAGGCATGCATGTGAGCGATGGTTTCGCACTAGCAGGTGGCCCATGGATAACACCGGAACTTTCGATGCAGAAAGTAGTCTGGTCTAAAATAAATACCAGTAATACAGCCAATAAGATCAGTTTACCTCAACCAGAATTTAAAGAAAATTATTATAAAGATATTGCCGTTTACGCTTACCCTTCACCAACTGGTGAAAGCATATCAACAAGAACCGTTATCCCAAAAATTACAGCGAGCAATGGAGCCGATGCCACAGGCCTGGTTCAACCAGGGAATAAGAAAAATTTTGGTTCAAATGAGCCCTGTTATATTCAGTACGAATTTGCGAAGCCCTTTACCTGCCGTACCGTAACCATTAAAGTTAGCGGTAACAATTATCAGGCGCAGCGTTTGGTCATTGAGGTAAGTGATGACGGGAAAAATTTCCGATCTATTGGTAGGTTAGAAGCACCCCGTCATGGCTGGCAGGATACCGATGAAGATATTACCCATTCCATTGTACCTACCACCGCTAAGTTTTTTAGGTTTATTTATGATAAAAAGGGATCAGAACCAGGTTCAGAGGATTTAGATGCAGCCAAATGGAAGCCATCATTAAAGCTCGTGAATCTCGAATTATCTTCCGAAGCACAGCTCAATCAGTTCGAGGGCAAAAATGGTTCAGTTTGGCGGATCAGTAAGAGAAGCACAGCGGCAGAAATTGCCAAAAACCTGTGTGTACCATTGAATAAGATCATTAACCTAACGGATAAATTAAATCCGGATGGAACCTTACACTGGAAAGCGCCGAAAGGAAACTGGACAATTTTACGGATCGGGCATACCTCAACCGGGCATTCCAATGCAACAGGTGGCGGTGGTAAAGGATTGGAATGTGATAAATTTAATCCGGAAGCCGTAAAATTACAGTTCGAGAATTGGTATGGTGAAGCTTTAAAACATGGCGGACCAGAAATAGCCAAAAAAGTTCTAAGCGTTTTCCATGTAGACAGTTGGGAATGTGGCAGCCAGAATTGGTCGCCAGTATTTAAAGCAGAATTTTTAAAGCGAAGAGGTTACGATTTAACACCTTATTTACCCATCATGACCGGATTACCTGTAGAGAATGTATCCGTGTCCGAAAATTTCCTTTACGATGTTAGAAAAACGATTTCAGAATTGGTTGTCGACCAGTTTTATAAAACGCTGGCTAAGCTGGCAAAGGATAAGGGGGTAACTTTTACGGCCGAAAGTATTGCACCAACCATGATGAGTGACGGATTGATGCACTACAAAACGGTTGACATTCCAATGGGCGAGTTTTGGTTAAACAGCCCGACACATGATAAACCGAATGATATGTTGGATGCCATTTCTGGAGCGCATATTTATGGTAAAAACATCATCCAGGCCGAGGCTTTTACCACCGTTCGAATGGACTGGAACGAAAGTCCAGCCAATATGAAAACCCTACAGGATCGTAATTACGCTTTAGGGATCAATAAACTGGTGTATCACGTTTTTACACATAATCCCTGGATTGATCGGAAACCTGGAATGACCTTAGATGGTGTTGGCCTATATTTTCAACGCGACCAAACCTGGTGGAAAGCCGGAAAGGCATGGATAGAATATGCAGAAAGAACGCAAAACCTGTTACAACAAGGCAAGCCAGTTGTCGATATCGCGGTTTTCACCGGTGAAGAATTACCGCGCCGTTCGGTCTTACCTGATCGTTTGGTAGAAACCTTGCCCGGTATTTTTGGTGCAGATGTAGTGGACGCTGAAAAGAAACGCCTCGCAAATGTTGGTGAACCTTTAAGGCAGATTCCGGCTGGTGTTACCCATTCTGCAAATATGGCCGATCCTGAAAATTGGGTAAATCCATTACGTGGATATGCTTACGATAGTTTTAATCCCGATGTGTTAAGTACAGCAACTGTTAAAGATGGCAATGTTGTTTTCGAAAGTGGGGCAACCTATAAAATTTTGGTAATACCGGGTAACATGAAAATGAACCCGAATTATCAGCATATGAGTTATACAACTGTAAAAAAAATATTTGAGTTAATTATAGCGGGAGCTAATGTGATTGTAGCAGACAAACCTTTGTATCAAAATGGTTTACAACAAGTTAGCAAATCTGCGTTTAACTCGGCAGTGGATGAAATTTGGAAGAATAATTTTCATGAGATAAATAATAATAATCATCCTGTTTTAACGAAAGTAATGGATAAAGGCAATCTGTTTAAAGCTCCTTTTAATGCCGATAATTTTAAACTTGTAGGAATTGAACCAGATCTTTATGTAACGGAAACTAATCCGAACAGTAAGCCAATTACTTATGCAAAAAAAGTTGCTTATACTCACAGGAAAACTGATAAAAAGGATATTTATTTTATTTCCAATCAAGAGGCTAAAGAAAGAAATTTTAGGTTTTCATTTCGTGTAACCCA
The DNA here is from genome assembly GCF_059422505.1 of Pedobacter sp. GW821-FHT01D05. Lineage (NCBI taxonomy): Bacteria > Pseudomonadati > Bacteroidota > Sphingobacteriia > Sphingobacteriales > Sphingobacteriaceae > Pedobacter > Pedobacter sp. GW821-FHT01D05. The sequence continues at coordinate 1,345,132 of NZ_JBWKXA010000001.1, read as the reverse complement.
TAAAATACCACAAGTTTATGATGCTGTTGCCGATAAGTTAACTGACATTAATAATTGGTCTAATGAAGGAGAGCGAACGGTCTTTACTTATAAAATCGCTCCTAACCAAAGTTTATTTTTTCTCTTCGAAAAGGAAACTCATAAAACTCAATTTAATAGTGGCAACAACTGGTCGAGCTTCAAAACCATTCAGGATATTTCCAAAAGCTGGCAGGCGAAATTCGATATGGCTTATGCTGGCCCATCAAAACCTGTAATTTTTAACGACTTAAGCGATTGGACATTAAATGCCGATAGCTTGGTTAAATATTATTCAGGAACTGCAGTTTATACCAAAACCTTCAACTTTAACGGAGAGCTTAAAGATAAAATCTGGCTTGATTTAGGCGAATTCTCCAGTATTGCCGAAGTAAAAATCAATGGAATAAACTGCGGTACTTTGTGGACTGCTCCGTACCGTTTAGAAATCAGTAAAGCCATTAAAAAAGGCGAGAACCAAATTACCATTGAAGTGACAAATACCTGGGCTAACCGTTTAATAGGTGATAACAAATTGCCAGAAAATAAAAGAATGACCAAAACAACCGCACCTTTCCGATTGGAAGGCAAACCTTTAAATCCTGCAGGATTATTAGGGCCAGTGGTGATACAAGTGGAAGAGTAATCGGAATTTAATATTTCAAAATAAATGAAAAAAATAATTGTGTTAATTCTGGCTTTTACCCAAACTATTGTTTACGCTCAACAAAAGAAGGTGAAGGATAATTTTAATGTCCAGATCAGGCTAGAAAAGGGCGATTTAAATAAAGATGGTTTAACCGACAAAACCGTAATTATGATGGATACGATTGATACAACGGTCCCATTAAGGTTACAAATATTTTTATTACAGCCAAATAAGAAATTTAAAATGGTTTTCTCTTCAACTGATGTAATTGAACCCCAATATGTAAACGGTGTACATACTAAAAATCAAATCCCTTATTTTTTTATTGAAAACGGATTTTTATTAATGAACACTGAAAAAAATGATGTTCGCTTTGAGTATAAATTCATCTATAAAAATGGAATTTTTCAATTGATTAAAGTCTCTAGTGTAGTTTATGATGGGCAAAATTCGACAACTGAAACTGCATTTGATCTTTTAACAGGAGTAAGAACTGAAACGACAACGTTATTAGGTTCCGAAAAAATCCTAAAGAAAAATATAAAGAAACGAATGATCAGGCCATTACCTACGCTTCAGAATCTAAAGACATTTGGCCATAAATTAGATTAATACATTAAAACCAGGAATATTTCCAGGTTAAAACTAAAAAAATAATGAAAAAGCTACCTCATATAACCGAAAATTTTGTCCTGCATACTTTACGACTTCAGGTAATTATTTGCACAGCGCTTTTTCTAACGTTAAGCGCTAAAGCACAGGAAAAAGCTTTGGTTAATACGTTAAATTCGCCTTACGCGAAATTGCACAGCATCAATATGACGGATGTAAGCTGGACAAAAGGATTTTGGGCCGACCGCTTTAAAGTAGCCACCGAAACCATGGTACCTAACATGTGGGCCATTTATAACGATCCCAAAATCAGCCATGCTTTTAAAAATTTCGAAATCGCCGCTGGATTAGACACTGGCTCACACTCAGGGCCATCTTTCCATGATGGCGATTATTATAAAACTTTGGAGGCTGTAGCTGTTTTATATGCCTCAACCAAAAATCCAAAACTGAACGAAATGATGGATAAAGCTATTGTGGTAATCGGTAAATCACAACGCAACGATGGTTACATTTATACCAAAGCCATGATTGAGCAGCGTAAAACAGGCTCGAAAAACCAGTTTCAGGATCGGTTAAGCTTCGAATCGTACAATATAGGCCACTTAATGACGGCTGGTTGTATTCACTACCGTGCTACAGGCAAAACAACTTTACTTAATATTGCTAAAAAAGCGACAGATTACCTGTATAATTTCTATAAATCTGCTTCGCCAACATTAGCACGAAATGCCATTTGCCCATCGCATTACATGGGCGTGGTAGAAATGTACCGCACCACGAAAGATCCCCGGTATTTAGAACTGGCGCAACATTTAATCGCCATCAAAGGTAAAATTGATGATGGAACAGATGATAACCAGGATCGGATCCCTTTTTTGCAACAAACCAAAGCCATGGGCCATGCCGTACGTGCCAATTACCTTTATGCCGGGGTAGCTGATTTATATGCCGAAACGGGTAAAGATTCTCTCTTAAAAACATTGAATTTAATGTGGGATGATGTCAATCAGCACAAAATGTACATTACAGGAGGCTGTGGTTCACTTTACGACGGTACTTCTCCCGATGGCACATCCTATAATCCTGCCGATGTGCAGAAAATCCACCAGGCTTTCGGCCGTGATTTTCAATTGCCCAATTTTACCGCACATAACGAAACCTGTGCCAACATTGGAAATGTACTTTGGAACTGGCGCATGTTGCAGATTACTGGCGATGCAAAATATGCCGATGTAATGGAACTGGCTTTACACAATAGCGTTTTATCTGGAATTAGTTTGGATGGAAAAAACTTTTTATACACCAATCCTTTGTCGCAATCAGACGATTTACCGTTTAAACAACGCTGGTCGAAAGATAGGGTGCCTTATATCGCATTATCCAATTGCTGCCCGCCAAACGTAGTCAGAACCATTGCAGAAGTTAGTGATTATGCCTACAGTACCTCAGATAAAGGCCTATGGTTTAATTTATATGGTGGTAATAACCTAAATACGACATTAACTAGTGGTCAGAAAATTTCTTTGTCCCAGGAAACCAATTATCCCTGGGATGGGAAGATCAAAATCAGCATTAAAGAAATAGGGAATAAAGCTTATTCATTATTTTTGAGAATCCCTTCATGGACACACGATGCACAGATCACAATCAATGGAAAAACTGAAAATGTTAAAGCCGTTTCCGGAACTTATGCAGAAATCAGCCGCGTTTGGAAAAAAGGTGATGTAATAGAATTAAATCTCCCTATGGAGGCCAGTTTAATTGAAGCCAATCCTTTGGTTGAAGAAAACAGGAACCAGGTAGCGGTAAAACGCGGGCCAATTGTTTATTGCCTGGAATCGACAGATTTACCTGGTAAAAGTATTTTTAATGCTTTTATTCCTGCTTCAACGAAATTTGAGGCCAAGCCCATTAATATCGATGGTGCTGCAATGATGAGTTTAGTAGGAAATGCAAAAATGGTAGGGCCAAACAACTGGAAAAATGTGTTGTACAGGCCAATGGAGGATAAAAATACAACAACAGAAATTAAACTGGTGCCCTACTTTGCCTGGGGAAACCGTGGCCATTCAGAAATGTCGGTATGGCTGCCGGTGAGTAGGTAATGTAATAGGAGCGTCATTCCCAACTTGATTGGGAATCCTAATGCCTTGGTTGGGGCTGTAGTTGCATTAAGATTCCCGCCTGCGCGGGAATGACGATCATTTTATAAAGAAATAAAGAAAAAACAATGAAACTAAAACTCTTCATATTCCTAAACCTCACTTGTTGCCTCATTGCGTCGGCCACAGTAAAGCCTGCATCAATTTTTACCGATCATATGGTGTTACAACAACAAAGCAATGTTGCCATATGGGGCTGGGCAAAACCCGCTGCCAAGGTAAAAATCAATACCTCCTGGAACAAACAGCACTATACCGTTATTACTGATCAGGCTGGTAAATGGAAAATAAAAGTTGCGACTCCATCAGCCGGCGGGCCATATAATATTGAATTAAACGATGGCGAAAAACTTGTCCTGACCGATATTTTAATTGGCGAAGTTTGGTTCTGTGGTGGCCAATCGAACATGGAAATGCCCATGAAAGGATTTAAAAGTCAGCCGATAATTGGTTCAAATGAGGCCATTCTAAAATCTGCCAATAAAAACATCAGGCTTTATACTGTTCCGCGTTCTTCTGTAACCGAACGACAAGAAAACAGCAAAGCTTCACAATGGAAATTAGCTGCCCCGGAAACTGTTGCCAATTTTAGCGCAACCGCTTATTACTTCGGTTCCTTATTAAGCGAGATGTTAAATGTTCCTGTCGGGATCATTAATGATAGTTATGGCGGTTCTACAATTGAAGCCTGGATGTCGCCCGAGGATTTAAAAGCATTCCCTGAGGTTAAAATTCCTTCAAAAACCGACAGCATAAAAGAAGTAAGCAGAACGCCCACAACTTTATACAATGGCATGCTTTATCCTGTAATCGGTTATGGCATAAAAGGTGCCATCTGGTATCAGGGCGAATCGAATTATGAACGTCCAGACCGCTACGAAGATTTATTCCCTGCGATGGTTTCTTCCTGGAGAAAAAATTGGGATAATGGTGACTTTCCTTTCTACTATGCTCAAATCGCGCCTTACAACTATGCCCAATTGCCGCCTTATCATGTTGGCGGGAAGTTTAATTCTGCCTTTTTACGGGATGCACAACGTAAATCCCTAACTAAAATCCCAAATTCAGGGATGGCTGTTTTAATGGATATTGGCGAGGAAAAATCAATCCATCCTGCAAACAAAAAACAGGGTGGAACACGTTTGGCTTACCTGGCCTTATCTCAAACTTATGGTATAAAAGGTTTTGGAGCATTAAGTCCGAATTATGAATCTTTGAACATCGATAAAAATAAAGCGATAATCAAGTTCCAAAATGTAACAAATGGCTTAACTTCATTTGGCAAAGATTTGGCCTTATTTGAAGTAGCGGGAGCAGACCATAAATTTTATCCCGCAAAAGCCACTATAACCGGAAGTAGCATCACCGTTTCCGCAGAACAGGTTAAAGCACCGGTGGCTGTTCGTTATGCCTTTAAAGATTTTGTAACCGGCGATTTATTTGGGAACGATGGCTTACCCGTTTCCTCATTCCGCACTGATGATTGGGAGAATTAGCAATTTTAAAATGAATTTAACCACGAAGACACTAAGCGCACGAAGTATTTTATTTAGGAACTTAAATGTCCTGATGTGCCTTATATGGCCAAAAAACCTCAACATTTCCTTGGTGTTCTCCGTGTCTTTGTGCTTCCTCACCTCAAACGCCTTTTCACAGGAAAAAGCCTCAAATAACGTGGTTTGGAATACCCAAAGCCTTAATTCATCAGCCTCCATGCCTGTAGGTGGCGGCGATATCGGCCTTAATCTCTGGGTAGAAAATGGTGATGTATACCTCTATCTGTCCAAAAGCGGCACCTTCGACGAGAATAATAGCTTGCTTAAACTTGGTCGTGTAAAACTCAAATTGTCCCCAAACCCTTTTCAGGGGCAATCATTTAAGCAAGAACTGATCCTGAAAGAAGGTTACGCCCAGATTTCAGGCTCAAATGGTAAATCAAGTACAAAAATTAAGGTTTGGGTAGATGTTTTTAATCCGATTATCCATTTAGACATTAAATCCAGCCAAAATACCACAACCGAAGCCAGTTACGAAAGCTGGCGCTTTGAAGACCGCATCACAAAAGGCAAAGAGAACAACCAAAATTCCTATAAATGGGCGCCTCAGGGCATTGTAAAAACCCTTAAAGATGAAATTGCGTTTAAAAACAATACCGTTCAATTTTACCATCAAAATAAACCCGAAACTGTATTCGATATTACAGTGAAACAGCAAGGTCTCGATGATAGAAAGGCCGAATTGCTCAATCCGCTAAAAAACCTGATTTTTGGCGGCTCAATGCATGGAGATAACCTGCTTCCGGCAGGGACTTATGAAGGTATCTATTTAAGTACACCTTTTAAAGCCTGGACCTTGAAAAGCAAAAAACCTTCGCGTTCAAGCCATATTACTATTGCTTTACATACAGGTAAAACTGAATCAATTTCTGATTGGGAAAAACAGTTAACTTCATTAAAAATCAATAACAATCATAAATCCAGTATAAAATGGTGGAATGATTACTTTGAAAAGAGTTTCATTTATATCAATTCGAAAGATGGATCAGCCAATCAATCGGCTAAAAATTATCAGCTATTCAGGTATATGTTGGGCTGCAATGCCTTTGGCAAATACCCCACGAAATTTAATGGCGGCTTATTTACCTTCGATCCACAACTTACTGATACTGCGCTGAAATATACACCCGATTTCAGGAATTGGGGAGGAGGTACGCACACCGCTCAAAACCAACGTTTAGTCTATTGGCCGATGTTAAAAAGCGGCGATTTTGAACTGATGAAACCTCAGTTCGATTTCTACCTGAATTTGTTAAAAAATGCAGAAATCAGAACGCAGTCTGCCTGGGGGCACAATGGCGCCAGTTTTACAGAACAATTGGAGAATTTTGGATTACCAAACCCTGCAGAATATGGCTGGAAACGTCCTGCCGATTTTAACAAAGGCATGGAATACAATGCCTGGTTAGAATACCAGTGGGATACTGTCTTAGAGTTTTGTATGATGATTCTGGAAACGGAAAGGTATAATGGCAATAACATTGAAAAATATCTCCCATTGATTGAAAGTTCACTTAGCTTTTTCAAAGAACACTACACTTATTTAGCCAAAAAACGGGGTGCGAAAGCTTTAGATGCGGATGGACATTTGGTTTTGTATCCTGGGTCTGGTGCTGAAACCTATAAAATGGCCTATAACGCCACCTCAACCATCGTTGCACTAAAAACCGTTTTAGAACGACTTCTGGAGCATCCCAATTTAGCTGAAAAGCAAAAATCAGAATGGAAAGCCATGCTAAAAACCATTCCACCTATCAGTTTTAGAACGTTTGACGGTCGCACCACAATTGCTCCTGCAAAACTCTGGGAGCGCATTAACAATACCGAAAGCCCACAGTTGTACCCTGTTTACCCCTGGGGAATGTATGGGATTGGCAAACCTGGTTTGGATACCGCTGTCAATACCTTCAAATACGACACTGATGTATTGAAATTCCGCAGTTATATCGGCTGGAAACAGGACAACATTTTTGCAGCAAGATTAGGTTTAACAGAAGATGCTGCAAAATTAACCACAGCCAAGTTAAAAGACTCGGGAAGGAGATTCCCCGCATTCTGGGGACCTGGCTTCGACTGGACACCAGACCATAATTGGGGCGGTTCCGGTATGATCGGTTTACAGGAAATGCTGATGCAGGTAGACGGAAAAAAGATTTATCTTTACCCTGCATGGCCTAAAGAATGGGACGTACATTTCAAACTATATGCACCTTACCAAACCACCGTTGAAGGCACTTTAAAAGATGGGAAATTAATAGATTTAAAAGTATTGCCGGAATCAAGAAAAGCGGATATAATTAATATGATTAAATAAATGGTATCGTCTTCCTGAACCCGATAGCTATCGGGTTGTTTCAGGATCTGAACAACAGGAAAGCACTGAATTCAGGGTGGCGATCAATATAAAATTAGTAAAAAATGGATTTACAATTAAAAGAAAAAGTTATTATCATTACCGGCGCTGCAAAAGGCATTGGTAGAAGCATTGCAGAAGTATTTGCTAAGGAAAATGCAATTGCCGTAATCGTAGGTAGAAAAGCAGCAGATAACCAAAAAGTAGTTGATGAAATTGTTGCACAAGGCAAACAGGCAGAACAATTTGTTGCAGAGCTTTCCAATCCAGATGATTGCGAAAAAGTAGTTAAAGAAATCGTTGCTAAATTTGGAAGGATTGATGGTTTAGTGAATAATGCTGGCGTTAATGACGGGGTAGGCTTAGAAAGTGGAAATTATAAAGACTTTATGGCTTCATTACATAAAAATGTAGTGCATTATTACCTGATGGCACACCATGCCTTGCCCGAGTTAATTAAAAGCAAAGGTGCGATTGTGAACATCACTTCAAAAACGGCTGAAACCGGACAGGGGAATACCTCGGCCTATGCTGCCGCAAATGGTGGTAGAAATGCATTAACGCGCGAGTGGGCTGTTGAATTATTAAAATATGGCATCCGTGTAAATGCAGTTGTGGTTGCCGAATGCTGGACACCTGCGTACGAAACCTGGATAGAGACTTTGGATAATGCGGAAGAAAAACTAAAAGAGATCACTTCAAAAATTCCATTGGAAAATAGAATGACAACTGCAGAAGAAATTGCAAACATGACAGCCTTTTTAATGTCTAACAAATCAAGTCATACCACTGGACAGATTATCCATGTTGATGGCGGTTATGTTCATTTAGACAGAGCTTTGGCAAACGCTTAATCCCCACTGACAACGTCATTTCGAGCGGAGTGCAACGCAGTCGAGAAATCTATTATAGATCTCTCCATTCCACTGCGCTTCAGTCGAGATGACGATTTTTCTTATTTAATCATTAAATTAAAATGAAAACCCTTACCTGTACAACGCCTGGAACTTTCGAATATTCAGAAACAGCAAAACCTGAGCTTAAAAAAGACCATGCCATTATAAAAATTAAAAGAATCGGTATCTGTGGGACCGATTTACATGCCTTTGAGGGTACACAACCTTTCTTTAATTACCCGAGAGTTTTAGGTCACGAGTTATCTGGCGAATTGGTTGAAGCCGATGGAGCCAATAGTTTCAAAATAGGAGAGGCTGTTACTTTTATACCCTATTTTAATTGTGGCGAATGCATTGCCTGCCGAATGAGCAAACCAAACTGCTGTGTTAAAATGCAGGTTTGCGGTGTACATGTTGATGGTGGTATGCGCGAATACTTACAGGTTCCATCAAGAACACTTTTACATGGCGAGGGCTTGAGTTATGATGAACTCGCCTTAGTTGAACCTTTAGCTATCGGTGCGCACGGTGTCCGCAGGGCAGATATTCAACCTGGAGAATTTGTTCTGGTTATTGGTGCCGGGCCGATTGGTTTAGGTACGATGGAATTCGCCAGAATTGCCGGGGCCAACGTAATTGCCTTAGATATTAACGAAGACCGCCTGGCATTCTGTAAAGATAAATTAAAGGTAGCACATGTGGTTAATGCGCTTTCGCCTGATGTAGTGCAACAACTTAACGATATTACCAATGGCGATATGCCAACGGTAGTAATCGATGCTACAGGTAATCAGAAGGCCATTAACAATGCTATAAACTATATGGCACATGGAGCCAGGTTCGTTTTAATCGGCTTGCAAAAAGGAGATTTAATTTTTAACCACCCTGAGTTTCATAAACGTGAATCGACATTAATGAGCAGTAGAAATGCCACTATTGAAGATTTTGAACATGTAATTAAATCGATGAAAGCGGGTTTGGTTAATCCTACCAACTATATTACGCACCAGGTGAAATTCGAGGAAGTGAAAAATGAATTTGAAAGTTGGTTAGATCCCAAGAACGGGGTGATTAAGGCTATGGTTAGTTTTGGGAATTAAACTTAGCCATAATTTAACGCTGATCGTCATGCTGAATTTATTTCAGCATCTATTACACATAATATTCCTGCTAGAAGATCCTGAAACAAGTTCAGGATGACGTTATTAATAAAAAAGAGTTTGTATCGTTAGCATAAGTTTGTTATGAGAATTAAGTAAATAAATTTTCTAGAAATTTCGTCATTTCGAGCGAAGTGGAGAAATCTATTATAGATCTCTCCACTTCGCGTTGCTTCGGTCGAGATGACGATTTTTTGGTGGGATCTTTCAATGGTACTTATTTCAGGACCTATCCTGCTTAGTGTTGCTAAAAAGATCCTGAAACAAGTTCAGGAGGACGATCAAAGAGGATGACGATCAAAGGGGGGACGATCATAGAATGATGATTACAGAATGACGATCACATAAAAAAGCCGATAACCCTAAGATTATCGGCTTTTTATTGAGCATTACTTTATTAAAAATTATTTATAAAAAACCTCATTCCAATGCAATTCATTCCTGAATTGATTGATTTTGGTATCGGCACCTATATTTACATATTCTAAGCCGGCAATATTCGCAAAATCCAATAAATGCTCGGTAGTTAAATTCTGGCTATAAGCGGTATGGTGGGCGCCACCAGCATAAATCCATGCTGCACAACCCGTTTTCATATCAGGTAGTGGTTTCCACAATACTCGGGCTACTGGTAAGTTTGGTAAATCATGTTCAGCTTCAACAGCTTTTACTTCGTTCACCAATAAACGGAAACGGTTGCCCATATCTATTAAAGATGCATTTAAAGCATCGCCACCAGCAACGTTAAAAACCAAACGTGCAGGATCTGCTTTGCCGCCAATACCTAATGGGTGAACCTCTAAATTCGCTTTACCACTTGCCAATGAAGCATCAACCTCGAGCATGTGTGAGCCTAAAACCATTGAGTTTGCCGGATCGAAATGATAGGTATAATCTTCCATAAATGCATTTCCACCAGCTAAACCAGCACCCATTACTTTACAGGCACGTACCAAAGCTGCCGTTTTCCAGTCGCCTTCACCCGCAAAGCCATAACCATCGGCCATTAAACGTTGTGCTGCAATTCCAGGTAACTGGATCATACCATGTAAATCTTCAAAAGTATCAGAGAAACCTTTAAAACCTCCGTCTTCCAGGAACTTCCTTAAACCCAGTTCGATTTTAGCCGCTTCGTAAACCGATGAATGTCTGGCACCGCCAACTTTTAAATCGGCAGTCATCTCGTAAGTCTCTTCATACTCTTTTAATAACGCTTGAATAGACTCCTCACTTATTCCATTAATTACCGCTACTAAATCACCTATACCATAGGTGTTTACCGCGAAACCAAATTTCATTTCAGCTTCTACCTTATCGCCATCGGTAACGGCAACATAACGCATATTATCGCCAAAGCGGGCAAATTTAGCACCTTGCCAATCGTGCCATCCTGCAGCAGCCCTGCACCAGGTATCGATCTGTTTAGCTACTTCTTCATCCTGCCAATGCCCAACAACTACCTTACGGTCTTTACGCATGCGCGAAACCATAAAACCAAATTCACGGTCGCCGTGTGCACTTTGGTTCAGGTTCATGAAATCCATATCAATGGTATTCCAAGGAATATCGCGGTTAAACTGCGTATGTAAGTGCAATAATGGTTTCTGCAAAACATTTAAGCCCCTGATCCACATTTTAGCAGGAGAGAAGGTATGCATCCAGGTAATTACGCCGATACAGTTTTCATCAATATTGGCTTGTTGCAGGGTTTCAAAAATCTCTTCGGTTGTTTTTACAATCGGCTTGTACACTACCGAAACAGAAATACTTCCGTTCTGGTTTAACGAATCGGCCACTTGTTGGGCGTGCTCCGCTACTTGTTTTAAGGTTTCTTCACCGTACAAATGTTGCGTACCTGTGATGAACCAAACTTGTAACTTTTTTAAATCAATCATTACTATTTATGTTATTTTTAATTTATTTAATGCCATGGTCTGTGTCCTCACAGACCATTATGTATATCTTTTTAAAGCGTACCACTCTTCTTCCTCGGTCTGTATCCTCACAGACCGAAATATTTTTTTGAAAAGCAAGGTTCCGTATGCCATCGGTTAGGGCAGTCCTGCTTTCCGTTTTATCCCGATTTTACATCGGGACTATAGCGAATGGCGGGACTTTCGTTCCCCAAGCACCACTGTACCTGCTTTCCAAACTTATTATGCAACGCTATCTCTGCACCCAAGACTAAAGACTTTAGACTCGTGACTAAAGACTACCTTAAAGCTGTCCATAATAAGCACCATCACCATGCTTACGCTCGTAATGTTTTTCTATTAACGAATCTTTCAACTTTGGGGCTTTAGCATTAATTTGTTCCGTTAGCAAAGCCATCTGCGCCACAGTTTCTAAAACCGCACTGTTATAAACGGCTTTCTCGGCTGTTTTTCCCCAGGTAAAAGGCGCGTGGTTACCCACCAAAATCATCTCAACTTCTTTATAGCTTAAACCCAAACTTTCAAAATGGTTCATGATCTGAAAACCCGTTTCGTACTCATAATTCCCTTTAATCATTTCATCAGCCATTGGTGGTGCACACGGAATATCTACTGTTAAATGGTCGGCATGGGTAGTTCCGAAAATTGGAATTGCCCTTTGTGCCTGTGCCCAAGCTGTGCCATAGGTAGAATGTGTATGTACAATCCCGCCAATTTCTGCCCAGTGTTTATATAAAACCGCATGGGTTTTAGTATCCGACGAGGGACGTAAACTTCCTTCAACAGTATTTCCTTCAAAATCTACAATCACCATTTTCTCCGGCGACAAATCTTCGTAAGGTACACCGCTTGGTTTAATGGCAAAAACACCTTTCGACCGATCTGCAGCACTCACATTGCCGAAGGTAAAAAGTACCAGCCCCAATTTGGGCAACTGCATGTTGGCCTGGTAAGCCTGCTCTTTTATATCCTGATAGTTGCTCATGATAAATAAGGTTTTACATCTTTTTTATTGTATTTTTCCAGGTACCTGCCTAGCCCCAAATATTGTTGGTAATGCTGGCGGTAAAGTTTTTGTTTTTTAATATTTGGCTTGTATTCTTTCTCAAAACCTGTTCCCATGGCCGCCATGGCTGCTTCGATATTTGGATAAACACCAGCTGCTACAGCAGCGAACATTGCCGCACCTAATGCACAGGTATGCTCAAAACGATGGATTCTAATGGGCATTTCCAATACATCAGCCATCATCTGCATAATATAAGCCGATTTTTTTGCTACACCGCCAATACCGATAATTCCTTTTACCGGAACGCCCTGTTCTTTAAAACGATCTACAATGGCTTTTGCACCAAAACAGGTGGCAGCAGCTAAGGCACGGAAAAACCGTGGCGCATCTGTTCCTAAACCTAAACCCGTTATGGCACCTTTAAGTTCCTGATTGGCATCTGGTGTTCTACGGCCGTTCAACCAATCAATAGCCAGTTCGGCGTAGTCGCCCTCTGGTAAAGCATCAGCCTGCTTGCTTAAATTGGCGATTATTTTTCCTTCGAGCTCTGCTTTTAATGCAGTAGCTGTAGCTTCATCAATTACATCAGATTCAGTAAGCAAATGGTTTAATGGCCAGCTGATTAAATTCTTGAACCAGGCATAAACATCACCAAAAGCAGATTGACCGGCTTCTAAACCTGCCATACCCGGAATTACCGAGCCATTAACCTGTCCACAGATCCCATTAATCAATTTTCCATGTAAATCCTGGTTTGGTGCAACCAAGATATCACAGGTACTTGTACCCATTACTTTACTCAGGTAGTAAGGTTCAATCTGTCCGCCAACTGCACCCATGTGTGCATCAAATGCACCAACACCAACAACTACATCTGTACTTAAGCCCAGTTTAGTTGCCCATTCTTCGCTCAGTGTTCCCGCAGCAACATCAGAAGTATAGGTATCGGAGAATAATTTATCTCTGAAGCCTGCTAAAAGCGGATCAAGACTACTAAAGAAATCTTCAGGAGGTAGGCCGTTAAACTCTTCTGCCCAAAGTGCTTTATGCCCGGCGGCACAACGGCTACGTTTCATTGCTGTAATGTCGTTTCCACCACAAAGCAAAAACGGAACCCAGTCGCAATGTTCTACCCACGATGCCGCACCTTTTTTAATAGTCGGATCGACCCTTAATATGTGTAATAATTTAGACCAGAACCATTCTGATGAATAAATGCCACCTACATATTTAAGGTAATTGGTACTGAATTTAGTAGCGTGTTCATTAATTTCTGCGGCTTCTTTAACTGATGTATGGTCTTTCCAAAGCACAAACATGGCATTTGGATTTTCTTCAAAATCTTTGGTCAGGGCAAGGGGAGTACCCGTTGCATCAACAGCCACCGGACTTGACCCAGTTGTATCAACCGAAATTCCCTTTACCAGATGTGCAATATCGGCACCACCTGCTTTTGTTAAACAATCTTTTATAGTGTGTGTTAAACCTTCAATATAATCTAACGGATGCTGGCGGAACTGATTAACAGCTGGTTTACAATATAAACCTTTCTGCCATCTTGGATAAAGAAAAACAGACGATGCTATTTCTTTTCCGTTTGCGGTATCGACTAGAACTGACCGGACAGAATCTGTCCCGTAATCCACTCCAATTACATAGTTTGCTGTGCTCATAACAATAAATAAATGTCTAATTAACGTTTATTTTTTTGAATTAAAAAATTTTATTACTTTTTTAATCAAAAACCTTCATTTTAACGTTTTAGTAGCCTGATTTTGTATATAGGTGTTGCATGCCACTCTTGTCGGATATTTTTTCTAAACCCTATTCTTTTTTCACTACCGGATATAAAAATTTAAAAGAATTGGACACCGCCTGGTGCATAATCGTTGCATGGTTCTCCTGTGGCAAAAAATCAAAATATACCCGCACATTTTTGTTTTTGAAACCTTTAATTTTTTCAGTTAGTAAATTTGCATCTACTTCCATCACCCTGGGTATTTCAGTTGGTGTAAGGCCTTCTTTACCTACACCAATGTAAACATCGGTTTGTTGCTTAAACGTATTTTCCTTTATTTCGGAATCCTGATTTAGCAACGAAGCGTTATCCCACCATAAACTAGGACTAATAATAATGTATTTATTAAAAAGCGCAGGTCTTTTAATCAGGATTTCAGTAGCCAGCAAACCGCCTAAAGATTGCCCAATAAGTGTTTTGTTCGCATTCGTTTTATATTTTGATTGAATGTACGGCTCAAGCTCTTTTTCAATGAACGAAATAAATTTATCCGAATGGCCTGTTGTAGGATATCTTTTCTTGTCGCCCTCAATTGAGGTAGGGAAAGTAAAATCCCGTTTCCGGTCTACAGTGGCAATGCCCACCACAATTGATTTAGGTACCTGATTTACCCATTCGAAACTATTAAACTGCACCAACCCTACAATATGGATAAAATCTTCGTCTGCAGAACCATCAAGCAAATAAATTACCGGATATTTAGTGGTATCGTTTTGTTGATAGCCTTCGGGAAGGTAAATGTTCAGGATTCTTTTCTCAGCCAGTTCTTTTGATTGGATTTCTTCTATTCGCCCCAAGACAAAGGGTTTACTTTTATCGCTTTCATTTGTCCTGTTTTTTTGTCCAAAAACTACTGCCGTAAAAAAAGTTAAAAGAAAAGTTAAAAATGCTTTATTCATATGTTTTTTATAGGGTGTTTGGCGCATTAAGCTGTGCTTAATTTATCTGCCGTTTTTTTTTGAAAAATACAATTTTCATTCGGCCCGATAAAATTGATCTCAATAAGATAATGCGCTCTTAGTCAATTTGGCTACCACAAAGATAGATTTGCTTAGTCTCGTTCTTTTAAGATCATGGAACTTTGTATCGATAAAAATTGTTAGCCATTGACCTAATCAGCAGTTCCCTTCAAGCGTTGCCTGTGGCTTTTGCCCCACCTGATCATTTCCAGGATGATACCGCCAAAAGACTGGCAGTATTCAGTGGAAGTATATTCAATACTTACAGGAGTATCGTCTATCACTGTTCTTTTGATCAGCTGGTTTGCCGTCATTTCCTTTAATTCCTTACTCAACATCCGCGTGGTAATTCCCGGAATGCTTCTTTCAATATCCCGGAATCTTTTATTTCCATTACAGATGGAATTGATGATCGGTAGTTTCCATTTGCCCCCGAGCACATAAAGCGTATCCTGTAAAGCTTGTACCTCTTCTTTTTGGTTTCGTGGATTAGACAGCACCTCTGTTGCAATCTGGATTGTTTTTTCTGTTTCCATAACTGGTATACTCTGTTATACTGACTACAAAAGTATACCAATACAACCATATTTTTGCAGGTATAAAATTTATTTTTTTATCATGAACAATTTAACAGGAAAAAAAGCGCTGATAACCGGCGGAAATAGCGGCATCGGTTATGCCACCGCCAAAGAATTAAAAGCACAGGGTGCAGAGGTGATTATTACCGGAAGGAGGAAAGATGCCGTTGAAAAGGCTGCTTCAGACCTTGGTGTAATAGGATTGGTGGCAGATCAGAGCCAGATTACCGCAATTGAAGGATTAGCGAGTGAGGTAGGAACAATCTTTGGTAAAATTGACATCCTGTTTATTAATGCGGGTGTAGTGGAGCAGAGCAGCATTGCAGATGCCACTGAAAAAAGTTTTGATAACATTTTTGGTGTTAATTTTAAAGGTGCATATTTTACTTTGAGCAAATTTATCCCATTGCTGAATGATGGTGGTTCTGTGGTATTCCTTTCTTCTAATACCGCACACATGGACGGGGCAAACAGTTCAATTTACTCTTCAAGCAAAGCAGCACTGAACTCGGTGATGCGTATTGCAGCGGTAGAGCTTGCACCACGCCAGATCCGGGTGAACAGTGTGAGTCCAGGCCCTATCGCTACAGAAATCATGAACAAAATAGGACTGAGCGAAGAACAGTTAGCAGGCATTAACCAGTGGCTGATCGGCCGTATTCCGCTCGGCAAAATCGGAAAATCTGAGGATGTGGCCAAAATGGTTACCTTCTTTTGTGGTGATGCTGCCACTTATGTTACAGGAGCAGAAATCGTAATGGACGGGGGCATGAGCCTGAAAGCCTAAGACGAGATGGTTAAAGGTACAGGCGAAGGCTGTCTGTACCAGTAACCAGGAAAGCATCTTGAAACCAAAACAATATTTTTTTGGGAGGCAAGCCCATTTATAGGTATTTTTGCTGATCAAGCAAACCTATTTATGAGCAAAACGCCGCAGAAGTTAAAGCACCAGCAGGTGCAGTACCTTGAATTTCTTTCCCGCGACCTTGAAAAGGTCAAAGCATTTTATACATCGGCTTTTGGATGGGTTTTTACCGATTACGGACCTGAATATACCGCTTTTGAAGGGGATTTTGTGGATGGAGGTTTTACCATTGGAGCGCCGTCGAAAGGAAGCATCCTGGTTGTACTTTACTCACAGGATTTAGAAGGGACAAGAACAAATGTGATTCAAGCAGGCGGCGTAATTTCAAAAGAAATCTTTGCTTTCCCTGGCGGGCGCCGGTTTCAGTTCCTTGATCCGGATGGTTATGAGCTTGCCGTGTGGTCTTTATAAGGATGGGACCGATGCCCTATCCTTTAAAAGAAGCCACGGGTTATCAGTTTCATCATTTTTTGTGAAGTTCCTGCGCAAGCCCGATCAGAAGACCTTCTGATCCCCTGATGTAGCAAAGTTTATAGGTGTCTTCATATTGAACAACTTCACCAACCAATGTGGCGCCGTGTTTTTGCAGTCTAGGCAACAACTCGTCGATATCTGAAACCGTAAACATTACACGCAGGTAGCCAAGGGAATTAACCGGTGCTTCGCGGTGGTCTGAAATGGTAAGCGGAGCAAGAAACTGTGAAATTTCAAGGCGGCTATGGCCATCGGGGGTAACCATCATGGCGACTTCCACGTGCTGGTTGCCCAACCCGGTAACCTTACCTGCCCATTCTCCTTCGATTGTTGCCCGTCCTTCAAGTTTCAGTCCGATTTCGGTGAAAAAAGAGATTGCATTGTCGAGCGATGCCACAACAATGCCCATATTATCCATTCTGATCAATTGGTTCTGTTCCATAACGTATTTGGTTATCATTTAAAATTAAGGAATTTCACAAAACTAACCGATGTTTTATAGAGTAAATTGTATAAATCGGAACAGCAGGTATATTAATTGATCTTGAGGACCACACAGTTGAGCTGAAACCGGGACAGCTATTCACCATTTCTGCAATGGTTAAGCACTGTACCAGACCGCTTGATGGATGTTCGGTGAACCTTACCTTAGAACTTGCTGAGATGGAAACGGTGAGCTGCGAGGCAAGCTGATCATTGTATGTTGGTTGATGCCATTCTGATAAACAAACTGGTAAATAAAAAGACTTTGACTCATGGCTTAAGCTGAACTGGCTGCCAAAGCCATAAATGCCATTTGAAAATAGGTCATCTAAAAAACATGGCTAAACATTCCAATGCTGCGCTCAGAAGATGCCCTCCAGGCCTTGGTTTATAAAACCTTAATTCCGTATTGTAAAAGACAGATCGTCCGTTTGCCCGTTAATTTTGATCATTCCATTCCAGATAATCATAATTTTAGTATATTAGGTTAATCAAAAAGGGATGATCACCCAAATCAATCCATCTGATTAAAAATCCTCAAAAAAAAATTAAAAAGTCCACCTTCATGCCACCTTTAGCCCACGTTTAGGCCACCTTCCGGCCAGGCTTGCGTGGTACTTACTTACACACTGCTTTGTACTTACTTCGGTTGAGTTGTAGTCTTGTTCTAGATCAGGTTGGTCAAAGATTTGCGTCGCTTTAGGTTGGCAGGCTAACAATAGCTAAATAAGAGGTAAAGAGAAAGTTATTTTAAGGTATGGTTGGTGTATGGCTGTGTCGGAGCAGCCAGGATCATTCACTAAGAAATAACTGTAGAATATACCGTTTAGATAGGATGTAAGCAGCTAATGCGGCCGATTTCATGTTTGCTCCGCATCAATATAGCCTTTAGGAATATTTACGGGAAAAAGAAAAAAAAAACATCAGCGCTGACAAACGGTTGTCATAAGCCCCCGATAACTTCGCTGCATCATTAAAACAATTGACAATGAATTTAATATCAACACGCATTATCACCGATCAGGTAGCGGCACTTATCCATTTTTACGAACAGGTAACAGGCTTAACCGCCACCAGGTACACGCCCGATTTCGCCGAACTGAAAACCAAAACCGCAACTTTGGCCATTGGCAGCACCCGTACTTTACAGTTTTTTGGTGGTAACCATGTGGCACAGCCCGCACAGAACCGCAGTGTGATTATCGAATTCAGGGTGGATGATGTACAGCAACTTTTCGATCAGCTGGCTGCTTCTTTAAAAGGTAACATCGTACAAGAACCTACTATCATGCCCTGGGGCAATCAATCTTTATTATTAAGAGATCCCGATGGCAACCTGGTGAACCTTTTTACACCAGTTACACCCGAAGCTATAGAGAAGTTTGACAGTAATTAACCGGTAGAGAATAATCGTTATCAGATAGCTATCGGATGAGAAAAGGCTTTCAGCCGACAGCCTGTCCCTAACGAGGGAAGCAATCTTTCGTCATCTCGACCGCAGTGGAGAGATCTTTTAACACAGTTCAAAGATTTCTCCATTCCACTGCGTTCCAGTCGAAATGACGCCCAATTTTAGAAATCTTTTATTGATCGCTTCTCAAAGGATCTGAAGAGTTAGTACGATGGGGCTGTTTGTACCGGAATTTTAAATCTGTTGATTTGGAAGAATAACCAATAAGCATTCATTTTTCATCACCAGTATAAACCTCCAGACTAACCTACTTAAAAGCTAAAAATATTTAAAGTATTTTTGATGTTGATCCGTCTTCACTACCACAATCCTGTTTGGTGTCACAACAGGCATTAAAAAAGGAATATATCCCAACGATCAACATCAAAATAATGGCAAGAAAACAGTTAAACAGCGGAAATGCACCGGGCGTTGAATTAGCAAAAGCAAAAATAACCAGAGAAAGTTTGGGCAACGTTGCCCGTTTACTTACTTATTTAAAACCTTATCGTGGTAAATTTATTGCTGCGCTGTTTTTTCTATTTTTGTCCAGTTTGGTCGGGCTGGCCTTTCCATCTTTTATCGGTGCCTTAATTGATACGGCACAGGGCAAACACACCAACAGTTACCTGCCAGGCACCATACAGGGCATTTTAATGTTAGCTTTTGCAGTATTGGCCTTGCAGGCGGTAGTGTCTTATTTCAGGATCTTATGGTTTGTTACGGTAGCAGAACGCTCCCTGGCCGACATCAGGCGCGACACTTACTTCAAATTGATCACCCTGCCCATGAATTTCTTCTCGAACCGCAGGGTAGGTGAACTGAACAGCCGGATCTCTGCCGACCTTTCACAGGTTCAAGACACGTTAACCACCACCATTGCAGAGCTGTTGCGGCAGCTGGTGCTGTTTGTTGGCGGTGTCGTTTTTATGGCCATCATATCGAAAAAGCTGGTTTTTGCCCTGCTTCTCGTCTTACCCGTGATGATTGTATTTGCGGTGCTGTTTGGCCGTTTTATCAAAAAGATTTCGCGCCAGGCGCAGGATAAAATGGCCGAATCAAACAGTATAGTGGAAGAAACTTTATCGGGTATTGCCAATGTAAAAGCATTCGTAAACGAGGCATTCGAGGCCACGCGTTACCGGAACACCATCCGCGAGGTAGCCGATATTGCCATTAAGGGCGCAAAATTCAGGGGCATGTTTGTTTCCTTTATCGTGCTGTGCGTTTTTGGTGGGGTACTGGCAGTAATCGGCTATGGCTGCGTGCTGGTTAGTCAGCATGAAATAACCTTTGGCGAACTTTTAAAATTTTCATTATATGCGATGTTCCTCGGTAGTTCGCTGGGCAGTTTTCCCGAACTTTTTGCCAACCTGCAAAAGGCTGTAGGAGCCAGCGAAAGGGTACTGGAAATATTGGGAGAGCAGGGCGAAGCCGTTTCCATCAATGAAAAGGACCAGGTAACGAGCCAAAAAATAACGGGGAATCTCGCTTTTAATCATGTCAATTTTGCCTATCCTTCACGGCCGGAAGCAGCCGTATTAAGCCAGGTATCTTTCGAGGCCAAAGCCGGACAAAAAATAGCCATAGTAGGTCCGAGTGGATCGGGCAAATCGACTACAGCAGGATTGATACTGCAGTTTTACCATCCGCAAAGCGGCGAAATCCTGTTCGATGGCAAACCAGCCGCTGCCTATTCGCTTACGGATATCCGGAACCAGATCGCTATTGTTCCGCAGGATGTAATGTTATTTGGCGGAACGATATTGGAAAACATTGCATACGGCAAGTTAACGGCTACCAAAGCAGAAATTATACAGGCCGCTAAACGGGCAAATGCACATGATTTTATCAGCGCATTTCCGGAAAGTTACGGCACCATAGTAGGAGAGCGGGGGGTAAAACTCTCAGGCGGACAACGTCAGCGCATTGCCATTGCCCGGGCGCTGTTAAAAAATCCGTCTATATTAATTTTAGATGAAGCCACTTCTTCGCTCGACTCTGAATCGGAACGCCTGGTACAAGAAGCCCTGGAAGAATTAATGAGCGGCCGAACCTCTATCATTATCGCACACCGTTTATCCACCATTCGTGAAGCAGACCGGATCCTGGTGATGGAAAAGGGGCAGATTATTGAATCGGGTACCCATCAGGAACTCATTAACAGTGAACAAGGTTTGTACAGGTATTTGAGCGGCTTGCAGTTCGAGGTGCAAGCGTAAAGGTTAGATACAGAAATGGGAGAGAACTTGATTTATTTAGTCTTTCGCATTTGGTGATCTCGCTGGGGCGTGAATTTCGTTCAGTTTTCAGCATTTAAAGGCTATTTGGAAGACTTCAAAATGTGACTCACCTAATCACTCACCTTTTCATCTGTGTTTTTTGGTTACAATTGCTATTCTTTAAACATAGATAAATTTTAGAAAAAATAATCTTATTTTAATTTCAAATACAGTTTTTTTGCCCTTTAATTAATTATTTAATTAAGCCTTGAAAGAATAAATGATATAAAACTGAATTGTTTTTACTAATTATTTTAGCAATATTTGTTATATATAATTGAGCCACCAACTGAGTGTTATTTAAGTGTTTTTTTTAAAAAATTTAAGATATAAAAATTTAATTTTGATCATGGGACAAATTGATATTTTTGGAGCTGCTCAAGAACGAGATGAAGCCCTTAAACCAGTTAGAGGAATAAATATTATACCTAATGGGGAATTTACTTTTATTCCTGATTTTTTTACCCCTGTAGAAAGTGATAGTTATTTTCGAAGACTTAGATCAGAATCAGATTGGAAGCAAGAGTCTATGAATATGTATGGTAAAAAGATTCCCTTTCCAAGACTTACTGCCTGGTACGGAGATAGTGATAAGCCCTATTCGTTTTCAGGATTGACGTTACAACCATCCCCATGGACCAAAGATTTAATAGAAATAAGAGATAAGATTAAGACATTAGCGAATGTGGTTTTTAATAGTGTTTTGCTTAATCTGTACCGTAATGGAAATGACTCAATATCATGGCACACTGATGCAGAGCGTGAGCTCGGATTAAATCCTGTGATCGCATCGGTTAACTTTGGATCAACAAGAACATTCCAGCTCAGACATTTGAAAACTAAACAAAAGATTGAGATAGAACTCGAAAAAGGTAGCCTTCTAATTATGTCCGGTGAGCTCCAGCATTACTGGCAACATCAAGTGCCCAAAACTTCTAAGCTTGTTGGTGAACGAATAAATCTTACCTTTAGAGTTCTAAATTAGAACTCTATGCCATATTATTTTAAGCTCCCTATTTATGCGGAGTTAACCGACCCTCAAAAGGCGGTACTTGATGAACCTGCTGCAGTCGCAATTGCAGGAGGACCCGGGACTGGTAAAAGTGTTGTTTCCCTTTGGCGCCACATCAGAAATCACAGCATTGGAACAAAGAAAAGCTTAATCCTGACTTACACTAAAACATTGGAAAGGTATCTCTCTGAATGCGCGGCAAAAGAAAATGCCGAGGCTGGTAGGGCAGTTAAAAGAACTACTGGCTGGAGTTTCGATCCTTCAGAGCATATCGATGAGATAATTGTCGATGAAGCGCAGGACAATAATAATGATTGTTATACATATCTAAAAAGATTTGTAGAAACAGTTTCCTACGGTGCCGACGAACAGCAAATTCTCTATCCTGAACATTCTAGTAGTGAAAAACAGCTTTTATCTTTATTCCCAGACAATAAGTTCTACGAACTAGATGAAAATTTTCGGAATTCCTATGAAATAATGCAATTTACCTCAGCCGCGCTGCCGAAGAAGTTAATCTCTAATGTGGTGATGGAGACCTTACAAAGAGATCGTAGCACTGGAATAAAACCAAAATGTCTTGTTACTGGTGGGATTTGGGAAAAGCGTACCCAAGGTATGATTGACATTATTAATGAATTTGAATCTGATACGCACAACATCGGAATCTTCCTGCCAAAAAAGAGTAATGTTCGAAATTGTCATGCACTTTTGCTTTCCAAAGGTGTGAAATGCACAATGTATATTCATGATGGTGAAGAAATTTTAGATATTGGTGGGGTCCATGTAACTACATTTAAGTCTGCCAAAGGGATAGAATTTGATACAGTAATCCTTCCAGATTTTCAAGATTGGAAGTTGAACATCCAGAATTTGAATATTGTGGAGGAAAAAGATTACTATGTAGCCTTTACAAGGGCAAGAAGAAACTTATTTTTGATAAGTTCAACGAGTGTTTTAGGAATCGATCCAACAACATATGAAATAGAAAATTTATAATGAAAACTTCAAGCTTATATATTCCGATATTTTCCAAAGATCTGCCAGTTTATTTTAGTGCAGGTTTGATCATGCCATTCAACTTCTTCAAAAAAAGTCAAGAAATGAAGGTCGAGCCATTTGCTAGCTCATTGCTCTTTTCGGAATACAAATGGGTGGAACAGTTTAATTGCTCAATAGAGATCGTCTTAACTAATGATGAAAAAATGAAATTATTGCCCATAGATGATGGTATTTTCATTTTGAACAGTTGCTTGCCTATTACTAGAATAAAAAAAATATTTTTCAAAGAAAAAGAACAAGCTGATATTACTATCTGGAATACCAATATTGCAACAGCATTTATTCCGCAAAGGTTAGTGGATAGTGGCGCGGATGATATTAACAAACCAACCGAGATAAAATTGAAAAATGTTTCAATTCCAAGCTACGATGTAACTGATCTTACGGAAAACATCAATAGATTTAATGTTATTTTAGGTGGATTTTCTTTCTCAAAGGTTGCGGCAGCATTTCAAAAGTTGACCTATCCTAAAAACTATTTTGCCACCCTTGGCCATTTTAATTCCAAAATCGCGGATGAAGTCTCCTTGGCTGAAAAAGATCTTGAATTTGATTTTGATAGAAAAAATATAGGACTTTTTTCTAACAAATTTCAAAGTGAATGGTCGCCATATTTGAAGCTTATTTACAGTGATGTTAACAATGAAACAGTACGAAATCTCGCAAGAGAACTCGGAGTAGATATTCGGACTAGCTTGGGGGTTATTAAGCCGGATGACTCACTGAAAAATTCCATTCTATATGATTTTATTCTTCTAGCTACCTATGGCTCAACTAGATCGAAAAGTCTTGAAGATCTCATCTCATATCTAAAAAAAGCAAATTTATCTTCTACTAAACTTGAAGAAATTACACTTCTTTTTGGTCTTCACATAGGATACACAGGTTTGCGAAATGCTTATCAGGTTGATGGAAAGAAAGTCAATATTAAATTTGAATTGGAGAATCGACTTGATTATCATATAATTGAAAGCATTTTTCAATTCACTTTTAATGGAAAAAAAGATATTTATGAAACAGAATTCTTGGAAGAACTTTTCAGAGGTATCTATCAGCCAAATGTAAATAACATTCAAAATCCTCAATATGTAATATGCGGCGAGAAGGTAGAAGTTGTAAACGAACTAGAAATAGATTTCCAATTTTTACACCAGTTTGAACAAACTTTGAGTGTAGATCTTACAGAAGATTTTATTAAAGCTAATAACCATCCCCTAGTTTCGCTTGACAGGGGTAAGATATTATCTTACTTTCAAGAAATTGTTACAAATCGAACAAAAGCTGTAAGGGCAACAATTTGGGAAATAACAAAAGATATATCTAATAAAAACCTAATAAAAAAAGAGGTAGTGACTAAAGATTTAGAAAGAGCAAACAAAGTTGCTCAATCTGAATTAATCAAAAATGAAGAGTTGTCTCATCTAGCTCCATCTGAACTTAAAAAATTAGCAAAAAAGCTGAATATTCCAGTAAAAAAATCCTTCAAAGGTTCCATGCGTGAAATCCAAGAATTAATTAACAAAATAAATAACGTTCCAACCATTTTATAATTTAATGACGCTCTTAAAAGAACTAATCGATGCAGCTATAGATGCAGCATCGCTAGATACATATATCCAAGAAAATTTTGATACAATTTATGAATTTTTTACGTGGACACCAGATGCAGATCTTAAGAAAAATCTGCCTGTAATAAAAAGCCTTTTGACCCTCAAAAGAAGGGTTATTCTAAATTTGCCTGTCAGTGGAAATAACTTGGCATTTATTGCCTTGTTGCTTGAAGTTTCTGAGAGACTTAACTTAACCTCGCCATTTAGATATTTATTAAATTTCTTAGATGGTCATTTGTATGAATATCCGGGCAGATTAAAAGCTTCCGCGCAATTCCTTGTTGATGTAGATGATGCTGATACTTATCTGTCGAGATACGAAAATATATATAATCAGTTAAGCTTGTCCTTGGAAGAAGAAGAAGATAACGAAAATAAGGTTTTATCTACACTCGTTAACTATTACCTTAAAGCTATTCTCGACTTTGGTCCGTATAATCCGGGTTTGTCTGAAGCAATTAGAAAAAAGATCAACCAGACTTTAGCTGCCGACGAGAATTCATTCCTGAACAGGCCTTTGGTTTGGGATATACTGAAGACAGATACAGCTTCAATAGACTTTTCTACAGCTCACATTCAGGAATTACTTGATACATTTTTGGATAGAGGGATTGCAGTTGCCGAACGCAGTAAAGAACCTCTTATTGAAGAAGGCACAATTTATTCTAAAAAAATAGAACCTCTTAACAACCATTTTTCAGATATTAGACAAGTATCAGTACGAGAATATCAAACCTGTGGAACTGAAGCTATTAGATTGTCTCTACAGCGCGGGGTGCAAATACTGGATACAGAGTGTCAGTTAGCTGCTTACATGTACAGTTTTGGTAACATGCATTTTAAGAAACTCATGGAAGCCTTTTCAGTTTTACCAGAAGATATATTTTCAAAACATTTAAATCTTGTTGACTGGGGTTGTGGTCAAGGGATGGCTACTATGGTCCTTCAGGAATTTCTCGACAAGAATAATATTGAACTTGATTCTGCACATGCCGTACTTATTGAGCCATCATCAATAGCACTATCAAGAGCGGCATTACACTCAAAAAAGTATAACTCCGAATTGAAGGTTATTACAGTTAATAAAGACCTTGATTCAGTGGAACCAGAAGATTTTAAAGATATAAAAGGTACCACACATCTACACCTATTTTCTAATATTCTTGACATTGATTTTTTCTCTCTTCCTAATCTTATTAAACTAATCAAGAGCAGATTTCAAGGTATTAATTATTTTGTAGTGGTAAGTCCACTGCTAAACGATACCAAAACGGCAAGAATTGATAGTTTTGTTAAGTCTTTTTCAAGATTAACCGAATTTGAACTTTTAAAGGAGCCAGTAAATCAAGCCAAAGGAGAATGGCCTTCAGGGGCTACATGGACAAGAATTGAGCGAGTTTTTAAAGTAATTATAGATTAATTCGATTTCAGACCGTTAAACTAAAATCTTATCTGTCAACTAAATTTAACTATAAGTAATAACATCGTTTTCTCTAAGCTACTACTCCCTTGAAGCACTATTTTGATTTTGGCTTTTTCTTTCTGCATTTCTCCCATTTGCATGGCTTTGAAATTTAGGATAAAAAAAGGACTGCATTTCCTTGCAATCCTTATAGTGTCTAAGAATTTAAATAGGGACTATAACTTTAGGGTTTTATTATTTTCATCATAAAATTCACCAATTGTATATGGCTCTATGTTTAGGTCATCGTTAATCATAGAAGTGCTAAAAATCATTTGAAAGTCCTTGTCTGCGAATTTTTCTGAATTAGCTATATTGACAATATTTTTCTGAAAGTTCTTACTTCTGGCTTCTTCCATTCCTTTGTCTTCTATATTGTCACATAGGATAAATTTAGGATACCTCATGAAATCTAGCTCTATAGAAGCAAAAAATATCGCAAACCTAACACAGTTCTTTAGCAATACCATAGAACTAGCGGAAAATCTGTTTCTTCCATCTAAATAAAAACTATTTTTTGAGAAAGACAATGTTACATTTTTTCCGTCTACGAATGTAGACTCATACTCACCATCTCCTTTTAGTAATTCTAAGGTGTATTTTTGAATAGAAGCAAATACAGTTTGGGTTTTTCTTTCTTGATTACCTGCTAAAAGGTTGGTTTCAGACTCTAAAATTCCTATCCTTGATTTAAGTGCAGACTTTTGCACCATATATGCGGAATAGGAGTTATGCAACTGCATTTCTTTATCTAAAAATTCTATATCAGACTTTAATTTGCCTTTTTGCTCTAATAACTTGTCATAAAAGCTTTCCGTGGTGGTTCTTGTTTGATTTATAAAAATATCGTAGTCTGTCTGAATAGTTTTAATTGTCTTTTTAATTGAATCTAATATATCTGTAAGTTCAGTGAGTTGGATTGTTTTATCTTGAAATAATATTTTAGACTCTTTAAGTTGAGCATCAAGTTCTAATTTAGCTCTTAAAACTTTGGAGTTTGTTGCTTCAGGTTCTTTTTCAGCTTTGCACAAGTGACAGATATTATCTGCTTCTTCATTGGTAAGTTTTCCTAAACAAACTGGACAGTAGGAAATATTGATATCCTTGAAACTTTCTCTTGCATTAAGAGACTCATTAATTGCAATAATTTTTTCTTCAACTTCACTAATAAATTCTCTACTATCTATTATATCTAGATTTAAAATATCTATTTGATTTGCTACCTGATTAAATTCATTCTTTGCTTTAGTAAGGCTAATCCGAAAG
This sequence comes from Pedobacter sp. GW821-FHT01D05, assembly GCF_059422505.1. Lineage (NCBI taxonomy): Bacteria > Pseudomonadati > Bacteroidota > Sphingobacteriia > Sphingobacteriales > Sphingobacteriaceae > Pedobacter > Pedobacter sp. GW821-FHT01D05. Next base: position 1,317,479 of record NZ_JBWKXA010000001.1, on the reverse strand, counting down.
TTTTCTAGAGATTTTTGTGTTTCAGTACCAGTATTTTTATTTACAACGGGTTCAGCTAACTTCGCATTTATGTTGTTTAGTTCGGTTTCTTTTTTTTGCTTTGTCTGAAGTATCTTTTCAGAATGGAGTTCAAATTCAGAATTTTTTAAAACATCTTCAATTGCAGTTATTTGTTTATCAATATTGACTAGTTCTTTTTTACGTTCTTTTAATTCCATCTGCTTTCTAAGCAATATGTCATCATAAGTCCCTAAAAGTAGGTAGCCAATCGCTTGTCTAACAGTTGGTGAGTCAAAATCCTCATTTCTCATTAAACCATCAAGGGATGATAACTGGTCAATATATATAAGTCGTAGGATTTGATTTATCGTTATAGTCTCTTCATTATCTGAAGATATTTCGGGGAAATTTAAAATTTTAAATAATAGCTGACTGAAACTCTCATTATTATCATTCTTGTTATATGGATGAACTATCCAGCCATTTATAGCAGAATTTAATGATTGCTCTAATGTGCCGATATATATAGCCATAGGTCGTCGACCACTATCGCTTATTGCTCTCTTTAGAGTTAATATCTTATCGTTAATAGTAACTTCAGCTACAACAAAATCACAAGATAATGCTTCAGGTAACCAATTTAAAAATTCCCCACCTAAAGCAAAAAAAATAAAATTGGACACAGTTGATTTTCCAGAGCTATTATGCCCTCTAATTATATTAATTCCGCTATGAAACTTTTCATTATAAACTTCCTTACCATTTTTGGAAACTAGTAACTGATTTAGTTTAAGAGAGCTCATATCTATATTCCATAAGTTTTGTACGTTCTTTTAATTCTTTAAGTGCTAGCTTGCTGGCATAGCTATTCAAAAATTCGAGATACTTCTGCTCAAAATCTCTTAAATTTAATTCAAACGGAATTTGTTTGTCTGTCCTTAAAATAATTTTCTTTTGAAATAATGCATTGTCAATTAAGTCATAGGATGCTAATGCATTTAAAGCTAAATATTGGAAACCTGAAATCCTTCTAAAAACCTCAATAGGATTATGGATTATATTATATTTGTTTTCCGCTTTAATAACTTTGTAATGTCTAAGGGCTGTAGGTATTGTTATCTTTCTCAAATCATTTGGGAAGAGGAAAAAGTAGTCATATATCCTTATTCTATCATATGAATATTTCTGCTTTGGAAGATTTTCCAAAACCTTTAATATTCTTATCATACAATGATAATTATCAAATGCAGGGTGATAAATTAACATTATTTCCAGCTAATGTGGCAGTTGCCCGTTAAAAAATATACCATTCCTAATACGTCATCTCTATATAAGTCCAGGACGTTATCAATACCTAATTCATCTTCTATAGGCTTAATGACCTTTTCCAAAAGAATGTCTTTGATTTCTAATTTTGATTTTCTCTCTCTAATAGCTTCTACTACACATAAATCAAAAGCAACGAATATTTTTGCTAGTAGATATCCATGAATTTTTTGTTTAGCAATTGAAAAGTTGTTCTGATACAAATACTTAGTATATTCTTCCTTCAATCTCATAGCCATTTTGATGTCACTTTCAAATCCACCATCTTCTAATTTTTTCGGCAAGCCAATAAATTCAGTATCAATTACATCACTGTATTTTTGTATTTTATCTATGATAGTATTTAAAGTAGTATCCCCTGATTCACGTTCCTTATTATATCCGTCAACTAACTTTTGATATGCACCTCCTGAAATTGGTTCAGGTGGATTGTATATAGTTGTGGGTTGATAGTTTATGTCACCTTCTGCCTGAATCTGGGTTGAACCTGCGCCAGCCTCCTGACTTTGTTCTCTTTTTAAAGCCATTACTAGTGAATGTTCATATCACCGCCAGACTGATATTGAGTTGAGTTAGCACCTGCCTTTTGCTTCATTTTAATATTACCACCATCCCTGGTCTTAATAAAGGGAAGACCTATTAGGGCAATGATTGAAGTTGTTAAGGCAATAAGGGGTTCATAATCTCTTACATTATAATACCAAATAGCAGATGCTAAGAACACTATAGTGCTAAGGAGAATTAAAGAGTACTTTACGAATTTTGACATGAGCGTAAATTTTTGAATTTAGCCAAAGTAACAATTTCTTAATTAATCTCATAAGCTTAGATGTATACTAAAGTTAATATTTATCAACATAATTAAAGAATGTTGATAAATGGAAGGAATAAAGCTAAACATAAAATAATATTAATGCTAATTTTTTTAGTAAAATATATTAAGTTCTGTATCTTCTCCAGGCAAAACCTTGAAAAGCTCCAACACTTCCAGAAATATTGAAAGGTATCGACCAATAGAATGCCAGACCACCATATATCGTTATCTCCGAAAAATACAATCTCATCCAAAGCTAAAAAGCAGAAATCGAAAAACTTAGTATAAAACTTGCAGGGATTTTCTGAATGGACACTTTAAACTATCACATATTCCCGTTTTGCCAAGAAAAACGACCGAAGTTTTTGCCAAAAGATTTCACCCTCTGTCCGTAGAGTTAAGCGCAGCGTCTCTACGGATATTAGAATAAATTGAACTTATAAACTCAAATAAAAGCGAGTCACAGACGCTGTTCTATTTACTAATCCGTAGAGCAAGATTTCGTGCGAGTTCTGGCAATTTCCTAAAAGCAAAAGCCCTGCTAATCGCGCGATTGCAGGGTTTTATATATTTCGATAATCTTTACTGTGATCCCAGAGGGAAATGTATACCTCCTGATCTGTTTAAACTGTAGGCTTAAACTTTAGGCAAGCTGTAACCGTTGTGATACTGAGCCAACAGGTATTTATCGTTTACCTTCTGGTCTGTAAACTGATGTTTGGCATGGTCCCATGATAATTTTTGTCCGCTTCTGAAGGCAAGATTTCCCATTTGGGCAACGGTAGCTACATGCGCAGCATCCTGTATGGAGCAGTTCAGTTCTTCTTTTTTTCTGGATCTGACCACACTAAAAAAATTGACCATATGATTGTCCAGTCCATTATCTGAAGATTTAACAAAGGGCTTGCTCACTTTATTGCCGCTTACCTTTTCTTCAATAACTTCCCAGCCTTGCCTGTTGAGGATCAGCGTGCCGTTGTTACCGATATAGGCAATGCCATGGTTGCGGTTATAAGAGCCGTTATCTATACCCATGGCAGAATCCCATACCATGTTGAACTTGTCAAACTCATATAAGGTAGTCAGCGTATCAGGCGTTTCTTCATACAGATCGGGATAGGCGAAGCGGCCACCTAATGCTGATATGGTTTTTGGTACAGGTGAGTTCATACCCAGCAAGCCATAATCCAGTAAATGCACGCCCCAGTCGGTCATTAAGCCACCGGCATAATCCCAAAACCAGCGGAAATTGAAGTGATATCTGCTGGCATTGAATGCTCTTTTATTTGCCGGCCCAAGCCACATGGCATAATCAACGCCTGCAGGGGGTAGGGTATCAGGCACTATGGGCGCAGGTTTCATCCAGCCCTGGTAACACCATACTTTTACCGTTCTGATATTTCCCAGCTGGCCGCTCTTTACAAAATCTACCGCATCTTTAAAATGTTGCTGACTGCGCTGCCATTGACCTGCCTGCACAACTTTATTGTATTTTTCCTGCGCTTTGACCATGGTACTGCATTCGACAATAGAGTTGCCGACCGGCTTTTCAACATACACATCTTTACCTGCCTGTACGGCATGGATCATCATCAGGGCATGCCAGTGATCGGGTGTGCCGATAATTACAGCGTCGACATCTTTATTATCGAGCAGCGCACGATAATCTTTATATCTTTTTACTTTTGCGGCGTCAACATTCATCGATTTTAATTCGGCTATCCTTTCATCAAGCACATTGGCATCACTGTCGCACAGGGCGATCAGGTTTACGCCCGGTACTTTAAGGGCCGCTTTGAGGTCGGACCATCCCATGCCTTTGATTCCGATTACACCAATATTGATTTGATCGTTTGCGCCAATCGTTTTACTGAAAAGGGCATAGGCAGGATTGTCTAAGGCAGAAAGCAGGGCAGTGGTTCCCACTGCGGTTGCAGCGTAGTGGAGGAAATTTCTACGGTTTAACATTTAATTTAGGTTAGATTTATACTGAAAGTAAATTACAAAATAATTAGCGGAGCATCCAGGATATCGTAAAATTAATAAGAATGTTACCCATATCTTTGTCCATATTGACTCACCTAACCGCTCTCCATTTTTTTTCGGTACGTTTTAGCTGCAACTACTATTGATGAAACATTTTTATTGAAAAGTCTCACAAACTTTCTGTCCTGTGAATAAAACTTAACTAAAATTAAGAAGACTTGGAATAATTTTAATTTAACGACTTCCTGAATTCCAGAGGTGAAATATCAGTTTTAGCTTTAAACAGTTTACTAAAGGATTGGGAATGCTCAAACCCCAATTCGTAAGCAATTTCACTTACTGAAAGTTCAGTGGTGGAGAGCTTTTCTTTGGCTTTTTCAATCAGCTTTTCGTGGATGTGCTGTTGTGTGGTTTGTCCGGTTAAAGTTTTCAAAAGGCTCCTCATATAGTATTGCGACATATTGAATTTGTCTGAAAGAAGCCGGACACTTGGCAAACCTTGTTCTTTGAGATGATTTCCTTCGAAATAATCTTTGAGCAGAATTTCCAGACGTTCTAAAAACTGATGATGCGCTTTGTGACGCGTAATAAACTGTCGCTGATAAAATCTTTGAGCATAATTCAGAAGCGTTTCCAACTGAGAAATAATAATGCGCTGGCTGAATTTATCAATGTTGGTTTGATATTCCTGCTTGATATTATCAGTAATTTGCTGGATTTTTATTTCTTCATCTTCGGATAAGAATAATGCTTCATTGACAGAATAGTCAAAGAATTCATATTTCCTGATTGCGCTAGCCAAGGGCGTGTTCCAAAGAAAATCCGGATGAATCATCATCATCCACCCGGACGGATTTTTGCCATTCTGTTCTCGTATAACGCTCAAGATCTGATGTGGAGCCATACAGAACATTACCCCCTCATCAAAATCGTAATCTTGCTGCCCATATATATATTTATGATCCATATCCCGCTTAACAGAAATCATATAAAAATCAAACATTAAACGCTGCTTTCCGCTTTCCAAAGCCGGCGCCATATCTTCAAAATTAATCACACTGATGAGCGGATGTTTTGGCTTTGGCAAGCCACGTAAAGTATGAAATTGAGGGATGGTTTTTATTCTTAACGGCGAATCAGACATCAGTTTAAATATTTAATCAAATTTAATGAATATAAAGGTACAGACTATCTTACCTCAGCGAAATAAACATCATTTTGCAAATCTTCCATCAAAGTTGGCTGTTGAGGTTTCCAACCTAATGTTACCTTAGTTGCTTCACTCGAAGTCTGATTATTAAGCTTTACAAAATGTGCAAACCAGCCGAAATGTTCTACTGCTTCATCGTTCGTAAGGGACACAAGTGGAATCTGCAATTTTTCTGCAATAAAAGTTGCAATATCTTTAAATGGAATTCCCTGCTCTGCAACTGCATGATATCTTGTCCCGATTATGAAAGGTTTTTCCAAAGCTAATCGGTACAATTTTGCTGCATCTAGTACGTGCACAGCAGGCCAGAAATTACGGCCATCGTTAATAATGGCAGCCTTTCTTTTTTCTTTTGCAATATTGATCGAAGTCGGAACAAAACCAATTACATCTCCTTTACCGTGAACAGCTGGAGAGAGTCTTATAACGGCAACTTTCACACCTTTTGCCGCTACAGCATCAGCTGCATTTTCTGTTGCAATTCTGGGATGCGGATGGTTTGCGGAAAGGTCTTTTTCGGTTGTGATTCCGTCTTTTGAAAAAAGTGCAGTTCCTGAAGTGATGAGAAAAGGTTTGTCTGTTCCCAATAAAGCTTCGCCTATTGTTTCAATCACTTTTCCATCAAGTTTACACATTTCCTCGAACCTTGCAAAATCGTGTACAAATCCTAAATGAATCACTGCATCTGAAGCGATAACTCCTGATTTCAAACTTTCAAAATCATTTAAATCTCCGCTATGTGCTTCTGCGCCTGCGGCAATCAATTTCTTTACTGATTCTTGCGAACGGGCCAATCCCAAAACCTGGTGCCCATGGGCTAATAATTCCTGTACTACGGCAGTTCCTACGAAACCTGTAGCGCCTGTAACAAATACTTTCATTTTGATATTATTTAATGATGCAAAGTTCAGCTATCGTTTCTGTACGGTTGTAGCCGAAAAGTATTTTCTTGTAGCCGAAATGCGATTATTACCTATTTAGTGTTTTACAAATCGAACCCCGGCCGGCGCTTCTGTTCGAATTTCAGCAGGAATAAAACAAAAAAACCTCACATTTCTGTGAGGTTTTCTGTGATCCCGCTGGGATTTTTCGCTCGCGCTAGCCATGCTCATACCTGCTCAAGAAAAAGTTCGAACCCGGGTTCGAATCCCTTTTAAACAAAAAATCCCCCAACTTTCGTTGGAGGATTTCTGTGATCCCGCTGGGATTCGAACCCAGGACCACTACATTAAAAGTGTAATGCTCTACCAGCTGAGCTACGGAATCTACTTTGCTTAAAACGTTATCCGTTTCCTTTAAAGTGGTGCAAATATAGGGTTATGAAGCATTTCCTGCAAATAAAAAATCGCCAAATGTGTTAGTGTATTGATTTATAGGCGAATTAATTATTTAGCTTCTCTTTTTTAAACTTAATTGATATTTTTATCGCTCCTAATTTAATATCAATCATGCATAGATTTCTTTCTGCTTTGTTTTTTTTGCCGCTTCTTTTTATACTTTCTTGTCAATCTAAGCACGCTAAGGAAGAAGAACAGGCTAAACACAAGCAAGATTCTTTAGCCTCATGCGAAAAAAATATGCCAAGCCGTCTTGGGGCGGTAAAAGATTCTTCAAGTTTCGCTTCCAATAATAACGTAAGTCATGAAGGCATGGTTTTAATTCCAGCAGGCGAGTTTGCCATGGGCGCTTCTGATAAAGAGGGTAGAGATGATGAATACCCACAGCATCGGGTTAAAGTTTCTTCTTTCTGGATTGATGCTACCGAAGTAACCAATGCCAGTTTTAAAAAGTTTGTAGATGCGACCGGATATCTTACTACGGCCGAACGTAAGCCAGATTGGGAAGAAATGAAAAAACAGCTTCCGGCAGGTACGCCCAAACCGCCTGACAGTGTTTTTGTTGCAGCATCTTTGGTTTTCTATCAGCCTAAAAGTGTTACCTCTTTAAACGATGCCTCACAATGGTGGCGTTGGGTTAAAGGTGCCAATTGGAAACATCCTCATGGGCCGGGCAGCGATATTAAAGGAAAAGAAAACTTTCCGGTTGTACACGTATCATGGGATGATGCCATGGCCTATTGTAAATGGTCGGGTAAACGGTTGCCAACTGAGGCAGAGTGGGAGTACGCCGCGAGAGGTGCTTTGAAAAATGAAAAATATCCCTGGGGGAACGAAGATATAGAAAAAGGTAAAGTAAAAGCCAATACCTGGCAGGGGAGCTTTCCTGTTAAAAACACCAATTGGGATGGTTTTAATGGTTTAGCTGCAGTGAAAAAATTTAAGCCGAACGGTTATGGACTCTATGATATGGCGGGCAACGTATGGGAGTGGTGCAGCGATTGGTACCGGCCCGATTATTATAGCACGCTTTCAGGGTTGAGCACCAATCCTAAAGGTCCGTCAGATAGCTACGATCCTATGGAACCAACTATACCTAAAAGAGTGGTAAGGGGTGGTTCTTTTATGTGTAATGCCTCTTATTGTAAAGGTTACCGGGTAACTTCGAGAATGAAAACTTCTGTTGATACAGGCCTAGAGCACACGGGTTTTAGGTGCGTGAGCACCAACTAAAGCCCTTTTCTGTTAAAGTTGAAATTACGCAAACGTTTGATCCTTATTTTATTAAATATTATTGTTTAGTTTGGCCCGAACAAATTAAACCGAACCAAAACTTTATGCAACAAACAACTAAACCTGGTCAAACGCAAGGGCCTAAACCACTTATTATCATTTGTGCCCTATTCTTTATTTTTGGATTTGTAACCTGGGCAAACGGAACATTAATTCCTTTCTTTAAATTATCTTTCGGATTATCAAACCTACAGGCCTTCTTCGTAACCTTTGCATCGTATATGGCTTACTTCTTTTTAGCACTGCCATCATCATGGATACTTAAAAAAGTTGGCTTTAAAAATGGAATTGTTTTAGGCTTGGTTATTTTAGGCCTGGGTTCTTTGATATTTATACCTGCGGCCCAAACCAGAACCTTTGGTTTGTTTTTAACCGGAATTTTTGTTCAGGGGGCTGCGTTAGCTTTGTTGCAAACCGCATCAAACCCTTACTTAACGATTATCGGCCCAATAGAAAGTGCTGCAAAACGGATCAGTATTGCGGGTATCTGTAATAAATTTGCCGGAATGATTGTGCCTTTGATTATGGGCAGTCTGTTTTTGAAAAATGCTTCAGAAGTAGAGAAACAGATCAAGGCCGCTACCGGCGCTGTGCACGAGCAGTTATTAAATGATGTTTTAGGCCGTGTAAATATGCCCTACATTGTTTTAGCGATCGTTTTCTGCCTTTTTGCCGTTTTTATTAAATTCACCAACCTTCCGGAGGTTGAAGTAGAAGAAGATGTGATCGACGAAAGCAAAGGAGAGGTAGTAAAACATACAAGTATCTTTCAGTTCCCACACTTGTTCCTGGGTGCACTTTGTATTTTTGTATATGTAGGCGCAGAGGTTATGGCTGGCGATATTATCGGTATTTATGGTCGCGAGTTAGGCATTAGCGCAGAGATTAGCGGAAAGTTAACCTCTATCACGCTTTTCAGTATGTTAATCGGTTATATTATTGGTATTGTTACGATTCCAAAATATATCTCTCAGCAAAAAGCCCTTAGAATCTGTGCTATTTTAGGTATCATATTTACCATTTTATCTTTTGCAATCTCTAGCTGGTTTGCCGTAATTTTTGTAGCCCTATTGGGTTTAGCCAATTCATTAATGTGGCCGGCAATTTTCCCGCTGGGCATTAGCCACTTGGGTAAATTTACCAAAATAGGCTCGGCGATTATGATTATGGGTATTGCAGGCGGTGCATTAATGCCGTTATTATATGCTTTCTTAAATGAAAAATTACATATCAACTTTCAGTTGGCCTATCTTTTAACTGTATTACCATGTTACTTATACATTCTGTATTTTGCTATAAAAGGCCATAAAGCAGGATTGAATTTGAAATAACCAAAACCAAATAAATTTTATGATTAAGCCCGGTCTTTAATTAGATTGGGCTTTCTTTTGTCCTTAATTTTCAGTTATTTTGGCGAAATTATGAGCGAGGTTGGATCTTGCTACTCAATACCCAAATCTTAATACTTATATTACCATACTCATAACTCAATAATGAATAAAGCTATTTTTCTCGACCGTGACGGTGTACTCAATCACGAAATATACGATTACATCTGCCGTGTTGAAGATTTTAAAATCCTGGATTACCAGATTCCGGTATTAAAAAAACTGTTCGACGAAGGTTATCTTTTAATCGTAATTACCAACCAGGGCGGTATTGCTTTAAAACGTTATACCGAACAGGAGCTGGCCATTATGCACCAAATGCTCCGCAACGCTTTTGTGGCTAAAGGAGCTGATATTGCAGGTTTTTATTATTGCCCGCATCATCCAACCGTTGGCGGCGAGTGCAAGTGTAGAAAACCTGCTTCAGGAATGATTTTAGATGCAATTGATATGTACGATATCGACCCGGCTCAATCTATTATGATCGGCGATAAACCAAGAGATGTTGAAGCTGCAAATGGGGCAGGAGTAAAGGGGATTCTAATCGAACCTGATGAGCAGATCAGTTATGAGAAAATTAAAGAAGTCCTTAGTCGGGAGTCTTTAGTCTAGCGTCTTTTATCATTTGGGCGTTTTAACACGCTGTACACTGTATCTTTTTGGCTGTCCTTCGACTACGCTCAGGATAACAGCCAAAAAGGATGCCGTTTCCATCGTTAACGCAGAATCATTTTACAGAATTTCTAAACTGGCAAAAGAACTTCTATTACTGCCCCCTAGACCTGATTGAAATGGCATTCCGGTATTCGGTTAATTTATCTTTATCTGGCATTCACCGGAATATAATGGAAAGCTGGACTACAGCCACCGACGAGCACTGTTTCTGCACTCCAAAAAAGAAAATCGCAATAACTTACAAAGTTTAGAGAGAAGGAGCGGATGAACAACTTCGTCAGCCAGAAACCTGCTGATTTCTACTACTCTTTGCTATACTTACGAAATCCTTCCACGCGTTTGCCCATTGAAATTTCGTAAGGTGTCCATGAAACAAAAAATCCTAAGTTTTGAACCGGAAATCCGACTCAAGACTTAGGACTAAAGACTCTCGACTTTATAATTCTTATTTCCCAGCAGCTTTAGCGTGGTCAGCTAAAAATGTAGCTAAACCGCTATCTGTTAATGGGTGTTTTAATAAACCAACAATAGCAGCCAATGGTGCAGTAATTACATCAGCACCTAATTTAGCACAGTTTACAATGTGTAATGGTCCGCGGATTGATGCAGCTAAAATCTGAGTTTCGTAACCGTAGTTATCAAAAATAGTTCTGATATCTTCAATTAAAACCAAACCATCACTAGAAATATCATCTAAACGGCCTAAGAACGGAGAAACATAAGTAGCTCCGGCTTTAGCGGCTAATAATGCCTGTCCGGCAGAGAAAATTAAAGTACAGTTTGTTTTGATTCCTTTTGACGAGAAATATTTAATGGCTTTAACACCATCTTTAATCATTGGAACTTTTACTACGATTTTCGGGTTTAAAGCGGCCAGCGCTTCACCTTCTTTAACAATCTCATCGAAAGTAGTCGCAATAACTTCAGCACTTACGTTATCATCAACAATATCGCAAATCGCTTTGTAGTGGTTAATTACATTTTGTTCGCCGGTAATACCTTCTTTCGCCATTAAGCTAGGGTTGGTGGTTACGCCATCTAAAATGCCAAGATCTTGCGCCTCTTTGATTTGATCAAGATTTGCTGTGTCAATAAAAAATTTCATGTTTATAAATTCTTAAATATTTGAGTTTCTATGATTGAACCCTGAAGAATTTAATTCCCCCTTCAGGGGATTAAGGGAAAAGAAAAAAAGGGCAAGCACCTTCTATCGCACCGCTACAACCTTCTACCCTTGCTGTGTTCCCACCCTGGGGGAGTTCAAAGGGAGCTGGTCGTAAAAGACTTGCCCGGCCACAAAGGTAGAAAAAGAAGTTGTTTCGCAAAACGCATTTTTGTATTTTTTTTCTCTTTTAGGCTATGTGGCTGATTAGTAAATTAATAAAATCAAAATGTGTATTTTTAAATTATAGAAGGAAATACAAGATAAACATTTTTTTAAGCAAGATATTTGTATATGAATTAAATATTCACAAATAAATCATTTGAATAAAACGATTTAGGCTGGAATTTGGCAGAAAAAGTGAATTTATTGTACAATATTGTCATTATCAATCTGATAAATATTCATCAATATCATTATCATTTTTTTAATCCTAATGCTTTAAATTGCTTAAGGACTAAAATTTTTCTAAAAATCGTGTCAACTCTGTAATTTAAGATTTGTTTTTCGTATCTTAGTGTTTCCTATACACTAACAACTAACGAGCAAAGAATGGAACCAAACAGTGGATTGTACGATGCGCAATTTGAACACGATGCCTGCGGTATTGGGTTCGTTGCACATGTGAAAGGGCGAAAATCGCATCAAATCATCTCTGATGCACTTACTATTTTAGAGAATCTAGATCATAGAGGGGCATGTGGAGCAGAACCAAATACAGGCGATGGTGCAGGTATTATGATTCAGATTCCTCACGAATTTTTTTATGACGAATGTTTAAAAGCTGGCTTTAGCCTACCTGAAACCAATAATTATGGTGTAGGTATGTTATTTATGCCAAAAGATATCAGATCGAGAGAAGAGTGCAGAGAATTGATTTACCGTGCCGCCGAAAAATTAGGCCTGGAAATTTTAGGTTTTAGAAAAGTTGATGTTGATACAACAGATATCGGCAATATGGCCCTTTCTGTTGAACCAGAAATTGAGCAGGTTTTTATTGCCCGTCCTTATGCAGTAGCGCCAGGGGCCGATTTCGAACGTAAACTTTATATTTTTAAAAATTACCTGATTAAACTGATCGTAAACACCGTTCATGGTGGTAAAGATTTTTATATTGTTTCGCTATCAGCGCAAACCATTATATATAAAGGTCAGCTTACTTCACTACAGGTACGTACATATTTCACCGATCTAACCGATAAGCGCATGGTTTCTGCTCTAGGTTTAGTTCACTCACGTTTTGCAACCAATACTTTCCCTTCTTGGAGGTTGGCCCAGCCATTCCGCTTTATTGCACACAATGGTGAAATTAACACTTTACAAGGAAATTTAAACTGGTTTAGAGCAGGCGTTAAGTCTTTTGCTTCTGCTTACTTTACTCCGGAAGAATTAGACATGTTATTGCCTGTAATTGATGAAACCAATTCAGATTCAGGCTGTTTAGATAATGTTATTGAACTGTTACTTCACTCAGGAAGAACCCTGCCTCATGTATTAATGATGTTGGTGCCAGAGGCCTGGGATGGTAACGAAGATATGGATCCCGTTAAAAGGGCATTTTACGAATTCCATGCTACTTTAATGGAGCCATGGGATGGACCTGCAGCCATTGCTTTTACCGACGGTAAATTAATCGGTGCTACTTTAGACCGTAATGGTCTTCGTCCTTCACGTTATGCCATTACTTCTGATGACCGCGTAATTATGGGTTCTGAGGCTGGTGCATTAGCCATCGACCAAAGTACCGTAATCGAAAAAGGCCGTTTAACGCCAGGCAAAATGTTCGTGGTGGATATGGAGCAGGGCAGAATTATCAGCGATAACGAAATTAAAGAAGAAGTTTGTGGTAAAAGCCCTTATGCGGATTGGATTAATCAATACCAGATCCGTTTAGAGGAATTACCTGAGCCACGTGTAATGTTCACCGGCTTATCTACAGAGTCTATTTTTAAATATCAACAGGTTTTTGGTTACAGCAGAGAAGATATAGATCTTTTGCTTAAACCAATGGCCATTGAAGGTAAAGAACCGATCGGTTCGATGGGTACCGATACACCATTGGCTATTTTGTCAAAACGTCCTCAGCATTTATCTTCTTATTTCAAACAGTTATTTGCACAGGTAACCAATCCGCCGATTGATCCGATCAGGGAGAAAGTGGTAATGAGTTTGGCCAGCTTTATGGGCAGCATGGGTAACTTATTGGAAGAAACCCCAAAACAGGCGCACTGTGTAGCCATTAAACATCCAATTTTAACCAATCAGGAATTAGAAAAGTTAAGAAGTATTGATACAGGTGTTTTCCAGGCGAAAACTTTACAGACTTATTTCAGGGCTGATGGCAAGCCGGGTGCTATGGCAAAAGCTTTAGACCGTTTGTGCCGTTATGCGGTTGATGCCGTTGAAGATGGTTTCCAGGTAATTGTATTAACCGATAGGGCTATTGACTCTGAGCATGCTGCAATGCCTTCTTTATTGGCCGTTTCTGCCGTACACCATCACTTAATCCGCAAAGGATACCGTGGGGCTGTAGGTATTGTGATAGAGGCTGGCGATATCTGGGAAGTACATCATTTTGCCACATTACTGGGCTTTGGTGTTACGGCAATTAACCCTTACCTGGCTTTGGAAACCATTAATGAGTTTAAACAAGAATCGGGCTTATCAACAGAGCAGCTTACCAAAAACTATATCTACGCGGTAAATAGCGGTTTACTTAAAATTTTCTCTAAAATGGGAATCTCAACCTTGCAATCATACCAGGGTGCGCAGATTTTCGAGATTTTAGGTTTAAATAAACAAGTAGTGAATACTTATTTCACCGGTGCAGTTTCACGAATTGGTGGCTTAGGACTGGATGAAATTGCAAAAGAAACGTTAATTAAACATCACCGCAGTTTTGGTCCGTTAACAGAAACCGAAAACTTATTACCAGCAGGTGGAACTTATAAATTCCGCCGTAAAGGTGAAGCGCATTTGTTTAACCCGCAAACCATTCACTTGCTGCAGAACGCAACACGTAAAAACGATTACAATATTTTCAAACAGTACTCTAAACTGGTAAACGAGCAAACGCAACAAGCTTATACCATCCGTGGATTGTTCGAATTTAACTATAGCCGCCCATCGGTACCTTTAAATGAGGTAGAATCAACCGAGGCAATCTTAAAAAGATTTGCAACAGGGGCAATGTCTTTCGGTTCAATTTCTCACGAGGCGCACTCTACCTTGGCCATTGCCATGAACCGTATCGGTGGAAAGAGCAATACCGGAGAGGGTGGTGAAGATGAAATGCGTTATACTAAATTGCCAAACGGCGATAGCATGCGCTCGGCAATTAAACAAGTTGCCTCTGCACGTTTTGGTGTAACCAGCTACTACTTAACCAATGCTGATGAGTTACAGATTAAAATGGCTCAGGGTGCTAAACCAGGAGAAGGTGGTCAATTACCAGGGCACAAGGTAGATGACTGGATTGCAAAAGTTCGTCACTCTACACCAGGTGTTGGTTTAATTTCACCTCCGCCTCACCACGATATTTATTCGATCGAAGATTTAGCACAGTTAATTTTTGATCTGAAAAATGCTAACCGTGCAGCGAGGATCAATGTGAAACTGGTTTCGAAGGCTGGTGTTGGTACTATTGCCGCGGGGGTTGCTAAAGCACATGCCGATGTGATTCTGGTATCTGGTTTTGATGGTGGAACGGGAGCATCTCCTTTAACTTCGATCCAACATGCTGGTTTACCATGGGAGTTAGGCCTGGCGGAAGCACACCAAACTTTGGTAAAAAACAAATTGCGTAACCGTATTGTGTTACAAACAGATGGTCAGCTTAAAACCGGTAGGGATATCGCTATCGCTGCATTATTAGGTGCTGAAGAATGGGGTGTTGCAACAGCAGCCCTGGTAACTTCGGGATGTATTATGATGCGTAAATGCCATTTAAATACTTGTCCGGTTGGCGTAGCAACACAAGATCCGGAATTAAGAAAATTATTTACCGGTGATGCTGACCATGTAGTGAACTTATTTTATTTCCTTGCCGAAGAATTACGTGAGATTATGGCTGAATTAGGTTTCAGAACCATCCACGAAATGATCGGTCAGGCTGATATTTTAAAAGTACGCGAACTGCCTGCCGAAGACTGGAAATTGAAACACCTTGATTTATCAGCTATATTATATAAAGCAGAAGAAAATGGTTTGCCTTTATTTAATACTGAAGGTCAGGATCATGGTTTGGACCATGTTTTAGATCATAAATTAATTGCAGCTGCACAACCTGCTATTGATCATAACGAACCGGTTTTTGCCAGTTTTGATGTGAAAAATACCGACCGTGCACTGGGTACCATGTTATCAAATGAAATTTCGAAAGTTCATTTAGGTGCTGGTTTACCTCCAGATACGATCAATTTTAAATTTGTGGGTTCGGCCGGACAGAGTTTTGGTGCTTTCAATACCCGTGGGGTAACGTTATCACTAGAAGGTGAAGCGAACGATTACGTGGGTAAAGGATTATCGGGCGCAAGATTGGCCATTTATCCTTTCTCAAACTCAACTTTTATCCCTGAGCAAAATATCATTATCGGTAACGTAGCCCTTTACGGCGCAACTTCTGGTGAGTTATTTGCCCGTGGTAAAGCAGGCGAGCGTTTCGCCGTACGTAACTCTGGTGCAACAGCTGTTGTTGAAGGCGTGGGCGATCACGGTTGCGAATACATGACTGGTGGTGAAGTGCTGATTCTTGGTGATACCGGAAGTAATTTTGCTGCTGGTATGAGTGGTGGTGTGGCCTGGATTTATGATGCCAACGGAACTTTTGCACGCAAATGCAATAAAGAAATGGTTGATCTGGATCCATTACAAGCTGAAGATGAGGAGCGTATTTTAGCTTTACTTAAAACACATATCCGCTTAACAGATAGTAGAGTAGCTGAGTTTATCTTAAGCGATTGGAAAACTCAATCTGCTCATTTCGTAAAAGTATTCCCTAAAGAATACAAAGCAGTTTTAAGCAAACGTAATCAACAAGTAAAAACACACTAGGCCATGGGAAAAGTAACAGGATTTCAAGAATACGATAGAGTTGCGCCAACTAGAGAAGAGGCTGCAACACGTGTAAAACACTATGGGGAATTTTTAAATGAATTACCCTCAAAAGAATTAAACAATCAAGCTGCCCGTTGTATGGATTGCGGCGTACCTTTCTGCCAGTCAGGCTGCCCATTGGGTAACGTGATACCAGAATTTAACGACGCCGTTTATCAGGGTAAATGGGAATTAGCTGCAAATATTTTATTAAGCACCAATAATTTTCCTGAATTTACAGGTAGAATTTGCCCTGCACCATGCGAATCGGCATGTGTGTTGGGGATTAACCGCCCGCCGGTTTCTATCGAGGAGATTGAAAAACACATCATCGAAATTGCTTTCGAAAAAGGATTTATCAAAGCAAAAGCACCATTAATCAGAACTGGTAAAAAAGTAGCTGTAATTGGTTCAGGTCCTGCGGGCTTAGCTGCTGCTGCTCAATTAAATAAGGTTGGACATGAGGTTACCGTTTTCGAACGTGATGATGCTCCAGGTGGTTTATTGAGGTATGGTATCCCTGATTTCAAACTACAGAAAAATGTAGTGGATCGCCGTATCGATTTAATGAAAGAAGAAGGTATCATTTTTAAATGTAATGCCAATGTGGGCGAGAATGTTGAGATAGGTACTTTGTTACGCGATTTCAACGCAATTGTATTGGCTGGTGGCTCAACTATTCCACGCGATTTACCAATTGACGGCCGTTCGGCTAAAGGGGTCCACTTTGCAATGGATTTCTTGAAGCAACAAAATAAACGTGTAGCGAGCAGAGCCGTTGAGGCGGAAGATATTATGGCTACCGGCAAAAATGTAATCGTAATTGGCGGTGGCGATACCGGATCTGACTGTATTGGTACTTCAAACCGTCATGGGGCGAAATCGGTTACACAGTTTGAGATTATGCCAATGCCGCCCCAGGCACGTAACGAGCATATGCCTTGGCCAAATTACCCAATGTTGCTAAAAAATACTTCTTCTCACGAAGAAGGTGCACAAAGGGCCTGGTCGGTAAATACGAAAAACTTTATTGCTGATGAAAAAGGAAACCTTAAAGCATTAAAAGTAGTTGATGTAGAATGGGAAATTGATGCAAACGGACGTCCGGTTACTTTTAAAGAAGTGGCTGGTACCGAAAGAGATCTTCCATGCGAACTGGTACTTTTGGCAATGGGTTTCTTACATCCTCAAAAAGAAGGTTTAATTGAGAAATTGGGTGTGGAATTGGATAACCGCGGAAACGTAAAGGCATCTGAACACACTTACCAAACCAATATTGCTAAGATTTTTGCCGCAGGTGATGTTCGCCGCGGACAATCATTAGTGGTTTGGGCCATTTCAGAAGGTAGAGAAGCTGCCCGTAAGGTAGACGAATACTTAATGGGGACAACTAAACTGGCATCGAAAGATGCAGTTGCATACGCTTAGTAGGTTTTAAATTCTATATTTTTAGGGTCGTGGTGCAAACCACGACCTTTTTTGTTTTAATAAATCTTAGTTAATTCTCTGCCACGGAGGCACTGAGCTTATGCCTTTAAGAAATATCGTCCTCGTTTGATAACGAGGATGCAAGAGAATGGCGATTTTATCGCCACTAGAATTCTTATTAAGCATTAGAAATGCGAACCTTGTTAATCTTCGTTATAAAAGAGAACTATTTGTAGACGTTTAATCATTAATTAACTTTCTGACACGGAAATACTGAATTTATTGAGCTTAACCTTGTCATAGCGAGATCTTACAGCTAGTAAGTTTTAGTGCGGTCGTCATGCTGAATTTATTTCAGCATCTATCATACTGTTTAGTTGTTAATAATCTTTCGACACGGAAACACTGAGACCACGGAAATTTCAGAATGAATACTTAACATATGACTAACGAATAGATCCTGAAATAAATTCAGGATGACGAACATGCGAGAAAAATAAATTAAAATAACTTCAATTGCTCATTCTTTGGCGGTTTTTCTTTTCCAAAAACTGTTCTGCCGCCGTATTTCCAGCTTTCAGTACGTTCTTTTTGAATTACCTTTTCAAAATCCATATTTGGAACAAAGTCTTTTTCTGCATTCCGGGCAATTTGATGCAACGATTTGATGGCTTGTTGTTTATCTGTATTTCCAATCTTCGCTTTTTCAATTGCTTTCTGCAAAACACTTATGGTTTCATCATAAACATTTACCGGAACAGGGAAGGGATGACCATCTTTACCGCCATGTGCAAAAGAATAACGGGCAGGATCGCTAAATCGGGAAGGTGTACCATAAATCACCTCGCTCACTAAAGCCATCGATTGTAAGGTTCTTGGCCCCATGCCCTCGAGTAATAATAATTCCTCAAAATCTCCCGGTTGCTTTTCCTGGGCTAGCCACAGTATGCTTCCTAAACGTTTTAAATCTACATCTTTCGAATTTACCTCATGATGATCTGGCAATACCAGTTTTTGTATTTCATTAATCATCCTTACCGGCGATTCAGCTGTAATGCTCACCATACGCTGCCTGGTTTTATCAGCATCATTAGCCGTTAGGTTCAGAATCTTGCCTTGATTAACACCACAGATACCGGTATGTGGTTCTTCGACAAAAGATTTTAGGTTTTCAGAATGCCAGTGGTATCTTCTTGCGGTTGAGCTGCTGTCGCTCATGCCTTGTTGCACCACTGCCCAATCGCCTTCGCTGCTTAAAATAAAACTATGAAGATACAATTGAAAACCGTCTTGAATGGCCGTATTGTCTACTTTTGCACTGAGTTTACTGGCCCGAACCAATGCTGTTCCATTTAAACCCGTTTTATCGGCAATTTTTAAAAGTTCATTTGGCGTTTCTCTGCTATGTTTTCCTTTGCCTCCGCAAATGTAAATGCCCAACTCTTTCGATAAGGGATTGATCGATTTCTTTAAAGCGCCCATTACCGATGTCGTAATACCAGACGAATGCCAGTCCATACCCATTACAGCGCCTAAACTCTGAAACCAAAAAGGACTGCTTAAGCGGCGTATTACTTCTGCTTTACCATATTCTAATAGTATCGCTTCCGTTATGGCCAGGCCAAGTGTTGCCATACGCTGCGCCAGCCATGGTGGTACATGGCCATAATGTAGGGGTAAATCTGCGCTTCCTGATCTTTTCAATACTAACAAATTTAGTAAATTTTATTTAAAATAAGGCCTTATCTTATTGGCGATAGAAAGGACCTGACTTTAATAAAAGCGATTAACCAGAGTAAACTAAACTTGATTGGAGTGAGCATGTCGATTTTACATCGGCATAAAACGGAAAGCAAGGCCGAACCTAACTTAAGAATTACCACTATTGCTTTTCAGAAAAAACGATTGCTGATATTTTTTGTTATTTTGAGAAACAATAATACTAGCGAAGGCTCATTTTATACATGCGGAAACTCTTACAACGTTTACTCAGTGCCTGGATTATTCGCATGTCGAATAAATTTGGTTCAAGGCCCAACCGTAAACGCATTCATGCAGCTTTAAATAAACTGTACAAAAACATCAATGCAACACCCGGTAAACGGGGACTTATTTTTGAAGTTGCCGATACGGATAAATTTATCATTTTATCAGACCAACATAAAGGTGCACGCGATTATGCCGATGATTTTACTTTAGCTGAAAAGAATTATTTAAAAGCACTCGAATATTACAACCAGCAAGATTTCCATTACATAAATTTGGGCGATAGCGAGGAACTCTGGGAGAATTTACTTGAATCTGTAATTAAACATAATAAAGAGACTTTCGAAGCAGAAAAAGCTTTTATTTCAAAAAACCATTTTACTAAAATATTCGGCAACCACGATTTATACTGGGATAATGATCCTTTAGCCGGATTTAACCTCAATAGAATTTACGGAACTAAAATCCACATTTATGAAGGCGCAATCTTAAGAATGCCAGTGGGCGAGATTAAACTCGATATTTTCTTGACCCATGGCCATCAAGGCGATTTACAGAGCGATGGAAACTGGTTTAGCAAATGGTTTGTGAGTACCGTTTGGGCTCCACTGCAGTCGTACCTTCAAATTAACCCGAATACGCCAGCATACAGCAACCAGCTCAAAACAGCACATAATACACTTATGTACAGCTGGGTAGCTACAAAAAAGAACCTGGCTTTAATTACCGGACATACACATCAGCCTGTTTTTGCGTCGTTAACACATCTGGAACGGATTTACATCAAACTGAATAAAGCCAAAAAAGAAAAGAATGCTGATGATCTTGCTGTTTTAAATGCAGAGCTTCGTAAACTGATAAAAGAGGGAGATAAAACACCACGTTTTGGCAAATACAAACCCGGTTACTTTAATAGCGGTTGTTGTTGCTTTAATGATGGCGATATGACTGGTATCGAAATCGAGAATGGCTTTATAAGATTAATAAAATGGTCGTACCATAGAAATGCTATTCCTGAAAGAATTTTACTCGAAGAAATGAAACTTAGTGAATTATTAGATTTAAACTTATTTAATGGGTAGCGTTACGTAAAAAGTTGCACCCAAATCTTTCCCTTCGCTTTCTACCCACAACCTTCCCTTATGTACATCTACTAAGGCATTTACGGTGATTAGTCCCAAACCATAGGTATTTTCATGCGCGGTAGCCATAGCCGTTAATGTTGCAAATTTTAAGAAAATTTTATCGAGATCTTCTTCCGTCAAACCCACACCATTATCTTTTACTACAATGGTTACTTCATTTTCTGCAGTTTGATGTGATATTTTAATTTCCTTTCCTTTTGGAGAAAATTTAATGGCATTGTCCAGTAATTGGCTAAAAATAACCTTAAGTTTATCAGCATCGCCAAAAATTTCAACTGGAGTTTCAATATCGATCAAAACGTTTTGGTTTTTCTGTTTAAGCGTTAAATCCAAATTAAACTTTACCTCTTCGAGCAGCTCTTTCAGGTCAACTTTCGCTTTTTGGGGCTTAAATGAGTAAGCTTCTTTCCGGGCAGTGCTTAAAATGTTATTCAGATTATCGATCATTCTTTTCGATTGTGCGTTAATCTTACCGGCAATTAATGAAGCTTTATCTTCAATGCCTGGAATGCGTCCCAGCAATTCAGATTGAAGTGAAATCGTCGTCATCGGGTTTTTAAGATCATGAATAAGCACATGTAAACGATCATCGTAAGCCCTTAAAGCCCTTCTGGTTGCAATTCTAGATTCCAGTTTTTCTATTACCATACCTGCTAAATGCCTCAGCATTTTTAGCTGCCGCTCTTCGGCTGTTTTAAATTTAGTATCGGCAACGTAAATCGAGCCGATAGGATAACCTTCTGGCGAGCTGATCGGAGCAGAGGCAAAAAAAGGAGATGCATCGTTTTTTAAAGGTGACTCGATTGAAGATCCCACTTGGGCTTTCATAAAAATGTCGCCATCCGTCTGAAAACATATACCCGCATTTGGAACATCAAATATTTCAGCAGCCAATTGTGCTATCTGATCAAAAGCATGTTCAGCAGGTGTACTTAAAATCTCGTAGTATCTTAATTTTCCTAAACGCAAGGTTTCAGCTGTTAAAATCATGTTATCTGCTTTAAAAGGGATAAGGGTTAAAGGTAAAAATTATGTCCAAATACTATAAATAATATAAACAATTAAGTCGTAAATTTCGTTAATATAAAGTTGGAAGATATAAAACGAAAAGCGTTAAAATTACTACCAAAACAGCAAAATAATGAGATTATACATAGAACGCAAACCAGTTAAGGTTAACCCAGATACTAAAAGAGTTATTGCACGTTTTTTTTTTAATGGAGAGGAGAGAGCATTAGAAGTCATCCGAAAGGTTTTAGAGTTTTCAGATGAAAAAGTGTTTTCGCTGATATCGCCTATCTTACAGGAATATTCTAAAAGACACCGGAACATTACCAAAATCCTGACCCGGCACTGTAAAAAATTAAAAAAACAGTTTGCGGCCCTAGGTACAGAATTCGAAGATATTGATGAATACACCAGATTGCTGATCGGTGCTTACTTTACACATGAATACTCGATAGAATCGGCAGCTTTTTTTAATCCAAGCATAGTAGACGACCCCGATCAAACCGATTTGGTAGAAGGCGAAAAGCGGGTAATTATTAGCTTTCGTGCCGTAGGTGAGGGGCATATTTCTTCAATTGTTTTCAGGCGTGCTTTAATTGATAAAAACAATAATATCCAGGTTTTACCAGTTGGGAATTATGTAGATGAGGCGGAGGTAGTGAAGAATGCCATTTATGTAAAAAAACTGTTCTTAAAAAAAGCAGCCTACGCGCAGATTGATCCTTCGGTATTGGAAGAAATTGAATCAAAACTGGATGATAAATTTGAATATACCAGTTTGAGCAATATCATTAAAGATTCTAAAAGCTTACATAAAGAAAATCCGTCACGATTAATTGAGTACGACAAGGTACTTTGGTTATCAGATACTTACCACACCATAACTTTTTCAAAAGATACAGATATTTCTGATCGGGTAATTTTTCCCATTTCAGAATTTGAACGTAAAGGGATTGAAGATGCCCGATTTGTAAAATTTGTTAAAGATGATGGCAAAGTACTGTACTATGCCACATATACTGCTTTCGATGGTTCTTTAATTATTCCAAAACTGGTACAGACCGAAGATTTTTACGAGTTTAAAGTGATTCCACTTTATGGAGATGGTGCACAAAATAAGAACCTGGCATTATTCCCAAGAAAAATTAAAGGGAAATACGTGATGATGAGCCGGATAGATGGCTGGAATAACTACCTGATGTTTTCTGATAAAGTTAATGTTTGGGAAAACCCGGTTCTTTTAAAACAACCACGCTACGATTGGGAGCTGGTACAGATCGGCAATTGTGGTTCTCCGATAGAAACCGAAAAAGGATGGATTGTAATTACACATGGGGTGGGACCAATGCGCAGGTACTGTATTGGTGTAAGTTTATTGGATCTTGAAAACCCAAATATAGAAATAGGCCATTTAAAAGAGCCATTGATTATTCCAAATAATGATGAACGTGAAGGTTATGTGCCCAACGTGGTATATTCCTGCGGATCGATTATCAGTAACGGCGAATTAATTATTCCTTATGGTTTATCTGATTACAGTTCTTCGTTTGCCAGCGTAAATCTGGAGTTGCTGCTGGCCAAATTACTAGAGAATAATTAATTTCAATCTAAATCATGAAGGACTAGATAGACCCTGAAATAAATTCAGGGTGACGATCATCTCGACTTATTCTTCAAACAACATAAAAAGGCTGGTTCATTTCTGAGCCAGCCTTAATATCTCCAAGACAAATTAATCTTTAACTACATTTATCTGCTTCCACCAGGGGAGACGACAGTGTTTCATATTCGGTTTCTGCGGCCTTTAATATCGCCAAATGAGAGATGAAATAGGCCAGTGTACTCTCAGCACCCTGGTTCCTGTTCACACTGTTAAACTGTAATCCATCTGCACATCCATGTGTTTCAAAATCGTATAAAGGAATATGCAGGCTGTTTTTCCCTAAGAACCACTGATAACTGATATGCATTAAATTTAGATATTTATCATCTTTAGTTACCTCGAATGTTTTAGCATAGAGTAATACCATTGCCATCGTTTCTATAGCCTGTTGGTCATAGATAGGGTTTTTGCCATGTTTTTTCATCCATCCTGCATTTCCGACCGGATTTAGGTATCCGTTTTCGAAAGAGAAGCTATTTAAAAACTCAATGCTTTCCATCGCAATTTTATAAGATGTTGCGTTCCCCGTAACTTCGTAATGATGAAGCAACGCCAAAGGAAGGATTGCATTATCGTAGGTAAGAATATCTTCAAACCAATGCCAATCGCCATCTTTATTGTCTTGATATGATGCCTTTAAGGAATTGGCCAGCAGATTGATTTCTTTTGTGATTAACTCATCACCAGGATGGGCGCACAGATAATACGATAGACCAATAATGGTATTGGCTTTTCCCCGCAGATATTTTAATCCTTTAAAATGTGGAATAGAATGCGAAAATAATTCTCTACCAAATTCACGGTAAGAATTGTTGGGTGCACTGCAGACTAAATAACCTAATGACCAGATGGTACGGCCAAAAGAGTCTTCTGAGCCTATCTCATCCAAATAATTGCGGTTAAAGCTTAAGAAATTCCTAAAGTTCCCGTCATCCGTTTGCATATATTGAATAAAACTCAGATAAACAGGCATGAATTTTAAAGCTTTAGGATTTTTATCCTGCTCGATAGCCATTAATGCCATAATCAAAGCTCTGGCATTATCATCAATACAATAACCTTCTTTCAAATTTGGAATACCAAAACGGGCATGCTGAATAATTCCGGTATCATCTGTTAGTAGCGAAATATGATCTAAGTTAAGCGCTGGCATACCTTCTACATCAATAATAGGCGGAGTAACTCTTTCTGGCTTTTTCCCTAGAGCCACAGCTTCATTTAATACGTTGAGATAAACACCGCCAATGGCTGGCCAGCGAAGCTTCAATCCATATTCGTAAGCATTTTGCTTCAGTTTTTGATATTTATCTTTATCACTTAAAAGTTCGTTTACAATGGTTGTCAGTTGGACATCATTTTTAAAATCAAATAATCTGCCCCTGTTATTGGCTAAAAGCTCTTGTGCATGCCAATATGGGGTAGAGACTACTGCCGCACCAGCGCCAATGGCATATGATAAAGTACCACTGGTAATCTGCGCTTCATTCAAATAAGGCGTAATATATAAATAACAGGCTGTTAAATACTGATGCAATTCTTCTTCAGACACAAATTTATTGACAAAAGCAATATTATTTTCTACACCTAAATCTTTTGCCAATGTTTTCAGACTATCGCGATATTCTTCGCCATTATGTTTTACAACGCCGGGATGAGTATTGCCCAAAATCACATATAATACATCCGGATGTTGAGCAACAATTTCCGGTAAAGCTTTAATTACGGTTTCTAAGCCTTTATTTCTGCTAATTAAGCCAAATGTAAAAAGTACTTTTCGATTGGTGAAAAGCGCACTTTGCGCAATTTCATTATTGGGTATAGGTTCCAGATCTGGAACGCCATGTTCAATTAATTTGATCGAATCCTTAGGAATCTGATAGATGCTGGTCAAAAACATGACTGCTTTTTTGCTCATTACGACTATTTTAGAAGATTTAACTGCAATCTCTTTAATAATGGTCTGTTGCATGAAATTCGGTTCTTTTAAAACCGTATGCAAAATGGTAATGAATGGCTTTTTTAATCTATTGATTAAGGACAATAAGAATACACCGCTATTGCCACCATATATACCGAATTCATGTTCAATAATACAACTATCTACATCACTGTTATTGATAAAATCTGCAGCATCGATATAATCTTTTTGGTTTTGCTGGCGGATTACGAATTTCACTTCGTTTGGGTAATCGTGTTCATTAACATCATCCGATTCATTTAATGCAACAACAAAACTTTTCTGTGAATTATAAGCAGGATTTAAACTTAAAGCATTAACCAAATTTTGGTTAAATGTAGCTAAACCACATTCACGAGGAGGATAGGTTGAAATGTAGGCGATTTTCATATGTATTTAAATAGGATTGATATTTAAATAACATTGTATTATCTAAATAGTTTGTGATTTCCTCAATTTACGCTTAATAAAGCCAAAACAATCTGATTTGGACACTTGTTAGTAAGTAAATATTTAACTATGAGATCAATATGGAAAGGTTCTATTGGATTTGGCTTGGTAAACATTCCAATTAAGTTGTTTTCTGCTGTCCAGAACAGCAATCTCGATTTAGATATGCTCGATGAGCGTGATCACGCAAAGATTAAATTTTTAAGGGTGAATGAAAATACCCATAAAGAAGTACCCTATGAGAAGATTGTTAGAGGCTATTTTTTAAAAGACAGGTATGTGGTGCTAGATAAGCACGATTTTGAAGAGGCTGCGCCTGAAAAAACCAAAATTATTGAATTAGAGAATTTTGTTGATATAAAAGATATTAATCCTATTTATTACGAAACTTCTTATTATACCGAGCCTGAAAAGCAGGGCAAAAAAGCTTACGGATTATTACTAAAGGCCTTAGAGAAATCGGGTAAAGCTGGAGTGGCCCGATTTGTACTGCGGAATACAGAAAATCTTTGTGTTATCCATCCCATGGAACATGTAATTGTGATTACTAAAATCAGGTTTGAACAGGAAATCAGAAGTTTATCAGAAATTAACAAAGTTGACGATATTAACATTACCAAAAAAGAAATGGATGTGGGCTTGGCATTGATTAAACAATACAGTTCTAAATTCGACCTGAGCGCCTTTAAAGATGATTATAGCAGCGAATTATTGAAGATTATCAAAGCAAAATCTAAAGGCAAACGGGCAACGGTTAAAAAGATGAAACCACAAAAAGCGACAAGCGACGACCTTTATGATCAATTGATGCAGAGTTTGGGCTCGAAGAAAGGCGCATAGCTAACCTGAAGTTTTAAAAGCGCGCTGCGCTAAACGCTATACAAGAACAGCCTTGGAGTGATATCCACTCCAAGGCTGTTCTTTCTATTTAAAAGCAGCTTTCAATTGATCTGCAGCATAAGCCTGAGCCGCTTTCGCTTCTGGTATAAGCAGCGCCATACCAAAAAATTCATGTGTTACGCCTTCATAATTTTTACTGTCCACTTTTACTCCTGCAGCTTTCAATTTACGGGCGAGTATTACACCATCATCGTGTAGCGGATCTATTTCGGCTGTAATAATAGTTGTTGACGGTAGCCCATTTAAATTGGCATTAACCAACGATATTTTAGGGTCCTGCGCTTCAATCATGGTGGTCAGATATTTCTCTGTAAACCAGCCCATCATTGCCTTGTTCAGCGGTTTTGCCTTTTCATACATGTTATAAGATTCAGTATTCATATCTGCCTGAGCAATGGGATAAATTAAAACCTGGTGCACCGGCAGCATAATGTGTTTGTCTCTGGCCATAACAGATACATTTGCCGCTAAATTTCCACCTGCACTTTCACCAACAACTGCAATCTTAGCTGGATCGGCTTTTAAATCAACTGCATTTTTAACTGCCCATTCATAAGCTGTAAAAGCATCATTATGCGCAGTAGGGAATTTGTTTTCGGGTGCTAAGCGGTAAGCTACAGAAACCACAACTGCACCGACCTGCTCGGCCAAAGCCTGTGCAGACGCGTTATAAACATCTAAATTGGCAATAACGAAACCACCGCCATGATAATAAACAATTAGTGGATAGGGCCCGGTTCCATCCTTTGGTGTATAAACACGCAGGTGGATTTTTCCTCCGCTAACATCAATATCTTTCCCTATGGTATCTACCTTAGCAATTGGTAAGGTTATATTGTTCTGTTTTGCCAGATCCATTACCGCATCGGTTGGTGTATGATTTTTCCGTGCATCGGTAGCACTTAAAGTTTCTAAAGGTTTATCTCCATAGCTATTTAATTTTTCCATTACAGCCTGCATTTCTGGCTTTATTGTTTTTCCCCACTCGGGGGCAGGGCCGGCAGGTTTTAATGCTGCTGTTAATGTAGAGTCGGTTATGGTCGAATCTGTAACCGTAGTCGTTTTTGTTCCGCTTGTACAAGCAGCAATCCAAACAGCTACAGCACAAATAAATGAAGCAGGTTTTAACCAGTTAATTTTCATAGGATTGTTTTATTTTATAAATATTGTTTCTATAACAGAAACAGCAAGATAAGTGTTTTTGTTGCCACTCAACTTTTCCTAATTTATTTAAATGGCAAACATCTTGATGAATTAGTGTGTTCTTAAATAAACGAAATAATTATGCTAACAGAAATAACAGGACTACCAGATCATATTTTTGGCGTAAGGGCTACCGGAGAAGTGACAAGCGATGATATAAAGAGTGTTTTATTAACCGGTTTAAAAAGAACCGCTGAGCGTTTTAAGGAAATCAGATACCTGCTCGTTTTAGAAACTGATGTGAAAAATTTCACTGCGGGTGCATGGGTACAGGATGTTAAAGCCGGTCTGCAAAATTTTACCAAATGGAAAAAAATTGCAGTAGTAAGTGCCGAAAAAGGAGTAGAGTGGTTTACGGATGTTTTTACGTTAGCTACGCCAGGTAAATCAAAAGGTTTTAAACCAGAAGAAATAGAAGAAGCAAAAGCGTGGCTGGATGCTGAAGATTAACGATTAAAAAAGATGAAAAATTCTAAAACATCGGCAGAAAGTAGCAAGGCTACTGCACCGAAAAATGCAAAAGCTAAAGGTGCTGATGATAAAGTAACATCAGCCAAAGATGCAAAAAAAGTAAATGTAACTAAAGATGCGCCCGTTAAACATAAAAAACCTTAATAATTAGAAGCAAAATCCTAGTTTATGAAGATTGATGCCAATAACATCGAGCATTTTTATGATAAAGCCTACGATTGGATAATTGACAAAGGACCATCGGTAATTTTAGGTATAGTGTTGCTTATTTTAGGCTTATGGCTAATTAAGCTTTTGGGAAAATGGATGCAGGGTGGTATGCACCGTAAAGATATAAATCCATCGTTGCGACCATTTTTAACCAGTTTAATACTGATTACCTTAAGGGTTTTACTGGTACTTACAGTAATGCAGATTATTGGCATTCAGCTTACTTTTTTAACGGTACTCATTGGTGGTATTGGAGTTGCGGCAGGCTTGGCTTTATCTGGTACACTGCAAAATTTTGCCAGTGGCGTATTAATTTTACTCTTGAAACCTTTCGTTGTGGGCGATAATATTATTGCACAAAGTCAGGAAGGGACCGTAACATCGATCCAGATATTTTATACCATTGTTAAAACATTTGATAACAGAACGGTAGTTATTCCAAACGGCAAATTATCAAACGAAGTGATTATCAACATCAGCAGAGAAGGCAGCAGGAGGTTGGATATTGAAATGAAGTTTAGCTATGGTATAGATTATGAACAGATTGTAACTGTTTTCAATAAAACGGTCGATGAATTTAAGGATTGTCTCAAAACACCAGAAAGGAGAATTGGTGTGTCTGCTTTAGAAGATAGTGGATTTAAAGTAAGTTTAAATGTTTGGGTTAAAGCACATGGTTTTACAGACACTAAACTTTCTTTTTTGGAAGTGCTGATGAAAAACCTAAAACTTGGAGGAATAAAATTACCTGGTATGCCCGAGTAAAAACTTACTTTCGCAATAATGCATAAATTTTATCCATCAATTCGTCAATATTAAATGGCTTTGCCATAAAGTCATCGGCTTCTATTCCATCTAAGGTATAATTGTTGGCATTATAACGGGCCGAAATCATTAAAACGGGAATATGCTGTGTAGCTGCTGTATCTTTAAGTTCTTTTAAAAGTATCCTTCCATCAGCATCTGGAAGCATAATATCCATGATTATCACATCCGGATTAAATTCCTGAACATGATTAATAAAATCTGCACCTTTGTTTAGTCCATCAACGTTAAAGGCTTCGCTTTCTAAAATAAGGGTTATAACATCAAGGATTGCATGGTTATCTTCAATAACCAAAATATTCTTCTTTGCCAAGATTGAGATGATTTTAAAATTTCAAACAAATATATAATAAAAAATAAATCTCAAAACCGAATTTGCTAAAATAGAGACATTCTAAAAAGAGGCTTAATATTTGTTAATTCGTGAAATTAAATATGCTGCAATATCAAAATACATATGACTAAATTTTCTGTTGACCTAAGCAACTGTGATAAAGAACCCATTCATATTCCTGGTAAAATTCAATCACATGGATTTCTAATAGCAGTTGATAAAAACAGCCTATCCATTACCTACATCAGTGAAAATGTAGAAGTGTTTTTAGCGGAAGAAGCTAAAAGCCTATTAAATAAACAGCTTTCAGTCTTAAACCAGTTTATTAAACAACAAGATCCGGCGTTTCATATCGAAGAGCTGCTTAAGCTAGGTATTATCCGTAAAAGCTTTGATGCAATTAGTCCGCATCCTGTTGAAATTAATGGCCTTTCTTTTTATCTGATTATTTCTTCATCAGTAAGTGAGTGGTTATTGGAATTTGAGCCGGTAACCTTACAATTCGATATTCAGAGTTCCATAGGCCGTTCTGCCTCATCTATGCTTCAGGGGAAAAGTATTTCAGCTTTGTTAAAAGGCGCTGCTCAAGAAGTAAAAAAACTCATCAATTATGATCGGATTATGATCTATAAATTTTTAGAGGATGGTCATGGCGAAGTAGTAGCAGAAGAAAAAGAAGCAGATTTAGAACCATTTTTTGGATTGCATTACCCCGCATCTGATATCCCTAAACAGGCTCGGGTGCTTTATAAACTCAACCTGACCAGGTTAATTGCCGATGTAAACAAAACTGATTCGCCAATTCTAACTTTTAAAGAAAACCAGGCACTCGATTTAACCAATGGTAGCTTACGCGCTGTATCGCCCATACATATTCAATATCTGAAGAATATGGGTGTCCATTCGAGTTTTAGCATATCCTTAATCGCTCATGGCGAATTATGGGGGTTAATTGCCTGCCACAACTACAGTCCTAAGTTTATTGACTACAAAGCCAGGGAAGGCGCTAAGTTAATCGGGCAGATCCTTTCCTCGGCATTAGAATACCGACAGGAAGAAGAAGATGCAGCAGTTATTGAGCAATTTAAAAGTACTGCCAATGTTCTTTTAGAACATTTAAACCGCGACAAGTATTTAGTTGAGGCCATAACTACCCACAAAAGAACTATTTTAGATGTAACCAAAGCTTCGGGGGTAGCCATTTTTTTCGAAAATGAACTTAAAACGATCGGAAATGTACCATCAGAGGAAGAAATAAGAGAACTCCTTGAGTGGTTAAAAACAACCAATGATGAATCGATATATTATACCCATCGATTGTCTGAAATCCATTCTCCGGCTAAAAAATACAAATCAATAGCCTCTGGACTTCTTTCTTGTATGCTCAATAAGGAAATGGGCGAAATGATCATCTGGTTTAAGCCCGAAATCATTACCACTGTGAATTGGGCCGGAAATCCGGAAAAAGCTGCAGTTCCTTCAGAAAATGGTTTGTTAAGCCTGTCTCCCCGAAAATCTTTCGAAATCTGGTCGCATGTAGTTAATAATACTTCGGAAAAATGGATGGCTGAAGAAATTGCCTCCGTTTTAAGGATACGCGAAATTATCATTACCGATATTAATAAAAAGGCCAACGAAATTAGGCTGCTCAACGAAAAGTTACAGGCCGCATACGAAGAATTAGATACTTTTAGCTATACGGTTTCGCACGATTTAAGAACACCGTTAACCTCGATAAAAACTTATGCTGAGCTGATGCTTAAAAATAAGAGCATTGATGAAAATGGCCAAAAAATGCTGAGCAGGATTTTAATAGGCGCTGATAAAATGAATTTCTTAATTAAGGAGATCCTCAATTTGGCAAGAGTTGGCCGTTCTGAAATAAATTTTGAAACAGTTGATATAGGATCTCTGTTAAAAGAAATAAGAAGAGAAGTATGGTCGGCCTTTAAAGCAGACCGTACCGAATTAGTTTTAGGACAACTCCCAAATATAAATGGAGATAAGACCATGATAGCACAGGTTTTCACCAACTTGATCGGAAACGCGGTAAAATATTCTGCCATGGTGGACAAACCCAAAGTAGAAGTTTCTGCGTACATTGATGGAGAAGAGACTATCTACGCAGTTAAAGATAATGGCATTGGAATTGACAACCGTTATTACGATCGGGTTTTTGAGCTCTTTAAGCGAATGGATAATGTTAAGGATATAGAAGGAACAGGGGTGGGGCTGGCTATTGTAAAAAGGGTGGTAGAAAAACACAATGGGAGGGTTTGGTTTGAGAGTAAGTTAAATGCAGGATCGACTTTTTTTGTGGCTTTTAAAAACAGATAAAAATGAAAACACCAGATATATTTTATGTTGAGGATGATGTAGACTATGCATTTTTTATGCAAAGTGCCGTACAAGAGGTTAAGAATACCCTTAATTTAACTATAGTTGAAGATGGTACAGAAGCATTACAAAAACTTCAAAATTTTGCTGAAAGTAAAATCAAACCTAAATTAATTTTGCTTGATTTGAATTTGCCTGGTTTATCGGGACTAGATCTGTTAAAATTTATACGGGATATTCCTTACCTCAAAACGGTACCCGTGATCTTGTTTTCTACATCAGATAATCCCGACGATGTTAAAGCATCGATAGAGTTTGGTGCCAATGCCTATCTTACCAAACCCGATGGTTACGAAAACCTGCTTAAATGTATACATTCTGTACACGATTTTTGGTTTAACCAACATTTGAGGTTAAATTAAAATTTTATAAAACCATATGGGAAGATTCGGGTATTAAATCCGGATCTTTCTTTTTTTAATAATTAAAACCCAAATATGATTGCCAATTTATTGAGAACTGAAACAGCAGAAAACCATAAAACATTAGAATCCTTAATGTTTGTTAATGAGATTATGAACAATTCTTTAAGCATTGATCAGTATAAAAAGCTGTTGACCATTAATTACATCATTCATCAGAAATTAGAGAATATGCTTGCGAATATGCTGGATGCAAATATTGCTGAGCAATTGGAAATGAAAAGCAGATTGAAACTTACTGCTTTAGAAGAAGACTTAAAATATTGGAAAATAGACAATTTAACATTGCCTGGTTTAGATTTTGAACTGTTTGTTCCGAAAAAAAATACTGCCGAAGTTTTAGGTGCGCTGTATGTGTTAGAAGGGGCTACATTGGGCGGAAACGTAATTAAAAGGCATATTTTAGCCAATCCAAATTTTAAAGATCACGAAGAAGGCCTAAATTATTATGGTGTTTATGGTGATGAACTGGGTACAAAATGGAAAATATTTGTCTCAGTAATAAACCAGACCGTTGCTGAGGCCGATTATAAACGCTGTATAAATAGCGCCAATTTAACCTTCAATAACCTGATCAACTTATCCAAACAACTGAATTGAGTTATTAGATTTTGATCTCAAAATCCGAAAAAATACCTCTATAATAGTGCCAGGGCATTTTTTTGATTGTGTAAATGTGCAAAACTTCTTTTAAATAAATATTTGCTTTCTGTTGTTAATTCAAGGTAAATATGTATTATTGAAAAAATAAATTTTTTAAACCTTAAAAACATCAATTAGCGATGGAAAAATTCTCAAAAGTTAAAGCTGCTGTTGCTGCTATTGAAGCAGATGTAGAAAAATTTTATAATGCTGGCAATGCAGCTGCTGGTACTCGTGTGCGTAAAGCAATGCAAGATCTTAAAGTTTTAGCACAAGAAATCCGTGCAGAAGTAACTGACAAGAAAAACTCTGGAAAATAATATTTCGCGAGTAAGAAACAAAAAGGGTTCTGGTATGCCGGGGCCCTTTTTGCGTTTAATGTTAGTTAGACTTACGAAGTCTAACTACGATATGCATGTCAGACTTCATAAGTCTTGCAGCTACTCGTCGTATCGTCACCCTGAACTTGTTTCAGGATCTTCTTTTAGCATGATAAATGCTAACCACGGAGTAGCTAAAAAGCTATTAAAATACTATTTCTGCTTGTAAAGTAAATCCAATAGCCATCGGATCAACATGGCGTTTAAGACTTATACCCTTCATAAAAAGATAAAGCTCCCCATCGCGGAGAGCCTATATCCAACTAACAAAACATATTTTTTTAGGTAAGCCTTAGCTCACATTATCCCTTCTTAACCAATTTATATTCAATTACCGGTTTACCGCGTTCACCACCATCGCCAGAAATGTAGCTGTTGAATTTCAGTTTATAATAATTACCGGTAGCGTCTTTAATAATATAACAAAGATCAGTTTTAACTGCTCCGCCCGTACCAGCTTGGCTAGGTGAAGTTCTCCAGGTTGTACCAATTACATCTTTTGCCGATAGAAAAGTAAGACCAGCCAAATCTGCTTCAGTAAATGTGGCGTAAGCATCTTTTTTAGCTACCATTGCCGCACTTACACCGCCTAAGTTATTGATTGACACAAAATC
Source organism: Pedobacter sp. GW821-FHT01D05 (assembly GCF_059422505.1). Taxonomy (NCBI): domain Bacteria; kingdom Pseudomonadati; phylum Bacteroidota; class Sphingobacteriia; order Sphingobacteriales; family Sphingobacteriaceae; genus Pedobacter; species Pedobacter sp. GW821-FHT01D05. The sequence goes on along the minus strand of NZ_JBWKXA010000001.1, from coordinate 1,283,159 downwards.
CTGAACCCAATAAGGCGAGCCTAAACCAGAGTTGAACGTACTATAACTCCATGAAATATCCCATGCACTTTTTACCGGTTCGGCCTGAACAATTTTATTGTTTTCCAATGAAACAAAAACCAGGTTATAGTCTGCACTTTTAGGCACATCCAAAGTTTTTATTACCGTTTCGTTTAGTCGGGCATATTGAATTTTGTAGCCTGAGCCATTACGTGTAACTTTTAATTTAAACCACTTGTCTTTATCCTTATTCCCTTCGTAGCTTAATAAATAAACTTTGTTTTCTGCTTCAGTAGCACTTACTTCGGCAAAAGCTGTTTTAGTGATATTTCCATCCCAATAATCAACTAACGACACCGTAAGCGGATCCATGATATCGTGATTTAAATTAACTGTTGTTCCTGGGTCTGCCAATGTAACAGCTGTAATATCGGTTTTTGATGTTACCGTTGCCGTAGTTTGATAAGAAGGATTAAGTACAACTCTGAATTTACCATCAGAAGTTAACCCGATATTGAAACTCTTTCGCTCTGCAGAAGTCTGTTTATCAGTGCTAAAATCTACATAAACGATATTTGTATAATTTGATTCTGCTGTTTTACCACTAAGGGTTAAAGTACTTCCATCAGAAGGTGGGGCAACAAAAATAGGTTCTTCTGTGTTTTTTTTACAGGCCGTAAATGTTGCAGCTAAACACGCAATAGCGATTAATGAGTTTAGTTTATTCATGTTATTATAATTATGTTGTTTATTGTTAAAGTTTATTCCAGTTATAGGTTAGCCCAAGCACATATGATCTGCCATAACTATATGGAACATCACCACCTGTGCTGTGCGCTCCACCAGTTGCCGTCGAAGTATTGCTTAATTGTGTAACATTAAAGAGGTTTTTAATACCTGCATTAATGGTTAAAGATTTAAATAGATTTTTGTTCAGCATTAAATCTGCGGTATGGAAATCGCCAATTTTCGTCAGTTTTACTGAGGTGGGATCGTTTTCGGCAGTAAGTTTATAGCTTGGTAAGCTCCCCGTATATTTGTAAAAGAGGCTGATACTCCCATTTATTTTCGGAAGCGTATAAGTTATATTCGAGTTTACTTCCGTAGCCCATGCAAATTCAGGAGTCTCCAAGTCTGGATTACTCACACTTAAATCATTATATCGGCCGATATACGATATGCCGAGTGTAGCCTGAATATTTTTATAAATCAATGTATTGTCTAAAGTACCACCCGTGGTTTTATATTTATCTACATTAAATAGTGAGGTGATGGAGTTATCTGTAGGAGACTGGGCAAAATTAATCCTGTTTTTAAACAGATTGTAGAAACCTGATAGCGTAGAACGGAACTGCAAATCTTTTCGATGTAAACCGGCCCAGGCCAAGGAGCCATTAAAACTGTTCGATTCTTCGGCTTTTAAATTGGGGTTACCTAAAATATTATGACTGGCATCTACAAAATCGTAATATAACTCCCTCAATGCCGGGGAACGAAAACCTTTAGCATAAGCCAATCGAAGATCCAGATCTTTAGCTAAAGTAAACTTGGTATTTATTGATGGAATTACGGGGGGAGCATCGTAAATGGAGTTTTTAATAAACCTCAATCCCGGTCTTGCACTTATTCCATTAGCAAATTTAATCTCGGCAGAAATAAAGGCAGCATAATCATTAATTACAGGTGATCCATTAATTCTCTGTCCGCTGGCAGCATCTCTGTTGTACTCGATGCCAGGCTGAAATGAAACTGACTTATTTAAGGTGTAAATTGCAGTGGCCCTAAAAATAGTTGAGTTGAATTTTGCTATATCTTGTTCGCCCTTATCGTCACTTAATCGTTCTGTGTTGTTTGTAAAATTATGGATAACGGTAAGGGTTGATCGTTGTAAATCGGTGTAACCTCCTATAGCTGTAACCTGTAATTTATCATTTAGCCTCCATTCAGACTGCAATTGTTGCGTATAACGTTTGGTGGTGTAGGTAGACAGCTTCCCTTCGAAACTCGATGGATTTATTCCAAAACGCGAATCGATATCCTCGTTTAGCCCATCTAAGCGATACCATAGGCTAAAGTTTTGATTTCTATAGCCGATTTTAATATTACCAAGCCATTGCTCCTTAGGCTTCCATTGATTTTTATAGCTATTAAATTCTTCTAAAAATGCTGTTTTCGGAGCCATATTCCAGCCACCGAATTCGTTGTGTGATGCACCAAGCAAAACACTCCAGCCTTCTTGCTGCCAACTCATACTTAGATGCTGATTATGCTGGCCTGCACCGTTGATTAGGTTATATTCTTTTCCAGCGCTTTCTTCCTGTACACGTGCATTAACGCTTAACAATTGCTTTCCGGCATTTTTGGTTATAATATTAATTACTCCGGCCAGCGCATCGGTGCCATACACAACAGACATCGGACCCTCTACAATTTCTATCCTTTCAATGGTGTTGATGTCGATTTGGTTTAAACTTTCTCGGGCATCCGATCGGTCTACCATCGGCACTCCATCCAATAAAATTTTAATATTTCGGCCAGTCATCCCCATTAAAGAAACATCGGTTGTACCTAAGGTTAAATCGTTACTAAAGCGAAAGCCGAGTTCGGTATTTAAAATCTGCTGCACATTGGCTGCTGCTCTTAGCTTAATCCGCTCTGCACTTATTGTTTTTACATTGTATACCGAATTCCGCAAAGTTTGCGGTCCGTATTGCCCTGTAACTACCACATCTTTCAAATCATTTGCCTTTGTAGTATCAACTTTAATTTCCTGAGCCACAGTAACAAATCCACAAAGCGATAGGGCAATTGATAAATATATCCTCATTTATTTAGACTAATTATAAATAATTGTGCAAATTTGTAGATAATCACAAAAAGCAGATAACGTTAAACGGATAATTAATGCCGCCAAACGGATTAAATGAATAGGGGCCATTATGATTTTTCCTATCAAACCATGGGATGTATAAAATCATGATAGCCTTATTGCATTTTAAAACGATATATACAGATGGAAATTAAACGCTCAGCCTATTCAAAAGGAGATATTATTTATAAGAACACCTATCCTGATGACTTTGATACCCTTAAGGATATAGACGAAATGGCTGTCGCGCTGGAAAAGAATGATGTAAAATACCATATTAACGAAAAGTGGTTTAGGGGGATCCACATTAGCCTTATTGAGGTCCACCCTCAACAGGAAGAAAATTTTCATTTTGAATCTTCTCAGCCACACATTGGTTTTCTATTTTGTCTGAGCGGTACGGTTAATTATGGTTATGATCATCAACAAGATCATTTTTTATCACTGAATAAAGAGGAGCAGGATTTTAATATAGGAAGCGTTAATGCAATTAGATTTAATGTAACGACGAAAACCAAATACCTTTATATACAACTCACAGAACAGTATTTCCTTCAGATAACGGGTGGAAGATCTACTACCGATACCAAAACTGCCATCCCAAAACCCATTAGCGCTGAAATCGGGTTAATACTGCAGCAAATTATTTATCCTAAGCACGAGGGGAGGATGAGGCGCCTATTTCTGGAAGCCAGAATATTTGAATTAATTATCGCCTATTTTAATCAAAAACCAGAAAAACAAACGCTCATTTTAAAAAAGGAAGATGTAGAAAAAATTCTCCTGGCCAAACAGTTGGTAGCGTATGATTTACAGCATCCGAATTCGTTAATGGAGCTGTCGCGTAAGGTTGGTATTAACGATTATAAGCTTAAAAGAGGATTTAAAGAACTAACCGGCTATACAGTGTTTGGCTATTTATATAAAATCAGGATGGAAAAGGCCCATTACTTTCTTTCAAAGGAAAAGAAAACCGTAAATGAGGTTGCTTTCCTTGTAGGTTATAAAAATGCACAACATTTTATCACTGCTTTTAAAAAACAGTTTAATATCTTACCTGGAACTTTAAACAAAAGCTAGAAGCTTAGCGCAAACGTTTGTTTATTCTTTTACCTCATTCACAATCAAATCAGACTCTACAATGGTGTTGTAGTAAGCCTGGTTCTCAGAATTAGGGCTATGAATAAGATCTAAAAGAATATTTGCGGCTTTTTGTCCCTGTAAATATGGGTATTGCTCTACTGAAGCTACTGGCGAATTATCCAAATAGCTGATAATGGGCAGATTTGCATAGCTCACTACATCAAAATCATTTATTACATTCAGTTTCTTGAAATATTTAATCAAGAAGAGTGCTACATAATCATTAAAGGCCACGATTGCTGTAGGTTTACGCTTATGATTTAAAAATTGATTGGCAGCGTCGATAGTACCTTCCTCAGTTAAATCACAGTTCACCACTAACGACGGATCAAATTTTAAGCGGTTAAAAGTAATCGCCTGCATATAGCCATCTTTACGTTCCTCACTCGCGTACAGGGTACTTGGCCCATTAATCATTCCAATACTTCTGTGTCCTTTTTTCAAAAGATAGTTCACAGCTTTAATTGTTGCACTCTCTAAGCTACACGCTACATAATGCACGTTTTTAAAAGGAGGTATCCGATCAAAAAATACGACAGGTATATTAAATGAATTGAGCTTCTCGAAATGATCAAACTTTGAAGTGTCTTTACTGATGGATACCAACAAACCATCTACACGTTGATTTTTCATTTTTTCAACGAGCTTTACTTCCTGGTCGTAATTATCGTGCGACTGCGCAAAAATAACCGTATAGTTTTTCTTAATGGCCTCGTCTTCAATTGCAGAAATAGCAATAGAGAAAAAGTGTTCTGATAGCTCAGGTAAAATAACGCCAATAGTGTAGGTTTTCCCTTTTTGAAAAAGAATTGCCGCATTATTAGGCTCATAGTTTAGAGACTTCGCCAGTTGCTTAATTTTCTCCCTCGTTACCGCTCCAATGCTTGGATGATCGTGCAATCCCCTGGAAACACTGGATGGAGAAATGTTTAAGATTCTGGCTATTTCTTTGATGGTTGTTGGTTTCGACTGCATTCTGAGTGCTAAACTACATTAAATTTCTTCAATATGTAATAATACAAAATTAATCAAACGTTTGCGCTGTTTTTTTTTCTCATTTCTTTCCTCTGCTATATAAATATCAATACTTTCGGAAAAGATAAAGGCCATACGTTCTAAAAATTAATAATAGAAAAATTATAAATAGAAAGCAATTTTAGCCCCTTAAAAAAAACAAAATTGATATACAATCATAAATTATACCCCAATGATTAACAGTAGTACCCCTCAATTTTTGGAGGGGTATTTAAACAAAAAAGACGAGAAGTGTTCGTACCACTCCCCGTCAAATTGGGTTATTTTCCTGCAAGCAGGCACAAAAGTTATCTAAGCTATCTGTTTAACCCTTATCCAAAGGTATAAAATTTATGCATGTTATAAATAAAGCAGTGCCTTATTCTAATTATTTTAAAGTTTTCACAGCAATGCCTCAGCCAGCTGAGGCATTGCTGTTTAAACCCGTGAGAAGTAATCCATACGTCATATATCTAAAGCATGCTATTCTTTTAAAATCATATTCCTACTTTGGTTTTATTAATTTTTAAAAATGATAGCTGTATATCTTTTACTTTTTATCTTAATTGCATTCTTCATTATAACGAACCTGCCTGTTTTTGGCCGTTTACCAAGGGGACAACGATTAAAAAAAATTCACCATCTGGCTAATTATCGTGATGGTGCACTGCAAAATCAATCGGTAACGCCAATGCAGCCTGAGGGTGTAAGCTTTTTTAAGATTTTGAAGGCATTTTTTTTCGAAAAACACCCTGATAAAGTTCCGGATAAAGCACTACCTTTTATTGTGCCTAACATAAACGGCGACCCTAAAAGCGATACCCCTGAAATTATTTGGTTTGGACATTCATCTTATCTAATCAAAATAGAGGGTTTAAGGATTCTGGTCGATCCGGTTTTTAGCAAAACCCCGTCTCCATTTTCATTTATTGGAAGTAAGGCTTTTTTAGGTACAGACGTTGTAAAAGCAGAAGAATTTAGAAATATTGATGTCCTGATCATCACACACGATCATTACGATCACCTGGATTATAATAGTATTTTAAAAATTGTACCACAAGTTAAAACCATAGTTACTTCGTTGGGCGTAGGAGAACACTTAGAAAAATGGGGAATTAAAGTTGATAAGATCAATGAATTGTGCTGGAACGAATCGTTAACATTATTTAATAGCCTGAAGTTAACAGCGGTTCCGGCAAGGCATTTTACCGGAAGAAAATTTAAAAGAAATCAAACCCTTTGGTCGGCCTTTGTATTGAAAACTGAAAACTACCAATTATTTTTGGGTGGTGATTCTGGCTATGATACACACTTCGCCAAAATAGGCGAGGAGTTTGGCCCTTTCGATTTAGCCTTGCTCGAATGTGGGCAGTACAATGCCTATTGGCCGTACATCCATATGTTTCCCGAAGAAACTGTGCAGGCTGCAATCGATTTAAAGGCAAAAGTTTTAATGCCGGTGCATTGGGGAAAATTTAGCTTAGCCATGCACCCCTGGAACGAGCCCATAAAAAGAGTGGTTTTAGCTGCAGCAGCAAAGCAACTTCCTTTGGTTACCCCAAAATTGGGTGAAACAATAATTTTAAATGAATATTTACCGACAGAAAATTGGTGGATTGAGGAATAAAAATTAAACAATAATTGTACTATGGTGTTTAATTCTAAAATCAAATGCAATTATGAAAACTGATCTTGTTGAAATTTTCCAGACCATTAGAGCCGGAATACAGCCCTATGCCACCCGCGGATATACGGTACACGAAAATTCGGAAAACGGGTATGATCTTTATAGTGAAAAAAACGTTGAATTAAACGGTGAAAAAGTAACTGAACGCTTTTTTACAGGCGTTTATATCAATGGGAATGCCGTAGAAGTTAAAATCAATACTGATGAATTTTCTACTACAAATCATAATTTAACCGATTTTGGTAAAAACAAAGCAGGTTTAAAAATTTCAGCACTTGATGATTCCAAATTAAAAGAAGTAGAAACACTGGTAGAAATTATCCATACTAACTTTAAAGAAAAAGAATGGATTTAACAATCTGATGGTTAAATTTGCAGTAGATAATTTTTCTAAAAAACCTTCTACTGATTGAATAATTTAACTTCTGATGCTAACTGGCATCATCAATTAAGCTTAGCACTTGCTAATAACAAAATTGAATGTTTTTTTTTTACAGCGAATGAATTTCGATTATTACAGATTGATCCTCAATTGATCATTCATCTGGTAAGTTTAAACAATGAATTTACCCCGCAACATCTCATTGGATTACAGGAAAAATACCGTCAGGCAGGCATTAAACTCGTTCATCTCTGGGAAGATCTGTGGCAATCAAAACCAGATCAGGTTTTAGCGAGAATAAAATCTTTGCTTGGAAAAAATACCCGTATTCACGGTAGAAAAACTAAAGTATCCAAAATCACCAAACCCGTTGCCGATTCTTTTTTAATTGAAAATCACTTGCAGGGGGCGGTAAGCAGCCGTTATAAAATTGGCCTATTTGAAGAAGAAACGCTTGTAGCGGTTGCTACTTTTTCGGCATTACGCAAAATGAACCATACCGAAAATTATAAATCGGCAGAATTGATCAGGTTTGCGGTTAAAGCAGGTTATTCTATTACGGGGGGACTAAGCAAACTGATAACTTATTTCGCTGAAACATATAAATCTAATGACCTGATGACTTATGCAGATCGAGACTGGTCGGCAGGAGAAGCTTATATTAAATTAGGTTTTAAGCAAACGGCAATTTTGGAGACACAGACTTACGTTCTGGATGAAAATCTAAATCGTCAGATTAAAAAAACCAATCAGGTTATGGGAACGGAAGTGTTTAATACAGGAAGTTTAAAGTTTATTCTCAAATTTTAATGGATCAGCATAATCTCATCATCATTTTAGGTGCAACGGCATCGGGCAAAACGAAACTTGCTGTAAGCGTTGCTGAGGCCTTAAATGGCGAAATTATTAGTGCCGATAGCCGTCAGATATTTAAACGGATGGATATCGGTACTGGTAAAGATTTGCAAGAATATCATATTAATGGTAAAACAATTCCTTATCATTTAATCGACATTTTAGCGCCTGGCGAACGTTATCATGTAGATGCTTTCAAAAACGATTTCTACAAGGCCTTTGAAACCATAACAAAAAAAAACAAAATGCCTATTCTTTGCGGTGGAACAGGCATGTACATCCATAGCCTTTTGCAAAATCAGACCTATACAGCTATTCCTGTAAATGAAGAGCTAAGGGATGAGCTGAGCTTTTTATCTAAAGAAGAACTAATTGTTAAACTCAATAACACTAATCATCAAGACCAAAGTCATGTCGATCTATCTTCTAAAAAGAGATTGATCCGAGCATTGGAAATAGCAGATTTCCTAAAACATAACCAGTTGGAGGCTGTAGAACGGCCAGAAATTAAACCTATTATTTTTGGTTTAAAAAATGAAGTCGAAACAACACGTGCCAAAATCCTGGCAAGGCTCGATCAAAGATTTAAAGCAGGCTTAATTGAGGAGGTAGCGCAATTGATTAAAGAAGGTATTAGTAAAGAAATTCTGGTTTTTTATGGCTTGGAATACAAATTCATTGTTAATTATCTGGATGGCTTATTCACATTTGATGAACTGAAACTAAAACTTGGCATCGCCATTTGCCAATATGCAAAAAGGCAAAACACCTTTTTCAGGAAAATGGAAAAGGACAATGTTGAGATCATTTGGCTCGATGCATCAGCATCTACAAACCTATTACAACAGTTGGTAATTGAAAAAGTTTCACTTAGCGAAAATTAACTTTTATTGGTCATCTTAATGTTGGTTTATGCCCTAAATGATATTAAAAAAGCCCTTTTGGCACAACCTTTGTATTTGTTGCAGCATATTAGTTTAACTCAAAAACAATACTTTAAAATGAAAACAATTACTAAAATCATTGCTACTTCAGCAGCTGTCGTGGCTTTATTCTTTACCACAAATGCTAATGCGCAATCTTCTCAAAAATTAGGAATAGGAATTTTTGGCGGTATACCAACAAGTGATGCATATAGCGTAGCGCTTGGTGCAGATTTACGTTATCAATTTGATATTGATAAACAATTATCGATTCCCGTTACTGCTGGTTATACCCGTTTCTTAGGTAAAGAAATTGGTAATACTGGTGTAGATGTTCCAGATTTTGGATACATTCCTGTAAAAGCTGGTGTTAAATATTTCTTTAACGAATCGGGTTCTGGTATTTATGGTTTAGCAGAACTTGGTGCAGGTTTTGGTACTAACGAAGGTAGTGGAACATCATTTGTGTATTCACCAGCTCTTGGTTATGCCTGGAGTAACGGTTTAGATTTAGGCGTAAAATACGAAGGCTTAGCTAAAGATGGTAACAGTACTGGTTATGTTGGCCTACGTTTAGCATACGGATTTAGTCTATAAGCTTAATCACAAATAACATTGGAAGCCCCCTTTTTTAGGGGGCTTTTTTTATTTCATAACATTCTGAAAAAAATGAAAATTTAAAAATCCACCTCAGGTATTTTAACGTATATAAACCAAACCCTTAATTAATAACTTAAAATATCTAAGATGAAAACAGTTACTAAACTTTTTGCAACGACATTAACGGCCCTTGCAATATTAAGCACTTCAAATTTAAAGGCTCAAACAATGGGCACCACCGAGCCGATGACAACAGGAAGCGGAATGGCTTTTAAAATTGGTGTAGGTGTTAACTATGGGATATTTCCAGATAAATCTGAAATGGATTATGGCTATGGTGCAGATGTAAAACTTCAGTATGATTTAAGCCCTTATGTGGCGGTTACTGCTTCTGGCGGTTATACCCGTTTAAAATGGAAGGGGAGCCCGCTAAAATTCGAGTTCATCCCTGTGATGGGTGGTGTTAGGGTATTCCCGATCGAAAGAATGTACCTTGCTACTGAACTTGGTTCAGGTTTAGCCATAAAAGATGGTGCTAATATGAACTTTATCTATACCGGAGGTTTAGGTTATGAATGGAAAAACGGTCTAGATCTTGGTGTAAAATATGAAGGTTATGTAAACAATAGCGCTTCTGATCTCTACTTCATGAAAACCGGACAATTTAACCTGAGGTTAGCTTATAATTTTAAATTATAATTATAACATCATTTAATTTAAAGTCCCGATGAAAATCGGGACTTTTTTATTTATTTACCATTTTAATTGCTATTTTGAGCCGAAAACCAAATACAATGAAAAGAATATTCGGACTAGTAATACTTACCGCCTTAATGGCCTGTAACCAGGCAGAAAAAAAATCTACTGAAACCAAAGATTCAACAAAAACAGATTCAACATCGGTTAAAAATGAGCTTTCTATAAAAGACAAGCAGAAATCTGAAATCTTTAACCAATATGTAGATTTAAAAAACGCACTGGTAAAATCAGATGCAGCAAATGCACAAAAATCTGCAGCGCATTTACAAACAAGTTTGGCTGCTTATAAAGGTTGTGAGCCTACTGCGGCTGTAGCGGGCAAAATTGCGGGAAGCAATAATCTCGTTTCGCAAAGAAAAGATTTCACAGTTTTAAGCGCTGATTTAATTGCATTGTTAAAAAATGCGGAAATAGAAAAAGGCACAATTTATGTTCAGCACTGCCCAATGGCGAATAAAGGAGATGGAGGTGATTGGCTATCAACCGAAAAGGAAATTAAAAACCCTTATTACGGTAACGAAATGTTAGAATGCGGTAGAGTTGCCGAAGAGATTAAAGCAAAATAAGGTGCTAAACCTGGTTTAATTAAGCATGATTGTTACGTCATTTTGACCAATTATTCATATTAATTTAACAGATTTGTTATGCATGTATATTAATTTTATATAATTTAGAAAGCTATAAACACAATACAATAATATGTCAGATATTGCAGAGATCAAAGTTGATGGTAAGACAGTAGAATTGCCAGTAATTACAGGAACAGAAGATGAAAAGGCCATTGATATTTCAAAATTAAGAGATCTAACAGGTTTTGTTACTTTAGATACTGGTTTTAAAAATACTGGTTCTACAAAGAGTAAAATCACATTTTTAGATGGTGAAAAAGGCATTTTAAAATATAGAGGTTATTCAATCGAAGAACTTGCCGCAAAATCGAGTTTTTTAGAGGTTATTTATCTGATCATTTACGGAGATCTGCCAACACAAAAACAACTTGAAGATCTACAGGCTGACATAAGCAAGCATACTTTGATCCATGAAGACATGAAGAAATTTTTTGATGGTTACCCATCAAGATCTCATCCAATGGGTCAATTAGGTTCTCTGATCTTCTCACTATCTACATTCTATCCTGAGTGTTTAAAACCAAATCAAACTGCAGAAGAACAGGATTTAACCATTATCAAACTTTTGGCTAAATTTCCAACCATTGTTTCTTTCGTTTATAAAAAATCATTAGGTCATCCGCTTATTTATCCAAAAAATAAATACGATTATGTAACCAATTTCCTTTGGATGACATTTGGACAACGTACAGAAGATTACGATGTAAATCCGATTGTGGTTAATGCCATGAATAAATTGCTTATTCTGCATGCAGATCATGAGCAAAACTGTTCAGCATCTACAGTACGTATTGTAGGTTCGTCTGATTGTAATTTATATGCTTCAATTGCTGCTGGTATTGCTGCACTTTGGGGCCCACTACATGGTGGTGCCAACCAGGCCGTAATCGATATGCTTGAGTTGATTAAAGCCGATGGTGGTGATACAGAGAAGTGGATTGCAAAAGCAAAAGACAAGAACGATCCATTCCGTATGATGGGCTTTGGACACAGGGTTTACAAAAACTTCGATCCAAGAGCTAAAATCATTAAAAAAGCTTGTGATGATATCCTAGAAAACCTAGGTATTGATGACCCGATTTTAGAAATTGCCAAGAAATTAGAAGAAGCGGCTTTAACTGATCAATACTTCATCGACCGTAAGTTATATCCCAATGTAGATTTCTATTCAGGTATTATTTACCGCGCATTAGGCTTCCCATCTGAAATGTTTACCGTTCTATTTGCTTTAGGCCGTTTACCAGGATGGATTGCACAATGGAAAGAAATGCACGAAAACAAAGAGCCGATAGGTCGCCCTCGCCAGATTTATGTGGGTGAAACAGATAGAGAATTTGTTGAGCTTAAAGACAGAAAATAATTTCATTAAGCATAAAAAAACCACTCGACACTATCGAGTGGTTTTTTTATGCGTTTATTTTAGCGGTCAATCTTCATCTCGACAGAAGCGTAGCGGAATGGAGAGATCTTTAAGCCTATGTTTAGTGAATAATCTAAAGATTTCTCCACTGCGGTCGAAATGACGATTTATCTTAATCTGCCATGCCAACACCCTTACTCTATTTAGTCCAGTCTTATATAAATGAAGATATCTCAAATAAAACGCCTAAGTAGCTACGTAATAAATCAGGTTTACCATGACCACTTCTGATACATTAAAGGCTATCCAATACATTACAATGATCCAAAACATTTTAAAAATTATACTCCAGGGTTTTCTTTGATAAAATACTTTTAAAGCATTGTACATGTACCAGCAGATCCATACCACTACACCAAATTGAATAATATTGGTAATAATAGTACCATTGCCAAAAACATGTTTAATTAAGGGGTTTGTAAAAATTTGCACAATAAAATAGGCGGTCATTCCATGGATAGCAAAAATCAGGTGATTTAAATAATAAATATGATTTTTCCTGAAATTCCACATAATAAAAAGAGCAAGTAAAGGCATTAACAAAAAGTATTGTTTTGGTCGGTTATGCTCTAGCGTTTCTTGAATTACTTCAGATTTTTCTCCAATATTGATTGCCCTTTTTTTGATCATCCGCTCATACCAATTGTCTTGCTCGGTGGGAGGTAATTTCTTTTGCCTTCCTAAATAAGCTGCATAAGTGCTATCGTTTCTTTCAATATGGATATCATTATAATCTTCAATCATATCGGCAATAGAATCAGACGCTAGTTTAGCGTTTTCGGTTCTAAGCCTGTTCAGTTCCTTTTCCTGCTCAGCAAAACCAAGTTTTATAAATTCTTTTTTCTTGATTGCTTTATTAATCGATGTTGTTGCCTTATTTGCAATGTTTCTAGGTATTCCTGAAAGCTTCAGGGCCTTATTTACACTATCTGTAACATTTTGATCCTTTTTCTTTTCAATACTGATATGGCCATAATCAGAATTCTTTTCTACATGTTTTGGTGAATACACCACCAAAAAATATACGATGGATACGAAGATGTACATACTCACCGGATTAATATACCTGGCTCTTTTGCCAGCTAAATAATCGAGCGTAACCTGCCCGGGCTTTGTTAAAAGAGGAGAGAGGGTTTGGAAGAATTTATTGTCGAAATGAAAGTAATGCGCTATGCTGTGACTAATAAAGGCCCAGAAACTTTCTTTTAACTCTAAATTTGGTTGACCGCAATCGCTACAATAATGTTTCTCAACATGAGCACCGCAGTTTAAGCAATTGTGTTCTTTTCTATACTTACCAGCTGACATAGGATAAATGGAAATTATAAATGATTAATGGCCTCTACTTCTGCCCGTGTATGTTTGTGTTTAAATATGACTACAAAAACTAGCGCAATAACCAGAACATAAATGGTGAAAGATAACCAGATGTTGTGCCAGTCTTTCACATCTAATGCCCTGCTTAAATTTCCATTTTCTAATACACTGATCCCTTTGTTTTTCAAAAATTGAAGGAGATGTTTATTGTCTGCTTCGCTCTTTACATATTTAGATAAGGAATCGATACTGCTATAATAGGTAGTAAAATATTTATTGATCATCCAACCTGACACTAAACTTCCAAACACAGCTCCGAAACCGTTAGTCATCATCATAAATAAACCCTGAGCAGATGAACGTGTTTTTGGTGTAGTTGAAGTTTCGACGAACAGTGAGCCCGAAATATTAAAGAAGTCGAATGCCATGCCATATACAATACAGGAGGTAATGATCATCCATAAATTAGTAGAGGGATCGCCAAAGGCAAATAAGCCAAAACGTAATACCCAGGCAAACATGGCAATTGCAATTACCCATTTAATCCCAAACCTTTTCAAGAAAAACGGAATAGCCAGAATGAATAAGGTTTCTGATATTTGAGAGATAGATAAAATGATCGTAGAATAACGGATTACAAAAGATTCGGCAAAAACCGGGAATAGTTTAAATTCATCCAGAAAAACATCACCATAAGCATTTGTTAGTTGCAATGCTGCTCCTAAAAACATAGAAAAGATGAAAAACAAGGCCATTTTGTAATCAGCAAATAGCTTGAAAGATTCTAAGCCCAGTTTCTGTGCGAATGTTTTTTTCTCACTAATTAAATTTAAAGGTTTACAGGCAGGTAAAGTGAAAGAGTATACACCTAAAAATAAAGCACTTATACCAGCAATATAAAATTGATTTGCACTTGCTTTATTACCGGTTAAATTGGTAAGCCACATGGCAGCAATAAAACCGACTGTTCCCCAAACACGGATGGGTGGAAAGTTTTTTACCACATCGAAGTTGCCATTTTTTAACGTTGTGTAACTAATTGAATTACTTAATGCAATGGTTGGCATGTAAAAACACATAGACACCAATATTACCCAAAAGAAAGTATGCGGATCTTCTACTTGAGGCAGATAGAACATGGTGGCTGCGTAGAGGATATGTAAAATAGCATACAACTTTTCTGCATTGATCCATTTATCAGCAAGAATACCGGTTATGGTTGGCATGAATAGCGATGCAATGCCCATGGTAGAGAAAATTATCCCAAAATCTGCACCGTCCCATTGTTTGGTTCCGAACCAATAATTTGCAATCGTAATTAACCATGCAGCCCATACAAAGAATTGCATGAAACTCATTATAGTTAAGCGAAACTTAACGTTCATAATAATAGTTTAGTTTGATTATTGAAAGTAAAAGCTGAATATAGAACTATTTTGAATGATAATCCAAAATGAACCTAAATTATTTTAAATAATTTGGCTCATCTTAGAATTTAGCTTTTTATAGAAAGGATTTGAGAAAAAATTTAGACAAATTTTGATTAGGTGAACATTTTTATGAGCAACAACGTTAAGATGTTCCGCGTTTATTCAATTCATCTCTTAACCTTGCGGCTTTTTCATAGGCTTCTTCTGCAATGGCTTCCTGTAATTTCTGCTGAAGTTCTTCTAAGGTAAGATCACCAAAACCTTGTTGTTGGGTTGAGGTGGGTAAGCTATCCGCTTCAGGCTCTTTTGCAATAGAATCCATATTTTCGAGAAAAAGAAAATCATTCCCTTCTATTACGATTCCGGCAGAAGCCAAAATAAACTCGTAAGTATAAATCATGGCGTTAAAGCGAACGGCCAAAGCAATAGCATCGGATGTTCTGGCATCAACTTCATGTGTATTTTTTCCATCGCTACAGATCAACTTAGCATAAAAAACACCATCAACCAGATTGTAGATGATAATTTCCTGGATATTGATATGAAAAGTATCAGCCATAGATTTGAATAAATCATGTGTTAATGGCCTACTAGGAGTCATTTTCTCAATTTCTATAGCAATGGCCTGTGCTTCAAATGCACCAATAATAATTGGTAAGCGGCGGCGTCCATTTACTTCTCCTAAAACAAGGGCATAAGCACCAGATTGAGTCTGGCTGTAAGATAAACCTACAATATCTAATTTTACTTTTTTCATATTTGTCGATGTCATGTTGAGCTTGTCGAAACATTTAGTTTAATCCTTCGACAGGCTCAGGATGACAAAAATTATCCTTTATGTGCTTTTAATGCTTCAATTAATTTTGGTACAACCTCAAAAGCATCGCCAACAATACCATAATCGGCCACTTTGAAGAAAGGCGCCTCTGGATCTTTGTTGATTACCACAATCACTTTTGATGAACTCACACCAGCTAAATGCTGTATTGCGCCAGAAATACCGATAGCAATATAAAGGTTAGGGCTAATGGCAATACCAGTTTGACCAACGTGCTCTGAATGTGGTCTCCAGTCTGCATCCGATACCGGTTTAGAACAAGCTGTAGCAGCCCCCAACAAACCAGCTAATTCTTCGATCATGCCCCAGTTTTCTGGTCCTTTTAAACCTCTGCCAGCCGAAACTACCAATTCTGCATCAGGTAATGAAACTTTATCAGTTGCCCTAACAATTTCTTTAATAACAGTTCCTAGGTCTGATTGTTTAACATCAGCAGTAAAGGCCTCTATTGCCGCATCTGTAGCATTTTCTTTAACACCATAAGCATTTGGATTTAAAGCAATTACTTTATTGGCCGATGTTAATTCGGTAATGGCGAATGCTTTGCCGGAGAAAGCTGTTTTCTTAACCGAAAATTTACCATCAGTACTCGGTAATTCTACCGCACCATCAGCTAAACCCGCTTTAAGTTTTACTGCAATACGGGGCGCTAAACCTTTACCAGAGAAAGAGTTAGATAAAACTACAATATCGGCACCTTCTTTTTCTGCTGCAGCAGCAATAACACTTGCATAGGCCTGATTAACGAAAGTTTTTAATTGATCGGCACTTACGTTTAGTACTTTTGAGGCGCCGTATTTACCTAATTCCTTTAATTCACTGTCGGCTACATCGCCAATAGAAATTGCGGTTAAACTAGTTGATTGTTGATCGGCAATGGCTTTGGCATAAGATACGGCTTCAAATACAGATTTCTTAAATTTCCCCTCAGCTTGTTCTACATATACTAATACTGACATATAATTTATTTCCTTAAAAGGATTTTAGTAAAATTTAATTTTTTAGTTATTTTAAAAGTCCCCTTCAGGGGATTTAGTGGCTAGATTACTTTAGCTTCGCTGTGAAGTAAACCAATTAACGATTCTGTTTGGTCGGCAGGAATTAACTTAACCGTTCCGCGCGGAGCAGGGGTTTCGTATTTCGTAACCTTAGTTACTTCTTCAATAGCAACTGCATCTACTACAGCCAATGGTTTTGTTCTGGCACTCATGATACCACGCATATTCGGTATTTTCGGTTCTGCCACACCTTCAGCACAACTTGCAACAAACTTGCCAGAAACGGTTAATACTTCTTTACCACCTTCAATTTCTCTCTCAATCGTCGCTGTATCACCATCAATAGCTAATTTTTTGATAATAGATACTGAAGGGATATCTAAAAACTCACCAACCATAGCAGCAACCTGATTACCATTGTAATCGATAGATTCACGACCGGTTAAAATTAGATTGAAATCTTTATCTTTTGCATATTCTGCAATCTGTTTTGCCACGAAATAAGCATCCCTAGGTGCCGCATTAACCCTAACCGCATCATCTGCACCAATTGCAAGCGCTTTTCTAATGGTTGGATCGTTACCTGCTTCGCCTACATTAATAACCGTTACCGTTCCTTTACCGCCTTCAGTTAGCTCAATTGCCCTTGATAAAGCGATTTCATCGTATGGATTAACAATATATTGCACTCCTGACGTATTGAATTCGGTATTATCATTAGTAAAAGTTATTTTTGTCGTTGTGTCTGGCACATTACTGATACAAACTAATATTTTCATATGTTAATAGTGGTTTTTATTGCTATGAAGCTATCGCAAGCCGAAATTTTTAGCTCATGATAATTTCATATGTTATATGTTTATTATATAAGGTCTTTCTGCAAATTTAATTAAAAAAGCAAGGAAATAAAATGTCATCAACCCGTTTAAGTAAGTTATTAGAATTTTTAGAAAGCGATCCGAACGATCCTTTTATACTATATGCCTTAGCCACAGAGTATAACGCACAAAATGATAAGGAAAAGGCTTATTCTTTTTACCTTCAGTTAACGGATAAACACCCCGATTATGTTGGCACTTATTACCATTTGGGGAAATTGCTTGAAAAAGATGATCAAAAAGAGAAAGCTATAGCCATTTATCAGAAGGGAATGCAGGTAGCACGCAACAAAAGAGACATGCACGCTTTTTCTGAACTACAGGGCGCATATAATACAGCTGCCGGATTAGATTATGAAGACGATTAACCCCAAACCCCTAAAGGGGCTTTTAGTTTAACTATAAATGCAAACAAAACCCATAGCTGCAAAAAAACAGTGGTTATTTATTAGAAACGTAATCTTTTTTACATTTACTTCTTTTGGAGGTGCACAAGCGCATCTGGCTTTGTTGCTTAAATACTTTGTTCAGAGCACTAAATTTATCTCAGAGGAAGAACTTTTAGAGTTAAATGCACTGGCACAGGTACTGCCCGGACCAGCATCCACCCAAACCCTGGTTGGGATCGCCTGGAAAGTTGGAAAACTTAAACTGGCCATCATTACTTTCCTGATCTGGATTTTACCTACAGCAACCATAATGACCTTTGCTGCAATTAGTTATGCTTTACTGGATCAAAAACAAAAGTTTAACGATATTTTAGAATACATCCAGCCAATTGCACTGGGTATTGTAGCTTATGGTGCATGGAAACTTGGTAAAAAAGTTTTATCCTCTCAGGTTTCTATATTCCTGGCCATTGCTTCGGTTATTGCCACATTAGTTTTGAGAAATGCCTACGTGTTTCCATTGTCGATATTAATAGGCGGAATGATCTCTTCAGCCATCGAAACACCAAAAGAGGAAGCGGAGTTAAGGGTTAAACTTTTTTCGAATATCAATCCTAAAAAACTGGTTTACTTTCTGGGTGCTTTGCTTTTATTTGCCTTGGTAGGTGCAATTATAAACAGAACATCGCCCTTTAGTTTACCGATTCGTTTGCTCGAAAACTTTTACCGTAACGGGATATTGGTCTTTGGCGGTGGACAAGTACTTGTCCCTTTGATGTTTACCGAGTTTGTAGAGATGAAACATTATTTACCTTCATCTGGATTTTTATCGGGTTTTGCATTACAGCAGGCCTTACCTGGACCAACATTTTCTTTTACGAGCTACTTAGGCGCATTAAGCATGAGGAATTTTGGTTATGGATTATGGGGCCAAATTTTAGGAGGACTGATCGGGGTGATCGGCATCAACTTGCCCGGATTAATCCTCGTTTTATTTATTGTACCTTTTTGGGACGATCTGAAAAAGATCTCACGGATCCGTCATAGCCTTTCAGGAATCAATGCGGTTAGCGTTGGATTTATTATCGCTGCTTTTGTGCTACTGTTAATACCGATGGGCTTTAACTGGATATTTTTAGGGATAATGGGTGCTACATTTTTATTGTTAAATTTTACTAAAGTTAGTCCACCTGTTATTGTATTAGCAGGTATATTAATTGGATATTTATTTTAGTAATAACAAATGAAGGTTTTGAATCTTCACTATAATTTGAAAAGCAATTACAGTACTAATACGTTAATGTAGCCCCGCTATCACTGCTGCTCCGATGAAGTATCGGGAGCATTCGTTTTATCGGGTTTAGATTGGTTGGTTCCCTGCTACTAGGCCAGTTTTCCGTGCCTGAGTTCTAGCTTTTAACTTGAGAGATCTGGTACTTGTGGGTATATTAATAGGAATGACATGAAGATTTTCGTGCATTTTAGCTCATGTGGATTGTCATTGCTAGAAGGCTTTTTCAGCCGACAGCCTGTCCCGACCTTTCGGGGAAGCAATCTTACCGCTAGTAGCGAGCGCTTTAAGATTCCCGCCTGCGCGGGAAAGACGACCACCTTAGGGGGGCCGTCAATGGTAGCCAAGTCGAAGGGTAAAAAAAGATCATAACATAAAAGCATAGGCAAACTTCAAAAAAGCTAAACTTTTATGCTAAAAAATAAAAATGAGTTTTGTTCCAAAAGGTAGATTATTTATTCCTAAAACGGTGGATCATCATCGTTATAATCGTCCATTTTTGAAGGGCGGATAATCACATTGCTTTGTTTTTCAAAATCCTGAGATGGGTACATACCGGCTGAAGGATCAGCTGCAAACGAACTTGGCGGCGCATTAAAGTCCTCTTCCAAATCGGTAAACTTCACAAATTTACCTACGAATTTAAGTGGTACAATTCCGGTTTCACCGTTACGGTGTTTTGCAATGATAACCTCACCAATACCTGCTTGCGATCTTCCTTGTTCATCCTCGGTAATACCGTAATATTCAGGACGGTATAAGAACAATACCATATCCGCATCCTGCTCAATTGAACCCGACTCACGTAAATCGGATAACATAGGCCGTTTTCCTTGCAAACCTGGTCTACTCTCTACCGCACGACTTAACTGCGATAGTGCCAGCACCGGAACATCAAGTTCTTTTGCAACCGATTTTAATGCTCTCGAAATACTACCAATTTCCTGCTCACGGTTACCGCCACCTTTTCCTTCGCCTTTACCATGCATTAACTGCAAGTAATCGACAATTACCAATTGAATATCGTATTGTGATTTTAATCTTCTGCATTTTGCCCTGAACTCAAAAATATTTAGTGCAGGCGTATCATCAATTAATAGGGGAGCTTCGGTTAAACGGCCAATTTTACTGTGTAACTGCTGCCACTCCCATTCCTGTAAATTTCCTTTCCTGATTTTTTCCTGCTCAATTTCGGCTTCTCCAGAAATCAAACGATTAACCAACTGAACTGACGACATCTCTAGCGAGAATACTACCGTTGGTTTTGCAAAATCGACGGTGGCGTTTCTTGCACAGGTTAGTACGAAAGCCGTTTTTCCCATCGCCGGACGTGCAGCAATAATTACTAAATCCTGCTTTTGCCAGCCACCAGTTATTCTATCTAGCCCTGTAAAACCAGTTGGCACACCAGTTAAACCATCGGTTTTGGTACGAAGCTCTTCAAGTGTGGCTAACGATTGTTTAATGATATCGTCCATTTTCTGTGTATCTCTACGCAGGTTATTCTGGGCAATTTCGAAAAGTCCTTTTTCTGCCTGGTCTAAGAGATCGAAAATATCAGTTGTATCTTCATAAGCATTTGTAATAATTTCGGTTGAGATTCTGATCAGTTCACGCTGAATATATTTCTGAGAAATAATACGGGCGTGAAACTCGATATTCGCTGCCGAAGCAACTCTATTGGTTAAGTTGGTAATGTAATAGGCGCCACCAACCATTTCTAAAGAGCCTAATGTTCGCAGTTCTGCCGTTACTGTTAAGATATCAACTGGTCGCGATTTTTGAAATAGAATATGAATCGCTTCAAAAATTTTCTGGTGGGCAATGTTATAAAAAACCTCTGGTTTCAAAACATCAATTACAGCAGAAAGCGCATCTTTTTCGAGCATTAACGCTCCAAGAACTGCTTCCTCAAGATCCAATGCCTGAGGGGGAATTTTCCCCTGTGAACTTATAGTATTACTTAACCTGCTTTTTCTAGCAGTTATACTGTTCTTTCCGCCTTGTTCATTATCGATACTCATTCCACAAAAGTAATCAAATTTTGATGCGCTTGTTCGAATTAGTTACTAGCTGTTTGTTAACAAATTGAAGCATAATCAGATTAAATTTTATTGGATTTACGATGTCATATAAATTTTTAAACAATTAAATGTTAATAAGGCGCACATTGTTTAGGGCTAAAACATTTTATTTGAATACTTTTGCCTAACAATTTCAAAACATGGATAATTTTAGAAGACCGCAACGCACAAAAGAGAATAATGAGTTTGTATTCGGCATCAGGGCTGTAATAGAGGCCGTTAAAGCAGGAAGAGACATTGAAACCATTTACCAGCAACGCGGTCTGGGCGGCGATCTTTTTTTAGAATTAAAAGCCCTTCTAAAAGACACTTTGATCCCTTTAAATTCGGTTCCGGTTGAGAAGTTGAACCGCATGTCGCAGAAAAACCATCAAGGTGTAATTGCTGTTATTTCGCCAATTACCTATCAGAATATTGAAGATATTATTCCAACCATTTTCGAAAAGGGCGAGGTTCCATTAATTTTGGTTTTAGATAGTGTTACCGATGTGCGTAATATGGGTGCAATTGCGCGTACGGCCGCCTGCGTAGGGGTTCATGCTATTGTTGTTCCATTAAAAAATGCAGCACAGATCAATGCTGATGCAATTAAAACCTCTGCGGGCGCATTATTCAGCATTCCGATTTGTCGCCATGCTAACCTACACAAAACCTGTTTATTTCTACAAGAAAGTGGACTGCAGCTGGTAGCCTGCACCGAAAAAACCAGCGATTTTATTTATGCACCAGATTATACTATGCCTACGGCAATTATAATGGGATCAGAAGATGAAGGAATTTCTAACGATCTTTTAAGGGTAGCCGATCACCTGGCCAAAATACCAATGGCAGGAAAAATCGAATCGTTAAATGTTTCTGTTGCTGCCGGAGTAATTTTATACGAAGCTGTTAGACAAAGAACAGTTTAATGCAAAAGGGAAGAAGGTTGATGGAATTAATATCGATTAATACATCTCATCAGCGTTCGTCTTCCTGAACTTGTTTCAGGATCTTACAATGGATAAAAATATAAAATGGATGATGAACACTATGCTACATCATCCATTTTACATTTATTTAAATAAATTTATTGCCAAAACGCGATTTAACCTCTGCAACAAACTCTTTAACTTTTTGCTCTTCATTTCTTGGGCAGATCATCAGCATATTATTGTTTTCCACAACAATGTAATCGTGCAGCCCCTGTAGGATAACCAATTTATCTTTAGGAACATTTACCATACAGTTCGATGAATCGAACATCAGTACCTGCTCTGAAGGGATAACCGCATTACCCACATAATCTTTCTCAGCCATCTCATAAATAGAGGCCCAGGTTCCCAAATCAGACCAGCCGAAATCGGAAGGAAGCACATAAACATTTTCTGCTTTTTCCATAATCCCAAAATCTATTGAAATATTGGTGCATTGGAAATAAGCATTATTGATAAATTCTTTTTCGCCAGCTTTATTCAACTCAGACCTACCGATGTTAAATATCTCATACATATCTGGAAGGTGTTTCTCGAAAGCACTCAATATCGACTTCGCCGACCAGATAAAGATCCCTGCATTCCACAAGAAATCGCCACTCTGCAAAAATGATTTTGCCAATTCTAAATTTGGCTTTTCGGTAAAGGTTTTAACTTTATGCAGATCAGTATCGGTATTGAGCACATAATCTGTATGCTGGATATAACCGTAACCCGTATCCGGGCGGTTTGGTTTAATACCCAAAGTGATTAAACAATCATTTTTTGAGGCAGCCGCTAAAGATTGCTCAATAGATGCTATAAAGCCATCAATATTTGCGATGGTATGATCAGAAGGGGCAACAACAATCGTTGCGTTAGGGTTTAACTCGGCTATTTTTAAACTTCCATAAGCCACACAAGGGGCTGTATTTCGCATTAAAGGCTCAGCCAAAATCTGGTTATCTGTTAGTTGCGGTAATTGCTCTTTAATTAAATCTGAATAAATTTCGTTGGTAACGATAAATATATTTTCAGGAGGACAGATGTTTAGAAATCTTTCGTAAGTACTTTGAATCAAGGTTTTTCCAACACCGAAAAAATCGATAAACTGTTTTGGATATTCTGTTCTACTTACTGGCCAAAAGCGACTTCCGACGCCACCGGCCATAATTAATGCATAATAATCTTTATTCATTTTTTATTTTAAAAATTACACAATGCCTTCGTTAAGGAGATCGTGTAAATGGATAATGCCAAAGTAAGTATTTTGTTCTAGAACTAGCAACTGTGTAATGTTATTTTGCTTAATAATATCTAAGGCATCAACCGCTAAAGCATCAAATTGTATGCTCTTTGGCGTTCTACCCATTATATCTTCGGCTTTTAAGTTTGCAATAGAATTGTTATTTTCTAACATCCGTCTTATATCACCATCGGTAATAATGCCAAGCACCTTATCATCGCTATCAACAACAACAACAGCACCCAAACGGTTTTTACTAATTTCTATTAACACATCTTTAACAGAAGCTGATGGATGTATGGCTGGTTTTTCGTTAGACAGGGCCAGATCCCGGGCTTTTAAATATAATTTTTTACCTAATGACCCGCCTGGATGATATTTCGCAAAGTCGGATTCATTAAAATCTCTGCACTCCAATAAACAAATAGCTAAGGCATCGCCCAATGCCAATTGCGCCGTTGTACTGGTAGTGGGGGCCAAATTATGCGGACAGGCTTCTTTTTCGAAAGAAGTATTTAAAATCAGATCGGCCTGTTCGGCTAAAAAAGAATTCAATTCACCAACCATCCCGATGAGCAGATTGCCAGAGGTTTTTAACAAGGGGGTAAGTACTTTTATTTCTGGCGTATTTCCACTTTTAGAGAGGCAGATTACAATATCATCTACCTGGATCATCCCCAGATCGCCATGAATAGCATCTGCGGCATGCATAAAAATAGCAGGGGTACCTGTTGAATTAAAAGTAGCTACCATTTTTTGTGCTATGATTGCACTCTTTCCTATACCCGTAACAATTACCCGTCCTTTGCCATGTAAAATGCTCGATACGACTTTTTCAAAATCGCTGTTAATATTCTTTGCAACATTTAATATTGCTGCTGCTTCAAGCTCTAATGTGCTTACAGCCGATTGGATTATTGATTTTTTACTTTTCAAAGAGAAAATAATTGTCTGTTAATACTTGAAATTCTTGTAAAATTATGTTATTTTGGATACAAAAATAGCATCGCATATTTTATTACACAAAATGGACGTGAAAAAGTCGTTATTTGATAACCTACAAAATTTCTTCGGGTTTGACAATTTCAAAGGTGATCAGGAGTCGATCATTACAAATATTTTAGAAGGCAATAACACATTTGTTATTATGCCAACAGGCGGAGGGAAGTCTATTTGCTATCAGTTACCCGCTTTAATGAGCGAGGGAACAGCAATTGTAATCTCTCCACTAATTGCATTGATGAAAAACCAGGTAGACCAATTAAGGGCTTTTGGTGGAAATGACAGTATTGCTCACTTTCTTAATTCATCCCTAAATAAATCTGAAATTACTCAAGTTAAATCTGATCTTTTAAGCGGTCAGACTAAGTTATTATATGTTGCGCCAGAGTCTTTGGCGAAGCAGGATAATATTGAATTTTTAAATCTGATTAAAATCTCGTTCGTTGCCGTTGATGAAGCGCATTGTATCTCTGAATGGGGGCACGATTTCAGACCAGAAT
Organism: Pedobacter sp. GW821-FHT01D05; assembly: GCF_059422505.1. Lineage (NCBI taxonomy): Bacteria > Pseudomonadati > Bacteroidota > Sphingobacteriia > Sphingobacteriales > Sphingobacteriaceae > Pedobacter > Pedobacter sp. GW821-FHT01D05. The sequence goes on along the minus strand of NZ_JBWKXA010000001.1, from coordinate 1,257,955 downwards.
ACCGTAAGATTAAACAGGTTATTGCAGGATTAGGAAATAATATTCCAATTATAGCATTAACAGCAACCGCTACGCCAAAAGTACAGCAGGATATTATGAAGAATCTTGGAATGACGGAAGCAACCTTGTTTAAATCGTCATTTAACAGGCCCAACTTATTTTACGAAATCCGCCCTAAAAGAGACATTACCAAAGAAATTATTAAGTATATCAAATCTAATCCGGGCAAATCCGGGATTATTTACTGCCTTAGCCGTAAAAAGGTTGAGGAAGTGGCAGAAGCATTAAATCTAAATGGAATTAGTGCCTTGCCTTATCATGCGGGGTTAGACCCAAAGGTTAGGGCCGAAACACAGGATAAATTTTTGATGGAAGATGCCGAGGTGATTGTTGCAACCATCGCCTTTGGTATGGGGATCGATAAACCGGATGTTCGCTTTGTGATTCACCATGATGTGCCAAAAAGTATGGAAGGTTATTACCAGGAAACTGGTAGGGCCGGACGTGATGGTGGCGAAGGCGTATGTATAGCTTTCTACGCTCAAAAAGACGTAGATAAACTGGCTAAATTTATGAAAGATAAACCAGTTTCGGAACGCGAAATTGGCACTCAGATATTAAAAGAAGTGATCGATTACGCTGAATCTGGCGTATGCCGACGCAAACAGATCCTTCATTATTTCGGTGAAAATTTTAACGAAACGGGCTGTAACTGCATGTGTGATAATTGCAAAAAGCCTAAAAAACAATTTGATGCGGAAAGTCAATTGTTGACTGTTTTGAAATTTATCGAAAAATCTGGCGAAAAATTTGATGATGCACACTTGCTAAACGTATTTTTAGGTTTAGAAACCGCTCAGACAATTGCTTACGAACACAGTAAGATTCCTGAATTTGGAATCGGTAAAGAAGAAGGCGAGCTGATGTGGAAATCGATTATCCGCCAGGCTGTTTTAAATAATTATCTTTTTAAAGACATTGATAATTACGGTTTATTAAAATTAACCAAACAGGGAAGAGATTTTATTATCAACCCTTATAGCCTTAAATTCATACTAAACGAACCAATAGAGAACGGTGCTGATGACGATGATGATGATGTAAAACAAGGCACAGGTGCTTTAGATACCCATCTTTTATCATTACTTAAAGAGCTGCGTAAAAAAATTGCGAAGCAGAAAAGTGTTCCTCCATTCGTAGTTTTCCAGGACCCATCTTTAGAGGAAATGTGCACACATTACCCGATTACGATGGAAGAACTTCGCCAGATTTCTGGTGTAGGTTCGGGTAAAGCGATGAAATTCGGGACGCCTTTTATCGAACTGATCAAAAAATATGTCGAGGATAACGATATCGAACGTCCTATCGATCTGATTATTAAAACGCAGGCCAATAAATCGCAAATGAAGGTTTCGATCATTCAAAATATCGACAGGCAGATTGGTTTGGAAGATATTGCCGATTCGAAAGGCATCACTTACGAAGAAATCCTAAAAGAAGTAGAATCGATTGTAAACTCTGGCACTAAACTGAACCTAAATTATTTCATTGATGAGGTAATTGATGATGATAGACAGGATGAAGTATTTGACTATTTCAGAGCAGCTGAAAGCGATTCTATCGATGAAGCACTTAACGAATTAGGCGAAACCGATTATACCCGCGAAGAAATTCAATTGATGCGGATTAAATTCATGTCAGAACTAGGAAATTAAAAATTAGGTGGGAGATAGGAGAAACTAGATTTGAGACAAACTCAGATCTCAATCTCATGCCTCACATCTCAGATCTCAACTATGCTCAACTATTTAGATAAATTAAAAAATACAGATTCGGGAAATTTCTTTTTAATGGCTGGTCCATGCGCTATTGAAGGCGAGGATATTGCCATGAGAATTGCCGAAAAGATCATTACAATTACGGATAAACTTCAGATTCCATACATTTTTAAAGGTTCGTACCGAAAAGCAAATAGAAGCAAAGGAAGTTCTTTTACAGGCATTGGCGATGAAAAAGCTTTACGCATTTTAGAAAGGATTGGTAGAGAATTTGGTGTACCAACGGTTACCGATATCCATGAAAGTGGCGAGGCCGCAATGGCAGCTGCTTATGTAGATGTATTGCAGATCCCTGCATTTTTATGTCGCCAAACTGATCTATTAATTGCTGCCGCCGAAACCGGAAAAGTAGTAAACGTTAAAAAAGGTCAGTTCCTTTCTGCAGGTTCAATGAAATTTGCAGTTGAGAAGGTAAAAGAAGCCGGAAACAACAAAGTGATTTTAACAGATAGAGGTAATACTTTTGGTTATCAGGATCTGATTGTTGATTACCGTGGTTTACCCGAAATGCAAAGTTTCGGCGTTCCGGTAGTGATGGATTGCACACATTCCTTACAACAACCTAATCAAAGTAGTGGTGTTACTGGTGGTAAACCAGAATTAATTTCGACTATCGCTAAAGCAGCAATTGCAGTAGGAGCAGATGGCTTATTTATTGAAACACACCCTGATCCTGCAAATGCAAAATCGGATGGTGCCAATATGTTACATTTAGACCTGTTGGAAGAAACATTAACCAAACTGATCCGAATCAGACAAGCTATATTATAATCTTGAACAATCCGAAAGTATTTCTCACTGCCGAATGGCGTAAACTGGCTTTGGCTCAGTATACTGTAGATAAAGAAATACTTTCGAAATACTTGCCCGCACATACTGTACTGGATGATTGGCAGGGCAAGTATTATGTGAGTTTAGTCGGCTTTATGTTTGTTGATGTTAAACTCCGAGGCTTTAATATTCCCTTCCATACCAATTTTGAAGAAGTTAACTTAAGGTTCTATGTTAAATTTAAAGATGGAGATACATGGAAAAGAGGCGTGGTATTTATTAAAGAATTTGTACCCAAGCCTGCCATCACCTTTGTAGCTAACACCATTTATAAGGAAAATTACCAAACATTTCCGATGAAACATGTTTGGATTGAACAAGAACATCAGCTTGAGGTAGATTATCGCTGGAAGAACCGAACCTGGCATAATTTTTCAGTTATAGCCTCTTCAAAGGCAGAAGAAATACGAGTTGGTAGCGAAGAAGAATTTATTACAGAACATTATTGGGGTTATACTAAGATCAGCGCAAGTAAAACATCTGAATACGGTGTTGAACATCCACGCTGGCAAGCTTATCCGGTAAAAGATTATAAAATCAATGTCGATTTTGGAATTAACTACGGAAATGATTTTTCTTTTTTAAACGATACTAAGCCTGATTCTGTATTCTTGGCTGAAGGCTCTGAAATAAGGGTACTAAAAGGAAAGAAGTTTTAATCTAGATCCTTACTCCATGCGTCACCCTGATTTATTTCAGGGTCTAATATAGCATAAAAGGTTCTGAAACAAGTTCAGAACGACGAACGCCTGATTAAATCTTTGTAATCACAAATGAAGTTCTACGATTGTTTTTCCTACCTGATTCAGTTTTATTATCAGCGATCGGTTTACTTGCTCCAAAGCCCTTAAAGGTAAGCCTTTTAGCATTAATACTATTTTTAATCAGGTATTCATAAACAGCATTTGCACGGTTAAAAGATAACTTTTCGTTCAGTTTATCATCGCCAACATTATCGGTATGTCCTTGAATCTCAATTTGTACGTTTTCATTTTGATGCAAAAAATCGATAAGTAGATCCAGTTCACGGATAGAGGCGGGCAAAAGATTAAACTTATTGGTATCAAAGAAAATGTTTCTTAACGTTACATTTCCACCTTGCTTTATTTTCTCGATGTAAACTTCAATCTGGTAAGGTTTATTGATATCTCCTGCCTTGAGCTCAAAGTTTTCAGAGTAAAACATGTAACCTTCGGCATTTACATTAAACAGATAATTACTCCCAACAGGCATTACCGCTAAAAACTGACCGGTTTCTGGATCAGTATAATCATCGAAAACAGTTTTATTGCTTTTCAAATCTACCACCTGAACATTACTTTCGATCGTTTTTTTAGTATCCCGGTCTCTTACTATTCCTTTTACATAAGAAATCTTGAGCGGTTTAGCAACTTCAGGAATTCCAAAGCTATAAATATCCTGTAAACCAAATCCTCCTTTTAAATTCGAAGAAAACAAACCGAAACTTCCATCAGCACTTACTACCAAACCACTTTCATCTTCATAAGAATTGATCGGATACCCCATATTGGTGGGCTTTTGCCATCTACCATCATTTTCCTGCCGGCTGTAATAAATATCTTTGTTTCCGAAACCTGGCCAACCATCAGAAGAAAAATACAAGGTTTTACCGTCTACATGTAAAAAAGGGGTGTTCTCATCAAAAGCGGTATTGATCTCTGGACCAAGATTAATGGCAGGTCCCCATTTGGCATCATCGGTAATGGTGCTTTTCCAGATATCGTAACCTCCAGATCCGCCCGGTCTGTTACTTATAAAATACAAAGTTCTTCCATCGGGACTGATTGCCGGTTGTGATTCCCAATATTCTGAATTAACGGGTTTGCCAATATTATAAGGTTCACCCCAATCTTTTCCTTCACGGTGTGAAACATAAATATCACATCTACCTAGACCATCCGGTCGGTTGCATCCAGTAAAAAAAAGGTACTTCCCATCAGGTGAAATGGTTTGCGCCCCTTCATTGTATCGGGCAGTATTTATTTTGCTGGATAAGGGAGTAGCGACATCCCATTTACTGTTTTTAAGCTGTGATGTCCAGAAATCTTCATTACCATTTACCTGGCGGGTAAAAACCAAGGTTTCGCCATCAGCAGTTATGGAAGGAAAGTACTCAGCATCTGTTGTATTTACACCTTCACCTAAATTTGTTGGACTATATTTTACGGGTTTATTAATTGCTGTGGCAGCGAAATCACAATCTAAAAGATATTTCTTTGCTCTTCTTGCTCTATCAGATGAAGGATCTAATATCAAAAATTCATTAAAATGCTGTTTCGATTTTAAATAATCCTGACTTGCAAATTCGGTTTCAGCCAAGCCATAAATTACAGCCGGAGCTACCGTTTTATTGATCAATATGGCTTTTTCGTAAGCGGCTTTGGCATCAGCATACTTTTTTTGTGTTTTATAAACGCCAGCAAGCACAATGTAGGCATTTTGAAATAACGGATCAGCTTCAACTGCACTTTTTAATACCTGTTCGGCAGCAGCATAATCCAATTTATCAATAAATGGACCTGCTTTTTCAAAAAAAACCTGTGCTTTTTTATTCAGGGAGCTTTGCCCAAAACAATAAATACTCAGTATGCTAAAGAAGAGGGCTAAGCGAAATTTCATTACATTAACATTTGGTTATAAAGCTAATGTATTGTTTTTAAGGAATATTTAAAAATTTGTGCGTTTGTAATGAAATTTCCCATTTTGGGTTTGCCATTACATAATCAATAATTAATGGTATAATTTCTTTTGATTTAGACCATTCGGGCTGGAGATATAGTTTACAGGTAGGAGATACCATCGCCGCGTATTCTTCAGCCCATTTAAAATCGCTTTTATTAAAAACGATCACTTTTAATTCGTGCGCAAAAGGTGTGATATCCGGCCTTGGTGCTTTAAATTTCTTTGGTGATAAACAGATCCAGTCCCAATTTCCAGAAAGAGGGTAAGCACCAGATGTTTCGATAAAGGTAAGAATACCTCTTTCTTTTAATTTGTTGGTTAAATAATCCAGGTTATAAATCAAGGGTTCACCACCGGTAATTACAACAGCCTTACCAGGGAATTTATCGGCGTTTTCAACAATTACATCTGAAGCCGTAAGTGGGTGCATTTCGGCATCCCAGCTTTCTTTCACATCGCACCAATGGCAGCCTACATCGCAGCCCCCTAAACGGATAAAATAAGCTGCTTTACCAGTATTAAATCCTTCGCCCTGTATGGTATAAAATTCTTCCATTAAAGGAAGTAATGTGCCGTCTTCTGGTATATCTTGTTTCATTTTTGAGGATGCAAATATCCTAAAAAAATATGGTGATGCTGTTCCTCTTTTAAAATTTAATGCAAAGATGAAATAAGACTGATATTTATTTGCCGTATTTTAGCTGTATGAAGTGGTTTAAGGCGCTAAATAATAATCAAATACCCCGTCCTGATACAATTAAAACAATTGAAGTTGCAGGAAAACAAATTTGTTTGATTAATAATGAAGACAAAATTACCGCAACCCAATCGCATTGTCCGCATGCTGGAGGGCATTTTAGTGGTGGCTGGTGCAAAAACGGGCACCTGGTTTGTCCAATCCATCGGTACGAATACAGTTTAACCACGGGAAGGGGAGCAGAGGGACAAGGTGATTATATCAACATCTATCCAACGGAATTACGCGAAGATGGCCTCTATATCGGTTTTGAAGAAAGCTGGTGGAGTAAACTTTGGGGGTGATTGGTTCACTAATTCATTTGTCATTAGTTTATTGGTGAATTCCCGCCTAACAAAAAAAGCGGCTCAATTTCTTGAACCGCCTTTGATATTTCTTCTGCAATGGGTTTACCTTAAACCCTCCACCTTTCAACTCTATACCTTTCAACCTTCTACCGCTAAGCGTATATCTCTTTTCTAGCCGATGCTAAAGTATTTTTCAATAAACCAACAATAGTCATTAAACCCACACCACCAGGAACAGGCGTAATGTATGAAGCCTTAGGTGCTACGTTTTCGAAATCTACATCACCATATAACTTAAAGCCAGATTTGGTTTCGGTAGAGGTTTCGCGGTTAATACCTACATCGATAATAATGGCGCCAGGTTTTACCATATCAGCCGTAACAAAATTCTTTTTACCAATAGCCGCAATCACAATATCAGCTTGGAGAACCTGTTCTTTTAAATCTTTAGTACGTGAGTGGGTAAGTGTTACGGTACAATTGCCTGGATTGGCATTACGGGCCATTAAAATACTCATTGGGCTACCAACAATATTACTGCGCCCCACAACAACACAATGCATTCCGGTCGTATCGATATTGTATTCCTGTAGCATCAATAAAATACCATAAGGGGTAGCCGGGATAAAGCAAGGCAGGTTGCGCATCATCCTACCCAAATTTACCGGGTGGAAACCATCCACATCTTTACGATGATCGATTTTTTCGGTAACTTTTTCCGGATCGATGTGTTTTGGCAAAGGCAATTGAACAATTAAACCGTCTACATCATCATCCTGATTAATTTCTTCAATTTTCGCTAATAACTCAGCTTCAGTTACTGAATTATCATATCTATGCAGTGACGATTTAAAACCAACTTTTTCGCAGTTTTTCATCTTACTGGCCACATAAGTTTCGCTACCACCATCATTGCCCACTAAAATGGCAACCAAATGCGGCTTGCGACCACTTTTACTTAAAAATTCTGCAGCTTCTTCTGCAATTTGAACTTTAATCTTTTCTGATACGTATTTACCGTCTAATAATTTCATTCTAAAAGTATCGAGTAGTGAGAATCAAGTATCAAGACCAATGGTCAACTCAATCATCACTGTGCTTTAACTATATTTTTATCTTGATACCTAATACTGGTATCTTGATACTATGTATTAATCTAATTTCAAAACCGCCATAAAAGCACTTTGTGGAATCTCTACGTTTCCAACCTGGCGCATACGTTTTTTACCTTTTTTCTGCTTTTCCAATAATTTACGTTTACGGGAAATATCACCACCATAACATTTAGCTGTTACATCCTTACGTAAAGCGCTTAGCGTTTCGCGGGCAATAACTTTAGCGCCGATAGACGCCTGTATTTTAATCTCGAATTGTTGACGAGGGATTAATTCTCTTAATTTCTCGCAGATTTTCTTTCCGAAATCGTAAGCATTACTTCTATGGATTAACGATGATAAAGCATCAACAGGCTCATCATTTAACAATAAATCTAATCGCACCAAATCAGATTTACGATAACCAATCTGGTGATAATCAAACGAAGCGTATCCTTTAGAAAGTGTTTTTAGCCTATCATAAAAATCGAATACGATTTCGGCCATGGGCATCTCGAAAACCAGTTCAACCCTGTCTGAAGTTAGATATGATTGATTAATGATCGCTCCCCGTTTTTGGATACAAAGCGACATTATTGGACCAACAAAGTCAGCCTTGGTAATAATATTTGCTTTAATATATGGTTCTTCAACCGAATCCAACTTACTTGGATCTGGCAAATCAGACGGATTATTTACAATAAACTCATCGCCTTTTGTAGTGTGCGCAATGTATGATACGTTGGGAACTGTTGTAATTACCGTCATATCGAACTCACGTTCTAAACGCTCCTGGATAATCTCCATGTGCAGCATTCCTAAGAAACCACAACGGAAACCAAATCCTAATGCGGCAGAACTTTCAGGTTCGAAAACGATAGAAGCGTCATTCAACTGCAACTTGTGCATGGCTTCGCGCAATTCTTCAAATTCATCCGTATCAACAGGGTAAATACCCGCAAAAACCATTGGTTTAACCTCTTCGAAACCTTGAATGGCATCTAACGAAGGCCTGGCAACAGTCGTAATCGTATCACCAACTTTTACCTCTCTGGCTTCTTTAATTCCAGAAATAATGTAACCCACATCTCCGGTTTTCACCACACTACGCGGCGACATATCTAGCTTCAAAATACCAACCTCATCGGCCAGATATTCTTTACCAGTATTAATGAATTTTACTTTGTCGCCTTTTTTAATTTCGCCGTTTACTACTTTATAATAAGCAATAATTCCCCTGAATGAATTAAAAACAGAGTCGAAGATCAAAGCTTGCAAAGGTGCTTCCGGATCACCAACCGGAGCTGGAACGCGGTCTACAATTGCCTGGATTATATCAGGAATACCCATACCGGTTTTACCCGATGCAGGAATAATATCTTCTCGTTTGCATCCAATTAAATCAATAATCTGGTCTTTTACTTCCTCGGGCATTGCCCCAGGTAAATCCATTTTATTTAAAATCGGAATAATTTCAAGGTCGTGTTCAAGCGCTAAATATAAGTTAGAAATGGTCTGTGCCTGAATACCTTGCGAAGCATCAACAATAAGCAATGCACCCTCACAGGCGGCGATGGAACGCGAAACTTCGTACGAAAAATCTACGTGTCCAGGTGTATCAATCAGGTTGAAATTATATTCAATATCACCAACTTTATAGTTCATTTGTATGGCATGACTTTTAATTGTTATGCCTCTCTCACGCTCTAAATCCATGTTATCGAGCAATTGTGCCTGCGCCTCACGCTTTGAAATTGTCTCGGTGTATTCTAATAACCTATCAGCCAAAGTACTTTTACCGTGGTCAATATGTGCAATAATGCAAAAATTACGTATATGCTTCATCTTTGCGCAAAGATATGCTTTTTAATGGAAAATGTAAGAGGGAAAATGGAAAGCATGTTTGCCATTTTTTTACTGTTTTGGAAAGCAAAAACAAGGTTTCTTCGGTTACTGCAGTCCTGCTTTCCACGATATATTTTTTAGTGAGTGCCGCCCAGAGGGGAGGTTAATTTCTTAAAAACCAATATTTATGAGGGGTTGATTTTAGTAAATTAATAGGCTGCAATGACGAGCTGTCTATTAAGCTTTTATATTACATAAAATTAAACCATTGTTTTCTTCCATTTACCCTTTTTGAACAGGATAAATGCTGCTATGGCAATACCTGCTTCGGCCGTTGGGATGGCAATAAAAACACCTGTTGGGCCCATTTCCAAAAATTTGGCCAAAAAGTAAGCCAAAGGAATCTGGAACAACCAAAAGGCAAAAACATTAATTTTGGTAGGCGTCCAGGTATCGCCAGCGCCATTAAAGGCACTACTGAATACCATCGCAGCTCCATAAATCACAAAACCAATACTTAAAATTTTTAAAGCTTTGCTTGCAACGGCAATTACAATTTCATCTGATGTAAAAAATGCCGCGAACAAATGTCCACAGGTTAAGAACAGTACACTTACTACTGCCATGAAAATAATAATGTATTTCAAGGTTTGGAATACCGATTTTTCAGCGCGGTCTATATGGCCAGCGCCCAAATTCTGACCAACCAAGGTAGCGGCTGCATTGCTTAAGCCCCAGGCTGGCAACATAAAAAACATCATGAGCCGTAGTGCTGTTTGGTAACCCGCCGACCCAGTATCGCCACCGGTAGTGGCAACAAGTTCTGCCAAAAACACCCAGCTACAACTCGCAATTACGAACTGAAAAATAGCCGGAGCGGCAATCTTAACGATGGCTTTAATCTGGGTAAAATCAGGCAAGAAGTGACTAATGCGTATTTTTAATATGTTTTTACCACTGAACAGATTATAAAACTGATAAGTAACACCCAAACCGCGGCCAATTGTTGTGGCAATGGCAGCACCTGTTAAACCAAATGCAGGTATTGGCCCTAAACCATTGATAAAAATAGGGCAGAGGATGATATTCGCAATATTGGCGATCCATAAACTCCTCATGGCGATGGCCGCATTACCTGCCCCTCTAAAAATCCCATTGATTAAGAATAAGAGTACAATAATGATACTTCCACCCATCATAATCCGGACAAATGGAACGCCTTGAGCAACTGTTTCAGCTGAAGCCCCCATGAGCAATAGAATATCTCTGGCGTAAATTAAGCCCAGAATACTGATGATAATGTTAACGAAAACCGCAATTACAATCGTCTGCATACCGGCTTTTGATGCCGCTTCCGGATTTTTCTCGCCAATTCTCCTGGCAACCACCGCTGTCGCGGCCATACTCAACCCGATGGCCAATGAGTAAATAATGGTTAACACCGATTCTGTTAAACCAACGGTTTGTATGGCGTGACTACTGTTTTCTAAGTGCCCTACAAAATACAGATCGACTAAGGCAAAAACCGACTCCATAGCCATTTCCAGCATCATTGGAATGGCCAATAAAATAATTGCGCGTTTGATACTAATTGAAGTTAAATCAACCTCATGACCTTTTAAAGATTGGACGAGGATATCGAAAAAAGACGAAAGTTTGCCCTGCGTCTTTGTTGACTGTGACATATAATAAATAATAAGGTAAAGTGTAAGGATATAAAACAATGATACGCCTTTAAGCGTACATATCTAAAAATTGAAAGGGGAGGGAATCCTCGGTTATTTAGAACCTCAAACGGATTGCAGATACTATCATGGCTCTGTTCTTTTTGATGAACCAAAGATAGATAAAATTTTGAATTGTCAAATTTAGATGACTATTTTTTGTAAAGTGATTAATTTTTTATTGTTATCCATGGTCTGTGTCTCACAGACCATCCAGCTGGATTTACGAGTGTTTTTTTTTATCACGGAGACTATTTAACAGCTATCAGTCTGAGCGTAGTCGAACACTTATATACTATAGGCTTTAATCATTTCTTCTGAAACCTTTGTTCCACGGCCAGTAGTTAAATCAATCAATACGTAATCAAAAATGCCATCTGAAGCCACTTTTCCAGTTTTTCGATTAACGATTTCGAATTGAACCGAACAACCTTTATCGTTCATCGTTAAAATACCAGTCCTAATCAGCATTAAGTCATTCATTAACAATGGGCGTTTAAAATTAATGTCAACATGGCTTACAACCCAGCCCAGCCCCTGTTTGGTAAAATGCTCCCAAGGCATACCGTAGAATTTTTCCATTTGCTCATAACGTGCTGCCAGTACATAATCAAGGTATTTACTATTATGTACATGGTTAAACATATCGATATCATCAGGACGAACCCGTAATTCACTTTCGAAAATGCTGTATTGATTTTTTTCCAAGGGTAAATGTTTTGTGCAAAAGTATTAATAATGACTGAATGTAAAGTACACTTGACAAATGTGAACATGATGTAATGTATTACTTGACAATTTTTCGTATTTTTGATATGAAATGGGAAAACTCAAATTATATGATATTAATACTCCGCGCGAAACAATCGTTGAGGAACGTGATGCTATTTATTTGAGTCGCACCCCTGAGCAGCGTTTTTTTAGCGTTCTGCAGCTTAATAATATTTCGGTTACCATGAATGGCGGCAAGCCACTAAAATCTCCGCAAGGCAAAGGGCTTGTAATCCGTAAGCCATCAATTTAATTGGTTTATGTCTTTTGATAAAGAAAATCCTGAAATGCTTTTGTTACTAGAAACATTTGAGCATTTTAACGTCAATTATCTAATTGTTGGCGGCTTTGCCGTTAATCGATATGGTTACAACCGTACTACAGGCGATTTAGACATTTACTTAAAAGACACAAAAGAGAACAGGCAAAACCTTATTTACGCCTTAGATAAAATGGGTTACGGCCGGTACGATATGTTGTTAGACGTTCCAATTATAGCAGGCTATTGTGAAGTCTTAATGGATGATGGCATGTATGCAGATCTAATGACCGATATCCCTGGGTTGGATAAACAGAAATTTAATGAATATTTTGAAATGGCTACAGTTGATGAAATAAATGGAATTAAAGCCAGATTTCTTCATTACAACCACCTTTTAGACAATAAGCGGGCAACAAACAGACCTAAAGACCAATTGGATGTTTTGGAATTAGAGCGCATTAATAAAAGAAATTAAGTTAATTGCAACGTCTTTGTACCTAAACCGGACTTAGGGCGAGAGGATAGCAAACGATGTAGAACTGAATTTGCTTTTTAAAAAATGATAAATTAAAATTTAATCAATTTCCTGTGGCCCAGCTTTATCGTTACTGATAAAACGCCATTCTTCTCCATAAAGCGATTTATATTGAACCATAATTTTAATATTAGCTTTTTCTACAAGTGGACCAAGGTGTTCATCATTTATATTGATCAGACTTAATTTTTCGCCGACAGGCAAAATTTCGTTTTTCCAAAGATTAGCCAGGACTACTGATTTAGTAGCCTCTAAACCGTGATCCTTTTTTATTTGTTTAAGAATTTCGGCTATATTTTTATAACGTTTTGATTTATAATAAAAATCGTAATCAGATACAATCGCTGGACCAAGGCCTTGGTTTACGATCAGAAACTCATAATGATAATTATCTTCCCCAGTTTTTTTCATGTCCGAAAAACTGTTTGAATAACTCATAAGCAGGGGTTTCACAGAAGCATATTGCTGAACTTTTTGCAACCTGGTTTGATATAAGGTTATAATAATGGCACAAACACTGGTTACAATTGCACATAAACCAACCACGGTATTTAATGATAACTTGGACTTATTTTGCGCTTTCTGCATATTTCATGAGGTTTTAAATTCAATCTAAAATAGAAAATATCAGTTGTTGAACCAATAACGTGCTGAATATTTCCAAAACGTCGAATACACAAGAAAGATAATAATAACAGGCACTTGCTTATAAATAAAAATAGCCTTATCTTTGCGCCACAATTAATTAATTTTTTATTGCTTTAATATTATTCAAGAATGTATTTAAGTCCAGAGAAAAAAGCTGTAATCTTTAAAGAACACGGCAAAGTAGAAACCAACACTGGTTCTGCAGAAGGTCAAGTAGCGTTATTTACATACCGTATTGCGCACTTAACGGAACACTTAAAGAAAAATCGTAAAGATTTCTCTACCCAGTTGTCACTTCAAAAATTGGTAGGTAAACGCCGCGGTATTTTGGCTTACCTATACAAAAAAGATATTGAGCGCTATCGTGCTATCATCAAAGCTTTATCGCTTCGTGATATCATCAAACAAAAATAAGCGCAAGTTTATCGATAAAAGCCATTCTTTAGGGAATGGCTTTTTAATTCCCTGTTAATTTTTTTAACGGGTTTTATTATAGATAGGCTTTTTTAATCCTATCTTCGTTTGCAAAAACAAAAACATATATAAACAACGGTGTGTAGAAAGAGGAAAACACACCATAATTCTAATTAAATGAATGTAATAAAAAAATCGTTCGATTTGGGCGATGGCAGAATTGTAGAAATTGAAACGGGTAAACTGGCTAAACAAGCTGATGGTTCGGTTGTAGTAAAAATGGGCGATACAATGTTGTTGGCAACAGTTGTATCTACTGTTGGTGCTAAGCCAGGTACTGATTTTTTACCATTATCGGTTGATTATCAGGAAAAATATGCGGCTACAGGCCGTATTCCAGGAGGCTTTTTACGTCGTGAAGCAAGGTTATCTGATTACGAGGTTTTAATCTCTCGTTTGGTGGATAGAGCTTTACGCCCAATGTTTCCAAGTGATTATCACTCTGATACACAGGTGATGATTTCTTTAATCTCTGCTGATAAAGATATTATGCCTGATTGTTTGGCAGGTTTAGCAGCATCAGCTGCATTATCGGTATCTGATATTCCTTTCAACGGTCCGATTTCTGAAGTACGTGTAGCGAAAATTGATGGTAAACTGGTAATCAATCCATTAGCTAGCCAATTAGAGCGTGCAACTTTAGAGTTTATGGTTGCTGGTTCGGCTAACGATATAGGCATGGTTGAGGGTGAGTGTGATGAAATTCAGGAAGATGAAATGGTTGAGGCTTTAAAATTTGCACACGATGCAATTAAAGTTCAATGTGCAGTTCAGGTTGAATTAACTGAGGCTACTGGCAAAACCGTTAAACGCGAATACAGCCACGAAGATCATGATGCCGATTTAAAAGCTAAGGTTTATGCTGATACTTACGATAAAGTTTATGCCGTAGCAAAAGCTGGCGGCAATAAAGATGTCCGTAAAGAAGGTTTCACTGCAATTATTAACGAATTCTTCGAGGCTATGCCAGAAGATACTGCAGATTTAACTAAAGCAATGGCTAAACATTATTATCATGATGTTCAGTACGATGCCATCAGAAACCTATTGTTAGATGAAGGTATCCGTTTAGATGGCCGTAAGACTACCGAAATCCGCCCGATCTGGAGTGAAGTTGGTTATTTACCTGCTGCTCACGGTTCGGCTGTATTTACACGTGGCGAAACACAATCATTAACTTCAGTTACTTTAGGTAGTAAAGATGATGAGCAAATGATTGATGGTGCTTTCTTTAATGGTTACAACAAATTCTTATTGCACTATAATTTCCCTGGTTTCTCAACTGGCGAGGTTAGACCAAACAGAGGCGCTGGCCGTCGCGAAATTGGTCACGGTGCTTTAGCACAACGTTCATTGAAAAAAGTATTGCCTCAAGGTGAAGCAAATCCTTATACCATCCGTATTGTTTCTGATATCTTAGAATCTAACGGTTCATCATCAATGGCAACTGTTTGTGCTGGTACATTAGCATTAATGGATGCAGGTATTAAAATTAAATCTCCAGTTTCAGGTATCGCAATGGGTTTAATTACCGACGAGAAAACCGGTAAATATGCAATCCTTTCTGATATTTTAGGTGATGAAGACCACTTAGGTGATATGGACTTTAAAGTAACTGGTACTGAACACGGTATCGTTGCTTGCCAGATGGACTTAAAAATCAATGGCTTATCTTACGAAGTTTTAACCAAAGCTTTGTTACAGGCTAAAGAAGGTCGTTTACACATCTTAAACGAGATGAAGAAAACCATCAGCTCGCCTAACGAAGATTACAAACCACATGCACCACGTATTGTTTCTTTAACTATTGATAAAGAATTTATCGGTGCAATTATCGGCCCTGGAGGTAAAATTATCCAGGAAATGCAACGTGAAACCGGTGCTTCAATCTCTATCGAAGAAGTTGATGGCAAAGGTATTGTAGAAGTATTTGCAGATAACAAAGCAGCTATCGATGCAGCGGTTACCCGTATCCGTAATATCGTAGCTAAGCCAGAAATCGGCGAAGTTTACCAAGGTAAAGTAAAATCAATTATGCCATTCGGTGCATTTGTTGAGGTGATGCCAGGTAAAGATGGTTTATTGCACATCTCTGAAATTTCATGGGAACGTTTAGAAACCATGGATGGTGTATTAAAAGAAGGTGATAAAATCGAGGTTAAATTATTAGACATCGATAAGCAAGGTAAAATGAAACTTTCTCGTAAAGTTTTATTGCCAAGACCGGAAAAACCAGCAGCGCCACAAGCGTAATAATCAATACGTCACGCTGAACTTGATTCAGCATCTGTTTAATAGACCCTGAAATAAATTACCTTCGGTGAGCTCGCTAAGGCTCGGTTCAGGGTGACGACACAAATAATAAAACCCTTTCAGTTTTACTGGAAGGGTTTTTATTTTATGTAAAAATTTAACTTCGGGCTTTCTGACTAAAAACTTTCGGACTTCTTTCGTAACTTGCATTCTTAGTAAATCGTACAAACAAATCGTCATTGCGAGGCACGAAGCAATCTTCAAGTAGACTATTTTAAAAGATTGCTTCGTGCCTCGCAATGACGGAATTATAAAAGAAATGAAATACATCATTGCCCCATCCATACTTTCTGCCGATTTCGGCAATTTACAACGAGATATTGAAATGATTAACCACAGCGAGGCCGATTGGTTCCACGTTGATGTGATGGATGGTGTTTTCGTTCCAAACATTTCTTTTGGTTTTCCCATCATGGCTGCTGTAAAAAAGCATGCGACCAAAGCTTTAGATGTACATTTAATGATTGTTGAGCCAGATAAATATGTTCAGGATTTTGCCAAAGCAGGAGCGGATAGGATCACGGTACATTATGAAGCCTGCACACACCTGCATAGAACCATTCAGTTAATTAAAGCTTCTGGTTGCAAAGCTGGTGTAGCACTAAATCCTCATACACCAGTAACCTTATTGCAGGATGTAATTGAAGATCTTGATCTTGTACTCATTATGTCGGTTAATCCTGGTTTTGGTGGACAAGCTTTTATCCATAATACCTACAAGAAAATAAAGGATTTAAAGACTTTGATTCAAGGGGTAAATGAAGACTTATTAATCGAAATCGATGGTGGTGTTGGTTTGCAAAATATTGCTACATTAGTATCAGCAGGTGCCAATGCTTTTGTGGCCGGAAATGCGATTTTCGCAACAGATAATCCAACGGAAACCATTTCTAAAATGAAAAGCTTAACAACTAGCGCTATAAATATTTAAATTGTTAAATGTTTTATTGCTAAATTGTTTTTAGGGTGAGGCGCATACAGTCTTAATACCTGATACTTTTGTCTTGATACTAAAAATGCTCAAATTTCGGCTAATCCTCTTCCTTTTAATTGCTGGTTGCAGTTTTGCGGTTGCCCAGCCATTAGTTAGGGTTTCGGGGATAGTTTACAGTGATGAAAAATTACCCTTGGCACAGGTTACCGTAATCGTTTTAGGGCAGGCACAATCAACAGTTACTGATGAGTTTGGTGTATATACCATTTATTCAAAATCGAAAACGTTTAGCATTAAATATTCGCTTTTGGGCTATCAACCGCAAACAATAAAATTTAGTGAGCGGTCGGGTGCTCGCATTATCAAACAGGTAAATTTAATTGCCAATATCAATGAATTAGAACAGGTTAACATTACCAATAAACAGAATCAGTTAAGTAACACTACTACTATTAATATTGCCGATGTTTCTTCAATGCCATTGGTTTCTGGGAATTTTGAAACCATGCTCAAAACCCTGCCAGGTGTATCTACAAATAACGAACTCAGTGCCCAGTATAGCGTTCGGGGAGGTAATTTCGATGAAAATCTGATTTACATTAACGATGTAGAAATTAACCGACCGGTATTGATCCGCAATGGACAGCAGGAGGGACTAAGTTTTATCAATTCAGACCTGGTGAGCAAAGCAAAATTCTCTGCAGGTGGCTTTGAAGCGAAATATGGCGATAAACTTTCTTCAATCTTAGATATTAAATACGATAAACCGGATAGTAATCAAACCATCTTTAGCAGCAGTCTTTTAAATACTTCGTTAACAACCAAAAAGCTGTTCAAAAACAGCTTCCTTTTGGCTGGTTTACGCTATAAAAATAATTCGAGTGTATTAATTAAACAGGACGAAAAGGGAAGTTATAGTCCAAATTTTGCCGATGCGCAGCTCCTGTATCAATATGATTTTTCATCAAAATTCAACATCAGTTTTTTGGGCAGTTTTAATCTTGGTCAGTTTAAATTGGTACCCACCAATAGAGAAACCCAGTTTGGAACATTGAGCACTACATTAAGACTAAATGTGGACTATATGGGACAGGAAATAGACGATTACCAAACTTTGGGAAGCGCCGTTACCGCTACTTATTCGCCCAAACCAAACCTGGTGATCAAGTTTATTAACAGTTATTTTAGTACGGTAGAAAGAGAGCGTTTCGATATTAATGGCAGCTATATTTTTGATGAGGTGGATAATAATTATTTAGGTGAAAATTTTGGGGTGATCAATAAAAACAGGGGCATTGGCAGTTATTATAATTATGGAAGAAATAGTTTAAATACACAAATTTTCGCTTCTGAAATAAAAGTAGATCAAAATTTCAATAATCATGTTTTTTCCTGGGGGATAAAATTTGATAAATCTGAATACGACGATCAGTTAAACGAATATAACTATACGGATTCTGCCGGCTTCATTTTGCCCAACAATTCGAAAAATATTACGTTACAAAATGTAATCAACATACAGAACAATATCGATATTAAAAACTACAGTGCCTATATTCAGGATAGCTATTCGCTTTCCAATTATGCAGAGTTACAATTAGGCGCACGCGCCACATATAGTTCATTAAGCAAACAGCTATTGATCAGTCCGAGGATGTTAATTGCTTATCGACCTAACTCGAATAATAAAATATTGAGGCTTACCGCAGGTGTTTACAAACAGCCACCCTCATACCGGACTATTCGTGATTTTTCGGGCGTGCTGAATATCGATCAGAAAGCGCAAAGTTCTTACAATACTTCTCTGGGTTATGAATACGCTTTCGATGCTTTTGGAACGCGCTTGAAGTTTACTTCTGAGGCATATTTTAAATATTCGGACCGATTGATTCCGTATAAAATAGACAACCTGAGAATTAAATACCTGGCGAATGAGGTCTCTCGTGGTTATGCTTATGGTGCCGATTTCAGTATTGGCGGCGAATTTGTTAAGGATCTGGTTTCTTATTTCAGAATGTCGGTTATGCATGCCAACGAAGATATAATTGGAGATAGTTATATCCAGAATGGAACTACGATTTATCCTGGCTATCTAAAAAGGCCAACTGATCAGCGTTTAAATTTCTCCATATTTTTCCAGGATAAATTATTAAATAGTCCAACTTATAAAGTACACTTAAACGCGCTTTATGGCTCAAGATTACCGATCGGTCCATCGCAAACACCACGGTATTTAGATAAGTTTTTTATCCCATCATACAAGCGGGTAGATATCGGTTTTTCCAAAGATTTCCTTGATGACGCCGCTTTGCACAAACCCAAATTTTTAGACAAGAATTTCAGTTCAGTTATTCTGTTTTTCGAGGTTTTTAATATGTTGAATATCAACAACACCGTTTCATACTTATGGCTAAAAGATGTAGATAATGTACAGTATGCTATTCCAAATTATTTAACAGGCAGACAGTTTAACCTGAAGTTGATTGTGAAGTTGAAGAATAAGTCCTAAACCTACCAGGTTTTAAAAACTTGGTAGGTTTGACAAAAATCAGTGTTTATCTTTTTGCCTTTCTGATTAATGAATTCTTTTGCAAAAACTGCAACAAAACGCTCAATTTTGTCGAGATTTTTAACAAAATTTAATTTTTTATGATACGATTTTATGGGCATAACTGCTTTAAAAATTTTACATTTACGCCCATAAAACATTATATAATAAGATGAAGCATAATTTTGGCGCAGGCCCTTGTATTTTACCTCAAGAAGTGTTTAAACAAGCAGCTCAGGCTGTTTTAGATTTTAACGATGGATTATCAATTTTAGAAATTTCGCACAGAACAACCGAATTTGAGGCAGTTGTTGCTGAAGCTGATAAGTTGGTAAAGGAATTATTAAATGTGCCGTCGGGTTATTCCGTTTTATTTTTACAAGGTGGTGCAAGTTTACAGTTTGCAATGGTTCCGATGAACTTATTGGGCGATGGACAAACAGCAAGTTATTTAGATACTGGTGTTTGGGCAACCAAAGCATTAAAAGAAGCTAAATTTATCGGAAATGTAAATGTCGTTGCTTCTTCTAAAGATGCAAACTACACTTTTATCCCAAAGGATTTTGAAATCCCAGCTGATAGTGCTTATTTCCACTATACTTCAAACAATACCATTTACGGAACTGAGCTTTTCGAAGTACCTAAAACAAACGTTCCGGTTGTTTGCGATATGTCTTCTGATATTATGAGCCGTGTAATAGATGTTTCTAAATTCGATTTAATTTATGCCGGAGCTCAAAAAAATGTAGGCCCTGCCGGTTTAACCATCGCTATTGTTAAGAATGAAGTTTTAGGTAAAATCGATCGTAAAATTCCATCTATGTTGAACTATCAATCGCATATCGATAACGATTCGATGTACAATACACCTCCTGTTTTCTCAATCTATGTAGCTTTATTAAACCTACGTTGGTTAAAATCGAAAGGTGGCGTTGCTGAGATTGAAAAAGAAAATAAACAAAAAGCAGAAGCACTTTACAGAGAAATCGACCGCAATCCATTATTTAAAGGAACTTGTGCAGTTGAAGACCGCTCTAGAATGAATGTTTGTTTCGTAATGGAAAACCCAGAATTGGAAAAACCATTCTTGAAATATGCTGAAGAGCAAGGTATTGTGGGTATTAAAGGGCACAGAAGTGTAGGTGGTTTCCGTGCGTCGATGTATAATGCGTTGCCAATTACAAGTGTACATGCCCTGGTAGATGCCATGCAGGTATTTGAAGAACAACAGGCAAAAACAAATTAAGAATTAATTATAACCGCAGATTATCAATATAATCGTTTTAATCTGTGTAATCATAAATAACAATGATTAAAATATTAGCAAACGATGGGATTGACCCGATCGGTAAAGAACTATTAGAAAAAGCAGGTTTCCAGGTTGATACTGAAACCGTTCCTCAGGATAAATTAGCTGAAGCATTAAAAAACTATGATGCCATTACTGTACGTAGTGCAACAAAAGTTAGAAAAGAATTAATTGATGCTGTACCCAATATCAAATTAATTGGTAGAGGTGGAGTAGGCATGGATAATATCGATGTAGAATATGCACGTAGCCAAGGCATTAATGTGGTAAATACGCCAGCTGCGTCTTCATTATCTGTTGCTGAATTGGTATTCTCTCACTTATTTACAGGTATCAGGTTCTTGCAGGATGCTAACCGTAAAATGCCTGTAGAAGGTTCTACTCAATTCAATAACTTGAAAAAAGCTTATGCTAAAGGAACTGAATTAAGTGGTAAAACCATTGGTATTATCGGTTTTGGACGTATCGGTCGTGCTACTGCAAAGGTGGCTTTAGGCTTAGGTATGAATGTTTTGGCTTACGATTTATATCCTTCAGAATCTGAAATCACTTTAGAATTCCAAGGTGGAAAATCAGTAAGTATTCCGATCAAAACGGTTTCTTTAGATGAAGTTATTACAGGAAGTGATTTCTTTAGTTTACATACTCCATTTGCTGATAAACCGATTTTAGGTGCAGAAGAGTTTGCTAAAATGAAAAACGGAGTAGGTATTGTAAACTGTTCACGCGGTGGAACAATTGATGAGCCAGCTTTAATTGAGGCACTAAATTCTGGTAAAGTTTCCTTTGCTGGTTTAGATGTTTTCGATAACGAGCCTACACCATTGGCAGAAATTTTAACCCATCCAAAAATCTCTTTAACACCACATATTGGTGCATCAACCAACGAAGCCCAAGAACGTATCGGTACGGAATTAGCGACGTTGATTATCGAGCATTTTAAGAAATAATAAATAAATCTAGACCTTGTAGGTTTTGAAAACCTATAAGGTCTTTATATTCTAATCTAACGCATTCGTCAGCACCCAATAGCGGTAACCCAAAATCGCCTTCTGAAAAGCAGTAAGTTTATTCGGATCTTTTTTATACAAACTTGGTAAAAGTGCCTTATTTATCTTCACCAAGATTTTAAACAGTCCTTTTTTCATAATTTGTCTATGCTTTTAATGGTTACGAAGCTGTTAAAATCCTATTTTAATTTTAAGAGCTGATTTTAGCTGCTTTATACACCTGGATTTTTTTACTAAAAAAATAAAATCCACCTGCCATTACTAAAATTAAAAAGGCGATGATGTAGGTTGATAAACCTCCTTTATTCTTTTTCTCTAAATCTTCTTTCAGCTGTACATTCTGATCCTGTAGTTTTTTAATGGTTTGCATATAACGTTCCATACGCTCCTGAGAATTATCCGCCACAGCTACTTTCTGCCGGTTCTGCAAATCTTTATAATCCATTAATACTTTCAGCTCTTTGAAAATATTGTTGTCGGTTAAAACTACCTGACGAAGAATTTCATTGGAATTTTTAATATCACGTTTGGTTTGCCACCCGAATATTCCAGTTCGTTGGTTTAAACTTTCATCATACTGACCAAACTTGTTACTTCTTTCTACAAGTAATGAATTTACTTTAGCACGCTGAGCTGCATAGGCAGCGGTATCTTGTTGTGCAATAACCTGCAGATTCAGCATCAAAAAAGAGAACAGATAAAAATATTTCTTCATGCGATATAAACGTGAAAAGGGTGAAAGTTGTTTTGGCTGGTTTATTGGTTTATTAGCCATTAGTTCATTGGTTAGCAAAGTGACGATTCTGCTTTTGCCATTGAGAACACACGAAGATAGCTTTAGTATGTTTACGCACTTATTCCAAATGAACCATTGAGCCAATGAACCACTGAACTTTCTTAAGGATGAAACTCCACCCGTACAATATCACCTAAATGCAAACCTAATAAACCACTTGCTTTACCTTTATTAATTGCAATCTCCAAGTGGTTACTAATCCCGAACAGGCAAAGTTTTTCACCTTCCTGTACTTCGTTGTAATGCCAGCTCAACTGCGTAATGGTTTCGCTTTTTCTAAAGTATAAAGTAAAGTCCCTGTTCTTTTGTATTTTGGTAAAAAGATCTTTCGTAATGTTGGTAATTACGTTGCAAAAAGTATCGATATACACCACACTACCGCGGATCACATCCCGTTCAATCACAGGATGTAAAAGCATCTTCTGCTCAATCTCTGCTACAGGTAAACCGATGTCTTTCAGTTTGCCACCCTTGGCCAAATGCGTTGCTGCCTTAACAAAAATATCAACCAAGGGAAAGTGTAGATATTTCAAATCCTGCATAATGTTCAGTTCTACCACATCTTCCGGAATATCGTCAAAAAGAAGGGAGAAAATACCATTATCAGCCCCTACAAAAAAGTGATCACGATGCTTTACAGCAATATATTTGGTGTTTTCACTGTATACAGAATCGATACCGATTAAGTGCACCGTATTCTTCGGAAAGTAAGGATAAGCGTTTTTTAGCACAAAGGCTGCGTACGAAATATTGAATGACGGAACCTCGTGGGTAATATCAACTAAATTAACATTAGGCATAAGACTCAACAGACTACCTTTAAGGGCACTCTGGTAAAAATCTTTTGAACCTAAATCTGTTGTTAAAGTAATTATCCCCATTAAAAATTCATTATTATTGCTTATTCTTGTGTACGGGCCTAAGCGTCTGCAAATATTCAAATTTTAATTAATATACCCCGATAACTTTTTAAAATACTACAGTTTGAACGAATTAAAATTAACTCTGGATACCGTAAATCCTGCTCACTTTTGGGGGCCGAATAACGAGAATTACGAAATGATTAAAGGTGCTTTCGCGAAATTGAAACTGGTAGCGAGAGGTAGTGATGTTAAGGTTCTCGGTGATGAACAGGAACTTAAGACTTTCGAGGATAAGTTTAACCAGCTTATAGCACACCTCGAGAAATATAGCTCACTTACCAATAACGATGTAGAATCTATACTGGGTGCAAAAGCAGCCGGTGTAGTAAAAAAAGATGTAGAACAACCTACCGGAGGCGGTGGAGAGGTAATTGTTTTTGGCACAAACGGCCTTTTGGTTAAGGCACGAACTGCAAATCAGCGCAAAATGGTAAGCAGTATTGCTAAAAATGATATCCTATTTGCCATTGGCCCCGCCGGAACAGGAAAAACATATACTGCCGTAGCTTTGGCTGTTAGGGCATTAAAGAATAAAGAAATTAAACGGATTATTTTAACCCGTCCGGCGGTTGAAGCAGGGGAGAATCTTGGTTTCTTACCTGGCGATTTAAAAGAAAAAATCGATCCATATTTACGTCCGTTATACGATGCATTGGATGATATGATTCCTGCAGAGAAATTGAAATTCTACATCGAAAACCGTACGATAGAAATTGCGCCACTGGCATTTATGCGCGGACGTACCTTAGATAACTGTTTCGTGATTTTAGATGAGGCGCAAAACGCGACCGATATGCAGTTAAAAATGTTTTTAACCCGTATGGGGCCTACCGCTAAATTTATTGTTACTGGCGACGTAACACAGATCGATCTGCCTAAAAAACAGATGTCGGGTTTATTTAACGGCTTAAGGATTTTAGAAGATATTAAAGGTATTGATATTATTTACCTAAGTGGCGAAGACGTGGTAAGACATAAACTAGTGAAAGATATCCTGAAAGCTTACGGCGATATTCAGTAAGTCGTAGGTCAGAAGTCAGGAAAGTCCGAAGTTTAGGTCTTACAATAGAACTACTTCGGACTTTTGTTTTTTACCCTTCATGATCCGACTCCTGTCTTCGGACTTTCGGACTTTTTTCCTATTTTTATCCCCTCATGAAAGCACTAAAAGAAACTCATTTCAATTTCCCAAATCAAAGTAATTTTTACAAAGGTAAAGTTCGCGATGTATACACCATAGCTGACCAACTTATGGTAATGGTGGTATCAGACCGTATTTCTGCTTTTGATGTAGTATTACCTGAAGCTATTCCATTTAAAGGGCAGGTATTAAACCAAATTGCAGCTAAGTTTTTAGCAGCTACGCAGGATATCGTTCCTAACTGGGTTTTAGCCGTGCCAGATCCAATGGTTACAATAGGTCGTATTTGTGAGCCATTTAAAGTAGAAATGGTAATTAGAGGTTATTTGGCCGGTCATGCATGGCGCGAATACAGCGCAGGAAAACGTTCTGTGTGCGGTGTTTCTTTACCTGATGGATTAAAAGAAAACGATAAACTACCTCAGCCCATTATTACCCCAACCACAAAAGCTTCGGTGGGGCATGATGAAGACATTTCAAAAGAAGATATTTTAGCAAAAGGTATTGTTTCTATAACCGATTACGAAAAGTTAGAAGAATACACTTATGCACTATATCAACGTGGAACTGAGATTGCTGCTAAAAGCGGATTGATTTTAGTGGATACAAAATACGAGTTCGGCGCTGCTGATGGCGTAATTTATTTGATCGACGAAATACACACACCAGATTCTTCACGCTATTTTTATGCAGAGGGATATCAGGACCGCCAGAATAGTAATGAGCCACAAAAGCAACTTTCGAAAGAATTTGTAAGAAAATGGTTAATCGAAAATGGTTTTCAGGGAAAAGATGGACAAGTTGTGCCAGAAATGACACCTGAAATTGTAAATTCAATTTCAGAACGTTACATCGAACTTTACGAACAAATTGTAGGAGAGACCTTTATAAAAGCTGATGCTGATGCCATTTCTAGCCGCATTGAAACCAATGTTTTAAAGGCTTTAGAAACACTTTAAATTCGAAAGAAATTTATACATTAGTAAAATAAAGATTAGAGAGATGAAATTTTCAGTAGATAAACACGATAAATATGTAACCTTAAAGTTAGAAGAACCTAAGTTTACAAACGATAATGCTCCAGGATTAAAATCAGAGTTCTATTTGCTCAACGCAGAGGGATTTCAAAATATAATTGTTGATTTAAGTCATGTTACAGAGTGTAACGATGCGCAGGATTTAAGCTGCTTATTGGTTGGGGATAGGCTTTGCAAATCGGCAGGTGGATTATTTATTGTAACCGGAATTAATGATGAGTTGGCATCGATTATCGAATTATCAAACATATTTCAATCTGTAACGTTTGTTAATACAATAGACGAAGCAACTGATTTTATCTTTATGGATGAGTTGGAAAAAGAGTTTAGAGGCGCTAAATAACAAATATTTAAATAACATTCCGGCCTCGTAGTTTCTAAAAATCTACGAGGCTTTTTATATCTTATCATGATGAAATTTGAAGTTACAATTTTAGGAAGCAGTTCTGCAACTCCTGTATTTAACAGGAACCCATCGGCACAGCTTTTAAATTGTAATGAAAAATATTACCTCATTGATTGCGGTGAAGGCACACAACAACAATTGGCCAAGTACAACCTTAAAGCCGCCCGCATCGATTATATTTTTATCAGCCACTTACATGGCGATCATTATTTCGGTTTAATAGGCTTGCTTTCCAGTTTGCATTTAAACGGCAGGATAAAACCCATGCAGATATTTGGCCCCAAACCTTTATTAGAAATTTTAGAGATTCAGTTTAAATATTCTGATACCGTATTAAGGTATCCAATTGAGTTTTTTCCGATTGAAGCCGATGAATCCAGACAGATATTCGAGAATAGTGATTTAACAGTTAAAACTATTGTTTTAAATCACCGTATCCCTACAACGGGCTTTATTTTTCAGCAGAAGAAACGACAACGTAAACTAATAAAAGAAAAGACTGATGAAGTGCCAATGGCGTATTATACGGCTTTAAAAAAAGGACTTGATGTAGAACTGCCAAATGGCGATATTTTACGCAGTGAAGATTATACCATCGAGGCAGATGCACCAAGATGTTACGCTTATTGCTCCGACACCTTATTTGATGAAAGTTACTTTGCGACAATAAAAGATTGTGATACCTTATACCACGAAGCTACCTTCATGCATGATTTATTGGATAGGGCTAAAGAAACGCATCACACAACCGCTTTACAGGCAGCAGAGGTAGCCAAAATTAATGGCGTAAAGAAATTACTTATCGGCCATTTTTCTTCGCGTTACAAAACCTTACAAATGCTTTTAGAAGAAGCACAATCTGTTTTCGAGAATACCGAGTTGGCTGTAGAGGGGAGAACTTTCCACCTTTAGGGATTTTATCTTTTTACCACAGAGCACACAGAGGAATGCGCAAAGAACCATAGCGTTGGGTGGATGCAATTCGTCATCCTGAACTTGTTTCAGGATCTAGAAAGATGCTGAAATAAATTCAGCATGACGAACGCTAAAACAAAAAAAGCCCTACAATTTAAAACTGTAAGGCTTTCGAATTTATAAAAATTAATTACTTGTCTTTTTTGTTGCCACCTCCAAATACCGAGAAGTGTACATAACGTTTAGGATTAGCTTTCAAATCGATCATTAATTCATCAAGATTTTTTGAAGCATTATTTAAATTCTGATACATTTTATCATCATTTAACAGCAATCCTAAACTGCCTTTTCCATCTTTAATTCCAGAAATTACACTTTGTAAGTCAGCGATAGCATTGTTTGCATTATCTAAGGTTTGTTTAAAGTTGGCAGCGGCAAACTTATCGGTAACCGTATTAATGTTGGTTAAGATATCGCTGATTTTTTGATTATTGTTATTCAGGTTGGCCGTAATACCTTCAACGTTTTTGAAAATTGCTGCAATACGTGCGCTTTCTGAACCTACTAAACCATCAACTTCTTTCGATGTAGTTTCTAACGAAGCTAATGTGCCCGCTATACTGTTAAAGCTTTTATCGACATTTTTCTGAAAGTTAGGGTTCAGAATAGAGTTTACACTACTTAGAATAGAATCCATTTTGCCGATAATTAATTCTGCTTTCTTTTGAACCGGCTGTACCTGTTCCATTAAGCCTTTTTCTACATTTGCGTTTAAGGTGTAACCATCTTCGGCCATCTTTTTCGAATTACCTAACGACATTACAATAGCCTTGCTACCTAAAAGATCTGTACCTTCTAAACGGGCAATACTATTTTCTGGAATTTCATATTTGCTGTTTACACTTAAGGTGGCAATAATACTACCGTCTGGCTGTAAATCCAATTTGGCCACCCGGCCAATCTGATAACCATTAATTAGGATAGGTTTTGAAACACTTAAACCATCAACCCTCGTATATTTTGCATATAATGTAGTTTCATTTGAGAAAATTGAATTTCCTTTTAAAAAATTATATCCAATTATTAATAAAGCAATGGCAAATGCAGCTAAAATACCTACTTTGGTTTCGTTCTTAATCTTCATGAGTGTTTTATTTAATGGCTACAAGCGCTGAAGGTATTCTTTCTTCACTTGTTAGAGCGTAATTAATTCTTGTGCTAAACCCTATAAATACACAAAGGCTGCACTATTTGTTTGGTACCTTGTTTTATATTTTTTCCAAAGGTAAAATAAACATCATTTATAATGCCACTTATTTAACCTCAATATTTTTTTTATATGTTTTTATTGCTTCCAAAATAGAATTGGCGATTTCGTTTTGTCCATTTTGGGAATTAATATATTTTTCTTCCTCTGTATTCGAGATAAAACCGACTTCTGTTAAAACGGCGGGCATACCACAACGCTGCAGTACTAAAACGCCCTGCTCTTTAACACCTCGGCTTAATCGCTCATCCCGCTTGATATAACTGTTCTGTATTAATTTGGCAAAATTAATACTTTTGTCCCGAAAGGCATTTTTTAAAAGCGATAAAAGGATAAAACTACTCGGGTTACTTGGATCATACCCATCATACTTACTTTTATAGTTCTTTTCCAATTTAATATCGGCATTCTCACGTATGGCCGCATCCTGTTCTTTTAACCGGTGCGACCCCGCAACCAATGTTTCTACTCCTTTGATATGCTTGTTGCCTGGAGGCATTGAATTGCAGTGTACAGATATAAAAAGATCGGCATTAGCTTCATTCGCTATTTCCGCCCGCCTGTATAAATCAACATCTATATCCGTTTTACGCGTAAAAATTATTTTAATATCCGGCATTTGCTCCCTTAATAAGGCGCCTAGTTTTAATGCAACCTTTAAAGAAACATCTTTTTCTTTCGAAAAACTACCAGAGGCTCCAGGTTTTCTGCCGCCATGGCCGGGATCAATAACAATTGTTTTGATCTTATAACCTTGAGCAGGTGCTTTTTCAGCAATTAGTAACGAAAAGAAAAGTATTGTAATCAGAAGTTTAATCTTCATGCAGGAGGGATGTTAAAATGAGGTTTCAGCGATACGTTTATAATTTTTAATTGCTTTAATAATTCCACTTACAATTTCATTTTGTCCTTCAGGAGAATTCATGTAATCTTCTTCATCTGGATTACTCACAAAACCAATTTCAGTTAACACAGCAGGCATAGCTGCACGGGCCAATACCGCAAGGCTTTTTTCTTGTACGCCTCTGTTGATCCGGCCTGCATTAACATATTCTTGTTGAAGCATTGAAGCAAACTTTAAACTCCTATCTCTATTGGTTTGTTTCATTAACGATAACATAATGTCACTCTCAGGGGTATTCGCAATAAATCCCTCATAGTTTTTCTGATAATTCTCTTCCAGAAACATCGATGCATTTTCTCGTTTGATCACCTCATCCTGCTCACCTAAGCGGCGAGTTCCCGACACGAATGTTTCTGTTCCCCTCGTTGAGGTACTTTTAGATGTAACCGTTCTATAAACAGGTACTTTTCTGCCTCTTACTTTTTTGTAATAATCTACCACTCTCGATACCCGAACCGGCATATCATTTAAGTGGATAGAAATAAATAAATCGGCCTTTGCATTATTTGCAATATTGATACGCTCGTATAAAGGAATAAATACATCCGACTCCCGGGTATAAATCACTTTGATATCTTTCAAACTATCTTGAAGCGCCCGGCCAAGGTTCAATGCTGTTTTAAGTGCCACATCTTTTTCCTTCGAGTATACCCCATGGGTTGCACCATCTTTACCGCCGTGACCGGCATCGATCACAATTGTTTTAATTTTATATTCTTGCGCAAACACCTGATTATCAATCGAATTTGATAACACTAAGTAAATAATAATTGTTAAAATGGATTTAAGATACATCAATGGTATATTTTTCACTAATTTTGAACGTTTTTGATTAAACATTTGTGCAAAAATAACATTCAAATACGAATTTGAAACTTCTTAAGAGCTCTATTTTACTAATATCTGTCATTTTATTAACACTTGTTGTTGGTAAAGCTAACGCATTTTCTCATTTTTCATTGCAACAAATCATCCGGCAAGACACAACCAAAAAGGATACGACTAAAAAGACAGGTAAAAATAATAGTAGTATCGACCAGAAAGTAGAATATAAAGCGGAGGATTCCGTAAAAATGAGTGCCGATAAAAGCATTGTGTATTTATACGGAAACGCAAGGGTTGTATACGGTGATTTTGAGCTAGATGCGGCTTATATCAAATATGATAAAAAGCAAAATTCCATATTTGCACGTGGTATTAAAGATCCGAAAACTGGTAGATATACCGGAAAACCAATCTTTAAATCGGGTGCCGATGGAACAGCCATAGCCGATTCTATTTTTTACAATTCAGAAACAACACGGGCCAAAGTATATGGTGTTTTTTCTGAACAAGAGGGAGGTTTCTTCTCTGGTGGGCAGAGTAAAAAGCAAATAGACGATGAGCTGCACATTAAAAATGTAATGTACAGTACCTGTAATCTACCGCACCCACACTTTGGATTAATGATTTCTAAAGGGGTGGTAACAGAGAAACAGATTATCACCGGACCGGTTTACATGATTATCGAAGATATCCCCACGTTTCTGGGGCTACCGTTTGCTTTTTTTCCAAAACCTAATAAACGAACATCAGGTGTAATCCTTCCCACACCAGGTGAAGATGCAACCAGAGGTTTTTTCTTGCAAAACGGTGGTTATTACCTGGGATTAAACGATTACTGGGATGCTAAACTTTTAGGCTCTATATATACCAATGGCTCTTATGAAACAAGTTTGCTGAGTAATTACACTAAAAGATATAAATACAACGGTAACATTAACTTGGCTTATTCTAGTTTTAAAGATGGTTTAGAAGGTACCGAGGCATTTAGAAACCCCACTAAAAACTTTAGTATCAATTGGAGCCATAGCCAAAATGCCAATGCCAATCCGGGTACCACATTTAGTGCAAGTGTGCGATTGGTATCTACAGGAAGAAGAGGTTATTATAAAAATACTGCAGCAGGTACCACTTACGACATTAACACCATTGCAACCAACTCAACAAGTAGTAGTATCAGTTATGCTAAGGCTTATTCGAATGGGATGAATTTCTCTTTGGCTGCATCAAGTGATCAGACTTTAAGTACAAGAGCGATATCGTTAAGGTTGCCCGAAATGACATTCAACGTACCTACATTTAACCCGTTTCGACCTAAAGATGCAGTTGGCGAGCAAAAATGGTATGAAAAAATAACGGTTGGCTATAGCTTACAGGGAACCAACAGAATTGATACTTTTGATAGTTTGTTGTTCCAAAATGATGGTTTAAAGCGATTAAGAAGTGGATTTTCGCATAGTATTCCGATAAATATGTCTTTTACTGCCTTAAAATATTTAAACTTTAGTTTGGGCGGTACCTATAATGAGGTTTGGAATTTTCAGAGTGTAAATAGAAGATATACACAGTTTGCCGATAATACCTATACTTTTAGAGAAGATACCCTCAGTGGCTTTAAAAGAGCGGGCAGCTACAGCCTATCAACCAGTATGTCGACTAAAATTTATGGCAGAAGAGATTTTAATCCGGCTGGCAAAATTCAGGCACTAAGACATGTAATGACTCCAAATGTTTCCTTCTCTTATTCTCCGGATTTTACGAAAGCAGGAGCGGGGCCTTTTAGACCTGCAATAGACCAAAATGGCAATCAAATTTATACTAGTGGACAACCTTTAAAATATTCCATTTTTGATGGTATGGCACAGCCAGGCTCTTTTGGCGGCCCTAATGCATCCATTGGTTTCGGCCTGGATAATACCGTAGAACTGAAGGTGAGGAATAAAAACGATACGACCGGAACAGGCTCAAAAAAGATCCCAATTATTCAAGGTTTGAGTTTTAGTGGTTCATATAACTTTCTAGCGCCTTCTTATAAATTATCAACCATTGGTTTTAGTGGCCGCTCGCAGTTTACCGATAAATTAGGGATAAATTATAATGGAACATTAGATCCGTATGCTTTAAAAGACACAACGGTTAACGGTCAAACCATTAAAATAAGAGAGGATCGTTTATTTTTCCAAAAGAACAAATTCCTGCCACGTTTAACCAACTTTGGGTTCTCATTCGATTATAGTTTAAACCCAGAGGCATTAAAACGTAAAAACGAGGCTAATGATAAATTAGGTGAAGCCGCCAATAAAAAAGGATTGACCGATATACAATCTGAACAATTGGCGGCAATAAGTCGTGATCCAAATGCTTTCGTTGATTTTAACATTCCCTGGAATTTCTCTTTCTCTTACAGTTTTCAATATTCGAATGACGGAAACAACAATACAATTTCGAATACACTAAACTTTAATGGCGATGTTAACTTAACACCAAAGTGGAAAGTTACTTTTAACTCCGGTTACGATTTTAAGAACAATGGCTTAACCCCAATGAATTTAGCTATTTACCGCGATTTACATTGCTGGGATATGAGTGTAAACTGGGTTCCATACGGTGCATACAAAAGTTATTCTGTTACTATAAAAGTTAAGGCATCGATATTACAGGATTTGAAATTGAGCAAAAGACAAGGTTTTTACAGCACATACCAATAAATTATGCTAGCCGAAATTATTACCATTGGTGATGAGATTCTCATTGGCCAAATCGTTGATACCAATTCTGCCTGGATGGCTAAACAGTTAAATTTAATTGGTGTTTCCGTTAAGCAGATTACTTCAGTTTCTGATGATGAGCAACATATTATTGAAGCCCTCGAACTTGCCGAAAAACGTGCAGATATTGTTTTAATTACAGGTGGACTAGGACCGACCAAAGATGATATTACCAAGAAAACCTTGGCAAAGTATTTCAATATGGGCTTTCGCAATGATCCCGGAGCATTGGAAATGGTTCGTCAGATTTTTGAAAAATACAAGCGTCCTTTATTGGATATCAATATTCAACAGGCTGATGTTCCTGATGGTTGTGAGGTTATTGTAAACAAAAATGGCACTGCGCCTTGTATGTGGTTTGAACAGAACAACACCATTTTTGTATCGATGCCAGGTGTACCTTACGAAATGATGTACCTGATGGATGACGAAATTCTACCCAGAATTACGAGCAGATTTAAGCTACC
Source organism: Pedobacter sp. GW821-FHT01D05 (assembly GCF_059422505.1). Classification (NCBI taxonomy): domain Bacteria; kingdom Pseudomonadati; phylum Bacteroidota; class Sphingobacteriia; order Sphingobacteriales; family Sphingobacteriaceae; genus Pedobacter; species Pedobacter sp. GW821-FHT01D05. Next base: position 1,224,626 of record NZ_JBWKXA010000001.1, on the reverse strand, counting down.
GTTTATTTTACATAAAACTATTCTTACAGCAAATATAGGCGAATCATTTCTGGCCAAAGAGATTGAGGAAATTGAAGATAGCTTGCCAGCGCACATCAAATTGGCCTATCTGCCAAAATTAGGACAAGTACGTTTGCGCTTATCGGCCAAAGGCGACAATGAAACAGTGTTACTCAAAGAGGTTGAGGTGTACGCCAAACAGATCATTTCAAAAGTAAATAAGTTTGTGGTAACCGACGAAGATATTCCTTTAGAAAAAGCGATCCTGAACCTCATGAAAAGCAAGGGTTTAACCCTATCTACGGCAGAAAGCTGTACCGGTGGGTACATAGCGCATCTGATTACGCAGCACCCGGGTTCTTCTTCGGTTTATTGGGGCGGGGCAGTAGCCTATGCGTACGAGCTTAAAGAATCTATTCTTGGTGTAAAAGAAAGTACCTTAAATACCTTTGGCGCCGTGAGCGAACAAACTGTTACAGAAATGGCCGAAGGTGCAATTAAACATTTCAAAACAGATTATGCTATTGCGGTTAGTGGCATTGCAGGTCCTGATGGCGGAACAGAAGACAAACCAGTTGGTACGGTATGGATTGCAATTTCTTCAAATCACAAAACTGTAGCTAAGTTGTTTAATTTCAGCAACAAACGTATTCAAAACATCGAACGATCTGCTGCATCGGCACTCGCCATGTTATTAAATCTCCTTAAAGAAACAGTTTAGAAAGAATAAAAACTGTATTTTTGTAGCATTACCAATATAAAATACTGTAATTTAATATGGCTCAATACGAACTATTGTTACCAAAAATGGGTGAAAGTGTTGCGGAAGCAACGGTGATTAAATGGGTAAAACAACCTGGTGATTCTATTGAATTAGATGATACCATTCTGGAGATCGCTACTGATAAGGTAGACTCTGAAGTTCCTTCTCCGGTTGCCGGTAAATTGGTAAAACAGTTATTTGCTGCAGATGAAGTTGCCCAGGTGGGCGATGTAATTGCCATTATTGAAACTGAAGGTGGAGAAACCTCAACGGTAGAAGCCCCAGTTGCAGAAAAGCCAATAGCTGAAGAAAAAATTGAAACTATTCCTGGAATTGCACAACTGCCGTCAGAAAAAACAACTGTAGCAACTGATTTCAGCACGTCTGACCGCTTTTATTCTCCTCTGGTTAAAAGTATTGCCGCACAAGAAAATATCTCGTTAGCTGAGCTTGATACCATTAAAGGCTCTGGTACTGACGGACGGTTAAATAAAGATGATCTATTAGATTATATTGCTAAGAAAAATGGTGGAGAACCGATATTAACTCAAACCGTTACTATCACAGCACCTGTTCCACCAACAAACCAACCTGCTGAAAATAAAACAAGTTCAGCACCAGTAGTAAATAAAACATCAACAACCAGTGTTAGTGGTGGCGACGAAATTATTGAGATGGATAGAATGCGTAAACTGATTGCCGATCATATGGTAATGAGTAAAACAACTTCACCGCATGTAACTTCGTTTGTTGAAGCCGACGTAACCAATATGGTTTTATGGCGCAATAAAGTAAAAAATAGCTTCGAAAAGCGTGAAAGCGAAAAAATAACCTTTACACCAATATTTGTAGAGGCAGTTGCCAAAGCGATAAAAGATTTTCCGATGATCAATGTTTCGGTTAACGGTACTCAGATTATCAAAAAGCGTGATATCAATATTGGTATGGCCGCTGCTTTACCAAGTGGAAACCTAATCGTTCCTGTAATTAGAAATGCCGATCAGTTAAATTTGGTTGGCTTAACCAAAGCAGTTAATGATTTAGCTGCAAGAGCGAGAAACTCTAAATTAAAGCCTGATGAAACGCAAGGTGGCACTTTTACGTTAACCAATGTAGGTAGTTTCGGCAATGTAATGGGCACACCGATTATCAACCAGCCCCAGGTAGCTATTTTAGCAGTAGGCGCCATTAAAAAGAAACCAGCTGTTTTAGAAACCGAACATGGTGATGTAATTGCGATCAGGCATATGATGTTCTTGTCTTTATCTTACGACCACAGGGTTGTAGATGGTTCTTTAGGGGGAATGTTTGTACGTAGAGTAGCAGATTATTTAGAAGGCTGGGATCTGAACAGGGAGATTTAACCAGTTTACAGTTAAAAGTTTACCGTTGGCTAATACCAACAATTTACCAGTTTAACAATCAAAAATGTTAGCTTCAAATTTAAAATCGATAGTTTCAGATAATGTATTGCATGCCAAATGGTTAAATACATTGTCTTATATGGAAAATGCAGGTGCAAAGAAGATTTCAGCTTCGGAGCATAAAGAAAATGTTAACCTCATTATTCTTAAACACGCTGCAGAAGAACACCGCCATGCTTATTATTTAAAAAAGCAGATTTCGAAGATTGACGGGGCACTTTGTAAAACTTACACCAATGCCGAGTTATTATCTCCAAATCATACAAAATACTATTTACATGCTTTAGATATTGCTGTTTGTCGGTATTTAAAAGCGGTATTTAACCTTTCCGGTTACGATTTAAAATTCGCGGCCTATTTATTTGTTACTTATGCGATTGAAGTGCGTGCCGATGAATTGTATCCAATTTATCAAACGGTTTTAGACGAAGCAAAAAGCAAGGTAAATGTAAAATCGATTATATTAGAAGAAGAGGGCCACTTAGAAGAAATGATGAACCAACTGGTTAGTTTTTCTGATGACTGGGAAAATCATGCAGCTGAAGTAATCAAAATCGAAAAAGCTTTGTTTGAAGGTTGGGTTGCTGCCTTAGCCGCAGAACTGCCGGTAAGTGCTTAATTGAATAATTAATTAATCAAATTTGTCATCTCGACTGAAGCACAGCTGAATGTTCCAAAGGAACTCCTTCTGAGGAGAGATCTATTATAGATTTAGCTTCGCTGAGCACTACGTGGTTCTCAACTACGTTGCATTTCTTTCGAAATGACGATTTTTCGTTAAAAACTAATCCAGCTCATCGTTGTTTCTAAATAAATACAAATATCATGGCTAAGTTTTCAGATTTAATTAATGGTGACAAACCTGTTCTTGTTGATTTTTTTGCCGAGTGGTGTGGTCCTTGTAAAATGATGAAGCCCATTTTGGAACAATTAAAATCTCAGGTTGGCGATGCTGTTTCTATCATTAAAGTAGATATTGATAAGAATCAGCCAGCTGCTTCTTCCTTTAATATTCAAGGCGTACCAACTTTAATTCTTTTTAAAAACGGAAAACAGGTATGGAGACAAAGTGGTGTTTTACAGGCATCACAGTTAAAACAGGTAATTGATGCCCACGCCTAAACTTCTACCACACTTTTAGGCGTTACTGCAAAAATGCGTTCGTTTGCTTTAGGATAAACCGTATAAAGTCCGGTAAATAAACTAAAAGCGGGCAAAACGGCGTATTCTTTACCAAAATAAAAACATGGAAATTTTAATCTTTGTTTGGCTTTGCCTACAATGGTTACACCTGGATGGATATGGCCGCTAATGGGATATAATTCTTTTTTCATACCATTTGGAGCATCATGAATAAAGCAAAATGGCCCCAGGCAAAAACTAGGTTCATGTATTTCAATATTCATCGCAGTATAATTGGCGTCTGAAAGCCTATCGTGATTTCCCTTTACCAATAAAAAATTAAGTTCCTGGTATTGTTTTCTCCATACAGAAAATTCATCAATATCGGTATTTAAACCATGATGAAACATATCTCCATTAATTAGCAATGTTTTCGGATTGTATTGGTTAATCAATAAACTCAAGCGTTGAAGATCGGTTTGGGCAATAGTAGAAGGTACCTGCAAACCGGCCTGACGGAAGTGCGCAGATTTACCCAAGTGCAGATCGCTTATGGCTAAAAGCTGATGTTTAGGTAAAAATAAAGCCCTTTCTTTATTTAAAATCAATTCTTCACCCTGGCTTATTATGTTCATTTATTTCGCTCTATTGTCTTCCTGAGCCTGTCGAAGGATTTTTTAAATTCCGACTTAGCCAAGAAGATGCATTTATTTAATTTTCTCTGATTCCGCTTTCATCCGTATAATCCGTTGCTCTAACTCTTCTGAACTCATATTTTCACGCAAGCTATCTACCTTAATTGGGAAAGACAGTGGTGTAAAACTTTTAGGATTGGTGATTACAATTGCCCCATGCTGGATTCGATCCAACGCTGCCGCCAATCTTGGCTCTTCCAGTTGTTGGTAAAAAACTTCATCGTATGCCTGTCGCAAAAGTAAATTATGTTTATCATAATCGCTAAAAACATTAAAAAACAAACCAGCAGATGACTGGAGATGCTTATTGGCCACATATTTACCAGGATAACCCTGAAAAACGAGTCCGGAAATGCAGGCAATATCTCTAAATTTTCGTCTGGCCATTTCAGTTGAATTGATGCTCAGTGTAATATCTTCGGTCAAATTTACTGGCGAAAAAACCTCGTAGGCAATCGATTCGTCCATGGGAATTTCCGTTTCACTCAAAAGTTCAAAGCCATAATCGTTCATGGCAATAGAAAAACTGATCGGCAACAATTTACTTAAACGATAGGCAACCAGGGCCGCCAAAACCTCATGTACCAAACGCCCTTCAAATGGATAGGCAAAGAGATGAAAACCTTCTTTGTTATTAATGAGTTCGATCAGTAATTCATCATTTTTGGGTACATGAGAACGTTTTTCCTGTAATAGAAACAGCGGATACACGGCATCTAATTCTTCATCCTGATGTGTTTTATCCAATGCTTCATTGTATTTCTTCCGTAAAACTGACCCTAAATTGGAAGAAAGAGGTAAGCGGCCACCATTCCAGCTTGGAGAGATCGCATTTTTCTGTTTACTAACCCTCACCACCACAGTCATATCTTTTACCTGAATAAATTCTAAAACCCTGCCGGCCAGACGGAAATTATCGCCAGCTTTTAAACGGGTAACAAAATATTCTTCAACCATACCAATATAACCTCCGGAAATAAATTTGACTTTCAGCATCGCATCACTGACGATTGTTCCAATATGCAAGCGGTGTCGCATAGCTAATTGTCTGCTCTTTACTTTCCAAAGCCCATCTTCGTCCTTAACCACTTTCTTAAATTCAGTGTAGGCACTTAAACTATCTCCTCCAGAAGTGATAAATTGCATTACCCAGTTCCATTCTTCGGGAAGGATAAGCTTAAAAGCATGGGTGTTCTTAATTTCTTCGTAAATGATTTTATCATCAAATCCGTCACCTATGGCCAATGTAACCAAATATTGAACCAAGGTATCAAATACCATAATAAAAGGCTCACGGCTCTCTATATTATTGGTTTTAGCAGCTTCTTTAATCGCTGCTGCTTCTACCAGTTCTAATGCGTGGGTAGGTAAAAAATATATTTTAGAGGTTTCGTGAGGGGAGTGGCCCGAGCGGCCTGCCCTTTGCAAAAACCGGGCAACACCCTTTGGCGAGCCTACCTGAACAACAGTATCAACAGGTTTAAAATCTACACCCAAATCTAACGATGAAGTAGCAATAACAGCTTTAAGCTGTCCGGTATGTAAAGCATCTTCAATCCAGTTACGAAGTTCAAAATCTATCGATCCATGGTGTATGGCAACCCTTCCGGCAAGTTCTGGTTCGATATTCAACAAATGCTGATACCACATTTCCGATTGTCCGCGGGTATTGATAAAAATTAATGTGGTTTTACTTTTCTCAATAATCGGTAAAAGTTTATAGGCCAGTTTTAAACCCAAGTGCCCAGCCCAGGGCAATGTTTCGATATCATCGGGTAAAATTGATTTGATTAAGATTTTCTTTTCCAAATCGGCCTTAACAATAATCCGTTTGGCCTCCATATTGGGTTCGAGTACATCCAGCGCCTCTTCAATATTACCAATAGTGGCAGAAATCCCCCAAATTCTTAAAAACTGGTTTTTCTCTAACTTTTGTAAGCCCTTAATCCGCGATACCGCCAACTCCACCAACACGCCTCGTTTGCTACCCAAAAGCTCATGCCATTCATCAGCAACAATACATTTAAGATTTTTGAACAAAGTTGAAGCGCCTTTTTGCGCCAGTAACAAGTGCAGGCTTTCCGGCGTAATCAACAAAATTTCAGGCATCGATTTTTTCTGCTGTAATTTCTCTGCCTGAGAGGTATCGCCATTACGCACACCAACGTGCCAATCCAACTCCAGCTCCAATAAGGTTTCGCGCATGGCCCTTGCAATATCTTTGGCCAAAGAGCGGAGTGGGGTAATCCAAATTAACTGTAAACGGTCTTTCGCTTTTTTATTATTGGCTTCAGTTGCATTTAGGGCCTCAATCACTACCGCTAAAAATAGAGAAAATGTTTTTCCGAAACCTGTTGGTGCATTTACCAAACCGCTGTAACCATCCAAATAATACTGCCAGGCATCTTCCTGAAACTGAAAAGGCTTGCGTTTATTGGTCTTTAGCCAGGCTTTTATCTTTTTATAACCTTTGGTTTTGGTTTGGTCCATGCTTAAATATCGCTGCTTTTGATGGTTTTCTAATTATTTTTTGAAAAGCAATAACAGTAATGCTTCGGTTACGGCAGTCCCGCCATTCGCTTTACCTTTTTTGTAATTACCGTTAAATGTTAATTTATCAGTAACAAAAAAGGGTACCGCTGCTGTCGGGTTTAAAATCGTGGGGCTGTCCAACCAAATCTATTTCCTCGGTCTGTGTCCTCACAGACTGAAGTTTTTAATTATGATAAAGATGGTCTGTGATGACACAGACCATGGAATCACATTATAAAGTAGACTGCAGCAGTTGCCTCAAATCTTCCAGCGTATTAATTTCATCAGCCTTTTTATCTTTTCTCCACCGCAATATACGCGGAAAACGCAACGCTAAACCTGCTTTATGCCGTTTACTTTCAGCAATTCCCTCAAATGCAATTTCGAAAACCAGTTCGGGTTTTACGGTACGTACCGGTCCAAATTTCTCAATTGCATTACGGGTTACAAAGGTATTTACTTCTTTAATTTCTTTATCCGTTAAGCCTGAATAGGCTTTTGCAATCGTGACTAAGTTTTCGCCATCACGAACAGCAAAGGTATAATCGGTGAAGAAATTAGCCCTTCTGCCACTTCCTTTTTGCGCATAGATCATTACCGCATCAACCGTATAGGGATTGATTTTCCATTTCCACCAATCACCCCGTTTTCGTCCACTGTGATAAAGAGAGGTTAATTTTTTAAGCATAATTCCTTCGCTGTTAATCGATCGTGATGTTTGCCTTAACTCTGCCAATTCTTCCCAAGAGCTGCAACTGATCACAGGAGATATCATTACTGCACTTTCAGCTAAACCACCAAGCAACCCCTCGAGTATTTTTCGTCTTATACTTAAAGGTTCTTCTCTAAAATCCTTGGCTTCATATTCTAAAATATCATAAACAAAAAAGCCAATGGGTGCATCATCCAATTGTTTTTTACTAATCGTTTTGCGGTTTAAACGTTGTTGCAGTGTACTAAATGATAATACCTGTTTATCCTGCACCGCCAGTATTTCGCCATCTAAAACCACACCATCAGGCAAAACATCGATCATAAAATGCAGTTCGGGGAACTGTTCTGTAACGAGTTCTTCGCCACGGCTCCAGATAAAAAGTTCTCCATTCCGTTTTACAATCTGCCCGCGAATACCATCCCATTTCCATTCGGCCTGCCATTCAGAAATATCACCCAGTTTTTCGGGTTCTTGTTCTAAAGCATAAGCGAGGCAAAAGGGATAAGGCCAGGAATTATCGGTATTCACATGGATACCATTTATCAGTTCATGAAAAGTAATTTCATAAGGATTCCATTTCCCCATAATGCTATGCATAATCTGGGCGCTATCTAAACTGCTTTGTTTAGCCAGCGCATTCACCAGCATTTTATTCGAAACACCGATTCTGAAATTCCCAGAGATCAATTTGTTAAAAATAAAACGTTCCTGTGTTTCCAGTTTATTCCATGCGCTCAGAATAAATTCTTTTTTAGTTTCATCATCTTTACCTTCCAGATCATGCAAATCTTCAATCCATTTGTGCAATTGAAAATCTGAGGTGTTTTCGGCAGGCGGCAATAACAGGGCGATGGTTTCGCTTAAATCGCCAACATTGGCATAACTTTCGCCAAATAACCATTCTGGCGTTTCGGTAATGTTTATGGCCCAATATTTAAGCAGGGCTGATTTAATTGGTCTTTTAGGTTTTTTACCGGTAAACAGTGCGATAACCCACACCTTGTCTTTATCATCAGCATGGTTAAAATAATTAACCAATGCCGCAATTTTATCGTTGGTTTTATTGCTCAGTTCGAGCTGTTGGATCAATTGGGCAAAACGTTTCATCCTTATTTATTATCGTTTTGATCAACTAGATCTACTTTATTTTCTTCATCATCTTCTTGCCCAAACTTGGTTAATACTTCAGCAGATTCTATGCCTGCATCATTTAAAAACCGACTAAAGGCAGCCGTAAAACCGTGCGTAACATATACTTTTTCTGCTCCGGTTGCAGTAATGGCTTCCATTAAGCCGGGCCAATCGGCATGATCACTCAGCGCAAAGCCGGCATCGGCACTTTGCCAACGGCGGTGTGCCCGCACCTGCATCCAACCAGAACAAATACCTGTTACGGGATGGGCTAAATTTTTGATCCACCGGCTGTCCCTCATAGCAGGCGGCACAATTACAATACCTTTCTGTAATTCATCCTTAGTAGTTTCTGGCGTAATTCTGATGGTTTCTGGAAGCTTTACACCAGCACCAATAATCACTTCATTCAGATTAGCAATACTGTTATGTACGTAAATAGGAATATCACCAGCCAAATTTTTAATCAAACGTTGTGCTTTGCCTAAACTATAGGCAATTAATACACTTGTTTTTTGCTGTATAATATTATCGCTCACCCAACTCTTAATGCCGTTAAAAACAATTTCTTGCTTTTGCCATTTGTAAACAGGTAACCCAAAAGTACTCTCAGAAACAAAAGAATGGCACTTAACAGGCTCGAAGGGTGTGGTAATGCCATCATCTTCAATTTTATAATCACCAGAGATTACACAAATTTCACCTTTATAAGCTAAACGCACCTGCGCAGATCCGATAATATGTCCGGCAGGAAAAAATGAAATATTCACTCCATTACGTGTAATGCTTTCTCCATATTCTAATGTTTCTACGTTCAAATCTTCGCTGATCCTGCGTTTGGTGATGGGCTTGGTTAAGGTATGGCAGAGATAGTATTTATTTCCAAAACGCACATGATCGCTATGTCCGTGCGTTGTAACCGCATAATCTACAGGCCACCAGGGATCTATATAAAAATCGCCCTGCTTACAGTAAATTCCTCTTTTGGTAAATTCTATTAATGCCATAGCTACTAAACAATAAATTTATTGATTAGTTTTAGATCAATATCGGCTAAATACCCGATAATTTAAATTATCGGCTAAATAGCCGATAAATAGAAATATCGGCTAATTAGCCGATATTATTTTTGAAATATGAATAATAAATTCGATATTGTAGTATGATTTGCATTATAACAGGTGACATTGTAGGCTCAAGGAAGATTAAAGATAGCTGGTTATTAAGCTTAAAAACCGCTTTAAAAATAATTTCCGATCAGAATAACAAATGGGAGATTTACCGGGGGGATAGTTTCCAGGTAGAAGTTGAGCCAGAAAATGCCATCAGGGCTGCTGCTTATCTAAAAGCATCTATCAGGGTAAATAAACCTGCAGATGTAAGGATGGGCATTGGAATTGGAGATATCAAAAACAAACGGAAAAAACTTTCTGAATCCAACGGAGATGCTTTTGTAAATTCAGGAGCGGCATTTGACAGTTTAAAACAGGCTAAGGTTAATTTAGCCATTAAAACTGATTCTGCTGATTTTGATGAGGAAATTAACGTCTTAATAAAGCTTTCGCTAATATCAATGGATAGCTGGGGAGTTGTAGCTGCCGAAATGGTAAAACTTGCCTTAGAGAACAATAACCTGTTACAAAGCGAACTGGCGGCTATTTCGGGCCGAACACAATCATCTGTAAGCGAAGCTTTAAAGCGTGCACATTATACCGAAATTATGGAAATGGATAGGCTTTACCGTAAAAAATTGAACCAAATGATTTTAAAATAATGGATATCTATTTAATCAAGCTTATCCTTGTGCATTTAATTGGAGATTTCTTTTTACAGCCAAATGCCTGGGTAAAAGATAAAGAAAGGAAAAAATTAAGATCTATAAAGCTCTATTTGCATGTGGCCATCCACATAGCTTTAATATTTATTATTTTCTTAAACTTTGGCGTTTGGAGGATAGCCCTATCAATAGGAGTGCTTCACTTTGTGATTGACGCTTTAAAATCAATCTTTCAGAACAAAAAAAATGCACGGATACTGTTTTTTGTTGACCAGGTTTTACATTTCACTTCGATAGTAGTGGTGTGGCACTTTTTTTATAAGGGAAGTTTAAACATCAGTTTTTTTAATGAAACCAAAACCTGGGTTTTAATTGCAGGAGCTTTATTTCTAACGATGCCTACATCTATTGTGATGCGGGTAATTATTGCCAAATGGCTTCCTGACAACCAACCAGACAGCCCACAGTCGCTACAAAACGCAGGTAAGTATATCGGGATACTGGAAAGAGTGCTGATTTTCTTATTTATCTTAACCAATCATTTCGAAGCTGTTGGCTTTTTACTCGCAGCCAAATCCATATTTCGGTTTGGCGATTTAAAAGAAGCACACGACCTTAAATTAACTGAATACGTACTGATCGGAACTCTATTAAGCTTTGGAATAGCCATTGTTACGGCAATGCTTATTCAAATGTTTATTGCATAAAAAAAGCAGCCCGAAAGCTGCTTTTAAATTTTTCTATCTTGCTCCCGGAGGGCAGTTTTCTTTTAAAAACTTAGTGTAAGTTAGGGATAAATGTTTGCCAGTTCCTTCGCCCTCAGAGATACTGTGGGTTCGGTTTGGATAACTCATCAATTGAAAAACCTTTCCATTTTTGATTAACTCATTAATCAGCATTTCGGCATTCTGGTAATGCACATTATCATCGCCAGTACCATGAATGTACAATAAATTGCCTTTTAAGTTTTTAGCATAAGTAATCGGAGAGCCCTTAATATAAGCCTCTTTACTTGGGAAAGGGGTGCCCATATAACGTTCCTGATAAACATTATCGTAGGTTAACTGATTACCAACCGCTGCAATTGCGATACCTGTTTTATAAATTTCAGGATATTGGAACATCAGGTTTAAAGTAGATGAACCGCCACCACTCCAGCCCCAAACAGCAACACGGTCTTTATCCATAAAGGCATTAGTAGCCAAAAGTTTTTTAGCGGCCATTGCCTGATCGCGGATATTGATCACCCCAATATTTTTATAAATACTTTTGCGCCACGTACTCCCTTTTGGAAGAGGGGCACCTCTATTATCCATTGAAATATAGATATAACCATCTTTGGCCATATCACCGGCATATAAACCGTTTCTTCCTGCACCATAAGTATCTAATGCTGTAGCTGAAGCAGGCTCACCATAAACATAAAATACTACAGGGTATTTCTTATCCGGATTAAAATTATCAGGTTTTTTCATCCAACCGTCCATTTCAATACCATCTTCAGTAGTTACTTTAAAAAACTCAACTTTGTTTTTAGTTGCCGCTTGCTTAGCTAATTGTGTAGTAATGCTCCCGTCCATTGTAAATGGATTCCCGGTAGTAAAGTTCATCCACTCTTTAATTGGCTCAACAAGCGAACTGTTATATGAATGGCGGGCAAAAGCAGCATTTGGAGAAATATCGTAATTGTGTGTTCCTGGTAAAACCGAAGGTGTAACCTGTTCTAATTTACCTTTTCCATCTAATTTGGTTTTAAAAAGATATTTCTGAGTGGCATTTATTGGTGATGCCAGAAAATAGACCATGTTGTTTTTTACATCGATCAATTTTACATCAATCACATCATAATTGCCTTTCGTAACCAGCGTTTCTTTTTTTCCATCCAAACTGATTCTATACAAGTGGTTCCAACCATCCTTTTCAGATACAATGGTAAACTCTTTATTATCATTTAACCATTTCCACTCATCCTGTGCATCAATCCAGGCTTTAGCTTTTTCGGTATAAACTGCTTTTGCCGATCCTGTAGCTGCATTACAGATAAATACTATACTTTCGTTCTGCTCGCGGTTAAGCTGTTGTAAAATAATGTTGTTACTGTTAGGTACCCACTGCATACGTGGAATATAGTGCTGAATATTATCTCCAGGAACATTTAACCAGTTCGTTTTGGCTGTTGCAATATCAACCACACCAACTTTACAAGCCGACGGATTTTCGCCCACCTTTGGATATTCTACAGGAATGGTATACGGATAAATAGAATCTGTATTATTGATCATCAAGAAATTTTTGATCTTGGTTGCATCAAGCTGCCAATAAGCAATAGATTTGCCATCCGGACTCCATCTAAAACCATCACGACAATCAAATTCTTCCTCATAAACCCAATCGAAAGTACCGTTAATCATTCGGTCTGTGCCATCAGTGGTTAAGGCTTTTGCACCAGTTCCATCGATGTTTTCTACATATAGGTTATGTTTGCTTACATAAGCAACCTTGCTGCCATCAGGCGATAACTTAGCAAACATCAGTGATGAAGCTGGCCTATCTTTTCCAATTTGAGTGATTTTATTGGAAGTTAAATCGGCCAACCAATAATCACCACGGGTATCGTAACGCCAAACTTTTTTACTATTGGTGTAAATTAGTGCTTTAGAACCATCTTCTGATAACTGGAAACTTCTTACTCTAATAGCATCGCTTTTTCCAGCTGGCGTTAATAATGCGCTTGATATAATGGTTTTTCGGTCGTTTTTAGGTAGTGTAATAGAACTGATTTCACCATTTTTGGTAACCTCATAATAGGAATTTCCATCTTTTGCCCAATTGATATTTTGAGCTTTTGCATCAATTAGCGTGCATAATGCTATACAAGCAATTGATAATCTTAATAATAATCTTTTAATCATATATAGTTTTTGGACATAAAAAAAGCTTTTCAACTTTCGGGCTAATTTAAATAAAAAGCCTGCAGTTAAAAAGCTGTAAATTATCTGGAATTGGTTAATTATTCACCACCACCTTGCATGGCTTTCAATTCATCCATAGTTACTACGTCGTAACCTGTAGGGATTTCAGTGCTAATGGCACCTACTTTAGCTTCAGAAAGAGATTTTAGAAGCAGATCTGAATTTACGCCATTAATTACTGCCGAATATTTTACAGGAAGTGCTCCCAGGCCTTTAAAGAAACCACCATTTGTAATTGCAGCAATATCAATATCTTTAGTTGCCCATAATTCATGCGCTCCACCTTTGTCATCTTTGTAGGTGTATTTTTCAGCACTAAATCCAGCTATTGTCTGTTTTTCACCAGTTGCTTTATAATCAGAATATTTTGGCAATAAAGCTTCTTGCGCTTCTGTTTCTGCTTTGCTCACCTTTACCGCAAACTGTTTTTGAGCTACCGGAACGTCAATTAATAATAATCCGGTTTTATCTGCCGTGTTTGAAATGATGTTAACCATAGCAGGGCCATTTTCAATTTCTATTTTGGTTAAGTTACCATTAAATTTAGTTTTAACATCGGTTGTTGTACCATTAGCAGTTACTGCAAATACCAAAGTACCTTCAGCAATTTTCTTTTGTGCATGGGCAATTATAGCAGTACTTACTAAGATTAAAGCTACAACGCTGGTTTTGATTGATTTGAACATGTTTTTATTTCAGTTTAGTTTTTTACCAATTAATTTTTTCTTTGTTTAAAAATGAAGAGATTCCTTTTTTAAAATCTTCACTCTCTCTTACACGAGCATTTATCTGTACCGCAGTTTCCAAGCATTTTTCCAATAGGGGATTGGTTGTTTGCGTAATCAGTTGTTTAGTAATCATTAACGAATTACCAGAGGTCCCGTTACACAAATTTAGTGCAAATTCTCTTACCATTTGATGAATATCGGATGAATTTGTTACAAAATTTATCAAATTATATTTCAATGCCTGCTCAGCAGAAAAGATTTTTCCAGTTAGTAAAATTTCCTTGATGATAGATTCGCTCACTTTTTGTTTTAAAAAACAAGAAACAATAGCAGGTACAAAACCAATTTTCACTTCAGTATACCCAAAATTACTTTCTGGGGTAGCAAAAACAATATCACATATCGTGGCCAAACCACAGCCACCGGCAATGGCATGACCTTCTACCTGTGCAATAACGACTTTTGGTAAATAATAAATGGTTGTAAAGAGTTTTTTTAGATGATTGGAATCGGCTACATTTTCTTCAAATGTATTGTGCTGTAATTGCTGAAGATAGGCTAAATCAGCACCAGCACTAAAAGTATCCCCATTTGCTTTCAATATGACCACTTTTACCAGGTCATCTTCAGATGCATTTATAAATGCGGAAGTTAATTCAGCGATAAGCTGGGGGTTTAGCGCATTTCTTTTTTCAGGTCTATTGATAGTTATCGTTGCTATTCTTTCAGCAACCTGATATAAAACCAGATTTTCCATGTTATTGGGTTAGTTGCACCAAATATGCTTTATTTTTCTTTAAAACATGTACATCTATATCATTATTCTCCATATACTTCTTTAAGATCTCAATTTTATAATCTTTATTAGTAGCATCGATTATTGCGGTTTTATATTTTATATCAAGCCCCATTTTGGCTAAATTAAATTTAGTATTCCCACTTAACCAGATACTTGAAAAGGTAGCATTTCCATTTATATTTTTATCGTTCAGGTTTTCATCAATCAGCAGTACCTTATAATTAAAAAAGGCAATTTGGCTGTTCTTTAATACCAACTGCCCTAAAACAGTATCTTTGTTAAAACGAATAAAATGTATTTTGTCTACCTGTAATTGCGTTAATGCCGGCACAACAGAAAAATTATAATTTTTATCTCCAGCGCTTAAATCTGAAACCAAAACAGCTTCTTTTCCATTAATAAAAGCAGCCGCATAGTTTTTTCTCAATGAAAAGAAAATAATTTTCTTTTGATGGAAAGCGTTTAGGTCATGGTGTACAACCAAAAGTTGATAGCAAACAAATAACATTAAAGAAGAAAACAAAAGTCGTTTGTTAAATTTCGTCAGGGCATAAATAAACAATCCGAGCGATAGGCTCAACAATACAAATTCAGGCAAATCAATCCATATTGATGATAAACTGGCATATGGTAAGTTGGCTATCCATTTTAGTACGGCATTTGTAAAATTTATTATCCATTCGAAAACTGCCGCTAAAAACCTGAATGCCGGAATCAATACTGCAATTCCTAAATACATCATTAACCCCAATGGGATGGTGATAAAAAGATTCGCAAAAAGGAAGTAGAGTGGAAATTGGTGGAAATAATAAATACTTAACGGAAACGTGACCACTTGCGCGGCTAAAGACATAGCTGTGAAACTCCATAATTTATCGAGCCAAATGCATTCAGTATAAAGAAGATTGTAAATTTTGGGCTGAAGATAAATTAGTCCGAATACAGCCAGATAAGAAAGCTGAAACCCAACATCTAAAATTAAAAATGGATTGTAAACCAGCTGACAAAATGCTGAAAATGCCAAAACATTATAACTATTGGTTTGCTTCGATAAAACATTAGCTGTAATTAGAATGCTGATCATTACAGCCGCCCGAACAACAGAAGGTGATAATCCTGTTAACAAAGCATATCCCCAAATCAAAGTACAGACTAACAAAAGCTTCACAATCCTTAGTGCCCGATTTTTGTTCAAAAAGAAGAACAAAAAATCCAAAACGACATAAATGATGGCTACATGTGCTCCTGATACAGATAAAGCATGAATGGTTCCGGTTTTGGAATAGGCCGATAAAGTTTCTTTGCTTAAATCAGCACGGTAGCCTAAAATGAGGGTAGAGGCTACCGCAAAAGCTTCGTTACTTTTAATCAGGCTTCGGTATTTGGCTACCTGCTTTTCTCTTATGTTTAAAGCCATCTTTATAATGGGATTACCAATGTTGTTTTTGTTGCTAACGATATGGTCCTGATCTACAAAAGCCTGATGATAAATATTCTGACTGCCCAGCCAGGCTTTAAAATCAAATTCTGCAGGATTATATGGAGGCTCTATTTCGGTATATGTAGCTGGGATCATAATTTCGTCGCCATACTTTAATTTAATAGGCCTTATACTATCTAATTTTATGGAAAGAAGCATCTGCCCCGATAATCTGATCTGTTTGCCTTCTTGATATCCCGATACTACCTTTGCTTTAAAACGTATGATATTGCTACTTTTCTGAGGTTCATTGTTCACCCAAACTTTTAAATAGCTACACTGCGTTTTTGCAAAGTAATTTTGGTTTAAACTTTCGTTATGGAGCAAGCAAAGTAAACCGCCAAGGCTGAGGAAAAGTATAAAAATTAAAATACCAACAGCTCCCTTGTAACGGTACACATTTAATTTTTTATAAATAATATTCAACAATAAAATGCTCAATAAAAGAACAAGAACGACCGAGGTCAACATTTGAATATATACGCTTTTTGGAGAAAAATAAAAAACGCAGATACCTAAAAGAAAAGGGAACAGGATCCTGACAAAAACATATTCTGACTTAAACATTGTTTAAAATTGATAGCGTACCTGAATTTTAACTTCCGATTTTTTATTGCCCTTAATTTCATCCAGGTAAGTACCTACTGTTTCTACGTCCTTATAAACAAACAACCCATATCGAGCCCAAACATTTAGCTTCTTAGCTATACGGTATTTCAGGTTAAAATAAGTCCTGAAACCTCTTCCATTATACATTCCAAAAGCAAAACTGTACAAAACATCATCTTCATAGGCATAAATTCTGCTGTTATAACTTGGGGTGTTGAAATAGGCAAATCTTACATTTCCGGTTAGCTTAGCGAACATTGGTGAATAATCTACATCCTGATAAACGAGGTATCCAAATTCTCTATTGGCACTACCTTTTTTATATTGAGAAATCTCTAGCCTGTTTTGGAAGTGCCAATTATTATTCAATTGCCAGCTTGCCTCTGCCCGATATCCCGCTCTTTTTACAAGGTCTAAAAAGTTAACAGGAACATCCAAATCCGTATTTTGTTGTTTATGTTCTGTTTTAAATCTGACTAAAACTTTAAAGGTTTTGCTTGGTGTGTAAACGGCCTGGGTTAAAATCTCGTAACCTTTTGACGGCTCATCAACACGGTATTTTAACCACGGGAACCGAAAATAATCACCATAGAAAGAAAAGGCCCAGTGTTTATTTGGGTTAATATTTAAGCCCGCATACAATCCTTTTTCATTTACCGCTTCGCTCGATTCGGATACCGCCTGATTAAAGAAACTATGATAATCTTTAGCATAATCGCGATAAGTTAGCGCAGCCGAAACTGTTGGCGATAAACTGATGAGGACACCGTTAATGTAGGCAAGGCCACCACCTAAGCCTTTGGCGGCCTCGCCATAGAGGTACATATTTTTATAGGTATAATTATAAAACAAACCCAAACTGGTTAAGGCTGTACCTGTGAAACTATATCGATCGTAAGCTGCTGTTTGTGTAATAAAACGGTTCTTATAATGAGTATGATAAGCAATTGCGCCAACAGCAAATTCGTTTTTGGCATATTGAACCGTAGTACCAAATACGCTTTGCGCTAAAACACCTTTATTCTTAATCTCAGTAGGAGTTCTATGTAAACCGGTTTGATTAATGGTGGCCTGAACTAAGTTTCCTTCCGAATTTAACTTTTGGCTGGCATCAAGATTGCGGAACGAAACAAAAGGGGTAATGTCGACATTTTTAAATAAGTTAATCGTTGCAGCGCTTCCTCTAAAAAAAGAGTATTCGTTAGTGGAGTTATAAGGCCTTAAACCTAAATCTTTTTTAGCTACGCTGGTTACATCAGGACCTTTGCCAAAAGAAAAACCCGACCATAATGTTAAGCCCTGTCCAAATTGTAAGGTATAATCGCCAACTACCAGTTTTTTTAGCTTACCCAATTTAAATAGTGCGATATTACCCGAATAAAAATCGAAAGGCTTGCCTATAAATTTTTCACCAGCATCTTTATCTAAAGTTATAGCTGCAGACAAAATTGAGCTATATTGATATCGATAACGCAGCTGAACTCTCTCCGGCGAACCTAAATACCGGTTCCCAGGTAAATCGGTATAACCTCTTTGTTTTTGTAAGGTCTGTGCAAAGCGCATCATCAAATCATTTTCACCAGTACCTATAATGTTTTTAAAATTGAGCTGCTGGTATTCAGCGATATTGGTCAATCTTATAAATGGGAGGAGATTATGCACGGTTTTAATATCAAAACCATCAATACTTTGTAATTCCAGCACATCTGTAAGCTGACCATTTTCCTTTAGGTGTGTAAAGAAATTAGCGATCTGCAAGGGAGACAGGAAAACCAAAGTTTTTAATTCTTCAACTGAAGTACGGTTCAGATTAATTGGATGTTTACGATATTTCTCCAATACATCAATCAGTTCGGTCATATCGTAATCATCCGGGAGGTTTTCCGCCATACTCTCCAAAATATCACGTGTATCTGTTTCCCCAGTATTGACTTGAGCATTTGCCGTGAATCCAATCATTACAAATGCAACAATTAAGCGCTTAAACTGCATAGCTACCTCCCGTTAGAAATTTACGATAAAGGTTAACAGCCCATGCAGTTACCGTTTCTCGGTTAGGGGTCAATGCAATTCTAAAAGGATCTGCTCGCAGAAAGAAATGATTAACTTTTGCAGATAAATAACTGCCCAAATGGCTTGGGGGAAATAAAAAACAGAGGAAAAAGACAAGCAACAATACATACCATATTTTCATAAGCAGGGGTTAAACCAGTTAAAAAAAAATAGGGGTGATTGATGTTTTGGTTTTGCTAATATAGAAAAATAATTAAAAACCTACAAAAAATGTATTTTTGTAATTACATGAAAGTAATGCAAAGAAAATCGATAATTATAAAGGAAATAAAGTGTTTACAGTTCTTCTGCCAGATTTACCAAAAAGCCTTTCAGTTTTTCTAACGAATCGATAATCTTTTGATTCTCTCTAACACCTGTTTTATTATTCTTTAAATAGTCTTTGGCACCTTTTAATGTAAATCCTTTTTCATCAACAAGATTGAAGATGATCTTTAGGTTTTCAATGTCTTCCGGTGTGAAAAGACGGTTACCTTTCTTATTTTTCTTGGGCTGCAGGATATCGAATTCTTTCTCGTAAAAACGGATCTGTGATGCGTTAACGTTAAACATTTCAGTCACTTCGCCCATGGTATAATACATTTTATTAATGTCTCTTTCTTTATACGGCATATTTTGTGCTTGATTATGAGTGTCTTATATCGATTAATTAAAGTATTCAAATGTAGCTCGATTTTTCCTTAATAACGCAATAAAATTTTAATTTTGTTCCCTCCAATAATATTGAAATGACAGCAAAAGAGATTAGACAGGCATTCCTTAGTTTTTTTGAATCGAAACAACATCATGTTGTTCCTTCCGCACCAATTGTGGTTAAAAATGACCCCACTTTAATGTTTACCAATGCGGGTATGAACCAGTTTAAAGATCTGTTTTTAGGAGAGGCCGCCATAAAATATGCTCGTGTTGCTGATACCCAACGTTGTTTACGCGTTTCGGGCAAACATAACGATCTGGAAGAAGTAGGTATTGATACTTACCACCACACCATGTTCGAAATGTTGGGTAATTGGAGTTTTGGCAATTATTTCAAAAAAGAAGCCATTGCCTGGAGTTGGGAATTATTGACCGAAGTTTACAAAATCCCGAAAGAAAAATTATATGTTACCTACTTCGAAGGTGATGAAAAAGAAGGGCTGGAAAAAGATCAGGAAGCATACGATCTTTGGAAACAATACGTTGATGAAAGCCATATTTTACCGGGAAATAAAAAAGACAACTTCTGGGAAATGGGCGATACAGGACCATGCGGACCATGTTCTGAAATCCATGTAGATTGCCGTACAGATGAAGAAAAAGCTTTAGTTGATGGTGCTACCCTGGTAAATGCCGATCATCCCCAGGTAATCGAAATCTGGAATAATGTATTTATGCAGTTTAACCGTTTAAAAAATGGTTCATTGCAAAGTTTACCAGCTAAACACGTTGATACCGGAATGGGCTTTGAGCGTTTGGTACGTGTTTTACAGGAAAAAACCTCTAACTACGATACCGATGTTTTCCAGCCGATGATTCAGTTTATTGCAGAAAAATCTGGTATAAAATATGGTGCTGACGAAAAAACCGATATCGCCATGCGCGTTATGGCTGATCACATCCGCGCCATTTCCTTTGTTATTGCCGATGGGCAGTTACCTTCCAATAATAAAGCGGGGTATGTCATCCGCAGGATTTTACGCCGGGCTGTACGTTATGCTTATACTTTTTTGAACTTTAAAGAGCCTTTCTTAAATCAGTTGGTTCCTTTATTGGCAGAGCAATTTAAAGGTGTTTTTGACGAATTGATTTCGCAACAGGATTTTGTTCAGAAAGTGGTGCTGGAAGAAGAAGTTTCTTTCTTGAGGACTTTATCAACAGGAATTCAACGTTTCGAAAAATACCAGGCTACTAATGATGTGGTAGAGGGTGCTTTTGCCTTCGAATTATCAGATACATTTGGTTTCCCAATCGATTTAACAGAATTAATGGCCAGAGAAAAGGGTTGGAGCGTTGACCTGGCTGGCTACGAACAGGCTTTGAAAAAGCAAAAAGACGATAGTCGTGCCGCAACAGCCATTGATACAGGTGATTGGATTGTGGTAAACACCGAAGAACAGAGCGAATTTGTAGGTTATGATGATTTAGAAATTGAAACCGAGATTTTAAAATACCGTAAAGTAAAAGCTAAGGGCAAAGAGCAATATCAAATTGTGCTTCGCCAAACACCTTTCTATGCCGAAAGTGGTGGTCAGGTAGGAGATACCGGCCGATTAGAAGACCATAGCCGCCAGTTTTGGGTAGACATTACCGATACTAAAAAAGAAAATGGCTTAACCGTACACTTTACCGATATCTTACCAGATAATTTAGAAGGTAAATTTTGGGCCGTTGTAGATGAAGATAAACGTGTTTTAACGGAAGATAATCACTCAGCCACGCACTTACTGCATGCGGCATTAAAACAGGTTTTAGGCAAACATGTTAACCAGAAAGGCTCGTTGGTTAATGCAGATTACCTGCGTTTCGATTTTTCTCACTTTGCTAAAGTTACTGACGAGGAATTAGCACAGATTGAGGTAATTGTGAATCAGAAAATCCGCCAGAACATTAAATTAAAGGAACAGCGTAACGTTCCTTATCAAGATGCCATTGAAAGTGGTGTAACGGCTTTATTTGGTGAAAAATACGGCGATTTTGTCCGTATGATTACTTTCGACGACCATTTCTCTAAAGAACTTTGCGGTGGTACACATGTAAAGGCTACAGGGCAGATCGGCTCATTTAAAATTGTTTCTGAAAGTGCTGTAGCAGCTGGTGTTCGCCGTATCGAGGCCATCACTGCTGATAAAGCTGAACAATACTTCTTAGACCAACGAAAGGAACTTGGTCATTTAAAAGCATTACTTAACGGAAGTAAAGATTTATCGGCATCTGTTCAGGCTTTATTGGATGAAAATGCAAAACTGAAAAAGGAAATTGAAAAGTCGACAATAGAACGTGTAAATACCTTAAAACATGAAATCGTTCATCATGTAAGAGGAATTAACGGCATTAACCTGATAGCTAAACACATTGACTTGCAAAGTGCCGATGCAGTTAAAAATCTGGCTTTTTCTTTAAAAGATATGGTTGATAACCTGTTTCTGGTTTTCACTACAGAAATTGATGGTAAACCCGGAATAACCGTAATGCTTTCTGATCACCTGGTAAAAAAAGGATTAAATGCTTCTAATATTGTTCGCGAGCTCGGTAAAGAGATTCAAGGCGGTGGTGGTGGACAACCGTTTTATGCTACCGCAGGTGGTAAAAACCCATCAGGTTTAAAAGTTGTTTTGGAAAAAGCAGAGAGTTTTATTCCGCATCATTGATTGAAATAATAAAATAGAACCTGAAATTAATTTACTTCGTAGCTTTCCGCTTCACTACAGGTCAGGGTGACGTTATGTAAAATAAAAAAGAGGCCCTAGAGCCTCTTTTTTATTTTAATGTCTTCCGTGTTTTTCTCTATGTCCTCTAGAAAATAAGCTGGAATTTACGTTTCTATCATGGTATCTGTTATCTACTCGGTAAGATCTGTAATTGTTTCTTGGTGAGCTATAACGGACCCGGTTTCCTCCACCGTATGATGAGCGGTAGTAATTATTGTGATGTGAATAACTTACTCTGTGGCTATTATAATTACGATATGGGCTATTTCCATAAACCACTACTTTTCTTCCGTGGTGCAGATCATAACCTCTATATCTCGCTGGTAAATACCTTGATCTTGTCCACCTGTTCCCACTTAAATAAACAAACTGCCTTTGAGGAACATAATAGTAAGACTGCACTTCTGGGAGATAGTAATAATTAACGTTTTCATAACCTGCAGGCACCCAAGCTGGTTGCGCACCGATATTTACATTAATACTTACCTGAGCGTTAGATTGATTAGATGTTAAAGCCACGATACCTAAAATCGCGGAGATGATAAATAACTTTTTCATAATAATCTATTTTATTTGTGTGTACTTCAATAATTCAAACGCTGTGCCAAAACTTCTATTGTAACAGATATATAAAAAAAGGAGCCTCTTTCGAAACTCCTTTAAATAAACCGATAAAGTTAATGGATTAGTGTTTTCCTTTACCATTTCCATGCCCTTTTCCATTATTTCCATTATTCTGTTTTCCATAAATCTTTTTAGCCTGTCCTGGAGGCATACCATGAGGATGTCCTTTTACTACATAATATTTACGATCTCGGCTATCTCTAATTACCAGCTGGCCTTTATTGCCTTTATACTTGGCATATTTCACCTTATCGTTTTTGAAATTCAAATAGGGCTTAGGCGAATTAATGACTACTTTGTATCCATTATATAAATCGTAATTTCCGTATCTTGAAGGTAAAGAATTGGCAAAAACCCAATCGTTTCCATTTAAATACACAAACTGTTTCTGCGGAACATAATAATAACTTTCCACGTCAGGGAGATAGTAATAATCAACATGATCATAACCCGTTGGTCCCCAGAGCGGTTGAGAGCCGATGTTAACATTTACATTTAACTGTGCTTTTGCGGGGAAACTGAGAAATGAAACCATCATAACTGCAGCCATTAAAAATAATCTTTTCATAATCAATTCATTTAGTGTTTATTATTTATAGCCAAACCACGTGCCAGAAGTAAACAAATAACAAAGGAGCCCCCTTAGAAGCTCCTTTATACAACTAAATATTAATGACGTCCGTTACCGCGGCCTTGATTATTATTTCTTTCAGGACGGTTATCTCTACCATTATTATCCTGAGAACGACCATTATTTTGAGCAGGTCTGGTAACATTTTTTTGTATTACACGGGCAGGGCGGTTATTGTTACGAACTACAGTTACATTTTTGGTCGGTCTTTGATTATATTTTGGATGACCTTTTACCACGTAGTATTTAGTCTCACGGCTATCTCTAATAATAGTTTGATGACCTCCATAGTTTTTATATTTACTATACCTGGTTACATAAATATTATTTCGCAGATATGGTTTTGGTTCATTGATGACCACTTTATAAGCGCGGTACGGATCAAAGTTTCTGTATTGAGCAGGCAAACTGTTTACCCAAACCCAACTTCCACCGTTTGAATAAATGTATTGACCAGAGGGAACGTAATAATAAGCATCAATGTCAGGGAAATAATAATAATCTACATGATCATATCCTGTTGGTCCCCAAACTGGTTGCGAACCAATATTGATATTTAAGCTAACCTGTGCTTTTGCATTGTTTATGCTGAATAATGAAACCATCAGAACTGCAGCAAATAAAACTAACTTTTTCATAATGTTTTTTAATTAAAGGTTTCTTGTGTGTGTTTGCTGAGATAGACAATAGTAATTTACGCTGGTTTAATTAAAGCAATTCCATTTAACATTCTTTAACTATTGTATAGGCCATTGAGTAATTTTACTCAGCCTATTGAGTAAATTGTAAAAACACACATAACTACCTTACTAACAGCTATATACTTACTAATTTTTAATATAATAATTAATGAGTACTGCTATTTTTGTTATAATTATTAACTAGAATTCAGTAATTATTTTGAATTACTAGAGGCTTTTAGTAATTTTACTCAACATATTGAGTAAATTGTTAAAAATGTTTCAAAGGTCTTATTTACAGAAACTTGTAAAGATTATGAATGAACCAAAAAGGTTTATTCAAGTGCTTGTGGGCCCTAGGCAAATAGGCAAAACAACAATGATCAGTCAATTGATCAAGGAAATTAGTACACCTTGTATATTCGAATCTGCAGATGCTGTTGCTGCTTCAGATAGAACTTGGATAGAGCTGATATGGTTTAATACAAGAGCGCTATTAAAAGAACCAGGGGTTGATGAATATATTCTTGTGATTGATGAAATTCAGAAAATTGATAACTGGAGTGAAATTGTGAAGCGCTTATGGGATGAAGACATGCGAAATGGGTTAAACTTAAAAGTAATTTTATTGGGATCTTCTAGACTGCTAATTCAACAGGGATTAACAGAATCATTGGCTGGTCGGTTCGAATTAACTTATTTAGGGCATTGGAGCTTTGCTGAAATGGAGAGTGCTTTTGGTTTTACTGCCGAACAATACGTTTGGTTTGGCGGCTACCCGGGCTCTTCAGGTCTAATCAATGACGAGGAGCGATGGAAAAATTATGTTTCAAATGCTTTGATAGAAACCAGTATTTCGAAAGATATTTTAATGTTAACCCGTGTTGATAAACCGGCTTTAATGAAACGTTTGTTTGAATTAGGTTGTGTATACTCAGGGCAGATCCTATCTTTCACTAAAATATTAGGCCAGCTTTCTGATGCAGGTAATACAACAACATTGTCTCATTACCTGGAATTATTGGATACAGCAGGTTTACTGGGAGGCATTGAGAAATTTGCAGCTGATGTGATTCGCAAGCGTTCATCGAGTCCAAAATTTCAGGTACACAATAATGCTTTGGTAAGTGCCCAAAGAAATGAATTCTTTGAAGAGATAAAAAAACAATCAGCAGAATGGGGGAGAATGGTAGAGTCATCAATAGGTGCGCATTTATTAAATTCTTCGTTTGTAGAAGGTTATAAAGTGTTTTATTGGCGACATAGAAACGACGAAGTAGATTTTATTTTAGAGAAACGAGGTAAAATAATTGGAGTAGAAGTTAAAAGTACAGGCCAGATTACGGGTACTTCCGGTATGAGTGCTTTTAACAAAATGTATAAGCCTGATAAAATACTTTTAGTGGGAGCCGGAGGATTGCCCTGGCAAGAATTTCTAAAAATTTCTCCGTCAAGCCTTTTTTAACGAAAGACTAAATAATAACTATATTTGACACATTAATATTTAACCCCAGATTAAATCTGTGGTTAATAAAACTTATAACAATACGAAGCTTTAAATGCCTTTACAAGAAACAAGCCCCCAAACTGCTTTCGAACTCGTTTCAGGACTAGAAATCCACGTTCAGTTAAATACCAACACTAAAATATTTTCTGCTGATAGTGCATCTTTCGGGGCTTTACCCAATCAAAATATATCTACGGTTTCGCTGGCATTACCTGGAGCCTTACCGAAGTTAAACAAAGAAGTAGTTGCAAAAGCCATCCGTATTGGCCTGGCTTTAAACTGTACCATTAACCAGACCAACCATTTTGATCGGAAAAATTATTTCTATGCCGACTTACCAAAAGGATACCAGATTACGCAGGATAATCAACCCATCTGTGTAAATGGTTTTCTGGAGCTTCAACTGGCTGATGGTTCTACGAAGAAAATCGGAATCAATCGCATTCACCTGGAAGAAGATGCTGGAAAAAGCATTCATGATCAGGACGACAACTATTCGTTGGTTGATTTGAACCGTGCGGGTGTACCTTTAATTGAGATTGTAACCGAACCAGATATTCGCAGTTCGGAAGAAGCTTCTGTTTTACTCAGTGAAATCAGAAAGCTGGTGAGGCACTTAAATGTAAGCGACGGCAATATGGAAGAGGGCAGTCTGCGTTGCGATGCCAATATTTCTATCCGTCCGCAAGGCACTGCTGAATTTGGAACACGTTGTGAAGTAAAAAACCTAAACTCCATGCGCAACGTGCGTAGAGCAATGGATTTCGAATTTGGCCGTCAGGTAGAAGTGATTAGTAAGGGGGGTAAGATTATTCAGAGCACATTGAATTTTGATGCTGATAAAGGCACTACCTCACCAATGCGTACTAAAGAAGAAGCGAATGATTATCGTTATTTTTCAGATCCCGATCTGCAACCCATTTACATTTCTGATAATTGGTTAGCAGAGATTAAATCTTTAATGCCAGCTTTACCAAATGAAATTTCTAAGCAGATGGTTTCAGAATTTGGGATCAGCAAGGCAGATGCGACGCTTTTTGCTGAAGATTTGGACCTGTTGAATTACTTTAATCAGGCACAATCGGCTGTTCACAACAAAAAAAGCTTAATAAATTGGTTAATTGGCCCAATTAGAGCGGTTTTAAATGAAAAAGGGATTACGATATCTGATTTCAAGGTTAATCCCGCACAGTTAGCAGAAGCAATTAATCTGGTTGATGATAAAAAAATCACACAGCAAATTGCCATTCAACAATTATTACCTGCTGTTGAATTACAGGAAAATGCAAAAGTTACCGATCTGGCACAATCATTAAACTTATTGATCTCTGAAAACGGAGACGAATTAATTGGTTTTATTGATGAAGTGTTAAATAAATACCCACAGCAGGTAGAAGCATACAAGAAAGGCAAAAAGGGCGTTTTAGGTCTGTTTGTTGGCGATGTAATGAAACTAGCCAAAGGAAAAGCTGATGCTAAAAAATTAAATGAATTAATACTTGAAAAACTGAAATAATGAGACTAAAACAATTGAGCCTGATCATGCTGATCGCGATTGCCTTCACTGCATGTAAACCCAAAGATAGCTTTACCATTGACGGAACTTTCCAAAACCCAGGTACGGAGAAGAAAGTATTTTTATATGGGATGCAGAATAGCAATATGGTTGCAGTCGATTCGACCAATCTATCAGAAAAAGGTGAATTTAAATTCATCCGTAAAACCCCATCAGTTGATTTCTTTAGGGTATCGATAGGTAACCATGAGTTTATGTTAATTGCAAAAAATGGCGACGACATTAAATTAGAAGCTGATTTGGCCGACAAAACAATGGCTTATAAAATTTCTGGGGCGAATGAGGTAGAAAAATTATCAGAACTAAATACCATTAGAAACAATTTTGCCAAACAGGTGGAAAAACTACAGGCCGATTTCGAAGCGAAAGTAGCAACACAGCCTCAAAACAGGGCGGCCGTGCTGGAATCGATGAAACCTCAGTACGAATCGTACATCAATCAATTAAACACGCAGATCATAAAATTTGCTAAAGACAACAAAGGTACGCTTGCCAGTTTCTATGCCATGAATACTTTGAGTCCGCAGGAATTTGAAGCAGAACTGGTACAATTTGCGGATGAAGTGAAAGAAGAAATTAAAGGCAATGCTACAGTTGATACTTTTGTAAAACAAATGGCACTTTTAAAAGCGGTCCAGGTAGGGCAGGCTGCTCCGGCATTTACCATTAATACAGCTGACGACAAACCTGTAAGTTTATCAGACTATAAAGGAAAATACGTACTGATCGATTTTTGGGCATCATGGTGCCAGCCTTGTCGTCAGGAAAATCCGAATGTGGTTAAGGTTTACAATAAATATAAAAATAAGAACTTCGATATTATCGGCATTTCGCTCGATACCGACAAGGCAGCATGGTTAGGTGCAGTGAAAGCAGATGGATTAGCCTGGGCACACGTTTCGGAATTAAAAGATTTTAATGGTGCAACGGTAAAAAAATACCAGGTGCAAGCTATCCCAACTTCTTACTTAGTTGATCCCTCTGGAAAAATAATCGCTAAAAACCTGCGTGGCGATCAATTAGAGGCATTTTTAGCCAAAACGTTACTTTAAAACAAATTCCATGTTAAACTAATTTAAGTAATTAACAATTTCTTAACTTAGGCTTAACTAAATATTGCATCATAGACACTACTTTCGTAACAAATATTTAACTATGAACAACGCAGGTCAGAAAATATTAATTGTTGATGATGAACCAGATATTCTGGAGCTTATTGAATATAACCTTAAAAAAGAGGGTTATCAGGTTTTCACAGCTACCAATGGCCAAGAAGGAATTACTGTTGCGAAAAAGGTACATCCAGATTTGATTATCCTGGATATTATGATGCCTAAAATGGATGGGATTGAGGCTTGCCGTTTAATGCGTGCAATACCTGAATTCAAGAATACATTTATGGTTTTCTTAACCGCCAGAAGTGAAGAGTATTCTGAAATTGCAGGTTTTAATGTAGGTGCTGATGATTATATCGCAAAACCAATTAAACCACGTGCTTTAGTTAGCCGCATTAATGCAATTTTAAGACGAAATACAGGAACAGAAGAAGTCTCTGAAAACAAATTGGAAATTGGCGATTTAGTAATCGACCGTGAAGCTTATTTGGTTTTTCAAGGCGGTAACAAAGTGGTATTGGCGAAAAAAGAATTTGAGCTTTTATACCTATTGGCATCAAAACCAGGAAAAGTTTATACCCGCGAATCGATCCTTAAAAATATCTGGGAAGATTCAGTAGTAGTAACAAACAGAACCATTGATGTTCACATCCGTAAACTAAGGGAAAAATTAGGCGAAACATATGTATCAACCGTAAAAGGGGTAGGTTATAAGTTTGAGCTTTCTTAAGTAATAATTATAAAAGCTAAAGTTATTAAGCCGCTCTGATCAACATCGGAGCGGCTTTTTTGGACTTAAAATTTTCAATTAGATCCTGAAACAAGTTCAGGAGGACGATACGCGTAAAGAATTCGTCATGCTGAATTCATTTCAGCATCTTTCCAGAATGTGGTCCTGAAATAAATTCAGGGTGACGCCCGCCTTAAAAAAATAAAATCGTATTTTTGCGGTTCATTAATTGCAGCACAGTTTGAAGTTTCCAAATTTTAAAGACCTTATTCTTTTCGAAGACAACGATTTTATTGTTATCAATAAACCTCCATTTTTAGCCTCCCTCGATGAACGCGGTGGATCTGGAGAAACCAATGTATTACGCTTGGCCAAACAGTATAGCGATGATGCACAGGTTTGTCACCGCTTGGATAAAGAAACTTCTGGTGCGCTAATCATTGCAAAAAATCCTGAAGGTTACCGCCATGCTTCTATGCAGTTCGAAAGAAGGAAAGTAAATAAAACCTATCATGCCGTAGTAGATGGGCACGTTATTTTCGATCAGTTAACAGTTGATCTTCCAATCTTGAACGATGGCAATAAAAACGTAACCATTGATAGGGCAGAAGGCAAAAGAGCTGAAACTATTTTCGATTCGTTAAAGTACTACAAACATTATACATTAGTTGAATGCAAGCCAATAACAGGTAGAATGCACCAGATCCGTATTCACTTAGCAACACAAAGGGCAGCCATTGTTGGTGATGATATGTATAAAGGGAAACCAGTTTTTCTTTCATCAATTAAGAGAGGTTATAAATTAACCAAAGGCGAAGAGGAGCAGCCCATTATGAAACGTTTTGCATTACATGCCAGGCATTTGGTTTTTAAAGGTTTAGATGACAAAGATATTGTGATCGATGCACCTTATCCAAAAGATTTTGCAACCTTAATTAAGTTATTGGATAAATTTGATGCATAAAACAGCCCTTTAAATTGGCTCGTTTCGTTGTTTTTGTTACTTTTGGCCTTCGCCCTCTATTAAAAAACAATAGAATGTACATCAGATTTGTAAATTACCTTGATAATATTAACCAATACCGAAAATCTAAAATATCAAACCGTAATTTCTTAATTATCCTTGCCGTAATTGTTGGGGTTTTAGCAGGACTTGCAGCTGCCGCTTTAAAAAGTTTGACCCACCATATCGAAGAATTTCTTCAATCAGACTGGCACTGGAAATATAAATACTACCTGTACTTTATATTTCCGATGATCGGTATTTTCTTAACGGTTTTGTACATCAAATACTTTATCCGTAAAACGAAATTCGAAACGGGCTTACCCCCTTTACTTTATGCCATTTCGAAAAAATCGAGCAAGGTAGAAGCACATAATATTTATTCGCAGATTATTACCGCAGCCGTTACGGTAGGTTTTGGTGGCTCAACAGGTTTGGAAGCACCAATTGTTACCAGTGGATCGGCAATAGGCTCAAACCTTGGTCGTTTACTGGGTTTATCTTATCGCGAAATTACCATGTTGGTGGCCTGTGGCGCAGCAGCAGGTATTGCAGGAGCATTTAATAGCCCTGTGGCTGGGATTGTTTTCGCTATTGAAATTTTATTGCCAGAGTTTACCATTCCTGCGTTTATCCCGCTTTTGTTATCGGCTGCAACAGCTGCAGTAGTAGCAAGATTATTCTACACACAGCAACTTTTCTTTTTGGTTACAGAAGGATGGAAAGTGAACGCATTGTTTTATTATGTAATACTGGCTTGTTTTATCGGCTTATTCTCCATTTATTTTACCAAAGCAAATTATGCCGTAAAAGGACTATTCTATAAAATAAAACATCCTTATACCAAAGTTATTGTTGGTGGTTTAATGCTTGGCGTTTTGGTTTTTCTATTCCCAACACTTTACGGTGAAGGTTACATCACAATAAAGGGCTTACTAAAAGGAGATTACCAGGCGGTAATCAATAATAGTATCTTCGCCGATTACAATACCATTCCGGCTTTAGTAGTATTGTTTACAGTGGTAACCATTTTTATGAAATCGATCGCCACCTTGGTTACCTTAGGCGCCGGTGGTAACGGTGGAACGTTTGCACCCAGTTTAATTATGGGCGGACTAATCGGGTTTATATTTGCCTATGTGGTAAATCTGTCTGGTTTGGCGCAATTAAACGTATCTAATTTTATTGTGGCCGGTATGGCAGCTGCTTTAGGATCGATTATGCATGCTCCCTTAACCGGTATTTTCCTGATTGCCGAAATTACGGGCGGATATATTTTAATGGTTCCGTTGATGATTACCACTGCAATTTCTTACGCCATTAACCGCAGCTCGCAAAAACATTCTATTTATACTAAAGCACTTGCCGATAAGGGTGAGTTATTATCTCATGAGGATAAGGATACAACTGTTTTAAACCAGATGAAACTGAAATATCTGATCGAGAAAACTTATCCTCAATTATATATGAACGATCTGATTTCGGTTAAGATGACCGAGATTATGCATTCGCATAAAAACATTTGCGCTGTAACAGACGAAATGGGCGATTTTAAGGGGATAATTTATATAGAAGAACTATTTAATGAGATGATCAATCACCCTGATAAGGAAAATTTGCAAGCCTCTTATTTAGTACAACCTGCGCCGAACGCCATTACAGAAAATGATGATCTGAAAATAGTATTGGAGAAAATGGAGCAAGATAATGTGTGGATTTTACCTGTATTAACGGCTCAGAACCAATATTTGGGTTTCGTTTCCAAAACTGCAATTTTTAATAAATACCGGGCATTGCTGATGAGGCAGAATGATTACATGGGATAACTCTAAATTCTCCAAGATCGTCATTTCGACCGTAGTGTTCCAAAGGAACTCCTTTGGAAGAGAATTTTTTGTCTGGATATTACTCATAGATATCTCCATTCCGTTGCACTTCAGTCGAGATGACGATTTGTCTATATGTATAAATAAAAAAGTTGGAATGTTCTCGGACAACCTTAAAACATTCCAACCTCAAAACTTTTAAATTTAATCAGTTACTCAGCTCTTTTTAAACCAAATTTCTCAATTTTGCTGTACAAATGG
This sequence comes from Pedobacter sp. GW821-FHT01D05, assembly GCF_059422505.1. Classification (NCBI taxonomy): domain Bacteria; kingdom Pseudomonadati; phylum Bacteroidota; class Sphingobacteriia; order Sphingobacteriales; family Sphingobacteriaceae; genus Pedobacter; species Pedobacter sp. GW821-FHT01D05. Next base: position 1,192,446 of record NZ_JBWKXA010000001.1, on the reverse strand, counting down.
CTTCTCTGGATATCAATCTCATCAGCTGTTTTTGATACGTTCCAATTGTTTTTCTCCAGCTTGAATTTGATAAATTCGCGCTCTGCATGATCTTTATAATCCTGAAAATTATTGAACGAATCGAAAGAAGAAGCTAAGGCTGATCCTCCCGCACCTGCAATCTGTGCACTGGTTGCAGCACCAATGTTTGTACCGCCGCCTGGATTAGCGAATGCACGTACATCATTTTCGGTAATTACCTTATCGCTCAAAATAATCAAACGCTCAATCATATTATGCAGCTCACGCACATTACCTGTCCAGGGCAAAGCTTGTAAAGCAGCCATACCGCCATCATTTATTTTCTTAACAGGCATCCCATAATCGCTGCAGATATTCTCTAAAAAGTTCTGGGCAATAACCGGAATATCATCGGTACGTTCCGTTAAATGTGGAACATGGATATTGATTACATTTAACCGGTGGTACAAATCCATACGGAAGTTACCATCTTCGATTTCTTTCAATAAATCTTTATTGGTTGCCGCTAAAACACGAACATTTACTTCAATTTCCTTTTCACCACCTACACGCGAAATTTTATGCTCTTGTAGGGCACGTAAAACCTTTGCCTGGGCAGAAAGGCTCATATCGCCAATCTCATCTAAAAATAAAGTACCGCCATTAGCCAGTTCAAATTTACCGATGCGTTGTTTAACAGCAGAGGTAAATGAACCTTTCTCGTGACCAAACAACTCGCTCTCAATCAGTTCTGATGGAATAGCCGCACAATTCACTTCGATTAAAGGGCTATCGGCGCGGTTCGATTTTTCATGTAACCACCTAGCTACCAACTCCTTACCACTACCATTTGCACCAGTAATTAATACACGTGCTTCGGTAGGAGCCACACGTTCTATGGTTTCTTTAATTTTAGAAATGCTTTCCGATTCGCCTAAAATTTCACGGGTTTTACTCGCTTTACGTTTTAAAACCTTGGTTTCAGTAACTAAATTTCCACGGTCTAAACCATTACGGACCGTAATTAATAACCGGTTTAAATCTGGTGGTTTCGAAATAAAATCGAAAGCTCCTTTTTTACTGGCTTCAATGGCAGTTTCAACTGTTCCATGACCAGATATCATAATGAATGGCAAATCGGGTTTAATGATCTGTGCCTGCTCGAGCACTTCCATACCATCCATCTTATTCATCTTGATATCACAAAGTACCAGGTCGAAATTTCCTTTTTTGATCATTTCGAGGCCATCGATACCGTTATCGATATCTTCAACATCGTAATTTTCGTACTCCAGAATTTCGCGTAGGGTACTCCTTATCGCGCGCTCATCGTCAATTATTAATAATTTAGCCATTAGAGATGTATTCTTTTATTTGAAATGCGAATATATTATTTTTTAATTAATGTATAGTTTTTTATACAATTAATACGCTATAAACCTAAAAAGATGGGAAAGGTTTTTAATAAGCATAATCCATTTTGAACTTACTTAAATCGGGCTTCTGTTTTTTAGTTCTTTTTAGTTCCAATTCGTAAATCGTTCTTCCCAGATTTTTCATGAAAGGGAAACAAACCGTTTCGTACTCGTATTTATTGTCGTTGAAGATACCATCCTCATTGCTCTGCACAACTGCGGTTAAGAAATATTCAATTCCGTTTTTAAAATCAACAAAATAGGAGTTATCGATAATGTAGCCGTAACTATCACCATATTTATTGAAAATGCGGATATTTGGATCTGGCGTTACCTGTTCTCTACCATAATACAACATCTTGGCATAGGTTGGCCAAAACGCTTTCGGATCGTATTTAGGAAAATCACTTTCCGTTGGGTACTTGCTCATATAAGTATAAATGAGTTTATAATCCGCTTTGCTAAGGTTAAATCTTTCTTTAGCCGGAAAAGCCTCAGGAAAGATCAATTTCTGCATGAGTTTTTGTTGATCGTTAATGGCGAAAGCATTTTTCCCCGCTAAACTGAAAGGTTTGTTTACCAGCTTGTCGGTGCTGTCCATGTATCCGGTACCCATTACCAGGTTGCTTAATTTCAATTCATACGCTTTTGGGTCGTACTGCGCCGGTTGATCATACACCAATTGTTCACCATTGTAAAATTTGATGGGATTGGTATGTTTCGCAGATTCTCCTGCGTCGCCAATGGCCAGACGGTTTAAAATACGGCTATCGTATAATCCGTTCGCTTTCAGTTTTTCATTAATTTCGGCACGACCAACAAACTCGAATAAACGGTTAAAGGCATCATTATCACTGGTAAGCAAAATCTTTTTAACGTAATGTTCTATTGATGGAAGCCCATTTTTAGCACTTGTATCTGTCAAAACCTTCGTTTGTCCTTTATAGGCACTATCTATAATCATCGCACTTTTAATTGTTAAACCTGTATTTTTCAACCGGTTTACTTTCTCTAAAGCAAAAATGACTGCAGCAAGTTTAACCGTACTTGCAGGATAAAAATAATGATGCGGATCGAGATTGTAACTAAAGGTTTTAAATGTAGGTTTATTCTTCGCATCTCGGTTAACCTGTGTATAAAGAATCTGGATCTGGTTTTGATCAGGATGATTGAGTACCGCAGAAAAAAGTTCTGGCCTGGTTTCCATCAGTTTCTTCAGAAAAACAGTATCGGTTTTTTGCGCCATAACAGATAGGCTTATTAATGAAAAAGCAACAATTAATATTCTTTTCATAAGTGAAAATTTGATTCCTAATTTAGTCTTTTCTGTTAAAATCACCATTTTCCATCATCCATTTTACATGTTGTTTAATTTTGCTAGTTTTGCAGCGCTTTTGGTTTCCGGCTTTACACCCGGAATTAAAAGGGAATACAGTGTAAATCTGTAACTGTCCCGCAGCTGTAAGCTCCTTAACGGATTTCCAATCAATCTGCCACTGTTCCGACTCGTCGGGATGGGAAGGCCGGAAACCCGGGAGTAAGTCAGAAGACCTGCCTTAGCATTATATTTCATAGCTTTCGGGGATTGAAGCTAAGGGGTGATGTACTTACGTATTCGTATTTCATTTCTTTTCCATCTGTTGGCTGTGGGTTAAACTCACAATCAAAATGACAAGTAAACATTCTGCCTATGCGGGCAAAATGCAGTTTTTTCTATATTCTTCCATTTTATGGACAGGATTTCTATTGCCTTTAAATGCCAGGGCACAAACTGACAGCACCAAAAAAGCAACGCAACTGAAAGAAGTTCAGATTAGAGAATACCGCTTAACTGAACAAAGCAAATCGCCTACACCGGTACAAATCCTATCTGCCGAAGACCTTAAAAGAATCAATAGCTTATCTGTTGCCGATGTCATACGCTATCTTTCAGGTGTGCAGTTGAAAGATTACGGCGGAATAGGTGGGATGAAAACGGTGAATGTACGCAGTTTAGGTACCAATCACACCGCAGTTTTTCTGGATGGAATCCAGATTGGCAATGCACAGAACGGTCAAGTAGATTTAGGAAAATTCTCGCTGAACAATCTCGAAGAAATTTCTTTGTACAGTGGCCAAAAGCCCGAATTATTGGTTCCGGCAAAAAGTTATTCGGCTGCAAGCAGTATTTATCTCAAAACCAAAGATCCCGATTTCGAAAAAAAACAAAATCAAAAAATAGAACTGGCTTTAAAAAGCGGATCATTCGGTCTGATCAATCCTGCTCTCGTTTATCAATATAAGATTAATGAAAAGCTAAAGGCGAGTATCAATACCGAATATATACATGCCGATGGTAGATATAAATTCAGGTATACCAATGGTGTTTTCGATACCACTGCAGTAAGAAATAATGGGGATGTAGAGCGCTTTCGTCTACAGGCTGCATTGTTTGGTAAGTTTAGAAATGGGAAATGGCACGCACAGGCCTATTCATTTTTATCAGACAGGGGATTACCAGGTGCAATTGTAGCCAACAGGTTCGATTTTAAGCAAAGAATATGGGATCGCGATTTCTTTGTTCAGGGGAGCGCAGAGAAAAGTTTTTCTAACAAATTCACCATTATGGTAAACGGTAAATATGCTTATATATATCAACGTTACCTCGATCCCGATTATGTAACCACGACAGGTTTTTTAGATAACCGGTTTAAAGAGCAGGAGGCTTACTTATCGATTGCTGCCAAATACAAAATCAATTCGGTTTGGGAGGCCGCTTATGCATCTGATTATACCTTCCAGACTTTGGATGCCAATATTTACAGGTTTCCTTATCCAAATCGAAATACTTTTTTAAATGTTTTAAGCTCATCTATAGCCTTTGAGCAGCTTAATATCCACGCAAACCTGCTCAGCACAACCGTAGTCGATCGGGTAAAACTTTATTCCTCATCGGGTAAAAAGCAGGTTTTTAGTCCAACCGTTATGCTCTCATGGAAAGTGTTAAAGGATCGGGATATCAGAATCCGTGCATTTTATAAGGATATATTCAGGATGCCCACCTTTAACGATCTATACTATACTTTCATCGGCAATACCCTGTTAAATCCCGAGTACACTAAACAGTATGATTTTGGTGTAACCTATTTCAAAAGCTTCAAAAACCAGAAGATAAAGTTTATCGATATCCAATCGGATGTTTATTACAACCGCGTAAAAGATAAAATTGTAGCACAACCTGGTGCCAACCTATACCGTTGGATAATGTACAACATTGGTCTGGTTGATATACGTGGTTTAGAGCTTAATGCAAAAACAGCATTCGAACCACTTAATGATTTCATGCTCAACATAGGCATCAATTATACTTACCAGCAAGCTGTGGATGTGACTTCAAAACTTGAAGAAACTTATAAAGATCAAATTCCTTACATCCCTGAAAATAGTGGTTCTTTTTTAGCCCGCTTAGATTACCATAATTGGCATGCCAACTACGGCTTTATTTACACCGGATTCCGTTACAACCAAAAAGCAAACAACATTTACAATTACATGGAGCCATGGTATACCCACGACGCAGCAATTGGTTATGAGTTTAAATTAAAAAAAGGAAGTGTAAACATCAATGGCGAGGTAAATAACCTGCTTAACCAATACTATGATATTATTCCAAACTTCCCGATGCCGGGCAGAAACTACAGATTAACATTAACCTATAAATTATGAGGCATTTAAAGTTTCCGATATATATTTTGGCCTTTCTTATGGTGATTATCAGCGCTTGCAGAAAAGATCCGCAGCCTTTACCCTCCGAAATTACGAAGGTAGAGCCAGAGCCAACATCAGTCATTAAAGGTTTTTATCTGGTGAATGAAGGCAATATGAACATGAATAAAGCTTCGCTTGATTATATGGACCTCGTAAACGGTATTTACACCCGTAACCTGTACAATCAGGTTAATCCGGAAGTAACCAAAGGTTTGGGCGATGTGGGGAATGATATTGGCCGATATGGGAGCAAACTTTATGTGGTGGTTAACATATCGAACAAGGTTGAGGTACTGAATATTAAAACCGGTAAAAAAATCGGCCAGATCAATATCACCAACTGCCGTTACATCACATTCAGTAATGGAAAAGCGTATGTAAGTGCTTATTTAGGTAAAGTTGGCGATCCGAAGGCCCCCAATGGGATAGTGGCTGAAATTGATACTACAGCACTAAGGGTAAATCGTACTATTGAAGTAGGCAGGCAACCAGAAGAAATGGCCATTATGGGCACCAAACTTTATGTAGCCAATTCTGGAGGATATAGTCCACCAGATTACGAACACACCGTTTCGGTAATCGATCTTCCCAGTTTTACTGAAATTAAAAGGATTGAAGTTGCTATTAATCTCAGCCGTATAAAGGCCGACCGTTATGGCGATCTGTATGTCACTTCAAGAGGAGATTATTACACGATTCCCGCTAAGCTTTTTGTAATTGATACCCAAACCGATCAGATTAAAAAGGTATTCAATATTGCGGCCAGCAACCTCGTGATAGATGATGATTACGCCTACATCTACAGCACCGAATGGAATTACATCGAAGGCAAGAACAGGATTACTTACAACATGATCAATACGAAAGATGAAACCGTGATGGATCGCAAATTCATCAGTGATGGCACTGAAAAAGACATTAAAATTCCTTACGGAATTGCGGTTAACCCCATTAGTAAGGACGTTTACGTAACCGATGCCAAAGATTATGTTAGCCCAGGCAAATTACACTGTTATAGCCCCGAAGGGCGATTAAAATGGTCGGTTACTACCGGCGATATCCCCGCACACATTGCATTTACAAATTAAATATAAACCATGAGCAAATTTTACAAAAAACACATTTTAATTATCCTCGCCGCAACGGCCGTTTCTATTTCAGCCTGTAAAAAGGATAGAACAGAAATAGTGGAAAAAAAACAGATCATTACAGATACCAAAGGCATTTATATGCTCTGCGAAGGATTAATGGGTAACGGCAACAGTGCTATTTCTTACTATGATATTGCGACAAAAGCAACAGTAGCCGATTATTACAAACAGGTAAATGGTACATCGCTCGGCGAAACCGCAAACGATTTACAGCAATATGGCAGTAAGATGTACTGTGTTGTAGCAGGCATACAAGGCACCAAACAATCTTTTCTGGATATTATTGATATCAAAACCTGCAAATCGCTAAAAAGGATTTCATTCAATTCAGCAACTGATGGTTATATACCAAGGTTTGTTGCCTTTTATAAAAACAAAGCTTATGTATCGCGTTATGATGGTAAAGTGAGCCGTATCGATACCGCAACAATGGCAATTGATGGTGAAATAATGCTTTCAGAAGGACTTGAACAATTGGCAATAGCTAATGGGAAACTATATGTGTGCAATTCATCACACCCTTTTTACCAAAATGGAGCTAAAAACAAAGTATCGGTAATTGATCTCGCAACCTTTACTAAAACTAAAGACATTACCGTAAACAATAACCCGGTAAGAATACAAACTGCAGATAACGGTGATTTATTTGTGGTGTGCTGGAACGATTATATCATCAATAACGACCCCTCAGTCGATAGAATTAATAGTGTCAGCGATACCAAAACAGGTTCGTACAGTTATGATCTGGGCATAATTGCCATTAATGGTTCAACTGCTTATGTAGCTAAAGATATTTACTCCAACCCTGAAATTAAATCGTTTAATACCGTAACTGGTGCCATTGGTGCAAATTTAATTACAAGTGGTCAGAACATAAATATACCGTACGGATTAACTATAAATCCATTCAATAAAGAAGTGATCGTTGCAGATGCTAACAGTTATGGCAGCACCACAGGATCAGCATACTGTATTGGAACAGATGGAAAAGTAAAATTCAGTTTTGAGACTGGCGCATTGCCACAACATGCTGTATTCAATTACAATTATAAATACGAATAAAAAGCACATTAACAATTACACATAGAATAAACACGATTACAAAACACATAAATGAAAACAAGTTACCTCATATTAATGCTTGGTGTTGCTACACTGGCATATAGCTGTAAAAAAAATAATGAAGCCGTTCCTGATGTTAACCTCTTTATTAAAGGAGAAACGATGACCGGGCAAGTGAATACCAAAACTGCCTTTGCAGCTGGAACAAATAATGGAAAAGGCTTTACTCACCAATGGAAACTTGATGGCACAGTAGTAAGCAGTACCTATAACTACGACTTTACTCCATTAAAAGCTGGCACTTATGTAATTGAATATACTGCAAGTAACAGCGCAGGATCATTTTCGCATAAATACACGGTAAGTGTTCCGGTTCCTGTAGTAGAAATCACCCCAAACAGTACAAAATTTATCACTACTGTTTTTGAATATTTACCTGCACCTGGCCAGTTTATCAACGAAGGTTTAGGAAGCCTAGCAGGTGCACAAAAAATTATTGGCGATGTAAGTAAAACCAGTATGGTTACCCTTGGCGGTTTTGGGGGTTATGTGATTTTTGGATTCGATCACTCGGTAGTAAACAATACAGGTGCCGATCTCGCCATTTATGGTAATCCGATCGGTGGTACAACTCCTTTTGCTGAGCCAGGGATCGTAATGGTGAGTCAGGATGCGAATGGAAACGGTAAACCAGATGATGAATGGTATGAGCTCGCCGGCAGCGAATACAACAACCCACTTACGGTTAAAAACTACGAAATTACCTACATCAACCCGAAAGGTTTTGCCAATGTAAGCTGGACAGACAATCAAGGCGGCAGCGGAACCTACGATGTAAACAATTTTCACAAACACAATTTCTACCCTGAATTTGCCCCTAACCAGGAAAAATTAACATTAAAAGGCACCTTGCTTCCATCCACCTGGGGCAAAAACGGCAGCATTTTCATTAACAGTGCATTTGCATGGGGTTATACCGATAGTTGGTCGATAGCAGATGATTATGCCACTAAAAGATACAACAGTTTAGATCTTGATTGGGCCGTTGATCAAACCGGGAAGAAAATCGTATTGCAAACCATCGATTTCGTAAAAGTTTATACCGGGCAAAGAGAAAAAGGAAATACACTCCTTGGAGAAGTTTCAACCGAAGTTAAAGGCGCAGTAGATCTGGGCATTAATAAATAAGCTGATGAAAATAAAATCAATAGTAAGCTTAGCACTTTTATCTGCTGTACTTCTTTCCTGTAAGAAGGAAAATGCAGTTGATAAAGATGGGGAAGGAGATAAACCTACGGTTAACCAATCGCCATACCTCAATAAAATATATGAATTTAAGCAAGCTCCAGGGCAATTTACCAACGACCTTGTTAAAGCTGATATCCTAATTGGCAACGCAGGTAATGGCCTGGTTTCACTGGGAGGTTTTGGCGGTTATATTATATTCGGCTTCGATCACAGTATAACCAATGCAACTGGAGCAGACCTTGGTATTTACGGCAATCCGCTTATCGGTGTTGGCATGGAATTTTCAGAGCCAGGCATTGTATGTGTAATGCAAGATCTGAATAAAAACGGTTTGCCAGATGATGTTTGGTACGAACTAGCCGGAAGTGAATATAACGATCAGGCTACCATCAAGAATTACAAAATCACCTATTACAAACCATCGAAATTAACTGATGATATCCGCTGGACGGACAATCAGGGAAAAGAGGGCCTTGTACTAAAAAATCAATTTCACACGCAAGATTATTTCCCTTCATGGGCTACTACAAATGAAATTTCCTTTACCGGAACCTTGGTCAAAAATACACTCGCCCCAGGAGAAATCATTACCAATAAACCATTGGGCTTTGGTTACGCCGACAATGGATCGAGCGAATATGCAAGCCTACAGGAACAATTTGGCAGAGGATACAACACCTTCGATATCGATTGGGCTGTTGATGCCACAGGTAAAAAAGTAACCTTAAGCAGCATCGACTTTGTAAAGGTTTACACAGGCCAAAACAGTAACGGTAATCCCTTTAGTCCAGATAATGATAACGACCGTTCGCGCTACATCGGTGAGATTTCTACAGAATTCGGCGGAGCGGTAGATCTTAAACTTTTAAAAAATAAATAACACCCTATGAAACAATTCAACTTTAAGCCATTATTTGTAACTGCAGTTCTTTTAATAACAGGTCTTTATTCTTGTAAAAAAGACAATGTAGAAGATATACAGACCAATCCGGTAGCAGGGAAATATGAAAATGGTTTCTTCGTAATCGGCGAGGGATCTTACGGACAGAGCGCAGGTGCAGTAAGCTTTTACCGTTATGGCGATGATACCCTTTCGATCAGGGCATACGAAAAGGAAAACCCAGGAAAAATATTATCGAATACAGCCAAAACCAGCACCTTACAATTTGCGTCGATAATTAACGGTAGCATTTATTTGATGAGCAAAATAAACGGGCCCATTGTAAAAATAAACGAGCAAACTTTAAAAGAAGAGGCCAGATATATACAAGAAGCCAGCAACTGGAGAAGTATTATCCAGGTTGATGGGAGCAGAGGCTTGGTGAGTGCAAATGACGGCGTATATCAGATAGACTTAAATACACTTACCGTTCAAAATAAACTAACAACTGTTGGTGCTGTAAATACAGGCGATATGTTGAAAAAAGGAGATAACGTTTATTTGTTGCAGAGTAATGGAGCAAAAATCATCTCGTCGAGCAATTACTCATTGGTTAAAAGTTTCTCGAACATTAACCGTGGATTCGCACAAACACCAAATGGCAAAGTTTGGGCTTCAACAGGTAGCCGTTTAATCGCAATCGACAATAATTTAGATACTACAGGTATTGCCTTAACAATAGCTTTAGGATCTTTCGGTCTTGATGCGCCAACGCGTATTACCGCGTCAACCAAAGAAAATGCAGTTTTTTATCACGCTGGAAAATCAATTTATAAATATATTGATGGTGATAAAACATCGTTATCGCAACCATTTATCAATATTACCGAAGATCCTTTTATGGTATACGGTGCTGTCCGTTACGATCGGAATAAAGATTATATCGTAGTTAACGGAATCCAGGGTTATGGTGCAGCTTCTACTGTAAATTATCTTCTCATCTATAATGCATCAACTGGTGCTTTGGTTAAAAAAATCAAATACGGTGGTGATGGGGTAACAACAGATTTTAGTAAAATCTATTTCCCTGATTTAGCCATATTTCATTAAAATATCATTCAGTAATTACCTCTCAAAGTTAAAGGTCTGCCAGTGGTGCAGGCCTTTTTTTGTGGTTTCGCTAGCCTTAAAGCTAAACCTGTTGTAAAATTGATTAGGTATCAGGAAGTATTAGCTACACATTTACCTCGCATTTTGTTCGGGTATTATTGTCACAACCCTGTCTTAAGTCCGAACCAACCCCGAACCAACTCCGTTTTAACTATATGCCATTAAGATGCTAAACTGTTTCTAATTGGTCTCCTTTCTCTCCGCTCTTTTTACTACATTTGCGCTGCTTTTGGTTCCTGATGTAAAATTGGGATTAAAAGGGAATACAGTGTAAATCTGTAACTGTCCCGCAGCTGTAAGCTCTATAACGTTTTTCAATCCATAAGTCACTGTTCCGCTTATCCGGTACGGGAAGACAGAAAAACGGGAGTAAGTCAGAAGACCTGCCTTTAGCATTTAATTTCATAGCTTTCGGGGATTGAAGCTAGGATTGAGATACTTAACGTTTTTCGTATTTTCATTTCCTTTTCTATCTGTTGGCTGTGGGCAAAACCACAATCAAATGAACAAAAAAAGAATGCTAACTGTAGCCGGTCTAGGGCTAGCGCAGTTAATGATTAGCCAGGTGGCTAATGCTCAGACACAAGACAGTCTGCAGCTTAAAGATGTTGTAATTTCTGCAACTAAAAATGATCAGAAACAATCACAAACAGGTAAAGTGGTAACCATTATCAGCCGCGAAGTATTAGAACGCAGCAACGGCAAGTCATTACCTGATTTATTGAACGAGCAAGCTGGTATCGTTATCAGTGGGGGATATAGTAATCAGGGCAAGGACAAAAGTATATTTACAAGGGGCGCACTTGGTGGCTACACCCTGGTTCTTATTGATGGTATCGTACAGAACGATCCCGCAAGTATTAGCGGAACTTTCGATTTACGTCTATTCTCAATCGATCAGATTGATCATATCGAAATCCTAAAAGGTGGGCAGTCTACCATTTATGGATCTGATGCCGTTGCGGGAGTAATCAATATCATTACTAAAAAGGGTGGACCTAAAGGAAATACCATTTACGGAGTAGCCAGTGCCGGAAGCTTCGAAACTTACAAAGGAACGATCGGCTTAAATGGTGGCGTAGAAGGTTTTTCATACAACATCAATTATACCCATTTGAAAACCGACGGAATTTCTGAAGCCGCTGTACCACCAGGAAGTACAGCTATATTTGATAAAGATGGTTTTAAAACTGATGGTTTAAACGCAAATTTCGGGATCAAACTCGACAAAAATTTCTCAGTTAATCCGTTTTTACGTTATTTCTATGGCGATTATAAAATAGATCAAGATGGATTTACCGATGGTTTACCTGCCAATAATTCTATTTTAAAACAGTTTAGTGCAGGCTTTAACGCTGAATATAAATTCAATACCGGTAAAATAACGCTAAATTATAGCCACCAAAGCAACTCGAACGACGTAAAGTCTAGTTATGCAGGTTTTCCAAGTAATTTTTTAAACTTCGGAAAGCTTAATGTGGTTGATCTATTCTACAACCAGAAACTTGGAAATAAATTAGATTTATTGGTAGGTATCGACGATAGAAAAATGAAGTTGATTACCGACACCAAAAACCCAACAACCAATATCTTCGCCGCTTACGGATCATTGTTTTTACATGATTTAAGCATTTTTAACCTCGAAGTAGGCGGACGTTACAACAAACACGATCAATATGGCGAGAACTATACTTATTCGATTACCCCAAGCATTAACATCATTAAAGAAGTAAAATTATTTGGAACAGTATCTACAGCTTTCAAAGTCCCTACACTGAATATGTTGTTCGGTCAGTACGGCGCCAATCTGGATTTGAAACCTGAAAAATCTCAAAATTATGAAGCCGGTGTAAACTTAAACATTGCTGATGAAGCCTTTACTTTACGTGTTACAGGTTTCAAACGCGATTTAACTGACGCCATTGTTTATACCACAGGTTACATTAATCAGGGTAACCAAAAATATAAGGGTTTTGAGGTTGAGCCAGCTGCAAAATTTAGTGTTTTCAATATCAATGGTTACTATGCTTTTGTAGAAGGAAATACAGGAACAACCAATTTTTTAATCCGCAGACCAAAACACACCTTCGGCATTAATGCAGGTGCGCAGGCAACTGGCAATTTATATGCAAGTGTCAACTTCCGTTATTTTGGCAAACGTTTCGATACCAATTTTATATCTTATTTAAATGAAGAGATGCCATCATACTACTTGTTAAATGCATACGTAGAATATGCTTTGGCTAAAAAACGTGTGAAATTATTTTTTGATGCCAAAAATATCCTGAACAAAAAATACACTGAAATTATTGGCTACAATACACCTGGCTTCAACTTTAATACAGGCGTAAGTTTTAATATCCGCTAATAAAAATTTAACTTTGCTTAAATATTAACCAGAAATAGCATGTCTCATTTAAAATTTAATCCACGTACTTTAATTTTGTTGTTAATGATATTGGCAATAACGGCTTTACGTTTGCTGGTAACATTTAACTCAGATGAATTAAAGTTTGCCAATTTTTCATCAATAGGAGCGGTAGCTTTATTTGGAGGCGCATATTTTAAAGATCATCTTAAAGCATTTGCTTTTCCGCTGTTAAGTTTATTTTTAAGCGATTTAGTACTTTACACAACCATCTATAAACAGTATGTAGATATGTTTTTAGTTCAGGAACTTTGGACATACCTTGCAATTGCATTAATGGTTTTAGCCGGTCGTTTCTTATTAAAAAAGGTAAATATTGCCAGCTTATTCCTATCTACAATCGTAATTGTATTTATTCATTGGATAGTAAGTGATATCGGTTCATGGTATAAGAACCCACTGTATACACAAAACTTAAATGGTTTTATAGATTGTTTAATTAAAGCTATTCCATTCGAGATTAGATTTTTAGAAGGAACAATGATTTATGGTGCTTTGCTTTTTGGAGCTTTCGAAATTTTAAAAGCAAAATACCCGGTATTAAAACTGCAAACACAAGAGTTGTAGCAATATCCATTGTTTGGTATAATACCAATCAAGTGAAAACAACATAGAAATCCTCTTTTGATTCGATTCAAAAGAGGATTTTTTTTTAACTTAGGGCTTACGTCAGGCTGTCCCGAATGTTCGGGATCAGTATCTACTAAGATGATATGACTTTAAGGATATCTGACGTTAAAAATAGATCCTGATCCCGATGTAAAATCGGGACAGGATGACGCATAAAATATAGATATGAAAGTTGTTTCCTTTTTACCTGCTGCTACAAAAATGATTTACGATATGGGCCTGCAGGAATACTTGCATGGTGTAACATTCGAATGCCCTAAAGAGGCCACAGACCAGCCCAAAGTTGTACGTTGCATACTAGAAGGCAAAAACTATTCGAGTATCGAAATAGACCGGATCTTTTCGGCATCCAAAGCACAGGGCAAAAGTTTGTATTGGGTAGATGATGCACTGCTGGAAAGCATCGCACCTGATGTGGTTTTCACGCAGGATATATGCGAAGTTTGCAATATCGACACCGTTTGTACCGAAACAGCTGTAATGAAGCTTAGCAAACAGCCTACGCTGGTGCCTTTATCGCCCAATAACTTACAGGATGTTTTCGAATGTGCCATTACCATTGCCAGGGCTTTAGGAAAGGAAGAAGTGGCTTTAAATTATCTTGCAGGCCTGCAAAAGAAAACAGATCATATTTTAGACCAGCTTAGGGCAAACCGTGCACCACTAAAAAGGATTATGTTAATGGAGTGGATCGAACCGATCTACAACTGCGGACACTGGATTCCTTTTCAGATTGCAGCAGCCGGTGGCGTTGATATGTTGTCTAATCCTGCCGGCGACTCTATTGTAACCCAATGGGATAAAATCCTGAAATACAATCCAGAGGTTCTGGTTATTGCACCATGTGGTTTTGATATGAATAGAAGCATGGAAGAAATGGAGCTGTTAACGTCAAAACCAGGCTGGACCGATCTTGAGGCCGTAAAAAATAATCAGGTTTATATTGCAGATTTTGATATGTTCACTCAACCGAGCGTAGGTACCCTGGTTGAAGGTATAGAAGCTTTAGCCTGTATGTTCCACCCGGAGATTTTTAAAGCTGATGATAGGATAGCCAAAAAGTTTGTAAAACTCAATATCTCAATATTAGCATGAAGCATATCTTACTAACGCTCGCTTGTCTTTTCTTTTATTCATTCTGTATTGCACAAGAAAAAAAATATACTGATTCTGCAGTAGCAGAGTATATTAAAGCTTGTCAGTGTAAGTTTGGATATAAATATGACTGGAAGTTAAAATCTGTAAAAAAACACGAAGCATATTCGTGGGTAAAAAAAATAGTCTTTATTTCATTCAAAAATAGCGATTCGACAAAAGAGGTTTGTTATTTAAAAAATGAAAAGATTGACAATGATATCGTTACCGAACAACATTTGTTGACAGATGGGGAAACCGACTCACTTTTTAATATAATATATGGATATAACTATACTACTTATCCATCAAAGATTTTAGTATTTGAATGTAAGCGCCCAGAAAATGCAATTCTATATTTGGATAAAGATGATAAGGTTATATTTTCGATAAACATTTGTTTTTCTGGAACAGGGCATCAAATATGGACAAGTAAAAACTACAAGGGTACACATACAACAACATTTGGAGAAACTTGCTTTGGCAAATATGAACTCCTTGCTAAACTTTTCAGATCAGCAGGAATTAGAAATATAAAATAAATGAAATTAGTTGTTTTAACAGGAGCAGGGATCAGTGCCGAAAGTGGGTTAAAAACATTTAGGGATTCTGATGGCCTATGGGAAGGCTATAATGTTTATGATGTGGCCACCCCCGAGGCTTGGGAGAGAAATCCGGAATTGGTACAAGAATTTTATAATGAAAGAAGAAGACAGGTTTTAGCTGCAAAACCCAATCTGGCTCACCAGGTGCTTGCCGAGCTGGAAAAAGACTTCGACGTTGAAATTATTACCCAAAACATTGATGATTTGCACGAAAGGGCAGGCTCTACCAAAGTTACCCATCTTCATGGCGTAATTACCAAATCACAATCAGACAGAAAAGCAGATTTAACTTATCCCATCATCGGTTCAGAAATCAAAATGGGCGAGCTTTGCGAATTAGGTTCTCAACTTCGTCCACATGTAGTTTGGTTTGGCGAAGCTGTACCCATGATCGAGGTAGCTGCTAAACTTTGCAAACAGGCCGATTTGTTTGTACTAATCGGAACTTCATTGGCCGTTTATCCGGCAGCAGGCTTAATTGATTTTGTGCCTTCCTTTGTCGACAAATACATTATCGATCCAAAAACACCCGATGTAAAACGTTATAAAAATGTAATCAGCATTGAGAAAAATGCGGTAGAAGGCATTACAGAATTAAAAGAAATATTAGCCAATGCCAGATAAAAAGCTTTGCATTTTTAATTGGAGTGGTGGTAAAGACAGTACACTGGCCTTACACTATGCCCTACAAGATCCTACTATCGAAATCCGTTACCTGATTACTACAGTGACCGAAAAATACAACCGTGTTTCGATGCATGGCGTTAGAGAAGCTTTATTAATTAAACAAGCTGAAAGTATTGGTATTCCACTGTATCAGATCCGTTTGAGCGAAATGCCTGATATGGAAACCTACGACAGTACCATGAAGCATCATCTTTCAAAATTTAAAGAAGAGGGTATTACGCATTCTATTTTTGGTGATATCTTTTTAGAAGACTTACGTACTTATCGCGAAAAAAAATTAGCAGAAATTGGGCTTAAGGCTATTTTCCCACTTTGGAAAAAAGATACAAAACATTTAATTGAAGAATTCCTAAACCTGAACTATAAAACCATCATTGTTTGCACACAGCAAAATCTCGAAAATTTTTGTGGAAAAGTAATCAGCCTTGATTTAATCAGGCAACTTCCCGCAGATATCGATCCCTGTGGCGAAAATGGAGAGTTCCATACTTTTGCATTTGAAGGACCAATTTTCAAGAATACAATCACTTTCACCATCGGAGAGAAGGTATTCAGAACTTATAATGCTCCAAGTAAAACCACAACAGATGACGATTCACCTTGTTCATCCACAGCACTTTCCGGCTTCTGGTATATAGATTTATTGGAATAATTTTTCTTTTTAAAACATTTTGGCATCATTTTTTCTTTAGTATTGGTAATTAACTAAATCACACAACATATTGAAACCTGTTTAGCGAGGTTAGGTAGCTAAACAAGCGTCATATTAAAAAATTAAGAGTTATGAAAAAGATATTTGTAGTAATCGCATTAAGTACTTCAGTTTTATTTGCTTGTAATAATAAGGCAAAAGAAGAAGCAGCATTAAAACAACAACAGGCCGAAAAACAATTGGCTATTAAAGCCGTAAAAGATAGTTTAAGGTTAGATAGCTTTAAAAAAGCCGAAGTGGCCAAAGCAGAACAGGAAAAAGAAGCTAAACACCAGGCAGAATTAGCTGCAGCTAGAAGAGCAAGCTCATCTAGATCTTATGCAAGCTCAGGTGGTGGTTCTAGCAGTGCTTACGGTGGCACACAACCAACAGCTAAGAAAAAAGGTTGGAGCGATGCAGCTAAAGGCGCAGTCATCGGTGGTGCAGCAGGAGCAGTTGGTGGTGCTTTAATTGATAAGAAAAAAGGTAGAGGTGCTATCATCGGTGGATTGGTTGGAGCTGGTGGCGGTTATTTAATCGGTAGAGGTGAAGACAGAAAATCTGGCCGTGTGCAGCCTAAAAACTAAGAAAGGTTTTTAAAGATATATAAAGTCCCGATTTACATCGGGACTTTTTTTTGTTTTACCTGTCCCTGGTCGTCATGCTGACCTGTAGCGCAGTGGAAAGCTACGGAGTAAATTTATTTCAGCATCCTTCTAATCATTAAATACATTCAAGAAAAATTGTATATACCGTATAAAATTCGATTGTATTTTTTGTGCTTAATATAAAATGATCGATATATTTAACAAAAAAAAGAACCATGATAGAAACCCAAACCGCAGATAAAGGACAGATCCAACACTTCGTAATGTTCTGGTTAAAACCTCAGCTAACCAAAACCGAAATTGCAGATTTCGCTAACTTCTTTGAAAGTTTAAAACCTATAAAATATATTAAAACGTTAAGTTACGGTTTAGCAGCAGGTACACCTGTACGCCCTGTTACCGATAACTCTTTTACTTATTCGCTAACCATTACCTTTGCCAGCATTGCAGACCATAATGCTTACCAGGAAGATAAAGTACATTTAGATGCTGTAGAAAAATTCTCTAAAAACTGGTATAGAGTAGTGGTGCACGATACCATAATCTCTTAATAAGTTTTAGCCACAGAAACGCTGAGCATACGGAAGATTCTGCAACGCCTCATGCTGAACTTGTTTCAGGATCTTTTCACCTTGGCCATAGGTACGCACAGATGAATACTTATTTTCATTGATGCGCATTTTTTATTAAAGATTCATTTACGAAAGGATCAATCCCCACGATCCGTTATTTCGAGCGCAGCTGAGAAATCTATTTTAAGTTAAGTAACCTGGAAGAGGTTTGTTTCCATGAATTTATTTCAAGGTTACAAAACAATAGATATTTGTTCATTATAGGATGAAGAAAGTCCAAACCTCCCATTTATTTGGCAAAATAAGCTTATAAAATTATATTTTGTGATTATACATAAAAATCAATATACCAATTAGTTATATATATTAATTTAAACAAACACTATTCACTGGAGGTGCTTTTCTTTCTAAAAACAATCAAATATTCAAAATATTATTTCAAACAAACAAATAACTCACTAAAAATCAATTAGTTAAACCAAAAAACAACTAGTATTGATGCCTGTTATAGGCCGTTGTAAAATCAGAACGCATTAGCTTAAATCGCGCAACTACAGTTTGGATAAATTCTTCATCAATAATTTCAAACACATCGTTAACACCGCCTCCACTCAGATCAAGTTCTGCGAGTTTATAACTTTGCTCAAAGGTACCCTGCTCAAACTTTACGATAAACTTTTGGTTCATCGAAAAAATGGTGATCTTACATTCCGGATGCGGAAGTTCTGCTACTACTCTCATTTATTTTATATTTTTATTTACAATTCAACAGATACACCATTAAGCGTACCCCAGCTATCTATAATGGAGAAACGGGCAAACAACTCTTCCTTGTACCATTCGCGCTCCCTGGTAAGCTTAATCACATCCGAATGATCAAAAGATTTATAAGCATAGTTTTTCATACTGTCCGCATCAGCCCAGATCGAAAAGGTGGCCTGATCAAAAAATGGATTTTCGCCAATACCTGCCGACAAGACAAAGCCTGGGGCTGTACGCATGGCATCAGCTGCTCTTTTAATATTCCGTCTAAACTCTTTCAACTTGTTAAATTTAATTGCTGCCCTTGTAATTACAGCAATCTTACCGGTGTGGACATTACTCATTTTATTGGGCTTAAATGGCTCTACTGCTGACCATAAGCCATGGCTAGATAAAGGGTTTAATAAGATGGTAAAACTTTCTATCCCAAAGAAACCAAACCATTTCAGCACAAAAGAATGGCGATAAAAATTATCACAATCGTTCCGGTTATCCCAGGTAGTGAGCACAGCCCAATGCTTATAGTCAGGGGCTAAATCTACCCGGGCATCTTTTCCGCTCCCCATTAACTTCCAGAACCGGCAGCGCTTATTTAACCATAATGGTAATCGTAAAACAGCCATCCCTACAAATGCAAAAGGAATGGTAAGGCCACGGAATTTGGTAATGGTTAAGGCTACAATCATAAACTCACGATTAATGATGCCAAAACTAATGATTTTAAGAATAGGTTATCATTCAAATTTTCGTCATTAAATCCACAATTAGCCTACTTCTCACAAATCATAATTAACTTTGATTATAGAAAATAAAAAATGGCAGAAGACTTAACCATCACCAGAAATACATCAAAGGAAGAGCAATATCAATCGATTATTCCCCAGATAGACGCTTTACTTTATGGAGAAACAGATTTTATTGCAAACCTTGCAAATGTTGCAGCAGCACTTAAAGAACAGTTTAATTGGTTCTGGGTAGGTTTCTACCTGGTAAAACAAGACGAATTGGTATTAGGCCCATTTCAAGGTCCGGTAGCCTGTACGCGGATAAAAAAAGGAAAAGGCGTGTGTGGCGCATCCTGGCAACAGGCAGAAACCATTATCGTTCCCGATGTGGAAGAATTCCCCGGTCACATTGCCTGTGCATCTGCTTCTAAATCGGAAATTGTTTTACCGCTGATTGTTAATGGTGAAGTGATAGGCGTTTTGGATGTAGACAGCGAAGTGTTAAACAAATTTGATGAAACAGATAAAACTTATTTAGAGCAAGTTATATCAATTCTATTAAACAGATAGTTGAGGTAAGGTATTGAAACTAAAAAAAGAATATTACCGAAATGAAGACGTGATAAGCCTAGCTAAAGATCTGTTAGGCAAAATACTCTATACCAAAATTGATAACGAAATTACCGCAGGCATCATCGTCGAAACCGAAGCTTATTTTGGCATAAAAGACAAAGCTTCGCATGCTTACGGCGGCCGCAGAACCAACCGAACAGAAACCATGTATGGCAATGGAGGCATTGCCTACGTATATCTTTGTTATGGCATGCACAACCTCTTCAATATTGTAAGTTCTAAAGAAAACGATCCACATGCTGTTTTAATCAGGGGTATAGAACCTTTGGTTGGGATCGACATTATGGAGCAAAGAAGAAATATGCCACATACAAAAGGCGCTATTTCAGCTGGCCCCGGCTCTGCGGCAAAAGCACTGGGAATAGACAAAACTTTTAACGCCAAAAATCTAACCGGAGATGAAATCTGGATCGAAGACCATGCTATCCGCTATCAAGATGAAGATATTGCTGCTACACCACGTGTAGGCATTGCATATGCAAAAGAGCATGCTTTATTACCGTGGCGGTTCTTTGTAAAAGGCAACAAATACGTAAGTAAACCAAATAAGGTTTAATTAACGTAAACCTTTTAGCGTACTTCCTGTTTTTCATTATAAACAATTGAAAAGATGAAAAACGAGAAAAACATAGCCATCCTTAAGGAAATGGCAGAAAGCGTACGTACCTGTATGTTCACCACATTTTCCTCTGGAGACGAATTCGGAAGCAGACCGATGGGTACCGCAAAAATTGAAGATGACGGGAGTTTATGGTTTTACACCAATGAATACTCACCTAAATCAAAAGAAATTTCTAAAGAAAACAATGTCCTGTTAGCCTATAGCGATCCATCTAACAATACCTATCTTACCGTAAAAGGTAAGGCCGAACTGGTAGATGATAAAGTACGCAAAGAAGCTTATTTTTCTCCGTTTATCAAGGCATGGTTCCCGGATGGAATAGAAGACCCAAGATTAATCCTGATTAAAGTTACCCCAGAAGAGGCTGAATACTGGGATGCTTCAGCATCTAAAATAGTCATACTATTCAGTATGTTAAAAGCTGTAGTAACCGGTGATACACCCAATTTAGGTAAACATGATACCATAAAATTTTAATTTCATTGCACAAATTGAAAGCAGGCTTGGGAACAACACCTGCTTTTTTGTAATATTGAGGCAATGAATTTTGAAAACAACTTATTATACGCACAAACACAAGACGAAACTGATCAGCTTCGTGATTTCAGGTCTCAGTTCTTATTTCCAAACCACAACGGAAAAGATTTTATTTACCTGTGCGGCAATTCATTAGGGCTTCAACCTAAAGTTGCCAGCGAGGTTTTAAAAGGTCAGCTTAACAATTGGGCCAACTATGCAGTAGAGGGCTGGTTCGATGGAAACGAACCCTGGATGTTCTACCACAAGGCACTCAAAAAGTTAATGGCCCCGATTGTTGGCGCATTACCTTCGGAGGTATGTCCGATGAATACCTTGACCGTAAACCTCCATTTGTTAATGGTCAGCTTTTATCAGCCCAAAGGCAAACGCTTTAAAATCATTATGGAAGGCGGTGCATTCCCATCTGATCAATACGCAATAGAAAGCCAGGTAAGATTTCATGGTTTCGACCCAAAAGAAGCGATTATAGAGGTTTTCCCCAACGAGGGCGAAGAAATACTCCATACTGAAGACATCTTAGCAAAAATTAACGAAAATGCAGATGAAATCGCTTTGGTTTTATTTGGCGGAATAAATTATTACACCGGACAATGGTACGATATGGAAACCATTACAAAGGCTGGGCATGAAATCGGCGCAATTGTAGGCTGGGACCTGGCCCATGCCGCAGGTAATGTCCCTGTAAAGCTTCACGATTGGGATGTTGATTTTGCCTGCTGGTGCTCGTACAAATATCAAAATTCAGGCCCTGGGGGGATAAGCGGAATATTTGTTCACGAAAAACATTTCAGCAATATAGAATTGAACCGCTTTGCAGGATGGTGGGGTTACCAGGAAAGTAAACGTTTTAAAATGGAAAAAGGCTTTATTCCAGAAGCCGGGGCAGATGGCTGGCAGGTAAGCTGCACACAGGTAATGCCTATGGCTTTATACCATGCTTCGCTTCAGATTTTCGAACAAGCTGGGTTCATTGAACCATTAAGAAATAAAAGTATTACTTTAACTGCATATCTAGAATTTATTATAAATGAAGTAAATAAGGACTTAGGTGTGGAGCAATATAAAATCATTACACCTAAAATAGCTAAAGACAGAGGCGCGCAGTTATCTATCATTGCTCAGCGCAATGGCAAACAGATTTTTGATGGCTTAATGGCTAACCACGTACTTGGCGATTGGCGCGAACCTGATGTAATCCGTTTGAGTGCAGTCCCACTTTACAACACTTTCGAAGATGTTTATTTGGCCGGACAAGCACTTTTAAAAGTAAGTAAAGCCGTATTACAATAAAAAAAGACAAAGGCTTATCAAATAAAAAGCAAGCAGATGATCAATTATAACCCTAAAGATTGGAGTACCTTCATTTTTCACATCCACAAAAGTGATACCTTTAGAAAACTGTGGCCGTTAATGCTTGCAGTAGCTATTTTTTCGGGTTTTGTGGCGTTTGCAGAACTCAATTTTTTTCAACTTTCTAAAAGCAGCTATGTGACCAACATAGGCATGATGCACAGCTTATTGGGCTTTGTACTATCGATGCTACTGGTTTTCAGAACAAATACGGCATACGACAGGTGGTGGGAAGGAAGAAAGTTATTGGGATCCTTAACCAATGTGAGCCGGAACCTGGCCTTGAAAATAAAAGCGCTTAAATTAACAGAGGAAGATGTCCGTTTTTTCGAATACGGCATTCCTAAATATGCTTTTGCCTTAAAAGAACATTTACGCGAAAGAATGTATTTTGGTAAAAATAGTCTTTTAATAGAGGTTGAAGAAGGTAAACACGTGCCAAACCAGATTGCAGGAAGCTTAATTAACAGGTTATATGAATTACTCGAAAAAGGTGCTATTTCGCAGGAACAATTTATTGTGCTTTCAGGCGATTTTAATCAATTTACCGATATCTGTGGTGCTTGCGAGCGCATCAAAAACACACCAATTCCGTATTCTTACAGTGCTTTCATCAAGAAGTTTATCTTTATTTACGTAATTACTTTACCGATTGGATGGGTATTCAGCTTAGGTTATTTCGTAGTGCCGATTGTTCCCTTTATCCTCTATGTATTAGCGAGTTTGGAGCTGATAGCTGAAGAAATAGAGAACCCATTTGGAGAAGATGCGAACGATCTTCCTGTAGATCAGATCTGCACCAATATCGAAAAACACGTGGAGGAAATTTTAGGCTAATGATTAAGATTGCCTGGCATCCACTCTACGCACACCCTTTGCCCGAAGGACACCGTTTTCCGATGCTGAAATACGAGTTGATACCCGAGCAACTTTTACATGAAGGAACCATAACACAGCAGAATTTATTTAACCCGGAACCCGTTTTGGAAGATATTATACTCCTGACTCACGAAAAAACATATTGGGAACAGCTTAGAGATTTAACACTTTCTGCGAAAGACCAAAGGAGGATAGGTTTCCCTTTAAACGCACAGCTTTTAGAACGTGAGCTGAGAATTACCCAGGGCACAATCGATGCCGCCCATTTTGCAATGGGTAACGGAATTGCCTTTAATGTGGCAGGTGGTACCCATCACGCAGGCAGCAATTGGGGTGAAGGTTTTTGTCTATTAAACGATCAGGCTATTACAGCTAATTACCTGTTAAATAAAAAATTAGCTAAACGTATCTTAATTATCGATTTAGATGTACACCAGGGAAATGGCACGGCAGAAATTTTTCAAAATGAGCCAAGGGTGTTCACTTTTTCGATGCATGGTGATAAAAATTTTCCTTTCAGAAAAGAAATTTCTAGCCTGGATGTTCCATTAAATGATGGAGTGCAAGATGAAGAATATCTTTCAAGCTTAAATGTAAATTTGAAAAATGCATTCGAAAGGGCCAAACCTGATTTTGTATTTTATCTATCTGGAGTTGATGTACTTGCTACCGATAAACTGGGTAAACTGGCATTGAGCAAAGCCGCATGTAAAGAACGCGACAGAATAGTGCTGCAGGCCTGTAAAGATAAAAATATACCAGTGCAAGTGAGCATGGGTGGTGGCTACTCCGTGGATATCAGAGATATTGTAGATGCGCACTGCAACACCTACCGCATGGCTTTTGATTTATTTGGATAAGCCCACACACAAAACCATAATATCCTTATCTTCGCGGCCATATGTTGGAGATTATTTATCAGGACGAAAATCTAATTGCAATTAACAAACCCCATGGGTTATTGGTTCATCAATCTTCCATTGCAAGAGATGCCACGGAGTTCGCACTTCAGTTACTCAGAGATCAGGTAGGCAAGCATGTTAGTCCGGTGCATAGGCTAGACAGGAAGACAAGCGGAATCTTATTATTTGCTTTCGACAAATCATCTGAAATTGCTATGCATCAGCAATTTATGAACGCAGAAACCGACAAAAAATACCTGGCTATTCTGCGTGGTTTTACACCCGATGCGATGGATATCGACTATCCGTTAGCGAAAGAAAACGGAACCATGCAAGATGCTTTCACCTCGTTTAGCACACTTCAAAGAGCAGAGGTGGCCGTAGCTTTCGGTAAACACCCAACCTCACGGTATTCATTGGTAGAGGCCACACCTAAAACCGGGAGGATGCATCAATTGAGAAGACACTTTAGCCATATCCTACATCCAATTATTGGTGATAGGACACATGGTTGCAACAAACAGAACAAATTCTTTAAAACACAATGGGATATGACAACCATGTTGCTTCATGCCTCGGAGTTAGCATTCACTCATCCCATCACAAAAGAAAAAATCCATTTAAAAGCCGGTTTACACGATGAATTTAAAAGAGTGATGGATTTCATGAAAATGGAACCCTAGCACAATTTTTGCCATCAAAATCTGTTTATATAACATCTATGATTAAATACTTACGATTTACACTTCCAGTTTTAGCGCTTTTTGCAGCCAGTTGTTCTTCTGTTTATATGCCAAACGTACCAAATACCCCTATGTTAAGTAAACAGGGTGAATTTAGCGGCGGTGCACACATCTCTTTAAAAGGCAATGCAAGTGTTAATGGCGCTTATGCCGTTTCTGATCATATTGGTGTGCTTTTTAGCGGTTCCAGAATGAATAGTGAGAGAAAAAGCAAAGATTTCGGGCATAAACTTATTGAAATTGGTGGAGGGTACTTTGATACTTTTGGTCCGGATAACAACCGGATTATTGAAGTTTATGCGGGCGTAGGGAAGGGCTGGAGTGATATTACCTTCCGCGATTATAAAAACGATATCCTCATCAGCAGCGAACTGCAGGAAGTAGATTACCGGAAAACATTCTTACAGGTTAATTACAGTTCGAAAAAGAAAAACAACCTGCGGTTATTTGGAACCGATTTCCCAATTAATTATGGCACAGCATTGAGGATTAGCCATATTAAGATGGATAGGTTCTTTTTAAACGGTGTTGTGCAGCCGAAAGAAGATAATATTTTCTTTGAACCGGTTTTCTTTACGCGTATGGCACTCAGCAAAACTTTTCAGCTACAATATACCACCAGCAGTAATATTGGCTTAAAGAACCGTAAATATATGTCTGCAGGCAATTCTATCTTCACCATTGGTGTTGTGGTTAATGTTGGGGGTAAATAAAGAATATTTCGTCAATGCGAATGCAATGAAGAGAATATAAGTAAAGGTCCTTCGACAGGCTCAGGATGACACCACAAATAATTAATTTTAGCTAGGTAATTCAATCCACCAATTCAAAAAAGATTTGTCAGTCTGAGCCTGTCGAAGACCACTAACTAAGATTCTTCGCTTTGCTCAGAATGACAATAACCTACCAAAGCCTTCGTTTTATTCTGAAAACGCCTAGGTAATAGAATAGGATCCGTTAACTTTTCTCCTATTTGTAGTTTTTTCTATCAATAACAGGTATCATTTGCACAAACCTTTCATTATAAACCCGATAGCAGTGGATGCCGATTCTTCATCGGCTGGAACGAATAGCGGGACTACTGCATCCCATGAAACACTGGCGTTCATCTCCAAAACCTGATGGCGCTGAAAAAGTAATTCATTTTGATTTTCGCAAAATAAATTAACCACTAGCAAAGCAGCCATTAAAATTATAACGCACCTACCTTCAGCGCCTTCGTTTTATTCTGAAAACGCATAAACAATAGGATAGAAGCCGTTAATAAACCCAGGGTTAGCCCGTACCAGATGCCATTAACGCCTAAGTTAAAATGAAATCCTAGTACATAACCAATTGGAATACCAACTACCCAATAGGCCAAAAAGGTAATAAAGGTGGGTATATTAACATCGCCAACACCACGTAAAACGCCTAAGCCAACCACTTGTGTACCATCAAAAAGCTGAAAAAAGCCAGCAATAATCAATAATTGTGCAGCAATGGGAATAACAGCGGCATCTTCCGTATAAATGAAAGGCATGATGTTATTGGCCAAAACAAAAATCACTGCGGTCACAGACATAAATAACAAAATAACATGGTAGCTGGCTATGGCAGATTTACGCAAATCGTCGAAATTTTTCTTACCAAAGTTATTTCCCGTTTTAATGGTAGCCGCCGAAGCTACACCACTGGCAATCATATAAGTCATGGCAGCTAAACTGATCGCGATTTGATGCGCAGCTTGCTCTACAGCTCCGATTGTACCAATAAGCACTGCAGCACCACTAAAAGCACTTATTTCGAACGAATATTGCATGGCAACAGGCATCCCAATTTTAGCAATTTTAATCGCCCTTATTTTATCAAAAAACGTTGCTTTAAAACTGATCAGGTATTTTTTGAAATGCTGAGAACGCAAAACATAAAAACACATTACGGTGGCCATTAAAATCCTGTCTATTAATGTGCTTAACCCCACACCGCTAACACCCATCGATTTAATACCGAATATACCTTTCACGAAAATGATTCCTAAAATGATGTTGATGGCATTTCCCCAAACAGAAACAAACATGGCCTGTTTAGTAAATCCTAGACCTTCAGCAAACTGTTTAAAAGTCTGGAAAATCAATAAAGGTATAATTGAAACAGATAAAAGATTCAGATAAGGTTTTGCGTAACGCACTACTTCGGGTGTTTGTTCGAGGTTATCGATCACAAAAAATATCCCCAATTGAACCAGTACATATAAAAATATACCCACACAGATATTAATCATTAAACTGTTTGATAAAAGCTTTCCGCATTCATCATAATTCTGACGACCATTTTCCTGTGCAATAAGTGGCGTTAAACCATAGGAGATACCTAAGCCTATTACGAGGATAAGCATAAATATGCTGTTCACTAACGAAACGGCAGCTAATTGAATGGTATCAGTAAAATGACCTACAATAATACTGTCGGCCATGTGTACCAAAGTATGACCAACCTGAGAACCTACAATAGGCAGTGCCAGATGAAGATTTTCTTTGTAATAGGGCTTATATTTGGTGTAAATTTTAGAAAACATAGGGCTACAAAGGTCGCATTTTTAAAGCTCAAAAAGTAGAGATGTAGAAAAGTTAATGTTTGGTTTTACAAAGGCGATCGTTATATCTGACCTGTAACGAAGTGAAAAACTACGAAGTAAACCGAGCCTCAAGCGAGCTCACCGCAGGTAATTTATTTTACAAGTAGATGTAGTATTTTCAATTACCTTGTAGCTACTACGTGGTCAGCATTTTTCCTGTTATTTTTTTATATACAAGTTCAGGAGGACGACCATTGATAAAAAGCACCTTATCTCACCGCTGTAAAATATTCTTCTTTTTCTGAAGTATGCGATTTGATCACATTGGTTAATATTAAATTAACGAGGACCTTTTGTGCCTTACGGTAAGAACTGCGCAATAGTTTGCTAAACTCTTTCAGCGTAATTTTTTCGTTCTCTTCCAGGTATTCGAGCAGTTTTTTTTCATTTTCAGAATAGGAGATGAGCACACCATTGTTTTTATATTCTTGTTTCAATACTTCCAAAATAATGCGGCTGGCCAATACGCTTTTATCATCTATACGGATATAAGCCCACCATTTTTTTTGATCATCGAGTGCATAATGCGGCTTTGTATCACTTTCAGGAATATTAACTACCAATACCAATTTATCATCAACATAAATTTCTTCGAAGTAAGGCTCAATAGCCGGTTTGCAGAACTGATGTGCTGCAGTTAAAATCATGTATTTCTCTTCTTCTTCAGATTTTACCCCTTTAATAGATCCATCATCAGCTACGCCGATCAATAGTTTACCACCTTTGTTATTGGCAAAAGCAACCAGACTCTTGGCAATTTTCTCGGTATTGGTAATGGTTTTCTTAAAATCGAGCATAACGCCTTCGCCCTGCAAAATTAAACTCTTAATACTCGGCATAATCTAAAAAATTAGTAAGCAACTCTAGGGGTTTCGCCCTGATGCAGGTTTCGGATATACACTTCATTCATCACAGTAGCACACAGCTCACCATCCTTATTGGTAATTTCCATCGGGTAGGCTTTTACAAACTTTCCAACGGTTTTTAGTGCATGCTCTGCTTCGTTCAACATCTCATCAGTTACAGTTATGGTAAAGTATAATGTAGAACGGCCAGGCTTTAAATATTGTATAGAGGCGCTTTTTAGCCAAACACGAACTTTATAGCCCCGGCGCTGCATTAACTGATCGAACAATAAGGCATAAAACGGATCTGTAGCCGCATAAATAGTACCACCAAAAATAGAACCGTTATAATTTTTATTTAAAAAGCTTTTGCTCAGTTTAACCGTACAGCTTCTAAACTCATTTTCAAATTTCTGAACCCAAATGCGTTGAAAAAATAGGGGTGGGTAAAAACGCATTACCCATTTCAGGGTGTTTTGAGAAATAATCATATTCACTAATATCAGAAAGTTTTATCACCTTTTAAAGTTTTGAAGATCTTGTTTTAGTAATATTTCCGTAATTTAGAATTATGCATGTTTATGATACCATTACCGATGCTTTAACAGATTTAGATAATCGGGGTTATAATTTAGATTTCAATTTAACAGCAGAAAGTTTAGCATGTAAATCAGTCAATTTATTCCTGAAGCCTGAAGAATTTGAAATTGAAGAAGTATACCGTTTCGAAGGAATGACCGACCCAGCTGATAGCTCGGTTGTTTACGCCATTTCATCAAATGTGGGAAATTTAAAAGGCGTATTGGTAGATGGTTATGGCGTATATGCTGAAAACATATCGCCAGAATTGCTGAATAAGTTGAAGATCCATCATGAATAATGCATTTATTTTGTTTCGCAACACACTAATAATCAATATTATGTATAAAAAATAAGCAATATGAAATAAAAAAAATTAAAACCAAATGAATATAAGGTTGTTAGGTTTATAGATAACAATAAAAACTATGAAAAAAATAATCTTAAGTCTTGCTTTTGCGGGTTCTCTTATGATAGCCACATCAGCATGCAATTCGTCTAAAAATATGGCTGGTTCTTCAGACAGTACTGCGACGGATTCTACAAAAGTAACGGATACGACCAAAACGATGCCAGATACAACATCAAAAAAGTTGCCTGACACCACCAAAATGCCACCTGATACCACGAAAAAAAATCCTCCAATGTAGGAAAATAAAAGCCACTCTAAAACAAGAGTGGCTTTTATTTTAAAAATCTATTTTAAATATTTGTGTTATTGCGTACTTTCAGCGTCTAAACCAAATAATTAAATGGATCTTCAAGCAAAAGCAAACAACCGCAACGTAATTTTCTTAGTTATTGTAGCTGCCCTGGGTTACTTTGTAGACATTTACGATCTTGTTTTATTCTCTGTTGTTCGTGTTCAAAGTTTAACTGAAATTGGCGTTTCCCAGGCAAATATGCAATCTGATGGCTTTCTGATCATCAATTCTCAGATGTTCGGTCTACTTTTAGGCGGAATTTTATGGGGAATACTGGGCGATAAACTGGGAAGGATCAAAGTTCTTTTTGGTTCGATCCTTTTGTATTCACTGGCCAATATTGCCAATGGCTTTGTTACATCGGTTAACAGTTATGCCATCATCAGGTTTATTGCAGGTATAGGTTTAGCTGGAGAGCTTGGCGCTGGGATTACTTTGGTTGCTGAAACCATGGATAAAGAAAAACGTGGTTATGGAACCATGATTGTAGGTGCTGTAGGTTTATTGGGTGCAGCTGTTGCAGCAACTGTAGCAGCCGAATTTACCTGGCAAACCTCATACTTTGTAGGCGGCGGAATGGGCCTGGTACTGCTGTTACTACGTGTTGGCACTTTCGAATCGGGCATGTTTAAACACGCCGCTAACCAAACAGAAGTATCAAAAGGAAATATCTTAATGCTGTTTAACAACTGGAAACGGTTTTCGAAATATCTCTATTGCATCTTAATCGGTATTCCGCTATGGTTTGTAGTTGGGATCCTGGTTACCTTAGCGCCTGAATTTGGTAAAGCTTTAGGTGCTACAGAACCACTAAAAGCCGGTACCGGGATTATGTTTACCTATTTTGGAATTGCAATAGGCGATGTGGTTACAGGTTTACTCTCTCAGGTATTAAAGTCTAGAAAAAAAACAGTCTTTATCTTCCACTTGCTTTCTGTGGCAAGTGTAGTGGTTTATTTAACCAGTTTCGGCTTAACGGGTAGCAATTTCATCTGGATCTGTCTATTTATGGGCTTCTCTGTAGGTTATTGGGCCACATTTGTTACCATTGCATCAGAACAATTCGGCACAAATATAAGGGCTACCGTAACTACAACTGCACCTAATTTTGTTAGGGGCGCATTAATCCCTATTACATTCTTATTCGAATTTTTAACCCATAAATACGGATTAATTACTGCCGGATATTTAGTGATGGGAATCTTAACCCTGATTGCGATGTTTGGTTTGAGCCAATTAAAAGAAAGTTTCAACAAAGATTTAGATTATCTGGAAGAATAACAGCCTCTTGACCTCAGACTCAGGACTAAAACCCAATGTCAATAAAATGTACTATCTAAACATAAATCAATATAGCTGCCCGAATAGCTTTAAATTTGTATGGAAATAGAAAGAGCCATCATGTTTAAAGAAGAAGTAGCAGAACGGTATAAGCAAATTCAGGATGAAATTTGCAGGGGATTGGAAATTGCCGATGGCAAAGGTAAATTTGAAGAGGAAGTTTGGGAGCGAAACGGTGGGGGAGGCGGACGCACCCGGATTATGCAGAATGGTGCAATTATCGAAAAAGGAGGCGTAAATTTCTCTGCGGTACATGGTAAATTGCCCGAAGCTGTAAAAAAAGCCTTTAATGTAAGTGAAGATGATTTTTTTGCTACCGGAGTTTCAATTGTGATTCACCCAAATCATCCACTGGTTCCGATTATCCACATGAATATCCGTTATTTCGAACTGAACGGAGAAACGCGCTGGTTTGGCGGTGGCATCGATTTAACGCCACATTACGTGTTCGAAAACGACGCTCGTTTTTTTCATCATAAACTAAAACAGGCTTGCGACGACTTCGGTACTGAATTTTACCCAAAATTTAAAACACATGCCGATGATTATTTCTTCATTAAACACCGTGAAGAAACCCGAGGTATCGGCGGTATTTTTTACGATAGACTGAAACCAGAAAATACCAATTTATCGTGGGAGCAGATTTTAGATTTCTCCATTAATATTGGCGAAACATTTTTACCAATTTATACTGAACTGATTGATCGTAACCGCGATAAAGAGTTTACAGAAGCCCAGAAACAATGGCAATATCAGCGCCGTAGTCGTTATGTAGAATTTAATTTAGTTTACGACTCTGGAACAAAATTCGGCTTAGAAACCAACGGAAGGATCGAATCTATTTTAATGAGTTTACCACCACAGGCTAACTGGGGTTATAATGTTCAGCCAGAAATTAATTCAGAGGAATACAAAACGGTACAGCTGCTTAAAAAAGGAATTAACTGGGTTTAGTAATTTTCGTCATCTCGACTGGAACGCCGTGCAATGGAGAGATCTATCTTGAGGCAGATTTAGCTTCGCTGAGCACTTCGTGGTTCTCGACTTCGTTGCACTTCGCTCGAAATGACGGTGATTTTTGAGGAGTTAAAACAAAGTTAACGGTACAGGTACTTCGTAAAAGCCAGCTTTTAGTTTGCCAAGCCTGAAATCGTTTACCAGGTTGTGAGCCAGGCGCGTTGGTTCAGGGATACGATAATTTCCAACAGATTTTTTGATTATATGCAGGCTTTCTTCTTGCGTAATTAAATGTCCGGCTGAAATATAAACAGGTGCACAATTGATCTTTGTTCTCAATGCAAAACCAAGCATTTCACCGGCATTATTTTTAATTTCTGCAGTACTGAATTTTACATTTTCCGGCTGATGATTTTTTCCATGTAAAAGACTTTTTGCGCAGCCAATTGTGCTATGATTTGCTAATATGCCAAAATGAGAAGCAACGCCCATACGGCGTGGATGTAAAATTCCATTACCATCGAGTACTAGAACATCTGGCTTGTTGACAATTAGTTCCCAAACTTTTAATAATGCCGGAACTTCTTTAAACCCTAAAAAACCTGCTTTATAAGGAAAACTGGTTTCGTAAGTTTCTAATGCAAATGATTTTAAAACCATTTCGGGATAAGTTAAGATCACAATTACCGCGTACATGGTTGTACTGTTTTTATTAAATGAAATATCTGCGCCAGCAATGGTTTCAATTTTGTTAAGTGGTTGAAACTTTAATTGTTTGGCAAGCTCAATTTGATATGCGGCGGCATCTTCGAAGCTATAGTGGTCGTACATAGGTTTATGTACAAATGACAAGAGTAATTGTTTTTATTATCAACAGTAATCTTATTACATTAAGTTTTGTAGAAGCTTTATAAATTGCAAATGGATTTTTTTTAATCAATTATGCATAATCTTGTCCGATTATAGAGTTATATAATTATAGAGTTATATTATATACTAATAAAATATGAAACAAAATTCTATACGATTAGCAGAAGAACAAACTACAGAAGCAAACATCAATATGCTTAAAAGAGCATTACCTGATAAGGCCATAATAGTTGAATTTGAGAAAAATCCTTATTTCAAAGAATTTTTGGCATACTTTTTTACCGCTCAAAATCTATCACATGTTCAGAATTTAGTCGATAAACTTGCTGAATTACATATAGAGAATGAGCAGGGTGAAGCGAAAGCTGCTTTCTATGAAGATCCAAACTTTTATATTAAACGGAGCTTTTTCACTAGTGCTATTATTACCTATGCGAGAGCTTTTAATAGTCCTAAAGGAAAAATTAAAAAGCCTGATGTGAAACATTTACTTAAACAACTTCCTGATGATCTGGTGTTTGATGACGAAAGAAAAATAAAAGAACGTCTTTTAACCATTCATGAGAAAATTATAACCTTACGAAATAAATTCATTGCTCATGTAGAGGATAGTCATTTCGAAACGGTAAGAGCTTACATTACTTTTAATTTCGAAAATAATGTACTGCAGCATTCTTTAAATGGGATGTATTTAGGTATATACAGTTTATCAGGAGAAGAAATACAAGAGTGGATAATGCTTAATGCTTATCTGCAAAAAAAACTTTTAGATAAACAAAATGAACTTACTAATCTGTTTTTTCAAAAGCTCAGCAAAGAAGAGTTGTTAAGGATGGCAGCAGCAGCCGGAGCTTTTTGAAAAGGACTTTCACCTTTATTATTATGTCTTATAATTAATATTATGTTAAGTTGATTTTTCTAATACCATTCTATCTTCACAAATTCTTCAATAAAGTTATAGTTCCTGAAGTTTGCGGTTAAGCTCTTGTACTTTGTTGGTTACGCCCTTTTTGGTGTAAATATCGATCAGCAACTGTACTGTTTTTTTATCGTTCGGGTTAATTTCATTTGCGCGCTGCAAAGCGAACTGTGCACGATTGATCAGGCCTTTATATTTTTCAGTTTTATCAGCATCATTTTTGCTCAGGGTTTCATTAGCTGTATTGATGTAAGCCAAACTCAATTGGTACAATGCATCAAAATAATTTTGATCTGTAGACAAAGCTTTATCATAGGCCAAAATTGCAGTAGCATTATTTCCACCAACCTGTTGCAGATAACCATAAAGAAAATAAAGCAGCTTATTTCCTTTTTCTACTTTTAAATTGTTTTCGATTAATCCCTGGGCTCTACTATAATTCTCAGTATCAAGTAATAGATTGATATAATCGTTGGTTAAAAAGCGATTGAACGGATTAAGTGCCAGTCCATCCTCCAAAGTTTTAATAGCAGTTTCGTTTTCCGATTTCACTACATACATCTGCGCCATTTTCTGAAAAACCGATGGATTTCTAATCCCGTTTTCTTTTGCACGTTTAAAATAAGTTAAAGATTCGTCGTAAGATTGAATATTTAGTGCGCAAATTGCTGTATTTAACGCCAATGTGGTATCTGCAGGGAAATTATCACACACTTCTTTCAAATCAGCAAATGCTTCTTTAAAATCGTTATTAAAAAAAGCTTCATTACCTTTTTCCTGTTTTTTGATAAGGATATTGTGATTAGAGGCTTTAATAAGGCCACCATTATCATCATAACGATCTAAAGATTTGGCTTTTGCCACCGCTTCAACGGCTGAATCATAAAATTTATTCGCATTATTGGGATCAGTATCAATTAGTGAAGCGAAAGAAGTAAGATAAGATTTTATAGACCAGGTTTCACTCCAGTTTTTAGTTTTGTTATCTTTCTCAGCTGATTCTATTGATTTTAAGCCCTCTGTAATAATCGATAACTGTTTTTTTTCATCTTCTTTATTGGCAATTGAAGCTTGTAGCTTACCGACAGCATTTCTGGCAATAAGAATTTGACTTTTTTGCGCTACAGCATTAAAAGAAACGAAAATTAAAGCGGTTAATGATATTTTAAGGCAATTCTGCATAATATAAACAATGTGGTAAAACCGTAATAAACGATAAAAATAAACATAAAAAAAAGAGCTCCGAAATTTCGGAGCTCTTTTTTTGGATCGATCAATAAATTATTGTTTAGGTAATGCGTCTAAACGTTTCTTGATATCTTCGTAATTTTTAGTATCATTTCTAAAAGCATAGATCGTTTTCAAGGTTTCTAATGCGCCTTGATTTTTAGCATCAACCTCAAGTGCTTTTTTGTAAAAAGGAAGAGATTTATCTAACAGTGCATTCATTTTACCTGTTACTTCGTTAAATTCTTTCACTTTTTTAGGATCGATTTTATTTCTATCGGCCTGTAATTTTAAAGCCTGACTGAAATAAATGTTGCCCAATAAAACCTGATAATTAGCATTGTTAGGCTCTTTTGTTGCCAAGGCAACTAACATTTGCTCAGATTTGGCAGCATCACCCCTATCAATATAAATCTGGGTTTCAGTTTTAATCCAGTCTGTATTTTCAGGGAATTTAGCAGTTGCTTCTTTAATCACGGCCAAAGCAGCTGTTGTATCTTTTTGTTTAGCTAATGTGGTTGAGATAATCTCAGAATATAAATCTTTAGACTGTGGAGAATTCAAAGAAATTACTTTTTTGAATTGGCTAATCATGTTTGGATAATCCTCATTAAGTCTGGCCGCAATACCTGCATTTAGATACATAGCAGTATCGTTTGGATTGATTACTGTTGCTGCCACGAATTTTGTGTAAGCAGTTTTGTAATCTTTTTTATTGTAAGCAATTACACCACCATTTCTAATGGCATTGCTAATATTGGTTTCAGCCAAATTAATATTATCTTTTTCACTCCCTTTTGTATCTAACTTTTTAGCTTCAACAACTGCATCTTGAGCAATTTTCAAATTTGCATCAGCATTTGCAGTACTTGTTGAATCTAAAATTGCTGCAGAAGAAGCAAATAAAGCACGATAAGACCATGCTTCTGGCATCACTTTAGATTTTTCATCGGCAATAGCTTTATCGGTATGAGCCAATCCTTTCGCTAGCGACTCCAGTTTTTTAGCTAAAGGAGTTGATGCACTTGAAGAAGTTAGCTGGAATAAGCCCCAGTCGTTTTTTGCCGCGGTTATTTCACTTTTCTGAGCAAATGCAGAGCTTACCGCACCTGCTAGAACTATACTTAGAAATACTCTTTTCATAATTTTTATTCTAATCTTATTTTTAGTTAATTTTCTTCTTCCGTTTCGTTGTCCGATTCGCCTTCTTCTTCAGGATCATCTGCCTCGGGAGTAGTATCTGCTTCTACTTCTTCACCATCTGTAACTACAACATCCGTTAAATCTACTGTTTCTTCTTCGTCTTCTTCGTGATCAATTTTAGTAACCGACGCAATTTCGTCATCCCCTTTTAATGAGATCAAACGAACCCCTTGTGTGGCACGGCCCATTACCCTTAATGCTGATACCGGAATTCTGATTACAATACCTGAACGGTTAATGATCATCAAATCTTCGCTATCTGTAACGTCTTTTATGGAAACTAATTGTCCGGTCTTTTCAGTAACATTAATTGTTTTTACCCCTTTACCTCCACGGTTAGTTACACGGTAATCTTCAATATCGGTACGTTTACCGTATCCTTTTTCTGATACTACTAACACCGTAACTTCAGGATTGTTTACAGCAATCATGCCAACAACTTCATCCTGATCGTGCGCAAGCCTAACACCACGTACGCCGGTAGCAGTTCTACCCATCGGACGAACCGTACTTTCGTTGAAACGGATTGCCCTACCAGAGCGCAATGCCATCACAATTTCGCTTTGTCCGTTAGTTAAACAAGCTTCCAGTAATACATCACCATCATTAATGTTGATGGCATTAATACCATTTACACGTGGACGTGAATAGGCTTCAAGAGAAGTTTTCTTAATGGTACCTTTTTTAGTACACATAATGATGAAATTGTTCTCTAAGTATTCCTGATCTTTCAGGTTTTTAACCTTAATGTAGGCTTTAATTTTTTCCTCTTTCGGGATATTGATAATATTCTGGATCGCTCTTCCTTTACTTGTCCGCGAACCTTCTGGAATTTCGTAAACCCTCAACCAGAAACATCTTCCTGCTTCAGTAAAGAACAACATGTAATTGTGAGCAGTAGCCACCAACATGTGCTCAATAAAATCTTCATTTCTTGAAGTACTGCCTTTTGATCCTTTACCGCCTCTGCCCTGTGCCTTAAATTCAGTTGCTGGGGTACGTTTCACGTAACCCTCGTGAGAGATGGTGATTACCACTTCTTCATCATCGATGAAATCTTCCATACTCATATCTTCGGCCGAGTGAACGATAGTTGTTCTACGCTCATCTCCAAATTTCTGACGGATTTCTGCTAACTCATCTTTGATAATCTGCATACGCAAACCTTCATCTGCTAAGATAGATTTTAAATGCTCGATCGTTTTCATTAACTCTGCATACTCTTCTTTGATCTTATCACGCTCTAGTCCTGTTAAACGACGAAGCGTCATATCTAAAATCGCACGTGCCTGAATATCGCTCAGCCCGAATTTTTCCATCAAGCCTAAACGGGCATCTTCCGGAGTTTCAGAAGCACGGATTAATTTAATTACTTCATCTAAATGATCTAAAGCAATTAAATAACCTTCTAAAATGTGTGCGCGTTTTTCGGCTTCTGCCAATTCGTAACGGGTACGGCGAACAATCACATCATGGCGGTGATCCACAAAATGTACGATCAAATCTTTAAGATTTAACATTTGTGGACGGCCTTTTACCAATGCAATGTTATTTACACTGAAAGAAGTTTGTAATGCAGTATACTTATATAAGTTGTTTAAAACGATAGAGGCATTTGCATCACGTTTAATCTCATAAACGATGCGGATACCATCTTTGTTCGATTCGTCTTTAATATTCGAAATGCCTTCCAGTTTTTTCTCGCCAACCAATTCAGCAGTACGCTCAATCATCTGTGCTTTGTTAACCTGGTAAGGAATTTCGGTAACAATAATTACCTCGCGGTCTTTAATGCTCTCGATTTCGGCTTTTGCACGCATTACAATACGGCCACGACCTGTTTCGAAAGCTTCTTTTACACCCGTATAACCATAAATAATACCACCGGTAGGGAAATCTGGCGCTTTTACAAACTTCATCAACTCCTCGATCGTAATATCTCTATTGTCGATATAGCTCACCACACCATCAATTACCTCGGTTAAGTTGTGAGGTGCCATATTGGTGGCCATACCTACCGCAATACCAGAAGATCCGTTAACCAATAAGTTAGGGATTTTTGCAGGTAAAACAGTTGGTTCTTGTAAGGTATCATCAAAGTTTAACTGAAAATCTACCGTATCTTTATTGATATCGGCAAGCATTTCTTCAGCTATTTTCGAAAAACGTGCCTCAGTGTAACGCATTGCAGCCGGAGAGTCACCATCAATGTGACCAAAGTTTCCTTGTCCATCAACCATTGGATAACGTAAGCTCCAATCCTGAGCCATACGAACCATGGTGAAGTATACTGATGCATCACCATGTGGGTGATACTTACCTAAAACCTCCCCTACAATACGGGCAGACTTTTTATGTGGTTTATTACTGGTTACACCAAGATCGAGCATACCATATAAAACACGGCGGTGTACCGGTTTCAATCCATCACGTACATCAGGCAAAGCCCTCGATACGATTACCGACATTGAGTAATCAATGTAGGCCGATTTCATCTGCTCCTCTATATTAATTTGAATGATTTTGTCGTTCTGCTGATTTTCTAAATCTTCTGCCATAAATTATTATTCTCGCTACTTAAAACGATATTAAAAAAGGTATTACTATAACCTTGCGAATTTAACAAAATTTAGCCGAATTAAGGCATTGTGGAAAAGTTTTGACCTTGGTTAGAGGTTTTTTATTCCTGATGAAATTTTAATTTACTGAAGGCCAGTTTAAGAGTTTTGGGCTTAAGCTTCGCTGAATTAATAAACTTGCGTTTTTCTGTTATCCGCCAATTTATGGATTTTCTTTTTATGGAAAGTCAGGTTCGGTTTCCATAGGCGACTTCGGTCCCTCTTTCCGTTTTATCCTGATGAAGGATCAGGATGTTCTCTGCAATCGGGTTTATTCACCATAATAGTAGCACCGTGGCGGCCACCTAAACCCGACCATAGCGGGATGCCGATTTAAGCATTTTTTTACTGCTTCGTAGTGCTTCCATCGGCAGAAGCGGGGGCGGGATTGCATTTACCTATAAGTTGCAGCAACTGCTTTCCAAAACCAAATCGATAACAATTGTAATGGAATGTTTTTAAACCCGGTAGGTTTGTAGAGAACTAAAATTTACAATCTTAACTAATTCTGATACTTTTGCGTTTCAAATTACGTATAATGGCAAACGGAAAGAAATCTGCAATGAGTTTTATTATGGTTACCCTCCTGATCGATTTTACAGGTTTTGGGCTGATCATTCCGGTTTTACCAAAACTTATTCAGGATTTCACTGGTGGCGGCTTCGGTTTAGCGGCAGAATATGGCGGCTGGCTCACACTTGCATACGCATCGGTACAATTTATATTCTCACCCATTATCGGCGCAATGAGCGATCGGTACGGACGAAGGCCTGTATTATTAAGCTCTTTGTTCGGTTTAGGCATCGATTACATCTTTTTAGCCTTCGCCCCTTCTATTGTCTGGTTATTTGTAGGAAGGATTATTGCGGGAATAACAGGTGCAAGTTTTACAACCGCACAAGCATACATTGCTGATGTTTCTCCCCCAGAAAAAAGAGCGCAAAACTTCGGCCTGGTTGGTGCAGCATTTGGTGTTGGATTTATCTTAGGTCCGGTTTTAGGTGGCGTTTTTAGCCATTTTGGTACCCGGGTTCCTTTTATGATTGCTGCAGGTTTATCTTTAATTAACTGGCTTTACGGTTATTTTATACTGCCAGAATCTTTACCAGTTGAAAAACGCCGGGCTTTTGACTGGAAAAGGGCAAATCCAATCGGTTCATTGTTAAGCATTGGCAAATATCCCGCATTATTGGGCTTAATGGCTACCTTATTCCTATTATACTTTGCCAGTCATGCTGTCCAATCCAACTGGACATTCTATACCATGGAGAAATTTAAATGGGATGCTGCCTGGGTAGGCTATTCGTTAGGTTTTGTGGGTTTGGTTGTGGGCCTTGTTCAAGGTGGTTTAATAAGGGTGATCCTTCCCAAAATCGGAGAAAAGAAAGCAGTTTACTTTGGTCTCATTTTATACATCATCGGCTTCGTAGCTTTCGCTTTTGCAAGCAAGGGCTGGATGATGTTTGCCTTTATGCTTCCTTATGGTTTAGCCGGAATCTGCGGACCGGCTATGCAGGGCTTGATTTCAAATCAGGTACCCTCCAATGCACAAGGCGAAATGCAGGGCGTTTTAACCGGTTTACAAAGTTTAGCAGCCATATTTGCCCCTTGGGTAATGACACATATTTTTGCTTATTTTATCGAAGGTAAGGCTCCGGTTTATTTTCCAGGTGCACCGTTTATATTGAGCGCG
Source organism: Pedobacter sp. GW821-FHT01D05 (assembly GCF_059422505.1). Lineage (NCBI taxonomy): Bacteria > Pseudomonadati > Bacteroidota > Sphingobacteriia > Sphingobacteriales > Sphingobacteriaceae > Pedobacter > Pedobacter sp. GW821-FHT01D05. The sequence goes on along the minus strand of NZ_JBWKXA010000001.1, from coordinate 1,151,689 downwards.
GTGTTAACTTTAATCGGATTGTTTATCTGTTTAAGGAGTTTGAAGAAATACCATTAGGATACTTTAGACTCGGTCGTCATCTCGACTGAAGCAACGCGGAACGGAGAGATCTGCCCTGTTTGAATGAAGCCCCTGAAACAAATCCGATAGCTATCGGATCAGGGTGACGTAACTATTGTAGCCCTTTTCTGCTAGATGAACGGAGAATAAAAGCCTAAAGCAACTCATTAGCCAAATTAGCCAACTCGCTCCTCTCGCCTTTATGTAAGGTAATATGGGCATACAGCGGGTGGTTTTTAGCGTTTTCGATTAAATAAGACAGGCCATTACTTTCAGAATCTAGGTATGGCGTATCAATCTGGTAAATATCGCCTGTAAACACTATTTTGGTATGTTCGCCGGCTCTCGAAATTATGGTTTTCACCTCATGTGGCGTTAAATTTTGTGCCTCATCAATAATAAAGAAAATCTTGGTGAGGGTTCGTCCACGGATAAAAGCCAACGGCGCAATGGCAATTTTTTCGGTTACAATCAGTTCATCGATCTTTTCCGACATCTTATCATCGCCGATAAACTGCTCTTTAATAAACCGCAGATTATCCCAAATGGGTGCCATAAAAGGATCAGTTTTCGATTTTGCATCACCTGGCAAGAAACCGATGTCTTTATTGCTCAGTGAAACGATTGGCCGGGTAACATAAATCTGTCTAAAGTTTTTACGCTGTTCTAATGCGCTTGCCAAAGCCAATAGTGTTTTACCTGTCCCCGCGTTTCCTTGTATGCTCACCAGCTTAATTTCTGGATCTAAAAGCGCGTGGATTGCAAATGCCTGCTCAATATTTTTAGGTTTAATTTTAAATATCGGATCGGTAGATACTGCAGAAATTGTTTTTAAACTATTGTTATAAAATACGTTTGCAGTTTTTCTCTTGTTTTTTAAAATATAAAAGTGATTAGCATTTTTAGGTGGCAGCTCTATTTCAGTCGCATCAATAAAAGGTTGTTTTTTTACTTCTTCTATAATTTCCAGAGGAAAATTGCCTATTTCGGTCTTTCCGGCGTAAAGTTCATCTACGTTTTTAATTTTACCAGTTTCGTAATCTTCTGCATTTAAATTCAAGGCTTTTGCTTTTAACCTCAGGCAGATGTCTTTTGATACGAGTACTACTTTTTTATTTGGATATTCTTCTTTTAAACTTAATGCTGCGTTTAAAATCTTATGGTCTGTTTTGCCTTTTCCATACACTTCTTCTGCATTTAGGGTTAAAGGCTTCTCATTTAAAACTACCTTAAATTTCCCTGAATCGGGGCTTTTTAGCGAAATCCAATCGCTGATGAGTTTTTGTTTTGAAGTTTCATCAATAAGGCGGATAAAACTTCTGGCCTCAAAATTCCGGGTATCGTTACCGCTTTTAAAATTATCGAGCTCTTCTAAAACCTGAATGGGAATGGCTACATCATGCTCATGAAAGTTATTTATCGCGTCATGGTCATACAAAATAACCGAGGTATCTAAAACGAATATCTTTTTTGACGGATTGGAGATTGATTTACCTTTTTTGGCCATTTGGTAAATTTAATATTTTAGGGATAATATGTGGAAGGATTCACTATTCTTTTTTTGATCGAAAGATCAAAATTTTAGGGCAAAATAAAAACGGGGTCCTTCTTCTTTCGATTCAGTTCCCCGTTTTAACTTTAAAAACAACCGTAGTCGCATTTTAAAGCATCTAATTCTTGTTACTTTGATTTTTCCGTTATCGTTAGGTTTTGCAACTTTTGCGATTCGTGAAAATTTATTTCCAACTCGTCCGTCCGTAAACTTCCTAGTTTTCAATAATCTCTGTTTGGGCCTGTGCGATTTTCTTATGATCCAATCTTTCGATGGTTATATATATCCTTACTCGGTTTAACCCTTTCAGAAATTAATCGTTTTCCCTGTAAACACGCCGAAACAATTCCCCTTTCGGTTCTTTATCTCTTTTGGATTGTTTTATCAGAATTCAAAGTACTTCGTATTTGATATGATCTAATTTAGTAGGAAAACACACATTTGTCAAGAGAAAAACGAACGTTTTTATACACAAAGTTATCCACCTAAAATAGCTGGTTATCAACAATTTAATGTTATAAAAACAACGTTTTTGAGTGCCTTTTGCGTGTTTGCGATAGGTTATTAACATTTCTAAAATGATACTTACAAACAATTCATAACATTTTATTAATCAAACCATTATCTATTTTCTGCTTAAAAGTTTAAAAAAAGCAAAAAACTTAATTTTAATCGCAACAAAAAACTTCGCTATTATGTTATTTTTGTACCATGCAGATTAGGCAACCCATAAGAAATATACAAGACTTTTTATTGAGTACGTATTTTGCCGATGGTCTCCGCATCACCATTGGTGTACTGCTTCCCTCTTTAATTTTTGCTCAGTTTGGCATGTTAAAGTACGGCATGACTTTATCTTTAGGTGCTTTATGTGTAAGTGTGGTAGATAGTCCGGGTCCAATGGTACACCGAAGAAATGCAATGCTCATTACCACTGCGCTCATCTTTACCTTCTCTATCATAACGGGGCTAACCAACAAAAACCATTATTTTATCGGCTTCTTATTGGCTGTATCGAGTTTTGTATTTTCGATGTTTTACATCTATGGTATTAGAGCAGCGTCGGTTGGTACCGCGGTTTTACTGATTATGGTACTGAGTATTGATGATGTTCGCCCTTGGCAAGAGGTATTGCTGCATGCGGTTATGGTTCTGGCAGGTAGCCTTTGGTACACAGGTTTAAGTTATTTTGTGTACCGCTTACGCCCTTTCCGCCTGGTGCAGCAATCGCTAAGCGATTCTATTCTGGAAGTTGCAGAGTTTCTGCGCGAAAAAGCCAAGTTTTACCATCACAATAATAACTACGAAAAAACCTATTCAGATCTGCTGCAGCTTCAGGTTTCTGTTCACGAAAAACAGGATGCAGTAAGAGAACTGCTATTTAGAACCCGCGAAATTGTAAGAGATTCTACTCCTGAGGGCAGATTTTTGCTATTGGTATTTGTAGACATGGTCGATCTGTTCGAGCAGGTAATGTCTACCTATTATAATTACCAGCAGCTGCATGATCAGTTTGATAAAGCAGGTATTTTATCAGATTATGAAATGGCCATTAAACGGATTTCATATGCCCTCGATGATATTGCTTTTGCTTTAAAAAGTGGTGGAACACCTGTTGTTTCGAAACGTTTATTGATTGAGATTGAAAGGTTAAAGATCAAAATCAACGACCTGGAAAAGAACAATCAAAATCAGGAGTATAATACACTTGGTATTATTGCCTTAAAAAATATTGAAGTAAACATCGAAAATATACTGGCAAGGGTTAAAACCATATTTAGCTATTTTAAAATCAGAAATAGTAAAGATATTAGACAGGCCGAGGTAGATACAGAGAAATTTATCACCAGGCAAAAATTCGATTTTAAACTATTTACAGAGAATTTAACTTATACTTCTTCTACTTTCAGGCATTCGTTACGGGTTACAGTGGTGATGCTTTTGGGTTTTATAGTGGCTCAGATTCTCAATTTCTCTCATAGCTACTGGATTCTCCTCACCATCCTGGTAATTTCGAAACCTGGATTTAGTTTAACCAAAGAGCGTAATTATCAGCGTTTAATCGGTACCACGGCTGGGGCGTTTATTGGTATGGGTGTGATTACTTATATCCACGATCGGAATACATTATTTGTGATCCTATTAATCTGCATGATTGGCTGTTATAGTTTCCAAAGGAAAAATTACGTAGTGAGTGTACTCTTTATGACGCCCTATATCTTAATCTTATTCGATTTTCTGGGTATGGGATCGATAGCACTCGCACGCGAAAGGATTTATGATACTTTTATAGGCTCTGGTATTGCGCTATTGGCCAGTTATTCTTTATTCCCAACCTGGGAACACGAAAAACTCAAAGAGGCCATGCTCGATATTTTAAAGGCTAATAAGGCTTATTATGGACAGGTGATTAAATTGTATTTTGAGAAAAATTACAACAGAACAGAATATAAATTGGCACGGAAAGAAGTATATGTAAGTACAGCAAATTTGGCTTCCCTGTTTCAAAGAATGTTTTCTGAACCAAAAAGCAAACAGTTGTTTATTAAAGAAGTGCATCAGTTTACAGCACTCAGCCATTTATTGTCTTCTTATGTTGCAACACTTTCGCTCTACAATAAGGAACATCAATTCATCTTCGAGAGTTTCGATACCTTGAAGCCTATTGCCAACAACACCAATTATTTACTGGATACTTCTATTGAAAATCTGGAGCAAGGAACCAGCACCATTGAGAATGTGCCGTTAATCAGGTTAAATGATAATGGTTTAGCCATAAAAAAAGGGGAAGATTTGGTTCCCGAGCAATTCGACCTCATCCAGAAGGTAGCCTATGATATTTATAAGCTATCAGTAAAAATCAAGATTTAGCGCGAATTTTATTACGCAAGTAATCGTGCTGCATTAGTTCAAGATTTAACCCGTCAATACTTTGCATCAAAAACAAAGGCCACTAAAAATTGTTAAGTATCCATATTAAGAAAACATTATGGAAAAGCTATATACGGCTGAAGTAACAGCTACAGGAGGAAGAGACGGACACATCAAATCAAGTGATGGGATTTTAGATTTAGATTTAAGAAAGCCAAAAGAACTTGGCGGGCAAGGAGGTGCCACAAATCCTGAAGAATTGTTTGCTGCTGCCTGGGGGCCTTGTTACTTGGGTGCATTAGGTAGTGTAGCGGAGCGTGAAGGTGTTGATATTAGTGAAGCAAATGTGAAAGTATTGGTTTCGTTTAATAAAGATGGCAATGCATTTGTGCTCTCTGCAGACCTTGATGTACATATCCCAGGGATTTCGCACGAGGAAGCACAAGCTTTAGCGGATAAGGCACATAGGGCTTGTCCATACTCTAAAGCGACAAAAGGAAATATTGAAGTAAGAGTAACTGCTGTTTAAGGCGTTGTTTCTTGTAGGGTCAGAGGTAACATCTGACTCTAAAATATGATTTAACTTAGTGTCAGATAGTAATATCTGACACCACAACTTCGACTAAATGCAAAAAGTCCCGATTTTCTTCGGGACTTTGTTTTATAACACTATTATGGTTTGAAATCTATCCATGGTGTCAGTTGGAAACAACCGACACTACGGATAACTGACACCAGAGCTATCAGTTTATATTTTTGATTAAACAGCTTCCTGTTCAATCCTTGTGTTTGCTGGTCGGCCATTTTTAAAGGCGTCGCGGGTTTTCAGTCCCAACAATTCAAACATGGCCATATCGTCAACAAATGCAGGGTTTGGTGTAGTTAATAATTTATCGCCTGCAAAAATAGAACTTGCACCTGCCATAAAGCAAAAAGCCTGTTCTAACGTGCTCATTTCGTTTCTACCAGCTGATAAACGTACCACTGAGTTTGGCATTACGATTCGTGCTGTAGCAATCATTCTTACCATATCCCAGATCGGAACACGGGGCTGGTTTTCTAAAGGAGTACCTTTTACGGGTACTAAAGCATTAACAGGAACTGATTCGGGATGTTTTTCCATGTTTGATAAAGTCTGTAACATCGAAACACGGTCTTCTACCGTTTCACCTAAACCGATAATGCCACCACTACATACCGTTAATTTAGCTTTACGCACATTTTTAATGGTATTTAAGCGATCATCGTAAGTTCTGGTCGAAATAATACGTTTGTAATCATCTTCAGAGGTATCGATATTATGGTTATATGCATATAAACCAGCATCGGCTAAACGTTGAGCCTGGTTTTCGGTAAGCATGCCTAAAGTACAGCAAACTTCCATATCCATGTCATTCACGGCCTTTACCATTTCAATTACACGGTCAAAATCGCGGTTATCGCGTACTTCGCGCCATGCAGCACCCATACATAAACGTGATGCCCCGCCCTCTTTTGCCTTAACTGCGGCGCTAACCACCTGGCTAACCTGCATCAATGGCTGAACTTCTAATTCGGTATGGTAGCGGGCTGCCTGTGGGCAATATGAACAGTCTTCAGCACAACCTCCAGTTTTGATCGAGATTAATGAACTTACCTGAACTTCATTGTAATCTTTATTTTCTCTGTGGATGCTTGCGGCTTCGTAAACCAGATCTAAAAATGGTCTGTTATAAATTTCGTATATTTCTTCTTTTGTCCAATCGTGTCTTGTCGTTTGCATGGAGATCAGGATTTTTTAATCTATCTATAGTAAAAGTTTGCTGGCCAATCCTAAAATTAATAGGAAACCAAAAACGTCGGTAAAAGTAGTAATAATTATAGATGATGCAATGGCAGGATCGATACCTACGCGTTTTAAAATTAGTGGAATACCTGCGCCTGTGATACCTGCAATTACAAGATTGCCAGTCATAGCCAGGAAGATAACCAATCCAAGCATTGGGTTTCCATCAAAAAAGTAAGCAAAAATAAATACGATTAATCCATTAGATGCACCATTTATTAAACCTACGGTAAATTCCTTTAAAACAGTACGATAAGCCTGTTTATCAGTCAAGTCATAAAGTGAAATACGCCTAACCGTTACGGCAAGTGCCTGGGTAGCTGCATTTCCACCCATCCCCGCAATAATAGTCATGTAGGCTGCTAAGGAAGGAATTAGCTTAATGGTTGGATCAAAATAACGCACAACAGAAGAAGCTAAAAAAGCAGTTCCGAGGTTGATAATTAACCATGGCAAACGCGATTTTACCGCTTCCACCCAGTTACCGCTCAATTCCTCATCTTCTGATACCCCTGAAATTTTTAAGATATCTTCGGTACTTTCGGCCTCCATTACATCGATTACATCATCGAATGTTACCCTGCCGAGTAATTTCTGGTGATCGTCAATAACAGGAATACTGGTTAAGTTATATTGCGAAATTAGATTGGCTACTTCTTCCTGATCGGTATCAGGGTGTACATAAACGGCATCAATTTTAACCAGTTCGGTTATTTTGGCATTGTGTTTTGCCTTTATAATGTCTTTTAACGAAACAATACCTTTAAAAATCTCCTCATCATCCACTACATAAATGGTATAGAACTCCTCCATCTCTTCGCTCTGCCGGATGATCTCGTCGATCGCATCTTTTTTGGTAAGGTTGATGTTTACACAGATCAATTCTGTGTTCATCAAACCACCCGCAGTTTTTTCGTCGTAAGTTAAAAGGTTTCGGATTTCTGAAGCATGATCTTCGGTAAGGTCTTCTAAAATCTCCTTTTGTTCGTGATCTTCCAGCTGAGAGATAATGTCGGTCGCATCATCATAATCCAGTTCTTCAACAATCTCTGTACGTTTATCGGGATGGAGCTCAAAAAGTAAATCTTCGGGATGGGATTCTTCGTCCATCTCAGAGATAATCTCTGAAGCTATTTCTGCCGGAAGCAGGTTGATAATGTGCCGCTGTTCGGATTTATCCAAGCGCTCAAACAAAATCGCGATTTCTGAGGCATGATACTCCTCTAAAACTACTTTTAAAGTTTCATCACCAGCTAAAATTGCATTTTTAACCTTGAGTACGTCGCTTTTATCTATTTCGAATGACTGCATCTATAACCTAACCAAAAAATCCCCTAAAGCTACATATATTAAAAATTGATTTTAGAACCTATTCAAATTTATTCTAATCTTTTTATTTATCCTACTGAATAGCAATTATTCATTTAGAGTCAAATAATTTGCCTACTAACATAGTTGTTTTGTGGATTAATTTAGTTTTAAAAAACAACAAATAGCAGCGAAATTTAGGCCTAAAACTTACTTCTAGTTACCGTCCACCTCTAGTTATCGTCATTTCGAGCGCAGGGCAATGCAGCCTAGAACCACGAAGTGCTCAGCGAAGCTAAATCTGTCTAGATAGATCTCTCCATTTCGCTTCGCTTCAGTCGAGATGACGATTTGTATATCGAATTTTTTTATGTCAAACACTATTTAAACCAACCTTTACGCCAAAAGTAAATCACCTGCAAAACCGCAATCACAGCCATTACAATCCAGGTGTACAAATAACCATGTTCGGCGTACAATTCGGGCATATTGTCTTTTAATATCTTTCCGGTGGTAGGGTCTTCCCGACTAAAGTTCATTCCGTAAATCCCTGCGATAAAGGTTAATGGAATAAATATGGACGAAATGATGGTCAAAACCTTCATAATTTCGTTCATCCGGTTACTGATGATCGATAAATTCATATCAATATTGGCCGAAGCAATCTCTTTTAATGATTCTATAAAATCAATAATCTGGATACAATGATCGTATGCATCCTTCATGTAGGTTTTGGTAAGATCTGATATTAAGGGGCTATCGGTACGGATAATATCATTCAATTTATCTCTTTCTGGCCAGGCTACTTTTCGGATCATGATTAGCGACCTTTTAATCGCTTGTGTATCATACATGATTCTCCGGTCAGGATGATCATATAAACGGTCTTCAATAGTATCCAGCTCTTCCCCCCAAAAGTTTAACAAGGAAAAATAATTATCCACTATCACATCCATAATGGCATACATCAGGTAACTAATACCACCAATACGAATGTTCCCCTTCCCTATTTCTAAACGTTTTCTTACGGGCTCAAAACAATCTGCATAAGTTTCCTGAAAGGTAATCAATGTACGTTCAGACAGGATAAAAGAGACTTGATCATTATTTAAAATATTCTCCTCATTTAAAAACAGATGCCTGCTCACTGCAAAAATGTACTTGTCATTATCATATTCATCCAGCTTGGGCCGCTGGTAAGAACTGGTAATATCTTCTAATACGAGCCTGCTGATACCTAATTTTGAATAAAGTGTTTCGAATATATTAGGATCTGCTAATCCTTTGATATCAAACCAGTAGCAGAAATCTTTATTTTCAATCAGTTTATCAATATTATTAATGTTCTCCAATTCCACTTTTTTATAACTCTTATCGTTATAAATATGAAGTACAATAATTGGTTTTAATGCATCTTCATCAATAGTGTATAAACCCGGACTGGTACCCGGGGCTGGAACTTTATAGTGCTTATGGCGGTTACGCGGCTTGTTTTTTCCCATACTTTATAAATATAGCCGGGCTTGCGGGCCCTGGTTAAATAACAGATCAACAATACTTAAGTTGGGTAAAAATTGATGTCTATCTTCAAAAACCTGATAATATGGCTTATTTTTTACAATATCTTCCTCTTTTTTAGGATTCATAATGGTACGAAAATCAAGTTCAGGAGCGATATTATCAAAATATTCGGTGGTAACTTCGAAGCTTTTATTGAGCTTTAACTTTTTGGAAAGCCATTCTACCAATTCGAGGTTATAATCAAAAAGGAATTCAAATCTTTGATTATAAAACCGCGAAAGTTCATCTTCATAAAACTCAAAATAGGCCGAACTTCTATAACAGCTTTCTAAGCTCAACCAATGTAAACGTTGCCATTTAAAATCGTAGCTAATTCGCACATCCTTCATTTGCGTGTGTGTTTTTGAACCTTTAACCACAGGAACGGTAATATCCAGTTTTCCGTTGGGCGAATAAATACTGGCCCTGTTGCGGTAAGTCTGCTTAGCTAAATGTTCATGTTTTTCGATTAAAAAATCTACCTCCAGCTTTTGTAATAAACTAAAATAGCCAACCGGTGGAAGATAAAATAATGGAAGTATAGCTGTATTCTGCATTTGAAAATTTATGTTTGTAGTTGAAACGTTTTAAAAATAATGATTAAAAGAGGGATTGCGCACGTTGGCGTATTTTTTTTATACCTGTTATCGCTGCTGCCTTTACCTTTGCTCTTTTTTTTTGCAAGATTACTATATTATCTGCTTTATTATGTAATAGGCTATAGAAAAAAAGTTGTCAGGCAGAATTTAACCCATTCCTTTCCTGAAAAATCACTCACCGAAATTAAGGCTATAGAGAAAAAATTCTTCCTGTATTTGGCCGAACTTATTTTCGAAATTATTAAAATGACCAGTATTTCAAAAGCTGAAACACTAAAAAGAGTAAAGTTTACAGGACTGGAACAACTAGAAACCCATTTTAAAGCTGGAGAAAGTGTACTGGCTTGCACAGGCCACTACGGGAACTGGGAATTAGGCACTTTAGCTTTAGGACTTAGTATTTCTGCCAAAACCATGGTGATTTTTAAACCCATCAATAACAAAATTTTTGAAACCTGGTTTGATTGTATGCGTACAAAATATGGTAATGTTTTCATTGCCATGCGACAAACGCTTCGTGGTATGGCCACCTATAAAAATGAACCCACACTGCTGTGTTTTGCAAGCGATCAATCTCCAACAAGAGAAGAAACCAAATACTTTGTAGATTTTTTACACCAAAAAACTGCTGCGCTTTTAGGCGTAGAAAAAATTGCAAAATCTACTAAAAGACCCATATACTATTTTAAAGTTAGCGTAGTTAGAAAAGGCTACTACCATGTAGAAGTTTTGCCTATGTGCCTCGATCCAGCTAAAATGGATGAGTTTGCGATTACAAATCTGCACTTTAAATTTTTAGAAAATATAATTAAAGAACAGCCTCAATATTGGCTTTGGAGCCATAAACGCTGGAAATTTAAACCCGAATAAAAAGAATGAACCCATCAGTAGCCGTTGTAATTTTAAACTGGAATGGAAAAGCATATTTGAAGCAATTTTTACCAGGAATTTTGCTTTCTGAATATGATAATCTGCAAATTGTTGTGGGCGATAATGCCTCCACTGATGATTCAGTTTTGTTTTTACAAGAAAACTTTCCTACCGTTAAAATTATCCAGAACGACCAGAATTACGGTTTTGCGGGAGGCTATAACAAGGTTTTAGAACGTGTTGAGGCTGATTATTTTATCCTCCTGAATTCGGATGTAGAGGTAACCCATAATTGGATAAAGCCGGTGATTGATTTAATGGAAAGCGATGCGCAGATTGCTGCAGCGCAACCTAAAATTAAATGGCAGTTAAACAAGCAACAATTTGAGTATGCGGGTGCTGCTGGGGGGTATCTGGACATTTATTCCTTTCCTTTCTGCCGTGGCAGACTATTTAATGTATATGAGTTTGATAATGAACAGTATAATGATACAACAGAAGTTTTTTGGGCAAGTGGCGCTGCATTTTTTATTAAAAGCAAATGCTGGCAAGAAGCAGGTGGTTTAGATGCCGATCTTTTTGCGCATATGGAAGAGATAGATCTCTGCTGGCGTTTAAAGAACCTAAACTATAAAGTTATGTACTGTCCGGATGCCGAAGTTTACCATGTTGGTGGTGGAACTTTGCAAACTGAAAATCCTTTTAAAACTTATCTCAATTTCAGAAACAACCTCATCATCATGCAGAAAAACCTACCTGCCAGTGATGCCATTTTCCGAATTACAATTAGGATGTTTATAGATTTTATTGCGTGGTGGCACTTTTTATTAACAGGAAAGCCCAAATTTACCATGGCGGTAAGCAAAGGTCATTGGCATTTCCTTAAATCGCTTTCCAAAACAAACAGAAAGCGGAAAGCTGTTCAAAAAGCATATAGCCAACATACCGGAGTGTACAACAACAGCGTTGTTTGGGCATTTTTTATTAAGAAAATTAAATATTTTTCGGATTTGCAGTAAGAACCTTGCGTCATTTCGACTGAAGCTCACCGATTTTTCATCGGTAGCGGAATGGAGAAATCTTTCAATTACTCTTTGTAGATTTTGCTTTGCAGCGCCTTCGGGTTCTCGACTGCGTTGCACCCGATAGCTATCGGGTCCGCTCGAAATAACAATCGTGGGATTTTCCGTTTAAGTTGCTGTCAGATGGTGCCATCTGACAGTTGTAATATCTGGTAGATTAAATCAACAAACTTTCAATGGCTAAACGATAACCTTTTATGCCAAAGCCAGTTAAAACACCTTGACAGTTTTTACCGGTTAAAGAAACATGACGATATTCTTCGCGGGCATAAATGTTAGAGATATGCACCTCAACCACAGGGGTTTTAATAGCGGCAATCGCATCAGCAATGGCTACAGAGGTGTGTGTGTAACCACCAGCATTTAGCACTACCCCATCATAACTAAAACCAACTTCGTGTAGTTTATTAATAATCTCGCCCTCAACATTACTCTGATAATATTCAATTTCGATATTCGGATAAACCGTTTTTAACTCTTTAATATAATCTTCAATACTGGTACTTCCATAAATAGATGGTTCGCGTACACCTAATAAGTTTAAGTTTGGCCCGTTAATAATTTGTATTTTCATAATATAATGTTGTAACGTTGCAATGTTATAAAAAATCTCAAATAAAAGCATGCTTTGGCCATCATATATTAAAGGATTTAAATCGTATTTAAAACTAGAGCGGTCGTTATCTGGTAATTCTGTTGATGCCTATCTGAGCGATATTGATAAATTGATCCAGTATTTTCAATCTTTGAATGAAGCGCCTCAATTAACTGAGATTACCCTCACTGAGCTAAAATCCTTTATTTCATGGCTGCATGAACTGGGTATGCAAGCCAGTACACAGGCCAGGGTAATATCAGGACTAAAAGCTTTCTTCGCCTATTTAATGCTGGAAGATGTGATTTCAAATGATCCTACAGCACTGCTTGAAGCACCAAAACTGAGCAGAAAATTACCAGATACATTAAACATTTACGAGATTAATGCGCTTATTGCGGCCATTGATGCTTCTAAACCTGAGGGTATGCGTAACAAAACCATTATGGAAGTGTTATATGGCTGTGGCTTGCGTGTAACCGAGTTAACTGAGCTGAGAATATCAAATCTATTCCCAAAGATCGAATTTATTAAAGTGATTGGGAAAGGAAATAAGGAACGTTTAGTTCCCATTGGAGGTGTAGCCTTAAAACTGCTCGATATTTACATCAACGAAATACGTGTGCATGCTAATATTAAAAAAGGGCATGAAGATTTCATCTTTTTAAACCGTTTTGGCGCTAAGCTATCGCGTATTTCGATTTTTAACCTGATTAAGAGCCTGGCTATTGCTGCAGGGCTGAAGAAAACAATCAGTCCCCATACCTTCAGGCATTCATTCGCTACCCATTTAATTGAAGGAGGAGCCGATCTACGAGCCGTACAAGAAATGTTGGGCCATTCGAGTATTACCACTACCGAAATTTATACGCATATTGATAGAGATTACTTAAGAGAGGTAATTACGCAGTTTCATCCGAGGGCTTAAGGATTTAAGACAACTAGAAATTAAAGGTATCACATAGATCCTGAAACCAGTTCAGGAAGACGAACCCCGAGGGATTTTAATACGCTACAACATATCGCAAGACATCTAACTTCTGACTTATTCTATCATTCATCTTACAGCATCCATCTTATATATTAGCTTTAACCATCCGATCTTTCCCTTGCATATCCTGTCTTAACTCGATATTAATAAATCCTTTAGCAACTAACATTTCAACCGTTTCATTACCTAAATATTCGTTGATCTCGAAATAAAGTTGTCCATTAGGCTTTAAATTTGTTCTTGCAAAATCAGCAATAGCTTTATAAAATATTAATGGGTTTTCGTTACGAACAAATAATGCTAAATGTGGTTCGTGCGCCAACACATTATCATGCATATCTGCTTTCTCTAAATCTCTGATATACGGAGGGTTACTTACTATAACATCAAATTTTTCTTCAGATTTGAAAGTCAGAATATCTGCTTCAACAAATTTGATCTTCACATTGTTCAATTCTGCATTTTCTTTGGCTACAGCAATGGCATTAGCTGAAACATCCAATGTAGATACTTCAGCCTTTGACAAATGTTTTTTAAGTGTGATGGGAATGCATCCAGAGCCGGTTCCAATATCAAGAATACTGATTTTATGGTTGGTGTTAACTGAAAACTGCAAACTGTTATCTGAAATGATCCAATCTACCAGTTCTTCTGTTTCTGGCCTTGGGATAAGCACCTGTTCGTTAACTTTAAATACAGCGCCGTAAAAATGGGCTTCTTCCAAAATATGTTGAATGGGTTTTCCAATCTGCAGGTCGTTAAGGATGCTCAAAAGTTTCTGCATGTTGATAAAGCTGATATCGATATCTTTTTGCAGGGTTAGTTTAGTTGAAGATAAAGCCAAAACCTGCTCAGCAGCAATACTAAATAATGCTTTTGCTTCATTATTATCGTATAAAGGCTCAAGTTCGAGTTCGTAATGCGCCGCTAATTCTCCTATCTTCATATTTACAAAATTACTTAATTGGGATCATAACAACACTCTTTTGATAAAGCCATGACTCTTTTTTTACTACTTTTGCCCTAATGAGCGATGAATTTTATATAAAACGCTGTCTTGATCTAGCAGCCTTGGCTTTAGGAAATGTTAGCCCGAACCCGATGGTTGGCTGTGTTATCGTTGTAGACGGCAAAATTATTGGAGAAGGATATCATCAGGAATATGGAAAATCGCACGCCGAACCCAATGCCGTTAAAGCTGTTTTTGATCAATACGGCGATGAGGCTGAAACGCTCTTGAAACAGGCTACTGCTTACGTTAGTCTAGAGCCATGTGCGCATTTTGGCAAAACACCTCCATGTGCTGATTTATTGGTAAAACATCAGCTAAAGAAGGTAGTAATCGGCAATGGAGATCCTTTTTCAGGTGTTGATGGCAAAGGAATCGAAAAACTCAGAAATGCAGGAATTGAAGTGGTGAGTGGAGTTTTAGATCATGAATGCCGCTATTTCAATAGAAGATTTTTTACCAGGATACAAAAACAAAGGCCCTACATCATTTTAAAATGGGCCGAAACCGCAAATGGCTATTTTGCAACAAAGGATGGTCACCAGAAATGGATTAGTGGAGCTCTAGCCAAACGTTTGGCCCATCAATGGCGTAGCGAAGAAGACGCTATCCTGATCGGCAAACAAACTGCCATTATGGATAATCCGCAATTAACCGCCCGGGAATGGACGGGCAAAAACCCTATCCGTTTAGTAATCGATAAAAACCTTCAGGTGCCAATAACCAACCACATCTTCAATAAAGCAGCCAAAACCATTATCTTTAATGAGGTTAAAACTGATGTTATCGAGAATATCCATTACATCCAGATGGAAGATATGCACTTTTATTTAGCGCAAAAAATCGCTTTTCAGCTTTACCTGATGGATATACAATCAGTAATTATTGAGGGTGGCGCCAATATATTAAATCAATTTTTAAGTACTAACCTATGGGATGAAGCACGTATTTTTACCTCATCTGCCAGCTGGAACGATGGGGTTTCTTCTCCAAACATTAATGGAAATCTGCAGGAAACAGTACAAGTCGGAAATGACAAACTCTCTATCTATCTAAACGACATCAAATAAATGATCTACATTATTTTAAGCATTTGCTGTAGTGTTACCGTAGCTGTTTTATTGAAGCTGGCAAAACGGTACCAAATCAGTATTATTCAAGCCATTACCATTAATTATCTTACTGCATTAAGCTTATGTTTTCTTTTTTTTAAGCCTGATGTTAAACTGGTCACCTCTACTGCACCGTGGCCTATTTATATTGCCCTGGCTATTTTATTGCCGTCGATATTTTTATTCCTTGCAGCATCTGTAAAAAACCTCGGCATTGTTAAAACTGATATTGCGCAACGTTTATCACTATTTATCCCCATACTTGCGGCTTATTTTATCTTTAAAGAAGATTTTAATAGCCTGAAAATTATTGGTCTGGCGATCGGTTTTGTGGCTATTTTTTTAACTTTTCTTCGAAAATCCGATCAGGAAGGAAGCAATAAAGGAAGCCTGCTCTACCCCATTATGGTTTTCGTCGGTTTTGGCGTAATCGACGTCCTTTTTAAACAAATTGCGTTGTATAAAGAATTGCCTTATACCACCTCACTTTTCACTGTTTTTTGCCTGGCATTTATGGTTTCATTGCTTATTGTGATTTCGATGGTAATGGCCGGCAAAATAAAAATACAACTGGTAAATGTGGCTTGCGGCTTTATTTTAGGCCTCTTCAATTTTGGAAATATCCTTTTTTACATGAAAGCCCATAAAGCGCTGGCAGAAAATCCATCTACCGTTTTTGCAGCAATGAATTTAGGCGTAATCATAGTAGGCACCTTAATTGGTATTGTAGCTTTTAAAGAAAAGCTGAGCAAGTTAAATTACGCAGGCATCATCTTCGCTATTGCTGCTATCATTTTCATTACACTATCGCAAAATGTTGTTCGATGATTCTTATAAAACTATCGAAAGTGCCTCAGAGGGTATCTTTCGAGATAAAGGAAGCAAATTTATTGCATACGCCTATCCAATCCGCAGTGAATCAGAATTAAAGCCGGTTATCACCAAACTTCGCGCAGAACATGTAAAGGCCAATCATTTTTGTTATGCATATCGCTTAACACCAGATCGATCTGTCTACCGAATGAATGATGATGGCGAACCTTCGGGTACTGCAGGCAGGCCTATTCTGAACTGTTTATTATCAGAAGATATTACCAATATATTAATTGTTGTGGTACGGTATTTCGGCGGAACCTTATTAGGTGTTCCAGGTTTAATTAATGCATACAAAACAGCTAGTATTGAGGCAATTAAAGCAGCTTCGGTTATCAGCAAAACTGTAAATGATATTTACGAGGCGCATTTCGATTACCTTCAGATGAACGACGTAATGAAGTTGAGCAAAGAGGAGAACTTACAGATTTTGGCACAACAATTTGATACGAATTGCATATTAAAATTTGAAGTAAGAAAAGCACAACTCAATCAGGTTTTAAGTAAATTTGATAAAATTGAAGGTGTTAAATTAAAATACCTGCAAACTGTTTAATAACCACTGGCTAAAAGGATGAACACTGATAAAATCTGTGTGAATCATCGAAATCGGCGGGCAAGATAAACCAAATATGAAAATATCCGAAAGCGATTTAATCATCAATCCTGATGGGAGCATATACCACCTAAACCTTTTACCTGGTGATATTGCTCAAACTGTAATTACTGTTGGCGATCCTGACCGCGTTGGCGAGGTAAGCAAATATTTCGATAAAATAGAATTTAAAAAAGGTAAACGCGAATTTATTACCCATACCGGTTACGTGGGCAAAAAACGCGTCACTGTACTCTCTACAGGGATTGGAACAGACAACATTGATATTGTTTTTAATGAGTTAGACGCCTTGGTTAATGTTAATTTTGAAACCCGTGAAATTAAAAAAGAGCTTACTTCATTAAACATTATCAGAGTGGGCACTTCTGGTGCTGTTCAGCCGGATATTCCGATGGGGACGATTTTAGCTTCTTCTTACGGCTTAGGGATGGATGCCTTAATGAATTATTACCTTCAACAATTATCTGGTGATGAACAGATTTTAATGGATGATATCAAAGCACACTTTGGGCATCTTAAAAATATAAATCCTTATTTAACTGCAGCGAGTGAAACATTGTTGAATACGATTGGAAAAGACATGGCGAAAGGCATAACCATTACTGCACCTGGCTTTTATGCTCCACAGGGTAGAATTGTACGTGCTAAAAACGCCGTTCCCGATTTTATCGGTCAGATCAACAGCTTTAAAAGTAATCAGCACCGCATTACTAATCTGGAAATGGAAACCGCAGGGATTTATGCACTGGCCAAAGTGTTAGGTCACAACGCAATTTCAGTAAATGCCATTTTAGCCAGTCGCGTAAATTTCGAATTTAGTAAAGAGCCAAACAAAATTGTAGCGCAAGCAATAAAAATGGTACTTGAGAGAATTTAAATAACCTATTGAATATCAATCAATAGCATCTAACATCAGAGAAATGACTAAAATATAAATGGCAATTGTTTATGGCCAATGATTAAATCAAAAACCACAAACAATCGCCATTACGTATAGATGATTAAACCTTACGGATATTTTCTTTTACCAATTCATTGCCTTCAGCATCTAAATAAGTACAGGTCATTTCTTCCAGGTCGGTTACCCACTTCTCTACACCCGCATCTGCAGCTTGCTTGCAAAATGTAAAATAATCGGTTTCTCCCTGCTGATGTACTTTTAAAGCATGGCTTAACTTACCAGCAGAGGGTTCGTCATTTATAATCAAAGCCGGATATCCATCAGGACTGATCTGCTGTACATTATCTTCATCGTCAAAATAAATCGACAAACCATTGGATACATATACATCGTTCCGCTTAACACCCATTTCCTTAATTTCTTTAATAAACTGAGGGAAATCTGCACCAGTTTTAATTTTTGATTCTGCAGCCCGGATGTCTTCGATCGTGAACATAATTTATCTGTTTAATGAAACTTTGTAAATAGTAGTTTGCGTATACAGATCCTCCGGTCTTAAAATGGTGCTTGGAAATGTAGGAATATTAACCGCATTTGGATGATGTTGTGTTTCTACGCAAAAGGCTCCATAACTGTCATAATCTTTTCCATCCTTACCATTTTTTACGCCTAAATATTTCGCTGTGTACAAATGGGCTACGGGTTCTGTAGTATATACGCTTAAAACTAAACCGCTCTCTTCTTCAATTGTTTTACTGGCCAGCGATAAATCGCCATAAATCTTATCCAAAACGAAAGTTTGATCGTATCCTTCATCTTCATTCCAATCCTGCCCTATTGCTTTAGATTTAGTAAAATCCCATGGTGTACCTTCAACAGGAATTAATGTACCTGTTACCGAATAATTATCGTCCTGCTCCAAATAATTTGAAGCAAAAATCTGTTGCTTATGGTTTTTGATATTTCCACCCTCAGGAGCCAGGTTAAAATAACTATGGTGTGTTAAGTTTATGGCAGTAGCTTTATCTGTTTCTGCTTCATAACTTAAAATCAATTCATCATTTTCGGTCAGTTCGAAAGTTAAATCAATTACCAGGTTTCCTGGGAAATTTTCCTCTCCGTCTACACTTTCATATTGCAGGGTAACCGAAGGTTGCGCACCATCGTTAATTTCAACAATGTCCCAAACTTTTTTATCAAAACCTACTATACCACCGTGTAAGGTATCTGTACCGGCATTTTGTACCAGCTGATAGGTTTCATCATCAATAATAAATCTTCCATTTTTTATGCGGTTGGCATATCTGCCAATAATAGCGCCAAAATAAGGGTAGTTTGCCAGATAAGCTGGATCAAGGTATTCTTCAAAAGTATCGAAACCAAGAACGATATCCTGTTTTTCGCCTTTAGCATTCTTAACTACAAATTTGTTGATAATGGTGCCGTAATTGAATATTTTGACATAAGTACCTTTGCTATTGCTTAGTTCGATTGCGATAACTTCTTCGCCATCAATAATTTTTCCGGTGGGTATTTGCTGAACGCTCATAAATTGTAACTTAGGGCTTTTGTTTCCTAAACAAACATACTATTATTAATGCTTTTTATAAATATATTTTAGCCAAATGAACATTAACCTTGAGGAAAGATTTGCCGAGCAATACCATAAAAAAGCTGTTGCCATTTATTTTACACCCGGACGGGTTAACCTCATTGGCGAACACATCGATTATAATGGCGGCTTGGTTATGCCCTGTGCCATCACCTTAGGAACCTGGGTAGCCATTGCCCCAAATAATGATCATAAATTCAGGTTTAAAAGCTTAAACTTTGAAGCTCAAACCGTAGTTGAAAGTAACACTGTAAACGATAAAGATGGTAGCTTATGGGCAAATTACCCGATTGGCGTAATTAACGAATTCATAAAGGATGGTCATGAAATTAATGGCTTAGATTTTCTGTTCTACGGTGATATTCCAATTGGCTCGGGACTTTCTTCTTCGGCTTCTATAGAAATCGCTACAGCATATGCGCTGAATACTTATCTAAATCTAGGCTACGATAAATTAGCACTTGTAAAAATCGCTAAACGGGTGGAAAATGATTTTATTGGCTTAAATTCTGGCATTATGGATCAGTTTGCAGTTGCTTTTGGCGAAAAAAACAAAGCGATTGTTTTAGACTGTGAAACCTTAAAATACAAAATGGTTGATGTTGACCTGGGCAAATATGTTTTGGCCATCATCAATACCAATAAACCAAGAGAATTAGCAGATTCTAAATACAACGAGCGTGTAGCAGAATGCCAAACCGCCCTTAAATTGCTGAACCAAGAAATAACACTTCATTATCTTTGCGAATTAACTGCTGAGAAATTTGCATTACATAGCCATTTAATAACAGATGAAACTATTTTAAACCGCGCAACACATGTGGTTAAAGAAAATGATCGGGTTCATTTAGCTGCTAAAGCACTAAACGGCGGAAACCTTGAAGAATTTGGCCGCCTGATGTACGCCTCGCACGAATCGTTAAGAACACTCTATGAAGTAAGCGGTAAAGAATTGGATGCAGTAGTAGATTTCTGCACAGATTACGAGCATGTTATAGGTGCCCGTATGACTGGTGCCAGATTTGGTGGATGTGCGATAGCTTTATTAGAGAAAGGCTTTGAAGAAGACTTTGCAAAGCATTTAACGGATTATTACATAGATAAGATTGGCTACCCTGCCGCAATTTACATTAGCGAAATTGGCAATGGCCCACATTTAACAACAGATACTGATAGATAAGTACAGTTCCGAAATTATATCCAGTCGATGTAATTCCCCCAGTCTGTATAATCAATTAAAATAATGAGAAAATTAAAATTAGACGAATTAAACCGTCCGGATATTGAAGCGTTTAAAGCACAGGAAAAACTACCTGTTGTGGTGGTGTTGGATAATGTGCGCAGCATGCACAACGTAGGTTCTATATTCCGCACAGCCGATGGATTTGCATTGGAAAAAGTTATCCTTTGTGGTATAACGGCTCAACCGCCACACCGCGAAATCGAGAAAACAGCTCTGGGTGCAACGCAATCTGTTGATTGGATTCATTATACCGATACTGTACAGGCCGTTGATGCCTTAAGGGCCTTAGGTTATGAGATCATTGCAATAGAACAGGCCGAAAACAGTACCATGCTGAACACTTTCCAGCCCGATCAGGATAAAAAATATGCACTGATTTTTGGGAACGAGGTTGATGGTGTAAGCGATGAAGTGATGGCAAAAATTGATGAATGCATCGAAATCCCTCAATTTGGAACCAAACATTCCTTTAACATCGTAATCTCTGCCGGTATTGTTTTTTGGGATTTCTTCGCTAAACTGAGGCTATAATGCAATTATGGAAAATTTATTATTAAAAAAACTTCAGGTTAAACCTGGTTATGTGATTAAAGTAATTGATGCTCCTGAGCCTCTGGGTGCCATATTTGGCGATATTCCATCGAATATCGCAATAAACTACAGTGAAGAGGCTGATTTTAATGCATTAATCGCTTTTACCATAACCAAAGATCAGCTCCATCAACAGCTTAAAAACAACCTTAAATATATTGATGCTAAAAGCATTATCTGGATATTCTACCCTAAAAAAACTTCAAAGATCAAATCCGATCTTGATTTGATGAAAAGCTGGGAAGAACTGGATACTTTCGGTTTAACACCATGTGCATCGGCAGCAGTGAACGAAACCTGGACAGCCTTACGTTTGAAACTCATCACCGAAGTTAAACCATCCGGAATGCGGAACGATCACATTAAAACCAACGAGTTTGGTGAATACATAGATCCGGTAAATAAAACTGTTAAACTCCCTGAAGATTTAAAAGCCCTTTTAGAAAGCCACCCTAAAGCATTAGCATACTTTAACCAACTCGCTTACACCAACAGAAAAGAATACGTACTTTGGCTTTTATCTGCGAAACAGGAAAAAACGCGTGCAAACAGGCTCGAAAAAACACTAGAGATGTTACTGAACAGCAAGAGAAATCCGTCAGACAAGTAAAATTTAAACTACTTCAAAAAGGCTCTTTTCATTTTTTTGTACAGAATACTATACAAAATATACCATGATTTTAGTTGCATAGTAATATTTTTTTGAAATTAGTTTACCCTCCTAATCTTCTGATAACATGCTATTTGTAAGAAAAATAATGCTTTTGGCAGGGTTTTTTCTTAGTCGATGCAAAACAGTATGATATAAAAACTGTTAAGAGACTAATATTACAAAATAGAAAAACATGAATACAAGAATTACTAAATCAACAATGTTGATTGCTTTATTAGGTTTATCATCACAATTATTTGCACAGGAAACGCCAACCAGCACAAGCGCTGCAGGCCGTTTTTCTCCTACTCAATTCCGTACTTGGTCAATAGGTGTTCATGGAGGTTTACTAACCCCGAGAACTATTTTTGGCAATTCAAATCATCAATTTGAAACTCCGGTTGAACATATCGGTTACGGCGGTTACATTAAAAAACAAATTTTACCTTCTTTAGGTATTCAAGCTGATTTTTTGGGTGGTAAAGTTGAAGAATTGAGATTGGCCAATGGAGTTGACGCAAATGGTAATACTACTTATGCTGCCAACACGGGTTATAAAACAAATATGCAATGGTCAGGCGCTTTATCAGCAGTTTGGAACGTAGCAAACATTAGCATCAATCAAGAAAATGCGGTACTAATCCCATATTTAAAAGCAGGTGCTGGTTATATGTCGTCAGGCGCTACAACAACTCCTAATACCAATGATGCCGGTTCTTACAGAGAAGGCTGGTTTGTACCTGTAGGTGCAGGTTTAAAACTAGGTGTTGCTAAAGGTATCAATGTAGATTTAGGTTACGATGTTAACTTTGTTAAATCGGCTAAATTTGATGGATTTAATGGCCCTACCAACGACAGATTTGCCTATGCACACGCCGGTTTAGAGTTTGCCATTGGAGATAAATCAAAACCTCAGTTACAAAACTATAGCTCGTTGGCCAATTTAAATAAGCAAACGGCTGAAGAAAGTGCTGAATTAAGAAGAGCATTATCAACTGCTGAGCAAAATGCACAACGCGATAGAGAACAATATGCTAAAGATTTAGGTGATGATGATAATGATGGTGTAGCAAACAAATTCGACAAATGTCCAGGTACAGCATCAGGTACTGTTGTTGATGGTTCTGGTTGCCCAATCAAAGTTCAACGTGAAGTAATTAAAGAAACCAGGGTAATTACTGAAGAAGACCGTAAAGTGGTTAAAGATGCGATTTCTAACTTAGAATTCGATTTAGGTAAATCAACCATCCGTTCTAAATCGTATGCTACTTTAAACCGTGTTGCTGGTTTATTGGTAGAGAAAAACTTCAGCTTAAAATTAGCTGGTCATACTGACAATACTGGTGGTAGAGAACTAAACTTACGCTTATCTAAAGACAGAGCCGAATCGGTAAAAGCTTATTTAGTATCTCAAGGTGCCAATGCATCAAGAATCGAAGCTACAGGTTACGGACCTGACCAACCAATTGCAACAAACAAAACTGCAGCTGGCCGTCAACAAAACCGTCGTGTAGAGTTTACTTTATATTAATCGTAATTAACGGTTAACAAAAAGCTCCCCAGATTAATTTCTGGGGAGCTTTTTTTGTATAGTTTGCGTCATGCTGAACTCGTTTCAGCATCTATCATGCTATAGGTATGACAATTGCTAGAAGATCCTGAAACAAGTTCAGGAGGACGATTTGCAAGATTTTTTTTAAGACAAACCTTTCTTATTTTTATAAGTCATTTTGGCTTTTGTGCCTGCGCTATAATTATAGTTTTTTAGGTTACTGGCTTTCTTTTCGTGAAAAGCAGCACCACGTTCTGAAGTTTCATCCTCTTCGGCACCTTTCTTTTTCTTTGGTTTAGCAGCAGCATCAACTACTTTCAAATCTTCAGGTAATTCCATTACCTCCAATTTCTGACCAATGGCCTGTTCAATTTTTTTCACTTCAATTAATTCAATATCAGTAGAAAAAGTAATGGCTACCACATCTTCATCGCCATGTTTAACAATGCGCTGAATTAGCGTTTCTTTCTGCTCTGGCAATTCAAAATGCAGAATAAAAGGAATTCCTTCAATATTAAGTTCGCCTAAATTCTCATTGGCAACAATTAAAACCCTTGCCTCTGGATTATCTTTAAAGTCTTCAATATCATCATAGCCTTTATCATCAAAAAACAGCGAGCGATAGATACTGATCTCACCTTCTTTGTGCTGATTAAAGTTTTTATAAACCGTTTGTGCGGTTAAACGTGTATTGACAAAAACTACAACTTTATCAAAAACCTCAGTATCGTTTAACAATAAGGTTAACAGGTTAAGCTTTGTTCTGAAATTAGGCACCTGATAAAGCATCTGCTGATAAACTTCTGCCTGCTTTTCGCCTATTTCATCTACCTCAATGGTTGTAGTAGAATCTTTCATGAAAGGCGAAATCATATGATTCAATTTCTCGTGCATTACTTCGGTAAACACCACATGCTGAGATTTATAAGCACTGTTAGCCAATTCTACAACGGGTAACTGCAGCCCTTTTTTAACAATCAGCTCTGCATTATCTACAATAAACAACTGTATTTTATTGGTATTTAGTGCTAGTTTTAAATATAAAGCACGAGCGCGATCGGGAACGGCAACGATAATATCAACACCATCTGTTATTTCGTTCATCTGTGTATCAACTGCGCCACGGCTGTCAATTCCCAAAATCCTGAAGGTACTGTTCCGGTTCAATAATTTAAATTGCTCCAGAACATGATCTACATGTTCTGCATCTGGTACTAAAATTAAAGCCCTCGGTGCTTCTTCAAAAGCGTACTTCAACTTCATTAAAGTAGCTAAAACATAAGTTGTTGTTTTTCCCGAACCCTCCGGCCCCACCGCTATAACATCTTGTCCACCTAAAATGCGCGACATCGTTCTGGCCTGGATTTCTTTTGGAGTTAAAAATCCTGCATCAGTCATGGCCGCTACAAGTGGTTTGCTAAGTTTTAATTTATCTAAAGACACAATTACTATTTTAATGTTTGAACTGCAAATATCCTTAAAATAATTAGCTTTTCTGAAATTGAATTTAAAGGCTTGGAAATGAATGTGGCAAGTTCATGCCTACTATAGCCCTACTGCCAACCATTAATTGAGTGAAATCTAACCTGTTTCTATTCAGTTTATTTAGTTCAGACCGGTATCTGCAATAAAATAGCGGCTCTTATAAAAATTATTTTACTGAAAATGAAACAGTTGTAATATTTTACAAAATATAAACTACTAAATCTATAGATATTATATACTTATTTATATATTTGCTCAACATTAATCATTAACAAAAAATATGTTGAACAATTAAAACGCTAAAATCATGTCTATTTATTTTCAGTACCCAGCTATAGATGAATATCCGAAACTCATTTATCCGTTGCAAACAGAAACAGATGAGGCTGCGCTTGCAAAGGATGAAGATAGCTTAAATAAAGAACAAATTTTAGAACTAAGAGATTATTTGGCATTAAAGCAATTATAAAAACATGGCCAGTTGACCGATTGGAAGGTTGGAGTTTCATAAACTCTCTACAATGGTTCGAATCCATTACTAGGCCGCAAAGTGTATCTCATAGCACTTTACCCTGATTCTGCTCAATCAGGCAAGATTTGGTTATCTTATATTTGTTTTGTTGTTAGCAAAGGCTATCCGCGATGGGTAGCCTTTACCATTTTACATTGATCCTGTTATCCTAAGCACCGCTAAGGGTCTCGATCAAATATCCTACCTTTTTGATTATTTAGAAGCGCAAATTCAGTGCTTATAGTACTGGTCTGCTCCTGCTGTTCACTCCAATCTTTTTGGAAAGCTTTCGAAAATATAATATAACGAATCCAAAAAGTATTTCCGTTTCCATCAGGGCTATTTGGCAGATGTAGTGAAACGATACAAGAAAAGTTATATTGCTATTACCAAGCCAATTGTTATTAGATAATTTGTAAGCCCCAATGGTTAAGTGCAATGCATTCCTTAATGTCCTTAACTTCTTAATGATAAAAAAACATATTTTTCGTGCGTTCTATAAAAGATGGTTAAAAATATTTTATTCAAAATTCTCAAAACTTTTTATTTCATTCTGGGTTATTTATATAATTCACATTATACTAATCTTTTACAGATTAATTTGTTTGGTTTAAAAAAGGGATTTATGGATATAAATCCCTTTTCTTTTATGCGAATATTTTAAACCCTATATTAGCTCAATCAACATCACATCCATATTTTAGATGAACAGAAAACATTTCCTTTCTTCATTTATTGCAACTGCAACTGTACTTCCTGCTTTTAAAACACTCGCCAATACCGTTGAAAACGAAAGTTCATCATTTAAGATCCCCCCTTATTTAAAACCTGGCGATACCATCGGGATTACAAGTCCAGCGGGATATATTACACAAGAACAGATCCAGCCTTCAGTTTTACAGATGCAAAGCTGGGGGTTTACTATAAAAGTTGGCAATACTATTGGCAAACGCGATTTTACTTATGGCGGAACAGATGAGGAGCGACTAGCTGATTTTCAGCAAATGCTAGATGATCCAACCATTAAGGCTATTATGTGCGCACGTGGCGGTTATGGCTTTGTTCGGATAATCGATAAACTTGATTTCTCTTTGTTCAAAAGAAAGCCGAAATGGATTATTGGATTTAGTGATATTACCGTTTTACATTGCCATTTAGCCAAAAACTATGGCATTGCTTCTATCCACTCCAAAATGTGCAATAGTTTTCCTGATGATTGGAGCAAAGCCGACCCTATACAGATTGAAACGATTTTATCTATCAAAAACGCTTTAATTGGTGAGCAAATGGGTTATACTGCCCCGATCAACATTAATAACAAACCAGGAAAAGTTGATGGCATTTTAGTGGGTGGAAACCTGAGCATTATCGAAACTTTGGCCGGGAGTGATTCTGATTTGGATACGAGAGATAAAGTCCTTTTTATCGAAGATACCGGCGAATACCTTTATAGTATTGATAGGATGTTATGGAACCTAAAACGCAGTGGCAAACTGAAAAACCTTAGGGGATTAATTATTGGTGGCTTTAAAGTTAAACCAGATGATGTTGGTGAAGAGTTCGGCAAAACCATTTATGATATTGTTTTGGAAAAAGTAAAGGAATACAATTATCCTGTAGCTTTCGATTTCCCTGTGGGGCACCAACGAAATAATTTTGCCTTAAAATGCGGTGTAAACCATACTTTCATTGTAAACGAAGCAGGCTCAACGCTAATAAGTATTTAATTTCTAATGTTTTAGAGACGTAATTTCAAGAAAAATACAAGCTTGTACTGCTTTAAAACTTAGAGGTGCTTATGTCTCAGGTGGTTCTATCAATAAAAATATCGCGCTTTGCTTGCCTTAAGTTATCAACCCCATATAAGCTGCGCGAGGTAATCTTAGACGGTACGAAGCATTATGCCGTCTTCACCTCATCTTCACTATAATCCTTAATATCCGTAATATATCCATTTATCAAGAGGAAATCGAATAAAGGTTTTGCCTCTGGCGTAACTGGCATATTTGCCGTGGTAATTACCTCATTGGTCTTTTTGTCAAGGAAAGGATAAGCAAATAACCGCACATTGGTGTTAAACATATCGTTAACATAGCTTAATAACTGACCTGAATAATTTTCTCCGGTAAAATTTTTAGAATTGAATACAAATTTTAAGTTGTTGATGTTTGTTGCCAATCCAACACTTTTAGGTTTGCACCTTGCCAAATATTTCGCCAGACGGTTGTGGCGGGTAAAGTTAGATACGATCACGATGTTACCCGTATCGCACATTTCCTGTGCTCTTTTAGCCACTGTTTCCAGGTCGATATCATCAGGAGTTTCTTGTCCATCTGTTAAAACATTGGTTAACAAAACCTCTATCATAACCGCTAGGTTCCCCTCTTCGACTTTATTGGTACGTTTAAACTGATCGGTAGCTTTATTAAACAAGTTAAAGTTAGGCAATGATTTCTGGCCATATTTGGTTCTTAAAATCATAATATCCTTTTTGTATAAAAGATCTTTGGCCTGACGGGGATGTGCATCAGCATCGAAAATTGCTGCTGCCGAGAAATCCTTCATAATCATATACAGATTAAGCAGGATATTGTCTACACCTGGAAAAGCCGGCCCTTTTACTGAAATCAGATCGATTTCTACAGATCCGATGGTTAAGTTATCAGCTAAAGATTCTACCATCAATTTTGGATCCTGATAGTGGTAAAATGCTGCATAAAGTAGGTTAACACCAATTATCCCTAAAACACGCTGTTGCATATTTACGTCTGTATCCAACAAACGTACATGGAAAAATATTTCATTTGGTAAACCACCTGGCTCGCTCTGGAAACGAAGTCCAACCCAGCCATGAGGCTCGTTGGTACGTTTATAATTCAGGGTAGTAACCGTATCAGCAAAGGCGAAAAATGTACGGCTTTCATATTTCTCCCCCGATAAACGCTCATTAAGTAAACCGAATTCGTGATCGAGCATCTGCAAAAGGCGGTTCTGACTTACATAACGACCATTGGTTTCTGCTCCATAAATAGCGTCGCTAAAAGTCATGTCGTAAGCCGACATCGTTTTGGCAACCGTTCCAGATGCTGCGCCAGCATTAAAAAAGTTTCTCGAAACTTCCTGTCCTGCTCCTATCTCGGCAAAGGTACCGTAAATTCGCGGGTCAAGGTTTATTTTAAGTGCTTTACGCTTTGTATCCAGAATTTCTCTCTCCATGCCGCAAAAGTACGAAAATGGTTCATTAGTTCAATTGTAAATTGGTTTCATTGTCTAATTTCCATGAATAAAACTGATCACAAATGAACTAATGACCAATGAACCAAGGCACTAAACAAAATAAGGTTAATGCCATCCAGCATTAACCTTATAAACCTAAACTTAAACTATTATGAAACCTGCATCAGTCACCTGTCACATCTACATCAAATCCACTTGATGCAAGCTTCATAACCTTTGAAAAAACTAAACTATTATGAAAAATCCTCTCTCGAGAAAATCTTTATTACGATACTACAATTTCTTTGTGTTGCAATTTAGCATCGTCTTTTTTGCTGATGTTGATCGATAATATACCGTCTTTGTATTCAGCAGTAATGTTATCACCATCGGCACTATCTGGTAAATTAAATGATCTTGCAAATGAGCTGTAATCAAATTCTTTACGTGTAAAATCTTTAGCTACCTGGGTTTCGTCTTTTTTAACTTCTGCCCAAACAGAAAGTGTATCTTTTTTTAAATTGATCTGAAAATCTTCTTTCTTTAAACCTGGAGCAGCCAACTCGATTACATACGCAGCTTCATGTTCGTAAATATTCACATTTGGCGATTTATCAACCATTTTGTTTTTAGTTACTGCATCGCTAAACAATGAATCAAAAACATTGTTAAAGTAAGGAGCTGTGTTACGGGTTCTGTTGTTAAAATTTACTAGTGTCATATCGCTTATTCTTTATTTTTTAATTTTTAAATTGATAATACACCATATTCAACTTACATACCAAATCAAAAATTTATGATCTTTAAGACATTTTGGCGAAATAAATCCAAATCAAAAGACAAATTGGCAGAAATAAAGGGTTTTTCAGACAAATTCAACTATAAAACCAATATCCATTTGCGCTTTATTGATTTCGATATGATGGGGCATGTAAACAATTCCATATATTTTACTTATTTAGAAATCGCCAGAACCAAGTATTGGGAAGAAATTATAAAATGGGACTGGAAGAAAACCGGAATCGTAATTGCCCACGCAGAACTGGATTATATTTTACCTATCGTAATGAATGATAAAATAGCTATTCATGTAAAAACATCCAGGATTGGTACCACCAGTTTCGATCTCGACTACCAGATCGTTAAGATAAAAGGAACAGAAGAGATCATCTGCAGTAAGGGAAAAACGGTTTGCATTGCTGTTGATTACGCCACAAGCAGACCAACTGCGATCCCAGAAGAGGAAAAACAGAAAATGCTGGGGTTTGAACAGCTAGAACAATAAAATAGTCGGCATGCTGAACTTGTTTCAGCATCTATATACTTTTTACAATTAAGACCCTGAAACAAGTTCAGGGTGACAAATAAAATTAATCAGGCATAATTTTGCCAGGATTTAATATCCCCTTTGGATCGAAAACCGTTTTAATACCCCGCATTAAATTAAGATGAATTTCGGAATATTTGATTGGCATAAACTCTTTTTGTACCAAACCAATTCCGTGTTCGCCAGATAATGTGCCACCTAAAGCCGTTGTTAATTCGAATATTTCGGCAATGCCAAATTTAAGTTTGTTTTTCCAGTCTTCATCGCTCATTCCAGCTTTAATGATGTTTACGTGCAGGTTTCCATCACCGGCATGACCATAACAAACACTTTCGAAACCGTATTTTGCACCAATTTCTTTTATACCATTAACCAATTTAGGTAAAGCCGCACGCGGTACCACAGTATCTTCTTCTTTATACACCGAATTAGATTTAACCGATTCGGCCATTGTTCTGCGCATCCGCCAGAGTTCTTCTTTTTGAGCAGCGGTATCTGCAAATAAAACTTCTGTACAGTGATGTTCTTCTAAAACAACATTGGTTTTTTCGCAATTTTTAAAAATGTCATCCAAATCATCTCCATCAAACTCAATCATCAATAACGCAGCAACATCATCTTTTAAATCAAATTTAATATCATCAAATTTAATTACCCATTCCACTCCTTTCCGCTCCATAAACTCTAAAGCCGATGGTGTTACCCCCGCTCTAAAAATTGCAGAAACCGCTGCGCATGCATCTTCGTTCGTACTAAAAGCGCCCATCATTAAAACCGATTGACTAGGTTTAGGCAATAATTTGGTAACGATTTTGGTTACCACCGCTAAGGTACCTTCAGAACCGATCATCAACTGGGTTAAATTATAACCAGATGCATATTTTAAGGTATTTGCGCCTGTCCAAATGATATCGCCGTTAGGCAGAACCACTTCTAGATTGAGAATGTATTCACGTATCGTTCCATACTTCACTACTCTTGGCCCACCAGAACCATGGGCTACATTGCCACCAATAAAACAAGATCCTTTGCTACTTGGATCAACTGGGTAAAGAAGTCCTTTTTCGGCTACAGCATTGATGAATTCTTCGGTAATTACACCCGGCTCAACAGTTGCCTGCAGGTTTTCAGTATCAATATCTAAGATAGCCTTAAACTTCTCCATCGATAAAGAAACACCACCATAAATGGGCAAAGCAGCCCCACTCAATCCCGTCCCACCTCCACGCGGCGTGACCGGAACATGGTGTGCATTACAGATTTTTAATAAAGCAGAAACTTCTTCGGGCGAAGTTGGCTTTACCACAAGTTCTGGTTGATAACGTAAATCTTCAGTTTCATCGTGACTGTAATTTTCTAAACTATCAGCATCAGTAAAAACTTTATCTGCTCCAATGGCAGCCTTAATTTCTGCTAAAATTTCAGCATTTATCTTTGTAAAATTCATTTTTAGTTGACTGATGTGTAAGTAAGTTTAACAAAGGAATGTCCAATCTGGCCAGGCATTGGTGGGTTTAATTTTTTCATACTCACCTCTACCATCTCAACAAAAGGATACAATTTGATAACTTTCGAAATGATATTCTTCAAAACTGTTTCTAAAAGCTTTTGTGTGTGCTGCATTTCTTCCATGATGATGTGATTCAGATCCTCATAATTAACCGTCTGTGCCAGTTCATCATCAAAACCTTGCGGTGTAAATTCTGTCTCAAGATCTACAACAAAATGATTTCCAATAAGTTGCTCTTCCGGATAATACCCATGCAAGGCAAAGCACTTTACATCTTTTAACGCTACGGTTTGTTTGAAATGGTTCATGTATGTTTTGTATTCTGCAAAATTAATTTTTTATTCATGAATATAATGCCCCTTGCCGTAAATTGTTACCTTTGAAATTAACGCGAGTTCTTAACCAGATAACACGAAATTACATGAGCAAATCAGTAAAAAAAGACCTGTACGAGGCCCCAGACTATTATTTATTGGATGAATTGTTAACCGATGAGCACAAATTAATCCGTGCTACGGCTAGAGATTGGGTAAAAAAAGAAGTGAGCCCGATTATTGAAGATTATGCGCAAAAAGCAGAATTCCCAAAACATTTAATAAAAGGCCTGGCAGATATTGGTGCTTTCGGTCCAACTATTCCGGTTGAGTATGGTGGTGCAGGTTTAGATTATACCGCTTATGGAATTTTGATGCAGGAGATTGAACGTGGTGATTCTGGTATCCGTTCCACAGCCTCTGTACAGGGTTCGTTAGTAATGTATCCTATTTATGCTTATGGTACTGAAGAACAACGTAAAAAATACCTGCCAAAACTGGCGAGTGGCGAAATGATGGGCTGTTTTGGATTAACAGAACCTGATCACGGCTCTAACCCGGGCGGAATGGTAACCAATATCAAAGACGCAGGAAGTCACTACATATTAAACGGTGCCAAAATGTGGATCAGTAATGCACCATTTGCCGATATTGCAGTAGTTTGGGCAAAAGACGAATCAGGAAAAATAAGGGGATTAGTTGTGGAACGCGGAATGGAAGGGTTTTCGACTCCTGAAACACACAACAAATGGAGTTTACGTGCATCAGCTACTGGCGAACTGGTTTTCGATAATGTTAAAGTGCCAAAAGAGAATATTTTTCCCGAAATAACTGGATTAAAAGGTCCGCTAGGTTGCTTAAACCAGGCACGTTACGGCATTGCCTGGGGCGCTTTGGGCGCAGCAATGGACTGTTATGATACTGCTTTGCGCTACTCGAAAGAACGTGTACAGTTTGGAAAACCCATTGGAGGTTTCCAGTTACAGCAAAAGAAACTGGCCGAAATGGTGACCGAAATTACCAAGGCCCAGCTGTTGGTTTGGCGTTTAGGCGTACTGAAAAGTGAAAACAGGGCTTCTGCAGAACAAATATCGATGGCCAAAAGAAACAGTGTAGAAATTGCCCTCGATATTGCACGTAATGCACGCCAAATGCTTGGCGGAATGGGAATTACCGGAGAATACTCGATTATGCGCCACATGATGAACTTAGAATCGGTAGTAACCTACGAGGGTACACACGATATACATTTACTGATCACTGGGATGGATGTAACCGGATTAAACGCATTTAAATAAACTATTAATTAAAATATGCTAAATAAAAACGCTCTCAAAAAACTTATTCTACTTGTTTTAGCTTTTTGGATCAATATATCTTTTGCCCAAAAAAATAATTTTTTCATTTCCAAAACTGAACCACGGTGGCTACAAAAAGTAAAAACTGTTGATAAACGGCCGGCAGCAAGAGATGTTCAGGATGGTTGGTATTTATTTCTTTATGAGCAACAAACCAATATAGAAACTTCAGAAGAATACGAGCATGATATCCGTGAGATTATTTCAGATACAGGTGTACAAAATGGCTCTGAAATATCGGTTACCTTTGATCCATCTTACCAGAAACTTGTTTTTCATAAAATAATTATCTGGAGAGATAACAAACCTATTGATAAACTTAACGCCAGTAATTTCAAAATTATCCAGAATGAGAAAGAGCTCAATAAATTTATTTATAGCGGAACATTTAATGCTTATTTAATTTTAGATGATGTCCGAAAAGGAGATAGAATTGACTTTTCGTACACTATTATAGGAAAAAATCCAGTTTTCGATTCGCGCTACAGCAACATCATTTATTTTGAAGGCGGAAGTCAAATCTCAAATGTTTATGCTAGCCTGCTTTTTAATAAGAAACGCGATATACAACTCAAAAACTTCAACTTTGTTCCTCCTCAAAAAACTACGGAGACAGGTGATTTAAAAATATACCAATGGCAAAGCCAGGTATCTAAAACTTTCACCAGTTACGACTATGAACCCGATTGGTACAACCCTTACGGACGGGTTCAAATCAGTGAATACCACAGCTGGAAAGACATAGTAGATTGGTCTGTACGTTTAAACACTTACGACTTAAAAAGTTCAGTCATCCTTAATGCTAAGGTTAAGGAGCTAAAAGCTAAATCAAACAACAATCCAGAACAATATTTACAACTTGCTACCCGGTTTGTACAAGACGAGATCAGGTATATGGGGGTAGAAATGGGACAGTATTCCCATCGCCCAAATTCTCCTGAAAAAGTTTTAAGACAACGCTACGGCGACTGTAAAGACAAGTCGCTTTTACTCGTTTACCTATTAAAAAATATGGGTATACAGGCCTATCCCGTATACATAAACACCTATCTAAAGAATAAAACAAAAGAAAGGTTACCCTCAACAGGCGCATTTGACCATGTTGTGGTATTAGTTGAATTTAAGAATAAAAAAATCTGGATTGATGCAACCATGTCTGATCAGCGTGGACCTATAACAGAAAATTATTTCCCTTACTCTGCAAGTGTTCTGGTAATAAAACCTGGCAACGACAAACTTGAAGAGGTTAAAAGCAATCCCAAGGGAAAAATTGATGCCACTTCAATTTTTAATGTACCAGATACAATCCTGGGCAAAAAAGCGACCCTCCAAATTAAAACAGTCTACACACACAATTGTGCCGATCAGATCAGGGCAGATTTAAATAGTGATGGGACAGATAAACTAGAAAAGGATTATTTAAGTTATTATTCAAAACTATACCCTGGTATACAAACTGTAAAAAACATAACTGTCAAAGATGATGAGACCAACAACATTGTTTATTTAACTGAAAATTATGAGATTGACAACATTTGGGTAAGAGACGATTCACTTTCTAATAGATTTGACATCTATTTTTATGGCGATCTGATCAGCAATGATTTAAGAAAACTCAAAAAATCGCGTGATGTACCGATGGATCTTGTTTACCCATGCAATATCAATCAAAAACTAAAAATCATTTTCCCAGATAATTGGGACCTTAAAGACAATAAATTTAGTGTTGATCGACCTAGCTATAAATTTAATTACACGCAGAAAAGCGAATCAGATACTTTAACAATAAATTATAACTATCAAAACTTAACCGATGAAATTTCGGGTGCCGATACCAAACAATACATTAAAGATAGAAGCAATATAATGGATAAACTGAGCTACAGTTTATATTGGGGTAATGACTATGAGACGGAAAATGAATCGGATTTAAATTACTGGATGGTAACTTTATGCGTATTTGTTTTCATCATAATGATGGGTGTGTGCGTATTTATCTATACCCGAAAAAGACCGTTTGACCTTGAAGAAATAAAAGATGCTCCAAAAATCGGTGGCTGGCTCATTGTTGCAGGCATTGGAATTGTGGTTTTACCGTTTACCTCGCTATTTACTATAATTAAAGCAGAAACATTTAGTCAAAGTGTTTGGGATAACCTTGATCGTTACGATAGATTTACAACGTTCATTTACCAACTCTGTTTGCTTATGGAAGCGGCATTAAACATGTGTATGATTGCATTTAGCATACTCGTGATATTTTTATTTTTTAACCGCCGAAAAATATTTACAAAATATTATATAGGACTGAAAATAGCCGCTATTATTGTCGCCATTCTAGATTTCGCATTTCTGTTTGCAATGGGTAATCATATAGGTAATCAACTCTTTACCGCCTCAGATGCTACGGCGTTAATTAGAAAAATAATCATTTGTTCGCTTTGGATAGCTTATTTTATTAAATCTACCCGCGTAAAAAGTACCTTTGTATTTACGTATCCGGCATCAGCATGGAGAACGGCTGTGATTAAAGACATAAATGAGAACTTCAGGATTAACAACCTCAAGATTGAAGAAGCTATACCTGATAAGCTAGAAAGAATAGATATAAAAGAAAATGAAAGATTTTAAAAGATACACCTACATACCTGCCCCACCAGAAGAAGTTTATTTAGCCCTTACAAAAGAAACCAGCATAAAACTATGGACTGGTGCTGAAGTAGAATTTGAAGAATTGCCAGAAACTGAATTTTCTTTCTGGGATGGAGATATAACGGGCAAAAACATTGAGTTTGTTTACGGTAAACAGATTGTTCAACAATGGTATTTTGGAGAAGAAAACGAACCTTCTATCGTAACGATCAAACTTCACGAAGATAAAAAAGGAACTTCACTGGAGTTTAAACAAACCAATATTCCCGATGAAGATTATAAAGATTTTACAGATGGGATCCAGGAATATTTCTTGGGAGGTCTGGTAGATTTCTTTGATGAATAGATAAAAAATGAAAACTAAAATTACCGCTCTTTCTTCTTTACTTTTCCTTACCGCATTTACTTCCTGTACATCTTTGCTTACTCCAGCTATATTAGGGAACAACATGGGTTATATGCCAAAAGCAATGGGTGCAGACAGTGTTAAAACGTTAACGAATGTATCAGCAAGTTATGCTGGTTCTACTTCACCAAGCGCTGGTACGGATTTCGAATTGGGAATGGCAAATATAAGCCAGTCGCATACTTTCAAAAAATCAAACATTTCTTATGGTATTTTCGCTTATACTGGAAAAGCTTCAGGTGGAGAAAACGACAATGATGCAGAAAATTTAAAGAATTATCTTCCATCCTTTAAAAAATCGATCAGTGGCGTTGGTTTAAGATTTTCTGCCGGCCTACACAACACTTCAGCTAACGGAAATACAGATTTCAGGTACATTAACTTTGAAAATGCACTTAGCTTCGAAGGTGGAGCTTATACTAAATTCAGACAAGAGGTTTACAGCAATCCTATTCCCGATTACGTAGCGGTAACAAACAAGAAGGTACTTTGGACAACAGGGTTATCTACCGAGGTAATCTGGAGCGCTAGAAATGACCACGATATAAGGCACGCATTTAGATTTTTTCTTGGTGGTACACCTAATTTTGCAAATAGTTTCAGATCTGGCGTAAAAGCCTACGATGAAATTAATGGAAAAAATTCATTCGGTTGGGTTTTTAACTATTTCTTATACATCAAGCAATTTTCGCTTTCTTATGAAATGGCTGACAATGTTAATTATGCGCAAAAAATAAGCTTTGGCTATTCATTTCAATAAAACATAATCGACCTGATGCTGTTCTGATATAAATAAATATTATGAACAGAACATTAGGGATTATATTAATTGTTGTGGGCATCGCCATGCTCATCTGGACTGGCTTCTCTTATACTAAGAGAGAGAAAATTGTTGACGCAGGCCCCATTCAAATATCTGCCGATAAAGAAAAATCTATCAATTGGCCTCCTTATGCAGGTGGTATTATTCTGATAGCTGGTGTAATTGTATTTGTAGCGTCGAAGAAGAAATAATTGATTTGTCATTCTGAGCCTGTAGAAGAACTTTGAAGCATTTCGACAGGCTCAATGTGACAATTTATATCTCTGAACTATAAACCGATCTTATCGCATCCCTTAAGTTATACTTCGAAGCCATCACCTCTCCATAGGCACCAGCGCTACGGATGGCAAAAATATCCCCCCTGAACGATTCAGGCTGCTCTACTTCTTTACCAAAGCAATCGGTACTTTCACAGATTGGCCCTACGATATCGTATTTAACGACTTCGGACTTCGAATCTGTTACTCCAGACTGGCTAAGGTTTTCGATTTTGTGATAGGCTTGATATAGGGCTGGGCGCATCAATTCAGTCATACCGGCATCTAAAACCACGAAGTTTTTCTTCTTTCCGTTTTTAATGTAAAGCACACGGGTAATCAATGAGGCCGATTGACCAACCAATGCCCTACCCAATTCAAAATGTACTTCCTGACCTGGTTTAACAGTCAAAAATTCATTAAAAATCTTAAAATAAGATTCAAAGTCAGGAATTTGATGGTCAGGATTGTAATAATCAATGCCTAAGCCGCCACCAACATTTAATACTTTTAGGTTAAAACCTTTATCTTCAAACCAGGTTGCAAATTCGTTTACACGCACACATAGGTTTTTGTATACATCCAGATTGGTAATCTGAGAACCGATATGAAAATGAATACCGATAAATTTCAGGTTTGGGGATGCCTTTAAAGTTTCTGCGCACTCAGGCAAATCCCATGAGTTGATCCCAAATTTATTTTCGTCTAAACCAGTGGTAATGTTGTGATGTGTATGAGCATCAACATTAGGATTGATGCGAATGGCCACCTGAGCTGTTTTACCTTTTTTACCGGCAAGTTCATTTAGTACTTCTAATTCCTGGATAGATTCTACATTAAAGCAGAAAATATCAAGATCAAGGGCTTCGTTGATTTCTTTATCCGATTTACCTACTCCGGCAAAAACGATTTTTTGGTGATCGAAACCTACTTCAACTGCTCTTCTCACCTCTCCTGCACTCACGCAATCTGCACCGAAACCAATCTCTTTGATCTGGTTTAACAGCACAGCATTAAAATTTGCCTTTAGTGCATAATGAATATGAAATTGATATGGAGCAGCTGCATCTGCGCAGGTACGCAAGGTTTTTTGCAACAGATCGGTATCATAGTAGTAAAAAGGCGTTTCTATATTGTTAAACTTTGATATATCTTTATCGGCGAACATGTTCAAATTCCTTATTATAATTTTAATTTTATTCTTTGGGCTAATTTATTTGGGTAACTACCTGGATTTAAAGCATGGAAGAATTACCCAGAAACAATACAATGGAAAAGTCCGGTTTTTTATCGTGTTACTCTTCATTGTACTGTTTCTCTTATTTATCAAAAAATGAAAATAGCGGCCGCCATATTTATTATGCTTATTCTTTCTGCAGGATTGTATAATTCTTACAAAAAACATAAAAACGGTTTGCTACCGGCAAGCTTTCTGGCTTTTCACTTCCTTATCGGATTGCTGGTAATAATCGGCGCTTTTTTCCTCCTATTCGAATAACCTATTGTGCAGGCTTCTTAAAGCTTCGGTTTTATACTCACTTAATATTAAAAGTGAAACGTTGTAATTACTTCCTCCATAAGAAATCATACGGATCGGAATGTGTTTTAAACCTTCTAAAACCCTGCTGGCAAAACCATGCTTCTCCGAACCAAAATCGCCCACTACACACACAATGCTGTGATCGGTATCTACTTCTACTGTTCCAAAACTTTCCAACTCTTCGATAATCTGCGGCAAATGAGCTGTTTCATCAATGGTTAACGATACAGCAACCTCAGAAGTGGTAATCATATCAATCGGTGTTTTATAACGTTCAAAAACTTCAAAAACCCTTCGTAAGAAACCATAAGCCAACAACATACGGCTAGATTGGATACGGATTGCCGTGATGCCATCTTTCGCTGCTATGGATTTGATCTTTCCTTTTTCGCTATCATGGGTAATCAACGTCCCCGCTGCTGAAGGTTCCATCGTGTTTAACAAACGAACCGGAATTTTATATTTCTGTGCTGGGAACACCGATTGAGGATGCAAAATCTTTGCGCCAAAATAAGCCAACTCAGCCGCTTCATCAAAAGATAACTGTGCTATTGGTTTAGTGCCCTTAACAATACGTGGATCGTTGTTGTGCATGCCATCAATATCCGTCCAGATTTGAACTTCTTCCGCCATAATTGCAGCACCCAATAATGATGCGGTATAATCAC
This sequence comes from Pedobacter sp. GW821-FHT01D05, assembly GCF_059422505.1. Classification (NCBI taxonomy): domain Bacteria; kingdom Pseudomonadati; phylum Bacteroidota; class Sphingobacteriia; order Sphingobacteriales; family Sphingobacteriaceae; genus Pedobacter; species Pedobacter sp. GW821-FHT01D05. The sequence continues at coordinate 1,112,148 of NZ_JBWKXA010000001.1, read as the reverse complement.
TACCACCACGACGTAGATTATCTACCTCGCCAAAACTGTTACGGCAGATATAACCCTGTGTGATAAATAATTTATTGTCTTTATGCTGCTCCAAAAGCGGCATTAAATGTTTCGTTGTAAAAGGAATATCAGGTTCGTTATCTTCATCCGTTTTCATAAAATCTAATGCTGGTAACAATACCGACGGTACACCGATAGATTTTAAATAAATATGGTATAAAGTTGTAGATAACAATTCGCCTTGAGCCAACACTACTTTCTCTTCGATAGAAGTAAAAATATCGTTCGCCAAGCCAGCTAAGAAACCAAAGTGATAATCGATCACTTCATTTCCCTGCTCTTGAAATTCGGCAGCCGGCAACAATTCAACAACAAAAGCTTTATATTTCTGGTATAGATTTTCGACACACTCGCTTCCCTTCTTCTTATCTCCAGCTAAAAAATAATTTGCAATTTCTACTAAACTATTTGTAGTACCAGACACGGCCGATAATACTACAATCTGCTCTTCATTTGGATTAACGATATCCAACAACTTCGTCATGCGCTCAGGACTACCTACAGAAGTACCCCCAAATTTTAATATTTTCATTTACTTGCCTATTGTTTTTTAACGGTAATGAAGCTATCAGATTTTTTATCCCAAGTGTGGTTTGAAATCATGATGGTTCCATCTATTTATTAATTGTTTTTTACCCAAGATCAAACGACGCTAACTTTACCTGTTTTACAACTATTTTAAAAAAGTTACATTCGCCTCACATTAATACTGGATTTTCTTTATTATTGTATCGGGGCGTGAAATTAAACAAAAGCAGCTTAAAAGCAACACCCTCAACAAAATAAAATTTGGATGGGCTGAAATAAATACGTTTCAACCAAACATCATTCAATAAAATTTGTTCAACACCAGATATTAAATTTAAAAAACAGCTCAATGCAGGCAATTGACCAATCAACACAAGCCACAATTAATCAGTGGTTAAGTGGAAATTATGATGAAAATACCAAGGCAGAAATACAGGCCCTTGTGGATACAGATGCAACTACCGAATTAACAGATGCATTTTATAGAAGTTTAGAGTTCGGAACGGGCGGTTTACGTGGAATTATGGGTGCAGGCTCCAATCGCATCAACAAGTACACTATCGGAACGGCTACACAGGGATTAGCGAATTATTTAAACAACAAATACCCTAACGAAAAAATCAAGGTTGCCATTGCCCACGATAGTCGCAACAACTCTGATTATTTTGCTAAAATTACAGCTGATGTTTTCTCTGCAAACGGCATCCATGTTTATTTCTTCTCTGCATTAAGACCAACTCCAGAACTTTCTTTCGCTGTGCGCCATTTTGGTTGCAAAAGTGGCGTAATGCTAACCGCATCGCATAATCCCAAAGAATACAACGGTTATAAGGCCTATGGTGCTGATGGCGGTCAGTTTACTTCTCCTGATGATAAATTGGTGATCGATGAAGTAAATAAGATTAAAAGTATTGATGAAGTTAAATTCGACCGCGTTGAAGCCAATATCGAACTGATTGGCGAAGATGTAGATAAACTATATTTAGATGGAATCACTGCACTTTCGATTTCTCCTGAAGCCATAAAAAGACAGCACGATTTAAAAATTGTATACTCTCCTATTCACGGAACTGGAATTACGCTGGTACCAAAAGCTTTGGCTCAGTTTGGTTTTACAAACGTAACTTTAGTTGAAGAGCAAAGTACACCTGATGGAAATTTCCCTACCGTAGTGTATCCAAATCCAGAGGAAAAAGATGCATTGACTTTGGCGATGAATAAAGCAAAAGAAATAGATGCTGATTTAGTTTTGGCTACCGATCCTGATGCTGACCGTGTAGGTATTGCAGTAAAAGATAATAATGGCGAGTGGGTACTGCTTAACGGCAACCAAACAGGCAGTTTATTAATCAATTACCTATTATCCGCTTGGCAAGACAGTGGCAAATTAGATGGCAATCAGTTTATTGTAAAAACCATTGTAACCTCTAACCTCATCGAAGAAATTGCCAAAAAGAAAAATGTAACCTACTACAACACCTTAACTGGGTTTAAATACATTGGTCAGTTAATGACAGAACTAGAAGGTAAGAAATACTTTATTGGTGGTGGAGAGGAGAGTTATGGTTATTTAATCGGCGATTTGGTACGTGATAAAGATGCGGTGGTTTCTGCAGCTTTTATCTCTGAAATGACTGCTTATTACAAAGATAAGGGTGCAAGTTTATACAATGCATTATTAGATATGTACGTAGAATATGGCCTTTACAAAGAAGACTTAGTTTCACTAACCAAAAAAGGCAAATCAGGTGCTGAAGAAATTAAAGCGATGATGGTGAAATTCAGAGAAAACCCTCCTGCAACATTAGGTGGCTCGAAAGTTTCGGTACTGAAAGATTACGAATTAAGTCAGGAAACTGATTTAGCAACCGGAAAAGTAAGCAAACTGGATTACCCAACTTCTGATGTTTTACAGTTCATTACAGAGGATGGCAGTATCGTTTCTGCGCGTCCGAGCGGAACGGAACCTAAAATTAAATTCTATTGCAGTGTAAATGCGCCATTAGCCGATAGAAAAGACTTTGATCAGGTTAACGCACAACTTGGCGAAAAAATCAAAGCGGTAATGGCTGATTTGCAGGCATAGTTTTCTTAGTGTCGTCATCTCGACTGAAGCGCAGCAGAATGGAGAGATCTATCTATAAATAGATTTCTCGACTGCGTTTCACTCCGCTCGAAATGACGACATTATTTTCTTCAATTTATTTGTGTTCTCAAGTTTCCGTGGCAAATAATAAAGCCTAAGCGAGACGCTAAGACCAGACAAGAGTTTTTAACATCAAAAAAGTGCTGCGTCTTTCTTAATTTTTCTTTGCTGCAACCAATTTCTTTAATACTTTTGCAGCGCAATACCATGTTCAAAAAATTCTTAATATATCTTATCATTACATGTACCGTTTCTAACGGCGCCATGCAATTGGTGATCTATTCTGGTTATAAAATGAACAAAGAATACATTACAAGTGTATTTTGTATTAATAAAGAACATCCGGAATTGCATTGTGATGGGCAGTGTTTCTTAGCCAAAAAATTAAAAGACCTTGATGGTAAAAATAAACAGGCTCAGGAAAATCTGAAAAGAGTTGTAGAGGCTGAACCAAGATTTCAGACTGTTGCATTAAACCACCATCTTCCTTATTTTATCATCACTTCAGAAAATCTTTACATCGAAAAACCGGTAAAAGATCTTTCCATCTCTATTTTTCATCCGCCGAAAACGGTTTAAGTAAGTTTTTAATTTTTATGTGTTTGTATCGCCATTGCAAAGTTTTGACCATTTGTCATTCTGAGCGAAGCGAAGAATCTGTTTCATAAAAACTACAACAATCTGTCATTGCTATGCTGTTAATTTCTGCTTGATTCTAGAGATTCTTCGTTGCATTCAGAATGACAACAAATTATTTTTTACTTATCCAATTTTCTTAAAATGAAATTATCACAATACTTTTTGGCATTGTTATGCCCTATTATACTATTATCTTCTTGTAAAAAAAGCACTGACGAAGTTGCTGCAGATACCAAATCTACTTTCTCTATTGAATTCGAAAATCAGGTAAACGGAAATCCGTTAGTTTTAAATACTACAACTTACAAAAATGCAAAAGGCGAAGATTTTAAGATCAATGTATTTAAATACTATGTAAGCAATATCAAATTAAGCAAAGCTGACGGCACCACTTATCTCATTCCAGAAAGTTATTTCTTAATTGATGCTTCGAAAGCAGAATCTACTAACATTACGCTAAAAGATGTACCAACAGGCGATTATACCAAAATAGAATACACCATTGGCGTAGATTATGCCCGTAATTTTGCTGGTGCGCAAACAGGAGCCCTAGATCCAATCAACGGCATGTTCTGGACTTGGAACAGCGGCTACATATTTGTTAAATTAGAAGGGACTTCACCACAATCTCTCGCATCTGGAAATACAATTACCTTCCACATTGGTGGCGTTACCGATCCAAACAATACCATTAGAACTTTTGCTACGGAGATTAACGCGGCAAACCCACTTCGTGTGAGAACAGATGGCAGACCTAATATGCACTTTAAGGTAAATGCAGCTGCATTATTTACAGGTAAAACCGATGTGAGTTTTGCCACTTTGAATATGACCATGGGTGGAGCAAATTCCATAATTGTAGCCAACAACTATGCAAATGGCTTATTTCGTTTAGATCATATCCACAACTAAATGTTAAGGAAAATAAATGTATTCGCAATGCTTTTTTTAAGCATTGCGTTGATGTATGCCTGTAGCAAAAACGAAGATGAGGTAACGCCTGAGGAAAAGAAAATTACCTTTTCGGTTCCTGCCAACTTCCTTGCTCCGGTATACAATTTCGAAGATAATAAACTAAGTAATGCAGGTTTTGCACTGGGCAAGAAGTTATTTTACGAAGCCCGCTTATCGGCCGATAAAAGCGTTTCATGTGGAAGTTGTCACCAGCAATTTGCAGCTTTTACACAACTTGATCATAAAGTAAGCCATGGCGTAAATAATTGCCAGGGAAAACGAAATACCCCTCCGTTATTTAACCTGGCCTGGCAAAAAGCTTTCTTTTGGGACGGCGGTGTAAAAAACATCGAAACTTCGCCACTAAACGCCATTACCGATGCCTGCGAGATGGGTACTGATATACAAACAATCGTTGCGTTCCTGAAAAACACGGCTCCCTATCCCGATTTATTTAAACAGGCCTTTGGTTCAACAGAAATCAATTCGCAGCTGATTTTAAAGTCGATTATTCAATTTACGGCAGCACTGGTTTCGGGCAATTCGAAATACGATAAAGTAATGCGCAAAGAGAGCGGCGTTTCTTTTACCTCAGCAGAATTGGCGGGTTACAATCTGTTCAAAGAAAAATGCACCTCCTGCCATGCAGAACCATTTTTCACGGATTTTTCTTATCGCAGTAACGGATTAGACCTGGTAAGTACCGATGAAGGCCGATCGCACATTACCGGCATAGCTTCAGACTTTGGAAAATTCCGGGTACCTACTTTACGCAATATCGAATATACCAGCCCATACATGCACGATGGACGCTTTTACAGTTTGGACGAGGTTTTAGCGCATTACAATTCTGGCGTAAAAGCCTCAACAAATCTTGATGCACAATTGAAAAATGGTATCACTTTAAATACAACAGAAAAAGAGCAGATCAAAGCTTTTCTAAAAACACTAACAGACAATGAATTTATTAAAAATACATTATACAGCGAGTCGTAAACTATTGATTTTAGTTTTCGTACTCATGAGCGGCCAAGTTTTTGCCTGCGACATCTGCGGCTGTTTTATGGGCATTACACCCTATTATAACCGCAATAGCATCAGCGTTTTATACCGTTACCGTTCGTTTAGCGGTTACGAAGGGCAATCGCATTCCTTATTCCCTAATGCAGGAAATTTCTTTATCCCAGCACGAAGTCAGGACTCACCAATAACCAATCATGCTGGCAATCCTGATGATTATGAACTTTACCGTTCTTTAGAGGTTAGAGGTAAATATTTCATCAACAGCAAACTGGAAATTAATGCCATTTTACCCTATGTTTCCAATAGCGAGCGCTACAATGGTTATACTTCTTCTATTTCTAGCATGGGTGATATCAACCTGTATGCTGGCTATCATATCGTGCAAAAACTTGAAGATAATTTTAAACAACAATTGATTGCCGGAGCTGGTATAAAATTGCCAACAGGCAAAAACGATTTCAAAAATACGGCAGGTATCCGTTATTCGTCGTTGATGCAGGCCGGAACCGGAAGTACTGATGGTTTTGTATACCTAAACTATATGGTAGGTTTGGGCAAATTTGGTGCAAGTTTAAACACTTCTTATAAAGTTAACGGTACCAATAGCCGCGATGAAGGTATTGCGAATAGTACCACCAGTTTCCTGAATATTTTTTACACCCAAAGAATTGGGAAAGATGTTCAGGTGATGCCCTCTGCACAGTTTTTTTATGAATATTCTGGTGGAGAAAAGTACAAAGGTCAAAAAACCGGAGAACACGTCATGAATAACCTCATGGGCGGCGCAGGTGTAGATATTTTTTATAAAAATGTAGCACTAAACGCTGGAGTACAAAAAAACATTTGGGAAGCTGAAACCGATCATCCAATGAGTGCCGGAAAGGTTTATGTTGGAATTACTTATAATTTTTAAATCACAGCATATGAACAGATTGAACATTTTGTTGTTAAGCATAGCAACAGCGCTTCTTTTTTCCTGTAAAACGCAACCTGACTCGAAAGCGATACGCCAGGAAGTACTTAACATTCACGATAAATTAATGATTGATGGGGAAAAAGTAGTGAAGAATAAAATGAAACTGGATAAGCTCTTGGTTTCAGATCAGATTAAACTTGCTCAGGATTCGGTGATACAAAAACAAAAAATCAACGACTTAATTATACGATTAAATGCTGCTGATGAAAAAATGATGGATTGGATGCACTTCTTTAAAGATGATTTTAAAGGAAAAACCGAGCAGGAAGATCTAGATTATTACAAATCTGAAATGATTAAAATCAGAGCTGTTGAAGATAGCTATATTAAGGTTACCAGAGAATCTGATTCGTTGATAAACGTATATCAGGTTAAATAAAATAGTTTGGAAGTCAGAGGCCGGAAGTTTATGAGCATACCAAAACGTCGGTCTTCGGATACCAGACTCCGGACTTTCAAAGAAATTTGTTAATTAAAGAGAATTCAAAATGAAAAAAATAAATTTTATAATAATCCTAATTGGGTTAACAACCCTGTCATTAAAATCAAATGCGACACCAATAATCAATGTGTCACAAATAAGCCCTATCGATTCTGCAAAGAAAGCAACGGTAGATCCAGTCTGTAAAATGAAAGTAAAAGCTGAAACAGCTAAAACTACGGTATACAATAAAGTTACCTATAATTTTTGTTCAGAAAGCTGTAAACAGAAATTTGCAGCAGAGCCAACGAAATACATTCATAAGTAAAGTCAGGAGTCAGAAGACCGGAGTCGAAAAAACATTTTGACCATCCAGACCTCGGTCTCCTGACTCCCGACCGCAGACTTTTCAAACAAATAACCTTCTAGACCAAATTACCTTGTATATTTACATTTTTTAACATAAAATCATGAATAAAATCACTGCTTATTTAGCTACATCACTGTTGGCTATTTCCATATTTACCGCATGTAAACAAGAGAGAAAACTTCCTTTTTATGGCGAGCGTCATGCCGAAACCGTTAGAGATGCAGCTGGAATAGAGAAAATTGACACTGTTTACCAAACTATTCCAAATTGGTCTTTCTTAAATCAAGATAGTACAGTAACAACGAACAAGGCAACAGATGGAAAAATCTATGTTGCTGATTTTTTCTTTACTTCTTGTACCACCATCTGCCCTACCATGCACCGCAACCTGATGACGGTTTACAACGAATTTAAAACTAATCCGGATGTGATGTTTGTATCACACACCATCGATTTTAAATACGACAGACCTCACGTGCTGAAAAAATACGCCAAAAAATTAGGTGTAGACGGCCCAAAATGGCTATTCCTTTATGGCAGTAAAGACAGCGTTTATACCCTGGCAGAAAAAAACTACTTAGTAGCTGTTGGTGAAGATAGTACGGCAAAAGATGGTTATATCCATCAAGGATATCTGGTTTTAATAGACAAGGACAGACGAATCCGCGGTGCTTATGATGGCACTAAAGAAGAGCAGGTAGAACAGTTGAAAAAGGATATCCCTGTTTTATTGGCGGAATATAAAAAGTAACAAGGTAGCCACGGAGACACGGAACGATACTATTTTTCGATGAATCCCGTACTTCCGAGGCAAATACAAATAATATTTTCAACCACAGATATACGGGATAAACAGAGATAATATATGTCTAAATCTGTGTTCATCCGTCCTTATCTGTGGTTAATAACTAACATTCATGCGCAAGTACATCATCAGCTCCATCTTTTTCCTTTTCATTATAGGCATCATTGTATCTTGCCAAAACCAAGAAACAATCGATCTGCAGAATTACATGTCGAACGGAAAGGATATTTATAAAACTAAGTGTCAGAATTGTCACGGCGAAAATGGCGAAGGATTGGGCGAGCTTGCCCCCCCATTAACCGATTCGGTATTTTTAAAAACAAACAAAAAACGCCTAGCTTGTTTTATCAAAAACGGTGCAAATGAATCTTTGATCATCAACGGAAAAGAATACAAAGAAAAAATGCCCGCCTTCCCTGAACTAGCTGATATTGATGTAGCACAGGTAATGGTTTATATTACCAATTCGTTTGGTAACAAGCAGGGTTTTGTGCCTTACTCGGAGGTTTCAAAAGATTTGCAGAATTGTAATAAATAATATTTTGTATATTTAAGGCATGACAACGATAACCCTACAAGTTCCAGATAGCTTAGGCGAACATGAACACGATACGGTGCGCTTTATCGCTGCAAAGTTATACGAATCTGGAAAACTATCATTAGGCCAAGCAGCAGCTATGGTTGGCTTATCAAAACATACTTTTGCAGAATTGCTTTCTGATTATGGCGTTTCAATACTTAACTATCCCATTTCAGAAATGTTAAGTGATGCAGAAAAAATATGAAATAGTAATCGCTGATACTAGTTGCTTCATTCTATTAGAAAAAATTGGGGAGCTAGGTCTTTTGAAATTACTTTTCTCAAAAATTATTACAACAGATACTATTGCTTCAGAGTTTGGTTCTCCTTTACCTCCTTGGATCCAAATTAGAACACCTAAAAATATCACTTTTCAAAACTCATTGGATATTGATGCAGGTGAAGCAAGTGCTATTACTTTAGCGTTAGAATCAGAAAGTTCACTTCTTATTTTAGATGATCATAAAGGTAGGAAACTGGCACAAAGACTAAATCTCCTTTTCACAGGGACATTAGGCATAATTTTAAAAGCAAAAAATATCGGAATCATTCCTTCAATAAAACCTATTATTCAGAAAATACAAGAAACGAATTTTAGATTTTCTCAAAAGGTGCTAGAAGAAATATATGCACTAGCGAATGAATAGTACTATCACAATTGTGATAATATAGATAAAAACCTCATCTTTGCGCAAAATGCAGGTTGTTCTATCGCTGTTTCGGGTAAAACCGGAAGAGAGGAAAGTCCGGGCAACGCAGGGCATCCCGCTTTCTAACGGAAAGGGATTCAGGATTGAAAACCTGAATTACGGATCAGTGCAACAGAAAATATACCGCCCCGGCTTATGTCGGAGTAAGGGTGAAAACGTGCGGTAAGAGCGCACGAGCACTACAGGCGACTGTAGTGGTTTGTAAACCCCGGGAGTTGAAAGACCAAATAGGCTAACGTACGTAGGGCTGCCCGTCCGATGTTAGTGGGTAGGTCGTTAGAGATAAACGGCAACGTTTATAGTGGATAAATGATAGAAATCCTGAGCAATCAGGAAACAGAACCCGGCTTATAGACCTGCATTTTTTTATTCACTCAATAAAATACTTTTTGTTTCATCGAGTTTGGCCACTTCTGCTTCACCCAAAACAGGAAACTTTAGGTCCAGGCTTTTTAATTTATCTTCAATAATTTCACTTATTGCCAATCGGGCAAACCATTTTTTATCGGCAGGTATGATATGCCAAGGCGATTCTGCTGTGCTTGTTTCGTTAATCGCGTCCTGATAGGCTTCCATATACTTATCCCATAAAGCCCTTTCTTTAATATCACCCGAAGAGAATTTCCAGTTTTTAGTAGGATCATCAATCCGTTCTAAAAAGCGTTGTTTCTGTTCATCTCTGCTCACGTTTAAAAAGAATTTCAGAATTACTGTTCCATTAGCCGTTAAATGCTCCTCAAAATTTTTAATACTCTTATAACGCTGTTGCCAAAAGCTTTTATTTATCTTTTTTACATCATTAAAACCCGGGATGTTTTCGCTTAACACATATTCTGGATGCACCTTACAAACCAACACGTTCTCATAATGAGAACGGTTATGAATACCTATCCTGCCACGCTCTGGCAAGGCTTTATAATGTCTCCACAAAAAATCATGTTCATATTCTTCCGATGTTGGCACTTTAAAAGTATATACCTGGCATCCCTGTGGATTTAATCCACTCATTACATGTTCGATTGCGCTGTCTTTCCCTGCGGCATCCATCGCCTGAAAAATAATCAGAACCGAATGTTTTCCAGATGCATATAATTTCTCCTGTAAATGATTGAGTTCTATTTTCGAATTCACCAATGCATCTTTAGCTTTTTCTTTATTATAACCGCCAGTATAATCTGTTTTATGGTTTCTTAAAGAAAATTTCTTATCTCCTTGTACAATTAATCCTTTAAATTCGTTTTTCATAATCATGTATTGTTTTTAGATAAATCGATGCATCAATAATTTAAATATAGAACTAAAAAATAAGTAAATTAAATGCGTTAATTTGCATATAGAGTTTTTTATATTTAACGCCACAGCTTTTACCTAAAGATCATCTTATCCAATATGTTTAAAGAGATAAAAAACAAATACTTACGTTATTCTATAATATTTTTATTTTTTATAATAATTTTCTTTTCTGCCCTTCAATTAAACTTTTTGTGGCTATTTGGCTACTCACCAAGTGTTCGGGATATTAAAGCGCCTACTCTTCGTGTAGGTTCGGAACTTTACACTGCCGATGGAAAACTCATTGGCCGATACTTTAAAGAAAATAGAACGCCTGTAAATTATAATGAAATTGCGCCTAGCGTAGTACAGGCTTTGGTTGCTACCGAAGATGTGCGTTTCTACAAACATTGGGGTATTGATATACAAGCGGTTGGCCGTGCAGTTATTGGTTTAGGAAAAGATGGCGGGGCCAGTACCATTACCCAGCAATTGGCAAAAAATCTTTACCGTACTCGGTATAATAAATCGCAGGGATTATTGATCAAAATACCTTTGGTAAGAACCTTAATTGTAAAATTAAAGGAATGGATGACTGCTGTAAAGTTAGAATCTAACTATTCTAAAAATGATATTATCACCATGTACCTGAATACTGTTTCTTTCGGTAACAATACTTATGGGATAAAAACAGCCAGCAGGATTTACTTTGATAAGGAAGCAAAAGATTTAGCCACTACAGACGCGGCGATGCTTGTAGGTATGCTAAAGGGCACAACCTTATATAATCCGACTAAAAACCCCGCAAAAGCTTTAGAACGAAGAAATGTGGTGCTTGCACAAATGAACAAGTACAAGTACCTGAGCAAAGATAGTCTGGCAGAATTATCTAAGGAGCCGATTAAACTAAAAGAAGGCAAAATGCAGGATGGTAGCGACGGTGACTCTTATTTAAGGGCAGCTGTGGCAAAATACTTAGAGAAATGGTGTACGGATAATGGTTACGACCTTTACGAAGATGGATTAAAAATTTATACGACCATCGATTCTAAACTTCAAAAATATGCTGAGGATGCAGTTGCTGATCAGATGAGGATTTTACAGCGCAGATTTTATAATGTATGGGGCAACGAAGATCCCTGGTACGATTCTGAAAAACAAAAGGTAAATTATCCCGAGAGAGCGATGAAAAACTTGCCGATTTACGCGCTTTTACAAAAGAAATTCCCTAACGATCCAGATTCTGTTACCGCTTATTTTAATAAAAAGAAAAGGATGCAGATCTTCACTTACAAAGGCGATCGCGATACTTCATTCTCTACTTTAGATTCTATCCGTTATTACGGTAAAATCATGAATACCGGAATGATGACCATGGAACCCGCAAGTGGTAAGATTAAAGTTTGGGTTGGTGGTATAGACCATAAATTTTTCAAATACGATCACGTTAATCAATCTAAACGCCAGGCAGGTTCTACTTTTAAACCTTTTGCTTATTTAACCGCATTAGAACAAGGCATGAGTCCTTGTGATAAATTTACAGATAAACCTGTTAAAATTGCTTATCAGGATAAAGGTGAAACAAAATATTGGGAGCCAAAAAATGCCGATTACAGTGTTTCGTACCGCGAAATGAGTTTAAGGTGGGCAATGGCGAAATCAGTAAACACCATTACAGCTCAGGTAACCGAAAAGGTGGGCTGGGATAATGTTGTAAAATATGCGCACGAGTGCGGAATCGATAGCCATCTGGAATCCGTTCCATCTGTAAGTTTGGGTTCAAACGATGTTACAGTTTATGAAATGGTAAAAGCTTATGCTACCTTTATGAATAAAGGCATCAAAACTGACCCCATTTTAGTTGAGAAAATTACCGATCAGGATAATAATGTAATTGATGAATTTAAACCTAAAACAAAAAGGGTTTTAACAGAAGAAATTGCCTGGTTAATGACTTATATGTTCCGTGGTGGTATGGAAGAACCAGAAGGTACATCGCAGGCATTGTGGGAATGGCCAGATCTATTTAGAAAAAACAATCAAATTGGTGGTAAAACAGGTACTTCTTCTGATTATGTAGACGCATGGTATATGGGTTTAACCAAAGATCTGGTAACTGGTGTTTGGGTGGGTTGTGATGAAAGAACTGCACACTTTAAAAACGGCGAACAAGGAGAAGGCTCAAGAACGGCATTACCTATTTTCGCTAAGTTTATGGAGAAAGTATACCTCGATCCAAGCTCTGGTTATACCTATGGCCCGTTTCCAAAAGCAACGGTTGATATTACCAGAACCTACAACTGCCCTAGCCCACGGATTATTAGAGATACTACATCAACTGACAGCTTAACAGTAGATTCAACAGATTTTACCGTTCCTGAAACACCAGAAACGGTTATCCCTGTAACGGTTGAACCTGAAGTAAAAAAAGAAGAAAAGAAAGTTGAACCTGTTCAAACTCCTCCAGCAACTACTGTTCCTTTAACCAGAAAGGAAGAAAGAGAACTGAGAAGGAAGCAACGTCAGGAAGAAAAAGAAAAGAAAAAGAACGAGAACATTCAGCCTTAATTTTTATTGCAATAAATAGCGCAGATACATCAACTATCCGCGCTTTTGATTAGAAAAATTTTTAAAAAGTGTTAAAATTTTAATACTGTTTTAAACAATTGCTATTTTTATTTCCCAAATCTCATACAATTTCATTTTCATAAATTATTGAACTTCATTACTAAAACTACATATATGAAAATAGGCTCTACTTTATTAAGGCGATATTCTTCTTTATTGCTTCTGCTTATTCTTTCTTTTTCTGTTAAGGCCCAATACTTCGGACAAAACAAGGTAAGGTATAAAAAACTCGACTTTAAAGTTTTGCAAACACCCCATTTCGAGATTTACTACTACATCAAAAACGAGAAACTTTTAAAACGGTTTTCGCAAGATGCCGAAACCTGGTACAAAATGCATCAGGAAGTTTTTAGAGATACTTTTTTAAAGAAAAACCCTATTATACTGTATAATAACCATCCTGATTTCCAACAAACAACAGCACTTAACGGAGAAATTGGAATTGGTACCGGTGGAGTTACAGAGGCACTAAAAAACAGGGTGATTATGCCTGTTATGGAGCTAAATAGCCAAACAAGGCATGTTTTAGGTCACGAGCTTGTTCACGCTTTTCAATACCATCTTTTGCTCGAAAAAGATTCGATTAGCTTAGAAAATGTTGGGCAAACACCATTATGGATGGTTGAAGGTATGGCTGAATATTTGTCGATCGGAAAAAAGGATGCATTTACTTCCATGTGGATGCGCGATGCCATGTTGAACCGTGATATCCCTTCGCTGAAAGATTTGACCAACTCTAACAAATATTTCCCTTACCGCTATGGTCAGGCATTTTGGACTTACATAGGTTCTCAGTACGGCGATACCACTATCGTTCCCTTGTTTAAGAATACTGCAAAATATGGTTATGAAAACGCCATCAGGTATACTTTTGGCTATGATGACAAAACATTGTCGGGTTTATGGAAAAATTCGATCGATGCGCATTATAAACCAATGTTAAAAGCAGATAGTTCGCAGATCAAAATTACGGGTACAAAAATCATCGACAATAAAAACGCAGGCAATATGAACGTTGCCCCTGCCCTTAGTCCAGATGGAAAATATTTGGCTTTCATGTCTGAAAAAGACCTTTTTGGTATTGATTTATTTCTTGCAGATGCCAAAACCGGAAGAATTATCAGGAAGCTGAGCAGCCAGATCTCTAATGGCCATATCGATGATTTTAACTTTATAGAGTCAGCTGGAGCATGGTCGCCGGACAGTAAACAGTTTGCTTTCAGTATCTTCAGCCATGGCAAAAACCAGATGATGATTATCAATGTTTCAAACGGAACCACAGTTTCTCAAACAGCGATGGATCAGGTGCAGCAATTCGGTAATTTAACCTGGTCGCCAAATGGAAAAGATGTGGCTTTTTCGGGCATGGTCGAAGGACAGAGCGATATCTTCTCTTACAACTTAGACACCAAAACAATTACTCAAATTACTAACGATGTATATTCTGATTATGCACCCAGTTACTCTCCCGATGGTAAAAAATTGGTATTTTCATCAGATAGAGCAGCAATTCAGGCGAATGTAGTTAATGCGGTACTGCCTATAAACCTGGCTGTTTACGATATCGCTTCAAAAACGGTGAGCAATTTAAATGTTTTTCCAGGAGCAAATAATCTAAATGCACAGTTCTCTTCAAATAGTCAAAATATCTATTTCCTATCTAACAGAGATGGATTTAGGAATTTATATAAATACAATTTCGCAGATAATACAGTAGATCAGTTAACTGATTATTTCACAGGAATTAGCGGGATTACCGAATTTTCGCCTGCAATTTCGGTTTCTACAACTGATGATATAGTGTACAGCTATTATCGCTACCAACGCTATACTTTGTACAATGCCAAGTTAAGCAGCTTTAAAGCGAAACGAATTGGTAATCAGGAGGAAAATTTTGATGCAGCTATTCTTCCTCCAATGGAAAACATAGGTGTAAACATCATCAATTCTAATTTAAATAATTTTGACCGTTTCGAAAAAACCATAGCCGATTCGATGACGACTGTGCCCTACAAACCGAAATTCAGGTTAGATTATTTAGCCAATAGTGGTGTTGGTGTTTCTACCAGCCGTTTCGGAACTGGTGTTTCGGGAGGTATTGTGGGTATGTTTAGCGATATATTAGGCACCAATCAAATCATCGCAAACCTATCCGTAAATGGAGAAATTTATGATTTTGGCGGCTTGGTTGGTTATATCAATCAGAAAAGCAGGATCAATTGGGGTGCAGCTGTTTCCCATATCCCTTATGTATCAGGGTTTAGGTCTTATGGATACGAAAATATCCCTGTAGGTGATAATCAAACTGTTAATGCCTTAGCAGACAGAACGGATATTATTAGAACTTTCGAGGATCAGATACAGGTTTTTGGGGCTTATCCGTTTAGTAAAATACACAGATTTGAATTGGGCGGCGCATTTTCACATTATAGTTATAGAGTTGATCGATATAGCAACTATTACAATTCGGCGGGTTACTATATTGGTTCAGACAAAAGCAGGATTTCTAACGATGTTGCTTCTCAGGACTACGGCATTCCGTTTAATTCTTTTACACTTTATCAGTTAAACGCTGGTTTTGTTGGTGATAATTCTATTTTTGGCCTTACTGGTCCGCTTGATGGTTTTAGATACCGCGTAAGTGGGGAAAAGTATTTTGGCTCCTATAATTTTGCTGGTGTAACTGCCGATCTTCGTAAATATTGGAGAGCTAAGCCTGTAACTTTTGCCGTAAGAAGTTACAATACTTTAAGAATCGGTAAAGATGCAGATAGACTTTATCCAATGTATCTGGGTTATCCTTATTTAATTAGAGGTTATGAATCAAACTCAATTTACAAAAGTACCTCTGCTCAATCGTCAGAATCTTTCGATATTAACCAGTTAACAGGAAGTAAAATAGCCGTTTTTAACTTCGAAGTACGTTTACCTTTTACAGGGCCGAAAAAGTTAGCTGCAATACCTTCTAAATTTTTATTCTCTGATCTGAATTTATTCTTTGATGCAGGTTTAGCCTGGACAAACGATACCAAAGTAAAGTTTAAAAGTGAGCCGACTTACACTACAGAACCTGTATTAGATAACAATGGTGTTCCAGTTAAAGATGATAAGGGAAATCCAGTTACCTATCAATCTACAACGGAACGTGTACCGGCAATGAGTGTTGGTATATCGGTACGGGTTAACGTTTTTGGCTATTTTGTATTGGAACCTTATTATGCAATTCCTTTCCAAAGGAAAGATGTTAAAACTGGAGTATTTGGTTTAACATTTGCACCGGGATGGTAAAAAAATTGAATGAGAAATAAATAAATTAACAAATAAGAAAACTAGCTAGTGCTTGAATGATTGGATACAGGTGATCCTTATCATTCAAGCATTTTTTTTATAGGTAGATTTATTAAGCATGATCTTTAATTCAATTATGAAAATTTTAAATCTTAGCATTGACTAAGATAAACTCGTAAATGATAGTTTAACCTGATTGCTTATATTCCGATGTAAAAGAATATTTTCGAAATCGAGCCCTATAGTTAAATCAATCCAATCTGGATTACATGATCTTACCAAACGTTCTTTTTGCATGCGTGTAAACCGACTAATTGATTTAAAACGAAGCAAAGCTTGAGCTTCTGTTTTAAACTCTTCAAAATAAACAAGGCGGGTTAATTGTTGCCCATTATCAAAAAATAAGTTTGGCATCTGTTTGTAGAAATCCAGTGTCTTCATTAAATCAGAGCTCATGCCCACGTGCATACTTGTACGATTTCTGTCGGTAACGATATAAACAAACTTTTTCATGATCTTATGTTTAAAAATTAAAACTAAACTATTTAGTATACCCTCTTGCAATTCAAAATAATATTACTAACTTTATGAGCATAAAATTACTAACTATTTTAGTAATTCCAAATTTATTTTAAAATTTATTTTTATGTCAAATATTTCAAATAATTTAAAGTACCTCAGGAAGAAAAAAGGCCATACACAGCAAAATTTCGCTGATATTATGGAAATCAAGAGATCGCTCATCGGGGCTTACGAGGAAGACCGGGCAGAGCCTAAATATGATTTACTAAAAAAAATAGCCGAATACTTTGATCTGACCATCGATGAATTCATCAATGAGAAAATATCTGACAGCTGGAAACCGAAGCCAAAAAGCCAGGGGTCTAACCTAAGGGTACTGAGTATTTCTGTTGACCAGAACGACCGCGAAAACATCGAATTGGTTCCGGTTAAAGCGAGTGCTGGTTATTTGAACGGTTTTTCTGATCCTCAATACATTAGCGACCTGCCGAAATTTCAACTTCCATTAGCGGCATTAAGACAAGGTACCTTTAGGGCTTTTGAAATTATGGGCGATAGTATGTTGCCCGTGCAACCAGGCAGTGTGATTATCGGTGAATACCTGGATAACTGGAACGAAGTAAAAACCGGCGAAACTTACATCGTAATTAGTAAAAATGAAGGTGTAGTATATAAAAGAGCAGGTAACCGTTTCAGAGAGAATAAAGATTTAAAGCTAATATCAGATAATAAGGTATATGATGCCTATACAATTGCTGCCGACGACATTCTGGAAATCTGGAAAGCCAAGGCATATATATCTACCTCGCTACCAGAACCTGCACCAGACCCAACAATGGAAACCTTGACACAGATGATGGCGCAGATGCAGAAATCTATCTCTCAGTTAAATAAAAATTAACAATTTTTAACAAAGCCCGATTAAACCGTTTGCGTTTTTATGTATCTATTGTTTTAACAAACACATAAAAAAACAGAACATGAAAAAGGTAATTTTAACAATAGCAATTGCAGTAATGGGATTAACCGCTGCATTTGCTCAAGACAGTACAAAGAGAGTAAGGCGGACAATGCCTAAAATGACTGCCGAGCAAAGAGCAGAAAAGGTAACTGCCAGATTAGAAAAACAGCTAAGCCTAACCGCTGATCAAAAAACCAAAATTTATGCTATTGAATTGGAAAATGCAAAGAAAATGGAGGCCTGGAGATCTGCTGACCAAGGCGATATGAAAGGCAAAATAAAAGAACGTAAAGCCGCTATTGATGAGCAAAAAGCTAAAATAGACGGCATTCTAACTGCTGAACAAAAAACCAAAATGGATGCTTTCCGTGCCGAAGCCAAAGAAAAAGGTGAGAAAATGAGAAAAGGAATGGGTGGTAGAGGTAAAAAAGACAAAGCACCTGTAGTTTCTAATCCTCCTGCACAAGGATAAATAGCTCAAATATTAATTAATTATATTTTTGAAAGCGTTCCGATTATTCGGGGCGCTTTTTTTACTTTTGAGCGATGAGCAAAATTGAACAGTTTCTTAACGGCAAACTTCAGGAACGAAAAGATAACCTTTCGATCAGGAATTTATCGATTAACATCCCTCCTTTCGATTTTTGTTCTAATGATTATTTAGGTTTTGCCAGATCTAGTGAATTAAAAAAACAGATAAACAGTACCATAGCCACACTCCCCAATTACCTGAACGGAGCCGGCGGCTCGCGACTATTAAGCGGAAATACTGCATTCACTGAAGAAACCGAACAGTTTATTGCCGATTTTCACCTGGCTGAAAGTGGATTGATCTTTAATTCTGGGTATGATGCCAATATAGGGCTATTATCAAGCATCCCACAACGCGGCGACACCATTATTACTGACGAATTGATTCACGCCAGCATTATAGATGGCTGTAGGTTAAGCCATGCTACGCGTTATAAATTTCTTCATAACAAAATAAACGATCTAGAAATCAAACTGAAACTGGCGAAAGGAAATATTTTTGTAGTGGTAGAAAGCATTTATTCTATGGATGGAGATATTGCACCATTAATGGAGATCGCAAATCTTTGCGAGCGTTACCAGGCCAGCCTGATTGTAGATGAAGCTCATGCTACCGGAGTTTTTGGCGCAAACGGCCGCGGATTGATCAACCAGCTTAATCTAACCAGTAAGGTATTTGCACGAATTGTAACCTTTGGAAAAGCCTTGGGCGTACACGGAGCCATCATTTTAGGAAGTAAAAACTTGCGCCATTACCTGATCAATTTTGCAAGATCGTTCATTTACACCACGGCTGCTCCCATTCATAATATAGTTGCAGTTAGATCGGCATACCAACATTTAAAGAATATTGATCATCAGCTGATTCATCAAAAAATTGCATTGTTTAGAAAAATGTTAAAAGCGCAAAACATTAATGCACTTGATAGCGAAAGTGCTATTCAGGGCATTTTGTTTTCATCAAATGAAGCGACTAAACTGGCCGCTACCACATTGCAAAGTAAAGGTTTTGATGTACGGGCAATATTAAGCCCAACAGTTGCTTTGGGCAAAGAAAGGCTGAGAATCTGTCTTCACAACTTTAATACCGACGAGGAAATTATTTCGTTGGTTAATCATCTTAAAGAATTGAATTAAATGGCTAAATATTTTATCACAGGCATTGGAACGGGCATCGGAAAAACATTAATCAGTGCCATTTTAACAGAAAAACTAAAAGCAGATTATTGGAAACCAATCCAATCGGGAGATTTAGATACCAGCGATAGCATAACATTAGGTAATTTAATAAGCAATACGCAAACGGTTATCCACCCAGAAAGCTATAGGCTAACACAACCCCTATCACCGCATTTATCTGCAAGATTGGATGGCATTGAGATTGATCTGAACAAAATCCACATGCCTTTAACGGATAACAATCTGATTATTGAAGGTGCTGGCGGTTTAATGGTACCCTTAAACGAAAAAGAACTGATTATCGATCTGATCAAAAAGTTGAATGTTGAAGTGATACTGGTTTCACAAAATTATTTAGGCAGTATTAATCACACCCTTTTATCAATCAACCTGCTTAAACAGTACGAAATCCCGATTAAAGGCATCATTTTTAATGGCGACGAGAATCTAGAAACCGAAAGATATATCCTTCAATATACTAAAACAAAAAAGCTAGGCAGTGTACCTGGCTTAAAAAATATCGATAAAGGAAAAGTGGAGACAGCTGGCCAAAACCTTTTTATTTAACAAAGTCCAAAAGCTAGCCACAGCATGTTTTTATTTTGTAGTTCTCCCAAGAAGTCAAGTTTTTTGAAACTTGACTTCTTTCTAATCATATTATTTCTCAGTTAAATAGCCAGACTTTTTAAGAAAATCGGCCCAAACCTGATATCCGGCAGGAATAAGGTGTAAACCATCCTTGGTGAGATCAGCCTTTAAATGTTTGTCCTGATCGGTAAAATTTGGATACAGATCGATAACCGTTACATTTTTAGCCGCAAATTTCCTGATTTCATCATTTAACCAAAGAATATGTTCGTCTTTGCCATAATGGTTTTTAAATTTTTCGAAAGCAGCATTCACAGGCAAAAGTGTATTAAAATAAATCTTTGTTTTCTTCGATCCCTTTCTGATCCGGGCGATCATTGTTTTATAATTTTTTAAGATCACACTATCCGGAATATTCCGGGAAATATCGTTTATACCAATCAGGATAAAAACCTTTGCAGGTTTACCATCAATTACATCTTGTAAACGCTCTAAAACGCCAAAGGTAATATCGCCTGAAATTCCTCTGTTTTTTGCTTGGGGAAGATCTAAAAGCTTAGCCCAATCCGTGCCAGCGGTAATGCTGTTACCCAAAAAGATGAAATCTGTTTTAGATTTTGGATCGGCTTTAAACTTAGCCACCAGCTCAACATATTTCCCAGGGCGGTAAGTGCTGTCCCATTTTACTACCTGAGCGCTAGCTGCCGTAAAACTCAGCGTAAATACAACAGCAGTTAACCATAACTTGTTAAAAAGTGCTTTCATATAATATTTTATAAAGACCTAAAATACTATTTTGCCTGAACTAAAATATCCGGATAATCAGAAATAATACCATCCACATTTAAGGCTTTTAATTTCTGAATATCGGCTAAGGTATTGGCCGTCCAGGGAATGATTTTCACACCATCAGCATGTGCTTTTTTAACCAGTTCTTCGTTTACCATTTGCCACACCGGACTTAAAATAAATGGTTTAAAACCTAAATCGGCGATATTCTCTTCATATGTTTTTTTATTGGCCACCAAAAAAGAGGTTTTCATTTTTGGGTACTTTTCATGAATAAGCTGGATTGTCCTTTTATCAAAAGATTGAACCACCACAAAATCAGCGATTTTTTTCTTCAAAATCACATCCATTAAAAGTTTAACAAATTCTTCAGGCTTAGGATTAGTGACCCCATCTCCACTCACACTACATTTAGTTTCGATGTTATAAAAAAACTGTTTACGTTTATTGGCCTTGATATCATGCTGAACGGCATCAATCAGATCGGAAAGTAAAGGAAGATATGTTTTTTCTTTCTTCTGTTGAGGAAACAATCCGTAATACTTCGTACCTAGATCAAACTGTTTAATTTCAGCGTAATTCATTCCGAAGATCGGATATTTTTTGGTATCAGTTACAGGAATATCTTTCCCATCTGGTGTAAGCATAAATGCCGGACTCAGATAATCATCGTGTGTTACCACAACTTTACCATCTTTAGAGATGTGGGTATCCATTTCCAAAGTGGTAATTCCTTCTATTTTCATGGCATTTAACATGGCCGCAATGGTATTCTCAGGCATCAGACCTCTCCCACCTCGATGCGCTTCTGCGCTAAATACCGGAAACTTAACTTCCTGGCTAAATGATTTAACTGCAAATGCAGATATTAAAATAAAAATTGCTGTTGTATTCAGTTTCATATTTAGAAGGGATTTTATAGTGGCTTCAGATGTTACCATCTGAAGCTGTTAATCTATAATTAGTTTAGTTTTTGAAATTATTAATCTGTAAGATGTAACATCTGACAGCACAGGATCCGACAGCACATGAGTTACGCATTAATTTCTGCCTCAAATTTTTCTCCGAAACGGTCGGTAGCAACTACCTTTACTTTTTTAACCGATGGTTCGAAATGTGCCAAAAACAAATGATCTGTTGATCTTGGCTCTACAAACGGCCTCGGATTTGGCAGTTTATCGCCTTTATACAGCTTTACTGCCAGTGGATCATAACCATCTTGCTGAGCTAATACACCCATTGCTTTCCCATCCAGAAAATATTCTACTGTCCATTCAGGATCATAATTCCAAACGTTGGCAATTAACCTTTTCTGATTGGTTAATGTATCTACATAAATATCAAGTTGTTCTTTCCTATCTCTTCCGGTAGATTTGTAGTACCATTTCAGATTGGTTCCGTCTACTTCATAAACGCCATAGCCACGTGGTGTACCATCTTCACAAATTGGGCCTGTCCACCATCCGCCGCAAACAGTACCATGATTATGCTCATAAATGCCGTTTTTGATTACATTTTTATTAAAGTGCGTATGTCCAGACATGATATGCACGTTTTTGAAATCTTTCAGCACGGCATAAAAATCATCTTTATTTTTAACGGCATTATGTACCGGAATATGAAGGCAGATAATCAGTAATGCATCTTTGGGCACCAGCTGTAGATCTTTGGCCAGCCATGCTAACTGTGTTGGGGTGATGTATCCGTCGTAAGTTCTTTCTACGCCCAAATAACGTACATCATCTAAAACTACATAATGCGCTTTACCTCTGTTAAAAGAGTAATAAGTTGGACCATAATGTGCTTGAAAAGTCCGGTCAGAAGTATCATCACCTCCCTGCCTGTAATCCTGATCATGATTTCCTAATGCCTGGAAAAATGGAATCCCGATTTTAGCAATAGCCTCATCATATGCAGGAAAAAGATCAAAATTATCCCAAACTAAATCTCCAACACCGATGCCATGAACAGGTGTTTTCCCCATTGTTTTTACCACTTCTCTTGTGTCAGGAACTGAAGTTTCCATCATTTGCTGAACATCCTTTTTATTCTTCACCTGAGGATCTGCCCAAATGATAAAGTTATGTTTGTTATCGTTTTGTTTTAGTGGCTTTAGATCGAAGTTTAACTTACCAGCGGTGTCTGGTTTATAATAGTGGCGTGCAATGCTACTTTCTGTTTTAAACTCGTAACCCGAAGGGGTGCTGATCCAAACAAAACGGGCAAGCTCATGGAGTTGGATCTGGTAATTACCCATTCTATCGGTCTGTACAACGCTGTAGCCATCAGAAATCACTACACCAGAAATAGCTTTACCTTTGCTGGTTACCGTTCCGCTTACCAATCCATCAACAGTGAATAAAGAAGATGGAAACGATTTTAAACTAACAAATAAGGTTGTGGTTAATAAGGTTGATTTTTGAATAAAGGATCTTCTATTCATTATGAATGATTTTTTACTTACTGCGGAAGAATATAAAATAATTTCTTCCGCAGATGACAAAGATTTTTATAGATATTTTTAAATTTATTATCTTATTTCAGTTGCGTTAGCAGGCTCAATATCTTTAAGTGCTGAGGTTTTAGTTAAAAGAATCGGAGTTTGCGTTCTTGCTTTTACCCATTTATTTAATTTTGTATCATAAGCGCCGCCTAAAAGGTAGAAATAGCCTAAATCTGCAGTTAAATAGGTTAACGATTGTGTATTTGTACCTGCTCTGTAAAAAGGTTGAGGAACTAAATTTTGAGGATTAATGATATCGTAAATATCAGTATTACCAATTCTGTAACCTCCACCATAATTAGGGGCACCGCCAGATTGATATAATAGCCCGCCAGTACTAACCCACAATACATCGATAGGTACAGTAGCTCCGGTAACCTCAATACCTCTAAATACTGCCATCCCGAATGCATTACCACTATTTGCCATTAAACCCGTGGTGGCATTACCAGTAACTGTACTAGCTGAGTTAAAACGATCGCTCACCTTATTATAATCTAATGCCCTAATCCATTTTGATGAGGCAATTGATGTAGAATTAGCGCCGTTAATTAATTTATTTATACCACCAACATAGAAAAATTCGCCTTTGCTTACAGTGCCAGAAGTTAGATTTATTTTGTAAGTACGCTGCTGGCCAGTTGCCCAACCTTGTGCTGGTACACCCGTTGGTACAGATGCTCCAGCATTATTAGAAACTATTAAAGAAAAAGGCGTGCTGGCAAAATTAATATCTTTAGTAGCCCTGAGCTGAACGTATTCATTATTGCCATCACCACCATTTACATCACTTATAAAGCCTGAAATTACACATTCAGGAGCATCAATGTTAGTGCTTAAAGCGCCAATATCATTAGCATTAGTTATACGTAGTTGTGGAAGTATTTTATCATTAACGATTTTATTGATTATTATCCCTTTATAATTACCAGAATATGGTGGCTTTACAGATGCAAATGACGCTGTTGGATTGGTATAGAATCCGAAATCATCTGTACCATCATTTAAAACTTTATCGCCTGCTAAGGTTTCTGTAGCAGATAATGTTGGATTGAATGTGCATTTATAAATAGTTAGCAAAGTACATTCGTACCTATCTGGATAAGTAGCTATTAGATTGCCATATCCTCTCGAAATATATAAAGTTTTACCTGAAGCAATTTTAGTAACATCAGCAGCAGTTTTGCCCATAATTTGTAACGTACCATCAACACGTTTCAACACTCCACCTTCAATTTTAACATGAACAGAATCGCCAGGAACATATTTTGCAGCATCAGCACCAATGTTTATGGCAATACCTCTTAATGAATCTAGCCCACCAACAATTCTAGTATTTTGAATGATGAGCAAACCCGATGGCAAATTATTGGTAGAATGATCAGAAATTACCTGCCCTTTAACCATACTGGCCCCACGCATATTTTCGGTTGTAAGCGTTACTTCAGTATTTTTATAAATTTTGCGTAAATCAACATTTGGGATAAACATACTAGGTGTTGATAATACGTAATCGGTATCTCTTTTACAACTTATTATAACTGCAATACACCCTAGTGCAAACAGCATATTTCTTATTATTTTATTCATAACTTTTTAACTCAATTTTAAATAATTATGGTTTCTGCCACCACATTAAGGTATTTATGTCATCAGCACCTTGTGCAGCTATTGCATTATTATAACTAGTTGGATTTGTTGATTGTGTTACCACTGGATAATTTAACCTTGCTGGCATTTTTTGGTTGTTAACCAAACCGGGTCCTTTTGGTAGAATAGGATGCCCGGTACGGCGATATTCAAACCATTGCTGAAAATCCACCAAAAACATTGCGTAGTATTTTTGTATATGAATCATTTCTAACTGACTATTTCCGGATGTGGTATTATCCAATGGAAGTGTTGAATCCCAATCTAAATTGGCTGCCTGTACATAATCAATAAACCTACTATCAGTTGTTGTACTGATGTAATTTGGCAACCAATAATTTATCGCATCAACCATTCCTTTGTAGTAATATTTTTCAGTTGGGCCACTAATCCATCCTCTTGCAGCAGCTTCTGCCAAAATAAAATCAACTTCGGCAGCATTCATAATTATACCTGTAAAACGATCAGTTTGTAAGGTGGGCTTATTTTCAGCATCAGAATTAAAGTGAGATAAAACCGTAAGACCAGATCCCTGAGCATAACCACTTGGAATACCAACAAAACCACCATTTGGTGCAGCATCTATACAAAAACGATTAACATTGTTACCTGTTAAATTACTATTCATACGGGGGTCATCCCATGTTACCAGATTACCCAAAAAGAAATTGCAAATAGGAATTCCTCTGAAATCAGCAGCTCTAATATTCACCATAAATGGTGATGAAAAAACTGCGGTACTACTGTTTGTTCCGTTCCATAAAATTTTAGCCGTGTGGGTATTATTTTGCATTATCGGATATTCTGATGGATTGCCATCAACAATTTGTTTTATTTTGGCAATTATAGTTGGCGCAACTTCGGCTTTGCCCGATGCCCTTAATAATAATCGTAAATATAACGAGTTACAAAACCTTCTCCATTTTGAAACATCGCCTTGAAAAACAGGATCGCCAGTGGTATTAATTGGCGTACCCTCTTTTAAAAGTTGGTTAGCTTGTTCTAATTTGGCAAACATATCAGCATAAATATCTTTTTGTCTGTCAAATTTAGGTTGTACGTTTCCCTCTTTACCTAAATTGGCTTCGCTATAAGGTACATCTCCATAAGTATCAGTTAATAATTGAGATACCCAAGTTTGAGCAACAAGTGATATGCCTTGATATGATTTATTTAGCGATTCTGGCTTGCTGGCAATGGTATAAATATCTTTTAAATCAGTTAAAAATAAGTACCAATTGTTCCAGGTATAATCTGCCTGTGTTCTTCGTACATCGTACCTAAAAACACGACCTTCCGAATCGTTAATTTCAACTGTTACTTGCATTAGCTGGTTATTAAAATTCCAATTTCTGCTCATATTTGCGTTAAGAACACCAACTAAAGCAGGTGCTAATAATTGGTTTGCTGTTGTTGTGCTCTTGCCAATAGGATCGGTATTAACTTCGGTAAAGTCTTTTGTACAAGAATTAAAGGTTAAACCAATAATGGCTAAAAAAGTATATGCTAATGTTTGTTTATAATTTTTCATGTTGATAAAATTAAAGTCCAACTACTAAACGGGCTCCAAAAGTTCTGGTTGAAGGCAATTGGCCTGTTTCAAAACCTTGAACTATATCTCCTCCCGCTAATGTTCCAAACTCGGGATCGAAAGCTGGCCAAGGCGACCAAATAAATAAGTTACGCCCATAAACGCCTAGACTCAATTTAGTAAAACCTATACTTTTAAGCACTTTTCGCCCAAAATTGTATGTTAAATTTGCTTCTCTAAATTTTAAGTAATCCGTTCTAAATACACTTCCTTCTGCTTGCCCACTACCATAAATTGATTCGTAATAGGCATTCATATCGGTGGCTACCACATCATTTTTACGGTACGTTCCATCAGGATTTAGAAGTACCCCGTCGCCAACTATGCCATTATATCTTCCTGGCAAGGTAATACTATGTTTACCTAACGATGCCATTCTAGAAAATGTTAAAGAATGCCCAACTGCGCCTAATTGTGCATCAAACAATGCACTAACACTAACATTTTTATAAGTAATACTAGTGCCAAAACCAAACCTAAATTGAGGTATTGTGTTACCTAAATACAGCAAATCAGGATTTTCTAGCGCTACTCCTGTGGTCGGATTAAAAACTATTTGCCCATCTGGTGAACGTAAATAACCTCTACCATACATATCGCCCATGCTACCGCCAACATTGGCAACCACTTGTCCGCCACCTAGCGCACCAGTACGTAACACAACTGAACTATCTGCCAGTTCTCTAATTTTATTTCTATTGGCCGAGAAGTTTGCATTTACCTCCCATTTAAAAGTACGAGATTTTAGCGGTGTAGCATTTATAGCAAGCTCAATGCCTTTATTATCTACCCTACCCACATTTATTACTTGAACATTATAACCGGAGGCCTTATCAACAATGCGACTCAAAATCTGATTTTTGGTGTTTCCGCTATACGCTGCAAAATCAAAGTTTAATCGGTTGTTAAATAATTTTAAATCTAAACCAAGCTCAATTGTAGTCGTTTTTAGTGGCTTTAAATCGGGATTTGGCAAAACACGTGGATTATTCATCGCGCTATCAGGGTAAATACCATCTGCTGCGTACAAATAATTATAAGCAGTTCTGTAAGGCGTGGTGCCACCACTACCAACACTGGCAATAGAGGCTCTTAATTTAGCAAAGCTGATTACTTTTGGTAGTTTCCAAAAATCGGAAGCAACAAAAGCCAAACTTGCAGAAGGATAGAAAAAACCAACATTATCAGTTCTGGTAATTGTTGCTAATGTACTGTTCCAATCCTGACGGGCTGTTATATCTAAATAAAGGTAGTTTTTAAAGCTTAAAGAAGCTAAAGCATAAAAGCTATTGAGCCTGTATTGTGCCGTATCGGGGGCATAAACTAAAGGATTTTCGTTATTGCTTAACTCATAAAGATTTGGAATAACTAATCCATCAGCTCTTTTTTCTAGCTTGTTGTATTGATTACGCATTTGGCTACCACCTAAATTGGCAGTAAGCTGAATATCTTTAGTTAATTGTTTATTATACTTTAATAAAAAATCGGCACTTATTTCGTAAGATCGTATATCCGTAACGCGATAAGAACCATGTGCGAATTTATTACCTGCAGCATCCCAAGGGCGAAGAGTTTCGCGAACATCATTATTCAAATCTCCCGATGCTCTAAGCATTAAACTCAATGCATCCGTAAATCTATAAGTCGCTTGGATGTTTCCTAACCAACCATTCCGTCTTTGTCCATTTAAATATTGCTCTGATATAGCATAAGGGCCTTCAGGGAAAGTGGTAGTTAAATTTGTAAACTGTCTGTAAACTAAGTTTGTTGCCCAATAATCTTTATACCAATCAATATTCATATTTGGTTGTGCAAACATAAACCAATACATTAACGACTGATTACCATAACCCGTGGCTGGTAAATTATCGCTTTTTCTATTGCTATATTGCACCTTGGCGTTAATGTTTAGTTTTTTAGTTACGTTACTTGTAATATTTAATGCAGCAGTAGTTCGCTCCAAACCTGTATTTGGCACAATCCATTCATTATTGCCATGGCTTGCAGAGAAGCGTAAACCCACTTTTTTATAAGTACCATCTATACCAAATGAATTGGTTGATTCGAAACCGGTTTTAAAAAATGCATCAATTGGATCAGGAGTTGCCACCCATGGTGTTCTGGTTAATCCTTGCGCTCTGGTTGCAGGGTCATATTGAAAAAACATCGCTCCAGGAGAAAACTCAGGGCCATAAGTAGAACTTGTAGAATTGGTGTTTGCTCCATCGGCACTCGCTCCATATGAGTAATATGAATTGCCAGACACCCCAGCGCCGTATTGTGTTTGCCTATCAGGACTTTTGTTAATTTCTTCCCATGCACTATTTGAAGTAAAAGAGATATTAACTTTCTTTTTATTTAAACTGGCAGATTTTGTTGTGATGATGATAGCCCCATTTGCTCCACGCTGTCCATACAATGCTGATGCAGCAGGACCCTTCAATACGGTTACATTTTCTATATCATCAGGATTTAAATCATTTAACCCACTACCAAAATCGGCAGGCATAATATCTCCTGATGTACCGTAAACACCGCCTCCTGTACCGCCTGTACGCCTTGCCGAACTACTCGCCACAACGCCATCAATTACAATTAAGGCTTCGTTATCTCCTGTCAAATTATTTTCACCACGAAGAATAATTTTATTTGAACCGGCTGGGCCACTATTTCTAACCAAATTTAAACCTGCAACTTTGCCCGATAAAGCGTCTGTCCAGTTACTAGAAACCGCATTGGTAAAGGCCGTACTATCTAATTTAGAAACTGCATAACCTAACGATTTTTCCTCACGCTTTATGCCTAATGCCGTAACCACCACATCGTTTAACTGGCTGTTAGATGAGCTAAGCCTAACAGTCACATTGTTTTCGTTATTATTAAATGTTCTGGTTAAGCTTTTATACCCCACCATATTGTATAAAACGGTAGTTCCCTTAGCAATAGTGATGGTATAATTTCCCTTCTCATTGGTTACGCCCAAAAACTTCTTATTGTTATCCGTTATCGTTGTTCCAATTAATATTTGTCCATCCTGGTCATCCAGCACGGTACCTTTAATTACAATATTTTGTGCCGGAGTTTGTGCAAAACTTTCGTTAATACAAAATTGTATCAGCACAGCACAAACGAAAAAACTAAAGCGTTTTAGTTTATCCTTAAAAAAAGTCCGTCTGTTCTTTTGGAGATTATCAGGACTGCTTTGCTTTACATGCAGAACGCATTGATGCCACGAAATCTGTTGAGTAAAATTTTCGATCATAATTATTATAGTATATCCGGTTAGTAATAGGGTTCATATGTGCGATTTATTTTGTCCGGATTTGCGGGCAAAGTAAGCCTGTTTATGTTAAAAATATATTAAGCAAACATTAAGTATTGAAAAGCAACCAAAATAGATTGCGATTTATTTAGTTTTACTTACTATATATTTCGCTAATTAAAATTAACAAAACAAATCGAAACTAAAAACAATAAAATAAATCTGCAAGAAATATTTTTTAATTGAATGTTTAAACAGACAGAAATATGGATGATCGTAAGAGGAATGAAATAACCAAGCTACACCTAAACAAACCAAAAAATAACTTTATTTGCAGTATATAAAGAAAAATACGGTACCAATGGAATAAACCACCAGCCCGACAGCGTCACGTAATAATTTTATTACAAGACATAACAGCAAGAGAATAAATAGAGCAACAAAACGAAACATCGCCTTGTAACATTTATATATCAGCTAAAACCGAAAGATAAAGAAACACCCCTAACCTGCCTTTGCGTACTCAAATACATGCTTCATGTAAAGTTTACGTAAAGAGAATGTCCGTTCAAGTGCAATTAAGATAATCACTGGAAAGATTAAAAAACCAAGCAGGTTGAAAGCATAGAAAAAATAGCCAAAAATTAATATGAACCTGAAACATTCGAGGTAATAGATCCACCTACGCTGTTCCAAAAGCGCACCGATATTGATTAAAGTAAGCAAGATGAAGATAAGTATAGCACCTTTATTGAATGGGGTTAAAAAACTGTAAAATAAGGTAGTGCCGGTAAGCATTACAACTACTGCTATCAACTGTATATTTAAATAGGTTTTAAACTTAGGTTTAGCAACACGCTGTATTTTATTCTGAAAGTAACGCTCTTCTAAAATGGGCCGGATGTTTTGATCCATCAATGCTGGACTCCCAAATACGGCATTCCATTTAGCCCTAAATCCATTGGCACGCTTGTACGCCTCTCCTATTTCTAAATAGTAGTGAAAATGTTGCCAAAGGAAACTATAACTTTTAATAGGATGTGTTAAACCATATTTAGGTGCCTCTTCTTCAGCCTGAAAAGTACCGAATAACTTATCCCAGAATACAAAAACATCGCCATAGTTTTTATCCAGGTATTTTTCGTCGGAAGCATGATGAATACCATGCAAAGAAGGCGTGATGAATATATGTTCCAGCCAGCCCAGCTTACCGATTAATTGTGTATGTGTAAAAAATGAATAGGCTCCATGAGCCAAAAGTATGGTAATAATCATATTGGGATGAAAACCAATTAAGGGTAATATACACCAAAACACATTGCGGAAAATGGCTTGAATGGTAGTAATCCTTGCAGCCGCTGATAAATTAAATTCTTCGCTCTGGTGATGAACGATATGTGCAGCCCACAAAAAATTAATTTCGTGGCCTAGCCTATGGTACCAGTACCAAACAAGATCTGTCGATAAAAGCAATAATATCCACACATACCATTTTGTAGAAATATCGAAAATTGCGTAGTTTAAATACACCCAATCGTATACCTGATAAAAACTTGCTGCAATAAATAAGTTCAATAACCTTTCGGCAATTCCTACACTAAAATTTGCAACTGTACTTTCATATTTAAATATTTTCGCTTTTTTTTGGTGCTGGGCGATCTTAAATTCAATAAATACAAAAATAAAAAATGCTGGAATAGCAAATGCAAGGTAGTTTACCGTCATAACTGTAGTGGTCTTTTTTAGTTTAACGGAACAAACATAAATATATTCTATTAAATACATAGACTTTATAGAATATATTATTACATCGAAATTACTTCGATCTTCATTTAATGTTTGTTGTTTTAATTTATTTGTAGAACTTCGAAATTATAAATACACAATTATGGCTACAGATAAAAAAGCTGAAAACAACAATATATTATCTATTGATATAGGCGGCACAAGTATTAAAACGGTTCTTTTGGATGAAAGCGGAAATATGCTTACCGAATATCTGAAAAGCAAAACCCCGCCAGAAGCTACTCCAAAGGATATTGTTTCCGGAATTATAGCGTTGATTAAGCCTTTCCCTGTTAGCTACAACCGCGTATCGATCGGTTTTCCAGGTTATGTTAAAAACGGAATTGTTAAAACCGCCCCTAACCTCGCAAAAAACAAATGGGCAGATGTTGATCTTGCCCAGCGTGTTGCTAACGCGCTAGGTAAATCAGTGCGTTTGGTAAATGATGCCGATCAACAAGGTTTAGGTGTGGTTGAGGGCAAAGGATTTGAAATTGTTTTTACAGTAGGTACGGGTTTTGGAACGGCTTTACTATTCGATGGAGAATTACTGCCGCATTTAGAACTCGCCCATTTCCCGATCAGCAAGGAAGAAGACTATGATGATTATATCGGAAATAAGGCTTTCGAAAAAATTGGAACAGAACGTTGGAATAAAAGGCTCAAAAAAGTAATCGAAATCTATAAAACAGTTTTCAATTATGATACTTTATATATTGGTGGTGGTAATTCTAAACAAATAGACTTTAAACTGGAAAGCAATATTAAAATTGTAACCAACAGAGACGGGATTAAAGGCGGTGCAAAACTCTGGAAACTGGCCGACAAGTACAACATCTTTACTGTTGAGCCTAAAAAATAATAATCTTTATTACAATCTTTTAACAACAATAGCTGCAATATTAATTTGTAAACCCTAATTTTGGGTGCATTAGAAAAAATAAAAAATGGCAAATAACGATTCAAAAAAATATAAATTGGGAATGATCGGTTTAGGCACAATGGGCCGGAACTTGTTATTAAACATGGCTGATAAAGGCTTCTCTGTAACTGGTTACGATAAAGACAGAAAAATGATATCGAAACTTGAAGAAGAGGGCAAGAAACACAACTTAGAAGGTTTTGACGATATTGAAAGCTTTATTTCCAGCTTACAAACACCACGGACATTAATCTTATTAGTACCAGCCGGACCGATTGTAGATAGCGTTATTGCAGAACTAAAACCACTTTTAAGCAAGGGCGATATTATTATCGATAGTGGAAACTCACATTTTACCGATACCAACCGCCGTGTTGATGAACTGGAGAAAGATGGCTTACATTTCTTCGGAATGGGCATTTCTGGTGGTGAAGAAGGTGCACGTTTTGGCCCGAGTATGATGCCAGGTGGCGATAAACAAGCTTATAACGTTGTTAAAGATGTTTTTGATGCAGTAGCGGCAAAAGTTGGAACCGATCCATGCGTAACCTATATTGGCCCTGGTGCTTCTGGCCACTTTGTTAAAATGGTACACAACGGAATCGAATATGCCATTATGGAGCTCATTGCCGAGGTTTATGGCATCCTTAAAAATGGATTAGGTTATACCAACGAAGAAATATATAAAGTATTCAAAAAATGGAACGAAGGCAGGTTGCAATCTTTCTTATTGGAGATTACAGCTGAAATCTTTCTTTTTAAAGATACTGAGACACAAAACGATCTTTTAGATCAGATTAAAGATGAAGCACGTTCAAAAGGTACCGGAAAATGGACATCAGAGGTTTCAATGGAACTTCAGTTACCTGTACCAACCATTAATGAGGCTGTTTCTAACCGCGATTTATCTAAATTCAAAAAACTAAGGGTTTCTTTAGAGGAGGCTTTTGGCAAAAAAGACACCAAAATTGCTGTTACTATTGATGAACTGGAAGATGCATTTTACTTCTCTATGATCAGTGCTTATGCACAGGGCATGCATTTACTGGTTCAGGCTTCAAAAGAATACCAATACGATTTACAGCTACAGGAAATTGCTAAAATCTGGCGTGGTGGCTGTATCATCAGGGCTAAATTTTTAGAAGATATTTATCAGGCTTATGATAAAAACAACGCTTTAGAACATTTATTTGGCGATGCGGGTATCCAGAACATCATTAAAGGTACTTTAGCTGGTACACGCAAAACAATTAGCGCATGTATCAATTCTGGTTTGGGTATCCCTGCATTTGCGTCTACCTTAACCTATTTCGATACCATTACCACAGCCAGGATGCCTTCTAACTTAATCCAGGCACAAAGAGATTTCTTTGGCGCACACACCTTCGAGCGTATTGATAAAGATGGTGTTTTCCATGCTGATTGGAATAAATTATCATAACCTATTAGATTCACGAACAAAAACATAAAATGAAAACCAAAACCGCATTAAACCCTACCATTTTTGTAATATTTGGTGGAACAGGTGATTTAAACAAAAGAAAATTAGCACCTGCCCTATATAATTTATTTATTGAGGGTTACATGCCAGATAAGTTTGCCGTTATTGGTACCGGTAGAACCGAATTTACCGACGATAGCTACAAAGCTGCTTTAGAAGATGCTGTAAATCAGTTTTCACGCAGCGGAAAAGTAAAAAAAGAGAAATGGGACGATTTTGCAAAGACTATGAGCTACTGTCCTACCGATTTTGCCCAGCCAAAAACTTTCGAAAACCTTAAAGCAACCGTTGAAAAATATCAAAAAGAATTTGGAGTTGGAACACAGGTAATTTTCTATCTGGCAGTTGCGCCTAATTTCTTCCCGATTATTGCTGAATGTTTGCAGAAATATAAACTTACGCAAGATGAAGACAATAGCCGTATCGTTATCGAAAAACCTTTCGGCCATGATTTAGAATCTGCAAAAGAGCTAAATACATTATTAAGCACTATTTTTACAGAAAAGCAGATCTATCGCATCGATCATTACTTAGGTAAAGAAACCGTACAAAACATGATGGCTTTCCGTTTTGCCAATGCACTGTTCGAGCCGTTATGGAACAGGTCTTATATCGATCACGTTCAAATTTCAGTAACCGAACAGTTAGGTGTGGGCGATCGTGGAGGTTATTACGAAGGCTCTGGTGCTTTAAGAGATATGATCCAGAATCACCTGTTGCAATTGCTTTGTTTAGTTGGAATGGAAGCACCAATTAATTTTGATGCCGATGAAATCAGGAACCGTAAAGTTGAGGTTTTAAGAGCAATGCGCCCTTTTTCTGCCGAAGATATCCGTTTTCATACTGTTCGGGGTCAATATAGTAAAGGTTGGGTTGAAGGTAAGGAAGTGCCTGGATACCGTCAGGAAAAAGGTGTTGATGCACACTCCAATACCGAAACTTTTGCTGCAGTTAAATTCCATATCGATAACTGGAGATGGCAAGGCATTCCTTTCTATTTAAGAACAGGAAAACGCTTAAACCAAACTTCATCTTTAATTACCATTCAGTTTAGAGATGTGCCACATCAGATTTTCTCATCAGGTGTAACCGAAAACTGGCAACAAAACAGGCTAGTAATCAGTATACAACCTGAAATGAGTATCCGTATGCAGGTACAGGCCAAAAGACCTGGACTGGATATGGTATTAAATCCTGTCGATATGGTTTTCGATTATAAAGGAACTTACGAGGGCGATACCCCTGAGGCTTACGAAACCTTATTATTAGACGCCATGATGGGCGATCAAACCTTGTTTATGCGTGGCGATCAGGTAGAAGCGGCATGGGAACTGGTGATGCCGATTTTAAATACATGGGAAAGTAAAAAATCAATCAACTTCCCTAATTACCCTGCCGATAGCTGGGGACCAGAAGAAGCTGAAGCACTTATTGCAAGAGATGGTTTCCACTGGTTTAACTTGCCATTGAAGAATAAGGAATAATTTTTACCCGGTCGTCACCCTGAACCGAGCCTTAGCGAGCTCACCGAAGGTAATTTATTTCAGGCTCTTATTTGAGATAGATGCTGACCACGAAGTAGCTATTAGGCTTTTAAAAACAATAAAAAACACTAATAAAATAAATTCAGCATGACGACTTTATTATTGATAAAATGAATCTACTCATATACAAAACATTAGAAGAACTGAATCAGGATCTGGCAGATTATGTAATTAAAATTGCAGAAATGTCTATCGAAGAAAACGACCGCTTTAATTTCGTATTAACTGGCGGCAGTTCTCCTAAAGCACTCTATCATCTTCTGGCTACAGAAGGCCAGCACAGAATTGATTGGGAAAAAGTATACTTCTTTTTTGGCGATGAGCGCAACGTTCCTGCCAATGATGATAACTACAATGGACTAATGGCCAAGAAAGCCATTTTAGATCCACTAGGCATTAAAGAAGATCATATTTTTTACGTTGATACCACTTTAGCTCCGGAAAAAGCAGCTATCGAATATAAAAAAGCAATCGACAAACACTTTAACGGAGAAGATCTAATTTTCGATTTAATCCTTTTGGGTATGGGCGATGATGCACATACGGCTTCGATTTTCCCTCATACCACTCTTGTTAAAGATGAAGAAGTAAACGTGGCTTCGGTTTATGTAGAGAAATTGGATACTTACCGCATTAGTTTTACAGCACCGTTAATCAACAAAGCCGATAATGTAGCGTTTTTGGTTTTTGGAGAAAATAAAGCCGAAGCCTTGAAACATGTTATTGGCGATGAGCAAAAAGATGTTGCAACTTACCCTTCGCAGTTAATTGATCCGATTGATGGAAAATTAACCTGGTTTACCGATGAGGCTGCAACAAAATTATTGGAAGATTAAAAGGTTATGATGTCTGAAGAAAAACATTTATCAGACTTTTTAAACGGGAAAACGGAATACACCTTAGGGTTGTTCCGTTTTTTTATTGAGCAATTGACCGAATTAGGAGCGATAAATCTCAGGCCTACAAAATCCATGATCACCATCGAATCAAAAACCAATTTTGCATATATTACGCAATTGGGTAAAAATTTTATTCATGTGGTAATTCCTTTCAATCAACCACATGAAAACAATCTCTGCTTCACTAAGATTGCACAGGTGCCGGGAACGGATCAATTTAACCACCATTTGAGGATTTTCTTTAAAGAAGATATTAATGATGAAGTGAAAAGGTTTTTGAGGCTGGCAATGGAGTAACGCGTTTTTTAACCACAGGGTACACGGAGGAAGACGCAGAGATCGCAAAGTTTGGTGCAACTATCCTATTACCATACCCGTCATTTCGACTGAAGCACAGCGAAATGGAGAAATCTATATAGATAAATTTTTAGTGCTGTTGGATGTTACCATCCAAAGGTTCAAAGTAGAAATAATTCCCAATGTCAGATGGAAACATCTGACACCACACCAATGGCTATGGAGTAAAGCGTTTTTTAACCACTGAGTACACGGAGGAAGACGCAGAGATCGCAAAGTTTGGTGCAACTATCCTATTACCATACCCGTCATTTCGACTGAAGCACAGCGAAATGGAGAAATCTATATAGATAAATTTTTAGTGCTGTTGGATGTTACCATCCAAAGGTTCAAAGTAGAAATAATTCCCAATGTCAGATGGAAACATCTGACACCACACCAATGGCTATGGAGTAAAGCGTTTTTTAACCACTGAGTACACGGAGGAAGACGCAGAGATCGCAAAGTTTGGTGCAACTATCCTATTACCATACCCGTCATTTCGACTGAAGCACAGCGAAATGGAGAAATCTATATAGATAAATTTTTAGTGCTGTTGGATGTTTCCATCCGACAGTTCAAAGTAGAAATAAATCCCAATGTCAGATGGAAAAATCTGACACCACACCAATGGCTATGGAGTAAAGCGTTTTTTAACCACTGAGTACACGGAGGAAGACGCAGAGATCGCAAAGTTTGGTGCAACTATCCTATTACCATACCCGTCATTTCGACTGAAGCGCAGCGAAATGGAGAAATCTATATAGATAAATTTTTAGTGCTGTTGGATGTTTCCATCCGACAGTTCAAAGTAGAAATAAATCCCAATGTCAGATGGAAACATCTGACACCACATATAAAACTGTTTGATAGATTTCTCCGCTCGGTCGAAATGACGATCAAGTAGGGTAATTTAATCCAATTTCTCTTCGATCAACAACTTAATAATCCCGTCAGCCATTCCCACTTTAGGTACATAAATCTGTTTTATACCAGTCCATTTCATTAAGGTTAAATAAATCTCACAAGCCGGGATAATTACATCGGCACGGTCGGGATTTAAGCCTAGCGTATTAATCCTTTCTTTCAATGAATAACTGGTTAATTTATTATACATCGAATTTAGCTTCTGCAACGATAAAGGTGCATTTTCCTTCTCATCCGACATGCGGAAAAGTTTATTGATGTTACCACCGGTGCCAATACCTGCTAAATGTTTATAGGCTTTTGTATGCTCTTTTACCCAATCTTTCATTTCATCCCAGGTTTCTTCCTTATCCTGGTTGTCGAGCATCCTGATAGTGCCTATATTGAAGGATCTTGATGCTTCTGGAGCACCTTTTACAAAAACTGACAGTTCGGTACTACCTCCACCCACATCAATATATAGGTAATTTTTATTTTCGTCTAACTCTTCTTCAATATGGTTAGCGTAAATAATATTTGCTTCCCGCTGCCCCTCAATAATTTCTAAGGTAACGTCTGCTTCCTTTTTAATCAGCTTAACAATGTCTTCTCCATTACGGGCCTCGCGCATAGCAGATGTTGCACAGGCCAAATATTCAGAAACGTGATAAACATCCATCAGATTCTTAAAAGCAGTCATGGTTTTTACCAGATCTGCAGATTTTTTCTCCGAAATATATTGATCTAAGAATGCGTCATCTCCCAACCGGAGCGGCACACGTATAAGGGTGTTCTTTTTGTACTTATATTTTCCGTCTTGTTTGCTAATATCAGCAATGAGTAACCTCACCGCATTCGAACCGATATCTATAGCTGCGTATCTTAACATTATGATTGATGCTTGGTTTTTAAATAGTTGTAGATATCTACCTGCGCCCTTATCTTTTTACTTAATCTGTTTTTATGGTATTTATTATTGTTCAAAGCATTGATCTGCCTCGATTTGGTATTGTCCTGCAATTGCAGATCGATAATATCCTGTATTTCCTGTTTCACATCATGATCTAAAACCGGAAATCCTACCTCTACGCGGTGTTCGAAATTCCTGCTCATCAAATCTGCAGATGATAAATACATGTCGTTTTTACCGTTATTACCGAAAATATAAACCCTGGCATGCTCCAAGAACTTATCAATAATACTAATGGCGGTAATATTTTCACTAAAGCCCTTTACTCCTGGTACCAAACAGCAGATACCACGGATAATCAGCTGAACTTTAACCCCAGCATTGCTCGCATCGTAAAGTTTGGCAATAATCCCTTCATCCGCTAAACTATTTACCTTTAACATGATGTAAGCGAGCTTGCCCTGTTTAGCATTCCTGATTTCGCGGTTAATAAAATTGACCAGTTTCGAGCGGCTCTCCAGTGGCGAAACAATCAGGTGTTTAAATCCCTTGGTTACGGTACGTTTGCTCAATGCATCAAAAAGTTTTACCAGATCGTTGGTAATCTCTTTCTTCGCGGTAAAAATACTATGGTCGCAGTATAAACCTGCAGTTTTCTCATTAAAGTTTCCTGTTGCTAAGTTTGCGTAGTAAACCGGCTTATCTTTTTCAATCCGTTTAACCAAACAAATTTTAGAGTGCACTTTGTAGTCGGTTAAACCGTAATTTACCTTAACTCCCTCCTCCATTAAGCGGCTGGTCCAGTAAATATTAGCCTGTTCATCAAAACGGGCTTTAAGTTCCAATAAAACAGAAACTGCTTTACCATTTTTAGCAGCGTTGATTAATGCATTGATTACTTTTGAGTTTTCGGCTAACCGGTATAAAGTAATCTGTATTTCGGTTACTTTCGGATCAATTGCAGCTTCACGTAAGAACAAAATAATATAGTCATACGATTGATAGGGTAAATTCACCAAATAATCGCGCTGGGCAACTTTATTAAACATACTTTGGGTTCTGTGCAGATCGTGCACCTTTAGTGGCACGTTCGGCGCGTATTCCAATTCCTTTTTACC
This sequence comes from Pedobacter sp. GW821-FHT01D05, assembly GCF_059422505.1. Classification (NCBI taxonomy): domain Bacteria; kingdom Pseudomonadati; phylum Bacteroidota; class Sphingobacteriia; order Sphingobacteriales; family Sphingobacteriaceae; genus Pedobacter; species Pedobacter sp. GW821-FHT01D05. Next base: position 1,072,251 of record NZ_JBWKXA010000001.1, on the reverse strand, counting down.
TACATTCGGGAAGGCAATAAAATCGCCAAATTTATGGTAACGGTTACCCGGAATTAAACTTTCAGCCTCAAGCTTAAGTTTATTCACCAGTACAGTGAGCATATTTAAAGGCATCGCCGAATCATAAAGCAAACGCATTGGTTTCCCTTTTTTACGTTTTTCCAAACTGCTTTTTAAATCATCGATAAATTTATCATTAATGTTTTTATCAATATCCAACTCGGCATCCCGCGTGAGCTGGATCGAATAAGCTTCTAAATTATCGTAAGTAAAAACATAAAATATATCGTCTAAACAATACCTGATAATGTCTTCTGCAAGGATAATAAATTTTAGATCGTTTGTTTCTGGCAGCACTAAAAACCGCGGCAAATTAGGCGGAATTTCAATGAGTGCATATTTCTCTTTAATTTTGGTATCCTTTTTCGAAAGTTTAACAAAAAAGTAAAGGTACCGGTCTTTCAGTTCTGGAAAAGGTTTATCCATATCCAGCATAATGGGAACCAGATTAGATAAAATCTTATCCCTGAAATGATTTTTAACGAATTCTCCCCTGCTTACATTCAATTGGGTATCGTTTAAGATAAAAATCCTGTTCTGAGCAAGTTCGTTTATTAGGGTAGCCTGGAAAAGCTGGTCGAATTTTCTTTCTTGTTTTACGACAATATTTTTAATCTCATTCAGAATTTTCTTTGGATTAAATCCCAAAAGTGCTTTAGCCTTATCGTTCAGATTGGTTAGCCGGGTCATGGTGGCCACTCGCACACGGTAAAATTCCTCCAAATTTGAAGAAAATATAGATAGAAATTTAATCCGTTCAATCAGCGGAACCGTTTCATCGGCAGCTTCTTGCAGTACACGTTCGTTAAAGTAAAGCCAACTGATTTCGCGGTTTAAAAAAGGGATCTTCTTATTGCTCATTTAAAAAAATAAAAAATCCCTGCCAAAACAGGGATGCTCAAAACTGCACATTAATTTGTTAAATCGATGTTAATTCATTTACACGTTAACGTTAACAAATTATTTTTTGGTAGGTGTTTTCGTCTCTTTATTAACCGATGTTGTAGCTTTAGCAACTGTTTTTTTAACAACTGCTGCTGCTTTTCCGGGAGTAGCAGTTGGAGCTACTACCTTTTTAACCGCTGTTGCAGCTTTTGCCGGTGCTTTACTTACGGCGGTTGGCGCTTTTTTCACAACTGTTTTGGCTTCGTCTACAGCTTCTTTTGCTTTTGCAACTGGTTTTGCCAATACTTTTTCCGCTTTTTCTTCTGTTTCTATCGCCGCAACCTTAATGCTTTGCACTACCGGTTTAGCCTTCGAAACGGCTTTTTTAACCACTTTCTGAGCAGATTTTTCCGACTTACTTACCGCTTTTGAAACTGGTTTTTTCGCCGCTTTTGCTTTCTCTTTTGATGCATGTAACAAATCATCAATTTTTTGTCCAACATCTGCTTTTACGATGGTGAATTTTTTGGTTAATTTTTTAGCCACACGCTTACTTGCTTTCCCCACCTCCGTACTAATTTCCGATACATCATGACCTAAACTTTTGATCACATCTAAGAACTTATCCGTAATCGACTGCTCCAATTGTTTCTTCACTTCTTTTTTGGTGATCTTTTTTTGAGACTTCGGTTTAGTGGTTTTCATATTATTTTTCGTTTTTTTGTGAGGATGGATTAATTTCTATTAAATCTACTTATTTTTTTACTTTAAAGCTAAAACCATGCCTTCTTTTGATATTGTAAGTAAAGTTGATGCGCAAACATTAGACAACGCAATTAACAATGCTAAAAAAGAAATCCTTAACCGATTCGACTTTAACGGATCGAAAAGCACCATTGATCTCGATAAAAAAACAAACGTAGTAACCATCGTTACTGAAGATGATATGCGATTAAAAGCAATCGAAGGTTCCATTATCTCGCGGATGATGAAACAGAATTTAGATCCGAAAAGCTTAGATTTTGGCGATGAGCATCAGGCTTCGGGCAACATGATCAGAAAAGAAATCAGTATTAAAGAAGGATTAGATAAGGAAGCAGCAAAAAAGGTTGTGGCAAAAATCAAAGCCAGTGGATTAAAAGTTCAACCTGCTATTATGGATGACCAGGTTAGGGTAACCGCAAAAAAAATCGATGATCTGCAGGCCGTGATGAACCTTTGCAGAAATGAAGATTTTGGTCAGCCATTGCAGTTTATTAATATGCGTAACTAGTATTATATTCAGCATAAAAAGGCACATATAATTTCCCGCAAATTTCGCAGAAACGCGCAGATCTGTAATTTTAATTTGCGTTAATCGGTGTGATCAGCGGGAAATCCATGGACCTTACCTTAAAAGATTAAGCAATGCATGCTCTTACGGATTTTGACAGCACACTCAATCATTCAAAATTCAATCAATAATTCATATGGAAATCAGCGAAAACGGTTTTGTACTTTCCGATAAAAAAGAGCTTTTAGATCTCGAAGCTATACATCATTATTTAAGTGTAGAATCCTATTGGGCAAAAGACATCCCTTTAGATACCGTAAAACGTTCTATTGAAAACTCGCTTTGTTTTGGCATTTACAAAGGTACAGAACAGGTAGGTTTTGCCCGTTGGGTAACTGATAAAGCTACTTTTGCATGGCTTTGCGATGTTTACGTTAAAGAAAGTTACCGTGGTTTGGGCTTATCAAAAAAACTGATGTCGTTTATGATCTTCCACCCAGATTTACAAGGCTTGAGGCGTTACCAGTTGGCTACTTTAGATGCACATGGCCTATATGAACAATTCGGTTTTTCGCCAATTAAAAATCCAGAAAGCCAAATGGGCATCATTATTCAAAACGCATACAGTAAGGCATCAGAATAGATATAAAACCTTTTTTAAACTCTCTTGTTTTTCATACACATCAAAACATAGAGAAAACATGAAAAAGATATTTTTATTATCCACTGCTTTTGCCTTAGTGCTTTCAATTCAGGCTTGCCAAACCGCCGACAAGAAATCGGCAACCACAAAAGACAGTGTTGCTGGCGATACCAATATGGTAAATGGCAACCATACTACAGGAGCGGAAAGTACAGAATCGGGTGTTGATGAAGCGGGTGCAACTTTTTTAAGAAAAGCATCAATTGGAGGTATAATGGAAGTTGAAGCGGCAAAAATTGCACAAACTAATGCAAAAAGTACCGAAGTGAAAGACTTTGCGGCTAAAATGTTAACCGATCATACCAAGGCCAATACAGCGTTGAAAGCTTTGGCTATAAACAAAAAAGTAATCACCCCAGATGCATTGCCGGCAGAAGATCAGATTCATTTGGATGAAATGAAGAAAATGACCGGTACAGCTTTTGATAAACATTATATGGATATGATGGTTACCGATCATGAAAAAACAATAGCCTTATTTAAACTGGGTATGCAAAACCGCGATCAGGCAATTAAAAGCTGGGCAGGCAACACTTTAAGTGTAATCGAATCTCATGATGAAATGGCGAAAAAAATCGTTGCCAATATGAAATAAACAGCGGCAAAAATTTGCTTTAAAGATCAAAATCCTGAATAATGAATTTCAGGATTTTTTTCGTTAATAAAATGTGTGAAAAACATCATTTTTAATACAATTTCTTTCAATAAAAAAATTAAAATTAACTTTCGCCGTTTAATACAAAAATACATAAATGAATAAGAGTAGAATTTTCAGTGCGCTGTTAAGTGTTGCGCTTGTAAGTGTGGTACCAACTTTGGCCAATGCGCAAAAAGCCAATTGGCAAAATCTTGATCTTAAAAGTGATAGTACATTCGGAATCAGTACCGAAAAAGCATATAAAGAACTTTTAAAAGGTAAAAAATCTGTTAAAGTTATCGTAGCGGTAAATGATGGTGGCGTAGAAGCTACCCATGAAGACTTAAAACGAATAATGTGGATAAATACCAAGGAGATAGCCGGTAATGGCAAGGACGATGATAAGAATGGCTATATCGACGATATAAATGGCTGGAACTTTATTGGCGGCCCTAAAGAATCTGTAAACTTCGAAACCTTAGAATTAACCCGTTTGGTTCGTCGCGATCAGGCACGTTTTGCCAATACTACAGATGCGAATGTAGCAGAAAAAGATAAAAAGGATTTCGAAGTTTTTAAAGCAGAAAGAGCCGACTTAGAAAAACAATTGGCAGAAGCCAGGGAAAATCTGGCAGGTATTACTGGTTTTAAAACAGCATTAGACGCTGTAGTAAAGAAAATCGGTAAAGAAAACCCAACCGTAGAAGATTTTAAAAACTTCAAACCATCAACAGAGGTCGAAGCCAGGATCCAAAATGTACTGAGCCAGCAATTGGAAAAAGGCAGCTTTAAAGATTTTTACGAAGATCAGATTGTAGAAGGACTGGATTACTATACGCGCCAGGTCAATTACAATTTAAACCTTGATTATGATCCACGTGCCATAGTTGGCGATGATCCAAACAATGTTAAGGAGAAATTTTATGGCAATAACGATGTTGCAGGACCTGATGCCATGCACGGCACGCACGTAGCCGGTATCATTGCGGCTGATAGAACCAACAAACTCGGTATTTTAGGTGTAGCAGATAACGTAGCCATTATGGGTGTTCGTTGTACGCCAAATGGTGATGAAAGGGATAAAGATGTTGCTAATGCTATTCGTTACGCTGTTGATAACGGTGCAAAAGTAATCAACATGAGTTTTGGCAAGGCTTATAGCTGGGACAAAGCCATTGTTAACGAGGCTATGAAATATGCGGTATCTAAAGATGTATTGATTGTTCAGGCAGCTGGTAACGAAAACAAAAATATCGATGTAGAAAATAATTTCCCTAACCACAAAGATTTAGATGAAAAAACTATTGCTTCGTGGATTACCGTTGGTGCTTCAGGCCCTAAAGATGATGAAACACTAAAAGCCAGTTTCTCTAACTTCGGCAAAACCCAGGTAGATGTTTTTGCTCCTGGCGTTCAGATTTATTCTACTGTACCGGGCTCTAAATACAAAAATTTAGATGGAACCAGTATGGCCTCTCCTGTTGTGGCTGGCTTAGCAGGATTAATCCGTTCTTATTACCCAAAATTAACTGCTGCACAGGTAAAAGAAATCATCGTTAAATCGGTTACCAAAGTTAACCATAACGTAGAGTACGCTAAAGGTGAAGAACCAGGCGCAGAAAAAGTTTCTATCCCGTTCTCTGATCTTTGTATCAGTGGCGGAATTGTAAATACTTACAATGCATTAAAACTAGCGGCAACTTACTCGGGCAAAGCGGTTGCGAAATAATTTTTCTGTCTGTCATTCTGAGCGAAAGCGAAGAATATCCATAAAAAATGCGTCCTGATGTAAAATCTGGACGCATTTCTTGTTTATTTGAATGATTGTCATTGCTGAGGCATGTAAATCCAAAGCATTAAGATTATCTTCGATTGGCACTTCGTAATTTGACATCAAGTTCAGTATCTATCTTACGTAAAGATCCTTCGACTACGCTCAGGATGACAAAATATGTTTGGAATTAAACCAAAAGACAACTTAACTAAGCCAGTATCTTATCAGGCGTAATCGGCAGTGTCCTGATCCTTTTTCCAGTAGCATTAAAAACGGCATTGGCTACAGCGCCAGAAAAACCGATCAATGCAATTTCACCCATTCCTTTTGCACCCATCGGATTAATATAAGGATCGGGTTTATTGATAAAGTGAACATCGATCTCTGGCACATCGGCATTTACCGGAACATGGTAATCGGCAAAATTATTATTGATATATCTTCCATAACGGTGGTCGATTATTGATTCTTCGGTTAAAGCCATGCCAATACCACCAACAGCACCTCCGAGCATCTGGCTTCGGGCCGTTTTTGGACTTACAATGGTACCTGAATCGCCTACAGAAACGATTTTACTCACTTTTACTACGCCTGTAAGCGCATGAACCCTTACCTGCACAAAGTGAATGGAAAACGAATACATGGAGTAATTATCCCTTTCCTTCCCTCCCTGACTCTCTTTGGTTACTTCTATTTGCGGAAGATTATTCTTTTTTAAAACATCAACAAAATTAGCCGTTGCATCCATATTCGAATTTGCGGCCAGTTCTGCGATGGCTGATTTTAACGCAACACAAACATCATTTACTGCAGAACCTACCGTAGATAGCGTAGCCGAACCACCCTGACTCGGCGCTGGCGGCAAAGAAGAGTCACCCAATTCGAAGGTAATTTTATTTACAGGGATCTTCATTAATTTATTGGCGATTAAAGTCATACCAGTTCCTGTTCCCGGGCCGATATCGCTGGTTGCACTTTGCAAAAGCAGCGATCCGTCAGCCTTTAAAATGCCCTTCACGCTAGCCTTGCCTCTATTGGCATTAAAAACCCCAACGCTTACACCATAACCTGTTTGCCATGGTCCCTCAATCAAACTGCCTGGCTTATTTTTTCGGTTTTTCCACCCTATTTTTTCTGCACCAATTTTGTAGGCTTCTTTAATATTTTTGCTCGAAAAGGGTTTGTTTTTCTGTTGATCGGTTTCAGGATCGTTTTTTATTCTGAAATCCAATGGGTCCATATCCAAAGCATGTGCCATTTCATCAATTGCACTTTCCAGGGCAAAAGCTCCTGTAGCCTCTCCCGGACCACGCATCCAAATTGGAACGCCAAGATCTACCGGAACAATGGCATAAGCGGTATTTACGTTATCGCATTGGTACATAAACTTCGCCATGTTCACTACACCTTCAGTAAAGTTCTCGTAAGTGGAAGTTTCGCCATAAGCTCTGTGTGTAATCCCCGTTAATTTACCATCTTTATTTGCGCCCAAACCAATGGTTTGTATGGCGGCCGGCCGATTACCGACCATGGTAAACATCTGCATCCTGGTAATCACCACTTTTACAGGCTTACCAATATGTTTAGAGGCCATTACGGTTGCGATTTCCAATGGCCAGGTACGTAAAGCCATCCCAAAACCTCCGCCAACAAACTCCGAATTTACCTGAATATTCTCTATCGGAATTTTAAAAACGTTAGCAATAGTACCTTGAGTAGCTTTTACACCTTGTGTTTTGGCATAAACGGTAAGCTGGTTATTTGGCCTCCAATCGGCGATAATCCCATGAAGTTCCATCGGATTATGCGTTTCAATAGGCAGAAAATATCTTTCTTCGAGCTTCACCTCCGCTGTTTTATAAGCGTTTTCTATCCCGCGTTTATAATCAGCCTGACCTTGAAGTTTCTTTGCTTTAGGATCTTTTAAAGCTTTTTCAAAATCGGTATTAAACTCTTCTTTGGCATAGGTTGCCTTAACCAATGAAGCCGCATGAGTTGCCCTTTCGAAAGTATTAGCGACCACGATTGCTATCGGTTGTCCATTGTAGAAAATTTTGTCGGTATAAAAAATCTTCATCTGTGGACCACCTTCCTGCTCGTAAGCAGTTGCCGAAGGCTTATTTAAATGCGAAATCACAGCAATTACACCTGGTGCTTTTTCGGCGGCCTTGGTATCGAGCGATGTAATTTTTCCTTTGGTAATGGTGCTCGTTACTAAAACTCCATAGGTTAAACCTGGTAGTTCATATTCCGCAAAATATTTAGCTTGCCCCGTAACTTTTAAAATTCCATCTACGCGGTCGTTGTCGTCTTTTAAAATTCTCTTTTCCATAACTAAGCTTTAGATTTTGCAAGATTCAACGCCTCGATTATTGTATTGGGTGCCAGTTTAAGTTTAAAGTCATTACCTCCAAAAGCTTTTGCATCATTCATGGCCAGTTGGGCCGCCTCTTCAAAATTCGATAAGGTGGCTTCTTTTCCTTTTAAGAAATTTTCGGATGCTGTTAAACGCCAGGGTTTGTGTGCTACTCCACCCATCGCTAATCGAACATCGGTAATTTTATTATTGCTGAGCTCAAATGCTGCTGCTACTGATACAAGTGCAAAAGCATACGAAGCCCGATCTCTAACTTTAAGATAATGGTAATTTTTGGCTAGATTATTTACTGGAATCTCCAAACGGATAATCATTTCATCAGCTTTTAAATTGTTGTCTAACTGTGGAGTATCTCCTGCCAAGCGATGAAAATCTTTAAATGCAATTTTCCGCTCTCCTTTGGCATTGGCCAGCACTACTTCGGCATCTAAAGCAGCTAATGCTACACACATATCACTTGGATGGACGGCAATACATTTTTCTGAAGTTCCGAAAATGGCATGCATGCGGTTAAAACCTTCTATAGCTCCACAACCTGTTCCTGGCTGACGTTTGTTACAAGGCATTTCGGTATCATAAAAATAGCCACAACGTGTACGCTGCATCATGTTACCGCCAACAGTAGCTACATTTCTTAGCTGGGCAGATGCTCCTGCCTGTAAAGCCAAGGAAAGTAACGGTAGTTTCTCTTTAATCAGGGCATGATCTGCAACTGCTGAATTAGAAGCCAAAGCACCAATATGGATTTTATTTCCAATCTGCTCGATCTGTTTTAATGGAACATGATTGATATCAATGAGTTTTTCAGGCGCCGTAACACCTCTTTTCATTAAATCGATCAGATTGGTACCTCCGGCAAGGAATTTTGCATTTTTATCTTTTACCAATAAAGCAATTGCTGATTTTGCCGTGGTTGTTCTTAAATATTGAAAATTGATCATACCGTTTCGCCTCCTTCCTTAACTTCAATAATTGCGTCAACTATATTAGGGTAAGCACCACACCTACAGATATTTCCACTCATATATTCACTAATCTCTGCTCTCGAATTGGTGTGGCCTTCGCGTATACAGGCCACGGCCGACATAATCTGACCTGGCGTGCAATAACCGCACTGAAAACCATCATGTTTGATAAATGCAGCCTGCATGGGATGTAACGTTTCACCGTTGGCTAAACCTTCAATTGTGGTAATTTTCTTTCCTTCATTCATCACTGCTAAACTCAGGCACGAATTTACCCTCTGTCCATCTATATGAACAGTGCAAGCACCACACTGGCCATGGTCGCATCCTTTTTTAGTCCCTGTTAGGTGTAATTCTTCACGCAAATAATCTAAAAGCGTTACCCTGGGCTCAACCATAGTTTGATATGCTTTGTTATTTACCGTAAGTTTTAATGGGATTTTCTCGAAAAGTTGAGCGAAACGTTCATCGGCATTGCTTTCAGCTGCTTTAACCGCAACACCAGGCGTTAGCGCAATGGCTGTAATTACCGAACTTTTTTTGAGGAAATCGCGCCTGCTATCGCCCTCATTTGGCTTCTGATCGGAAGATTTCATATTTAGATTATTAGATATGGGATGTTCTTCTAAGTTCGTAATTCTTAAGTTCTTATTGTAACCATTCAGAAATTTAGAATTATTCTATTGAGTAATATTTTTATATAACTCCCTAGAAACAAATCATTAACAAAATAATTTTCAAAATGTTCAACCAATTTATACTTTTATAACATGGACAACGTAAAACCACTGCCCGATTTATCAGCAGAAGAACAACGCGTTTTAGGCGCATTAATAGAAAAAAGCCGTACCACGCCCGACTATTATCCAATGACTTTGAACAGTTTAACCGCTGCGTGCAACCAGAAAAGCTCAAGAAATCCGGTGGTAAATTACGATGAGGAAACCATAACTTTAACACTAAACCAGCTTAAAATAAAAGGTTTAATCTCCACTGCTACAGGAGGATCAAGCCGCGCAACTAAATACAAACATAATCTGGCCATTGTTTATCCGCTAGTACCTTCAGAGCTGGCCATTATCTGTCTTTTACTTTTACGCGGACCACTAACGCCTGGTGAAATCAATAGCAATTCAGGAAGATTATATGAATTTGAAAGTATTGAAGAAGTTTTGGAACAGCTTCAGAAACTATCGTATGAAGAACCTGCATTTGTAAAACAACTGGCAAAAAGAGCTGGTCAAAAAGAGGCCCGCTTTGTTCATCTTTTAGGCGAACAGGCCGAAACCACTTCAGAACCTGAAACCGAAACAATAAGCACACCGCAATTTGATCCTACTGAACTGGAAAACAGAATAGAGAAATTAGAACTGGAAATTGAAGAATTGAAAGAACTGGTTAATTTATTGATGGATAAGTAATGGGTTCATTAGTTCTTTAGGCATTGGTTCATTAGTTTGTGATTAACACGCTGAGCGTAATCGAAGACCGTTATATTACATTTTCCGTGCTTATGTGACAGAAAATTATTAGGTCTTAGTGAGACGCTAAGACCAGTATAAGATCTTACATAACAGATCTCTCCATTTCGTTGCACTCCAGTCGAGATGACGACACGATTTAAACCTATCTAAAACAAAAAGTGTTTGGCGGTTAACCAAACACTTTATTAAATTTCCAATTAAGCTGGGAATGACAAAATCAATTAAGCCTTGTACTTTTTAAAAATAGTACTGGCGGTATGTCCACCGAAACCAAAAGTGTTATTTAACACATAATTAATTTCCTTTTTAATACTTTCTCCCAACACAAAATTCAATCCTTCTGGAATGTTTTCGTCAAGATTTTTCGTATTAATGGTTGGAGGAACCACATTATCTCTGATCGATAAAACACTGATTACACTTTCTATAGCTCCGGCAGCACCAAGTAAATGACCCGTCATCGATTTAGTTGCACCAACTATAACTGGCAAACCATTAAACACCGTATTAATCGCCTGTAATTCACTTAAATCACCCAATCCGGTTGAAGTGGCGTGTGCATTAATATAATCGATTTTATCAGCAGTAATTCCGGCATCTTTTAAAGCTTTTGTCATACCCAAAGCTGCACCAATCCCATCAGGCGGGGTACCGGTTAAGTGATATGCATCAGCTGCCATTCCACCACCAATAATCTCGGCATAAATATGTGCACCACGTGCTAAAGCATGATCCAGATCTTCTAAAACCAATGCCCCTGCACCTTCACTCATCACAAAACCATCTCTATCGGCATCAAAGGGTTTCGAAGCCCCTTGAGGATCATCGTTATTTTTAGATAAAGCCTGAGCGGCATTAAAGCCACCTACAGATGACTTGGTTAACGCAGCTTCAGAACCGCCAGCAATCATTACACTTGCTTTTCCTAAACGAATAGTATCGAAAGCATTGATAATGGCTGTATTAGATGATGCACAAGCAGATACAGTACAATAATTTGGTCCACGCAATTTATGACGGATGGAAATGGCTCCGGCGGCGATATCGACAATCATTTTCGGAATGAAATAAGGATTAAACCTTGGTGTTCCATCACCTGCATGAAATTCTTCCAGCTGCGCTTCAAAAGTACCGATCCCACCGTTTCCAGTTGCCCAGATTACACCAACTTCAGCCAATTGATCATCGGTCATTGCAGTAAAATCTAATCCCGAATCCTTTATCGCCTGATCACTTGAACCTATTGCATATTGGGTAAAAAGGTCGTACTTTTTAATTTCTTTTTTCTCCAGGTATTCTTCAGGATTAAAATCCTTTACCTCGCCCGCAAAGCGGGTTTTGAATTTACTGGCATCAAATTTTGTAATGGCACCGATGCCACTTTTTCCGGCCAATATCTGTTGCCAAAACTGTTCAACGGTATTACCAAGCGGTGTTATTGCACCTAAACCTGTTACTACTACTCTTTTCATTTTAATAATTTTTAGTCAATATCCTTGAATAAATAATCGACCAATGATTGTACGCGTGGGGCAATAATTAATATAGCAGGAATGGCTACAATGTAAGAAATGCCCCATTATTTTAACCAAACTTTCATAAAGATCGATGTAAATCCAAGATTAACACTTATGGCCGCGAAAGTAACTATTCCTGTAGTAAAAACCGCCATAATAAATGCAAATGCCACCTTCTTTTTCATTCCTGCCGTATTTTAATTTTCGACCGAATCAATCCAGGCTTTTCTATTTGCATTCATCACATTTAAAGCATCAACTGGCGATTGCCTGAACAGTTCGTAAATTTTAGCGGTATCGCCTACCCTGATTTCAAATTCATCATTGGCTAAAGCCGCTAGCAATTCATCTGCAACGACAGATGGTTTAATGCCATTATGACCGCCAATTTCTTTTGAGAATTCGGTATCCACCAATGGTGGCATTAATTCGAAAACCTTAACAGCAGTTTCTTCTAAACTTAACCTTAACGAAGTGCTGTAAGAATGTAATGCCGCTTTACTAGCTGCATAAGTTGGCAAAGTAACTCCAGGAACATAAGCCACAATAGATGAAACGTTTACAATAGCTGATTCGCTCTGTGCTTTTAAAACAGGCAGCAATTTTTGATTGATTCTGATAATTGACAAATAATTGGTCAACATTTCATCTTCCGCATTGGCAAAAGCGTCTTGATTGGGATCAGCCAAATTATATAGGATTGCTCTTCCTGCATTATTGATCACGATATTTAATTGAGGAAAATCGGCTTTGATGCGGGCTACCAATTGATCTACATCCTCAGCCTTGCTTACATCAGAGAGAATGGTAGTTACATTTTGTAATGATGCAGCAGCTGCATCCAGCCTGTCCTGGTTTCTACCGGTTATAATTACATGATTATTTAAAGCAGTTAACTGTTTTGCGATTTCTAAACCGATACCAGCTGTTCCGCCGATCAGTAAAACGGTATTTTGTGAAGTTTTCATTTTATATTTTTTTTTAAAATTTTAAGATTAAACAAGTGCTCACCGCGTGAGCATAAACGCCATTATCTTCATCAACTAATTGCGCTTCTACCAAGGCGGTACGTCCACCAAGGTTGATCACCTTTCCTACGGTTTTTAGCTTCCCGGTTTTGATGGTAACAGCTTTCAGGAAATTTACTTTCAGCTCTAAAGTGGTATATCCTTTTCCGGCAGGTAAAAGCGAATGGACTGAACAGCCCATAGCCGAATCTAAAATAGCAGTGATTACCCCACCATGTACAGTGCCGATTGGGTTGTAATGAAATTCCTGAGGCGTAAATTCGAAAACCACATTACCCTTTTCGATCAGACTTACCCTAAAATCCAAGGTATACAACAATGGCGGCAGCGGAAATTTATGATCACTCATGGCCTGCAGATAATCAACGCCATCCATCTGCATAGCTTCCTTCGCTCCTTTCATGGGGTCTTCCCAAGTTATCGTTCTGGTTCTTTTCATAGTAAAATACCAATCGGTATATTTTTGGTTAAAAATTTTTAGCTGAGGCTGTTGATATATTTTCTTAGCGAATCCATAATTAAATTCCAATGGGCAGGTTTTGCGGTCAATCTCGAAATCATGATACCACCTTCTATTACAGCGATAATTGTTAGTGCTACCTGCTCGGGATTGTGATCTGCATTGATTTCTTTGGCAGAAATACCTGTTTCAACCAGTTTAGCAATTTTATTTTTCCAGCCTAAAACTGCTTTCAAAACTTTTTCCCGCAATTCGGGATGGGTATCATCAGCGTCAACTGCAGTATTTAAAACAGGGCAACCTCCTTCTGATACTGAACCATCAATAAATTTCTGGTAAATATTGATGTATACCAAAAGCTTATCCTTTACGCTGACTTGTTTGTTCATGTCAGCATCTATCCTTGATGAAACATTTTTCAGGTTATAATCAAAAGCCGCCAGTGCCACTTCATCCTTATTGGCGAAATTACCGTAAATACTGCCTTTGGTTAAACCTGTGGCAGCAGTAATATCATTTAAAGAAGTGCCTGCATAACCTTTCATATTAAAAATAGGTGCGGTTTTCTCTACAATGAAATTTCTTGTTTTTTCTGCCTTGGTCATGTTCTTTTAAATTGACGATGCAAATATATACCAATCGGTATATTTAATGCAAATATTTTTATCATCGAAATCTCCTTTTAATTACAGCAATTTATTTTAGGTTTGAATTTTGTAACTTTGATTTATGAACAAGCCAGAAAGCATTGAAGATTTTTACCAGAACAAATTCAGTTTCTTACCAGACAACCTACAGAATGGCGTAGGGCACTTTAACGTTTTCAAGTTAGAAGATTGTTTAAGGGATGATCATAAGCCAATGAGTTATAACCGCAGGGATTATTATAAAATCTGCCTTACCCGCGGACATAATGTTTACCACTATGCCGACAAAAGCATTGAGATTAATGGTACCGCTTTAATTTTCTTCAATCCGCTTGTACCTTATACCTGGGAACTGGCCAGTGGTAAACAAAGCGAGGTGACAGGTTATTTCTGCATTTTTACTGAGGCTTTTTTTACTGAAAAGATCCGCGGAAACATTGGTGATTTACCCATGTTCGTGCCTGGCGGCAAACCAGCTTATATTTTAAATGAAAAACAAGATGCTCAAATAGAAAGCATTTTCAATAAAATGTTTGAGGAAATTAATACCGATTACATCTATAAATACGATCTGCTCAGAAACTATATTACTGAAATTACACATTTTGCGCTAAAGACACAGCCATCTGAAACGCTATTTAAACATACTGATGCCAATACAAGGATCACTTCTGTTTTTACAGAGTTATTAGAGCGTCAGTTCCCCATCGAAACGACTACGCAACGGCTTACCATGCGCTCTGCCAAAGATTATGCTTCGCAACTTTCAGTACATGTAAACCACTTAAACCGGGCAATTAAAGAAACCACTGGCAAAACCACTACCCATTATATTACTGAGCGTTTATTAAGTGAGGCTAAAGCTTTGCTCAAGCATACCGACTGGAATATATCAGAAATAGGTTATTGCCTCGGTTTTGAAGAGCCTACCCACTTTAATAACTTTTTTAAAAAACTGACCAACCATACCCCTACTTCTTACAGAATTGTTTGAATTTCGTAATCATCAGTTTGATTAACGTAATAAACCGAATTCATTTGTACTGTAATTTTGTCTTAACAAAAAGGATAAAACTATGGGCAAGAAAAAAGTTTGGTTTATTACCGGAGCTTCAAAGGGCTTAGGATTAAGTTTGGTTCATCAGTTGCTAAATGCTGGCCAATATGTTGCGGCCACATCAAGAAATATCGGTGAACTTAAAAAAGCAGTAAATAATGATGGCGGAAAATTCCTTCCTCTGGCGGTTAACCTGGCCGACGAACAAAGTGTTGAAGATGCCATAAAGACGACTATTTCAAAATTTGAAAGGATCGATGTAGTCATCAATAATGCAGGTTACGGAATCGGAGGCAGTATCGAAGAGCTAAGCGATGCCGAAACACGCACCAGTTTTGATGTTAACGTTTTCGGAACACTTAATGTTATCAGAAAAGCTTCACCTTATTTAAGGACACAACGAGCCGGGCACATCATCAACATTGCATCAATTGCAGGTATTGCAGGCGCAACTGGCTGGGCGGTATATGCAGCAGCAAAATCAGCTGTGATTGCATTATCTGAAGTATCGGCAGAAGACCTAAAAGAATTTGGCATAAAAGTAACTGTTGTGGCTCCTGGTGCATTCAGAACCAGTTTCTTAACCACTGATTCGCTGATTTTGGCTGCTAATCCAATTCCCGAATACGAAGAAGTACGGGCAATACACAGCAAATACCTAAAAATGGATGGTCAGCAGATCGGCGACCCTGAGAAAGCTGCTGCTGCTATGATTTCACTGGCAAGTATGCCTAATCCACCCCTTCATTTACTTTTAGGAAACGATGCTTTTCAAAGAGCAAACAACAAGTTAGAATCGCTACAAAAGGAATTTAGAGACTGGAAAGCCATTACAATTTCAACAGATTTTGACGAAAATTAATTCAATAGACAAAAATATCATGGAAAATCAAAAAGTATGGTTTGTAACAGGCGCATCAAAAGGCCTGGGACTTACCTTAGTAAAAACATTATTAAGCAACGGCTTTAGCGTTGCTGCAACTTCAAGAAACCTGAACGATTTAATAAACGCAGTTGGTGAACAAGAAAATTTTTTACCACTGGCTGTTGATTTAATTGATGAAAGCAGTGTAGAAGCAGCAGTTAGCCAAACGATAAGCAAATTTGGTCAGGTAGATGTTGTGGTAAACAACGCTGGCTATGGCATGCTTGGCGCTTTAGAAGAGTTAAGTGACAAAGAATCACGCCAAAATTTCGATGTGAACGTTTTTGGTTCGTTAAATGTAATCAGAAAAGTACTTCCTCAATTGCGGAAACAACAATCGGGTCATATTTTCAATATTTCTTCAATCGGGGGCTTTTCAGGTAACTTCCCTGGTTTCGGAATTTATTGCGCTACAAAATTTGCGGTAGTTGGCTTTACGGAATCGTTGGCTGCTGAAGTAAAATCACTCGGAATCAAAGCGACGGTTGTAGAGCCGGGTTATTTTAGAACCGCATTCCTAACTGAAGGGTCATTAGCGGTACCAAGTGCACCAATTGATGCCTACAAAGAAGTCCGCGATTCGCAGGCCGCTCATCAGAACGACATCAATAACCAACAGCCAGGCGATCCGGCCAAAGCAGTTGAAGTAATTATTGAAGCTTCAAAAAGCGAAAATCCACCACTTCATTTATTCTTAGGTCCTGATGCTTATCAGGTAGCTGATGCAAAAATTGCGGATGTGCAAAGGGATATGGCCAATTGGAAATATCTGGCAACCGCCACTAATTTTGATGAGGTAAGTGCGTAGTATCTAGATTAATCGTCATTTCGAGCGAACCCGATAAGCTATCGGGTGCAACGAAGTTGAGAACACAAAGATTCTGCGAAGCAAAATCTGTCTGGATAGATCTCTCCATTTCGCTGCGCTTCAGTCGAGATGACGATTAGATTTTATATTTTAAAATATCTCCTCCTAAACCATTGCGCCAGGTTAACCAGTGCAATTAGTGCGGGTACCTCAACCAACGGACCGATTACACCGGCAAATGCCTGCCCCGAGTGGATACCGAATACACCTATTGCCACAGCGATGGCTAATTCGAAGTTATTACCAGTTGCCGTAAACGCAATAGCGGTACTTTTGCCATAATCTGCACCGAAATACCTGCCCGCAAAAAAACTGATCACAAACATGATCATAAAATAAATCACCAAGGGTAATGCAATTCGCAGTACATCCATCGGAATCTGCACAATTAGTTCTCCTTTCAAACTAAACATCACTACAATGGTAAATAACAAAGCAATTAAAGTTATGGGAGAAATCAACGGTACAAAAATGGAGTAAAACCAGTCGTCGCCTTTCCACTTGATCAATACTTTTTGAGTTAAAATGCCGAGTACAAACGGAACCCCAAGATAAATCCCTACACTTTTTGCAATTTCTGCAATGGAAATTGATACAGAAAGGCCTTTTAAACCAAAAATGGGTGGTAAAACCGTAATAAAAAAATAAGCAAATACACTGTAAAGCAATACCTGAAAA
Source organism: Pedobacter sp. GW821-FHT01D05 (assembly GCF_059422505.1). Lineage (NCBI taxonomy): Bacteria > Pseudomonadati > Bacteroidota > Sphingobacteriia > Sphingobacteriales > Sphingobacteriaceae > Pedobacter > Pedobacter sp. GW821-FHT01D05. The sequence goes on along the minus strand of NZ_JBWKXA010000001.1, from coordinate 1,054,913 downwards.
ATACTGTTAAGGGCAATTAAACCCGCGGCATACTCTCGGTTTCCATCGGCAAGTTCATTCCATACCACCACCATGGCAATACATCTGGCAAGACCGATCATAATCAAGCCAACCATGTATTCGGTATGGTCATGTAAAAATGCAATGGCCAGGAAAAACATCAGAATCGGGCCGATTATCCAGTTTAAAACGAGCGACGTGCTCAATATTTTTACATTTTTAAATACTTCGCCTAAATTCTGGTATTTAACTTTTGCTAATGGTGGATACATCATCAGGATCAATCCGATGGCCAAAGGAATGTTGGTACTCCTGCTCGAAAATGAATTGATCAAAACCGCTGATGAAGGGAACAAAAAGCCTAAGCACACCCCCAATAACATGGCTAAGAAAATCCACAGCGTTAAATAACGATCTAAAAAGCTTAGGTGTTTTCTTTGAGCTGCCGGGGCACAAATATCTGCACACATATTAGCTTTTTAGGTTTTTGTTTACAAAATCCTCCATGTAAACCTTTACCAGATCTCTTGTATTTCTAAATTCGGCCATGATTTCTTCATCGGTACCTACTGCTTTTGCAGGATCGGGAAAGTTATGGTGCAGTTTTATCGCCTGCGTTGGGAAATACGGACAGCTTTCTTTCGCGTGGTCGCAAACGGTAATTACATAATCGAAAGGTACATTAAAATATTCCTCGATATTATTTGAGGTCTGGTTAGAAATATCGATTCCATCTTCGGCCATAACTTTTATCGCCTTTGGGTTAACGCCATGAACTTCGATGCCAGCACTATAAACTTTGGCCGTGTTTTGGGCGAAATGTTTCAAATAACCTTCTGCCAGTTGACTTCTGCAACTATTCCCCGTGCAGAGTACCAATACATTTTTCATTTTTATAAATTTTGAATCATTAACAACATCCACTTCCTGGAGAACAACTATTTTGACTGGCTACCAGATTAACCAATTCTACCTTTTGCTTTATCGGCTGAGCAGGCGCACAACATTCTTCGCCGGTTTCGGTGGTGCCACAGCTTCCGCCACGGTTAATCGCTTTACATTGGGTAGCATCGGGTGTAAGATCCAAAATCAGGTTTTCCCCATCAATTTTAAATTCACCTGGAAACATCTGCCTTGTATCGAACGCAGAATTACCAAATTCAATTTTCACAATTCCATTGGGGTTTAAAGAGATTTTGCTTTCTACCAGATTGATAATGGATAATGCTCTTTTCACCTGCATGGCCCTACCCGTTTCTTCTTCGGTAGGTTCCCATAACTGTACAATAATTTCAGTCCAGGCATTCATCACGCCTCCACAATCTACGGAAACAATCGGCGCCTGTTTAATTTCTGTGATGTGATAATTGGCATTTACCCACTTGCCAGGAGCATATTGAAACTGTAATACCAATTCTGGATATTGCTGAAGCTCAGCCTTAAAGCGGCTCCATTCTGTTAAAGACGTATTGATCATAATATTGCAATTTAACGATTGATTTAAATAAAAAATTTTAACAGCAGTTTTGCCCGCCCTTATATGCGGCAAAGAAATCGCCCAGCTGTGTTTGTAATAACTTCCAGGTTTTAGGTTCTATACAATAGCAAATACTCACCCCTTCGATAGTGCCCTGTATAATACCTGCATTTTTAAGTTCTTTTAAATGCTGAGAAATGGTCGCCTGAGCTAAGCCGAGCTCCTCAACCAAATCGCCACAGATACAGGTATTCGATTTAAGGATACGCTGAAGAATCGCAATTCGCGCAGGATGAGCCATCGCTTTTAATAACGCTGCCATCTGATTCTGCTCTTCGGTGAAGATTTCTGTTTTGGTAAGTCCCATAATTTTATATCGCAATATTACGATAGATAATTTGGATATCAAAATTTATTTTTAAATTTAGGTTTGCATCAAAAACAGATTATCCAGAGAAAGAGTTGATGTGTTTTTTTACCACGGAGGCAAGGAAAAGCACGGAAATTTGGTCGATAATGGCCTTTGTCCTCACTCTGTTATAAATGCAGAGAATTTAATAACAAGTATCGTCATCTCGACTGGAACGCAGTGGAATTGGAGAGATCTACCTCGAAATAGATTTTGCTTCGCAGATCTTCGGGTTCTCGACTATGTTGTACTCCGCTCGAAATGACGACATGCGAAGGGTAAATAAAAAAACCGCTGACCAAAAAATTGGTCAACGGTTAAATTCTAAATGGATGTATCGCTATTTCTTAGGTTTTGCGCTCATATAAAAAGTAAGCTTTCCGCCATTGGTGATATCAGCGTGCTTGATTTTATGATCGGTGATTTCTCTACCGTTCAATAAAACTTTCTCTACATAAACATTTTTATCGCTTTGCTTAATGGCCTCAACAGTAAATGTTTTACCGTTTTCTAAATTAATTACGGCGTTGTTAACCAATGGACTCCCTAATGAATATACATCAGAACCGGGTGCTACCGGATAAAAACCTAATGAAGAGAACATATACCAGGCACTCATCTGCCCGCAGTCGTCATTTCCACCCAAACCATCGGCAGTAGGCTTGTATTGCATGTTTAGGATGTGACGGATCTGTGCCTGCGTTTTCCATGGCTGGTCGGTCCAGTTGTAAAGGTAAGCGATATGGTGTGCAGGCTCATTACCATGCACATAACCACCAATAATACCTTCACGGGTAATATCTTCAGTATGTGCAAAAAACTCATCGGGTAAATGCATCGTAAACAAAGTATCTAAACGGGTTGCAAATTTCTTTTTACCGCCCATCATTTCAATCAGCGAAGCCGGATCTTGAGGGACAAAGAAACTGTAATTCCAGCTATTACCTTCAATAAAACCTTGTCCTTCGGTATCTTTTGGATCAAACTCCTTCTTGAAAGTACCATCAGCCAGTTTAGGGCGCATGAAACCAGTAGCACTGTCGTAATTATTTTTCCAGTTGTTAGACCGTTTGATAAATTCGTCGTAAACATCCATACGGTTTAATTTCTTGGCCAGTTGCGCAATCGACCAGTCATCGTAAGAATATTCTAAGTTATTGGAAACTGAAATGCCCGATTTTTCTGCCGGGATATAACCTTTATCCATATAATAGCCAATTCCCTCATAATCGCGGTGTTTTGCTGTTGCAATGCAAGCATCCAATGCTTTGTTTGCATCGCCATTGTAGGTGCCTTTTATAATTGCATCCGAAATCACAGAAACACTGTGGTAGCCGCTCATGCACCAGTTATCGTTGGCATAATGCGACCAGATCGGCAACATGTGCAAACTACTCTGATCGTAATGTGCCATCATCGATTTCACCATATCATTACTGCGGCCTGGCTGCATGATATTAAAGAATGGATGTAGGGCACGGTAAGTATCCCAAAGTGAGAATGTGGTGTAATTGGTAAAGCCCTCAGCTTTATGTATCCCCTGGTCTAAACCTTTATATTCTCCATTAATATCGGTATAGGTTGTTGGATTGATAAAAGCATGATATAAAGCGGTGTAAAAATTAATTTTATTGTCGCTAGAAGTAGTTACCTGTATTTTATTCAATTCTTTATTCCAGGTCGCCTGTGCCTGAGCCTTTACTTTTTCGAAATCCCAGCCCGAAATCTCTGCACGCATATTTTGCAAGGCATTTTCCTGGCTAACCGGCGATAAAGCAAATTTAATCTTGATCTTCTCTCCTTCGTGGGTATCAAAATCGAAGTACATTTTTAACTTTTTACCTGCAATTTCAGGAAAGTTCTGTTCCTGGTTAAACTTGCCCCAAAATCCTCTGTAAGCTTGTTTAGCATCGTAGCTTTTACGCCCATAGCTTTTAAAAGCTTTAGAAAAGCTCATCGCAAAATAAACAGTCCTGGTTCTGGCCCATCCATTAGTTTGAAGGTAACCTGTAATTAGCGTATCGTTCACCACTCGAACGTAAGTCCAAACGGTTTTTTCTTCATAATTGTAAATACCTGCCATCAGATCGAGAATAATATGCGATTGATCTGATTTAGGAAAAGTATATTGATGCATCCCTACCCTTGTAGTTGAGGTCAACTCGGCAGTAATGTTATCGTCATCTAACTTTACTTTGTAATAACCTGCCTCTGCAACTTCATTGGTATGCGAAAATGCCGAACGGTAACCACTTTTCGGATCTGATGCAGTACCAGGATTCAACTGTAATTTACCTTGCGTAGGCATAATGAGAAAATCGCCCAGATCGGAGTGACCAGTACCGCTAAAATGGGTATGACTAAAGCCGGTAATGGTTTTATCCTCATATTTATAACCTGCACAGTATTTATATACATCGCCATTGTATTTTCCATTTACTTCGTAAGATAAAGTATCCGTTTCGGGGCTTAATTGTACCGAACCAAATGGAACTGTGGCGCCTGGATAAGTATGCCCCATTTTAGATGTACCAATAATGGGCTTAACATACTGCACCAGATTCTGCTGGGCCGATGTAACCATGGCTGATAGCAAAAGACAAGGCAGGATAATTTTTTTAATCATATCTTTTTAAAATTTAGCTTGTTTGTTGAAAATTCTAAGGTATTAATTTATCTTCAAATATGCATAAAACATGAAACTAAAACGTTTAAGTAAAATAAAAAATACATTTAATAAGCTTGAAGATACTACTTATTGTGATTCAAACCCCGCAGGTTTTAAAAACCTGCGAGGTTTATGCGTGTTCTTTCTCATTGCCAAAGACCACAGACTTTATGATCTAAACCTGATAGAACGGAAAGCCCGGAGGTGAGGTATCCCGATTCATCGGGAAGGACTTGAAGGGATAGCAGGGATGCTGACAGCCACGAACACCGGAGTACTCCTTTTCAAAATATTACTGAACACCTGAGCCGCTTTAGCGCATCTAAGTGATAAGCGGAAGCAATTTAACAACCGCTTTTTACAAGTAACTGACTTGCTTTAAATAATTTCAGCTAAATAAACCTTATTTTTGCATCCAATATTTTTAAGATGAGTAAACACGGTAGAATTCTGGTTGCCATGAGTGGCGGGGTTGATAGTTCGGTAGCGGCTGTAATGTTGCATGAGCAGGGTTATGAGGTTATTGGATTAACCATGAAGACCTGGGATTATGCTACTTCTGGTGGTAGCAGTAAGGAAACTGGTTGTTGCTCATTAGATAGTATCAATGATGCCCGTACACTTGCTGTAAACTATGGTTTTCCGCATTACATCCTTGATATCAGGGATGAATTTGGCGATTATGTAATCGATAATTTTGTTGATGAATATCTTGCCGGAAGAACCCCAAATCCATGTGTTTTGTGCAATACGCACATTAAATGGGAAGCACTTTTAAAACGTGCCAATAAACTCGATTGCGAATTTATAGCAACCGGGCATTATGCCAATATCCGCCAGCAAGACAGTGGCCGTTATGTAATTTCAAAAGGAAAAGACGAAAACAAAGACCAATCTTATGTACTGTGGGGAGTTTCGCAAGAAAATCTTTCGCGTACTAAATTTCCATTGGGCAGTTTTGCAAAATCTGAAATCAGACAAATGGCTTTAGATATGGGACAGGAAGAATTAGCAAAAAAATCGGAGAGTTACGAAATCTGCTTTGTACCTGATAATGATTACAGGGCTTTCCTAAAACATAAAGTAGCAGATTTAGAAGACAGAGTAGCCGGCGGAAATTTTATTTTAAGTAATGGAATGGTTGTTGGGCAACATAAAGGTTATCCTTTTTACACTATTGGCCAACGTAAAGGTTTAGGTGTTGCCTTTGGAGAGCCTATGTTTGTAACACAGATCCTGCCGGAGAGCAATACTGTAGTTTTGGGTAAAGCTGATGAGCTTGAACGCCGCGAAGCCATGGTACGCAACATTAACCTGATTAAATATGCAAGCATTGAAGAACCAATGAATGATGTGATTACCAAAATCCGCTACAAAGACGCGGGTATGTTAAGTACAATTGTTCAGGAAAAAGATAAAATGCGTGTGGTGTTCGATCATCATGTTTCGGCAATTGCACCAGGTCAATCGGCAGTATTTTATGAAGGGAATGATTTATTAGGCGGAGGATTTTTAGTTTAATATTCCCCCAACCTATTATGTAATAAAAAAAACGAGTTGCCAAATGGTAACTCGTTTTTTATTTGAGTTTTATTACGCTATACTGGAGAAATCGTCATGCTGAATTTATTTTACAAGTAGAAATAGTGTTTTCAATTGTCTTACAGCTACTATGTGGTCAGCATCTTTCATACCATCTACTGTTTTAAACTTCTATAATTCTATCATCATAACAGTAAATTTATCAATTAAGATTCCCGCATACGCGAGAATGGCGACCACCATAAAATATAACTATAAAGTATTTCTTTATAATTCATTTCCTTTAAAAACATTAATCGATGCTGTTTTCCAGTAGATATAACCTAAATTACCGCAGGTTTGGGCTACAAAGTTTTCTACTTCCTCAGGCACGTCGTTAACTACACGCCATCTTATTTTATATTTTGGGTTATAACTTATATATACTACTAAATCATCACTACGTTGCCCAATGGCATGTAAATGCTGCAAATGAATATCCTGCAGATCTGCAGCAGCAATCCTCAGTCTTTCATTCATGATTTTACCTAATGAAAGATCTGGTCTAAAATCTGTTTCGAATATGGCTAAAACGGTAACGGTCATAGAAAAAAATAAATATGTCAGCAAACAAACCGAGCAAGAAGCTTTTTGTTTAAAATCATCAATTAAATACATCGAATCATCTTGATGATATTTCCTGTATCCTGTCTCTCCAAAAGCAAATCTATACTAAAAAAATTAGTATCAAAATTTATTTTTATATTTTTTTTAGTTAACGTAAAAATTATAGAAATGCATGACACGCACGATTAGGAAGGTTAATAACTCCAAAATTGTGCATAACTATCTTAAACATCTGATAGCGAGGTGAGTTATCTATATAACAAAAGTTGAGCTTATGAAAAAGTGCATCTATGTAGTAGAAGACAATCCGAGTATCAGAGAAATCATCGAATTTTTATTGATCGAAGAACTTTACGAGGTAAAGACTTGTCCAAACACCAACGATTTTTGGATTCAAATGAGCAAACACCGACCAGACATGGTAATTCTTGATATTATGCTGCCTGATGGAAACGGACTGGATATCTGTAATACGCTAAAGCGAAATATAAAAACACATGATATCCCTATAATGATGATGTCGGCCAATAACCACCTGAACGCAGTGAAGGCCAAATGTGATGCGGAAGATTTTATCAATAAACCTTTCGATCTGAATGATTTTGCCATCAGGGTTGAGAAGTATCTGGCGGCTTAGTTTTGTCCAGAGTTTTTAGTCAACGGTCATTAGTCGATTTGAACGATAATCGCTGCGCATATTGATAAATCTCATCATTAAGGCATTAAGCGCATTAAGTTTGGCGCAGGTAATCCTGGTCCAAGATCATTAGTCCGCAGGTGCTCAGTTGATTTGAACAATCAACCAATTTGCCAATGAACTAATGACCAATGAACTAATAAACCACTTAAATGGCTATACTTTCGATTGCTTTATCCAAAGCCACATCTTTTAAATCTGGAATGCTTACACCTTCTGCGCGATATGCCGTAATATCGGTCATCCCCATAAACCCCAGAACCGATCTTAGGTAAGATTCGGTGAAATCGTAAGGTTTCATCGGTCCTTCTGAATATACCCCACCAGAAGAGATCGCCAAATACACTTTTTTATTTTTTATCAAACCTTCAGGACCTTTTTCTGAGTAACTGAATGTTTGACCAGCACGTGCAATATGATCGATCCATGCTTTTAAAGTAGAAGGAATACCAAAATTATACAAGGGGGCACCGATAACGATTACATCAGCATCTTTAAGTTCGGCAATGGCCTCATTCGAATGTTTTATTGCTTCTGTAAATTCTGCGGTGTGATTTTCCTGTGGCGTAAAGAAAGAATTGATGTGTACTTCCTCCAAATGTGGAAATGGGGTGTTGGTAAGATCATGTGTAGTTAAAGTACTACCGGGATTTGCGGCCTGTAATTTTTCAACAATCGCATTTCCCAATTTAATACTGAAAGATGCTTCGCCTCTTGGGCTTGATATAAGATGTAATATTTTCATTTTTTTTGCCTTTTTATGTCTGGCAAAATTATGGATATGAAGTATCAAAAAGCTATTACTATACTAAAGGATAGCGCTATCGTTTAGTATAGTAGCAAGTTCATTTTAATAAAAAAGGAGCTTATCCAGCCGATAAACTCCTTTAATTAAAACACATAAATACTTATTATTTAACGGGTTCTATCACAGCAACAAAACCACCGTCTTTTACCATATTGATATCGATCGTTTCTCCTGCTTTAATCGGTTTTACGATGCGTTTAAAATCCATTGCCTGAAAATCTGCATTGATGCCATCTTTGATCAGGGTGATCTGGTAATTTGCATTTGGTTTTAAAAAGCCAGCTTCAATCTTCAGGTCGTGTTTTTGATCATTGCCCATAGCGCCAACAAACCATTTTTCGCCTTTACGTTTGGCTGTAACGATATACTCACCAACACTTGCATCCAGAATTTTGGTTTCATCCCAGGTTACGGGAACGCTGGTAATAAACGAAGTGGTTTCTGGCTCTTTTAAATAGTTAAAAGGATTATCGGCCAGCATTTGAAAACCACTTTCAAAAACAATATACATGGCCAGCTGATGCGCCCTGGTACCGATGCTCATGGTATTTACCCAGCTAGGTTTATAATCCTGTTTGTGTGCCGAACGCATTGCCCCGGGTGTATAATCCATCGGCCCAACTGCATTTCGTAAAAAAGGAAGAAATAAGTTGTTGTTCGGCGTGGCCAAACCGCCTCCAATATTTTGTTCCATACCTATAACACCTTCATAAGAGAGTACATTAGGATAAGCCACCTCCAAACCAGCTGGTTTAAATGCACCATGAAAATCGACCAAAATGTGGTGTTTAGCCGCCTCTTTAGCTACACGGGTATAGTAATTTACCATCCATTGATCGCTCCTGTCCATAAAATCTATTTTCACCCCTGCAATTCCCCACTTTTCCAGGGTTTCAAACACATTAAAATTATTTTCTACCGCCAGCCATGTAAACCAAAGTACAATTTTTACATTTTTCTGTTTGCCATAAGCAATTAATTCTTGCAGGTTTATGGTTGGATTAGGCTCAAAAGGATTAAGTGTTGTTTTCGCCCATCCCTCATCCATAATGATATAAGGAATACCAAATTTCGAAGCAAAATCGATGTAATATTTATAGGTATCCTGATTATAACCCGATTTAAAATCTACTCCATAAACGTATGCATTGTGCCACCATTCCCAGGTTACCTGACCAGGTTTTATCCATTTGGTATCTTGTAGCTGATTAGGTGTACTTAATTTATAAACCATTTGGTTGGCAGCCAATTGAGTATCTTTATCGGTAATGACCAAAAAACGCCATGGAAACGATCTTTTACCAGCTGTTCTAGCAATATATCCGGCTTCTTTTAATATTTTCTTGCTTCTATCTCCATCTTCTCCGAAAGCTAGGGGCACTTTAGGAAAAACAGCATCAATGGTTTTATCGTCTACTGCTTTAACAAATAAACATGGGTAATCATATAGATCTGCTTCTGATAAAAGTGCTTTATATTTTCCTGTATTAAACAATATTGGTAATACACTCATCTTCTCTTTATTCACTTTTCCCAGCTCGTTTTGGCGGTATAAAATCTCATACGAAGTTTTAAAACCACCTGTTTCTAAATAAGCTGCTTTAACCGGATCGTTAAAATTAAGATGTACATCTTCACTGTTTACAATGATCGAATCTTTTTTATTGGTGATGAAACGATAAGCGATTCCGTCGTTATAAGCCCTGAACTCTACACTGAAATCGCCCTTAAAATCCAATCGCAATAAATTATACTGATTTACTACAATACTGTTTTTAAGTGGAACGATTGGATTCGAACTGGTATTAACCGAAGAAAATGTTTTCTTCAACAATTTTGGATCTGCACCAAGTTTTGCCTGATCCAGGTTTAGCTGTAAGTAAGAATTGGCCAAAAAAGGATCGCCATTAAAGGTTACTGCATAGCCAATTTTATCTTTAATGGCTACCGATATTTTGATCCGTTTATCAGGCGATAACAGTTCTATGGGCGCACTAAAAAGTTTTACGGTGAACAACAGCAATAAAATGACTAGTGATAAGTGTTTTTTCATCTTTGATTAGGTTTCTTTCTGTGAAAATTTATATGGCAAGTACGATTTACTAATTCAATAAATCGTTTTAGTTAGCTAAAGTTAAATACTGTTTTTGATTTAACAACAGTTTTTTTAATTGATTATAATTTACATCCTGAATACTAATTCTATGGTCGATAGCCAAAGATGCCGCAGTGGCAGCTGATTCGCCCAGGATCATAAATACAGGTTCCATCCGTACAGATCCATACGCAATATGCGATGATGACAAACAGACCGGAACCAATAAATTTTTGCATTCGGTTTTCTTTGGTACTATAGCCTGATAGGAAATGCTATAAGGTTTTGGTGCTTTAACACCAATATCCCCTTCATTCTGTACGTAACCTTCTGGTGTAACATAACGTTGCACATTATGAGAATCTAAGGAGTAAGAGCCCATCCCTATCGGATTTGGCACTTCTTTTTTGCCTAGCACTTCATGCTCTGTCATCACGAAATCGCCCACCATTCTCCTGGCCTCACGAACATAAATCTGATAAGGCCAGTTCCCATTATCTTTAAACTCATCCTTTGCCAATCCCCATTTTTTAAAACGCTGTTGAATATCTTTTGGCATCCGTTGATCGTTAGCCATGAAATACATCAATCCTTTTTGATAATTTTCATGGGCCTTGACAATCTCTTTCCGCTTAGCATAGGTAGCTTCCGGATATTCATAGTTCATCCCAATAAAATCGGTGCTAAATGGTCCATGGTTATTGGTATCAGTTTTATGGTTAGGAATAGGGTCATATTTATTAAAAAGCTCGTTCCAGCCCGCATTGAAAACCCTTAAAAGTAATTCGTAATCCATTGGATTGTAGCGGTCTGGTTTGGGAAATCCGATCCTGTTTTCGGGCAGATCGGTAAGGCACATCCGGTAGCAATATGCCTGAAGTTTATGGTCTGCCTTTCCTTTTAGCCCGGGTTGATCAGTAGAAATGCCCATTAACAGGCCGCTTGTTTTATCTCCGGGAATTTTATAGGGATCGATCTTATTTTTAAAATAATGTGAATGCTGAAAAACCATGGTCTGTACACCATTCCATTGTTCTTGATAAACGGCATTTGCTTCTCTCCCTACATGATAGCTCACCTTTGCAGCAGCCATCAGATCTCCTTCGTATGTGGCATCGATAAACATTTTAGCGGTAAATATTTTCCCGGATAAAGTTTTGATATTAATTATTTTACCATCTTTCATCTCTACTCCTGCTTTGCGTTCCAACCATTCATTACGATATATGGTTAATTTATTTTCATTAACAAAATCTTCCATAATCTGCTCGGCAACATGGGGTTCGAAAATCCACATGGTCCGGTCCATTCCATCAATAGCGGGTGTGCCCTGCCCTTTGTTACCGTATTCTTCTTTTTTCTGCCAATTCCAGGCGTTGGCCTGTTGATAGTGCTGATAAACCCGTTGATAAAATGTTCTGGCTAAACCGCCAATTACGGATTTATCACCTGTATCGGTAAAGCCAAGACCTGAGGCAGATAAACCGCCCAGATGCAAATCGGGTGCAACTACAATAACACTTTTGCCCATTTTAGTAGCCTGTACGGCGGCAATTATGCCGGCTGACGTTCCACCATAAATCACAATATCTGCCTGATGATCATTTTTTAGCTGACTATGGGCCATTAACGACATAAAAAAGCTGAACGCAATAAAACAGATCAAAATTTTCTTAATTGATATAACCATATCATTCTTGAGTTAAAAGTTTCTTTAAATATGCTGGATAACTGTCTCTATCTATCGTTCCGTCTCCTTTGGTAATACTATCTCCGAAACAAACAATATCTGTTTTCGGAAGCCGATGGTCGATAATATAATCGTAAACACTCAAGCCAATAAACCGATAACCATTCGCCGTTGGATGTATACCATCAGTTTTATTGCTGTTTGCTACATTCTGGATCAATGAATCTTTATCTGTTCCTATTTTCCCGATGGCTGAAAACCGATGGCCTAAATCAAGGAAATCAATTTTTTGCTGATCAGCAACTTTTCTGACCACATCATTTACCTGTTTGCGTCTTCCTTGTACTCCTTCTGGCTCATAAAATGAAGCAGGATGACGGGTAAGTAAATGCTCAGCATACATAGGCAAAATCGTCATCAGTAATACTTTGCTTCCTGAAGATTTTATTTTTTTCACCAAAGTGCTTAAATTATTTTCATATTGAGCAATTGGTACATGTTTAACACTATTCATATCATTGGTACCTACCATCAAAATGGTTAATTTAGGATGTTTTGTTAAACAATCCTGGTCAATCCTATTTAAAAGATCTATCGTATTGTTTCCGCCTATCCCTGCATTTATAACCCTAGGATCTGATGAATCGCTGTTAACCTGGAGGCTTAAAGCATAAACATAGCCTGATTTAACCATCAATGCTGATGAAAGCACGGCAAGCGATCCTTTTATTGCTTTTCTTCTATTCATTTATTCTAATAAATTACGTACTTGCACTGGCACCTAACAGGGTTGCTTTTTCACCTAGCGCTGATTTTTTAACAGGGAAACTATAGCCCATCATTTCGGCCAGCTGTTTACGGGTTTCTTCTATAAAATAATCTTCAGCGAGTGCAATATTCCCTCCGATTACAGCAGCTACAGGCATTTTCTTTTTAATAAACTTATATATGAATTTAGCCAGATTGTAACTGAATTCGCGAAAAATAACATCAAAATAAGGAGATTTTGAATGGTTATCAATCAAATCTTTAACATCCGTAATCTGCAGGTTACTCAATTCGTAGAATCGTTTTACGAACCAGCGTGTAGAGATATAATCTTCAGCAATTCCAGTTAAAAACGGCATTTTCCATAAATCAGAATCGCGCGCTTTGCCTCTTGCAATGTGAGATGTACCCAAGCCTGTTCCCAATGTTAAACCAATTGCTTTATCGAAACCGTATAAGCTACCGCTGTACAGTTCTCCTTTTAAAAAACAGGCCGCATCATTCAAAAAGCTGATTTTATCTGCTTCAAAATTAATTTCTTCTGCCAATAAATGCTTGATATTTAAACCATAAAGCGATCGGAACTTTTCTTGGTCTTTAATTAAACAGATTCCGCTTTTATAATCCATAGGTCCGGGTATGGCAATCTTAATTTTCGCTGGCTTAACGTTATAGGCGGCCATACAATGTTGTAGGGTATTTGCCCAGCCGTTTAATATTTCGTTTGCTGTACCATTTGCATCAATTCGATCACGCCGCCAGGTATTTTCCACTATAGTTCTATTTTTTAAATTGATAATCGCAGCCGTAATATGCGACCCGCCAATATCTACCCCCAAAACAATATTTCTCATATCTGATACATCTATTATTTTGTTAACAATGCAAAGCTGCACCATAAAACAGGTGCCTGACCATGCATATCTCCGGTAATTCTTTGGCGGTCTAAATAATATTGCCGGTTATTTTCTTTATTTGTACCCTGACAAACTTCTCTCACATCTCCGTTGGTGTTGATGTATTTGGTTAACGCAATCCAGGCCTTGCGAGCCGATGGGCCAAATTCTTCTTCTTTTAACCAGCCTTTTTTTATACCGGTAATAAAGGCAAAAGTAAACATGGCACTGCCTGATGTTTCTGGCCAACTGGCCTTATCATCAACCAACTGCAACCACATTCCATCTTCGGTTTGATATTGCTTTAAACTGCCCATCATGGTCTGATAGGCTTTCAATATCTTTGGTCTGTCGGGGTTATCTTTCGGTAGCGAACTTAACAGTTCAGTCATACCCGCAGCCATCCAACCATTTCCTCTTCCCCAGAAAAAAGGCACATCGGGCGCATGGTAAAACAATCCATTTGGGCGTTGAATCGAATCTAAATAAACCGCCATTTCATGCGCTGCCCGGTCAATGTATTTCCGGTCGCCTGTAGCACGATAGGCTTGAGCCTGAATATTGGTGATCATATACATATCATCTATCCACATACGCGTTTGCCACGACAAACCCTTATCCAACAATGCGCTATATTCCGGTTTTGGTTTTGCAGGCATTGTCCATTGCTGATCGGCAAACCATTTTCCCATGTCTAAATACACAGGAATTTTGTATTGAATATAAAGTTCTAATGGCAATGAACCGAAAATATTGGGATCAACATGATCTGGCCTGGGCTGAAGGTTCTTTTTCTCATATAATAAAGGCCGGAAACGCTGCTCTAACTTATCTGCCATTGCTTTATCGCCTATAGTTGAGGCGAATTTTAGCGCACCATACCAAGCACACACCTCTGAGTAAGTGATTGAGCCTGGTGGTGCTGAAAAACCAAAATTGGTATGTGGCGTTTCTAAATAGTGTTTGCTTAATTTGTTCCCTATTTCTAATGGAGCGGTACCTTTTGGCCAATCTTTAAAATATTTGTTCTGAGCAAAGGTTTGTGTACAAATTGAAATAGAGGCAATAATTAGAAAAATTAAATTAATCTTTTTCATTGGTTTAATTTATTATGTTACCGGGCTGATACTTTGATATCATCAGCAAAAGCAATATCTGTCATTCTTAATTCTTTTAAATTTTGGGCAGGCAAGCTTAAACCAGGCATTTTTATATTACTGAATATTAATCGACTAATACAATTTACTTCACTTACTCCTTTAATTTTACCAGGAGATTTACCTGCATCTCTAACCACAATATTTTTAACTGTGATGTTGGAAATAGGCCCGCTTCCTTTCTTATCGCCATTTTGCATAAAAAATATGGCCCAGGTTCTGTGGTCGTCATTTTGATAACTTAACCTTTCGATATCAATCCCATCAAAAACTACATTTTTAACAAAAGCAGTTCCCCATTTATGGTGAATCCCAATGCCCACGGCAGCATCGTAAACCACACAGTTTTTAAACTTGATATTGCTTTGTAGTTGCATTACGCCTTGCCCGATCTTAAAACCATAACAGTAAGTCCACGAAATACAATCTTCAAAAACAATATTCTTTTGTGCTTTTGGGCTACCTGGCCAATTTCTGCAGAGATCGGTATTTTGTTCCCAGGTTTTTGTAGAGAAAGGATCATCAAGCGCGATACCAATGGCATGTTTAACTAACACATTTTCGGATTCGATAACATCTACACCATCGTTTTCGCCCATATCGAACCGGTTAAAGAGTTTAAAGTTTTTCAATACGACATTTCTAGACCGCGTTGGAATAATTGCCCAGGCACCAGAATTACGGATAATCAATCCATCAAGGGCAAAATCCTCGGCACCCATTATAGCGAGGATGTGATTTCCGATTTTTCCCTTTTCTGTGGCAAATTTGCCATTACCATCTAAAGTACCATTGCCAAATAATTTAATGTGCTTAGCACCCATTTTGGTATAAATCCACCAGGTAATGTTTCTTTTCTGAGAATCTTTTCTTGCATTTATGGTATAATCTTCGGCTTTGCCCGAAAAAAGCAGTACCGCTCCTTCTTCCAGATAAATGGCAGTATTGCTCTTAAGTTCAATATTACCCACTTTATATACACCAGCTGGAATGTAAACAGTCCCATTTTTATAGGCTGAAGCATCATTTATGGCATTCTGTATGGGGTTGGTTGTTAAAGTTTTTCCAGTCGAATCTGCATGATAAACCGGCCCTAGCACATTAAAAATACCTTTCCCGCTCGACTTTGGCTTCTTTTTAACCTGAGCATCGGCCACAATTACGAGCTCCTTCTTTTTGTTGATCTTAACGATGAGGTAATCTCCCTTACGGATGGTAAAGGTTAACTGTTTTGCCTTGGACTTGGCATTAATATTTAATTTTTAGGACAAATATTATATGTTGTAATGTCTTCATCGGACAAAGAAACGGTCATTTCAGCCGTTTCTGCAGCCATCAAAAAATGGACATAATCATATTTTTCAGTATAATTAACCACCGGAATATCTATGTCCGAAACTGCCAGATTAAATATAAGTGATTTTGTATAAATTGACGGTAAAGGATAGGTAGATACAGGTTTTAAGCTAATGTTACCTGCAAACAATATTGCAGGCAACATTAAGAGCGTACATAATATTTTGATTTTTTTGCTCACGTATATTCAATTAAATTATTGTACAATGCCTGCTCTTTTCAGTTCGTCCAATGTTTCGAGCAGCATAATAGCGCTCAGTTGAACTGAACAATCTCCGGTTTTCGAACTGGGTTTACTCACCCAATCAGATCCAAACATATTCTCTGGCGTTCGGAGGGCTTTAGTGTATAAACTTTGACCATTGTTTTTTAAATACTTTAAGTAAAGCTGTTTGGTGTAATCATCAACTGCTTTTTTTAATAAAAGCTGCGCCATGTATCGGATAAAAATCCCTTTAAAAAGACCGCCATCACCAGAGTTTTCGCCTTTTAAAATGCCGTTTGGCGAGAATTTGGTTGCATCGTTCATGATATAATTTGCATTCCGAACGGCATCGTCTAAATAAGTTTGATCTTTGGTAATGAGATAAAGTTCTAAACCAGCACCAAGCCATGTACCTTGATTATAGGTATATAGTGCGCCTTCGCTGGTATTTCCATAGGCATCCCAAACCACCCCTCTTGCAGGTTCAACTAAATAGGCCTTCATCCAGGTATAAATCTTTTTTGCCCATTCCAAATCATCAGCTTTTTTATCCAATTGGTACATTCTGGCAGCAATAATAGCTGCCGGGGCATTGGAGCAAGCATTTTTTGAATCTGCAGAGCCTGATGCCCACATAATCCCCCCGTTTTTTACCGTAGTCCACCCTACTTTGATCCAGCCCCAAAGCTGATCTGCAGCCTGCTTGTATTCAATATCTCCAGTTGCATCATAAGCCCTTAAACAGGCCAATGCCCACCATTCCATATCATCGTAAAAAGTATTTTTGTAGGTATTGCCATTTTTAACGTAACAACCTTTTAGCAAAGCTTTCATTTTAGCAAGATACTTGGCATCTTTTGTTCTTCTGTAGGCATCAACATGTACATCCAGGGCATGGGCATTCCACCAATAATTAAAGCCCACATTACCATCGTTGTTTTGGTTATAATAGTTTTGGCTGGTGTTGTAAAATTGAACATCCAATGCAAGCTGTGCATCGTCTGCAGCTTTTGCCCAATCAACCACTACCGGTGGTGCAACAGGTTCTGGTGGCGTTACCGAGGTTTTATCTTTTTTACAGGCTAAAAAACACATCGTAATAAGCAGCCCGCTAAGTATTATATATTTCGAAAATAATTTCATGGCATGGAAAGTTATGGCGGTTAATCGTATCGGAAAACCGCCGTGAATTTTATTTAAAAGTTACTTTATGGGTGTAATCGGCAGTCGATTGCAGCCTGAACTCGATATCTGTTTTCTGTGCTTCTGCTGCAAATTTGTAGGTATAATCGTATTGCGAATTATCCACTTCTTTTAGCAAAAAATAACTTGCCGGACTAGAAGATGTTGCCCTTACATTATCCTTAACCGAGCTACCCCAGTTTTTAACCGTTACTGTGCCAGCTGCATCTTTTTCAGTAACCCTAAATTTATAGCGTTCATCTTTACCCCAGGATTCTGTTTTCCAAACAATGGGTACATCTGTCGCTTTCCAAACTCCTGCGGCATCGTAAGTTAAAGTGTTCTGAATTTTATTATAACCCGAAAACCATAACCCAACCGACTGAATTTCGGTAAAGGTTGCTGCTGATTTATTGAAATCGAGATTGATGCGGTACACTGTTTTAGCGGTAGCCGGACTGACCACTTCTGTTCCTTGTTTTATCACACCGGCATCGATAACGAAAGTTAATGCTGATCCCGTAATCTTATCAACCAATTTATAACTGCCGGCATTTAAGGCTGTATAGATTTCGAACACACCATCTGATATTTTTTTGAAAGGCTGTGCTTTGGTTAAATCTGTTCCTCCCTCACTTGCGGCACCCGATATAAAAACAGTAGCAGGGTTTTCTGCAAAACCAGCCGGACGTTTCAGTTCGATTATACCAGCACCAGAAGTAGCTGCAATAACACCATTAGAAGCGATAACCTGCCATTTAACCTTACCGCTGGCTAATTCGACAATACCAGCCGCAGCCGCAATTTTGTTCATTTCTTTGTGAGATAATGACAATTTATTATCGACGCCTACCTTTGCGGGAATCCCTGTATAAACTGGTTTTGAAAAATCGCCGCTTTCTTTATCGAAAACAACTTTATAAAATGCTAAGGTATAATTCCCCGTTGTTGCCGCGTTCCATTCAAACGTAACTACCGCATTGCTCGAGGGACTCAGGTTTATTACCATATTATTTGCTGGCGCACTAAGTGTTGGCTGTGTGATGGTTGTGGTTACATTATCTATCCGATCCTTTTTACAAGAGAATAAGAATAACAGGCAAAGCATGCCCATAGCATATTTGTTTTTAAATATTCTGTTCATTTTATGATCTATTAAAATTGGATTACCAGCCTGGGTTGCCTACAAGTTTTTTGTCTTTGTTCAATTCTGATTGAATGATGTTCCATAGGTAGTTTTTCTTCAAGAAGACCCTATTCTCAAATACTACTCTTTTTTGAAAATCAGCAGAGGTTGTGGCATTAACATCCATTCCATAAAAAGGTCCGCCATCTGTTTGATCCGCTATTTTCCACCTACGGGTATCAAAATACCGAAAACTCTCAAAAGCGAGTTCAACCCTTCTTTCTTTCCGAATGGCATCTCGCCAGGCCGCCTGGTTTGTAGGTTCCGGCACCTGATTGGCTGCCGAACCATATTGAGGAATTCCTGCACGTTCTCTGATTAAGTTAATGTATTTTTTAATATCGGCATTTCCTGGGGTATACTCGTTCAGTGCTTCAGCATAATTAAGGTAGATTTCGCCTAACCTGAAAATGATTTCTGCTCTGTCCGCAATTTGATCGGGTCCTACTTTGCTGTTTGGATTAACCATCTTACGAACAACATAACCTGTTCTAGACCAGTTACGCCCTGTGTACTGACCACTATTCCCTCCTTTATACAATTGAATCGTTATTGGCGATGGTCCCGTTCCGCTATTGTTATTACTGGCATTATTGATCCATTTGCTCAAGTTGAAAGTAATGTTGACATAAAAACGAGGTTCTCTGTTCACATACATGTTTGAAGTGCCTGCTGCATAGTAATTATTCGCAGTGGAAGTAGTTCCAACTTCGGTATAACCTGAAGCCGGATCATCTATCGATCTTCCGTTTGCTGTAAAAAATGCATCAACCGCCTGTTGTGTGGCTCCCCAGGACGACCATCCGCCCAGAATATAAGGCGAACCGTTTTTATCAATAGAATACAGTTTATCATCTACCAACCGGCAAAGGATAACTTCCGAATTCCAATCTTTAAGCCAAAGATTTTTAAGCGATTCGTAAGGTTTAATATTTCCACCTGCATCCAGTTCTTTATACAAACTATAATCAGGCATATCTATTAGCTCTTTTGATGCATCAGCAGCTCTTTTCCATTTATTCGCATCAAATGTCTGGTTGATCAACACCTTTCCATCCAAATTCTTAAAACCGGCATAATCGGTATTCCCATTATACAAAGGGCTTGCTGCATACAACAGGGTACGTGATTTAACAGCCAGGGCCATTCCTTTTTTCCATCGACCAAACTCGCGGGTATTGCCCTGCGAAACGGGTAAATCTGCAATGGCTTTATCCAGTTCTGAAACAATATAATTGACACATTCATCATAGCTATTTCTTGGAAAACTAAAATCTTCGATAGATGCATCTGGTGGAATAGGCAGATCTGGTAATATGATTACAGGCCCATATTGAGCAATGAGACAAGAATAAAAATAGGCCCTTAATGCCCTTGCTTCGGCTACATACTGTTTAATTAATTGTGGTTCGATTTCGGGATTTTCGGGTACACGTTGCATAAAATAAGATGCCCTGCGGATCCCCTGATAATAATAGATCCATAAATTATAATCTCCACGGTTTTTATCCCAGTTGCCCAAATTCATCGAATAAGTTGGATAATCGTTGTAGGTTACATCAGCCTCATCCGATAAACCTTCCCATGGACTTCCTAGATTCCAATCACTGTTTGATTTGATATAGGTGTAAATTCCAGCCAGATATTTCTCAGATTCAATTTTCTTTTTGAAAACATCATCAATGGTCTGTTTGTCATCAGGTACCTGATCGAGGAATTTTTTACAGGCGGTTAAAGAGCAGATCAACACTAAAATGAGAGCTGCTTTTAAAAATATATTTCTTTTCATATCCTAAGGATTTTAAAATTAAAAAGTAGCACTTACACCTAAACTGTAGGTTTTGATATTGGGATAGGAAGTCCCAGAACTTCTGGGTCCGGAATCTGTACCACCTCCTAACTCAGGGTCCCAGTATTTAAAAGGACTTATGGTAAAGAGGTTATAACCGATGAAATACAGCCTGAGTTTCTGCAAGCCCATAAATGAAATGGCTTCCTTTTTAAAGGTATAGCCGAAATCCAGGGTTTTAAGTCTGAGGAAACGTCCATTGATTAAAAAGTGGCTGTTTGTAGCATAATTTTGGTTGATATCTGCACCGTATGAAAGACGCGGGTAAAAAGCATCTTGCCTTGGGTTTTGAGGGGTCCAGCGATCTAATACATTGGCATACAAACTTCCTTTTGCCGAACCGTTTCTAAATGGCATAAACTCATTCGCGAAATAAAAATCAACTGATCCCGTACCCTGAAAAAACGCGCCTAACGAAAAGCCTTTATAGCCAAATGTTCCACCAAAACCATATAATATCTGAGGCACCTGATCTTTACCAATGAATGTCCGATCGTCGGCATTGATGGCCCCATCACCATTTAAATCTCTGAATTTCAGATCACCGGCTTGCACTACGCCAGTAGTTCTGGCTACTGCAGGGTTATCTATTTCTGCTTGTGTATAAAATCCATCGGCAATGTATCCTGTTCTTGTAAAAACAGATCGGCCTCTTGATTCCTGCCAAGGAAATGCTGGGACAGGCGAATCATCTTCGATCACTTTATTTTTATTATAGGTAAACGTACCTTGCAAAGACATTGAAAAAACACCGAAATTTTTATCAAAATTCCCTGTAAAATCGATTCCTTTTGCCTCTGTTTTACCTAAATTACCCAACAGGTTATTTCTAACGCCCACAAAATCAGGAACACCTTTTCTCACGGTAAAAATATTATCACGTTTACGGCTAAATACGTCAAACTGTAGGCTCAGCGCATTGTTCCAGGTTTTAAGTTCTAAGCCCAGATTTAAATCTTTTTCAGTTTCCCAGGTGGCATCTACCGGGTAATCGGCAATATCTATTCCCTGAAGCACATTATCCCCTCTAACCTGACCATATTGATATGCACCAGTTGTATTACCTACTGTTCCTATGTAAGAAAAACGCCTTCCTCCAATGTTACTGCTTCCTACAGTTCCATAAGAAGCTCTCAGTTTTATCAATTGGAAGATCTGGTTAGCATTACCATAAAACTTTTCGTTAGAAATTACCCATCCAACCGCATAAGAAGGAAAGAAACCATAACGTTTATCAGGAGCAAAATTTTCGGCTCCGTTATAACCAAAGGTAACTTCGGCCAAATAACGGTCATCATAAGAATAAGTGGCCCTTCCCACTCCTCCTAAACTCCGGTAAGGGATAGAGCCGATTAAATCTCCAGCCGTAGCACTCACCTTATCACTTTGGTAATACAGGGCAAGTCCACCTAATTTATGTTTTCCAAAAGTACGGGCATAATTTATAGCGCCTTCCAAATAGAACTGGCGACTACCCCCATTTGATCTTGAAAACGAAAGATAATCCTGACCAGGGTTAATGCTGCTATAAACCAGATCACCAGCTGCATTTCTTGAAGTTGCATAATAAGTTGTCGGCGTTTTCCCCCTGGCAAGTGTATTGGTGTTGGTCGCATCAAATGAGTATAATAAATGCGACGACAAACCCTTAACAAGGCTACCCAAATCCTGCGTAACTCTAATATCAGACATGATCTGATTCTCATAGGTGGTAGAATAACCTCTGTTGGTAAGTAACCCGTATGAACTGTATAATCCACCACCAGTAGATAAAAAGGGTTCTCTATTATCCGGATACATTACCGGATACAAAATTGGATATGTTCTTAGCGAATTCGCAAAAATATCACTAGTACCTGTACCAGGATAATTCCCGTTAGATAACCAGCCTTTAATTCCTAAATCAATCGTGGTGCTCTTGGTTGCTTTTAAGGTTAAAGCTGAACTGAAATTCACCCTCGAATATTTAATAGAAGAGTTGTATTGCTGTAATCCATCTGTTTTAAACAAACCTGTTTCATCATAATAACCTGCAGAAACATAATAGGTAGATTTTTCTCCTCCGCCTCTAATACTCAAGTTTGCTTTGCGGTTGTGGCCAAAATCATTAAAAATTTCGTCAAACCAGTTCACATTTGGATATAAATAGGGATCTACCTGTGTAAACGTTTTGTTGATGAGGTCTTCAGAATAAATGGGATTTCCACCTCTCGTAGTATTGGCCTCATTGGCCATTTGCATATAGGTTACACCATCTGCTGTTTCTGGTACACGCGTAAATTGGGTAAGTCCCTGGTAATAATCTAAATTAATATCTGTGCGTCCGGCTTTACCTCTTTTGGTTGTGATTAAAATTACGCCGTTTGCACCCCTAACACCATAAACAGATGTAGAAGATGCATCCTTCAGAATGGAAAAGCTCTCTATATCATTCGGATCGATATTGCTAAAAGCCCTTTCTACACCATCAACCAAAATAAGCGGCGTATTATTGCCCGTTGTAATTACGCCCCTGATCCATAAATCGGCCCCATCTCTGCCTGGCTCCCCACTTCTTTGAACACCTACCAGGCCTGAAACACGGCCTGCTAAAACGGTAGAGATATTGGCTACGGGCTGCTTTAAAGATTCAACATCTAAGGTAGACTGGGCACCCAAGGTTTCAATCTTTCTCTGTTTCTGTCCGAAAGCTACTACCACAACCTCATTTAAAGAATTGTTTACAGGCTTTAAGATAATTGTTAAATTTTTTCTTTTTTCGACGGGCACTTCTTGCGAATCGTAACCAATAAAACTGATCAGCAAAGTTGCATCTTCCTGCGCTTTGATTGTAAATTCTCCATTTGGATTGGTAGCAACTGTTAGTGTACCGCCTTTAATTTTTACCGTAGCACCCGGAATGGCCTGATTGGTTTCATCCAATACCTTACCTTTTATGATAATTTCATCTTTTTCGGCTAGCGGATTCGCATTTCTTTTACGTAATACGATTGTTCTTTGTTCGATTACATACGTAAAAGGCTGTCCTGCAAAACATTTCTCCAAAACTTTTAAAAAAGGTTCGTTTATGGCGGTTAGCGTAATGGGATTGGCAGATTTAATCAGCGCATCTTCGTAATAAAAATTATAATTGCTCTGCAAATGCAGGGCCTTTAAAACTTTATCGATAGAGGCATTATTTACGCTTAAATTGATGTTTTGAGCATGGGTACTTGCATTGAGCTGTACCGCAAAAGCAAACATTAAAATCAATATAAATTTCATGCGGATGAGAAATTTAAATGACATGAGGGGTTGCCCACAGCATGTAGTTGTGTTAAAAAATTTATACATTTGGTTAGTAAGTTAAATGTAACTTGTGTCGAAATAGGTTTATTTGATTTGCATTTTTGGCTTGTCCAATCGACCTGAAGTGGCTCAAAACACTTCGGGTCTTTTTTAAGCCGGTTAAGTATGGCTTATTTCATAACAACGACCCTCCTCCCTACAATTTTAAATTTCACTGAACCGGTTAATTCCATTGTTCTTAGTACATCGGTAACTTTTCCAAACCGCGAAATCGTTCCGCTATAATATTGCTTGTTAAAATCCCCCTCATAATCAACTTCGATATCGTACCACCTCGAAATCTGGTTCATTATGGAGTATAAGTTATTATGATTGAACAAAAACAAACCGTTTTTCCAGGCGATACTTTCAGCAGCATCCGTCATTGTACTCAGCTCTAAAATCCTCGATTGATTAAAGTTGACCACCTGCTCGCCCGGTTTCATCATTTTACTTTCAGCACCTTTGCTCACCAATACCTTTCCTTCTAATAAGGTGGTTTTAGTTTCTGTTTCATCAGGGTAAGCATTGATATTAAAATGCGTTCCCAATACCTGAACATCTTGTGTTTGGGTATGCACCACAAAAGGCATTTCTTTATTTTTATAAACTTCGAAATAAGCTTCACCACTTAGTTCTACATTTCTTTTCTTACCATCAAAAATTACAGGATATTTTAAAGATGATGATGCGTTTAACCAAACATTAGTACCATCAGGCAGTATAATCTTGTACTGACTGCCACGCGGCGTTTCTATCGTGTTAAAGGCATTTAAATTGGTTTCGTTTTTTTCAACATCCAACACTTCGTAAACCAGTTCTCCTTTGGCTGTTTTTTTGATGCGTATCCCAGCAAGGCTATCTAAAACTAATGTGGATGCATTTTTATCGAGAATAATCTTACGCCCATCGGCCAAGGTTAAAATCGCTTTATCGGTACCTGGCAAAATCTTTTCCGCAGGATCGGCTATTTTCGCAGTAAATTCATTTTTTGGGCGGATAGCAAAATAAATTGCAACAGATGCCACAATTACCAATACTGCCGCCGCAGCAATCATCTTTTTAAATAATGAAAAGACTTTGGGTTGCTTCTCTTTTGGCAGGTTGGCTGCTATTGCCGCCAAATCATCAGCTATTTCATGTTCAGTTAAAGGAAAGCCATCGGCATGATAATCCAGATAGGAACTTTCTACCAAGGCTTTTTCTTCTTCGGTACATTCCCCTGCGAGATATCTTTTAAGTAAATCTTGAATTTGGTTAGTTTGCATTGGTTTATTGAACACCTTTCTTATGCTCATTAAACTATAGACGGGCGACTAAACCCTATGGGGTAGAAAAAAACAATTATTTTTCGAATAAAAAAATTAAAGCCAAAATAACGCTTAGTTTAGGGCGCATAATTTTAAGTGCGTTCTGGATCTGTTTCCGCACCGTTTGCTCTGAAATACCGAGTTCGGCCGCAATTTCTTTATGGCTTAAATGTTCTTTCCTGCTCAATTCGAAAACCTGACGCATTTTTTCTGGCAAGGCAGCAATTTCTTGCTCAATAAGCTGCATTAATTGTTTATGCCTGATTAAATGATCAGTTAAATCATTTGTTTCGAGTGTGTAGTTTTCTAAATAAGATACATAGCCAGAAGCAACATTTTGATGTGCAACATGATCCAAAACGCGGTTTCTAAGCGCAGTATATAGGTACGCCGATGGAGCAGTTTTTATGATAATATCATGCCGTTTTACCCAAAGCGTAGTAAATAAATCCTGCACTAAATCTTTGGCCAATTCTCTATCGCCTACCTTTTTATAAGCATGTGTATATAATAATCTGCTGTACTTACCATAAATTTCTGCGTATGCGGCATGGTCATCCTGTTGTAAACGGATGAACAATTCTACATCTGCATCATGGTTTATTGGAGACATATATTTGGTTAGGGATAAGCAAATATATTAATTATTTAAACTTATCAAACCAATATAAATCGATTTAGAAGAATATAAAGGCAAGTTTACAATGCTAAATAGCGTAAAGCTATTATTTAGCCAGGGCTTTAATATGTTTTAAATGTTTTTTCAATATTGGTAAATATTTATTTGCATATGCTTTAACATCACTATCGGTAGATTTCGATGCTTTCTCAAATAGTGCAACTGCATTTTGATGATCAATAACCATCATCTCGATATAAGCTTTATCAAATGAGGCCCCGCTTAAATTATTTAATTTTTCAATCGCATTCGTCACGCCAGTTTCAGTAGCACCATTCGCATTTTTTTTAGCCAGACCAGTATTACCTGCCTCACCTTCGGCATTTTTGGTTCGCGAGGTATCTTTCATGTTTTCTGGTGATGAATCTACCCTGCCATCTGGTCGTATTTCACCTTCCGGCATACTCATTGGCAAGTTTACTTTCTTAAGTTTCGCCAATGACCTTAATTCTTCATTGGCCTTTGTATGATCATCAACCATTATCTGGCCAAACGCCTTTATCTTTAGATCTGTTGCTTGCTCTGCCGCAAGTTTCCCGGTCGATACCTCTTTCATTCCGGCAATAGCCGCCTGTTGCAAAAATTGCGGAGTGGTTAAACTATCTTGTTGATTAATGTAATCAAATGATCTTGCATAATGCCAGTCTGCTTTTGCAACAGCATTAAAGGAAGCAGCCGAAATAATCATTCCCACTATTGCTATTTTCCTGGTATTGCCATGGTTTTTCATAATAAGTAATTAAGGTAAATGCATTAGTAAAACCCCTCTAACATTTAAAAAGTTTGAGCAAATCATATCCATCTTTTAAAAATCTTACAACACCAGTGGTTTAAGATTTAAAATTTTCTCTAAACTTAATCTGATCTGAATCTGTTCTACTATAAAAGACTTTTACTATGGAAAATCTAGAAAACAATCAACCAGAAGAAGAAATTCAAAACATCGAACAGTTCCAGATCAACCGTTCTGAAGGAAATGCGGCAGATGGTCACGCTACTCCTGAGCCATCTGAAGACGATGAATATACAGATGATGAAGTGCAATATGCTGATGGCGAAGGCACACAATTAAATGAGGAAATAGAAGGTCCGGAAGACGAAGAAGATGAGGATGATGAAACAGAAACCGATGACTATAACGAATCGGATATAGAAGAACTGGATAAAGATCCGAATGCATACGATGATGAAGATAGCGAAATGTTATAAGCCAATTTATTTCCGTTATATAAAGATGCCAGGTTAATAATTATCTGGCATTTTTTATTTAAACAAAGAAGACCCACAATATTTACAAAACAAGGCATCGCTATCATGCCCCTCCCTACTACAGCTCGGACAAGATTCTGGTAATTCTTTTTTCTGCCTGGCCGCAACAGCAATATCGTGGGTAATGATCCCGGTAGGAACAGCGATAATGGCATAACCGATCAGCATCACTACAGAGGCCACAAACTTACCCAATGGCGTGATGGGCGAAATATCACCGTAACCAACGGTTGTTATGGTAACGATGGCCCAATAAATGCTTTCGGGGATGTTCGAAAATCCATTTTCGCGCTTTTCTACCAAATACATAATGGAGCCAAGAATTACAGTGATGGTTAAAACGGTTAACAGGAATATGCTGATTTTTCTTACACTGTTTTTTAACGCCTGGGTTAAAAAATTAATCTCTGTTAAAAAATGTCCGAGTTTGAATATCCTGAAAACGCGAAGTAGCCTTAGTGCCCTAAAAACCAGTAAAGATTGAGCGCCAATAAAAAAGATGCTCAAGTAAGACGGTAACAATGCAATCAGATCGATAATGCCTAATGGACTGATCACATAACTGATCGGTTTTCTGATACTCACCAATCTTAAAATATATTCGACTGTGAAAAGCGCAGCGAAAATCCATTCCATAATATTAAACAGTTTGCCATATTGCTGATGGATACCAATCACACTATCGAGCATTACTACAATGATGCTCGAAAATATGGCAATCAATAAACCGACATCAAATGCTTTACCAGCAGGTGTATTCGATTCGTAAATAACTTCGTGAAGCTTAAAACGCCAATCTTTAGGTTGATCTGATGCCATGGAAATGGTTTAATATGATTACGAAGGTAAAGAAATTAACCATTTACCACTTCTCCACCATTTACATGGATTACCTGTCCGGTAATAAATGAAGCATCGTCTGAAGCCAGGAATACATAAGATGGCCCAAGTTCTGAGGGTTGCCCTGCCCTTTCCATGGCCGTTTCAGATCCAAATGACTTAATCTTTTTTTCGTCAAAAGTAGATACGATGAGAGGTGTCCACACGGGGCCGGGTGCCACAGCGTTCACCCGGATACCAGTTTTGGCTAAATTTGTAGCGAGCGAACGTGTAAAAGAAGTTATTGCTCCTTTTGTTGAAGAGTAATCGATCAGATTTGGCGAAGAACGATAAGCCGTTACCGAGGTGGTATTGATAATGGTATCACCTGCGTGAAAATACTCCAATACCTCGTGCGCAAAATAAAAATAGCCAAATATGTTAGTACGGAAGGTATCTTCCAACTGTTTATCGTCGATCTTTTTTGGATCTTTCTGCGGAACCTGCATGCCGGCATTATTTATCAAAATATTGATCTTTCCAAACTTTTTAACCGTTGTTTTTACTGCTTTTCTACAAAATGAAGGCTTTTTAACATCCCCTTTGATCAACAAACAAGTTTTACCTTCAGCTTCAACCATTTTCTGTGTTTCTTTTGCATCAATATCTTCATCCAGATAAACAATAGCAACGTTGGCACCTTCCCTTGCAAAATGAACTGCTACCGAACGTCCAATGCCACTATCTCCACCGGTAATCAGGGCAACCTTATCATTCAGTTTCCCTGCTCCCTTATAGTTTGCTTTGATTACTTCAGGCCTTGGATTCATCTTCGCCTCTATCCCTGGTTGTTTGTTTTGTTTGGCAGGAGTTTTTTGAGTTTTCATCGTTTCTTTATAAAATTAAGTTTTACAACACTACCAATTAAACAAGAATAATATCTTCAAAGTTTTAATCCCCTCGACCTTGTCCGTTAAAAACTTAAACCAATTTAACTTAATATTTTGCTCATATTCCACCATTTTACAAGGATATACCTCAGTAAATTAGCATATTATATACTAACCAAAAGAAACCGAAAATGAGAAAAACAATTTTATCAGCTTTGTTCATACTGGGCATAACCTTGCCTGGTTTTGCTCAAAAACGCTTAGGCAATGAAACCGCTGCCCAAAAAACCAAAAGAATGGAATGGTGGACTGATGCACGCTTCGGCATGTTTATCCACTGGGGCCTGTATGCATTGCCAGCCCGTCACGAGTGGGTTAAAAGCAATGAACACATTACCAGCGAAAACTATCAGAAATACTTCGATCAGTTTAATCCTGATTTATTTAACCCTAAAAAATGGGCCAGAGAAGCTAAAGAAGCAGGCATGAAATATGCCGTGCTAACTACCAAACACCACGAAGGTTTTACTTTATTTGATAGTAAATTCACTGATTATAAGGCAACCAATACACAAGCTAAAAGAGATTTGGTTAAAGAATTTGTTGAGGCTTTCCGTGCCGAGGGTATAAAAGTAGGCTTTTATTATTCGCTAATTGATTGGCACCACCCCGATTTTCCCGTTGATAGGTACCATCCTCTAAGACCTGATAAAGACGATGAGGATCAATATGCGGTATTGAATAAAAACAGGGATATGGCCAAATACCGCAAGTACCTATACGATCAGGTAACTGAGCTACTTACTAAATATGGCAAAATCGACATTCTTTGGGCAGATTTCTCTTATCCGGGCAAACATGGTAAAGGTCGTGATGATTGGGGTTCGGTAGCACTACTTAAGCAGATTAGAAAGCTACAGCCGCAAATTATTGTAGATAACCGCCTGGATCTTAATGATTATGAAGATGGCACAGATTTCGAAACACCAGAACAGGTTAGTCCGAAGGAATTGGAAAAATACCGCGGTAAAGTTTGGGAAACCTGCCAAACCTTTTCAGGCTCGTGGGGCTACCACAGGGATGAAAACACCTGGAAAAGCAACAGGAAGTTATTAGATCTGTTGATTACTTCAGTAGCCAATGGAGGAAATTTACTGTTAAATGTTGGGCCCACTGCGCGTGGTGAGTTTGATAACAGAGCAAATATTGCTTTAGATAGTCTAGGCCTTTGGATGCACGCCAATTCGAAATCCATTTACCACTGTACTTTCGCTCCAACCGAATTTAAAGCGCCTGAAGGAGTAAAACTCACTTACAATAACGACACCAAAAAACTGTATGTGCATTTGTTCGAATATCCAAATACAGGCTACATTACACTGGATGGATATAAAGACAAGGCAAAATACGCGCAGTTTTTATATGACAACTCTGAAATACAGATTGATGCCCAAAAATCGACCGGTAATACCCTGGTATTAAAACTACCAAAGAAAAAACCCGACTTCGAAATCCCGGTAATCGAATTGACCTTAAATTAATCTACCCATATTAATTATTGGCCTGCAAGTTAAACCTTGTGGGCTTTTTTTTTACGTTTAGACAGTAATCTATTTGGCTGACGATTAAGATTTAAGGGAGTTAAGATTTTAGTTATCGCATATGCAATCAACTGTGAATCTATAAACTATTAACCAATGCAGTAATGATCAGGGACCAATGAACTAATGAACCCTTCTACGCTGATAAAAGTTCTCCTTGATTTAAGTTCGCATAAGCTTTAGCCTGCACTACATTACCTATAATAATAATAGCAGGATAAGTTAAGCCAGCTTGTTCAGCAGATTCCTGTAAATTTTGCACTGAACATACTACTTGTTTTTGGTTTGGCAGGGTAGCGTGCTGAATAACTGCCGCAGGCATATTACCCAGGCCTGCATCACAATAAGCTTTGGAGATTTCGCCAACTTTTTTCATACCCATATATATAACTACTGTGGCCGAACTTTTCATGGCACACTTTAAATCATTGGTTAAATTTCCATCCTTCTTGGTTCCGGTAAGTATCCAAACACTTTCACTGATTCCACGGTGTGTTAAAGGAACATCAATAAAACCTGCGCCCTGCATACTACTTATACCTGGAATATAATGACATTTAATACCTCTAGCTTCCGCATAAATCAATTCTTCGAAGCCTCTGCCAAAAATAAAAGGATCTCCACCCTTTAAACGCACCACTACCTGATAATTTTGGGCATTTTCGACAATTAATTCATTTATTTTCTCTTGTGGCGTGTATTTTCCATAAGGTTGCTTGCCAACATAGATCATTTTGCAATTTTTCGGTGCAATTTCCAGCAACTTCTCATTACTTAAGTTATCATACAGAATAACTTCTGCTCTTTTTAGCACATTAAAAGCTTTCATAGTGATCAATTCTGGATCTCCAGGACCTCCACCCATTATAAAAAGTCCAAAATCGTTAGTTTTTTGATTCATAATTTTAATGATTTAACTATTTAAACATAAAAGTGATGAAAATTTATTAAAAAATTAAATTTTTTATGATAAAAATCACACAATAGCAACTTTTAATTTAATTATAACCTATATTTGAATATCAAAAATCATATAAATATTAAAAAATGTATTTTTGAATCGATTATTATCAAGAAAAAACAACAAAACAAATAATTCGAAACAAAAAACAACCAACAAAACACAAAATACCTTTAAGATTTATGAAAGAACCACAAATAATCGTAATAGGAAATGGAATGGTGGGATATAAATTCTGCGAAAAGCTGAGATCAAAAACCTCTTCTTTTAATCTTATCGTTTTTGGCGAAGAACCCCGTAGAGCTTATGACCGCGTTCATTTAAGTGAATATTTTAACGGAAAAACTGCAGATGATCTTTCTCTTTCAACTGAAAACTGGTATCAAGAGCAAAACATTACACTTTTCTTAAATAATCCAATCGTTAAAATAGATCGCGAACTTCAAAAAGTTTACACCGCCAATGGCCTTGATTATCATTACGATATTCTTGTATTTGCAACCGGCTCTGGTGCTTTCGTACCCAACATCCCTGGTATCGAAAAAGAAGGTGTTTTTGTCTACCGTACCATTGAAGATCTTGACCTAATTAGCGGTTATGCCAAAAAAGCCAAAACAGCGTCAGTTATCGGCGGTGGTTTACTCGGATTGGAAGCTGCCAAAGCATTAATAGATCTAGGTATCGAAAAAACGAGCATTATCGAATTTGCACCGCGCTTAATGCCAAGACAAATTGACGCTGCAGGTAGCGATATGCTTAAATCTAAACTCGCAGATCTTGGTTTACAGATCTACTTAAATAAAAACACGACAAGTATTGAAGGCGATGGCCGTATTACCGCACTAAAGTTTAGCGATGATACTGCGTTAGATGTAGATATGCTGGTTATCTCTGCTGGTATAAAACCACGTGATGAACTGGCAAAAGCCTGCGGTATTGAGGTTGGTCCTCGGGGCGGTATTGTTGTTGATGAAAAAATGCAGACCAACGATCCAGCTATTTTTGCCATCGGTGAATGCGCTTTGTACGATGGAATGATTTATGGGCTAATCGCCCCTGGGTACGAAATGGCCGAAGTATTGGCTGCAAACCTTTGCGAAGGCGATAAAACCTTCACAGGATTTGATATGAGTACTAAACTGAAGCTGATCGGTATCGATGTAGCCAGTTTTGGTGATAATTTTATTACCGAACCCGACTGCCGCACCATCATCTTCGAAAACAAACACAAAGGCGTTTATAAAAGAATAAATGTTAGTAATGACGGGCAATACCTTTTAGGAGGTATATTAATTGGAGATGCAACAGCTTATAACCTGCTGTTGCAGACCTCTAATAACCGGATTGTATTACCAGAAAACCCTGAAGAACTGATTCTGGGTGCACGTGGTGGAAGCGAACCTGCTGGCGGAGCCGGAATTACAAGTTTACCTGACGGCGCATTGATCTGTAGCTGTGAAGGCGTTAGCAAAGGCGATATCTGCTCGGCAGTTGCAGATGGCTCTTGCGAAAACATTGATGACTTAAAAAAATGTACCAAAGCAGGCACAGGCTGTGGTGGCTGTTTACCAATGGTTAAAGACTTGATGACATATACCTTAAAATCACAAGGTAAGTATATCAAAAATGTAATTTGCGAACACTTTAACTATAGCCGACAAGAGCTTTTTGACCTTATTCATATCCACGAACTAAAAAGTTACGATGAAGTATTAGATGCCTTAGGCAAAAACGACGGTTGTGAGGTATGTAAACCATTGGTATCATCGATTCTGGCAAGTCTTTGGAACGAAATGATCCTTAAAAAAGGAAATGACGTAGCTCAAGATAGTAACGACCGTTTTCTGGCCAACATTCAAAAAGGCGGCTCATACTCCGTGGTACCAAGGGTTCCGGGTGGCGAAATTACACCCGATAAATTGATCGTAATTGGCGAAGTAGCTAAAAAATATAACCTCTACACCAAAATTACCGGAGGTCAGCGTATTGATATGTTCGGTGCACATCTTAACGATCTTCCTATTATCTGGGAGGAATTAATTGCTGCAGGTTTTGAAAGTGGGCATGCTTACGGAAAAGGATTAAGAACAGTTAAAAGCTGTGTTGGGAGTACCTGGTGCAGATTTGGCTTGCATGACAGCGTAAGTTTCGCCATCCAGATTGAAGAAAGATACAGGGGCATCCGTGCACCGCACAAGTTCAAATCAGCTGTAAGTGGCTGTATCAGAGAATGTGCAGAAGCACAGAGTAAAGACTTCGGCATTATAGCTACCGAAAAAGGCTGGAACTTATATGTATGTGGCAATGGAGGTAGCAAACCTCAACATGCCCTTTTACTGGCAACAGACTTAGATAGCGAAACCTGCATTAAATACATCGATAGATTTTTGATGTTTTACATCCGTACTGCTGATCCACTTACCAGAACAGCAACCTGGCTGAACAAAATGGAAGGCGGAATAGATTACCTGCGGAATGTGATCATCAACGATAGTTTAGGAATGGCCGCCCAATGGGAAAACGAAATTGAAAACTTAATTGCCTCTTACAAATGCGAATGGAAGGAAGCTGTAGAAAATCCTGCGATCAGAAAACGCTTCTCTCATTTTGTAAATGCACCAGAAGACAAAGATCCAACCATAGAATTTGTTGAGATGCGCGGACAAAAAAGAACCGCCGAATGGAAAACAGTTTAATCAATAATCTTTACAAACCTTATAAAACCCAAAAATCATGAACGAACAATCAAATTGGCTAGCAGCCTGCCGAGTCGAGGATGCCATTGAGAACGGTGGCGTTTGCGTAAAACATGGTGAAGATCAGATTGCACTTTTCTATTTCACCAGAAGAAATGAGTGGTACGCCACACAAAATGAATGCCCGCATAAAAAACAGATGGCATTAAGCCGTGGAATGATTGGATCCACTACCGATGAACCTAAGGTAGCCTGCCCTTTCCACAAAAAAACATTCTCATTGAGCACTGGCGAATGTTTAAGCGGCGATGAATGCGCAATAAAAACCTATCCTGTAAAGATAGAAAACGGAACTGTTTATATTGGTACAACACCAAAATCTTAACCTGACCCAGTAAGATTTAAACTTTTCCTGATTAAAAAATTTAACCCAAACCAAACCGACATGAAGATTTCTAATTATGTAGCCGCAACAGGCTGCCTTGTACTTACCTTGTTCTTTTTTTCAGCTAAATCGCAAACTAAAGCCGTTTTATTCGATGGCACTATCGTTGCCGGATATGTTGATCACGGCGCTTTTATAAACTGTACAGGCCCGAGCATCAAATTCAGCAAAAAACCTTACTCCGTTTTATTGGGATTGTTACCCAGTTTAAGAATCAAAGAAGATAAAGTTGCTGCCGGAGCGCCAAAAAATGCAGCCCTCACCCCTAACCTTGGTTTTGGTTTAACAACAGCCTTTCGCCATGTAGCCTTACAGGTACCGCTATACTACAACCCTAAAACCGCAGTCAAAAATGGCGAATGGAACGTCGGCGTAGGCTTAGGCTATAAATTTTAAAAGAACCCATTTATTTATTTACGCTTAAACAGACCGTTATGACACTAAACTCCATTACTAAACCGCTAGATAAATTAAATATATTTTCGCTCAAAGGTGTTCAGATGAAAACCTTTCACATCACCTGGCTAACTTTTTTCTTTTGCTTTTTCGCCTGGTTCGGCATGGCCCCCTTAATGAAAATTGCAAGAGAACAATTACACCTTACTAAAGATCAGGTGGGCAACATTCAGATTGCATCTGTATCAGCCACCATAATTGCCCGTTTACTCATCGGAAGATTGATTGATAAATTTGGTCCAAAACTCATTTATACCTGGCTTTTGGTATTATGTGCCATACCGGTACTGTTAATCGGAACCAGCCATTCTTATACTTCATTTTTGCTTTTCCGCTTGGCCATTGGCGTAATCGGCGCTTCATTTGTAATTACCCAATTCCACACCTCCATTATGTTTGCTTCTAACATTAAAGGAACCGCAAATGCAACAGCAGGTGGCTTTGGTAATGCAGGTGGCGGTGCTGCCAATTTATTTATGCCATTAATTGCATCTGGCATTACCGCTTTGGGCTTTTGTAGTACTGAAGACAGCTGGCGTTATGCTATGATTTTTCCTGGTGTTATGCTTTTGGTCTGTGCTTTTTTATATCACCGTTATACTTTAGATACCCCACAGGGAGATTTTAAGGATTTAAAAGACGAAAACATAAAAAGCAACAAAAACACATTTTTAATCGCCGCAAAAGATTACCGCACCTGGATTTTAACCATTGCTTACGCTGCTTGTTTTGGTGTAGAAATTACTGTAGATAACTTCGCACCGATCTTTTTTACCGATTCATTCGGCGCAACAATTGCCATAGCCGGAATGGTTGCAGGTATTTTTGGCTGGATTAATGTTTTCGCCAGACCGTTGGGCGGAATTGTTGCTGATAAAATCGGCAAAACCTGGGGATTTGATGGCAAAACACTTTTACTTGCACTGTTACTTTTGATAGAAGGAATCGGTCTGATCTGGTTCGCAAAATCGGGCAATATTGGAATGGCTATTTTTATGATGTTCATTTTTGGTCTAAGTTTAAAAATGGCCAACGGAGCAACTTACAGCCTTGTTCCTTTCATTAATCCACTTGCGGTTGGCAGCGTGGCAGGCATTGTAGGTGCCGGTGGAAATATCGGCGCCATGCTTATTGCATTTATGTTTAAAGCCAAAGCTGGTCATGCTACTAAAAATGTAATCGAAAATGGGCATTCTATTCAAAAAGACCTGATCGATTATACCAGTGCATTTACCTTTCTAGGCTTTATCATTCTCGGAATTGGCATTGCTGTCTTTATTTTCAGAACCGTCATGGCACAGAAAAGCGCAGAAATAGAAGATCTTGTACTTACACCAAGCAAATAGTCAATACAAAAAGTAAAAATCTACCTACAATACCGTTGATCATTTGAAAGAAGAAAAGAATATATCGCTAAATAATACAACAACATGCTGCTATTGCGGCGTAGGTTGCGGTATTGTGGTAAATAAAGATATCCATGAGCGGATAACTGTTGAAGGAGACAAAAGCCACCCTGTAAACAAAGGCATGTTGTGCAGTAAAGGCATGAATCTTCATTACACAGCGAATGACAAAAGCGACAGACTGCTTTACCCCGAAATGCGTTACAACAAAAACATGCCACTCCAAAGGGTAAGTTGGGATACCGCACTAGAAAGAACAGCGGCCGTTTTCAAAGCACTGATTAAAAAACATGGACCCGATAGTGTGGCTTTTTATGCAAGCGGACAATGTTTAACGGAAGAGTATTATGTAGTAAACAAACTGATTAAAGGTTTTATCGGTAGCAATAATATCGATACCAACAGCCGCTTATGTATGAGCAGTGCGGTTGTTGGTTATAAAATGAGCTTAGGTGAAGATACCGTGCCCATTAGTTACGATGATATTGAAATTGCCGATTGTATTTTTGTTGCGGGCGCAAATCCAGCATGGTGCCATCCTATCCTTTGGCGCCGTGTTGAAGCCGCAAAGCAAAAAAATCCAGACCTAAAAATCATTGTAAGCGACCCTCGAAAAACGCAGACCTGCTCCCTTGCCAATGTCCATCTGCAGCTCAATCCGGGCACCGATATTACCCTTCACCACGCCATCGGCAGATGTTTAATTGAAGATGGAAAAATCGATGCTGATTTTATCATCAACAGTACCAATGGTTATGAAAAATACCATGCGGCCGTTTTCAAAACCTCAGTAGCCGAAGCAGCAGTAATTTGTGGCATCGAAGAAAGTGATATCCGCTTGGCTGCATCTTACATTGGCAATGCAAAAGGTTTTATCAGCATGTGGACTATGGGGCTTAACCAAAGTGTGGTAGGTACCAATAAAAATCTTTCATTAATCAACTTAAACCTGATTACCGGCCATATTGGCAAACCTGGGAGCGGACCATTTTCACTCACCGGGCAACCAAATGCCATGGGTGGACGAGAAGTTGGCGGTTTAAGTAATTTATTGCCTGCACACCGTGTTTTAGCTAACGAAGGCCACCGGAATGAGGTCGAAAAATTTTGGCAGATCCCATTGGGTACCATACAATCTAAACCGGGCTTAACCGCAACAGAGATGTTCGATAAACTGAATACCGGAAAGCTCAAAGCGGTATGGATTTTATGCACCAATCCGTTGATCAGCCTGCCAGATGTCCGTGTAGCCGAAGAAGGATTAAAAAAAGCGAAGTTTGTGGTTGTTCAGGACATTAGCAACAAAGTAGAAACCTTAAAATACGCTGATGTGGTTTTACCTGCAGCTGCCTGGGTAGAAAAAGAGGGCACTATGACCAATGCAGGCCGCTATATTTCCTATCTCAGTAAAGTAACCGACGCACCTGGAGAAGCCTTACCAGATTCGGAAATTATCTGCCGGTTTGCAAAAAAAATGGGCTATCACGGTTTCGATTTCAAAAGCGCTTCCGAAATATACAACGAGCATGCAGCCCTTACCGAAGGAACCAATATCGATATCAGCGGGCTTAATTACGAGATTTTAAAAGAAAAAAGAGCCGTTCAATGGCCTTATCCGAAGCAAGAAAAAGCATTCGGAACAGTCAGGTTATTTACCGATCATCAGTTTTATACACTAGATAAAAAAGCCAATATTTTATCATTTGATGATCAAAACCAATCGGAAGCTCTAACACCGGAACATCCATTGATTTTAACCACCGGAAGAATCAGAGATCAATGGCATACCCGAAGCAAAACAGGCAAGGTAAATAAATTGAACCAGCATATTAGCGAATCTTTTTTAGAGATTAACCCGATTGATGCCGAAGCTAGGAATATTAAGGACAACGATATTATTGAAATTTCCAGTTTACGTGGAAATGTTCGTGTAAAAGCAAAATTTTCGGAAGATATTAAACCTGGTGTGGTTTTTATGCCGATGCATTGGGGCAAAATCTTAAAAAGCGATCTAAACCGGGTGAATAACCTCACCAATAACCTGGTTGACCCACAAAGCAAAGAACCCGATTTTAAATTTAGTGCTGTAGAAGTAAAACTACATCAAAAATCCCGGCAAAAGATCATTGTTATTGGTGCTGGCGCTGGTGCCTGTGGTTTTGTTAAAAGTTACAGGGCTTTAAATACCGAAGATGATATTGAGATCTTTAGCAAAGAGAATTTCCCTTTTTATAACAGGGTACTTCTCCCCGATTATATTATTGGCACTTTACCCTGGCATAACCTCATTAAAATGAGCGACAGTGAGGAAAACGATTATAGAATTAAATTGCACCGTGGGTTAGGTATCGAAAAAATAAACAAAGAAAACAAAACCGTTACCGATAGTAATGGAGAAACCCACCATTACGATGTTCTGCTCCTGGCCACCGGAAGCAGGGCTTTTATGCTTAAAGATATCCCGAAACTAAACGGCATATTTACTATGCGCAGCCGTAATGATGCCGACAGTTTTAAAAAACATGTGGATACCACAAATGGGAAAGTAGTAATTGTTGGGGGCGGTTTATTGGGAATCGAATTGGCTACATCTTTAGCTGAAACAGGATCAAAAGTGACGATTATCCAACGGATATCGAGATTAATGGGCCGCCAGCTGGATGCATTGGGCAGTCAATTACTACATGAAGAACTGACCAGCAAAGGTATTGAGGTTTTTTACAATGATGAAGTAGACCGGATTATCGGAGAAAAAAGCATTTCGGGCATCCGTTTAAAAAGTGGTTTATTGATCGATTGCGAATCTTTGGTGATCGCAATAGGCACCGTTCCGAATACCGAACTGATTAAAGAAGCAGGTATAGAATGTAAAAGAGGTGTTGTAGTTGATGAGTACCTGAGAACCAGCGAAAAAGACATTTATGCCATTGGCGAAATTGCCGAATTTAAAGGTCAGATGTATGGCATTACCGCAGCTGCAGAACAACAGGCCGAAATAGTAGCGAGATTTCTTTGCGGAGATATTGCTAAATTTTACCAGGGCAGCCTGCTCATGAATATCCTTAAAATGCACAGTTTAGAGCTCTGTTCATTAGGCTTGGCCGAAATACCGAACAACGACCCTACTTATGAGGAAATTGTTTTTATAGATAAAGCCAAACGTTACTACAAAAAATGCATTGTACACAACGATAAATTGGTTGGAGCCATATTAATTGGCGATAAAAGTGAGTTTTTGGAGTTCCGCAATCTGATCGAAAACAAAATGGAGTTGAGCGAAAAGCGGCTTCAATTGCTAAGAAGTGGCAAAACAACCGAACCTATTATAGGCAAAACCGTATGCAGCTGCAACAATGTTGGCGAAGGCAACCTGATTAACAAAATTAAAGATGGCTGTAAAGATCATTTGCAGCTTTGCCAGCTCACAGGTGCCGGAATGGGTTGTGGTAGCTGCAGACCTGAGGTGAAAGCCATATTAGATTCTTTTGTAAATGTATTAAAAACGGAACCTAAACAGGTTTTAGTAGAGAAATGATAGATTTCTGCAGTTAGTGATCCCTTGCAGTCAGTTTTAAGAAAAAGATAAAGGGCTTCTGATGACAGGTTTTTCTAGGGAGGTCGTCATTGCGAGAAGGCTTTTTCAGCCGACGAAGCAATCTTTATCGTAGGTTGGCAAGATTGCTTCGTCGTTCCTCCTAGCAATGAAGATCGATTTTTGAAAATTGTTATTAGTAAACGACCAGGAATCGTAATACAATAAGCTTTAAGATTCCCGCCTGCGCGGGAATGACGACAGATTGCTAAAGAACATTTAAAATTAAACAAAGTGATGAAAGTAAAAATGGAGCCTTCAGAATTTAAAAACCTTAAAGGGATTGAATATTTTAAGTTCGAAGAAGATTTTATTGAAGAAAATATGCGCTGCATCCCCATGATCGTACGTTTTAAAATGGATGCAGCAGGAATAAAACTAAAATTGGCAGAATGGAGCAAATTTCATCAATCAGAAAGAATCCAATTGGCTTTACTACCGGTTTCAACTCAGGAACAAACAGATAAGTACCATCAATTTCTGATTGGCCTGATTACCAAATATACCGGAAATCAAGCTACCACGCTGGCAATCGACCCCCTGCCTGATTGGGGAAACTTACATCAAATCCCTACGATGCTAAAAGAAAAGGCCACAGAATTAGCATTACAGCTCTCCATAAACCAGTGGCGAAAACTCACTAATATCCAAAGGTTTGCGCTTTTAAAATTATGCAGACCAGGGCATGAAAACAAAAACTTTCCAAAGGCAGTAGTAGAATTTGGACTTCTAAATAGCTAAACCATGTATCAAACCATCATCATTAACTTTCCAGGCGGAATCATATCACCGGGCAACCTGTATAACATCTTGGTTGCAGCAACAAAAGCACGGATCCAATATGTTCGTTTTGGCCTCCGCCAGCAGTTATTGATTGATACCACAACCTACAATATTGCCATATTTACAGGTGAAATGGACAAGCTTGGGATCGATTATGAAGTAGATACCAATAATTTTCCGAATATTATCAGCTCTTATCCTGCTGAAGAGATTTTTATCCGCAAAACCTGGCTTACTGAAG
Organism: Pedobacter sp. GW821-FHT01D05; assembly: GCF_059422505.1. Taxonomy (NCBI): domain Bacteria; kingdom Pseudomonadati; phylum Bacteroidota; class Sphingobacteriia; order Sphingobacteriales; family Sphingobacteriaceae; genus Pedobacter; species Pedobacter sp. GW821-FHT01D05. The sequence goes on along the minus strand of NZ_JBWKXA010000001.1, from coordinate 1,013,847 downwards.
GGGTATACAAAGATGTTTTAGGCGATATCGACTTTAAACCTTCCGTTAAAGTCAATATCTGCGATAGCGATCAAAGTTTTACCCCCATGTTAACGGGTAATATCAACTGGATTGCCTCTTCACAATCCGAACATTATTGGCATTTGATTATCCGGTTTCCAAAAACAAATGTAACCTATGAATGGAATCAGCTTTGTTACACCAACCATATTGCGCAGGTTACCAAAGTGCTGGAGGGTATTATCAAAAACAATCAGTCACAGTTTGTAGATAATCCACAAGCCAATGGTGAAGAACTCTTTGCATTTTTAGATCAGGACAATTTCATTCTTAAGCCTGCAGAAAACACCGTATCGCTATCTTCATTTAACCTACCTTATTACGAAGGCTTAAACCGTTATAACAACAAATATTGGTTGGGTATATACAGGCGTGATGAATTGTTCAGCATTCCATTTTTAAAGAAACTCTGCCAGCTTTGTTTAGATACCAAACTTGGTCAGCTGTGCTGTACCTCCTGGAAAACCATTATTATAAAAGGAATTGATGAAAAAGATAAAAACCTTTGGAATGGCCTGCTCGAAGAATTTGAGATCAATATGCGGCATGCGGCCAACGAACTTAACTTTCAGGTGGAAGACAATTGTAACGAGGGTTTAGCGTTAAAAAATTTCCTTGTTAAACATTTAAGCATTGATGATACCAGGACGTTTGGAATCTGCTTTGGCATTAAAACACGCAAAAAAAGTGAGGTTTTCAGTAGTATCCTGATCCAAAAACGCCACTTGATTAATATTTTGGGTTTAAAAATACTCCCCGTTTACGATATCCTTTGTGCTAAGGATTTTAACCCCAACGAGCGTACCGGCGAAATTTTTAGCAGGAGTAATCCTAGTTTTTTATTACCAGAACAAGTAAGGCGTTCGATATTTAAGTTTTACAAATACCGTTTAAATGCGATAAAAACCGGTAATCAAAAACAGAGCTTTCAGACTGAAGAAACAATAAAAAAAGATGGTGAGTTTTTATACCAGTGTAACAATTGTTTAACGGTGTACAACGAGCGCATTGGCGAAATTGAAAATAACATTAACCCAGGTACGGCATTTAAAGATTTACCTGAAAGTTATTGTTGCGTGCTTTGTGAAGGAGAAAAAGACAATTTCACTAAGATTGATCAATCGGCATTACAGCTTTTGTAAATCTGAATTTGATGACTTATATTGACTGTTTAAGTTCAATGTTAGGTTAGTGTGGTCGTCACCCTGAACCGAGCCTTAGCGAGCTCACCGAAGGTAATTTATTTTATTAGCAGTTTTTATATTATTAAAGGCCTAATAGCTACTTCGTGGTCAGGGCCTTTCCTGCCAAAAACAATGCTAAAAAAAGTTCAGCATGACGATGAGATTTAAGAATAACCTGAAATCTTCAATCTTTACAACTCACTTGTCGAGCGCCGATTATAAGCCATTTATTTCGGCATGGGAGTTAAAATTACTGAAATAACGATAATCCTGGTCTTCAAGGGCAATTTCGCAAACCCGCAAATTACTTAAAACGTATTTCATGCTGTGTTTGGCCAAACCATTGGTTTTCAGCAGGTGTACAATTTTTTTCAAACCCTCAATTTTATAAATCCCGCATAGGGGTTCTTGCTGACCATCTTTGGTAAAAATATAAGCTTCGAAAGCATCATCAGCTTTAAACGAATGCATTAGCTTTTCCAACAACCTGGTTTCCATCAACAACATATCGCAGGCCAATAAGAAAAGATCCTCCTCAGGATTTGATAAATGAGTAGAAAGCACCCCTAATGATGGCCCTTTGATATCAAGCGAAGGATTGTCGATAATCAATTGCTCATTCCCGAAATAACTCGCATAGATTTCTTGCTGCGATGGATTAACTGAGAATTTTACCTGGAGATCGAGCGCACTTAATTTGTCAGCCGCCACCTGCACCCATAGTTTATCCTGATGGCTGAGCAAAGCTTTGTCAGTGCCCATCCGTAAACTCTGCCCTCCACATAAAACGATTCCTAACATATAATATCAATAATTAAAAAACTATTTATCAGTTAAGCCGAGCGAAATATATGTTTTGAAAAGACACTTCGACTACGCTCAGTGTGACAACAACAAATTTTAAATAATTAAAATTATAAACCTTAATTATTTACTACTCAAATCTGTTAGTCCGGCCTCGTTTAAAATACCAATTTGCTTTCCTTTCACGATTATTAACTTTTCTGTTAACAGCTCGTTCATCGTCCTGAAGACCGTTTCATAAGTGGCACCGGTAAAAGCGGCCAGATCCTGACGGCTTAGTGCTAAATTTAAAAATCCTTCGGCATCTAATCCAAACTGATCTCTCAATCCTAAAATAGCCACGGCAAGTCTTCCTTTAACCGACATTAAAGCTAAATTACGCATTTTCTTTTCCGAGGCGTGCAACTCGTCGGCATAAAACATTAATAAACCGTAAGCAAATTCCTGGTTTACTTTTATCGTGGATTTAAAAAAATCGATATCTACAAAACAAAGTTTAGTGGTTTCTAAAGCAGTTGCCGATATTGGATAAGTAGAAATACTGCTGCTGATTCCCCTATGTCCAATGATGGCTCCGTCGTTAGCAAAACGTAAAATCAATTCTTTATCGCCCCATTGTTTATGCACTTTTACATTGCCCGAAGTAACAAAATAAACACCACTAACCGGGTCGCCCTCTCTAATAATTACTTCCCCTTTTTTAGCGATAAAATTTCGTTTATGGCTCTCGATAGCAGGGTGCCACTCTTTTAGTGTGAGTTGGCACATAAAACAGGTTTTAAGATCGCAGGTATTATTTTTCTTCATCTTTTATTGGGGATCTTGGGTAAAAATAGCAAATCATTGCACAATTATCTGGTATCGTAAGCAAATTCGGTGATTCTTCACTATTGTTGAAAATTTCACAAGAATAAAACTCACTGAAAGAGAACACATAACGTTTTTTACAGGCATTCTTATCGCAAAGAAGTTTAAAGATATGCCATCAAATCATAATTTTGCGTTATGGCAAATACAAACGTTAGAAAATCAATCCAGAATAAGATCGAATCATTAGGCAAGGAAATTGAAAACCTACAGGCAGAATTAAAAAGATGGGAAAAAATTGCATCCGATTATGAAACCAACTCGGAAAGCATTGATTTGATTTTATCGATACAATTACCTGAAAAACCAGAACCAAAAACTAAAAAGGTAAAATTGTAAGGCATTTAAACGAAAAAAACCGAGCAATGTCCGGTTTTTTTCGTTTAATAAAATCGTCGTCATCTCGACTGAAGCTTAGCTGAACGGAGAGATCTATCTCGAGATAGATTTAGCTTCGCTGAGCACTACGTGGTTCTCGACTTCGCTCGAAATGACGAACTTTAGAAAACTTCTTCCACTTTTTTTACCGGAATTTTAGCGCTCGGCTTAAAACCAGCAGGCTTATTATTGCCTTCGGTTAAAACGGGCGCCTTTTTTGCCGCTTTCTTCTTGAATTTCCTACCATACCAGATTAGAAAGCCAGTTATAGGTAAACTTGCCCCTATTAGTGACGCTAAAAAAGCCATCACTTTACCAGGGAAACCCAAAATACTCCCAACATGGATATCGTAATTCATTTTGCGAAGTTTACCACCAAAACCAGCCGCTTCATAAGCAATGGAATAAACACCTTCGCGTTTAAATTCTTTTAAAGTATGCTGATCGAAGGTATACCCTTGGTTATTGTAAAACTGACCTGTATTGGGATAAACCGTAATGTTGATCGTGGCTTTTGCTTTTGAAGTATCGGGGAAATTATAGTAAAAACCCTGCGATTTTGGATGACGGCGAATTACTTTTTGCCAGGCCAGATCCATCGCTTTTTGTGGCGTATAGAATTTTCCAACAGCTAAAGAATCTGATTCCAAACGTTGGAAATCGCCTAATTTATCACCACCAGAGGTTACCCAATATAAACCTTCGCTGTACCATTTAATGCCATAAACCATTCCTGTCAAGGCGATAAAAAGCAAAAAGATTAAAGAATAAAAGCCCAGTACATTGTGTAAATCGAGATTTACCCTTTTAAATGAAGCACCCCATTTAATTTTGAAACTCTTATCGCGGGTTGATTTGTTCCATTTTTTAGGATACCACCAGATTAATCCCGTAATCAACAAAACCACAAATATCATGGTTCCGTAGTTTACAATTGGTCTTCCGATGGCATAAGGTAACCACAAGAAACGGTGACCGTTGAGGATAAACCTAAAAAAATCGACCTCTCCTTTTTTATGTACCACTTTACTGATTACCTCTCCTGTATAAGGATTAATTTTTAAAATGGTTCCTCCTCCACGCCGTCCTTCATCCTTTTTTCCCCTTAAGTTTAAACTGATCGCCCTTCCCTGTTGGTATTGTGCATACGAAGGAATCTTTTCCGGATAAAGCTTAAACGCAATTGCACCCAGTTGCGATGGTGTAATCACAGGTTTATCCTGCTTTTCAATTTTGGTCTCAGGCTCCAATAAGCCTGTAATTTCTTCATTAAAAACCCAGATACAGCCGGTTATACAAACAATAAGAACAATGACGCCCGATATTAGGCCGAGCCAGAGGTGAAGCCATTTATTGATGCTGTTAAACAGCGAATCTTTATTTTTTTTCTTTACTGGAGTAGTTCTATTTACCGTTGCCATTGTTCTGTTTTGCTTAGTTTTTTGAGGTGATAATTTGTTGTTATTTTAAATGCTGAACGGCAGTGATTACTCCGCCCTCTACTTTTAAGCCTCTTGTAGCCGTTGCTGTAGCAGCATCAATTTTATACACGTAGCTTGTACCATCACTTAAATTGAAGCCCAGGTAAGCCAACTTTCCATCTTTTGGCGTATAGTTATTTGTAGTGATGCTAGAGATAGCAGTTTCGGCAGGAAGCCCGGTAACTTTTTTGAAGGTTTTATCAACTACATTTAATACGCCTATGGTTTTACCTACTGTGTAAGCGCCTTTGTTGGCTTTTAATATCGCATTTACAATGAAATTATTACCACCGATATAAATCCAATTGGTAATTACATAACCACCGGATACAGATTCAAAATCTAGAAAATAAGTTAAATCGAATTCGGTTGTGCCTGCTTTGATTTTGGTAATTGCTGAAGGTTTGGTAGAGGTTATTTTCGAATCGGTAAGCACATCAGTGGTTTCAGTATTATCGTCAACAGCTACTGAGCTCGAGAATGCATAAACGTCTCCATTTTCTACTACGCCCAACCCATCAGTAAAATACCTTCCGATAAAACTTGTACGGTCATCTTTAATTACTTTCTCTAATTTCATTTCTGGATAAGAATAAACGGCTATCCAGGCGGTGTTAGGATATTTTGTCCAGAACCTGCTGCCGTTGATACAGAAAAACGGCGCATACACTTTATTTCCTACCTGTTTAATCCAGCTGAAGTGCGCGATTTCTCCATTGTCTGCAGGAGCTGTGGCATCTAACGTTCCTTCTCCGGAGATTAAAAGGCTATTGGTATTTACTTTATACCAGCTTGCTGTTGGAGCAGCTAAATTTCTCGGGATTTTAATCAATAACAGATCGTCGTTAACTGGCGCAAAAGCCTGAACGGTTTCAGTCTGAAAATTAGAAACCTTATTTAGTTTGCCGGCTAAAATATTGTAGGTAGTTACCGCACCTGGATTTCCCTGCCCGTAAAGCATGCTGAAAAACTTATTGTTGTGCGTAACATAATAGCGATAAGTTCCATCTTGTTCTACTCCGTTTCCAGCGGTAGAGATTGTGCCTTTATCCAGATCACTGGCAGTAAGCAAATAATCGGCAACACCTGTAGAAGCTACTGGCGTAACGGCGAGGATAAAGTTTCCTGGATTTTCCGGAACACTTTCGCCTTCTTCTTTTTTCGAACACGAGGTTAGTACTGCAGCGAAAGCTAAAGCTATAAACGCTTTGGTAAAGTTTGTTTTCATATTACTTTTTTTATGTATTAATTATTGATTTTAATTGATGAAATACCTCAGGTTTAGGTAGAAAGCCCTACCTGGTTTTTGAAGGCTAAAGTTGTCGAAGAGGTCAGCATTGGTGATATTTTTGGCTTCAAATCCAATATTGTAGCGACCTTGTTTTAAGCTGTAAACGAAGTTTAAATCGTGATTGAACTGCTGTGGAATCACCTTTTTATCTCCAACTGCGCCCTGACTTGGCCAGTACAACCAAAAAGCATGCACATACAACAAGTTATAACCAATAGATAAATTATTGCCTTTACGGCCCAGATCTTTTAATGAAACCGAAACATCTCCATTGCCATATAGGTATGGAATATTAGGCATCTGATCCAGGTATACATTGCTTACATTGGTGAATTTTTCGCCCGTACTTGGATTAACTTCATATTTCTGAAGATTTTTGAGATTCTGATAGGTAACTGTGGTACCAACACTTAACCAATTTTTATACGAATACCTGATTTCGGCATCACCACCTATTGTTCTTACCCCATCGCGGTTATCGGCAACAAGTTTCGATTGATTTTGGTTCAATCTGTTATAGATAAAATTGGTCGCATTGCGGTAAATACCATTGGCCGTAAAAGAGAAATTATGTTCCCGGTTAATAGAAAAACCGTAGCTAAGGCCTAAATTAAAATTGTTGCTTTTTTCCGGCTTTAAGCTTGGGTTGGCATCCTGGTTTTCTACATCACCAAAAATCTCCTGAGCCTCAGGCATACGGTTGGTAAGCTCGTATGAAGCTTTTAACTGCGTGTTCCGGTTAATAAAATAAGTAGCTGCAGCGCCATAACCCAACCTATCGATACTATTTTTACCGGCAGTGCTGCCACTTCCGTTAACATTGCCCTGATTGATATATTTCCCGAAAACTGTTGCGCTCCATCGGTCTTTTACATCGAAATTATAACCTAGCCCCAAAACATTTTTATTGGTCTTCTTTGGCCTTTCGTAATCTGCATTGGTAGGATTTAATTCATCGCTCCCTTTTCGGTTAAAAGTGGTAAATACATTACTTACCGCTACCGATTGATTGTCGTCTATTTTGTAGTTCAACATGGTTGTTGCCAAGCCATTGTTGTTTTTGTATTTGTACAAACTCCTGGAGCGTTCGCCATTCGTTCCATTCGGTTTACTGTTTCCGTACCAGTCGTACCGAACGTTTAAAGTATCTATATTCTGCTCGTTACCTAAATTGTAGTTTGCATTAATGGTTACATCTAAACCTTTGATCAGGTTTTCTTTCTTATATTTTAAGGTGGGCATTAAGATGTTACCCCTACGGTGCCAGCCTCCGAAAACCGAAACCATCCTGGCACCGGTTTGTATTTCTTTATAATTCTGACCAACAGTAATCCCAAACAAAAGTTTATCGGCATAACTTTTATCCACCACACCCACATTTGCGATTAAAGTTTCATTGTGATATTTATCGTTAAATCTCCTTAAAGATGCGATAGGCGCATAAGCTCCGGTGTAAATATCAGAAGCTTCTACATTTACCCTATAATCATTGTCCGAATAATTCTGAAAGGCATTTAATTGAAAGGTTAGCCCATTTGCTGAAGTAGCCGCTGCATTGATTACACTTCTATGTGTATTAAATGATCCGAATGAATAAGAGACGTCAACGTAATTGCGGTAACGATCGCCAGTTACAATGTTGATTGCACCGCCTAAGGCATCAGAGCCCAGCCACATGGGTACCACACCTTTATACACTTCGATCCTATCGGCAATGTTGATGGGAATATTGTTGATCTGAAACGATGATCCAAAATTATCCATCGGGATACCATCAATAAAATACCTCACGTGATTACCTGAAAAACCATTTAAAGAAAGGTTAAAGTTTGAGCCAACCCCTCCCGACTCCCTTACCCTAATGCCCGCTACCCGATCTAAAGCACCAGAAATATCAAGAGTTGTATTGTAAAGTTTCTTGGCATCAACTGAAGTTACATTAAAAGCCTGCCGGTTAACTTCCTGATTGGCCGTTCTCCCAATTACATTAACGGTTTCCATCTCTTCAGAAGATTCTGACAAGTTGAAGTTTAAATTTCCAATCTGACCATCAGCAACATTGATTTCCTTTTTCTGTGTTTTAAAACCAATTGCAGATACCTGTATGGTATATTTTCCCAGAGGAATATTGGAGAGTTTAAAATTTCCACTTTGGTCTGTTGATGTACCATAATTGGTTTTGTGGATTTTAATGGTAGCCCCGGGAAGAGGATTTCCATCATTGGATTTGATTTGCCCCGAGATGCTCAACAATCGGTTTTGGGCAGAAGTAAAAATTACACAGGCACATAGCATGCCCAATAGCAAAATTTTCTTAATTTGCATGGCTTTTAATGGAGATTAAAGGTGAGCCGGATTTCCGGTTTAGCCACACGGGTCCGAACCGTGTGGCATTTTTATTTTCGGCAAATATAGCCTCTATTTAGATCAAGTCCAAATAAGAATTAGTAAATCTTAAACCTGATCCATCGCTTCTATCACCATAACCGGCTTACTCAGCTGAGCATCTGGCCTTTACTACACCCGATTATTTTAAAAGCTTAAAACCCTTTTAGTTTAAAACATGTTTAAGTAGATACAACAAAAAACAAAGTATATGAAAAAGTTAATCTATTTATTGGCCATTTCTGCATTAGCATTCCAAGCCTGCAGCGGAGGAAATAAGGATGCCAAAGAAAGTGCCGACAGTTTAAACATGGCTAAAGACAGTTCTACTAATGCGGTTGCCACCGGTGGAATTGCAGTAGATGAAGCTGATGCGAAGTTTACTACCCAAGCAGCGGTTGGGGGGATGGCTGAAGTAGAACTAGGAAAACTGGCCCTCGAAAAAAGCAGTAATCCGCAGGTTAAAGAATTTGCAACCATGATGGTAAAAGACCACGGCATGGCAAACACCGAATTAATGGCCATTGCAAAACAAAAAAACATTACCCTACCAAGCACTGTAGACGATGAGCACAAGAAAAAAATGGATGACCTGAGTAAAAAAACAGGTGCAGATTTTGACAAAGCTTATGTTGATGCCATGGTAAATGGCCATAAATCTACGCTAAAATTAATGGAAGATGAATTAAGAGATGCTAAAGATGCAGATCTTAAGGCATTTGCCACTAAAACAGCACCAATAGTTCAAAGCCATTTGGTGATGATCAACAAAATTAACGACAGTATGAAATAATGCAGTTAGCGTATTAAATTTCTTAAGATAAAGGGATTTAATACGCTACTTTTTCTTTCACTTTTGACTTCTCCTGATCTTATCCTTAATTACCGAATTTATTTTTTCGAAGGTCATAATTAAAGCTCTGGCGGGGTATGCCAATCGATAAAAGTTTTCCTACTTAACGTTTTCAGGTATGGATAATTTCCGTTTAATTGTTTACGCTGCTTTAACTCATATAAAAAATGCCCTCCCAAGTCTACAATTATTTTTGCGGTAGCTAAATACCATACACTATGTGGCTGTTTCCAACAAAAAGAATAAAGGTTTGAGGTAAGATTAACACCCTGAAGTTCAGGATGATAAAAATTAAGTATTTTTGGATTGGGCAGCCCCTGCATTACCTCTGATTTCCTAACCATTGAAAGGTGATCGGAATGACAAAATTCATAATCCTTGAGCTTTGGATCATCCACATCAGGCAAATGTTTCAATATTTTAAATCCCTTAAATTTTTTGCCATTCAATACCCATACTAAATTTGGATAAAATGCCTCTCTGCTATTAAGCTCGGCCAATGTGATCGGAGAATTTTGAAATTCGATGGTATAACCGGATGGGGTAAATACATCAGCACGATGGATCTCGGCATTGGCTGCATCATAAAAAGCAACTTCTCTAAATGATGGCGGGAAAGCCAATTTCCAATCCCGGTGCCACGCAGTCTCTTTTCGGCAATATTCTTTTTTAAGTGATGAAATACCCTGAATCATATCTGAACGGGAGATATCTCTTTTTATTTCACTATTGTTCATGCTCGTTCAATGCGATTAGAATACTAAAACAATTATTAGGGAAAACAAATTTAAACTAAAATTCTTAGTAAAGGAATAAATTTGAGATAAACGGACAATTTTAAAAATCATTATGATTGAGCATTAGGCAGATACCAACTGCTAAAAAAATTATTTCAATCTGCTCAAAATAGAATGATAACTTTGCGGTATGACCATCCAAGAAATACAGCAGTTAGAAGATTTTTTTACTCAGGCCGGAAAACAAGAGGTTCCAATTTATCTGAATCAGGCTACCGTAATTACCGATTATGCCCATTTTCTGGAAAGTCATTTTATGCCTTTAAAGCTTAATCCTGATGCAAAAGTGAACCTGCCACTTATACACAGGCTAAAAATGTTAAAGTTATTGATTGAATCAAATGCGTAAAAACGATTCAGTTTGTGATACATCCAATTCATACCCTTCCTATTTATGGCTGTCGAAATAGCCGACTCCGGTTTTCTAATCAGGCAATTAAAAACTTAACCTCTTTTAGTTTTTAAAATAGATATTTCCAACTATATTGGGCGCAATTGGTTATTCGTATACATTGCCCCTTATTTATGACTAAAAATATATTCATTGCTTCAGCCGAACCCTATACCGGAAAATCAGTAATTGCTTTCGGAATGATCAATATGTTATTGGCTAAAACCCAAAAAGTAGGTTACTTTAAACCCATTATTGCGCAAGACGATCAGAATAAAAAAGATGAACATGTAGAAGCCATGTTGGATTATTTCTCACTCCCTGTTAAGTATGAGGATGCTTTTGCCTTTACCCGGCAAGAAATGCTGCACCAAGCAGAAGATAGTGGCGCAATTATCAATACCATTATCAGTAAATATAAAAAACTGGAAGATAATTACGATTTCACGGTAATTGAAGGAAGCGATTTTTTAGGTGAAGGCATGGCATTTGAGTTCGAATCGAATGCCTTAATGGCCAAAAACTTAGGTGCACCTGTTTTAATAGTGGTATCGGGAAAGAACAAAACAGCAAGTCAGCTTTTTAAATCGGCCATCAACATTTACCGTAACTTCCTGTTGCGAGATGTACAGGTATTAGGCGTGGTGGCCAATATGGTGAATCCAGAGGAGGCAGACCGTATTAAACAAGCTTTAACAAATCAATTGCCACCCGAATTACTTATCGCCGTTATCCCTACTGAAACAGGCCTGCAAAGTCCAACCATGAAAGAAATTACTTTGGCACTAGGTGGTGAGGTACTTTTTGGATCCGAACTATTGGATAACCAGGTTGATAATTTTGTGACCGGCGCTATGATGCTTCCTAATTTTTTAAGGCACATAAAAGATAACCTGCTTATTGTTACCCCCGGCGATCGTGGTGATATCATTATTGGCGCACTACAGGCCAACTTATCGGCCAATTACCCAAAAATTGCAGGTATTGTTTTAACCGCAGGCAGTTTACCTGATGAGCCTATTATTAAATTGATTGAAGGTTTGCAAACCATTATTCCAATAATAGCGGTTAAAAAAGGAACTTTCGAAACCACAACAACCATTGGTGGTATCCACTCCAAAATTACAATCGAAAACAAGAAGAAAATTGCAGTCGCAATAGAACTTTTCGAAAAATATGTCGACATTAAAGCGCTTGATGATAAAATTATCACTTTTAGCTATCAGGGAATTACGCCACATATGTTTCAATACCAACTGGTTAAATGGGCCAAGCGTGATAAAAAACATATTGTTTTACCGGAAGGAAATGACGAACGCATTTTAAAGGCTGTAGAGAAACTCATTACCCAGGATATTGTAGACATCACGCTCTTAGGCGATCCAGCCGAAATTACCAACACGATTAAAAGACTTGGATTAAATCTGGATACCAATACTTTAAAAATACATAATCCAGGCCAATCGGCTCATTACAATGACTATGTAAATACCTTACATGAACTGCGGAAAGCCAAAAATGTAAACCTCGAAATGGCCAGAGATATGATGACCGATGTTTCTTATTTCGGAACCATGATGGTATATAAAGGCGATGCCGATGGGATGGTTTCGGGTGCGGTTCATACCACTCAGCACACCATCAGACCTGCTTTACAGTTTGTTAAAACCAAACCAGGTGTATCAGTGGTTTCATCCATTTTCTTTATGTGCCTGCCAGAGCGGGTGGCCATATTTGGAGATTGTGCGGTTAACCCCAATCCTACTGCCCAACAACTGGCAGAAATAGCAATTTCATCAGCAGAAAGCAGCGCCAAATTCGGCATTGAGCCACGCATTGCCATGTTATCTTATTCTTCTGGTACATCAGGCGAAGGTGAAGATGTAGAGCGCGTAAGAGAAGCCACTGCCATCGTTAAAGCAAGGCATCCGGAATTAAAAATTGAAGGGCCGATACAATATGATGCTGCTGTAGATCCACTTGTAGGTAAACAAAAATTACCAGGCTCTGAGGTAGCAGGAAGAGCAAGTGTATTGATCTTCCCGGATTTAAATACCGGCAACAACACCTATAAAGCCGTACAGCGCGAAACCGGCGCACTGGCCATTGGCCCAATGTTACAGGGCTTAAACAAACCTATAAATGATTTAAGCCGTGGTTGTACAGTAGATGATATTTTTAATACCGTTGTAATTACAGCGATCCAATGCCAAGACATTTAATATGAACATTTTAGTAATCAACTCAGGAAGCAGTTCCTTAAAATACCAGCTTTTTAACATGCCAGAAAAAGCTCCTGTTTGCAGCGGTCTGGTAGAGCGTATTGGCATTGAAGGCTCCTTTATTAAACATACCGTTTATCGCAACAACGAAAAGTATAACATTGAACAATCAGGTTTTATTGCTAACCATGGCGAAGGCTTAAAACAGGTTTTAGTTTTACTAACTGAGGGAGAATACGCGGTAATAGCCAGCCCTGAAGATATTGCAGCTGTTGGCCATAGAGTAGTACATGGAGGTGAACATTTTTCCGGGCCGACTATTATTACCGATGATGTAAAACATCAGATCAAAAAGCTGTTTTCCCTTGCCCCACTACATAATCCGGTTAATTATAAATGTATTGAAGTAGCCGAACAGACTTTTGTAAACGCTAAACAAATTGCCGTTTTCGATACGGCATTTCATCAAACCATACCAGAACAGGCCTATCGTTATGCCATTCCGGAATGGTATTACAAAGAACATGGTATCAGGGTGTATGGATTTCATGGCACCAGCCACAAATATGTAAGTGAGCAGGCCAACAAATGGTTAAATAAAGTTGATACAAAAATCATTAGCATCCACCTGGGCAACGGTTGCAGCATTACTGCCATTAAAAATGGTAAATCGATCGATACCAGTATGGGATTTGGTCCCTTAAGCGGATTAATGATGGGCACACGTTCTGGAGATATCGATCCATCAGTTATTTTCCATTTAATGGAGCATTCTGGATATACCTTAGAGCAGTTGAGTACCCTGGTTAACAAACAATCAGGACTGTTAGGTGTAGGTGGTTCGAGCGATATGCGCGACATCAGAAAAATGGTAAGCGAAGGCAATGCGGCTGCAATTTTAGCACTAAAACTGTATGCCTACAGGATCAAGAAATTTATTGGTGCTTATGCGGCCATTTTAAATGGTATAGATGCAATCATATTTACCGCTGGTGTAGGCGAAAACGACAGTAATATGCGTGAATCTGTATGTTCGGAGCTGAATTATCTGGGTATTGAATTAGATCCAAATCAAAATACAGCCTATAATGGAGAATTGAAAGAAATTAACAAGGCAAGCGCTAAAGTAAAAATCCTCGTTATTCCAACCAACGAAGAATATGAAATTGCCTATCAATGTTTTGAGCTTTTAAGCTAATAGCAAAACTTCCGAAGTTTGCGCCAATGGCAATACGCCTGGCTAACTTCGGAAGTATTGCACGGCCTAATTGGTTTCCAAAATAGACAGAATATTGCCTGCAGGATCTCTAAACCAGGCAATGTTTGGCCCTCCGTTTCCCCGGGAGATGCCTTTACTATCCGTTTTGAAGTATTCTTCATTGTAAATCTCAAACTTTATTCCTTTAGCAATAAGTTCGTCGGCCGCTTGATCTATATTTTCAACAGGAAAATTAAGTACTGTAAAAGTTGCCGGAACATGATTTGGCTTTGGGTAAAGTAATACATTTGCTGATCCGGAAATAACCAATTCTATTACGCCCATCGGGTTATCTTTAACTTCGATACCCAATATGCCTTGATAAAAATCTTTTGCTTTCTGTACATCGTCTACAGAAAATGAGCTGAATGCTTTTGAGTTTTGTAACATAATTTCTTTATTTTAATCAATTATCATAAGAACGCATAGTTAAATTTAGCGGATTAAAACAATAGTAACGGGCCGTATAAGCGGCAAAGTACAGGCCCAAATAAGACAACTTCCCTTAACTTTTCCAGGCGCCCAATAAACGCCTGATGACTACAATTTCGGCAATGTGGTAAGCATTATGATCGGCAATCTGTAAGGCTTCGCGTAATATACTTTGTCCATCGCCATGGGGAATGGGCACATATAAATCTGAAGAATCTAACAAAGCAATAAATTCTTTCAAATCAGCATCAATCTGTTTTAGTGTATTGTTCCAGGCAAGTTCATCCTTAGGCGCCAGTTCTTTAGGCCAATATTCGTCTGGCCATTTTGGCGATCGATGTGATCCATCTTTACTAAATTCGAGCATATCCCACTGGGCAATTTTGATGTGTTCTACTAATTGCCAAATACTATAGGGTAAATTATAGGGCTTTTCGCCAAGAAGATTAAACGGCAAATTGGCAACAGCATCTTTAAATGCTACATGTGCTCCACCCCCATTTAATAATTTTTTAAGTTCCGTAACCAGTATTGATGTTTGATTTTCCATAATAACATTAGCAGATTGTATAAATCTAACAAACATGATTCTCATAGGTTTGTATAAAATTCAATTTCGGTGGCAGCATTTATTTTTTTAACGCACAATTCTTTTAAATTTGGACATGAACCTATCTTTTCCGATCCTCACAGCATATACCTATCTCAATACTGCTAATTCCGGCATTTTATCTACCAATCTGGCAGAATGGAGAACTAAACATGATCAAGACTTTATAGCCGGAGGAAGTATTTTCAGAATGGAAAATCTGCCGATCATTACCGACCTCAGAAATAACATTGCTAAACTTTTCATTTCAAAATCCGAGAACACCTATCTGGTTCAGAATTTTTCAGTAGGTTTTAATACTTTATTGAGTGGCTTGGACAAAAACCATCGTTTTCTATTATTGGAAGAGGAATATCCATCTGTGAGTTATCCTGTAATCAGTATGGGTTTTAAATACCATAGCATAGCCATTGATGAAAAGTTAGAAGAAAATATCATCATTGCCATTGAAAAATTCAAACCTACCGTGCTGGCATTTAGTATGGTACAATACATTAGTGGATTAAGGATGGATGATGAATTTATCCAGAAATTAAAAGCTACATATCCTGATCTTTTGTTGATTGGTGATGGCACTCAATTTTTAGGTACAACAAATTTTAACTTTGAAAAATCTGGCCTGGATGCTTTGATCGGAAGCGGTTACAAATGGCTTTTGGCTGGATACGGAAATGGTTATGCATTTCTTTCCGATCGTATGAAAGATGCAATATACAGCAGAAATAAACTGGCCGAGTTGCCTACAGCCCCATTTTTAAAGGGCAAAGACCACCTATCTATGTGTTTCGAACCGGGGCATTTAGACACTTTAAATTTTGGCACATTAAACGAGAGTTTAAATAAGCTTGGCTCAATTGGTTTCGATTGGATTGAAAAAACCACACAGGCAATTTCCAATAAAGCCAGGCTAGCATTAAATTCGAGAGGCTTAATTCCAGATTGGACATTGGAGCGAAAATATCAATCTACCATTATGAGCATGCCATTGGATCAAAAAACAGTAGATAAACTCGCATCAGCCAAAATCCTTTGCTCACCGCGGGGAGCAGGCACAAGGATTTCGTTTCACTTTTATAATACAGAAGAAGATTTAAATCAACTGCTCCAGGTTTTGGATAACCGCAGCTAGTCAACCTTCCAAATGGCATCTACAAAATACTGATGTTGATCGAAGAAACGTTGAAGCGGTTTAAATCCGGTCTTTTCTGCAAGCTGATCGATATCATTAAGCGAATATTTTTGTGATATTTCCATAAAAATATGCTCGTTTTCTGCAAAATGAATGGCATTTTGACCAATATTCACAATCTGTTTTTTTAAACTGATGAGGTAACTTTTACAGGCTCCAGATGCTGGATCGTAACTGGCATAATGCTCAAAATTGTTCAGGTCGAAATTGCCCTCTAATTCTTTATTGATGCGATGAAGCAAATTGAGGTTAAATGATCTGGTAATTCCTCCTTTATCATTATAGGCAGAAAGAATCTGCTGAGGATTTTTTTTCAGGTCGAATCCAATGATCAACAAATCATTAGGAGAAAGCAGTTTTTTTAATGACGAGCAGAATTTTCCGGCATCGGCTATACTCATGTTTCCGATATTTGCGCCCATAAAAAGTACAACCTTTCTGCGGCTGGATAATTCTGTGGCCTTTTTAAGCATATTAAAATAATCGCCATTTAAACCTTTCATATCCAATCCAGGAAGTTTTTTAGGCAAATTTTCTTCCAGATCTGAAATTACATGCGCGGAAATATCAATCGGAAAATAACTAAATTCCAACTGACTATCCAACAGTGATTTTAGCAGGTGAATGGATTTTGTTGCATCTCCGGCACCCAGTTCAATTAAATCAAAAGCGCTTCCATCGGCTGATATCGCCTGAGAAATCTGATTGGCCTGGTATTGCAGAATTTCCATTTCTGCATTGGTTAAATAATATTCCTCCATTTCCATAATCTGCTGAAAAATACGGTCTCCGGTAGCATCGTAAAAATACTTAGAGCGCATAAATTTTGGTTCGGAGTGTAAGCCTGCTAAGGTTTCCTGAAGGAACTGTGTTTTGTTGTCTGTTGTTGTTTCGATAGTGGTGGTGGTCATATCTATACTATTTTACTAATCGGATGCCTGTATATTGCCACCTTAAATGTGGGTGGAAGAAATTTCTATAGGTAATACGTGAATGATTTTCGGGCGTGGCAATTGATGCACCGCGAAGCACTTTTTGGTTAACCATAAACTTACCATTGTACTCGCCAATGGCTCCCGGCGCTTTACTAAAACCGGGATAAGGCAAATAAGCACTTTCAGTCCACTCCCATCGTTCGCCCCAGTTAAAGTGTTCTGCTGCTATCTCCCACTCAAATTCAGTTGGTAAACGCATGCCTTTCCAGCTTGCAAAAGCATAGGCCTCGTAATAGCTGATGTGGCTTACCGGTGCGGTTAAATCAATAGGTAAAAGACCAGCTAAAGTATAATTAAACCATTTTTCGTCTATTAAATGCCAGTACATAGGTGCATTAATGTTATTGTTTTTTACCCAATCCCATCCTTCAGCATGCCAGAAATTAAAATTTTCATAACCGCCTGCACGAATGAATTCGATAAATTCTGCATTATTGACCAATGTTTTACTGATTGAAAAATCGTGTAAGTAAACTTTATGCCTGTTTAATTCATTATCAAAGCTGAAATCTGCTCCATTGTAACCGATCTCATAAATTCCTTCTGAAATTTTAATAAAGCCAGGTTCTGTTTCACGTACGGTTAAAACTTCTTTTTGGTTTTTTGAATAGGCTGGAAAAAGCGGGTTGTTTCCTAAAATGTACTTGATATCGGTAAGTAAAAGTTCCTGGTGCTGCTGTTCGTGGTTAAAACCCAAAATCAACAGTTCTTTTACTTCATCTGTTAGTTTAGTGGCCAGGAATTTCATCATGGCTTCATCTACATAAGCCCTGTACTGGTAAATTTCATTTACGCTCGGTCGACTTAAATTACCACGATCTGTCCGGATTACCCGATTACCAACCGTTTCATAATAACTATTAAAAACGAAATTATACTCATCGTTATATACCTGATAATTAACAGAAAACGGCTTTAATATAAAGGTTTCAAAGAACCAGGTGGTATGTCCCAAATGCCACTTCGGTGGACTTACATCAGCGACAGGCTGTACTACATAATCTTCTGTTTGCAATGGTTCGCAAATTTGTTCAGAGTATTTCCTGATCTGCAAGTATTCTTCTACCAGTGTCATTAATTTTTATCTAGATAGTTTTTAAGATCTGTGATGGTATTAACATTCAGATCTTTTGATTGTTTTTGCCGCATCATTAAAGCATAAGAATTATTAAAACCTATAGGTTTAAGCCATTTGATCTTAAACTTTTTCTCAAATTCGGTGTACACATAATCATAAGTTTTATCTTTATCGTGCGCCATTTCCTTAGCAATTTTTGGATCCGGTTGCAATAAAACCAATAAACCCGTCCCGGTATATTCGGGATAAAAATCGATCTGATCATTCATCAGTGCATCAAAACAGATTTTTGTTCCACCAAGTCCTGTTTTGGTAGATACCTCATAATCGGTATTCCCTTTGATCAACATGCTGTACATTTCGGCCAGAATATATTGCTCACCAAAAATCTTTGAGCCTATCCTCACTAC
Source organism: Pedobacter sp. GW821-FHT01D05 (assembly GCF_059422505.1). Taxonomy (NCBI): domain Bacteria; kingdom Pseudomonadati; phylum Bacteroidota; class Sphingobacteriia; order Sphingobacteriales; family Sphingobacteriaceae; genus Pedobacter; species Pedobacter sp. GW821-FHT01D05. Next base: position 995,162 of record NZ_JBWKXA010000001.1, on the reverse strand, counting down.
ACCGTTATGTCCGTTTTTTGGTGCTTTATACAAACCAGTACTGATAAGAAAATCCTTTGCCACACGTTCTGGTGTTTGGTGGAGGTAATCTGTTCTGTAATTAAGATCGGTCATTACTGAATCAGTTATTTTACCTGCTAACAGATTTAATGTTTCTTCCAGCTTTGGAAATTGTTTAAAAGCTTCATTCCGAACTATTGGTGCAGCGTAGTAAGGCGGAAAAATGACTTTATCGTCTTTTAAAATCTCTAGATCAAAGGCTTTCAAACGTCCATCGGTAGAATAACCGCTAATTACATCCAATTCTTTTGAAAAAGCGGCCTTGTACATTATCGCATCGCTGATTACAATGGTATGGATTTTTAAGCCGTAGATAGATTTCAATCCAAGATCCCCATCTTGTCTGCCCATAAATTCAGGCGTAAATCCGGCGGTTAGAGTAGAACCATAAGCCGATGGAAGTACATAAAAGCCACCTAAAATTAAAATTGCAACTGGCAAAACGTACAATGCTTTTCTCAGCTTTTTAAAATCCATTTTCTGTACCAGGGAAAGTAAAGCATCGAGAATAATGGCCAATAACGCAGCAGGAATAGCGCCAGCTAAGATCATGTTTGTATTATTGAGCGAAATGCCCCCAAAAATAAACTCCCCTAATCCACCCGCGGCAATAAAAGAAGCCAATGTGGCCACGCCAACATTAATTACTGTTGCAGTACGGATACCCGCCAATATAACGGGCATAGCCAATGGCAACTCAACCTTCAGCAAAATCTGACTTTTGCTCATGCCCATTGCCCTGGCCGCTTCTTTAACATGCTGATCGATGCCAATAATGCCTGTATAGGTATTACGGATAATCGGTAACAAGGCATATATCAGCAGCGCCACAATTGCAGGTTTCGCACCAATCCCTAAAACAGGGATCATAAAACCCAATAAGGCAATGCTTGGAACCGTTTGTAATACGCCGGCAATCCCTAAAACCGTTCCTGAAAGTTTTCTTTTTCTGGCAATCAATATGCCCAATGGTAAGCCAATGGCGATGGCAAAAAGTAAGGAAATAAAGGTTAAACCAACATGTTGCAGGGTTTGAGCAAACAATTTATCAGATTGCTCGTGCATAAACTGCCATAAAGTTTGCTGTTGCTCATTCATGTACCTGCGTGTTTTGAAATTGGTTAAATGCTTTGGTTAACTGTTCGAAATTAATGGCTTTGCTTTCTTTATTGGCACCAGAAACCAAAAGTTCACTTCTATCAGAACTTCGCAGCAATTCCATCGCATCCCATACATTCAAATCGGCAGACAGGCTTTTTCCATCCTGTAGTGTTACTTTAGGTAAATAAGACCATATATCCTGTATTTTAACTACTTTAAATTCAAGGGCTAACCTTTGTCCGCTTAAAAATTTCCTTGCAAAATCATTTATCGGTTGATAAAGCAATTCTTTGGGTGTTCCAATCTGGATGATTTTTCCCTTATCCATTAAGCAAATGCGATCTGCCAATTCAAAAGCTTCCTGAACATCGTGGGTAACCATTACGATGGTTTTCCTTTTTAATTCTTCTAATCCTTTAAATTCTTTTTGGATACTGGTTCGGGTAACGTTGTCTAAAGCACCAAAAGGTTCGTCCATTAACAATACAGAAGGGTCTGTAACCAAAGCACGGGCAAGGCCTACACGCTGCTGCTGCCCACCACTAAGCTCATGTGGAAACATAGACAGACTATCTTCAGGAAGATGGAGTTTTTTGATCAGCTCCTGCGTTCGGACTTTAATTTTTTCCTTATCCCATTTTAAAAGCTTCGGCACAACGGCAATATTTTCTGCGACGGTATAGTGTGGAAAAAGCCCAATATTCTGCATTACATAACCAATTCCTGTTCGTAAAATATCAGGATCTTGATTGGTGATATCCTTGCCATTGATAAAAACCCCGCCTGCATCTGGCTCGATTAACCGGTTGATCATTTTTAGCGTGGTGGTTTTGCCACAGCCACTTGTGCCCAACAATACCAGCGTTTCCTTTTCTTCTACCTTAAAAGAGACTTTATTTACCGCTTGGGCATCACCAAATTTCTTACTTATGCCTTTTAATTCGATCATATTTAGATATCGATTTTCATAAATAGATTATTTAACGATTCGGAATAAGTAGGGTGTGCAAATACACAATATCTGATTCTATCGTAAGTAATATCACCTTCCATTGCCATTTGAAGAACAGACATGATTTCTCCACCTTCTGCGGCCAGAATGGCAGCTCCCAGTATCTTTTTACTATCTGCATCGACAATTGCTTTCATCAGCCCTAGAGTTTCGTTTGTTTCAATACCGCGCGCAACATTCGACATTGGCAGAACCGCAACTTTATAATTCAATTTCTTTTCTTTTGCCTCTTTTTCAGAAATACCTATCCGCCCAAGCTGAGGGTCGGTAAACATGCAATAGGGCACCGGCCGATCGTGAATAGAATAATTTGTGCCTTCCATTAGGTTCCGGTAAACGATGGTATAGTCGTTATAAGCAATATGTGTAAATGAAGGCCCACCTTTTACATCACCGAGCGCATAAATCCCTTTAATATTGGTTTCGAGTTTTTCATTAACAAGAATGTGCCCTTTGTCATCCAATTTTACGCCACAGTTTTCAAGGGTTAAATCTGCGGTCTGAGGCGTACGGCCTGCGGCTACCAACACATGGCTCGCAGTTATTTTTTTCTCGATTTTCCCAGACTCCAGCGTAATGCTAATCTGTTTTTTATCCTGCGTTATTTTATTGATTTTAGCATTAGTGATCAGCTCGATATTTTCGTCGGTTAAAATTTTAGTAAGTGCTGATGAGATATCCTGATCTTCTCTAGCTAATATGCCTGATGATTTTTCCAAAATGGTTACTTTACTGCCAAATCGATTAAACATTTGTCCAAACTCAAGCCCGATGTAATTTCCGCCAATAACCAATAGGTGTTCTGGAACAGTTTTAAGATCTAAAATTGTTGTCGATGTAAGATAATCAATTTCTTTTAACCCTTCAATATCCGGTACGGTAGTTTTTGCACCCGTATTGATAAAAATCCATTCGGCGGTTACTTTTTCTTCACCGCCATTGTTTAGCGAAATAGTTAGTTCTTTTTCAGCACTAAATCTGGCCGTTCCAAATATAAGCTCAAGTCCTTTGGTATTTTTAAGGCCCTTTTCTGATGATGACCTGAACTGGTTTACGATATCGTCTTTCCGTTGCTTTATCTTTTCAAAATCAATTTTGATTGCTCCAACTTCTACGCCCAGTTCAGTTGCTTTTTTGGCTTGATACACTGCCCTTGCGGAAGCGACCATTGCTTTTGTTGGTGTACAACCATCATTAATACACGTACCGCCAACATACCTTTTTTCTATAATCGCTGTTTTTTTGCCTGCTTCGGCAAGCCTTTTGGCCAAAGGAGTGCCTGCCTGACCTGCGCCTATAATTATTGCGTCGTAGTGTTTCATCGGTTCTGAGATTAATAGAATTTGTTTTGTCCTGAAAGATATAACCTAAATACTAGCCCAATGTTTGGTCAATATTGATTTATACCATGTCCAATTGAGACACTACAAGTTCGAATAAAAAAGTTACAAACTATATTCGAAAATCGACGTTAGATAATGTAGACATTTAATTGACAAACATAAACCGCAGCCTTATATGCAACCTCAAACAACAGAAAACACGAACCTTACCGTTTTTATCCAGGATGATTCTTCAATTGAAGATAAAAGAGATATTTTATTGAATGGTTTATTGAACGATCTGAATAACGAAACCGAATCTTTTAATTAAAAGGCCGATTGTAGATCTAATTTTAGTTTTTCTATCTTAAAAGACATTTAACCGGCATATAAATGTAAATTCATCTTCTTGCCGTACCGTCACACTGAACCGAGCATTAGCGAGTTCACCGAAGGTAATTCATTCCATGGTCTTTACAGCGGAAAAGATGCTGAAACAAGTTCAGCATGACGTTACGATTAATAGAAGAAGAAAAGGGCAAACAAATTCATGTTTACCCCTTTCAATCTAAATTAACGCTCTCGCGACAAAAGTATAAATTCTTCTTAAACCTCCATGTAACAAATTTATTTATATTAAAGTTAATATACAATAATCTGTGCCCGGCGAAGGTTATCTGTAGTCTGCAAAATTTTATCCTTTAGTTTTGGATTATAGACAGGATGTGATTTTAAGAAATCCTGTACAACTGCATTTGCTTCTTTGTTGTTATAACTCGAAAATGTAGCCGCCAACCACGATTGCGGAAAAAATATATCCCCTGTTTTCTGTATTTCTTCCAATAAGTCTAAACTTTCTTTCAGATAATGGATGGATGTTTTTTGCCTAATGGGATGATGCAGGTAAGATAAAGCCGTAGTTACCCAGGCCTCTTTCTGGCGGTTTTTCCGGTCTTTTAAACCCTTAAAAAAATTATCTCTTTCCTTAACGTCTAATGATAATGCAGGCATTAAATAAATCAGCCGGTTTTTACGGTCTTCGTTTATGGTGCGCGCTAACTGATCTTTTAAGATCGTATTTGCAGTATCTGTTTTAAGGGCCAGTGTTAAAGCTAACGCGCTATAATCATCTTCTAACAATTTAATTCCATTTGGTGCGGTTTGTTTGAGCCAGATATTATACATGCGTTTTCCCGCATCCGCACTCAGATATACATTTTGATAAGCATTGAACAAAATCTTCTTGTTATTTTGCGTTTGTTGTTGCTCCATTGCATTCCATATTGTTTTTTCCATGCTTTCATACATTGCATTCCGTGCTTCAGCGGTAAGAAAAGTCCAGTAAATATTGGAGAGGTATCCAGTAATTGACCTGAGGTTCATCTCGTTTTTCTCAACCGATAATCCTTGTAAAAATACAGCCAAAAGTTCTTCAGGCTTGGTGCTTTTGCCCGAAAGCATATTCTCATAGGCATTGATATAGGCCGATGCCCGTTCTAACGGGTCAGCAAGACCATAAAGATTTGCCATCATCTCTTTGTCAATCGGAAAAAGGCCATACCCCGCACCGTTTGCATTAAATAAAATATACTGTGGTTTTGGAAGACCTTTTGCTTCAATTAAATCTGTCTTAGCAAGCTTAGCATTTACAACCAAAATCTTACTCTCTGTTGGGTAAACCAGCTTAACCGTAAAAGATTGTGGCCATACCCGTGGCTGTCCCATCTCACTGCTTTGGTTTAAACTTAAACCGCTTATTTTATCTCCATGGTATTTAATATCATAGCTAAAAACCGGTCTGCCAGGTTCATTTACCCAAACTTTGTTCCAACTATGAAGATCACTTTTGCTGTATTTACTTAAAATGGCAATCAAATCATTCCATGTAGCGTTGCTATAACTGTATTTTTTCAGATACTCCCTTATACCCTGCTGAAAATTCTGTTTCCCCATCAATAATTCCAATTGACGCATCATAATCGGTGCTTTATGGTAAATTATATTGCCATACATCGATCCAGCTTCCTGTAAGTTATCTAATTGCTGCCGAATGGGATTAGCACCCAGTGTTCTATCTACCCCATAAGCTGCCGGATAATGATCTTGTAAAAACTTAAGGTCGAAAGTATTTTTGCCCATTAATTTTTCGGTTACCTTATCGGCCATAAAATTGGCAAAAACTTCTTTCATCCAAACATCGTTAAACCATTGCATGGTTACCAGATCGCCAAACCACATGTGTGCGGTTTCATGCGAAATCAGGTTAGAGCGCGAAATGAACTGATCTCTGGTTGCACCTTGATCTAAAAACAATGCTGATGCTTTATATTGTACCTCACCAGGGTGCTCCATGCCACCAAACTGAAAATCTGGAATGCTGACAAAACCTATTTTTTGAAAAGGATATTTTATCGCTGTCCAGTCTTCCAAAAAATCAAGCGCATCTCGATGTGCTACAAAAATAGAATCTACACTGAGCTTAATTTTGGCTGAATCAGTTTCACGGTGCAGAAATTCCATTTTATTATTTTTTATGTTCCTATTTACCAGGGTGTATTTACCGGCAGTGAAGGAAAATAAATAAGTGGGTAGTTTATCCGAATTATTGAAATGATAGGTGGTAAAATTCCTTTGCACAAGCGAATCTTTTTTAGCAGCATTAGCCATTACCTTCCAATCAGTTGGAACGGTTAACGAAAGTAAAAAATTAGCTTTTAAATCCGGCTGATCAAAGCAAGGGAATACCGTTCTGGCGTGATCAGGGACAAAAAGTGCATACAAAAAATCTTTGTTTCGGTTTAATGATTCGTTACCTGCAATAAATCCGATCTCGATATGGTTAGTGCCTATTTTTAAATACTCCTGCTTTACTAAAATATGTTCGGCTTTAAAATCAACCGGTATCGTTTTTCCATTAACCGATATTCGTTTGATATGATCTGCATCCTGCTTAAAGTCAACCTGCATACCAATCAACTTATTTAACTTAAAATCGATGCTTTCAGTTGATTCTATTAATGCATTTTGTGCTGCTGGTACAGTAAAGTGAAGCTTATATTGAATATTACTTATAGCTGCACTTCTGGAACTTGCCAGCGCAAGCGAAACTCCAGGTTCAACGGCTACGGGATTTGTACCCTGCTGTGCAAAACAGGTAGCACTTAATAGGAAGAAAAAGCAAAAATATTTGGTAATCGTATCCATTGTATAAAGATTTATTCTCCTTTTATCATTTGTATAATGGTGCCATAACTCATCCAAACCATGGTTAATACCACAGCTAAACCTGTTAAGGTTAACCAAAGCGGTTGTTTATAATTTGCGATAATTTTAGTTCTATAGGCCGCAATAAGCATAATACCTAATGCAATGGGCAAAATAAAACCATTAATGGCGCCTACGGTAAGCAATATTTTGACGGGTTTACCAATGATGATAAAAATAATGCAGGAGATGGATATAAAGGCAATGATAATCTCACGGTTAAACTTTAATATCAGTGGGTGAAAACTCTTAATAAATGAAATGGAGGTATAGGCTGAGCCCACAACCGATGAAATACCCGCAGCCCATATCACTACACCAAAAATCTTGTATCCTATTTCGCCGCTGGCCAATTTAAAAACCGAAGCAGCTGGATTGGATGGGTCTAAAGTAAAACCTTTGCTTACCACTCCCAAAGCAGCAATAAATAACAATAAGCGCATAATAGATGCCAAACCGATGGCACTTAATGCACCTTTATTTACAGCACCTAAGTTCTGGATCCCAGTTTGCCTGGCATCCAATAAGCGGTGAGCGCCCGAAAAAGTGATATAACCGCCCACTGTTCCACCCACTATAGTCAAAACTGCCGTAAAACTAAACTGTGTGGGGTTTACTGCCCTTAATGCGGCTTCTGCCAATGGCGGAGAACTGGTGTAGGCAATAATTAAGGCGAGTATAATTTTAATCAGCCCCATGGTTTTGGCAAAAACATCCATTGCTTTGCCCGCTTCTTTGTAAATAAAGATCCCTATTGCCATAATGGCGCTTATTACAGCCCCCTGCCCAACACTAATACCGAATAATACATTGAGTCCTAAGCCAGCGCCAGCAATATTACCAATATTAAAAGCCAAACCACCCAAAAATACCAGGAAAGAAATAAAGTATCCTAAACCTGGAAATACCTTATTGGCTATATCTTGTGCAGGTTTATCGGCAACAGCAATAATCCGCCAGATGTTTAATTGTGCAATGGCATCTAATATGATGGATAACAATATCACAAACGCAAAACTTGCCCCTAACTGCTGGGTAAAAACTGCAGTTTGTGTTAAAAATCCAGGGCCAATGGCCGATGAAGCCATTAAAAAAGCTGCGCCTAAAAGTACACTCCAATTGTATTTTGGCTTCATATTGCTGGGGCTTTAATTGCGATGCCTTCCTTTTGTAACCGTTCAGCTATTAATTTAGCAAAAGCAACAGCATGTTCGCCATCGCCATGCAAACAAACTGTTTCGGCTTTAACCGCAATGCGGTTTCCATTTGTACTATTTACTTTCTGGTTTAAAGCAAATCCCAATACCTGACTAATGGCATCTTCTTCATTGGTAATTAAAGCATTGCCTGCTGACCGAGGCGTAAGTAAACCATCATCCTGATAAATTCGATCGGCAAAAACTTCTGATGCGGTTACAATACCCTTTTTTTCAGCTTCATCGATCATCTTACTTCCTGCTAAAGCATATAGGATCAAACCCGGATCGAAATCGTAAACGGCCTGTACAATGGCTTTTGCCAGGGCGACATCTTTTGCAGCCATATTATATAGTGCACCATGCGCCTTAACATGATGCAATTTACTCCCCGCAGCTTTTACAAAACCGCTTAATGCACCAATTTGATATAAAGTAAGCTGATAGGCCTCATTCGGGGTAATCTTCATTTCTCTACGACCAAAGCCCTGCAGATCGGGTAAACCAGGGTGTGCACCAATGGTTACTCCTTTTTTTAAGGCTAAAGCTACAGTTTGCTGCATTACAGCCGGATCGCCGGCATGGAAGCCGCAGGCAATATTTGCTGATGAAATATAGTCCATCAGTTTTTCATCGTTGGGCATGGCATAATTCCCAAATGCTTCTCCCATGTCGCAATTAAGATCGATCGTTTTCATGTTTTAATATATTTAAGGCTTATTGCCGTGGTAATCAATGATAAATCGCGTTCCCGTTCAAAGTAAAGCGCTTCTGCCTCATCTCTCGAAATTTCGGAAAAGCGAATGGCATCACCAGGTTTAAGCTGTGCACATAAAGACAAATCGACCGCTGCAACATGTGCAATACGCGGGTAACCACCTGTTGTTTGACAGTCGGCCATGAGTATAACTAAATCGCCACTTCCGGTTACCTGGATAACACCAGGTGTTACTGCCGTGCTGAGCAATTCCTTTTTAACTTTTCTCACCAAAGGCTTTCCCAATAAATGATAGCCCATGCGATTACTCCTTCTATCAATGGTATAAAAATTGGTTAAAAATGAGATAATGGAAGTTGCGTCGAACCAACTGATTTCGTTTGCGAGAACAACTCTAATGGTTTGTCTTTTCTCTGGCAGTAAACTTTCGCGCGAAATGCGCCAATTTGGGTAAGTTAACGACCTATTGATTAATTGTTCTAATATTCTTATTGATACTTCGGTATTAATAGCACCGCCGATCAAAACATCTGCCTTTTGCAATGCCCTCCCCTTAAAGCCCCCAAAAGCAGCAGTAAGATAAGTGCTTTTACTTCCCATTACATCAGGTACATCCCATCCACCAGCAATAGCCAAATAGGTACGCACCCCAATTGCATTATGGATTAACTTTATAACAGAACCTGCCGGAAAAAACAATGGCTTTTCTGCAGGCATTAATTCATTATTGTAAACTAAGCAGGCACCATCGCCAGAATAAGAAATTAGAATAGGTGTTTCAGCTTTAAATGACGCATCGGCATAGGTAAACTCAATGGTAGCATGGTTATCATCGTTACCAACTGCTTTATTCGCTAATCGATGGGCCAGCTCATCCATAGCGCCCGATACAGGTACAGCTTGTGAAAGGTATCGGTACCGCCCCATATCTTGAACGGTGCTTAATAAACCTGGCTTAATGATGCTGATTTTCATACTCATATTTCAGCATAAGCATTAAAATCCTTTATACCAATGGCTTTAAAAGTAACCACATCACCTCCATTTAAAAGTGATGGCTGTAAACGGTTTACATCAAATATCTTTAATGGCGTTCTTCCAATAATCTGCCATCCACCAGGTGTTTCCATAGGATAAATGCCCGTTTGATTCCCTGCAATACCTACAGATCCGGCAGGTATTTTAGCATTAGGAACCTCTTTTCTCGGGGTTGATAATCTGGCATCCATTCCGCCCATATAGGCGAAACCTGGCACAAAGCCGATCATGAAAACAATATATTGCCCGGCAGTATGTATATCAATTACCTCAGTTTCGCTAAGCTTGTTTGTGCGGGCTACCGTTAAAAGATCCTGTCCGAAATCGCCACCATAACATACAGGAATAATCAGCTTATCAGCTGTTATCCTTGATTTTTCTCTTTTTATATGTGCAATTTTATTTAAATGTGCTGATACCTTGTCGAAACAAACCTGTCCCGGAAGATCTGACAACATCACATTTAAGGGATCAAAAAAAACAGTTAATGTAGTATAAGCTGGAACAGTGGTAATTAAACCAGAAAAAGGATTTTGCAACAACAACTGGTTAAAATCAGTAATCAGGCCCAGCAAATCGTTATCGATTGCCGTTCCAAATGTAATTGTTACCGATTTTTCGCTCAGCCCGTAAATTTTTAAGGGAGTGTCTGTTTCAAAATATCCTAGCTGCTCGTTCATAGAAAAACAGTAAGATTTAATAATAAATGATCTTCATAAAATGGGGTAACAACTAAACTGCCGCTATAAAAATGATTATATAATATTAAAATCACAAGTTTTGTGAATAATCGTAACTAATTATGCGCAAAAAACAATAAAGAAGGGGTTTTTAAATGGCTATACGGACATTATTATGCTTATACCAATGGTTTAAATTCAATAATTTTTTAGTTTATCCAATATTTCGAGCTGGCTAAAGGGCTCCACCGAAAAGATTTACTTGATTTTTAGTAATCTATTAAAATGAACAGCAAGGCAGGGACTTAAAAATTCTTTTTCACTACCCGTTCAATTGCCTTGCCCCAAAATTCGCCTAAAGATGCGGCGCCTAATTTATTTGGATGCAGGTAAAAAGTACCCGCTTGCCCCTTTTCAGGAATCAACTCGGTAAGGTGATGCTTTTTAAAATAACCAAATGCTTTTTTATCTCCCACAAAAACATGTTTAGGTTTGGTTAAACTATAACTTGAAACCAGGCTATCAATTTTTGGAATGTAAGTCTGTAATCTCAACAAGCCCTCTTCCATATATTTTGAGCTATTATAGGTGTTGGTGCTATACCATATAGGATGATGCAGCACAACAATGGCCTTAGGAAAATCGGCCAATAGCTTATCCACAATAGTTTTTACATTTTCAATATATCGGTCAGGCGAAACCGGAGCGCCATGCGGTCCTTTTATAGCACTATCGTTGGTACCAAGCTTTAACGAAAAAACCAGCAACGCCTCTTTATCGGTAAATGCATTAGCCGCTTCTTCAACTTTGTTAAAAGTACGGCCAGCACTGGGTAAAAAATCGAGAGTGGTGTAGCCGCTATGTCCCTGATTGCTGAATTTAACTTCGTTTATTCCTTTTTGCTTAAGCAAATAAGCTACGGCTATAGCGGGCGGAGCATCAGCAGCATTGGCAATCTGGACGCCTTGCGTGATACTATTACCGATAAAAACAATATTGAGATTATGCTTTTTATCCTGTGCAGATAATAATGTGATATTAATTAGTAAAATGCCAATCAATAATAGGTATCTTTTCATCTAAAGCTGTTTTTATCGGCAACAAATTACTAAATTACTTACGAGTATCAATCTAATTTTTCGCTGGTTCAAGGTCTTTTATCAATTGCAATAGCTCATCCTGCTCTTCGGCCTCTAATTCGATAATGCCATTGAACATTTCAAAAATCTCATCATGCAGGTTAGCGCGCATTAAAAGATCGATCAGGCGCACAAAAGTTTTCTTCTGATCGGTATTCAAACTACTAAACAATTTAGGTTCTACTTCATATAATGCCTTAATTAAATTAACCAGCGCTGGTTTCCTTAATTCTTTTTCTCTTTCGGTAGCATAAACCGGAAATATTTCATCCTGCTCGTAAGTTTCAATGAGGCGATTGGCATATTCTTTTAAAAATGGTTTACGTTTACTTTTAAGATATTCCGTTAACGCTTTAATTAGAAACCGGTATTCTGGGGAAGATTTAGCCGCACCAAATATGGCCACCTGTCCTTCATTTTCGAAACTCTTAAAATCGAAATCACGAAAAAAATCACTATCGATATATACACTATGGAAATAATCGTCGCTCTTTTTATTTAAGGTAGTGTAATCTTTATAAATTTCTTCACCACCGGCCAAGAAATAATATTTAGACAGTTCCTTATGCAGGTTTTCTTTCCAATGAACGTATTTAATCTTAAAAGTAACGGCTGTATCGGGGTAAAAAAGATTAAACTCTTCTAAAGTTTTAACATTGCTGCTAAAATCCAATGCTTTGCCATTTACAATAACTGAATAGTTTTTATGCCTGTTCAATTCAATAAACCAACAGAATTCGTTTATCAGAAAAGGAAGTATCGTTTCTTCTATATCTTGCTGACTGATTTTCAGATTAGTGAATGAAACAGTTGTTCCAGTCTCGCCAGAACTGCTTGGAGCGGTGGTAAAATCGTGACTATAACTATTTAAACCACCAGTGCTAATGTGTATTTCGCCATAACGAAACCCTTGTTCTGATTGGTAAGTGGTATGCCACACGGCATCATGCGCAAAAGTAAAAAAAGTAAGCCTCCCTACTCCATTACGGCCATGCATTTTTGAGGTATGCTTTGGCGCTACAATCTGAATGGATTTTTCAGATTCGAAGAACGGATCGAATTTTTGTTGTAAGCGATCAGAATTAATTCCATAGCCATTATCAGCAATGGTTAACTGCGCTAAAAGGCCAAGCGAATTGGCTACATAATCTACCCGTATGGTGTTCGCATTGGCATCAAAACCATTCCAAATGTACTCCGCAATGGCTTGCTTTTCATTATAGTTTTTGAGTACCTTTTGTATTCCTTTTGAAGTAATATTAACCTTTACCGACATGCTTACTAAATTAATTAGCAAATATATCATTATATTTTAATCATTTAGGATATTGCGTATTACGAGTTATATACACAACATTAAATGACCGGTTTAGAGTGTTACGAGCGTGGTATCAGCCAGCCATTTATCATTAATGACAAAGCTAAACCCAACTTTGCCAATAGGCGCTAATAATTTGCCCTTTACCACCGTTCTTTTGTTTTTATAAACCGGAACAGAAAGCGATCGTCTTTTTCCGCCTCCGCTCACTTCAATTTCCAAAGGTTTATCGGTACGGAGAATATAAATACTAATTGGGCCTTTTGTGTTATTTACGATATAGCCAAAATCATTTTCAATACTGCCAAATGATGTTTTTGCGGCAAATAGAAAACCTGTTGCTTCGTTATTTACATCAACTTCGTAATTGGCCACATCTTCTACAAGCACTTCCAGCTTACCCACAATCCTATCCATATTTAAATTAATAGTCTGATTGGCATTTATAGTGTTCATAATGGTTGCTACAAACGTATCATCTGTTTTGTATAATTTTTCGGATGGAGATTGATTAGGTTGCCAATATTGCATATTCCCTTCATTAAAAGGCAAAATAACGGTATTGGTAGCACCCTGATAAAATTGATTAATGCCAAATAACGACCTCGAACCGATAGCTACAAAATTATAGGTATTAAGCGGGAGGTCTAAACTAAGCTCCCCAAAATTAGGGTCGGTAGCGAGCTGGGTAACACGGGTATACTCTTGTCCGGTAAAAGATTGATAAACCACAATTGTTAACTGTTTAATCAAATCTTTAAGCGGGGCATTTACCGCAGATCCTGCCGTTCCCAGATCATTATTAGCCCCCGTAACCATAAATTTTACAGTTTGTTTTTTGCCTCCTTCTTCAGGATGTTCATTAATATTTTTCTTACACGAAAGCATTGCCAGGCTAGCAAGCATCAAAAAAATGATTCTTTTTAAAAAATAGTTTGTTTTCATAGCTTTTATTTCATCAGATAAACGACATCCGAAATTACAGCTATGTAGTGTAAACATGCATGTATAACACCGCACAATGTGGGCACATTACGCTACTATTATTATACATTTAATTGCATAAACTGAGCAATGGTACCGTAAAAAAGAACCTGATGGTTATATATCCCGGTGACTAAAATGCCTGCGAAGTTTTTCTTCTTCCAGATCAAGCAGCTCTAATTGTTCCCGAATCAGCTCATCATTAATCTGCTCTTTTTTATTTAGTCCTTTCAATAAAATACGCTGCTCAGCCATAATATCTTCAAGTGCAATGCGATAGTCGTGATAAAAACCGTCAGACCTTGAAATGTTTTCTTCTTTTTCCCAATCTCTCAATAATTCCATTTCTGCCTCAATCCGAATTTTTATCGATCTAATCATATCGTTATGCAACAAGGCATCGTGATACTTTTCATCCAGAATTTTAAGCGATAACATGGATAATTTCTTTCTCACCATTTGTTTTTGTTGCTCGAAAGGAACGGTATAATCCGGATCGGGCATATCTACCCATTTTATCAATGCTGGTAATGTTAAACCTTGCAAAACTAAAGTAACCAATATTACACTAAAAGTGATAAACAAGATTAAGTTACGCTGAGGAAAAGCTTCGCCTGATTTTAATGCTACCGGAATAGAAAGCGCTGCAGCCAAAGAAACTACTCCTCTCATTCCTGCCCAGCCAAAAAGCAAGGGTGCTTTCAAACTTGGATTAGGATCGGCAGTGGTAATATAACGACTAATGAAACGCGTAAAGTATAATGCACCATAGGTACTGGCTAACCTCGTAACAATTAAAACCGTGCAAATAATGGCACTGTAACGGATAGCTGGTAAAAGCCCATCGTTGCCCAAACCACGAATAATCACCGGAAACTCTAGGCCGATTAACAAGAAAACAAAGCCATTCAGCACAAAAGCTACAGCTTCCCAAACATTTATCCCCTGTAACCTGCTCCGGTGGGTAAGAATCTGGTCTCTCCTGGCCGAAAGAAACAAGCCACCGCTCACTACAGCCAATACGCCAGAAAACCCAAACTCCTCTGCAGTTATATACATTACATAGGGCGTTAAAAAAGTAAGGATAATATCAATATTTGTAGTGGTTGGCAACCATCGGTGCAAAGCATAAAAGACTAAGGCTACTACAATTCCTACCAAAATGCCCATTACAATAACAATTACAAAATTACCAGCAGCCTTACTAAACACGAAACTTCCGGTCATTACTGCGGCTAAAGCAAAGCGAAACACCACTAAACTGGATGCATCGTTTAGTAAACTTTCGCCTTCCAATATTGTGGTGAGCCTTTTAGGCACTTTAACATTTTTAAGTATGGCTGATGCCGATACCGCATCTGGTGGAGAAATAATACCACCCAACAAAAAGCCCAGGGCCCATGTAAAACCTGGAATCAGACTTTGAGAAATTAGCGCAACAATACTAGAAGTAAGAATAACAATTGGAAAAGCAAAACTGCTGATTACCCTACGCCACTTCCAGAAATCTTTCCATGAAGTGTTCCAGGCAGCTTCATACAACAATGGAGGTAAAAAGATTACAAATATGAGCTCTGGTTCAATCTCAATATTACGAAGTACTGGTAAAAAACTTAAGGCTAAACCTGCCATTACCAATAAAATAGGATATGCCACACGGATTTTTTGTGCGAGCATTACCACGAACAGAATAATTGCAAGTAAGAAAGCGTATTGTATAATCAGCTGGTGCATATAATTTGGGGCTTGATCTAAAATACAAATTTGAAACGAATGCCAAACCATTAACATTATGTTCTTTTTTCAGATAAAATTTGGATTTTCTATTATAAAGCTATAATTTCTCCCCTGTAATAAGTCATCCCAGCTTTTTTACATTGGTTTAATTAATGAAGACCATTTTTATTCTTATTGCTTTCTTGATAGAAAGCAGTCTTTGCATAGCTCAACCAATGATCCAGGTAGAGAAACAAACTTTTGTTAACGTTGGCAAAGCAGGATACTTTTGGCAGGACACGCTCGAAACAACATCTTTTGAAAAGATAGCGCAATTTAAGCCAGAACGTTTTTCAAAAGGCAAGTCAGCAATTTTTAACGGTGGAACCAGCGGAAAAGTATGGTGGATGAAGCTCCGTTTTAAAAATATCAATCAAACCACTCCTTATCTGTTTATCGATTATGCAAACATCGATTCTATTACCGTATTTTATCGCGATGAACGCGGGATGATAAAGCAGATGAGCGCTGGCATGTTCAACCTGAAACAAAATGATAACATTCTGGGTACCGGCTATGTATTTCCCTTAAAGCAGGTAAAAACACCAATTGGCGAAGTATACGTAAGAATGCGGGCAATGAATACTTTACTTGTACCAGTTAAATTAGTTACCGAATCGGTATTAAACCATGCTTTATTTAAAGCACATAGCGTGCAACCTGTTTATATGGGCATTGCATTGATGATTCTCATTTTTCACGTCTTTATGTTCGTTGCTACGCGGAGTAAACTCTTTGCGCTATATATAGCAAGGATCATTTTGCTTTATTTCATTGTAATGGTCTGTTATCTGCAAGGTTATAGCTTATTGCTAGGCCCTTCGATAGCCAGGTTTATTTTAGTGCATGCCCATTTTTTTATTGCAGCCGGTTACATTGCTACGATTTTGTTTAACAGTTATTTTTTAAAACTTAAACGCCAACTTCCGCAGCTCAATAAATTCTTCAAAGTATTACTGTTTGGATGGGGTTTAATCCTAATCTGCTCTTTATGGGATGCCAGAAGCATCACCAATGTACTTACGCATGTTTTATTTTTATTAACCTCATTATTTTTTCTGTTCAGTAGCATTAAAGTGATTATCATCCGTGGTTATGCTAAAAAAAATCCTCTTATCTGGTGTTACGTACTGGGATGGATCCCCGTGGCCTTGGTTTCTATTTACCTTGTTTTTTGCTTATCAGCGTTAATACCCTTCCAATCTTACAGTTATAATTTACTCACTTTAGCCGGAATAATTGAAGGAATACTCATCAGCCTCGGTCTTTATGGCCAACGATTAAGGTTATTAACGCGACATAATGCGCATTTTCGAAGGCAACGTATTCTGCTTCAAGAACAGGTGGAAGGTTACCGTAAACAGCTCGATGCAAAAACAGAAAAATCTGTTGAACATTTTTCTTTAAAAGCACTTATCGAACTTGCACACGCCAGAGACCCTTCATTTATGAAACGGTTTAGTGAGGCTGAATCTACCTTTATCGAAAGATTACTTCAGATTTCGCCACAACTACTACCGGCTGAGTTAACACTTTGTGCTTACATCTTGTTAAATTTTGATACTAAAGAAATTGCCAGAACCTGCAAACTTAGTGTACGTGCTGTAGAAAGCCGCAAATATAGAATTCGTAAAAAACTGGGGATAGATGGCGAAACGAATATGCACGCTTGGATGTTAGATCTCACCAAATCGTCCTAAATAATATACAAAAATAGGTTACTTTTTCTTTGCCTTTATTTCAACAACAAATTAGCACCAACCACATAACACACTATACTACAACAACTTAAACACTTATGCGTAGAAATGCGTATCGCTAAGATCCACCTGCCGCACCCTCTTTGCATATAGCTGATAGAGTGCAAGCGGTGCGATACCGTTTTTTAACCAAACAGGCTTAATGCCTCTGGATTGTACTCATATTTTTAACCATGTCGACAGAAACGGTCTTTTCCGGGATGATTTGTTACACGCCTGGCGGCATGGTTTATTTAAAACGCTAATTCATCAAGAACTATATATAATGAACCGAATACCAATTACATTTTATTTTACTACCTGAAATCCAAACATTTAAAATTGGTGCGTATTACTGCGTAGACAAAAATTTTGATAATCTTTAAATGCTCTATTTCTTTGTCCTTATCCCTAAATAAAAACTTTTTAAAATATTGCTGTGCCACAGGAGATCTAAACAGGGGACGGTTTAGCCTTCTGTGCAAACAGCATCTGGAAAACCAACCATGAAACTGAATAACACTCCTGCCAAAATTATCGAAAGCATACAAGAATTTTACAACGGCCGAGATCCTGAAGAAATTTATAACGCATTAGAAATTGATAAAGACTGTTTTGACAGCTGGATTAGAGATTTTGGGGGTATTGCCAATGAGCTTTTGGAGCTGCGAGATGAAAACGATAACCTGAGAACGATGTTTACCAATTTAAGTCTGGTAAACCAGAGCCTGCGCAATTCTCTTGATAGCCTCACCAGAACAGACTCGAAAATATTTGAGTTATTGCTTAAAAAGCGAGGTACTGGTAATCTTAGCTTTCCTTAATTAATAACGCAAAGAAATGTTTGCTTTATCCCCACCAAAAATATTAATTATTGAAGATCACCCGGCAACACTTGATGCCATAAAGATGATCTTCGAATTTGAAGGATACATTACGATGAATCTTTCCAATACGATGGATTTACATGCTAAAGTAGCTGCTTTCCAACCTGATGTTATTGTAATCGATATTTTGCTTGGTATGACCGATGGAAGGGCGATATGTACAGAACTAAAACTATCCATTCATGGGGCCATTCCTATCCTACTCATGTCATCAAGAAATGGCATACATGATAGTGCTTATTACAAAACGCATTGGGATGATTACATAGAAAAACCATTTGACATGGAAATCATTATTCAAAGGGTTGGCATGCTTTTATCAAAAAAAGCCCAACAAGATCAGTGATTGATGCTCAACCAAAAAGATCGCTGCTCAGGTAGCGGTCTCCCCGATCGCAGGCAATAAAAACAATGGTTCCTTTATCCAGTTCACCAGCAAGTTTCAAAGCCGCTGCGCAGGCACCGCCCGAGCTCATGCCGGCAAATAAACCTTCTTCTTTAGCCATTCTTCTCGACATTAGGGTTGCTTCTTCCTGCGCAATATCCATTACCCGATCTACCCGTAGCGGATCGAATATTTTTGGCAGATATTCTTCAGGCCAGCGCCTGATGCCCGGAATAGAAGAGCCCTCAGTAGGCTGACAGCCTACAATCTGGATATTATTATCTTTTTCCTTAAAAAACCGGGAACAGCCCATGATGGTCCCCGTTGTTCCCATAGAACTTACAAAATGCGTAATCTGCCCCTCGGTATCTCTCCATATTTCTGGTCCGGTTGTTTTATAATGAGCCAGGTAATTATCAGGGTTTGCAAATTGATTTAATAAAAAATATCCCTTTGAAACGCCTTTTTCTTCTGCATAATCCCTGCATTCTTCTATGCTTTCTAACAGGGTTACTTTTGCACCAAAGGCTTCCATAGTTACCTTACGTTCGCGTGTTGAATTGGCTGGCATAACCAGTTCGATTTCCAGGTTATATAAACTTGCAATCATAGCCAATGCAATTCCGGTATTACCACTTGTGGCCTCTACCAGTTTAGTTCCAGGAGCTATATCGCCACGTTCTATCGCGCTTCTGATCATGTTGAGCGACGCCCTGTCTTTAACACTGCCGCCGGGATTGTTTCCTTCTAATTTGGCAAATACCCTTACAGCTGGGTTAATATTCAGCTTTTGAAGTTCAGCCATTGGCGTATTTCCGATCAGATCGATTATTCCTGCCATATTTTAATATATTAATTGGTTTCTTTATGATTCCTAATTGTAATTATTGGAGAATGATAAGCCGTAGAAAAAGCTGGGATACTTTCTGTAAGCCACACATTTCCGCCGATGATGCTATCGTGCCCAATGATGGTTTCGCCACCCAGTATGGTTGCCCCAGAATAGATTACCACTCTATCTTCTACCGTTGGATGACGTTTGCTGCCTGCTAATGTTTTTTTAACACTCAAAGCGCCGAGTGTTACTCCTTGATAAAGTTTCACATAACGGCCTATTGTACTGGTTTCGCCAATAACAATCCCAGTTCCATGATCAATATGGAAGTATTCGCCAATACTGGCTGCCGGATGGATATCAATGCCTGTTTTAGAATGGGCATATTCGGTAAGAATTCTTGGAACCAGCGGTATACCGAAATTATAAAGCGTATGGGCAATTCTATAGAAACAGATGGCATAAAAACCGGGATAAGTTCTAATTACTTCAAACCTGCTCTGTGCAGCCGGATCGCCTTCATAAATCGCTACTATATCGGTATTCAATACACGGTAAAGTTCTGGCAGTTCTTCAAAAAACTGACCTGCTGCATTTTTACAGTCGCTATTTTTAAGCTTACAACTGGCTGATATGATACCATAAAGTTCAAGCTCCAAAACAGCAACATATTCTTTTATATCTGTAATTGTTGAAAATACTTTAGGAGAATTTTCTGGAAAAAGCACTTGAATTAGCTTTTCTGCCCAAAGGGATATCACTTCATTGGGTGGAATATTTGGTTGTTCAAGAGGGTTCTTAATAATTTGTTCAAAAAAATGGTCTTCCATAACTGGTGGTCATACCTGCCCGATCTGCTCATCGACTAGGTATATAGATTTAATCGCTAAATGTAAGTTTTGTTTTTTTAAACCAAAACAACTGGCGCATTTTTATGACAAAAATTGCTCGACAATAACAATAAAATACATGAATATTGCTTTTAGAAAGAATTATCAGTAAAATCAAACCATAAAAGGTAAAGCTGAAAACACATCAGCTACCAAGCTTACTTATTTTTTAGGCCAGCTGCCTATCGGCTTAGCAGAAAAGTTCTTTTGTGATGGCTTCCCGGCATCTAGAAAAACCGATATGGCCTGTTTACTATCAGCTTTGAGCCTTACTTCGAATCCTACAATAGAAGTCCCCGGATTTTTAGCATCATAATCGGTTACCGGATCTGTTGACCAGGTTTTCATTTTAACTTCGCTTTGGCATACATCAAGCAAACGTTTTCCAATCATCACCCGCTCTAGTACGGGTTTATTTAAAACATGATCTGCTTCTGATAGTATGGCTTGGTGGATTTGATTAAACTTCGCATCGCGCTTTACATTGTCTAAGATCTGTTCTTCAAGCTCATGGCTGATCAATAACCTTGGATGCGAAGGCATCTTAAAAGTTGAATCAATTTCCTTGTTTTGCCCTGCTGCTATCGTTGAGCAAAACAAGGTTATGATGGTACAAATAATGGTGATAAGCTGATTTTTTTTCATGGGTTACGAATCACCATTATCAAATTCTATTGCGAGAACCTATTTCTTTTGTTCAGATAAGAAAGAAACTAACGAAGCCAGTTCTTCATATGATAATGAATTGGCCAAACCTTCCGGCATCATCGAAGTTTCCATTTCTTTTCTTGACAGGATATCGCCAGCTTTAATGGTAAAAACCTCTCCCGCGATATTACGAACCACCACTTTAGCAGCTGTTTCTTCTGTAATAAAGCCCATATAAGTACGGTCGCCTTTGGCGCTAATCATTACTGAAGCAAATCCCTGGGAAATTGAAGCATTAGGTTTTAATATCGATTCTGCAATCTGCTCACGGTTCATAATAGAGCCGATCTGTCCCATAAAAGGACCTTTCATTTTTTCACTTTTGCTTAAGCTATGGCAGGCAATACAACCTTGATTATTGAAAATGTTTTTTCCTTTTAATGGATCACCCTGTAATTTATTGATAGCCAATAATACATCTTCGATAGATGATTTACCCACCTGACCTTTTTTGTTTTTAATTTTATCCAGATCAATTTTTGGTTCTTCAGCTGCCGCTACTTTTTCTTCTTCAGCAAATTCAGGAATATCCATCCTTTGACGTGCATTTAAATCAACGTAAAACTGTTTTCCCTTTGCTCCGGCTTTTATAGCCTCTTCTTTCAGAAATTTCTCGATAATAGGAGAACCTTCCCATGAAACGGCTTTAAAATATGGTCCATGAGAATCGGGACGTGTACCCCACCACCAAGAAGCATCATAAGCAATTTCTTTTTTATACAAACGGCCTAAAGTAACCAGAATCTGCTGTTTTAATTTTTCGTCTGTCGATTGTTTGTAGTTTTCGATCAGTCCGTTAACCCCTTTTTCGGTATGTATATAACGTAAGGCCCAAAGCGCAAGAGTAGAATTTTCAGTTTTAACTGCAGCAAGCAAAGCATCTACCGCCTGAAGATCAACTAAGGCCCTAACAGCTAAGTGAGGCAAAATAATGGCTGAATTTGGTGTTGCATGAGGACCTTCAGTACCTTTGGCAGGTGCTGTAAATGAAGCAGGCACCTTCGTTTGTAAAAGCACATTGGCAACTTCTGCCCTGCCTAATCGGTTTAAACCGATTATCGAAGCAGCCTGAACACGAAGAGAAGGATCCTTTAAGCCTTCTAAAAATGGCTCAACCGGTACTTTGTCGATATTGGCTTTACGGTCAGCTAATGCTTTTAAAGCAAATTCCTTAATTTCTTTATCTTTGGTAAATTCAACTAAAGTAGCGATACCATTTTCTTTGGTGAGCTGTGCATAGGTATAAATACCAGCTATACGAACATCAAGTGCTAAACTCTGATCGGAAGCCACTTTTAAGGCTGTTGCGATAGCTTGTTTATTGTTACGCAAAACCAATTCCTGCGAAGCAGTTAAACGGCCTACTGCACTATTCGATTTAAGTAGCTCGGTTAGTTTTTTAATTGAAGCTTTTTTAACATCGGGAAATGCTTTGTATGTCCAGTTGTTTGGCACTGCACGAACAATGTAACCTTTATTAGGACTTCCAGAATAACCTGCACCATCCCAAGCCGACAGATAGAGTCTTCCTGAACCGTCTACATCAAGATCGGTAATCTGAGGTAGTTTAATAAAATCCTCATCTTTTTGTGTAAAAGTTGCTCCATCGGCAGTTACTCTATGAATATATAACATGCTTCTGCCCCAATCGGCCATCATTGGTACGTGGTTATATTGTTCAGGCCAGTTTGGCTCATCCATAAACAATGCTCCGGTACCCGATCCTCCACCTAAATCTGCAAGTGCAGGAATAATTTCGTCGGTAAAATTCTGAAATAAAACCGGGTAACCATATTCACCGGATTGTATATGGTGCGAGAAACGAACATTCCACCCGCCGCCATCGTTGGTATTTTCTCTGGTAAAAACGTTCATGTAAGGATCGATAGCTACATCATAAACATTACGTGTACCATGTGTATATACTTCCATTTCAGTTCCGTCCGGACGAACGCGCATAATCCCTCCGCCTAACATGGTTAGTTTTTTACCTGAACGGTCTACCGCATCATGGAATCCAAAATCTCCTACAGAAATGTAAATCCATCCATCAATTCCCATTCTGATACCATTTGTAGCATGGTCGGTACCACGTTCGCGGATATATTTGGCATTACTGATATGTTCTATAAGCGGTTTTTCGGGTCCGTCTGCCTTTCCATCGCCATCTTTATCTTCGAAAACAACCAAATTCATGCCTGTAGCCTGTTTTGTTTCTTTAGAAAAAGTGGTATGTAATACATATACCTGGCTGCCTTGAACAATAATACCGCGTGGATTATCCACCTCGGCAAAATCTACATGTTCGTCCATTTTACCATCGTTATCCTTATCTATCAATTTAAGAATATGGCCTTTACCAGGATCTTTACCCAAAGAGCCGATCATATCAACACCAACATATACTTCTCCGGTTGGTGCTACGGCTAAACAGGCTGGGCTGGGTGTAACATCTGGTCCTGCGAAATTGGTTATTGTTAATTCGGGTGGTGATACGCGTTGTATTTTTGGTTCGCTAAAGAAGTTTTTTAATCCAAAAAAAACTAGTGTAAAAGAAATTAAGCTTAAAGAAAATTTAATCATTTGTGTGTGTTATTGGTTTCTTGGTGGTTGTGCCGCGTAAACTTACAAAAAAATATAAATTCTCTTGTGCCACAATTTTGTGCATTTTAAGTTAATTCTTAACCATTTGGCACTTTTACTTACTGTTTTCTAAACTTATTTACTTCATTTTAAAGTAAAACAACTTTACAGTCGTTATCCTGATAAAGATCCACATTAATTTAAAGCAACAATTCAAACTAATTATGATGAGCAACTAAATAAGCTTCGAACCGCTATAATTATGCATAACAACAAGTAAAACTCAAATTAAATGAAGAAAAAGTACCTTATAAATAAGATAAAAAACCGCTTTCATCAGAATCGGGTAAATTATTTCGTAAAACATTTGCTCCAAAGGAGATATTTTATTATATTTATCAAATCCAACATTCATTAAATCAGTACGTTATGAAAAATATTCTTTATTTCTTCCTGACTGCCCTGATCTCCTCCATTGCGCTGTTAATTACCAGGGATTCATTCGAACCCGAATTGGTTTATAGCACAGTGGTATTAATATGGATTTTTTACATTTGGTACCATATTTATGCTGCTAATAAGAGGAACTACAGCGAGTAGTCTGTATCTTAATTAAATTGAATTCTCCTGTTGAATATAATCTGGAGCTAAAATATTAGTGACCAATATTTTCACTTAATCGTTAATTTGTTTAATAAAACCACTGTCTGCAAAAGAACTGATTTACTTTCTTGTCAATACATTCATAATTATTTAACCTGATTGCAGGATGCATCACAGTTAATTTATTAACTTCGTCGAAACTAAAACACAGTAGTTTACGTTTATAATTAAGCTTGGCCAAATTAGCCAGGTTATACATAAAGCTTAATGAACTTGGAGTTATCAACCTCGTACATGGGGTAGATTAGCGCACAAGATCATGAAATTAAAAGCAAAATTCCCTTGTTTAGCAGGGAATACATTTTACTCGGAAGTTCGCCGCAGAGTAAACAACGACTTTAGAGAAAACAATAGAAGCATCAATGCCAACGCGCTGATGTGGTTTAAAGCCTTTCTTTTCCTTACTATATTTCTGGGACTTTACTTTTCCATACTCCTTTTGAACGTGCATAGCACCATACTTTTGGGACTTACCGTTTTACTTGGCGCTACTTGTGCATTTATTGGTTTCAATATCTGCCATGATGCCATTCACGGTTCGTTTTCGAGTTCTAAACGCACCAATTCATTTTTTAGTTTTCTATTTAATATGGTTGGTGCCAATCCGTATGTGTGGAACATTACGCACAATGTAGTGCACCATACCTATACCAATATACCTGGCCATGATGAAGATATTGAAGTAGCACCAGGACTTATACGCATCTGTTCAGAAGATGAATTAAAACCACATCAACGTTTCCAGCAGTGGTATGCTTTCCCTTTATATAGCTTAGCTTCGCTTTCCTGGGTGTTCCGTAAAGACTATAAAAAGTTTTTCCAAAAAAGTGTGGGTGCCTGCCAGAACAAGCATCCGAAGGTCGAATACTTTAACCTCTTTTTCTATAAGTTTTTGTACTACTTTATTTTTATCGGTTTACCGCTACTGATAATGCCGCTTGCGTGGTGGCAGATTGCAATCGGTTTTGTGGTTTTACACATGGCTCAGGGCTTAACCATGGGACTGGTTTTCCAACTGGCTCATGTAGTAGAAGGAACAACTTTTCCAATAACCAATGCAGAAGGCAATATGGAAGAAGCCTGGGCGGAACACCAGATGCGTACTACAGCTAATTTTGCGACGCAATCGCCAATCTCCGCGTTTTTTCTTGGCGGCTTAAACCGACAGATAGAACACCACCTTTTCCCTAAAATATGCCATGTTCATTACGGACGGATCTCCATCATTGTAAAACAAACCGCGCTGGAATTCGGGTTGCCTTATCATGAAAACAGCACATTCTTATCGGCACTTCGCTCCCATTACCGCATCCTAAAGAGAATGGGGAAACCTGAGACAATTTAGTGGCTATTGATTTAAGGGCGATAATTCAAATTAGTGTTATTATTCTCTCAATGGTAAAAATTCTCAAACTATGTTTCTTTGATCATTAAGAAGTTTAGGGCATTAACATTTTGAGCTCCTGTAAATTGAGCAATATGTATGACCAATGTACTAATGACTAATGACTAATGACTAATGAACCAACACCTAACATAAACTTAACATACAATACATTTCTTCAAGAGGCAGATCTTTTTATCTTTAACCGTATGTACTGGTACGAAGAAGAAGTTAAACAATTGGAACGGGCGCACCGCTTAGATCGGGAGCATCCGGGTGTCATTTTCTATGGCAGTTCATCTATCCGGTTGTGGAATAGTCTCGAAGATGATTTCGATTACATGAAAGTAACCAATTTAGGCTTTGGCGGCTCTACATTAGCTGCATGCGTATGGTTTTTTGAGCGGATTATGATAGACTACAGGCCAAAGGCACTTGTGGTATACGCGGGCGATAACGACCTTGGCGATGGAAGAAACCCTGAGGAGATATTTATCTTTTTCCAGCAGTTGATGGCTAAAGTTAACCAGCGGTTTGGCATACTGCCCTGTTATTTTATATCGCTAAAACCCAGCCTTACCCGCTGGCAAATGGCCGATCAGTTTAGATATACCAATAACCTCATCGAAAGCGAAATTATTAAACTCAATAGCAACTGGAAATTTATTGATGTATTTAAGAAAATGCTCAACAAAGAAGGCAAGCCAAATCCTGCACTTTACGATCACGATGGATTGCACCTGAGTGAAGAAGGTTATCGTTTATGGGCAACTACTGTTAAAGAGAAATTAGGTTAATCATTACGCTTAATTAATACCCTGATAACATACATGCCTTAATTTTCCACAAAAGAATTGAAGTCAATGAACAGGGAATATCATAAATGGTTCAGCCATAATCTTCAACGGGATATGGAACTATTGGTTTTCGGTCATGCCGGAAGAGCAGTCATCTTTTTCCCTACCCGTATGGCCAGGTTTTACGATTACGAAAACTGGGGAATTATAGCTTCTTTAAGTGCGCGGATTGAAAATGGCGAACTCCAAATTTTCTGCGTAGATAGCATAGATGGAGAAAGCTTTTATAACGACGACGTATATCCATCAGTACGCATAGACCGGCATTTACAATATGAAAAATATCTCCTTGAGGAAGTATTATCGCTTATCTATCAGAAAAATGATGGCGGTTACGTTGAAACCGCTGGCTGTAGCATGGGTGCTTACCATGCTATAAACCTGGCCATGAAATACCCCTGGTTATTTAAAAAAGCCGTTGGTATAAGTGGAAGATATGACCTTACCGATAATATTGGCGATTTTAGAGACCTGCTGAACGGATTTCACAGCGATGAAGTTTATTTTAATATGCCAGCGCAATATATTGCTAACCTAAACGATGATCGATTGCTATCAGCAGTAAGAAACATGGAAATTATTCTTGCCGTAGGTGAAACAGATCCATTTCTAAGTGGAAACCAGCACCTAAGCAGCCTTTTATGGGAGAAAGGTATACCCAATCAGTTTCATACCTGGGAGAGCAATGCACACCGCCCCCACTATTGGCGAAAAATGGCGCCTATGTACATTTAATTATTACATAAGCGCCTCATCTTATTTTACTGCTAAATTAAAATATTGTTTAAAGTGGATGGTATCTACAGGTATTTTAGATTTTTCGGCTGCCACAACAATGTGTGCATCAAGTAACCATTTTTCGGCTGATTTATTAGTATTAGCCACTTTAATTCCTTTAACTGTACCTGCAATCGGAATTAAGTTGAAATAGTCGCATGAAGCGCAAGAAAAAAGATGTTTTACCTTTCCAGCCAGAATATCAGCATCAGTTAATAAAAATTTATCACCTTGCATAGGTGCTTGAATATATACCCGCATGGTGCTGAAGCTATTACTCTTCGTGGCCATAAAAATCCGGTATTGCCCAGTTGTAAGTGCCATCTGCTGATCGGCCATTGCTGCATAATTAACATACTCAAACAGGCAGCTTCCTTCAGTACAAGGTGTTAG
Source organism: Pedobacter sp. GW821-FHT01D05 (assembly GCF_059422505.1). NCBI lineage: Bacteria > Pseudomonadati > Bacteroidota > Sphingobacteriia > Sphingobacteriales > Sphingobacteriaceae > Pedobacter > Pedobacter sp. GW821-FHT01D05. The sequence goes on along the minus strand of NZ_JBWKXA010000001.1, from coordinate 967,453 downwards.
ATTTTGCGCGTCAATGGTAAAATCCATTTGGTTTTCAGTTTTCTTTTTGCAAGCATTCAAGATGCTTAATGCAATCAAAAAGACGGTGGTTACTTTAAAAGCGTTTTTCATAGTTTAATTTTTTATGAATACGGTAGAAATTTCGAATATGCTACAATTCGAACATTAATTTTTTATTAAATAAATGAACAGGAAAGGAATACTATTCAAACTTAGCAGGATAAGTTTGGGTTAAAACTGACCACCGAAAGACTTTATATTAACACTGATTGAACAAGAAAATATTAAGTTTGTACATAAACAGATTAAATCTACAAAACATGAAACAAGGATTATTAATAGATATGGATGGGGTGATTTATAGCGGGGAAGAATTGATATTTGGTGCGGATAAATTCATTAAAAACTTAATTGATGAAGATATTCCTTTTGCATTTATGACTAACAACAGTCAGAGAACAGCTTTGGAAGTAGTACGCAAACTTAAAGGATTAGGGATAAAGGTAGAAGAAAGCCATGTATACACCAGTGCGATGGCTACAGGTAAATTCCTTTCCGATCAAAGCCCAAATGGTACTGCTTATGTGTTAGGAGAAGGTGGTTTATTAAGCAGTTTACACGATCATGGTATTACCCTGGTAAACACCGATCCCGAATTTGTGGTACTGGGAGAAGGTAGAAACTTTACGCTCGAAATGGTGCAGCGTGCTGTGGATATGATTCTTGCCGGAGCCAAATTCATCACCACAAACAGAGATCCATCACCTAAAAAACCAGGATGGAACAACCTCGGTATTGCGGCAACCACAGCCATGATTGAGGAAGCAACCGGCAGAAAAGCGTTTGTTACAGGCAAACCAAGTCCGGTGATGATGCGCTCGGCACGTAAATTCCTGGGATTGGAAACCAGTGAAACCACTGTTATTGGCGATACCATGGAAACTGATATACAAGGAGGTGTACAAATGGGATATAAAACCATTCTGGTACTTTCGGGCATATCAAGCAAGGATACTTTAGGGCATTATGCTTTTAAACCCGATATGATTGCAAGCTCTGTTGATGAGATTAAGTTTCCTTTGGCCTGGTGGGAAGGTAAATAGTTTAGATTTTCGAACTTAAATGTGGTGTAAGATGTTACCATCTGGCAGAGAGAACCGTTTTGGAATTGGAATAAAGGATCAAACGAAGTGTCAGATAGAAATATCTGACACTACATGAAAACAGGTCCTTCGACAGGCTCAGGATGACAAATCTATATCTATGACACAGCCTATGAAAAACACAGAATTTAAATTAAATAAATAGAGTGTCAGATAGAAATATCTGACACTACATCAAGACGCCATTTAATAACAATCTTCTATTCTTATTTTATTAAAGGCTGGGCTACTTTATTTTATTAATTGTAAATAAAGGTACTGAGTTGAGGTATATAGGCTTAAAAAAATTCAACCTATAATCAGTTGCAAATACAACAGGTGCAACCTCAAACTTAGCAGTCGTATCAACATGATTAAACAATTTCAATGAAGCTGAATCATTTACAATGTGCTCATGCACTGGGATTTCGGGCCCTTTATCATCAGTAAATTTATTCGCTTTGGTTAAAAGTCCAATTGCTGGTATAACCATTAATAGCGCTACGCAAGAAATCAGTCTCATATCATTGTGCTTAAAATTTATCTAGGGCCTTTTAACAAAGATGAACCGATGTTATTAGTAAGATAGTTAGCTAGCGTTATGAAATTGTTAAAGTTGCAGTGCAGTTTTAATTCAATATTAAATGTATCAGGCCGATAGCGCGATTTATATTACCGTACCTGCGTCTTATATTATCGCACCCGCGATTTATATTACTGTACCCGCGTTTTATATTACCGTACCCGCGATTTAGATTATCGTACCCGCGATTTATATTATTGCACTCGTGATTTATATTATTGCACCCGCGATTTATATTAAGATATCGGGCTAAACGATTATTTGATTTAATAATTATGATATGGATTTATAGCCATTAGGTTAAAATTAAGATTGCGCAGCAACATCCATCGCTACGCAATCATTAACTAACCAAATAAATGTATTTACCAAGGTTAACATTAGATAACCAGTCTGATGTATGCTTGGTATAGACGGTAAATTGGGCACTAATCAACCTATTCATTACCACATCTTTTACATTTAAATCTTAAATCAAAACCGGTTATGATCTTCGGCTAATGCCTCCTATTATCGCGAAGCCCGGTCTGATCGCTAACAATAGCATGATTTACTTTAAACCTTTGGCGTAAAAATTTAAAGAGAGGCCAACTGACTACATTTTAGCATCCATTAACTTTGCTGCTTTTACCTTTGGTGCCACCAGTTTCATTTTAATTACAAATGCTTTGCTGGGTTGAAAACCTTTCGGCAGTATGACATCGTAATAGGTATTCTTATCCAGATCCAATCCAAGGTCTGCTGGTTTTAAGGTTAAATTTTTACCCCCAACCAAAAGTGCTGCTGTGCCCGGAACCTGTTTAGCATTTTTAGGCACTGCAATGCGCACAATGCCATTTACGGGTTGATTAAAAACAGTTAAATAAAGGTTATCGTCTTTTTGAGTAAAGTAGCCTAATTTGGAAGGCGTTAATGCAGCATGGCGCACTCCATATACTGCCTCGGCATTTAGTTTTACCCACTCGCCAATTTCCTTTGCAATTTTATCCTCTTCGGGATGCATATTTCCATGGCCATCGGGGCCAAAGTTTAGTACAAAATTGCCATTCATCGATACCGAATGCATCAGCATATCCAATAAATCGTCGGTAGTTTTGGTATAAATTCCCGACCAATCTTTCATATATCCCCAACCGTTTGGCGGAATAGTCATTACCGCATCCCAATCGTTACCGTTTAACCACTCAAATTCTGCAGGTAACTTACGCTCCCAGCCCTGCTCGTAATCGCCTAAAATATTGCCATTCGAATCGAAGTGTCTTGAGCCATGTTCATCGTTACGGAAACGCGAGCCGATAATTAATCCAGGGTGTTTTTCGCGAAGTTCTTTTTCTAGATTGTAGGTAAATTCATAGGCGCTTTTCCACGAGGCATCCCAGGTACCATCAAACCAGAAACCTTTAATTTTCGGATAGTTATCCAGTTGCTCTAAAAGCTGATTTCGGGTATAAGCTAAAAATTTACCGAATTTTTCTTTCTCCTCGTCGGTTTTTGGGGCTTTCCCCATATAATTAGGGTTATTCCATTCTAAAATCGAGAAATAGAGATATACATCAATACCTTCGGCGGTGTAGGCATCTACAATCTGTTTTACAATATCTTTTTTATACGGCGATGCTGCAACATTATAATCAGAATATTTGGTTGGCCAAAGTGCAAATCCATCATGGTGTTTGGTGGTAAAAATCACATATTTCGCACCCATTTCCTTAGCTTGTTTAGCCCACCGTTTGGCATCGAAGTTGTTCGGGTTAAATTGTTTATATAAGTTATCGTAAGTTTTGGTCCAGTCTTTTGGTGCGGTAGGCCCTGCCCATGAGCGAATCCATTCTGATGCCGCTGCGCCGCCCCTTGCACTTACGCCGTTCCATTCGTTACCTGCTATAGAATAAATTCCCCAATGGATAAACTGCCCTAAGCCGTAACTGCGAAAGGCTTCCATATCGGCATCGGTACGGTGTGGTGGTGTTAAGGTCCCGTATTTAACTTCAACTTCTTTTGTAGGCTTGCGCTTCGGTCCTGTCCATTGTGCGTTTGCAGGGTTTACTGCAGCTACAGAAGCAAGGGTAACCAAGGCAAACTTTAATATATTTTTCATCTGTTTAATTTTGTTTTCTTTTGTGATGAAGCTGCCATGATTTAATCATTATACGGTGTGATTTTGAAAACCATGACAGTTTCATATTCAAATTTTATTCGTGTTCTTGTTAATCTTTATAATTTAAGGGTTTCTTTCTCCTAACCGGTATTTCGGGATTTTGCAAAGGTTTTGAAGGGTGATAATAATAAAGCCCTGCGTTGCCATAAAGCGCCAGGTGCTGGGTTAAGCTATTACTGAAGATTTTAAAATCCTTATGGTTTTGCGGTGTCCATGCAGCTTCTGCCAGGGCAGCAATGCGTGGAAAAAGCAAATAATCTAAACGGTTATCATTATCTACTGTTTCTGTCCAAAGGTTGGCCTGAATACCTAAAACAAGCTGTTTTTCCTTTTCATTTTCAGTAAAAGACTGCGCATCGAACTGGTATAGCTGCTCAATGGGGTTATACAGTTTGTTCCATTTCCTTCCATATTGATGCGTACTATCCTGAACAAAATCGAAATACAGGGGCAAGCGTGGACATAAAACCGTTTGGTAACCTTTACTTAAAGCGGTGCGGAGCTGAGCAGGTTTTTCCTGGCGCCACCAAAACATAATCGTTTTCTCTTTCGGCAGATCGGCTTCGGCCATTTCATCCCAAAAAATAGCCTTGGCGTTTAATTGATAGAGCGAATCGGCCATACGTTTCATAAAATAATGTTCTACCGCAGCATCATCCTTAAGCTTTTCGCGTTCGCGGAGTTTTAAAATATCGGCATTACTTTTCCACTTTTCATTTCCGTAACTCACTTCATCTCCTCCTAAATGGATTAATCCGGCAGGGAAAAGCACATTGGTTTCTTTTAGAATATCGGTTAAATAACTGTACGTTTTTTCCAGACCAGGGTTAAAGGTAAACTCTGGGTGCCCAGCTGAACCGCCTCCTGAATACTCGGGATAGGCTTTATTGGCCGCAGTAGCATGTCCGGGCATATCAATTTCGGGTATCACTTTAATGTAGCGTTCGGCAGCGTAGGCCACAATTTCCCTAATATCTGCCTGTGTATAAAACTGTGCTGGCAAATTGGGGCTTAAATAATCACCAATACCACCGATAAGGGCCAAATTAGGATATTTTTTGATTTCTAGGCGCCAGGCTGGTTCATCGGTTAAATGCCAATGAAAAGTATTTAGTTTATAAAAAGCCATCCAGTTTAGAATGGATTTTACTTTTTGTTTGCCAAAAAAATGACGCGATTCGTCGAGCATAAAGCCACGCCAGCCATAAGCTGGTGCATCGCTTATCTCTGCTACCGGAAGCTGGCTATTTTTATTGGTTATGGCCAATTGCAACAGCGAAACCAGCCCATAAAAAATACCATTTGGGTATGTTGCAGAAACAGTAACCTGTTCAGGTTTGATACTGATCTGATAAGCACACGAATCTGCATGTTTCCTCCCTCCTTTTAATACCAGCATAATATTTGCCGATCTTGCTTTCTGCTGAATGGTAATTCCTTTTTGACTTAATAATTCGTTCTGAAAATAATAGGCTATAGTTTTTAACTGTTCGTTATTGTAACCAATGCTACTGTAATCATTAAGGGTAAAGTAACCACTACCTTTTGCAAATTGCAACGGCATAGGAATAATTCCGGGTTGCTGTGCAAACGCCGTTGAGCAAACAAGTAGTACAGTTAATACATATAGTAACCTCATTAATTGGCTGTTATTTTTAATACATAAACAGGAATTTGGTTCCCTTTTTTATAATCACCTGGTAAATCAAGGCCAAGCCCTTCGTTGTTTATTGTCCATTTGATTTTTTCATTGTTTCCCAGGAGTTCGATATTTTTAACAGACATTGTGCTTTTGTTTATCTGTTTTAGCAGTACATCTGACCTTTTCCAGCTTCTTAGAAAAGCGTATACAGTTTTATCTTTTGAGGTATAATAAACATCTGGCGTTACAGATTTTGGTGTACCATCAAAAACAGCATCCTTAATGGCGTTTTTGCTTTCTTCGATGGAGATGTTATCGCTCTTTTCTGAGCTGTTTTCTTTTACAGCTAACCATGGGTGGCTGGCGTAAATGGCCTCGTGATTAACATCCATCCATTTACCTACAGCTTTTAATCTTACAGTTGCCCAATCCGGAAAGGTACCATCACCTTTAGGGCCAACATTTAACAACAGGTTGCCACCATTAGCTACTACTTCTACCAAGTGCCGTACCAGCATTTCTGGCGATTTCCAGAGACTATCGTGTTTGTTGTAGCCCCAGTTTTGGCCAATAGTTAAACAAGACTCCCAGGCTTTTTTTGATGATGGTGATAAAGACTGTTCAGAAATTGAAAAATCGCCATAACCATTTCCAATTCTATTGTTCACCAAGCAGTTTGGTTGTAATTTATGAACTAAAGCTTTAAGTTCTTCACTCTCTTTTTTACTGATAAGTTCGGGCGTATCGAACCAAAGTGTACCAATTGGGCCATAGTTACTTAAAAGTTCTGTAATTTGCGGTTTAACCTTCCTTTCGAAATAACGGTTAAAAACCTTTCCATCTTCATTCGGATAATCCCAGGTGTTGCTTCTGCCCGCTTTTACAGGCCAATTGGTTGGCACATCGGGATCTTGCCAATCTCTCCCTAAGGAATAATAAAGGCAAAGTGTGATGTTGTATTTTTTACAGGCTTTTGCCAGCTCTGCAATTGGATCGCGTTTAAACGGACTTCTTTTTACAATGTTATAATCGCTGCTGGCTGAGTTATACATGGCAAAACCATCATGATGTTTAGCTGTAAAAACGATATACTTCATACCTGCTTCTTTCGCTTGTTTAACCCAGGCATCTGCATCGAACTTTATGGGATTAAATTGATCGGCAATGGTTCCGTACTCTCGTACCGGAATGCGTTCGTATAGCATAAAATGCTCGCCACCTTTTACTTTATGGCCTTTCCAATCACCAGCAGTTTGCGCATACAAACCCCAATGTAAAAACAAACCGAATTTTTCTGCCCTAAACTGTCCCAAGGCATTATTTTGCACTGTTTGCCCAACCGATAGCTGGGCAAACAGTACAAATAACAGACTTAAAAAAAGCAGTTTTCTCATTTTTGATTATGGTTTAAAACATTAAAGATAAGCCTGTTTATAAAAATAATAATTAAAGGGCAATCACTTTTATGGATGATGCCTTATCGTTAAAAGTAGAAACGTAAGTGCTCGAAGAGGTTAATTCGATACTACTTCCGGTAAAGTTATCACCATCATACATGATTACTTTCAACCCTAAACCTACATTAACAGATGATACATCGTTATTACTAATACCGAGACTAATTAAATCGGCTGTGGTATACTGGCCAACTGGTAATGATATACCATAACCTCCATAACTGGCATTTTGGTAAAATTTAGCAGAACCGTTTGCACCAATCTGTGGTACACCGTTTAAAAATGAAAATGAATAGGTTTTGCTCACATTACCACCATTCTTCAATAGCAATTTCACCCTAATGTTGTAAGCTTCGTTATTTTTATAATAAAGCTCGCTAAAAGGAATAGTTGCCGAAATTGTATTTCCGGTACCAGGGTTCGACCTCCAGGCCACAGCATTATAATCTGCATCGCTACTACTCAAATCCGGGTCCATGTAAATTAAGATATCATTTACCTCTTTATTGCTGGTAAACGAACCCGTAACGTTGAAGGCCTGGGTAGTTGCATTGTAGGCAAATTGTGCATTAATAGTGGTGGTTGCTGCCTCGTAAGGTATTTCTGTTGGCAAAGGATTCTGGAACACTTCGTTACGGTTTAAAATGGCAGCATCAACTTCGGTTAAGAATGTGGGCTGACCTTTACTGAAAGTTACATTTCCTGATCCCATTAAAGAAGTACCTAAGGTTGGTTGCTCTGAAGCATATTTGGCATGATCGTGTGGTAAATTTAAGCCATGCCCTAGCTCGTGCAGCATGCCACCAAGTAAATTTGATGTTGCATTAGGAATTTTATCAACCGCCATGTTCGAATTGTCAGTGGCAAAACAATTTTTACCGTAACCATAAAAGGGCTGATCAAAACTACCATCTGTACGCTGCGGCAATAAAATGAGGGTGTGACTCGAATTTGAGAACTCTGAAGCATGTGTAGCTTTGTAAGCCGCAATTTCATTCAGGATTTTAGTTGCCGAAATACTGGCATCGTAAGGATAGGCTGATTGTGCAAACTGAGCTGGTATTTCGATAAAACGCACCAATCCGGTTGAATCGATTTTCGGCAATCCCATGTATTTATCATAGCCATACCTTAACATTTCGGTATGGAACCAACCCTGAAAATGAACCAATAAAGAGGTTAAGCGGGTTTTATAATCAGTAAGCGCCGGATTATCGGTTGGCACAAACATTACAATGTTCAGGTTTTTAGTATTGGTAACAAAACTCGGTGGAGTGGTTCCCGAGCTTAGTGCCAATGTAGTTGGTTTTGCACTAGCCGTTTCTGGTTCCGAAACAGGTGCTTTTTTACAGGCAGTCATTAAAAGGCCGCTTGAAATCATCAAAAGCAGCGCAAAGCAAAGTTGTTTTTTGTTTTTCATGTTTAATGGTTTGAGGTTATTTGATTAATTGATTTTTATTTCATCATTGTCATTTTACTTAAAAAGCGACCTTTACCACCCTCCCCGTAGCCTTCTTGCTGGTTACCAATGTTTCTGGCACCGATACCCTAAGCCCTTTGTAATCCTGTTTCCAGTTGAGTTTTTCACCTGTTTCGTCGAGAAGCACTTCTTTAACCTGTATCTGGCTGATGGATAGCGATTTAATAATCAGTTCACCAAATTCGGTTTCGTTTAAAAAAACCTTTAGTTCATCATCCTTTCCCGAATAAAACATAATGGGCTCAATTGTTCTGATTTTTGTTATCGCGTTCATTGTGTATTGGTTAATCGGTTAATTTTTCGAAACGGTTAACTGATTTGCTATTGTTCATTGGTTTACTAGTGATTGGTAATTGATCAATTGGCTCTTCGAAATTGTCATTGCAAGGCTAGCTTGCAATGACGACCTAATCGACTCCAGACTCATGACTTCGGACTTAAGAATCTCACCATCCTGGATTTTGAATCAGCACTGCACTCTTGTTAATTTCTGATTGTGGGATAGGGAAATAATACATTTGAGGATTGGTAAATCTCCTTGTTTCGAAAGAAAACCGAGCTCCGGTAACGGTTGATCCACTACGTGTCCAACGCATCCCATTAGCCGGACCATTTATTAAAGTTTCTGCTAGTTTCCATCTTTTGATATCAAAGAATCTAGTCGCTTCTTCATAGGTTAACTCTACCCTTCTCTCATTACGGATTACTTCCCTCATTTGCTCTTTGGTTAACTGCAAAGGCAATTGAAATGGTACTAAACCAGCCCTTTCCCTGATTTGCTCAACAGCCTGGTACACTTCTGTGCCAGGCCCGCTAAATTCATTAAGTGCTTCTGCGTAATTCAGTAATATCTCGGCATATCTGATGGCCACCAAGCCAATATTATTGGATATACCAAAATTGCCGCCAGCACCTTCGTGACAAAATTTACGGTACAAATAACCCGTTTTAGTAGAACCCGAGGTACCCAAGCCGTCGCCTGGGGCATTGGCATACAAATTAACCACCGTTTTAGTATTTGTGGTATTGTTTAACCACAAACTGCCATCATATAATATAGAATAATAAAAACGGGGATCCCTGTTTTTGTACATATCTGCTTCTACATAACCAGAGCCCGCTTCTTTAATGTTTTTACCATTTTTCATCGGATAGGTGTCTACCAACTCCTGGGTTGGATAAGAGTAGGCTTGCCCGCCGCGCGAAACCGGGAGCAGAAAACCTTCGTACCACCTGTTTGTCGATTTCATGACCTGAAAAATGTGTTCAGGGGTATTTCTGGTAATCATCATCTGATAATAGCCATAACCGGGGGCAGTTGTATTATCTTTTACCAAATTGTATATGCCCATATCCATTACCGCCTTTGCGGCATCTGCGGCCAGTTTCCATCTATTGTTATCCAGATTATCGTAACCTGCCAGATTTTTATTGGCACCTGTACCAGGATTTTGCCCATTAAAAAGAGGACTGGCAGCCAGGAGTAAAACTTTTGATTTTAAGCCCAATGCAGCACCTTTTGTGGGGCGTCCGAAATCTTCAATTTGTGTGGTTACAGGCAAGGCTGCGCAGGCATCTAATTCGCTAACAACATAATTTACAGTTTCGGCAAATGTAGATCTGGCTAAACCAAAATCGTCGGTTATGGCGTATACTTTATCGCCAATAATTGGCACACCACTATAATTGCGTAGTAAATGCCAGTAATAATAGGCTCTTAAAAACCTGGCTTCCAGTTTTAAAGTTGCTCTTCTGGCGGCCGAAATCGGAGACCGGTCTACGTTTGCCAAAAAAACATTTACCCGCCTGATATTATTGTAACAATTGTTCCAGTGGTTCTTAAACCGGCTAAAATCGGCCTGACTTTGAAATGTTGCTGAATTAAAAGCGGGTGCTATTTGTGCCGTAGCACCGCTCCATACGATATCCGAATCGTCTGATGCGTCGCTGTACGACCACAAACCACCGCCTGTTAAGCCATTATCGAGATAGTATGTTCCGGCCAAACCGGTATAAATACCCGTTAAAAACCTAAACGTTAACAAACTATCGGCAAATACAGTAGCTTCATTGAGCTGCCCTACATCTGTTTTATCCAAAAAACTACTGCTATCAGTTTTTTTGCAGGCAAAAGCACCTATCGCTAATAAGCCAACCAATGTTAAAGTTTTTAAATAATTTATATTTTTCATCTGTTTATATATTAGAATGTTACCTGTAAGCCAAGGTTTACAATTTTTTGTTGAGGATAGGATGAATAGGCCTCTACCGTTCCTGTAGAATTTATAGACTCAGGGTCTATATCATAAATCTTCAGGTTAAACCAGGTAATCAGATTTGCGGCATTTGCATAAATACGAGCATTTGATAATCCGATTTTACTTACCAGTTTGTTACTGAAATTATAGCCAAGTTCTACATTTTTGAGTCGGATGTAATCTGTTGGGCGTAACCAAAAAGTAGACTGATCAAAGTTGGCGCCGCCTAAGCGTGGTAATTCTGCCGTTTCCTTGGTTTCTGGCGTCCATCTTTTTAGGTGTATTTCGGAAGGTGTACCATTAGTAGTTCCTATCTGAAACATGGTTGACGCACTTAAACTCCCTTTTGCGGCACCCTGAAAAAGCACTGAAACATCAAAACCTTTGTAGCTTGTGCCTAATGAAAAACCGTAGTTGATCTGAGGGATGTTTGGGTTGCCAATCGGACCAATATCACCCTGATCGATTTTTCCGTCGTTGTTGATATCGGCATACTTCAAATCGCCAGGTTTAACTGCACGGCCAACTGATGTTGGACTATTGGCGATATCGGCCGCATCATTGTAAAAACCTATGCTTGTATACCCATAAATCTGACCAATAGGCCGGCCTGTGCGCATCAGCAAGGGGTTACCTTGATTATAAGGCTCATCACGGTAAATTATTTTATTTTTATAGATGGAAATGTTTCCTTTAACAAAGTAGGATAAGTTTTCTGACAGTTTATTCTGGTATGACAAATCGAGCTCAAAACCTTTATTGTTAACAATACCCAAATTTACCGGAGGCAACGAAATACCCGAGAAATTAGGTACGGTTTCCCTAACGGTTAAAATATCGTACCTTTTATGGTTAAAATAATCGAAGGTTATCCCTAGTTTACTGTTCAGCAATTTAATGTCTGTACCAATATCCAGTTTTCGCTCCTGCTCCCATCTTACATCTTCATTTGCGAGGGCACCCGGCGTAATGCCATACTGTAAGCTGTTATTATCGCCAAACCAGTAAGAGTTTGCCGCCGTTGCCGGGGCATTATAAATTTCTTCGTAGATATAACGGTAAGTATTCGGGAAATCGTCAGAACCAACGGTACCCAACGAGCCCCTGATTTTCATATAATTGATAAAAGGAAGGGCTTTTTTAAAGAAAGGTTCTTCACTAATGTTCCAGCCTGCACTTACTGCCGGAAACAAACCATTCCGCTTGCTTGCTTTGAACCTATCAGTACCATTATACGCACCGTTCAGTTCGAAGATGTACTTCGACTTGTAATTATATCCTACCCTGGCAGAATATCCTCTAAAATTTGCAGGAATATTGGCGCCGGAAATATCTGCTAGCTGGTTGTATACGATCAGACCGTATAAATTGTGGTTTCCAAACTGGCGGTTATAATCTAAAATACCCTGTACATTGATTTTACGAAGGGGGTAGTTAGATGTATTGGCATCAAATGTAGTTGTTGCCGTAAGTGGTTCTAACCTGCTTAACTCCGGAAAAACGGGGTCTAAAACATCCGATCCCGGCAGGTAGGCATAAGTAGGAAAGCGCCCCCTGGTTAACGACCGATTAAATTCTACATTGTTGGTGTAGGCTAAAATTGCCCTTACAGCAAGGCCTTTGGTTAAAAAATCTAAATTTTGGTTGGCTTTTAGGTTTAAGTTAAGGTTATTACTGTAATTTCTGTTGTAACCTGCATATTGCAAAATACCAACCGGATTTAACGTTGCTGATTTTCTACCCCCGTAGCTCCCATCTTCATTTTTTACCGGGTAATTCCATGGATTTAAAAGTCCGCTGCTTAATCTACGCCAAAAAGATATGGCACCACCGGCCAGTACATCGGGCAGGTTTGGCTGGTTAATTTCATTAAACCTCGCCGAAAGATCCAGCTTTAGGGTTAAGGTTTTGGTTACATTCAAATCAACATTCGATCTGATATTATATCTTTTTAAATAATAATTACTATTAAAATTTTCGTCCTTTTGTATATTTTTTAAAATACCATCCTGATAAACGTTGCCAAGTGCCACGAAATACTTTAAATTCTGGGTACCGCCTGTAATGTCGATATTATTGCTTTGCTGCAACGCGTTTTTACGCATGACTTCATCGTACCATTGTACACTCGGATAGTGGTAGGGATCGTCTCCTAATTTAAAATGGTTTAGCGCTTCCTCAGTAACCAGTCCAGGAAAAGTCAGGTTGGGGTCTCTACCTTCATTTACCTCCATCTCTTTCAATAAGGTCAAGGCATTATAAGAATCCAATGGTTTTCTTCTTATGGTAGGCGTTTGCAAACCAAAATCGCTTCTGAATGTAATTTTCGGAGCAGAATTTGTCCCCCTTCGGGTAGTAATCGCAATTACACCGTTAGCGCCCTTTATACCATAGATAGCCGTTGAAGAAGCATCCTTTAAAATGGAAACCGTTTCGATTTCATTAGAATTTAACTGGCTTAACTGTTCGTAAGGGTACTCTACATCATCTACAATGACCAAAGGTCTGTTAGATGCACCTGTGTAAGTGCTAACCCCACGAATGTAAATATTAGCAGCATCGGCACCAGGCTGGCCACTGGTTTGTTGCTGAAACAAACCCGGTAACCTTCCGGCCAGAGCATTTTGAAAGCTTGCAGCAGGGCTCTGTCTTAATTCTTTACCCGATACTGTACTGGTTGCACCGGCATTGGTTATCTTCTTTTGTGGGGTAAAACCCACTACAACCACTTCATTTAAATTTGAGTTATCTTCTTTTAAAACAATATTTAAAGTTTGGCTGGTAATGGTTACCACTTTTGTGATGTAACCAACAGAGCTTATGATCAATTTGGTACTATTGGCACCAACTTTAATGCTAAAAGCACCACTGGTATTGGTGATCACAATGTTCTTTGGGTTTTCTTGTTCTGTAACCGTTGTAGCGATCAATGTTGTGCCCTTATCATCTGCCACCACACCCCTTACCACTTTGGTTTGGGCGTAAGCCAAATTAGTGATCAGCACAAGCAATATTATATTCAGTATTTTTTTCATCTGTATATAGTTTCTTTTTTATCGGCATGAAGCTGTCCTGATTCCCGTTTCACTTCTGTGATCTGAAAACCTGTATGCTTCATTATTTTAAGTTTATGCCCCTTACTAGTTAGGCCATCCTGGGTTTTGAACCATTTTGTTATTGGCTAATATTTCGGCCTGTGGTATAGGGTACCAATACATTTTGGCATCGAACACAGCATTTGCGGCATTGAAATAAGCATAAGAGAAAGCTGTTCCGTTTTTGATAATCTGCACGCCTCTAATTGGTTTGTTTAATTCAATTTCGGCCAGTTTCCATCTTCTCAAATCCCAGGTTCTGTGCTCTTCAAAAGCCAGTTCAATACGGCGTTCATTCTGAATTATTTTACGCAGTTCATCTTTGCTAAGTGTAAGCGATAAACCGTAAAGATTATTGGAGCCAGGAAGAATTCCTGCTCTTTTCCTGATTAAAACCAAATTGTTAACGATATCGGCAACTGCCCCGCCCGATTCGTTTAGCGCTTCGGCATGGTTTAGTAAAATCTCAGCATACCTCAGTAAGATTACATGGTGGGCCTGATTGGTGTAGCTGGTAGAAGTTTCAAATTTGCCCATAAATTTTCTCAGATAATATCCCGTTCTGGTCTGTGTTCTGTTTCCTCCCGGCTTATCCTGCCCACCTTCAAATGTTTCAACAGGCCTTCCCAACCAATTTTTACCATTGTGCATAATCGTAGCTGTTAATCTCGGATCCCTGTTTAAGTATGGGTTATTCGGATCATAAGTCGATCCTGCATCAGAAATTGCTTTTCCATCGAGCATTAAAAATGCATCGACCAGGTTTTGCGACGGACTGGTTAAACCAACGCCCTGTAAATATCCAATCGGACCGTTGTTGATTTCGATATTTGTATTTAAAGCATTCTGTTTAATAAAAATAAACTCCGTGTTTTTGGTTGCATTAAAATTGGCTACCCAATCGGTTACCAGGGTATAACCCAATGCTTTAACATCGGCTGCTGCCTGTGCGGCTAATGTCCACTTCTGGATATTATTTGTCGGGTTACTTAAGGGGCTGGCGGCATATAACAGCACTCTCGATTTTAGTGCCATTGCGGCTCCGATATTCGCCCTGCCCCAATCTCCATCGCTAATGGCATAAGGCAATAATGAACTTTTTATGGCATCCAACTCAGCAACGATATAAGCATAACATTCGTCGAGCGTATTTCTAGGAACATTTATATCATCATTGATGGTATATACCTTATCACCAATTAAAGGCACACCGCCCCAGCGCTTAACCAGTTCGAAGTAAAAATAGGCCCTTAAAAATCTTGCTTCAGCTTTAAACTGAGTTTTTAAAACTGCAGTTGTGGGTACTACATCTACTTTGCTCAAAAAAAGATTGGCTCTTCTGATGCCCAGATAATTCTTGCTCCAAACATCATCAGGAAGGGTTGTAGATGAGATTCTACCCGTACGATAAAATTCTGCCTGGGTTCCTATTCTTGATGGTACGGCATCATCTGTTCCGGCATCTAAAAAACTGCCATCTATCCTGTTGTACCAATCTGGCAACAACAAATAGGTTCCGTTTAAAAATTGTTTTGCATAATCAGCATTCTTATCGAGAGGATCAAAAATTAAGTCGCCGGTTATACGGTCTAAAGGTTCTGCCTCAAATTTTTTCGAACAGCCAAATGCAAATAACAGGCAGATTATAGCGAAGTATATTTTATAATTATTCATAATCAAGATTTAAAACTGAAGGTTAACACCAAAATTGAATATCCGCTGATTGGGTACATTTCCGATCAGCACTTCCGGATCTACCCCATCTAAGGTTGTAGCGGTTAACAGGTTAAGACCATTGGCAAATACCCTCACATTGGTAAAGCCGATTGACTTGATCAGGTGGCCAGGTAAACTATAACCTATTTCTACATTTCTTAATCTTAAATAATCGCCGTTTTTAACCCAGAAAGAAGAAACCCGGCTATTATTTGGGTTATTGCCTACACTTAAACGTGGATATTCTGCCTGCGAAGCGGTAGCAGGTGTCCATCTTAATAAGCTGCTTTCTAAGGCTTGTCCATATCCGCCGGCTGCACCGGTTGATGCAAAATTGATAAAGTTGAAATACACATTTCTATTTGCTGTACCATTTAAAGTGAATGAAAAGTCTAATCCTTTATAATTGATTCCACCTGTTACACCATAAAAGAAAATAGGTTTGGTACTGCCGATCGCGGTCATATCATAAGTGTTGATGATGCCATCGTTATTTAAATCTTTATATTTTAAATCGCCCGGAACCGGGAGGTAGCCGTCAACCTTAGGTCCGTTGTTAATTTCTGCAGTGTTGTTATAAAAACCATCAGCCACATATCCAAAAGTTTGTCCTACAGGTTGTCCGGTTCTGTATTCGTAAGCATTTTTTCTAAAAGGTTCATCATTAAAAATTACTTTGCTTGCACTCCACGAGCCGTTGGCAGTAATAAAATATTTGAAGTTGTTGATCTGATTTTGATATCCAAACGCCAGCTCAACACCCGAATATTGGTTTTTACCCATATTTTCAGGTGGTAAAACAGCTCCAATTACAGCACTTGCATTTGTTCTCCTGGTTTGTAACAGATCGTAATAACTGTTCTTATAATAATCGGCTGTTAACCATAGTTTATCTTTTAACATCGAAACATCTAAGCCGATATTAAATTTCTTTGCTTTCTCCCAGGTAATATTTAGGTTAGCCAGCGGTCCTTCATCTTTTGTACTTGAAGTGGTTAGCGGATTTCTGCTATAAAATGTATCGCCATTATCAAAGTTTTGCAGGTATTGGAAATACCCGGCGGCGGCATTTGTAGCGGTTAAACCGTAAGATGTTCTCAGTTTTAATGAATTAACTGTGTTTTTTAAATTGGCAAAAAAACTTTCGTTGGCGATGTTCCAGCCTAAACCAACTGATGGAAAGAAGCCCCACTGGTCTCCCGCTTTATAGCGGTCATAGCCCATGTACGAAGTGGCCAGTTCCAACAAATACTTATTATCGTAATCGTAATTAAATCTTCCGCCCAGTGATTGATTAACCTGCGATAAGGCGCCACCTAAAACGTAACTGTCCCGTATAAATAACAACTGCGCTTTAAAAGTATTTTTATCGATTGTTTTATCATATCCCAGATCGAAACGGGAAAATATCTGCTGGTTTAGGTCTGTTGGAGAAGAACTATTCGATTGCGTACCATCGCCACCTATTGTTTTGTAACTCGTTTGGTTTGTAACAGGGTTTACTACCGGCGAATACACCGCAAAAGATTTACTTCTGTTAATGTTTTCGTTATAGTAGGAATTGAAAGATATTGCGCCACTAGCATACAAACCAGGCAAAAAAGTATCGAGCTTTTGCATTAACGATACATCTGCCCCTAAATTTCTATTGACCGATGGCCTGTATCCCGATTTTATCGACATACCATACAGGTTATTTTGAAACTCGGTGTTTCCCCCCAGCGAGCCATTTTCGTTAAATTTCGGATAGGCATTATTAGGCGTAGTTAACAATGTACTGTAAATACTGGCTATTGTAGATCCGGGTTGATTGCTGTTTCTTATTCTTCCAAACAAGCTTAAACTGAGCGTAGTACTCTTTGTTAAATCAACATCTATATTACTTCTGAAAGAATACCGCTTGAAACTATTATTCGTTTCATAAGTATTGATGGAAGGATCGGTAACTAAAAAACCACTCTGGCTCAGGTAATCGAGGTCTACAAAATACCTTACCCTGTTGCTTCCACCTCTTAAGTTCAGGTTTTGTCTGCTCACAGGTGCTGTAGCCTTTAAAATTTCATCGGTCCAGTTTACATTGGGGTGCGTAAAAGGATTTGTACCATTTTTATACTTATCTAAATCGGCTGTTCCATAAATGGCTTGCCGCCCGTCGTTTACCAGCGCCTCATTAAATAAGTTGGCATAATTGAATGCATCCAGAAATTTAGGCCTTTCAATCTGCTGCTGAATTCCGTACTGACTGGTGAAGGTAATTTGCTTAGGCATATTTGCACCACGTTTGGTCGTGATCAGTAACATCCCGTCAGCGGCCTTCATGCCATATAGTGCGGTTCCCAGTGCATCTTTTATTACTGAAATGCTTTCTATCTGTTCAGGATCGATACTGAGATACGAGCGAGGTACACCATCAATTACAACCAATGGCGTTCTTCCTCTTAGTGATATAGCAGGTTCGTCAGAACCCAACTGGAAATTATTTTGAACCACGTACAAACCTGGCAGTTTCCCGTACAACATTAAGCCAACCTGTGGCGTAGGAAAACTCTTTAGCTCTTCTCCACTTACAGTAGCGGAAGATTGAATTCTTTTTATATTTTTCTGCGTTCCAAATAAAACCGGAACATCATGTTCTGGCAAAGTTACGGCTACAGAATTCCTGAGTTTGTTTCTCAAAGAATCTCTCAAATTCGATAATGAATCGTTGGGAATTTGTTTACTATTTTTTTTGGCCGACGATGGCACCTGAAATTTCTTGCTTTTTAAAGAATTGGTAAGGTTTTGGAATGCCAAAACATCAACACTGTTTGCCAAGAATAACAGCACCCCAAACAGTGTCATCCGCTTTATAATCGAAGTATAAGTTCCGTTCATTTAAAATAATTTATTTTGTTTATAATTTTAGTTATGCAGAAAGCGACTACTTTCCATGCTGCGCGAAAATTTTAATCATTCCGCATACTGATAGCCAGCATGATTACTGCATACTGCATTATTTGCGAGCATTTACTCACATTTATTCTATTGATATAATGGATTGGGTTTATGCCTTAAGCATAGACATTAGAAATTTTGATTCGTTTCCAGCAAATAGTAAACGGAAAAGCGGGTATATGCAAAACGACATATTGCCCCATTGGTTAGGGATAAATTTCATTGTTTGGTTATCTTTTTGATTAGTTGATTTGGATTAGTCAATTTAAAGTCGTGAATAGACTATAGTTTAGTTTGTGCGGTTAGCCTTTCTTCATATCCTCTGGTTTGGTCAGTTTATTTAATCAATAGTCTCTGTGCCACTGGTTATTGCGGCCTGGTTAGCTCAATTTTCTTAAACCAAAACTGGCGCATTATTCCTTAAAAAAGGTCGAAAATTGTAAATGAAAGGGTAGAAAAACTGTAATCCTTTAGTATTTTAATAAGTTCGCGTTATATTTAAAGGAAATACATCAAAGGCTATTCTTCTATAGCGATAAGATGGCCAAAAAACTAGCTTAATTTTATGAATCTGCGTTTAAACGCTTTATGGTTTTTCTCAATGCTTTTTATCTGCACCGCTTTGTGTGCCCAGAAGCCTATTGTTTTTAACCACCTCAGGATGGAAAATGGCCTGTCGCAAAATTCGGTGATGGCCATTGCGCAAGACAAAGACCAGTTTATTTGGATGGGTACCCAGCACGGACTAAACCGCTATGATGGCTACCGTTTTAAAATTTACAGCAACAGCTCAGATAATCAAAATAGCATTTCGAACAATGTAATTTCGGCCCTACTGAGCGATACCAAAGGAAGGTTGTGGGTGGGAACAGAAAACGGGCTGAATATTTACAACGAAAAAACCGACCATTTTTATCGCATCAACAAACGGAGCTCAGCAAATTCCTTTAGCTGTGATTCGGTAGAATGTGTTTATGAAGATCCTCAAAAAAACATCTGGATTGGAACATACAATGGGCTAAATTTGGTGATAGACGCTGAAAAGCAGATTTTCAAGAAATTTCTTTTTGACAAGCCCAATCGTAAATCTGCACTCAACTGGATTTTTTCGATTTTTAAAGATGAAAAACAAAACCTTTGGGTAGGTACTTATAATGGTTTAGTGCGTATTTACCAGGTAAAAGGCAAATATCGTTTCGAAATTTTCAGACATAATCCCAATAACAGTAACAGCATCAGTTCTAATGCTGTAAAAAGTATTGTAATCGATAAACAAAAGCGGCTATGGTTAGGCACGTATAATGGTTTAAATCTATTCGATTACGAACATAAAACCTTTAAACGCTTCCAAACCAGTTCTACAGATCAAAATTCTATTATTAATAACGACATTAGAAAACTAACCTGCGACAAAGCGGGCAACATCTGGATCGGTACACAGGAAGGATTAAGTATCCTCGATCCTGTTAACCAAAAATTCAACAATTACCGTTACGATCCTGAACAGAACAGCGGCTTAAGCCAAAACTCCATCCATAGTATTTTTGAGGATTTAAACGGTTCGATGTATGTTGGTACCTTTTATAAAGGTGTAAACGTAGTCTATCCATCTGCTACACCATTTACCGTATTCCGGAATTCGAAAAAACATCAGGGCTTGAGCAGCAACATTGTAAGTGCCATAACCGAAGATCGATACCATAACCTGTGGGTGGGCACCGAAGGCGGCGGCTTAAATTATGTAAACAGGAGCAACAACACTTTTACCTACTATAAATCGGAACCAAATAACAGCAATGGACTCAATTCGAACCTAATTAAAACGCTCTGTCTTGATAAAACAGGTCAATTATTGGTGGGTACACATCGCGGGGGGTTATACTTATTTAACCCCTCAGGCCATAATTTCAAAAAAATAATTAATGTTAAAGATGTAAAAAACAACCTGGGTGGCGCTGAAATAATTGCAATAACTGAAGATAGCGATGGTACTGTTTGGGTAGGTTCCAAAGATGGATTATCGACATTAAAAAAAACAAATGGACAGTATGCTTCTAAAACAGTTAAAAGCCCATTAGAGCAGTACCTAAGGAACAACTACATCCAGGTTATATTTGAAGATAAGGCTAAAAATCTGTGGATTGGAACCAAGGCCGGATTATATGCTTACCACCCAGCCACTAAAAGAATTACAGCCTATTATCATGATCAGAAAAAGAACAGTGCAGGCAGTTTAAATTCAGATTATATTAATTGCATTATCCAAATACGAAATGGAAATATTTGTGTTGGAACTTCTTTTGGAGGTTTGAGCATTTTCGATAATAAAAGCAGAAAATTCAAGAACTACAGCGAAAAGGACGGCCTGCCAAATGGTAATGTATTGGGAATAATTGAAGATGAGGAAAATAACTTGTGGATCAGTACAGATAAAGGATTATCTAAATTGGTTTCTAAAACTGGGAAATTCATTAATTACACTAAAAGCGACGGGCTCGCAGGCAACGATTTTAATATCCGGTCGTTTTTAAAAGATAGCCGTGGTGAATTGTTTTTCGGAGGTTACGATGGTTTAACAGCCTTTTATCCCAGCCAGATTGATATTAATACGAATGTCGCACCAATTACCTTGACTGAACTCAAACTGTTCGATCAAACCGTAGCGGTAAATGCACCGGATGGATTGTTAAAGGAAGATATCAAAAGCACCAAACAAATTACTTTTAAACACGACAACAACAATTTCAGCCTCGGTTTTGCCTTATTAAATTACATTAAACCAGAAAAAAACAGTTACCGGTATATGCTCAAAGGCCATAGTAAAGATTGGGTAAAAACCGATGTACCCAGTGTTACCTATACCGATCTTCCTGCTGGCAATTATACCTTTATGGTTACGGGAAGCAATAATGATGGAAATCCTGGCGGGAAAGCTGCAACCCTTAAAATAACGGTGCTTCCACCCTTTTGGGCTACCTGGTGGGCCTATCTTATTTATTTGGCTTTCTTTTCGGGCTTACTGTTTTTAATTGTTCGTTATCTTTTTGTGCGTGCGCTGCTTAAACGTACAGAAGACATCCAGAAAATGAAACTAAATTTCTTTACCTATGTAGCCCACGAAATCAGAACGCCACTTACCTTAATTCTTGGCCCCTTAGAAAATCTTTCCAAACAATATCAAACCGATACCGAGTTAAATCGGCAGATTATTCCGATAAAAAATAATGCCAACAGGCTAATGCGGCTTATTACCGAATTAATGGATTTCAGGAAAGCTGAAACCGGGCACCTTACCCTACATGTTACAGAAGATAATATTGTCGATTTTATTAAAGAGATTTTCATCTCCTTCGCTCATCTTGCTCAAACCAATGGTATACAGTACGAGTTTGTACACGAGCAGGAAAACATAAGCCTGTTTTTTGATAAACGACAGCTCGAAAAAGTATTGTTCAACCTGTTATCTAATGCCTTTAAATTCTGCAATAAAGGTGGCAAAATATCTGTTTCTCTATTGGAAATGGAGAATGAAGTAGTGATTAGCATTTCAGATAATGGATTGGGCATACCTGCCGAAAGTTTAAAGAATCTTTTCAGCGATTATTTCCAGGTAGATGAGCAACATTCAAATCAAATCGGTTCGGGAATAGGTTTGGCACTTTCTAAAGCAATTGTAGAGGAACATAAAGGGCATATTGCTGTAGAAAGCACACCTGCTGAAAAGGGTGAACGTGGTTTCACCAATTTCACGGTAAGGTTAAAGAAAGGAAAATCGCATTTTAAAACAGCTCTTTTTGATGGCGTAAAAGATTATTCAAGCCTTCCCGATATCTACACGCAACAAGCAGAGCAAGGGGTAGCAATTTTAAAATCTGAAAAAGAAACTGATATTTCTACCGAAACCATATTGGTGGTGGAAGACAATAGCGAAATCAGGCTACTAATTACCTCACTGGTTGGCAAACATTACCAGGTTGCCGAAAGTGAAAATGGATTAATGGGTTGGGAAACGGCTGTAGAAACGCTACCCGATCTGATTATCTGTGACATTATGATGCCGGTAATGGATGGTATAGAGCTTTGCCGCAGACTTAAGGAAGATGAACGTACCAGCCATATCCCCGTTATTATCCTTACAGCCCGCTCTTCTCATATCCACCAGGTTAGTGGCTTAGAAACAGGCGCCGATGCCTATATTACCAAACCTTTTAGTCCTGAGTTACTTTTACTGAACGTTCGTAATTTACTGATGTCGAGACAGGTAATGCGTCAAAAATTCCTGAAACACATTCATTTACAGCCGAAAGAACTCACCATCAATGCCATTGATGAAGCTTTTATGCTAAAACTCTTAAAATACATTGATGAACATATTACTGATGAAGATTTTGGGGTTTCTGAACTGGCTTCGATGGTTGGGATGAGCAGGCCTGTTTTGTATAAAAAAATCAGAAACCTAACCAATCTCTCCGTAAACGACTTTGTTAAATCGATCCGTTTAAAGAAAGCAATGGAGCTATTTAAACAAAATAGGTTTACCATTTATGAGGTGGCCTACCAGGTTGGCTTTAACGATCCAAAATACTTTAGCAGGGAGTTTAAAAAACAGTTCGGAAAAAGTCCGCGTGCTTTTATGAACGGAGGTGAGGAAGAAGATTAGTTTGGTAAAGAGTCCTTAGCCGGGAGTCAGTACCCAAAGTCGATCAATCAATCAATCAATCAATCAATCAATCAATCAATCAATCAATCAATCAATCAATGAGTTACCTATAGGCTCATTCGTCATCCTGAGCGGAGCCGAAGGATCTATATAGTGGATTAAAATTGTTTGGCAGACCCAGAACATGGAATGGGTTTTGATTCCCGCCTGCGCGAGAATGACGATCGTATTTATTTATGCTCCAACTCTGTGCCCTCTGTGGTCTGCTCTCTGTGGGCGCTGTGGTAAAAAAATGGAGAAACCATTAATTAGATTTCTCCATTTCCCTACGCTTCAGTCGAAATGACGAACCTTATTACTTCAGTTCTTCTAATTTTAACACCACACTGGTCCTCGTGGCATTAACATTAGGGTTAAAGCCCACTTTCATCAGGAAATCGCCAGTATAAGTTTTAGTAGCATCAATCGATGATTTTGTACCTGGATAAAGGTTGATTTCTTTAATCTGGTATTTTTTCGCTGCATCTAAACCATTCAGTTTAATCGGATATTTACTGTTTTCGCCATAACGGTAGTTTACCAGGTAATTAAAAATAACAGCTTCAGTTTTTTCCGCATTTACATATAACACCGATGCGATGCTGCCGGTGCGTGGGTTGGCTAAACGGTATTGTTCGCCTTGCCAGATCGTTTGTTTTACATCGTTATAGTTTTTAATGGCCTCCTGGCAGAACTGAAGCTCTTTTTCAGGTAATTTACTCACTACAATATCGAAACCCAATTTACCCATCATGGCTACGTCGGTACGGAATTTTATTGGCTGTTTTCCCCAATCGGTTACATGGTTGGAACTGCTGATGGCCGGATAAAAATAAGAGTATTCCCATTGCATAAATATGCGCTCTAATGGGTCGGTATTATCACTAGGCCAAAACTCCGTAAAATACTGTAAGGCAGCATAATCTACCCTACCACCTCCACCAGAGCATAACATCATCGGCACCGTTGGATATTTAGCACGGATTCTTTGCAATACACTATACAATCCCCTTACATAATCGATGTAAAAATGAGATTGATTTTTTAAATGCGCGGAGTATGCATTGTAAATTACCGCATTACAATCCCATTTAATGTAAGCCAGTTTCGGATTTTTAGTAAACAGGCCATCCACCACATCGAAAACAAAGTCCTGCACTTTTAGATTGCTCAGATCGAGTTCTAATTGGTTCCTGAAATAATATTCAGGTCTGTTAGGCTGCTTTACCACCCAATCAGGATGTTTTTCATAAAGTTCACTTTTAGGGTTAACCATTTCGGGTTCTATCCAAATTCCAAATCTGGTTCCTACATTATCGGCCTCTTTTACCAGAGAAGCTATTCCGTTTGGCAATTTCTTCTTATTCTCCTGCCAGTCGCCAAGCCCGGCATGGTCATCGTTACGGGGATATTTATTCCCGAACCAACCATCATCGAGTAAAAAGAAATCGACACCCAGTTTTTTGGTATCTTTTAACAAATCGGCCAGCTTTTGTTCATTAAAATCGAAATAAGTGGCCTCCCAGTTATTCAAAAGGGTTAACCTACTTCCTTTTCCATCTAATATCTTATAATTACGTGCCCAATCTTGCAATTTTCTACTGGCATCGCCTTTTCCCTGATCGGAAAAAGTGGATAAAAAAGCAGGGGTTGTAAAAACTTCACCAGCTTTTAAGCTATAGGGAGAGGCATAATTGTTCATTCCGGCAATAATGCGGAGGTTATCCTGGTAATCCAGTTCAAGATCGATCTTAAAATTACCGCTCCATTCCATGGCTCCATACAAAACACTGCCTTCATTTTCTTCAGCTGGCTTATCTAACGAAATCATAAAAACCGAAGGCTGAAATAAATTTGCCCTTGTACCCAATTTGCTATCTAAAGTTTTAATGCCGTGGGTGATTTCACTTTGTTCTGGCTGCATTTCTTTAGCCCAATCGCCATGATACTGGTTTAGCCAAAAATGCGGCGATTTTAAGTGCAGATTGGCCGATGCATATTTATGCAATACCACTGTCCCCTTTTCGTTATGTTTAATCTCTGTCCATTGTTCTATCACATCCTGTTTATAAAAAGATTTATAGAACATGGTGACTTCGAAATTGTAAACTGGGTCTTTCAATCTGATTTTAAGTAGACTCACATTATCATCAATAGCCGTTATGGTATGATCTACGTATTTCAGATCGAGCGAGTTATTGCCATCAGCATGGGTAACACTAATGGCTGGTTCTACCAGGTTTCTTGATCCTGAAGGTGTATAAACCGAATTTAACTGCCCGGTGTAGTCTTCAGTTTGTTTGTATTGCCCGGCAACCTGCGCATATTCTTGTTTATTACTGAGTTTCTTTCCAAAAAAAATGGTATTAACATCTTTCTTTACATCAGCCTGTAATACCAATGCATTATGCGCGGTTTCAATAGGGATAATGGTTTGGGCCTTAATATTGCCAACGGTAAAAAGCGAAATGGTAATGACCAATGCTCCGTGCTTGATGTAATATGCAATTTGATCTGACTTGTTCATTTGTGTTTTCAATGTTAATCCGGTAATGTTTATAGGTAGTAGTTGATTTATTTTATTGTTTAAGTATGATTTTGAAGATAATGGCATCTTTTGCGCCCACACTTAAAGCTTGGTTATTTTTGAAGTTTTCAGTTTTTTGAGTGATCAAATTTTGACAGCTGTACACTTCATCCATATTTAAACTGATTCTCGAAAAGTCAAGCGTAAAAGGCTTTACTTCATCGCTATAATTAAATAACGCGAGATATTTCACGTTACCAACCTGTTTTACAAAAAGTTGTGATGCCGATTCCCCCCTATTCCCTTCTACCGGAAGAAATGCCTTTCCATCTTTTAATACGTTTAGGATTTCGGCATTGTTCAATAAACGCTTTGCCGTACTGTTCCATTTGCCTTGCAGTGAAAAATCATCGCCGGTAATGCAGGTTCCCGTAACCATTGCTGATAAAAACCTGGCTGTATTTTCCTGGTCAGATTGATCGGAGAATACCACGTGATCGGCATCAATATAGTCGTAAAGATAAGTTTGCCACCAGCCGTTGCTTACACTATTCAAAGTATATTCGGTATCTTTTATCGATTTGAAGGCATCGCAGGCTATTCTGCGCATGTGTATGTATCGTCCAGAAGCTAAACTTGGTGATATGGCTGCGTAAACCAACATTTTATTATCCAACTGTTTTAATAAAAATTCCATGCCTGCTTTGTAGGCCTGCATCCCTGTAGTAACCTTCGGATCGTAAAAATGATTGGATTCTATTGCAGCGTGACCTAAAAAGTCGATTTTAATCATTTCAAAACCGCATGCTTTAAACTTTTTAATCACTGCGGCAATACGTTTCTGGGTACCCGGATGTGTTGGATCGAGCGCCCTTGCACCATCTATATCGTGGTAGCCTGATCCGATTTTGGTCCACATCTCGCCAAATGTATAATCGCTTCCTTCCGCCTTGCGGTTACCGCCACCAGCAAATCCCCAATCTACAAAGGGTGCCCAGTAGATGCCCGGTTTTAATCCTTTCAATTTAGCATAATCGGCAAATGCCTTCAGTTTAGAATAATCGCCCGTTAGGCCGCCTTTCAGCAGGTTATCCCAATAAGAATCGAGATCGATATATGCTACACCATTGCTTCTAAAGGCTTTTAGGCTATCAGCAAAAAAATCGACAACCTGATTAGCTTTTTCGAGTGTTATTTTCTCTTGCATTACGCCCCAACTGTTCCATCCCACGGGAGTTCCCGCTTTCCATTTTAAAATAATAGGTGGTTCTGCTATCCGGTTGGCTCGTGCATAGGTTTCCATACCCGATCGCCAATCGGCAAATGCACCGAAAAATACTTTCGATGACCTGATCGCATTTCCTTTTAAATAACCATGTTCAATTTTATCGCGGGTAATACTTTCTTCAGTATAACCACAAATGGCCTGAATACCTATTTTTTTCCCGCTATCCATAGCTGTAATAATTCCGGTTTTCCAGTTATTGTGTTCTATAGATCCGATTACAAAACCTTTTCTGGATTGATCGTGATACAAAGCCGTAACCTCCGCGCTCGGATTGCTTGTGTTCGCCTTTAGCGGAACAGCATTGTAAGAAATAAAGGTATCGTTATCAAAAGGTACAAATAAGCTGGTAGGCACGCCTGAAGTCTCCTGATCGATCAAGTCCCCATTTAAAGGCACCATATGGTTGATGGATAAATTAACGCCCTGTAAAGCAAGACTGATCATAAAATAATCCTTACCTGTATAGGTACAAAAAACCTGTTGCATAGTTGGTAAACCATGCTGCTTTAACAAGAAAACATGTTTAAAACCCTTCCCAAAACCATCTTTAATAGCTGTTTTGGTGTAGCTGATCTGCGAGTAATCCTTCGAACTAAGTATCCTTTTCTGGTATACTGCTTGCGAAAAACCATTTAATAATAGTTGCGCAGCGCTATTTGACACCTGAAAAGTGCCGGTTTTAAGGTTGTAGTCTATTTTTCCTGCCCGACCATAATTGATTATGATTGCAGATGCAGACCGCGCAGAAAATAGCAGGACCAGGAAAATCAAGAATAACTTATGCCTGGATAATAATTTAAAAACCATGTATTTCTTAGCGTTTGGTCGACATTATTTCGGTTAATTTTCCATTCATTTTTAGCTTTACCTTTTGAGGCGTGGGCGAAGTAATGCTGTAATATGTAATCTTGCCATCTCTCCACTTCATATCAACGGTAAAATTACCTCTGGCTTTTAATCCTTTAATTTCGCCAAAAGCTTTCCAGGCATCAGGAAGAGCAGGGAGCAGCTCGATAAAACCATCGTGACTTTGGATCAGCATTTCGGCAATAGCGGCCGATGCGCCAAAATTACCATCAATCTGAAAGGGCGGTCCTGCTGATAACATATTTGGATAAACACCTCCCCCGGCTCCATAGTTAATATCGGTTCTCAATGTAGGTTTTAAAATTTCTCTAAACAGTTTAAAAGCCCTGTTTCCATCCTGTAGCCTTGCCCAAAATAATTGTTTGTAGGCAATTGACCAACTTGGTCCATCATCTCCCCTCACTTCAAGCGTTTTCTTTGCCGCCTCAGCCAATGCGGGTGTTGATGTTGGCGTAATTAATCCGGCAGGATAAACCCCATATAAATGCGAGATATGGCGGTGTTGCGGATCGGTTTCTTTATAATCTTCCAGCCATTCCTGTATACGGCCATCTTTACTAATTATACCCACTGGCGGAATAGATTTTAATTTTTCCTGCAGCGAAGCACTAAAGGCGGCGTCAATTTTAAGCAGTTTAGCAGCCGTAATTACATTATTAAAAAGCTCTCTTACAATCTGATTATCGATGGTTGGCCCCATTGAAATGCTTGCTGTTTTTCCGTTTGGCAGGTAGAAAGTATTCTCTGGCGATACCGATGGCGAAGTAACCAACCAACCTGTTTTGGGATCTTTAACCAAAGCACTTTGGTAAAATGCAGCTGATCCTTTTAAGATCGGATAAATGCTTTTCAAGTATTTTAAATCACGACTATAGGCAAAATGATCCCATAGATTACTGCACAACCAGCCCGAACCTGCATTTGATGCACCCCATGAGGCACTTTCGCCAGGTTCGGTAAAGCCCCAAACGTTCGTAATTACGTGGGCAATCCATCCATCGGCATTGTAATAAGCTTTAGCTGTTTTTGAACCTGGTCCGGTTAAATTTCTTACCAATTCTGCCAGTGGAAGGTTTAACTCCGAAAGGTTAGCAGGCTCAATAGCCCAATGGTTCATCTGCACGTTTACATCTAAATGGTAATCGCCATTCCATGGGGTATTGATCTGGTTTGCCCATAAACCCTGAAGATTTGGTGGCAAAAGCCCTACCCTTGTACTGCTGATGCTTAAATAACGACCGAACTGAAAAAACAAAGCACTAAGTGAAACGTCATTTTTATAATCTTTGTAAAAACGTTCTAACCTTACATCTGTTGGCAGTTTGGCTGCTTCGCCTTCGCCTAAATTGATTTTTAACCTGTTGAAGAGTTTACCAAAATTTGAGGTATGATTGGCCAGTTGCAAACTGTAGGCCTTCTTTTTCGCGTTTTGTAAAACTTGTTTTACCCTCGCTTCAAAATCGGTATGTTTAAAATCGGTTTCTGCTGCAACGTAAATAATCAGTTCGGTTGCATTTTTCACTTTAAGAACGTTCCCTTCGCTTGTTACCGTACCATCTTTAAGTTTGGTACTCACACGACTCAGGTATTTCATCCCCTTACCATCAGTGCCATTATCGAGTTGGCCAAACATCAGCAGTTCATTGCCTTCGCTGGCTAATGTTGCTTTTTCTGGTCTGCTGATGGAAATATTACAATTTAGTTTTTTAGCTTGATCGGCTGTAATGCGGATGATATTTACATCATCATCAAAACTGCAGAAATACTCCCTTTTGTATTTTACGCCATTGAGCGTAAATTCGGCCACGGCAACAGCTTTATCTAATGATAAAGATCTTTTATATGCTTGTGCGCTTAGGTCTTTTACACCTGGATAATCAAAATCGAGCTGAAGGTTTCCAAGGGTTTGATATTTACCCCAGTTTGCGCCACCGGATCCCTGCCCTTTACAAACAAAATCGCGGTTAACCAACTCCTGAGCCTCATCGTTTTTACCTTCCAATATCAGCTGCCTGATTTTGGGCAAACTTTTGTAGGCTTCGTAATTGTTGGCATCTTGTTTTCCGCCACTCCACAAGGTAATGTCGTTCAATACAATATTCTCCCTGGTAATACCGCCATCTGGTGTCATACCGAGTTTACCATTACCTAAAGGAAGGGTTTCTTCCCAGATTTTGGCCGGTTTATCGTACCATAATGTTAAAGGTTTCTGCTGGGCAGTGGCATTTTTACCGATAAAAAATGAGCATAGTGTAATAATAATAAGTTGCTTTTTATACATTTTTCATTTGTGTGTTGTTGTACTATATCAATTGGATCCGGTTGTGGGGATCGTCATTTCGAGCGGACCCGATAGCTATCAGGTGCAACAAAGTGGGGAAATCTGCCTAGACAGATCTCTCCATTCCACTGCGTTTCAGTCGAGATGACGACATTACTGTTTATTCCAGAACCTGATTTCGCTCATATTGCTATAATTTCCATCACCAGTGGTTACATGTTTAATCCTGATGCGAATATAACGAATTGGTTTCCCTGCATTATCCAGTTCAGCAGTTATTGCATTTTTGCCATCATCGCTTCTGGTTACATCTTTTAAAAGTATCCATCCCTTACTTGTGGCTTCAGCTGGCCAACCATTATTACTGGCCGATAAAGTAGTTGTGGCGTTGGTTAAATCGGCTATTCCCCAAACCTCAAAACGATCCGGATTATTGCAACAATCTCTTCCGGTTTCTTCAACCCGTGATAAATTGGTATACACTTTACCTAAATCGAAAGTAATTACATGTGGCATGCCACTGTTACCTGCACTATGGAAAATATTTGGATAGCCCTGCGGTCCTACACTTCCATCCCAAAGTTTACTAATGCTCGTACCCGATTCGTAAGTTGGCGCATCACCTGGCAAACGCACTTCGCTAAAAAGCGAGCGATCGCACAGTACGTAAGTGAAAATTTTAGGGAAGGTAGAAAAATCAGTTACCGAAAATACATCCAGCGAGCCTTTCCCCGGAATGTAAGAAGACTTATAGGTAATATCTGTTCCGGCTTTATAATCTGTAAGTGTAATAGCGGTATCAGCCGGTAAAAGCGTTTTATCTACACTCGTACCTGTTGTATTGGTGTACCTGATTACCGTATTTACATTGATGGTATCGGGAGTCTTAAAATTTAGCTGAACTGAGCCATTGCTGTTTATCACGTATGGTGTGCTGGCATTGTAAGGCCTGTTTAATAGGCCAGACTGGTATAATGGCCCAAAAACCCGCACATTTCTTGCCTCTATGGGGATAGATTTATGCCCCTGAGCATCATACGAATAGATAGTAAAAGTATAGGTATACTCGCTCAAATTCGGAATAACCACTTTTATCGTATCTGTTGGGTTGTGACTGCTGGCCGTAACCACAACCGAATCGGCGTTGTTATTCCAATAAACCACATATTTACTTACACTTGGGTCGGGACTTGGATTCCACCATAATGCAGTTCTTAAATTACCAGGTTTGGTAACTATATTGGCCACACGGCCTGGGTAAATAATCTCCCCATCTTTTAAAAAATCTTTAAAAGCAAGATCATCTTTGGTACAGCTCAGTATTACTGTAACCAACAGCAATAACAAACCGCTAATTTTATATATACTTTTCATGTTCGAAAATTTAACTTCTTATATTAATTATCTTGGGTCGCCATAAAAGGCCATTTCCATGGCATGCGCAAAAGTACCGTTAGACCAAGTGGTGCTTACCGATAAACGGATGTAGCGGACTTTAGGGTTGGTTAGCGGAAAATTGAAACTTACACCTGCTTTTACAAAATCATTATCGGCGGTGGTATGTGCAACGGGTGCTGAGCCCGAAGGCGGATTGGGGTAGTTATAATTGCCCATGTTTATCCAATCGCCTATAACCGTACCAACCGGTGCAGACAAAGGCAGTTGCGCATCGCGTGGAACAGCTACATCAGATCCCCAAATGGAGAATACCTTTGGATTTCCGTGTCCGTAAGCAAATTTGTCTCCCCCGTCTGGTCTTTCCCATAAAATAAAACGGCTTAATTTTGCACTGATACCCAAACCAAATGTTGCTATTGCTGGCATTGCCCCACCTGGTGCTGTATGCCATCCGTTCGAGTTACCGTCTGTTTTACCATCCCACAAATAAGGAAGATCCCAGCCATAGGCAATTACCCCATCAGATGGGAGTCTGTACTGAAAAAACTTACCTCTATCCAGCAAGGTCTCAAAAAATGGAGTAACAGTTTTATAGGTCGTATCCGAAATGTTCCCAAAATTATCTGTTACATAATAACCAATCTTTTTAGCAACAGGTGCATAACCCCTAACAGAATAATCGAAAATTTCGGTTTTGCCATAATGCTGATCAATAACATCGGAAGTATTATTATCGCCAACATTTAGCAGAATGATCCCCAGATTATTTTTTAAGGGATTAGTTCCGGTAATTTTTATGCCTCCAAAATCAGCCTCGGCATTAATTGTTGGTTTTAAAAGCAGATATGGTGGCGTATCGGGGTTTACCTTTACCACAACAGGATCTGACTTAACCTCTGCCCTGCTTACCGCGTACAAAGTAACATCGTAACCCTGTTTTTTTGCAAAGCCATCTACCATAATAGAATCAGAATAATAACTCGATTTTGTTTCCCGTGTAGTTACTCCATTTATTTTATACTGCGCCAATACATACAATAGGTTTTTTGAGTTGGGCAAAGAATAGGTAATGTATGCGCCGCCATTAAAATTATCAACTTTAATGTTGGTTACCACTCCAGGCTTGGTCATATCTGAAGAAGCTGGATCGTTATAGGTTTCCATTTTTTTGCAGGCAGCAAAGCTGACTAAAACAGAAACGATAAAGATTAGGTAAATACTATTTTTAATATTTTTCATCATTTTGAATTTATTTTCAACGTTGATGAAGCGATGGTGCATGCGAACAACAATTATTGCTTAAACTACACCATGGTTTCATTTCTTTAAATATTTTAAACTACCAATAAGGGTTTTGAACTAAGTTTGGATTTACCACCAGGTCGTAGCTTTTAATCGGCCATAAATAGTCTTTTAAGCCAAACACCGGAATAAACTGTGTAGTTGGACGATAGTAATTAACGGCTTCTGCATTGTTTATGCTCCAGCCCTGTATCGGATTATTTAAAACTGCCTGAAGTTCTTTCCATCTTCTTAAATCCCAACCGCTCTGGCCTTCAAAACAAAGCTCAATTCTTCTTTCCTGATGAATAATCTGTCTCAAACCTTCTTTGGTGTTAAATTTATTCGGGTTTTTGGCGAAATTTGTCCACGAGGCCTGTACCCCTTGCAAACCCGCTCTTTGCCTTACTTTATCTACATAAGTAAATACTTCTGCCGTAGGCCCGTTCACTTCATTTAAAGCTTCTGCATAGAGTAAATATAAACCTGCCAATCTAATTAACGGCAAGCGGAAGGCTGAAGGCTGGAAACCATCATCATAAACTGATGCGTAGCTTACCAGTTTCTTAGGCCAATAACCTGTAATATTTAACCTGATGTTATCACTTGGTGCTGCAAAGCCGCTACCTCTTGCTGATACGTAATATAAAGGATTAGCTGGATCGTCCTGATTATTCCTTCCATTTCCAAACCAGATACCTCCGTCAAAAGCAATATCTGCATAGAAACGCGTTTCGCGGGCAAAATGGCCTTTTATGGTTTCGTACCCCTGCTGAATGTAATACCTGCTGGCATTATCGCCAACTTTAATGGTATTCCTGCCCGCATAATCCCAGGTTTTATCTTCAGTAATCGGCACACCATTAACCGTGTAAAAAAGTTCTTGTGTACTTATTGGGGCCGAAAAAGTAGAAGGATTGGAAAAATTATTAACGGCAGATTTAGCGGTAAGTCTAGGCGTTGCAAATCCTTGATAATTAAATTCAGGGTTTGATGCCCATATGATTTCGGAATTCAACTCCCATCTTTCTGCAACAGCATTCTGTACATCTAATTCTCTTTTTAACGAATCGGACAATTTGCCAACTGTTGATGGTGAGCTGAAGGTATACAATTTAATCCCTTGTGCTTCAGCGGCAGTAATGGCAACTTTTGCAGCATCAGCAGCTTTTTTCCATTTTTGGGCATCGTAAGCCGCAGGGAAAAGGCTAACACCATCTTTATCTTTAAAACTCACATAATCAGGATTACCGTTAAAAAGCGGGCTTGCTGCTGTAGTTAATACATCGGCCTTTACCGAAAGTGCAATTACACTGGTTACCCGGCCCAATTCGGTTGCCTGACTGGTAATAACAGCGGGCAGATCAGGAATAGCCTCATCTAACAGCGAAACAATATAATCTACTGTCTCGTTTACCGGAGCTCTTTTTATCCTTACCTCATCAGTAGTACTGTTTATGGCTAAATTAGTTTTAATCAGCGGTATTGGGCCATACATTTTAAATAACACATAATGATAGTAGGCTTTTAAAAATTTGGTTTCAGCGGTCCAGCGTTTCTTTTCTGCAGCACCTAAATCAATAGGTTTATCGATATTCTCGAGCATAATGTTACAGATTCTGATGGAGCGCCAAAGGCTATAACTCCCTTCTTCACCATCCCAAGTGTTTAAGCCCGGTTTTGCTGCAGTTTGTGTTCCTCTTAATAAATTAAAACCTGTTCTGTTAAAACCTTGGAAATTATCAAGTGTATTTGAATAAATCAATTCTGAAGAAGTGGTAAAGCTTGGGTTTGAAGCCACATCGTTCATCCGTTGCAGATAGGCATAACACGAGTACAGGTAGTTTTCGGCCTCGTTTCTGTTTCTAAAGGCATAATCGAGCGTACCAATATCATCAGGCGTTACATCAAGATATTTTTTACAGGATACAAAGCTGCAAAGCATTAAAACAATGCAACTGTATTTAAAATATTTTTTTATCGTTTTCATTATAAGGTTACGTTAAGACCAACATTGAATACCTTTTGTATTGGATAGGCAAAACCGTTTCCACCTTGCTCTGGGTCCCACATTTTAAAAGGACTCCAGGTAAGCAGGTTTAGCCCGTTGAAATAAATCCGGCAGGAATTCAGCTTTATTTTAGTAGAAATGCGCTGAGGCAGGGTATATCCAAGTTCTACAGATTTTAGCCGCATTAAGCGTCCGTTTCTCATCCACCAGGTACTGGTTTGTGCATTGTTTTCTAAATCGGCAGCATTAACAGCAAGCCTTGGATAAAGTGCATATAAATTCTGGTTTTCAGGCGACCAGTGGTTATCTGCAAAATCTTTCAATAATTGCGTATTTCCTAAAATATACTGCTGATTACTAGGCACAAAAGGACTCACCCGGGTTGGGTCGATAAAGAAGGTCATCCTATCCTGTCCGGTAAAAAAGGCAGAAAGATCGAAACCCTTGTACGATGAGCTGAAACCGAAACCATATACCACTTCAGGAGATTGAGGGAAACCGATATAAGCCTTATCAGCATCATCGATTCTACCATCGTTATTTAAATCGCGGTATTTAATATCGCCGGCTCTTGGCGCTTTACCGTTTGCTGAGAAAATTTGCGTTGGCGAGTTCTGTACTTCTTTATCATCAACAAACAGACGCTCGGCAATGTAACCAAAGTTTCGGCTAATCGGCTGCCCTGTGGTGTACCGATAAGACTCGGCCCATTGTGGTTCTTCATAATTAATGTATTTGTTTTTAGCAAAAGTTAAATTAGAGCGTACGGCGAAAGAAAATGCATTTACATTAAACTTATAATCTAACGATAAATCAACCCCTCTGGATCTGGCTTCACCAACATTTGCCCCTACACTGGCTTCTAAACCAAGTGTACTAGGCAGGTTGGCACGGCCCATATAAATATCGTAGCGATAATTATTATATACCTCGGCAATTAAATTTAAGTTTTTAAAAAGCGTAGCTTCTAATGCTAAATTGGTTTGTTGTGATGTTTCCCAGGTAACATCTTTATTTTCGTAATTGTTTATAAATACTCCACTACGGTTAGAGGCGCCATTAAACCCAAATTGAGCATAATTTCCTCCACCGTTTAAATTCACTTCAGAGATATAGAAGAAACGCTGCGCACCAATGGCATCGTTACCCACAATACCATAACTACCCCTTAATTTTAAGCGGTTAACCACATTGGCGATTCCACCAGTCCAAAATTTTTCGTTAGAAAGCACCCATCCGGCACCAATGGTTGGGAAAAAGCCAAAACGATGGTCTTCTGAAAACCTTTCAGATCCATTATAGCCGAAATTAGATTCTAAAAAGTATCTGCTTTTATACGAATAAGTTAATCGTCCGGCTAAACCTAAATTCCGGTAAGGAAGCGAATTCTGTAAGGAACTGGCATTGCTGTACACCGTTTGTTGCGCAGTACCAATTAAAGTACCACTAACATTATGATTACCAAAAGCTTTATCATAATTTAATGATGCCTGTGCATATAAAAAAGTATTGATATTGGTATTACCTGGATTATACGACAGGTATTCTTGCGCAATATTCGGTGCACCGCCCGTTACAGATGAATTAAGCCAGTTTAAAACATAGGTATTGCTCTGCTTGTCGTAAGAACCTATATTATAATAAAATGGAGAATATGCTCTTTGCGAATCGAAATAAGAGTATCTGTTGGTGCTAAAAATAGATTTAAATGAAAGGCCTTCGGTAAAGAAGTCTAATTTTTGATTGACTTCAAATTGTGCTGACATACGCGATTCAGACGAATTTTTATGTCCGCGTAACATCGCAGCATAAGGATTATTGTCTAAAATACTGTTTACACCCGCCCCACCTCTATTTCCAAATAAAATATGTTGTGCGTTTTGATTGGCCGCATCGGCAGGGTAAAATGCAGGAAACGAAACCGGACTGGTGTGTACCGCAATATTATATAAATCGGTAGAAAAACCGCCGTCTGTTGCCAAAGGACCATTATATTCACTAAAATTACCCGATAGGCGCACCACCATTTCGGTGGTCTTACTTAAATCGATGTTAATGTTTGAGCGTAATTGGTAATTACGGAATTTCACATTATTATCGTTGTTATTCCGCTCATCCTCTTTAAGTATACCATTATCTAAATTGTAAGAACCTGCAATGTAATAGCGGGCAACGCCACCACCACCGCTAATACCAATATTAGCCCTTTGTGTGCTGGTCCGTTTTTTAAATAACATATCTAACCAATCTACGGCCGGATAAACGTATTCATTATAACCAGGACTTTTATTTATTGTAGCCTGTGTATTAATAATCTGGTTAGGTGTAAACATCGGATCCATGCCTCTGCCAATAGCAGCTTCGTTAAAAAGCTTCATATACGTAATTGGATCGGCAAGTTGTAAACTCTTTACCGATTGAGAACCAGAGTTTTCTAATCGGAAGCTTATTTTGGCTTTACCTTCTTTACCTGATTTCGTGCTGACTAAAATTACGCCATTTGCACCCCTTGCACCGTATAATGCGGTAGCACTTGCATCTTTCAGGATAGAAAAGCTTTCAATATCATCAACCTGTAAGCGGGCAAGGTCTGAAGCACTAAGCTCTACATTATCGATTAAAATAAGCGGATCCTGTTTATAACCAAAAGTAGTTACCCCACGGATAAAAAACTGCGAGTTATCCTGCCCTGGCTGCCCACTGCGCTGATAACCAATTACCCCCGCTATCTGACCTGAAAGGGCGTTTGTAAGGTTACTAGACGGTATTTTAAGGTTACCCACTTTTACGGTAGTAACAGAACCTACCAATGCTTCTTTACGTTGTTTCTGCCCTAGCGCGGTAATTACTACCTCTTCTGACAGCATATTTTCTTCAGTTAATTTAATGTTCAGCACATTGGCTGCACCAACTGTTGCCCTTTGCTCCCTGTATCCTACATATGAAAATCTCAGTATTTCTCCAGGTGTTACATCGAGTACAAACTTTCCATTATTATCGGTCTGTGTACCCACATTAACCTTGTTTACCACTGCTACAGTTACCCCAGGCAACCCTACCCCAAGCGTATCTGTAACCTTACCCGTAATGGTTTTCTTTCCCGTTTGAGAAAAACCTTTATTGGGTATAAAAATCAGGAAGAATACAAGAATCGAACCCGTCAATACCATTGCATTTCTTAACCTGTTGGGCACCGATAAGTGCCCACAAAACAAAAATAATTGCTTCATTTGCTAATTAGCTTTTAAATGAGTGAATTAAAACTATTTAAGATAGATGTAAGTAGACAGCAGTATTAGTGCCCTTTAAGATTTTGTAGATCTGCTGGTCGCCATTTAGCGATCATGAAAGAAAGAAATTGCTTTCCTGTAAAGTAATTTGTAAAATTTCTCATATTTTTTGGTTATTTGGTTAATGAAAATGTAATCGGGACTGGAACAATTATTACAAAAGCTCATTTAATTGTTTCGCATATATAAACGAAACTAAGCGCTTAAATGCAAGCAAATCACCTTTTTGTCCTATCCTATCCTATCCTACTATTTCCGAATACAATTATAAACCAAAAAATTTAATATTCCAACTTTCTAAAAATAAATCGTTTAAGAATAATCAGCAGGATTGAATCAGCACATCAGTGGCTGTCTAAAAATGAATAATAAGTTGTTCTCCTTAATGTTTTGGAAATGACCGGTTCTGCCCTTTTTGGTAGTTTTCAGCCCCTTTCACCGTTATTTCCAGTGAAGAACCAGAACCACTGCGATCGCGTAGCAACAAAGTGCTGGTGCTTGTGGCAACATACAAGGAGCAGACCTTTCGATTATAAACCTGACAGCAGCGAACACGTAGTGCAACGAAGTAAAGCGAATGGCAGGACTACATTAGCCAAAAACCACAGTCCATTCATTTCCAAATTAAAAGAAAATCGTGATGTAATTTAGAAACTTCTAAGCTGTTGATAAGATTGGCCAGTTTAGAAGTATGAATTTAAGAACAGCTGTTGCTGCGAAGTTTACACTAAAGTGAATTCCTTCTCATCAGTTTATTCTCCATAATATGTTTTATGGGTTTCAAACTGAGTACAAATTCGGCGGCCAGGCGGCCCATATGCGCAAAATCGATTGAAAATGTAGTAATCCCGTCAAATATGATCTCTTTCACATTATCATCATTATGCGATAGAATACCTAAATCTTTGCCCACCTTTAATCCTTTTACCTTGGCATCTTTTAACATTGCCCAAAGTTCGAGGTTGTGGATAGTAAAATAAACCTTATCGGGTGCAATACTGCCAGATTCATAACTGTTTTTAATTACACCATTAATCTTAAACTCTTTTATGAAACGTTTAAATGAAACCAGTACTTCATTGGGCTCTGCGGACGATGGTTTAAAAAAGAAAACAAACTCCGAAAACTCTTTTATACGGGGTGCCAGTTGCAAAAAAGCATTATAAGAAGCTTTCTCAAACTCCTGAACGATGTAAGAATACTCGCCCTTCAGCGCAACATAGCGATCCACGATCAGCAGTTTTTCTTTTGGTAACTGTTCTAGTATTTCTTTGGCTTCGTTACTTTCTATTGGTGCAATAACGTACAAACCATACTGCCCTTTATTGCTGTTGATGATCGATTCGAAAACACTTAAATTATTGTGGTGGAAATATACATCAACCTGAATATTTTCGCCTAAATGGTCGCGGAAGTTCTGGTAAAAAGTTTCCTGAAAGGTATCGAACGCATAAATTAATAAACAAATCTTAAGGTGTTGTTCAGTATCATCGGTTGCCACAAAATAACCTCTTCTGTTTTTCGATTCTAAAATGCCTCTGCTAATGAGTTCTTTATAGGCCTTGCCGATGGTTTCTTTGGCAAAACCTGTTTCCCTCATCATTTCGTTAACTGAAGGCAGAATATCTCCCTTAGCAATCAGTTTATGGTTTAGGCCATTAATGATTCCCTGAACAAGTTGTTCGTGTTTCGATAAAGAATTTATAATGCTCAAATTCTTGATTTCAATGAACAGCTTTTCTTTATTCATGCAACTTCATTTAGTTTATAATCGATTTAGGTTAAGGTAATTTTGCTCGAAATATATAAATTTAATAGAGATTATTGGTAAAAAAATTTTATGCCTGGTTACTGGTCCCCCCCGTGGTCTGTGTCCTCACAGACCACCTTCGGGCTATCGGTTGGTATCTCACTAACATGAACCAATAATTAGTTGCCCCGGAGACGCAAATTATCACGGAGGTATTTTTCTGTGGTTCCGTGTTTCCGTGGCAAAAAACAGGAAGATTATTGCAACTTCAACTAAAGGCATTTGTAACAACAGCTATCGTAAATCGTCTAAAACTTTTAACGAACTCAAAATGTTTAACTAATAAAAAAGAAAAGAACATGGGAATTTTAAAAACAGCAATTATTGGCGCCGCAGTTTATGCTGGCGTAAAATATATCACAAAGAAAGATCCAATTACCGGACAATCGATAGTTGATGAACTATTAGATAAAGCTCCAGAATGGGTAGATAAAGCAAAAGGATATACCGAAGACCTGAAAACCAGGGCAAGTAATGCTGCCGAAGATTTAGCCAGATGAATACCTGGAAGAAAGCAGGAACTCCAATACACAAGATACCTCTTTCTTTAAAAATTTCAAACAAAAACGTCCCGATTTAAACCGGGACGTTTTTGTTTTCTGTGTCAGATGGCAACATCTGACACCACTATACACCAGCAGTGTCTGAGGGCAGCATCTGACACCATTTTTACCACTATCGGATTTAAAAAGCATCAAACCAAAGTTTGGTGGTTAATAAATCGGCACCCTGGCTACTTACCGCATTTTTATAATTTTGTCCGTTTAATGATTGCTCTGTACCAGGATATATAAAGCGTACCGGAATCTGTCCGTTCAAAACGGTATTTACTGAAGCGGTTAACTGCGGATAATCTAACCTTCTTCTTTCCGCCCAGGCTTCTAAACCCTGACCAAACAAAGCGATCCATTTCTGCTCACCGATTGATTTTTTATAATTACCAGCATCATATTGTACGGAAGCCTGATTTAGATAATCATCAACCGCACTTCCACCTATACTGTATTGATCAAAGGATGCCCTGATGGCCTGCTTATAGAGGTCAGCTGCATTTTCTGTAGTAAAACCTCTTGCAGCGGCTTCTGCCCTATCAAAAAGCAGTTCGGCATAACTAAAAATCACTGCAGGTGCTTTTGGTGCTAAAAAATAAGTTCCTGGTCTGGAAGAATTTGCCAAACCTATTGCACTGGCTTCTGAATTTGTTGAGCCATTCGGAATGCCTACATACGTTTGAGGCGTGGCATTATCAGTTTTGCTTGCATAAACTGGTAATCTGGGATCATTTAGCGCAAAAAGTTTATCCACGATGGTTTTGCTGATCCGGTAATCATTTCTGGTTTCGAATGAGGCTGCTACCGGATTTTGCTGAGGTGAATCACTGTAGAACAGTTGTGCATTCTCCGATTTGCTATTAATATAAGTACCACCTTCAGCCTGTACTTCATCAATTACCTGTTTGGCTTTAGCCGGCTCTTTATCTGCAATGCGTAAAGCGATGCGAAGGCGTAAAGAATTGGCAAACTTTTTCCATAAAGCAATATTACCACTATAAATCACATCTCCACCTATAACTTTTCCTGAAGCTGGATCTAAAGTTGCCTGAGCAGTCTTTAAATCGTTAAGAATACCATAATAAACATCCTTTTGTTTATCGTAAACCGGCGTAACAAACTGTTTAATTTTTCCAGCCTGTGAATATGGTATATCCCCATAAGCGTCGGTAAGTAACAAAAATACCCACGACCTTAACACAAGTGCAACTCCTTTATAGTTTGGATTGCCTTGTGCATCGCCCAGTTCGATAATTTTATTAAAGCCAGCAATACTTTGTGCGTAGCCAGTAGACCATAAAGCCGTAAAGCTACTGTTCGAAAAGA
Source organism: Pedobacter sp. GW821-FHT01D05 (assembly GCF_059422505.1). Lineage (NCBI taxonomy): Bacteria > Pseudomonadati > Bacteroidota > Sphingobacteriia > Sphingobacteriales > Sphingobacteriaceae > Pedobacter > Pedobacter sp. GW821-FHT01D05. Next base: position 925,659 of record NZ_JBWKXA010000001.1, on the reverse strand, counting down.
TAAACCGATCTTCTTCTGTATACTGAACTTTAGCCCAGTGTTGTACAAAAAGCAAGCTCGAGTTCATATTATTGGTTACCCCCCAATACGTATCAGCTGTAGTTTTAGTGGTACCAGTAAGTAAATAATCGGGTTGAGGAATTTCTGGTGCATTCGGATTAATATTCACCTCATCAAGCTCTTTATTGCAAGATGAAAATGCAATTGCCAGAATGGCCAATATATATAGTTTTTTATTTTTCATGATGGTCAGATTAAAATTTAACATTCAGGTTGATACCGTAACTGCGTGTGCTCGGGTTAGAAAGACTTTCCAACCCCTGTCCGTTACCCGTATTAAAGGCTACTTCCGGATCGATATCTACTGTATTGCGGTGGATAATCCAAAGGTTGCGCCCCACAAGTGATACTGAAACGCCTTGTAAACTTAATGGGCGGAGCCATTTTGCTGGCAAATTGTAACTAAGCTTAACTTCACGAAGCTTAACGTAAGAAGCATCGAAAATATTGGCTTCATCGATATTCCTGAACGATTTATAATATTGTTGGGCAGGTAATACTTTTTCATTACGTTTACCATCAGCCGTTACGCCATCAAAAACAATCCCGTCATCATAAACCGTTACACCTGCCGGAGCGGTTCCGTTTACCCTTACGGTGCCATTTTCCTTTTTATTATCTGGATAATAGTAAGAAATACCACCGTATTCTGCTGCTCTTCCCGGAAGCGTAGAAGCTAAAACTCCGGTATAAGTACCTGTTGCATAGGTACCATTGTAGATAGAACCTCCGATACTCGCATCAACCAATACACCTAAACTTATACCTTTATATGTGAAGGTATTGTACACCCCGCCAATCCAGTCTGGTGTATATTTTCCCAATACCTGTTTGGTTGGATTTGTAGCTGGTGCACCTGTAGCGTTTACAATGATATTTCCATTGCCATTTCTTAAAAAGGCTGTTCCAAAAAGCGATCCATAAGGTTGTCCAACGGTAGCAATCACCTGCGCTGAATTGGTAGCAACAATGTAATTCGTTAATAATTTCTCCGCATCGAGCTCAATTACCCTACTCCTGTTTGCAGCGAAATTGAAATCAATGTCCCAGGTAAACTGTTTTTTAATTGGTGTAATGCCCAACTGTGCTTCTATGCCTTTGTTATTTATTTTTCCGGCATTAAGCAGTTTTGAGCTAAATCCGGTACTTTGACTTACATCGGCTGCCAAAATCTGATTGTAGCTATTGGTATTGTATGCACTTAAATCGAAACGTAACCTTTTGTTAAAGAATACCGCCTCAACGCCCAGTTCTGTTGAAGTGGTAGTTTCTGGTTTAAGGTTAGGATTAAGGTCGATATTACTTGTGGTAAGCTGAGGGTTTGCATTAAACGGCGCACTAAATGCATAAGTATTGATCAAACGATAAGGATCGGCATCTTTACCTACTTTAGACCAGCCTCCACGTATTTTCAAATAGTTAAGCGCTTCACTTTTAATGTCAAATGCTTCTGTTGCTACAAAACTTCCGTTAAACGACGGGTAAAAATACGATCTATTTTGCGCTGGTAAGGTAGATGACCAATCGTTACGGGCTGTGATGTTTGCAAACAGGTAATTCCTGAAACCAAGCTGTCCGGATGCATAAACACTGTAAGATTTTAATCTTGATAAATTATTTGATGAAATCAGCGGATCACGAGAATTTTTAAGTGTATATAGCCCTGCGATGGCCAATTTAGGTGCACTTTGATCGTTCTGCTCGATATATTGCCTGCGGATGTTCCCACCACCTAACAATTCGAGACTAAAATCATCATTCAACTGTTTGTTAAAGTTTAATGTTGCATCGGTATTATTTTCACTTACTGTAAAGGCACTTTCTGTATAAGAACCGAAAGGCGTTCCGTTGGTTCCATAGGCAATCCGCACTTTACGTCTATCATTATAATAATCCGTTCCTGATCTGAAATTTAAATCAAGTCCATCAATAATCTTATAATTCAGGGCTAAACTTCCAATAATCCGGCTACGGTTTTGCGATACGGTATTTTCGTAAGCTACCCAATAAGGATTGCTGTAATAGCTATTGTTCCAGTTAAACGTTTTTCCATTTTCATCCAAATAATCTTTTAATTGGTTGATATCAACCTGACGGCCAAACCAGGTAAACTGCAACATGGTACTGGTTGATCTTGAACCTCCTGTTCCAGGTAAATTATCAGAATTAAGTTTGCTATAATTTGCATTGGCAGTTAAGGTTAACTTCGGTGTTATTTTTAATGATGTATTCAGCACAAACGAATTTTTGCCCTGACCAGAGTTAGGCACTATACCAACCTGTTTCAGGTTATTGTATGAAATCCGGTAATCATACTTTTCGCCGGCATCTGCAACAGATACCCCATTATTTAATGAATATCCGGTCTGAAAGAAATCGCGCACATTATCGGGATGCGCAACAAATGGAACGGCCACTCCCTTCGAATAGAATTGTGGAATTAATCTACCATCCAATTTCGGACCCCAGCTTTCATCTACCCCATCGTTAACGCCTTTACCTGCACCATCTACATAGCTAAATTTGCCTTCCGATCCCTGACCGAAGGCATTTTGATATACAGGTAATGTAAGCAAAGTTTCCAATACTGCATTTGAGTTGATGGCAATGCCCAATCCTTTTTTCGATTTACCGGTTTTGGTTTTAATGAGTATAACCCCTGCAGCAGCCCTCGAGCCGTATAATGCAGCGGCATTTGGTCCTTTTAACACACTTATCGATTCTATATCTTCCGGATTAATATCCGAAATGGTATTCGCATAATCCCTTGCCCCTGCAGAGTTTAACTGAGCGTTATCTACCGGAATTCCATCAACCACAAATAAAGGCTGGTTATTTCCAGCAATAGACGTTTCTCCCCTGATGACCACACGAGACGAGCCCATGCTTCCCTGGCTGTTGGTTACCCGTACACCAGCTATTTTTCCGGCGAGTGCATTTACCAGGTTCGATTCTTTTGCTTCAGCTACACGGTCCCCTTTCAATTCCTGAACCGCATAACCCAGCGACTTTTTCTCCCTGGAAATCCCCAAAGCCGTAACCACTACTTCATCAAGCGCATTATCGCTTGACTGAAGAATGACCGAAATGGGGCCAGCATTTTTATTGATTTGTATCTCCTGGCTTTTAAAACCGATATATGAAAATATCAATGTGCCCTTATCGGGTGCATGAATTGAAAAAGCCCCTTTTGCATCAGAAATAGTAGCTTGCCTGGTTTCTTTTATTGATACAGAAACGCCAGGCAGTGTTTCGCCATCTGCCGACTTTACCGTTCCGGTAACCGTTACATCCTGAGCAGAAAGCTTTTGTGCCAGGAAGAGCAGCAGGATAAACGTTATTGATTTTAAATTTTTAAACATATTGTGTAGTTAATTAGTTAAAAAGGGATAATATTTTTGGGCAAAACAATTCCACTACGACTAAAACGTATTGTTTTAAAAAAAATAAAAAGGAATGGTTAGCCTAAAGAAGCCTGTTAAAATGGAGCGATTTTAACAGGGCATGCGCATTCGGAAGGATGCATTAAGGTGTGCATTAATGGCTTTTAGCTCGTCTGTTTTTTTCATTTGAATAATTTTCTTTAAACCGTATTTACTTATCAAGCTTGCATCGGGGCAAAAAAAAAGCACCCCCATAAATCAGAAGTGCTCCATATATTCTTATAAGGATAACGCAATCAACTGACTTAACTACCCCAGATTCATCTGAGATGGAATTAGCACCATTTCTAAAAATTAGATGGTTGCTAAGGCTTCATAGGGCCATTCCCTCCGCCTTTCTTGATAAGTATTTTAAAATAACTGCTGCAAAGGTATAATTAATTCCATTTATCCTATAGTTTTTATAGATTTTTATTGAAAAATTTTTTCTTTCCCAATTACATCCATATCTTTGTCTACTAATTTAGTCGTCAATACACATCCCAATGAAACTTAAATCCCTTTCAATAGCCATATTGGCTATATCAACAACTTTTATCTATGCCCAGGAACATAATACTTTACCCAATCAGGTAGTAAAACTCAACAAAATAAAATCTAAAGCCTTTGTTGCCCTCGGCAATTGGCGTGGAATAGCCAAGGTAAAGGAAGGTCTGGAAATTCCTTTTAATTTCGAGATCAATGAAAAAAGCGGTCAGCAGAAATTATATTTCCGCAATGCTGAAGAAAGTTTCGAAGGTGGCCTTGTAAAACAAACGGCCGATTCGCTTTTTGTAAAACTTGATCAGTTTGATAATGAATTCGCATTTGCGATAGATGGAGACCAATTAACAGGTACATTAAGGAAACAGGATAAAGCTGGCAAACCTTTGGTAATTGTTGCTGAAAGGAAAAATTACCGTTTTAAAACAACAGGTAAACCTGCAACGGCAGATTATTCTGGCAGTTATGATGTAGTTTTTAAATCGCCAAATGGTAAGGAAGAAAAAACAGTAGGTTTATTTAAGCAAAGCGGAAACAAACTTACCGGCACTTTTCTACGTGTAACAGGCGATTCGCGTTATCTGGAAGGTGTAGTGGAAGGAAATGAATTTCAACTTTCGAGCTTTATTGGCTCCTCTCCTGCCTATTACAAAGGAACTTTTCAGTCAGATGGCTCATTAACAGGCGAAATTTTAGGTGCAAGGGGAAGCCAGCCTCTTACCGGAACTAAAAATAAAGATGCTGCCCTGCCCGATCCTTACAAACTTACCTACCTGAAAAAAGGATACAAAACGCTTGATTTTAGTTTTCCTGATGTAAACGGCAAAAAGATTTCGTTAAAGGATGAAAAATATAAAAACAAGGTGGTGATTTTAACCATAACCGGAAGCTGGTGCCCAAATTGTGTTGACGAAGCTACTTTTATTGCACCCTGGTATAAAGAAAACAAGAAACGTGGTGTAGAAATTATTGCTTTGCATTATGAGCGCTCAACCGAACCCGAATATGCAAAAAAGGTGATGACACGTTTCCGCGAACGTTTTGGCATTGAATACGATCAGGTTATTGCAGGTACTGCCGATAAGCAGGTGGTATCTGAATCGTTGCCTGCACTCGATTCTTTTTTATCATTCCCAACCACGATAATTATTGATAATCAGGGCAATGTAGCGCAGATCCATACGGGCTTTAACGGTCCGGCAACCGGTAAATTTTATGATGAATTTGTGAAAGAATTTAATACTGAGATTGATACGTTACTGAAGAAATAGGCATAGTACCTTAATTTCTTATCGGTTGGTGTCTCACCAACCGAAATAGAACTTCCGTGATTTCCGTGCTTCCGTGGCAAATTAAATAGTAGCACAGGCAAGCCGCTCCAAATAGTAAATAATAATTCATAATGTATCGTTTTTGTAAAGCAGGTGCAGTGCTTTTCGGTGTGGACAGTCCTTCTTTTCGCTTCTATCTTTTTGTGAATGAATCACATAAACAATTAGTCTTGCGACAAAAAGGATAGCCGCTTCAATAAGGTTTATTTAACAGGGGGCTGTTGTACAGAAGCTACGCCGAACCGAGCCTGAAGCGAACGCACCAAAGGTAATTACTTATGTATCAGGTTCTCCACAGAAAAAGAGTGCTTAGCCCCGGGCGTAGCGGCATCCCCAAAGCGCAGCGGAGGGATACAGCGAAGCACGGGAACAAACTTTAATCGTAGCACAGGCAAGCCGCTCCAAATAATACTGCATAATGTATCGTTTTTGTAAAGCAGGTTTAGGCAGTCCTTATCGGTCGGTGAGACACCGACCAATAGAACTTCCGTGATTTCTGTGTTTCCGTGGCGAAAACCAAACTACTGAATAGTCTTCAAAACAAAATCAATTATCGTTTTCTTTGGAACCACTACTGTGGTTGTTCTGCTAAACCTCGCGATGTTAATCCCATAAAAATTACCTTCCCAATCGAAAACAGGCGAACCGCAGGCATTGGCTTTAATGGCCGCATCGTGTGTAAAAACAGCATTGAAACCATCTCTCCGCTCCGACTTTCCACCTTCAAATTTCTCTGCCGGGTGATTAAATACCGACTGCCCCCTTCCCTCTAATTTTAGTGTTTTACTCATCTTACCTGAAGCATTTTCCCATTCAAAAATAACTTCGTCATCTGCCCAATACTTCAGTATTTCTGGAGCGAAATCGCCTGCTTTTTTTATCGGTTTACCATTCATACTGATCAGTTCATCGCCAACTTTTATTCCCGCTTTTTCTGCCGGGCTGCCCGCTTTAACTAACGAGAATTGAACGGGGCTGGAATTATACATCACCATTGCACCCAAATAAGGCTGACTGTTTATTTTAGGCAAATTAAATAGCGCACTACCCAAAACACTGCGCATCACTTTGCCAGCGGGATCAATGCTATAAAGAAGTTTACCCAATTCTATTTTAACGCTGTTGCTATCAGAAATATTTAAATCAATCCCACCAGTTATTCGCTGTTCAAGTTCAAATAAAACCAGGTCATTTTCCTGATTTTTTCCAATTAATTTAATTGGCACGGCAACTCCATTAATATCACATAGTGCTTGCTCACCAACCATAGTGCTTTTACTCAGTAGAAACTGTTTTTTAGCTCCATTTGCCGTGTTAACATTCAATAAAGTGGCGTAAATATCCTCGTTTTTTCCTTTTAGCATACTTTTGATGGAAAAGCAGCTATTTTTAAGCGTTGGCATATTAAAATCAGGATGTAAAGCCTTTTGTTTGCTTTCTTTCTGTAATAGCAAAGACAAGGGATCTGTTTTCACACTATCCTTCTCCTCTGGGAAAGCGGTATAAAGTCTTTCACTGTTTAGCGCTGTCCAATAACGGCGGTAAAGGTCGACTGGAATTTCGAAATTCATTTCCTCTGAGACATCAATGGCACTGTGCAATCCGATTACGCGGCCATAATAATCGAATAAAGGTCCACCAGAATCACCTGGTTCCATTTTGCAGGTTGAGCGGATAAAACCATATTCATTTTTCACTTCTGCAATATTTCCTAACCTTAATGTTGGCAGCGTTTGATTTAAGGTTTCGGGATATGAAATACTGATACAAGGCTCGTTTTTAAGCAAGCTTGCCGAATAGCCCATCTCTGCAAAGGGCCAAGTTCCCTTATCGGTAATTTTCATCATGCCCACATCCGGAATGCCTGGCGTCGCTTTGTTTTCTATTTTACCAAGGGCTAGCGCGATGCATTCGCGGCCATCAGGAAAAAAGACCTTATAATTTTTACCGGGTAAAATGGTATGTGCTGCCGTTAAGATGTAGCCATCGGCACTCACCACCACACCACTAAACTGTGCACTGGTTCTTTGGTTTTGCTGTACATCGAAACCCCACATCCTTACACTTGCAGGATAGGCTTTTTTAACAGCTTCGGCAATGGTTTTCTGAAATTTGGCAACCTGTTTTTTCTGGGCCACAGCATTTAAGCTGAGCAGCATAACTATCGTTACTGCTATTCCCTTTATAGCGTTATTCATTTGTTATTTATGATTTTTTGCCAATGTAATCCGCTCAGCAATTTCTTGGAGCGCAGCGGCATCGGTTCCGGTGAAGCCGGTTAGTTTAAATACTGTATTGCCTGCTTTATCGATGATAAATTTTGCAGGGATGGCACTTACGCCGTAATCTTCAACCGCAGCATTATGCCCAGCCCCATCTTTCAGGTCCATCAGCACCTGGAAATTAAAACCCGATTGTGCGATGTATTTTTTCACATCTTCAACTGGTGTTTTGCTGGTTTCCCAGGTATGGATAAATAAGAATTTTACAGAAGGATCGTTTTTATAGGTATTAACAGCCAGTTGCATGGCAGGAAAAGATTTTTTGCAGGGCACACACCATGTCGACCAGAAATCGAGTACAATTACTTTTCCTTTAAGGTCTTTTAACGATACTACATTTCCATCGAGATCTTTTAAGGCAAAATTAGGCGCAGGCACGGTTATCATTTCTACCAAAAGCTTGTTGTGAAGCGAATCAGTTCTGCTAGCAGCAGATTGCGCCCACAATGAAGTACAGGTTACACACAGCAAAACCAAAAGGTAAAGCCTGAAAAAAGGTTTCATATTTTAAATTAAGGAGTTAAAAAACAGCAAGGCCATTTTACCGGCCATGCTGAGCGCATAGGTAGATTAGATGAGTATCTCCAATATCTTTTCTTTCGGTGGGTAACATTTGGTTTCATCACACACCTGATAGTATAAACCACATTTAATTTTAGTGCCTGCTTTGGCCTTGCTGTAATCGACCATTATCCTAAAGTTTGCCTTTCCTTCAAAAATAAACATGCCCTCGTTGCCCGGATATGGAATAGCTGCTGTAGTTTTCCATTCATGATCCGCTACTGCGCCTTCAGGAAGTTCCAATCTGGTTTCTGTAGCCACAAATGGGTTATCTTTAGACACATAAGCATAAATATGCCAACCTTTTAAAATTTTGGCTTCGATAAGCAAACTATCTTTTTTATGGCCATTACCGGGAATAAATCTTGCAGAAACCGCAACCGGATCGGCCGTGGTAGGCTCGTCATTAACAACCGCCTTCGGCAACTGATAACTTTGCTGTTGACCGGTAGGAAGACCTTTTCCATAGGTATTGACCATGAATTTAAAGCCACCGGATTCGGTATAGAATAGATTATTGCGGTTTAGATTGAGCCAATTTCTCCATTCAGCTACTTTGCTGAATTTTTTAGTAGTGTAACGTTCGAGCAAACGCTGGGCCATTGCTACCTCTTTGTTGGCCTCCAATAAACCTACACATTTATCTAAAAGCGCCACTTTACGATTAGAAATGCCTAGTTTTTGTGCATCACGATCTAACTGAAGGGTATACACGCCAGAGGGATAGAAATACTCGTAATTTTGACGGTAATACTTGTGATAGAGACTGATGTTAGTACCATAAATGGCAAATAAACTATCTCCGGCATAACCTTTTACATAGTCTTCAAAAGATTGAGTATCGTTGGTTACCGGCATTTTCAAGAACATTTCGTTGCCATGGCCAATATCTTCGCCTTTTGCTTTTTTATCCTTTAATTCCTGTTGCATTTTAAGCATACGGAGGTTACCTTCCCGTCGCGAAACAATGGCCTGATTATAAAGATCTTTGCTTAACCGATAGATCAGTTCATCGATACCGCTACGGGTTTCGATCTGCACTTTTTTAACAATAGACGGAAGGTGATCGAATTTTTTGATGTAACAAACCGTGTTTACAAAAACATCTTTGGCCTCATCTGTCATATAATCTGGAGAGCCTGCAAAACCCCACATAAAGTAATTCCCCTGGCGACCTAATGCCACTGCTTCGGCATTTTTAAGGCAAACCCCACCTGAAATAGATTCGGCATCAGGCGAATCATTAAATCCTTCACCATGCGAAACCATACCGATCAGGTAAGGTTCTTTTGAAGAAAAGCCTTGCTTTACCACCTGCCACCTATCCATTTCTTTTGGTGTACCAACTCCCTGATGACCATTAAAAAAAGAACCTGGAGTCGGTTTTTTCACCATGGTTAGTTTCACAGCATTTGGGGTATTAAAAATGGGATGATCGGTTTTGATGTTCAAGGCTTCATCATCCAAACACTGGCAGTACCAATCGAATTTTAAACCTAAAGGTAAACCCACATTGGGTGCCATGGCATGCATCAAAACCATCGGGCGACTAAAGTTTGCGGGCATGTTAACCGGACCTGCATCCATCAGCGTTACATCTACCCCATCAGACATTTCTACCTTATAATCAGCCACATCTATCACCTTAACCTCAGTAAATCTTTGTTCCAAAAAAGCTTTAAAATCGGCCATTCTGGTTTTGTATATTTTTTCAATAATAGCTGGAGCAGTTGAATAATAAACTACATTTTTCGGCATTGGCTTATCGGGATTATAGCCCACATACAAAACCTTTAATGCAATTTTCTCCCGATATTTCGTATTCGCAAAAGTGAGTAGCGAAACCAGCATCAGACATGCCGTTAGCATCTTTTTCATGATCTATATTTATCAGCCAATAACTAATTGAATATTTCTGCAAGCTTTTTATTCAAAGGCTCGCCACGTAAGCCATTACCAATGATCTTACCCTGAGCATCTACCAGAAAACTTGCAGGTACGGCACGTACGCCATATAAACGGCCCACTTCGTTGTTCCACCCTTTTAGGTCAGAAACATGAATCCAGTCTAAACCATCTTTTTCTATCGCTTCTAACCAGCGTTCTTTTACATTATCCAATGAAACTGAGATAATTTCGAAACCTTTATCTTTATAGGTTTGATATTGCTTTACCAGGTTCGGATTTTCGGCCCTGCATGGCCCACACCAGCTTGCCCAAAACTCAACCAGAACCACCTTTCCTTTTAAGCTGGCTAACGAAACCGGTTTGCCTACCACATTGTTCTGTGTAAAAAGCGGCGCAACATTTCCAACAGCAGTAATGCCACTTGCAGCAATACGCTGCGCAAGTTCTTTACCCATGTCGGTTTCGCGATAAGCTTTGTTCAAGGCATTAAAAAGAGGCTCAACTTTGGCTACATCAACCTTACTTCCGGCAGCTTCTGATAATGCGACCAAAGCGAAGTACGAAGTTGGGTGTTCTTTAGCAAATTGAAACTGTTTGTCTGTTCTGTTCTGGATGTTCTTTCTGTAACGCAGATCTACCGCTTTCATATAAGCAGTATCTTTTTGCTGTTCGGGTGTACCGCGGTTAAAATCGATATTTACAGCTTTGGTAAGCGCCATAATGGTACCGCCAATGGCTTTATTATAGGCCTCATATTCCTGGTAAACCTTTGAACCAGCAAAAACAGCATTTTCCAAAGAATCTTTTGAAGTGATTGTTACCTGTTCCTTACCAAAATAAAAATAAATCACATCTCCGGTATACACCGCCTTACCTTTGCCACTGCCAGTATGATCTAAGGCCATGCGTGCATAAGCATTACCAGAAATATGTCCGGCAAACTTGAAACTTCCATTAACAAGCGCTACTGAATCTTCGTGACTTACACCATTATCCATGTAATCGATATAGGCTTTCGCCGGTGCACCCAATGTGCCTATTTTACCTGTTAAACTAAAATTCGGCGCTTGTGCCCAGCTTAAAACTGGTAACAAAAAGGCCAATACTGCTAATTTTATGATTTTCATTTGTATGTTTCTTTATGTTTAAATAAGTTCCACGCTCAGATTTAAGCCCAAGCGTGGAACAGCATTATTTTCTGATTGCAATATCAACCGGAGCGCCGGGAATCCCTTCGATCTTTTTAATGAGTACACCATTCATTCCGGTAGCTATATTTAGGAAAGAAACGGTTTCTTCTGTTCCTACCATCAGCGTTTCTTCGTCTTCGGTAAGTTTTAACATCGTAATCGATTTACCACTAAAGCTAGTAGCCAGCTCTCTTAGCTCCTCATTTACAGGATTATATCGATACACTTTACTGCCATTGGCAATATAGATTACCCCATTTTTAGCACCACTCCATTTTGTATTTTCGTTAATTAACTCCTGGCGTACAAAAAGACGTTTATGTTGAGGGGTAAAGGTAAACGGCCCGTTAAACTGAACATTGAACTTTAATTCATAAATCTTCCCATCGGTACCCTTACAATAGGCAAAACAATCTGCGTTATTAAGTTGCTCCAAATGAACAAGGTCCATACCCACATTTAAAGGATCGAAGGCATTTGTTGTGGTAACCGAATATTGGGTACCAAAGTAAACAGGCGCTCCATAAAGATTGATCCGGACAAATTGCTTTCTGTTTCTGTCGAAGCCAATAAAATAAGTAGCCGATTGCGTAAAGCTCATTACAAAAGATGGGGCCAATTCATAATCACCATCAGCAGGTAAGCCGAACATTCCATAAGTAGCTGCCTGATCCCATGTGCTCGTTGTTCCACCATAAAATTTACCATTTACAACGCCCATCATTACCCCTTGAGGATGCGAAATCAGTGAACCAACCTCAAGATTATCTGGTTGTGTAAAGAAGTTATCCTTAAGTGTATTCGGGTATTTTGGATCTTCCTGCATGGTATTGGGCTCCAACCTGATTCCGCCATTTTTTGTAATAATCCAATACCCTAACAATGTACCGCCCGTAAACGTATTCCTAAGCAAAAATAAATTTGTGGGGTTTGCAGGCAAATCTTTCCCTTGCATTGCCCTGTACAAACGTGCCTTTACACTGCCATCTGGTTTTACAAATGAGAACTGTGTTATTCCATTTTCGACACTCAATACCGTTGTACCACTGGCAAATTCGGTTCCGCCGTCTATGTAAAACTTATGGAAATATTTCATTCCGTTTGCTTTGTTGAAGACCGTAAGACGGGCAGCGTATCTTTTAGCCTGCAAGCCGAATATGATCCTTAATGCTGGTCCGGTATAAAGAACATCATTCCCTTCCATTACACTTATTTTCCATTGAAGTTCTATATTGGCCGCATCCACACCTTCTATTTTTGGTTTGATGATCAAACTATCACCTACACTTGCAGTGTAAACAGAATCGAGGTTAGCCAGTTTAGGCTCGATAGGCATATCAATATCATAATTGCCAAGGTCTTTATGACATGCGGCAAGAGAAACCACACCAATTATCAACAAGATTAATTTTTTAATATCCATGTTTTTATATTTAAATAACCTCATTACCGTTTTCATCTATGAAATAATACTTGCCATTTTGCATGTTTTTTCTCAACAGCGTTTTTTTGGCCGGATTTTTTTTATTGTAGAAATAATAACTATTGGTATTACCTGCAGTTACCTCTTCAATTACATAGCCTTTTGCTTCATTTTTAGTTACCCAATTAAATGGATTATTTAGCATAGTGGTTAATAATCCTATATAGTAGAGGTTTTTTGGTGCATCCAGTCCGTCGGTAGTAAGGGAGGTTTGCCCCGTAACCAGAATAAACAATTCGTGTTTGGTTCTCGAATAAGGAGGAAGCGGCCAGGTATCCCACCAGCTTGGTTTTTCCAGTTTGGAAGAAAATACTACTTTTGCCCTGATCAGATAAGGGTTTTCGATGCCCAGATCTGATGTACCGGTTAATTTGATCAATATGGAAACCGATCTGTTTTCAAGTTCCTTATCCTTATTATAAATTACTACAGGAATGTATCCTAGTCCTTTATTCGGAAGGATTGAATATTGAGTTTTCAAAGCTTCGTAATGAATTCCGGGCGTGGCCGTAGAAGAATCGGTATCTACCCGCGCACTAAATTTCCGCTCTGCATCTGTTCTGATTCCTGATAAACGTACAGGTAACCATACGGTATCCTGAGCCAGTGTCGGATTATAGGCAAAGGTTCTTACTATACTGTCTTTATCTCCATTATAAATATCGAAATAGACATTAGCACTGTGATCAAAACGCATCTCTTCTGCTTTCTTGCAAGAAACAAGACAAATGACTGCGAATATTAATATATATATTTTCATAATTTGCTATTAATAGAATTTCAAATTGTTTTATCTGCCACCATAAACAATCTCGTCGTTAGGGAGAGGTAACACGAAAATATTATCAGAAGCAGGAATGGTTACACCGGTCTGCCCTACTATAGCTCTATTAAGCCGCTTATACATATAGAACAACTGGCCTTCGGCTAACCATTCTTTACGGGCATCTTTAAGTAGCTCTTTTAATAAATCTTCTTCGTTGTTTATGGTCAATGGATCGCCTATTTGCCTTGCTTCACGAACCTGTGTAAGGTAATTCACTGCGACTGTGGGGTTGTTTGCATAAGAACACTCAGCAGCGATGTAATACAGCTCACTAAGCCTGATTGCAGGAGCCATCAGGTAATGTAGATTTGCGCCTGTTTCAGTGCTTAAGGGATTTCTCCGGTATTTAACGATATCGTAAGACCTTGATGATTGACTAGAGGTAGCAGATAACCAGTATTTATAACGGGAATCACTTGCTCCGGCTGTTGCCTTTTCATAGATATAATCTGCGGCATCCTCAATCAAATAAAAGCCTCTGGTACCACTTTGAAACCAATTGTCTTTTATTTCTTTTGCAGCACCCGGTATGTACCACCCAAAAACAAGTTCCTTATACAGGATACGATCTTTCTTCGAATCTTCGAATGCCTCAAAATCACTTTTTGCTGTCCATGGGAATTTTTTCGAGTCGATAACCTCTTTAGCATTCAGCAAGGCTTTAACTTTATCATTTTTATAAAGGTAAACCCGGGCAAGCGTTCCGCATACTGCATAATAATTTAAACGATGCCTTCTGTTCTGTAAGAAAAGACTTGGGTTTTTCTCTTCTGTATTTTTCAGTGTATCGGTAACTAAGGGATAATTTACCACATAATTGGCACTCCGAATCGGATCCACAACTAATAATTGTTTCGACTCTTCCAAATCTTTGATGATCAGATTAATGGTTTCTGAAACGTTGTTAACCGGCGTAATCTCTTTCGTGTATTTGTTAGCATAAGGAATTCCTTTTGCAGAAGGGTTTCTCAAATAAGAGGGCGCAAAAAGACGCAAAAGGTCGAAATGCAGGTAGGCTCTTAAGGCAAGTGCTTCTCCTTTGACAATGGAATAATTGGCTCCGCTAAAAATGTTCTTTTTCGCATCTACATTTTCGAGGATCAGGTTACAGTTTACAATTGCATTGTATAAACCAGCCCATATTTTATCCTTACGCTTAATAAACTCGCCATGTTTATAATTGTACAATGAGGTCTGTCTATAATCCTGTCCGTCATCGCGCATCGAAAAATTTTGGGCAAGTACCTCTGTTGTGCCAAATGTGAGTTCTTTACCGTAAAGATCTGACTCTGTACTGCGGTTATACACACCGTTTATGGCTTCCATAAAGCCATTTTCTGTACTGAATAAAATTGGAGCAGCAATCTCTGATTCCGGCTCAACTTCCAGCCATTTCTTGCAGGAACTCAATAACCCTGTTATCAAGAAGAGGCATATTAACAATCTAATTTTCATGTTTTTATATTTTAAATCTGTTCATTAATAGCTTAAAAAGCTGCCCTAACAGAAAAGGTTAAACTCCTGGTAAACGGATAATTAATTCCTCTTTCTTCTTTTACTGATGACCAACGTACCACATCATTGGCAGTTACCTGAAACATGAGACTCGACATCGATAGTTTAGATGCGATTTTTTTATTCATATCATAAGAAAGGTTTACTGATTGAAGATTGATCAGATTATCAGGCTGTATAAATCTCGAACTTACATCCGTCTCGCCATTATCTGCTATATTTTTATAAAAAGAAAGGTCGCCAGACTGCTTCCACTTTTCCTCGAATACACGCCTATCAACATTATATTTTGGATCAGCATTTTCAACACGTTCTACCAGTGTCAGGTTATATTTGTCGCCTCCGAAAAAAGTTTGAAACTGTACATACAAGCTAAATCTTTTGTAGTTAACCGTTCCACCAAAGTAACCGCTCACTTTAGGATTAGGATCGCCAATTACCACATAATCTCTCTTATCGTAGTCGTATGTAAGTGTACCATCTCTTTTGAGGTATAATTCACGTCCGTTTTCAGGATCGATGCCTAACGAACGTACACCATAAATGGCATTGAAAGGTTGTCCTTCGCTAAACCTAAGTAAGGGAATGCCCCTGTAACCACCATCTCCTGGTTTTACCGACTGCAATTCGTCTGCCCTGTCATTGTATTTTTTTAACGCATTGGAAATTCTCACCACTTTGTTTTTATTGGAAACCATACTTGCATTCAGGTTTACCGACCAGTCTTTGCTTCTTACTGCATCTATGGTTAGTCCCAGCTCTGCGCCTTTGTTCTCCATGTCGCCAAGGTTTTCCTTATAAGACAGAAAGCCTGTTGATGGCGGTAAGGTAATATCGGCCAAAATATCTTTGGTAAACTTCTTATATATTCTTGGCGTAAGCATTACACGATCTTTGAACAATCCGATATCGATACCAATATCAGTCATCCTTGTTTTTTGCCATCCAAGGTTATCATTTCCATAACTGTTTACTCCGGCACCAATACCCGATGAATACCAGTTTCCGGTATTATACTTATAAATGGTTTTTGATAAGTAAGGATCGAACTCTACCGAACCGGTGAGACCTGTGGAAGCTTTTAGTCTAAGTTGGCTAATTACAGGATTACCCTGCAGGAATTTCTCCTGATGCACATTCCATCCTAATCCGAAAGACCAAAAAGGAGCCAATTTATTGTTCACTCCGAATTTAGAAGAACCATCAATACGAACGGTTCCATCCATAAGGTAGCGGTTTTTATACGAGTAGTTCATCGTAAAGAAAGAGCCAAAAAGCCTTGCTTTTTCGAGCCTGCTTTGCGGTTTTCCGTCCTCAGCATAGCCCTTGGCAAAGCCTATGCTGGTAAAACGATCATTAGCAAATCCAATAGCCGTAAATTCTTTTTGATCGCGCAGCTCTGTACGGGCATTTACACCTACTAAAGCGTTAAAATAACTGCCACCGATCTGCTTTAGCCAGGTTAGCCTGATATTACTATCCCAATAGGTTTCTTTCATTTCCCTGTTCGTGTATTCGCCCTTTTCATCTATTTTATCTGTTGTGTACAGGTAATATTTATTTGCAAGCGGAGAAGTAAATATGTCATCAGAATTCGATTTGCTAGTTAAACTCATTTGCGCCCTTAACCGAAGGTTATTCGCCACCTCTATATCGGCAGAGAGGTTATCAATAATTTCGGTGTACTTCGATTTGTTGAAACTGCTTAAACCGGCATCAAACAGTGGATTAAAAACATATTCTCTCGATCGATCTTGTTTTTCATATATATCAGAAATCCTCATCGTCATGCCATTAGCATCTTGCAATGGGTAATAAGGATTCATGCGTACATAATTAGAAAAATCGCCATATGGAGATTCGGTAGCGCCCACTTGTGTTACGGATAATTCATTTCTGAACTGAATTTTCTTCACATTATACTGAAAACTCATTCCGCCAGAATATTGGTCCCTTTCCGATCCTTTCATTGCTCCTGGCCTGGTTTGGTAGCGAAGGTTTACATTATACCGAAATGCTTGCGAACCGCCATCCAGATTTACAGCATGTTTATGCCCTATGGTATTACGCAGGGGTTGGGATAACCAATAACTGTTCACGCCACCAACAACATTGGCTTTTTTATGATAATAGATTTCATCTAGCTGATCTTGAGACACTTGCTGTTTCGAAGAATTATATAATCCTGCCAAAACTTCATAATCTAGTTTTTCAGCCGCATTTAACACCTGGTAATCCGTTAGATCTGCAGCTGTAAGATTCAATTCGTAATTATATTCTATCCTTAATTTGCCCTCTAAGGGTGTTTTAGTGGTAATCACAATTACACCATTGGCCGCGCGTGAACCATAAATTGCCGTTGCAGCTGCATCTTTTAACGAGGTAACCGATGCGATTCTGTTCACATCCAAATCAAATACTTTCTCCACGCTTACTTCATAGCCATCTAGCATAAAAACGGGCATGTTCGCTCTACCTTGAATATCATCCCTTCTCAGCACCTGCCCATCGCCACTTGGCAGTGCAGAAGCACCTCTAACATTGATAGAAGGAATTCTGTTAGGATTAGAGCCTGCAAGATTATTATCTATCAGTTTAAATGAAGGATCGAACGTTCCGATACTTTGAAGCAAACTCTGTGGATTTACCCTTCTCAGCTGATCTCCGGATATCGTAATTGCGTTACCGGTATAGTTATCTTTTTTAATTGTTTGATAACCCGTTACTACTACATCGTTCATTTGGGTCATCTTAGAGGTGAGTTTAACGTTTAACGTTTTAGTACCTGTAACCTTGATTTCGAACAATTCGTAGCCCACATAACTAAAAACCAAAATGCTCCCTTCATCAACATTGACTTTGAATTCGCCTTTTTCGTTGGTAATGCCTACACTTGCACCATTTTTGATCGAAATGTTTACACCCGGAATGGTTTCTCCTGTAGCTTTATCAGCAACAACACCTTTTATTTCCATTTTGGCGTTGATACTTGTTGTTGGTGCCGGCAAGTCTGCTTTACCATTAATTACGACAGTTTTGTTAACAATGTTAAAACTGAGGTTCTGATCTTTTAAAGCGGCATTCAACGCCTCGGTTAACGAGGCTTTCATTAATTCTATGGTTACTTCGGGTTTATCCTGTAACAACTGACCTTTATAAAAGAAAAAATAGCCCGTTTGCTTTTTGATCTCCTTAAAAACCTGTTTAAGCGAGGTTTTTCTTTTGGATAACGTTACGGTTTGCGAAAAGGTAGCTGCCGAAACATGTAAGGCGCCAACCAGTAATAAAATTGTAGTCAATTTCATGACCAATAAAAATTTAATCTTTACCCTCCGCATGTCGCACACGGGGTTGTAAAGGGTAGTTAATTTCATACCTTTGTAATGAATGAGGTTAAAAAATAGCAGCTGGGTTTCGAAGCAAGCTGCTTGTCCAAATTTCTACCGGAAGCGTTGTCGCGCTTTCGGTTTTTTTTTAAAGGTAGGATGCTAAATTTCTGGTAGTTTTTTCATCATAAAGTTTAGTTAGTTTGTGAATTGGTTGGTTGATTTCTCGGCTGTTTAAAGAAAAGCCATTCTTGTTTAATTTCCTGATACCGTAAGTACCTTGCCCCTTACCTCAATATGCACATGGTTAAGTTCCAATATTCTAAAAACCTCGGCTAAGTTGCTGCTCCTTGGTATTTCTCCCACATATTTTTCTGGTGTAATTTTGCCCTCGTAAACTATATCTACATCATACCAGCGCGAAATCTGGCGCATAATGCTCTGCAGGTCGTCATTATCAAAAGAGAAAACATTATTCTTCCAGGCCATTTCTTTATCCATATCAATTTCCTGATCGAGAATTAATTTAGCGGTGTTTATATTTAGTCTCGATTGTTCTCCAGGGTGTAGGTTTACACTACCAGAGGCATTGCTCACTCTGACAGCACCTTCTAAAAGCGTGGTTTTAACTGCGGCTTCATCTTTATAAGCATTAATATTAAAATGAGTACCCAAAACTTCTACCGTTTGGGCATCTGTTTTTACCCGAAAAGGGCGGGTATGATCTTTCGAAACCTCAAAGTAGGCTTCGCCATTAAGTTCTACTACCCTTTCGTTTTTAGCAAAAGCATAAGGGTACTTTAAGGTTGTGGCTGCATTGAGCCAAACTTTTGTACCATCGGGCAAACTTACCTGGTATTGTCCGCCACGGGGCGTGCTAATGGTGTTGGAGCCTGTAACTGATCCATTTGGGATTTCTTTAATGATGTATTCCAGCTGGCCGTTTTTTGCCTTACGGATGATGATACCGTTCTGGCTCGCAATCTGACCATTTTTAGCATCATCCAGATTTACCACCGTTCCATTGGCGAGTGTTAACATAGCTTTATTTCCACCTGGAAGGATATATTTTAATTCTGTTTTAGCTGTTAATGGCGCAGCATTACGACCAGCCATAAAATAGAGTCCAACGCTACAGCATAAAATAATACTGGCAGCGATCGCAATGCGCTTAACCGTGACCAATTTTACAGATTTTCTTCCTGGCCTTAACCGGTTCCACACTTCTTCTTTGCTGGTTTCGATAAGTAAATGATCGGGAGCCTCTTTTTCGAAAGGCAGCTGAAGGTACCATGCTTCTACAATAGCCATTTCTTCTGGTGTACAATGGCCTGCACGGTATTTATCTAAAAGCTTCTTTGCATTTTTCTCCATTAAAAAGAAATCTAGTTTGGTTGATTATTGTATATACGGCGAAGGCATAGCCTTGGGGGTATCGAAAAATTATTTTTTTTTATAATAATTTCATTCAATACACATTTAAAAGAAAAAAAATGAATTTAACCTATATCCGAGAAGATTAGCTATAAGTTTTTAAGAAGAAAGCAACATAAACAACAACGCCTAGTCTTGATTTAAGGATTCTCAATGCTTTTTTAACCTGTGTTTTAACCGTTAACTCAGAAAGTCCTAATTCGGCTGCAATTTCTTTATGAGATTTATTCTCTTTGCGGCTTAAAACAAATATTTCGCGCATTTTTGGCGGCAAAGCATCAATTTCCTGCTCAATTAATAGAGCCATTTGCTTTTCACGCACCATATAATCAGTGGACACATGATCTTGATCTATATAATCCTGCAAAGAATCAATGTATTTACTTTCTACTTTTTGATGCGCAAACACATCCAGTACACGGTTACGAACTGCTGTATATAAATAGGCTGATAAATTACCGTCAGGTGCTACCTGTAAACGTTTAACCCAAAGCGACTCGAACAATTGGTGCAAAACATCCTTTGCTTCTTCATCATCATTTAAACGTTTATTGGCATGGATAAAAAGTAAGCCATAAAAGCGGTTGTAAATTTCGGTAAAGGCCAACTCATCACCTTGAGTTAACAAGAATGCCAATTCGCTATCAGAATATGAACCGTAAACACGCATAGAGATACACAAAGATAATATAAATACAATCGGTTTCATTGGCTTAAACCGAGTCTTATCTTACTTATTTCTTGATATTTGTAATTTTTTACATAAATCGGCACATTTTACGCCATAAAAATAAAAACAAGCAGTTTTTAAAGTCCTTGTCATTAAAAAAAGACCAAAATAGACACAATTGATGATTATTAGGGTTCAATTGACGAGATTCTGACAGCTAGATCAAGGGGTTTTAATACAGATGCACCCAGATAAACACAGATTTACAACCGTCTTTAAAGCTACAAACCCGACATATAAGCCTTAAGCATTACGGCTTAATATTGCTGCGTAAGCGACCAGCACAATACAGATAAATGAAGCAATTGTTCTGATTCGATGGAATAAATTCCATCCTGGCTCAAATTTTTCGCGCAGTGCAGTGAGGTCTGTTGCACCAAGTTTACTCAGGTTTGCCCCGTCCAAAAGGTTATTAAGGGGTACATTACCAATGATGGTAACCAGAAAAACACCGCTGAAGTATAATAAGGTTGCCGCTAAAAGCAGGTAAAATACCATAGCTTGTTCTCTAAAAAACCAAACGCTTATGGGTAATATAACTAGCGTGCCCATAAAAGAAATAAAAAATAAAGGATTTAAAATAGCCCTGTTGATTGATTGCATAGCTTGTAAAAAGGAAGCATCAGAAAGACGCGCCAAGCCCGGAATAACCGAACAGGAGTACGCATAAAAAAGACCACCTATAAGTGCAGTAGAAACTGTACTCAATAAAAGAACCAAGGTTTTGATATTCATAAACAATTGCTTTAAATGTATCCGTACCCTAAAGAATACGACGAATTTAAGCAAAAACGTTATCCGAAAAAAAATAAATCCTATCTAAAAAAGAGCGCTAATTTAGATAGGAAAGAGAGATAATCTAGAAAAGAAAAGCTAATAGGTAGATGTTAAATAAAAATTTTAATGTTTATTGCTCCCAAACAAAAAGCCGTCTAAATTAAAATTTCTACATTTTCAGTGATGGTAAACGAAGATCGTATTCTGTCCTTATTTTTAGCACCAGGTTACATAGATCGGTCTGTTTTCGTTACAGATCGGTGCAAATATTAGTCAAAACCCATATTTAGCACTACAATATTGGTAGCCTGGCATCCCACCTGCCCTTGTTCTAAATTAAAGCGAACTTTGGTTCCTACAACTAAAGAAGGACGATAAATCCCTATCAATTTCTGGTTATCTGCATAAACCATTTCCTTTCCATCATCGGGTGCAATAAATCCGAAACCTCGTACCGGATTATACCATTTAATTACTCCTGTATACATCATAAAGCACTTATTTTACCTTAAATTAGCCAATAGAAAGAAAATTCACAGCGAAACAGGATAAAGCGTTCTATTTTCGGTATGAAAAGGTGTATTTTCGTTATGTATGCAAAGAAGATTAACAAATGATTAAGTGTATAGCCATTGATGACCAACAAAACTCGATTTCGGGGCTTGAAAAATATATTGCGGACACCCCAAACATGAAGCTTCTGGCGAGTTACACCGATCCAATGGTGGCCCTGAACGAACTTAAAAAGATTGACCAGGTAGATGTGATATTTATGGATATTCAAATGCCACAGATTTCGGGCATCGAACTTTCTAAAGCAATCCGTTCTAAAACCAGGAAACTGATTTTTACCACCTCTCATGAGGAATATGCCTTTGAAGCATTCGAAGCAGAAGCAGATGCATATTTACTTAAACCCTACGGTTATGCTAAATTTGCGTTAACGGTAAACCGTGTTTTTGAGGAAGAAATAGAAAATATAGGGCAGGAAACTTATTTTTTGGTCAAAAATAAATCAGAAGACCACAAAGCGGTTTTAGTGCACTATGCTGATATAATTGCTTTTGAAAGCTTCCACAACTATATCAAAATACATACAAAAGAGAAGATAATTATTGCTTATTTAAGTCTGAAAGATGTTAAAGAACAACTAAACCTTAAAAAGGGTTTTATCCAGTTGCATAGAGGTTATATTATTTCCATCAATCATATTTTACATGTTGAGGGAACAAGGGTAACGCTTTCCAACCACACCAGCTTTACTGTAGGCGACCTTTACTACAATGATTTCCGCGATTTCTTCACCAATAAACTAATTACAAGTAAACGGAAATAAATAACTTTTAGATAGATAAAGGGCATAGACCTAGATTAGCACATAAAAATAAAGCCCACGTAAAACGCGGGCTTTATTTTTAAAAGCGAAAACAAATTATTTAGCGCTATTTTTTTTATCAGTTACTTCAGCTCTAATTTCTTGGGCTAAAACTTTTAGGTCTTGCATTGCTTTACGTACACGTGTACCTGCTGCAGCATTACCACCATCATAAAATTTAGTTACGTCTGCTTCAACAGAAGAGATTAGATCTTGCACTTTTTTAAATTTGTCCATAAGTTTTCTTTTATAAGGATGCTAAACATCCAATAATTAAATAATATTCCTTTCCGCTCACAATAAACGGGCCGCAAAACTATTGCTTTTTATAAATTAAACAAACGTTTATGCCAAATCATTATTGCGGAAGGCATAAAAAGCCAATAAACATAAAGGGCAGCAGCAGTTATAATTGCCTTATTTCTAACACAAAAGCACCTCATTTTTAACATTTTGCGAATGGTGCATTTAAGCATATTTTTTTTCAATTAGGGTAATTTAATTTAACAATTATGTTTTATCTTGCCTGGAAATATGCAATCTTTAAACCTTCTCGTTAGTACCAGTTGTCTATTCTTACTTTTATTCTCTATGCACCTTTTTTTCGCAAAAAGAGGGAATAAACTGCTTAACATTCTGCTTTCGGTTATATTTTTTGCTCGGTTTGGACAGATTTTAACCTCATTACTCTTTAAATCGGACCAACCTGATACTTTAGCCTTTTTTTATCAAACTTTTACCCCGTTTTATTATGCTGCCCCAGCATGCTTTTACCTCTACATTACAGGTTTTCTTCAAGATCGTAAAAGTTTACAAAAAATAGAATGGCTTCATTTTGTGCCAGCTTTGTTAGCTATTATCCACGTTATCCCCTGGCATTTCTCTACAACGCTCGATTGGAATGTGATAGGAAGCCAGTTAGCCGAAAACGGTTATTTCTCGCTAAAAGCAAAAAGTGGCCTGTTTCCTCCATACTTCCACTACTTATTTAGGCCAGTGCTGGTATTTGCTTATTTGTGCTTTACCTGGGTTACTGTTCTTCGCTTAAAAAACAAACCACAACAGCTACTCGAAGGTGAAGGTAGAAAATGGATCATCTTTTTTCTTCGGATTGCGACCTTTTTCCAGTTGTTCAGTTTGGTTCCCATTATTTTAAGAGGCTTACACATCCCATATGTTAACGCCTCTTTTATTGTGCTCAATTGTTTGGCCTTATTAGTCATTTTATTATATGCGCTTCACAAGCCTTATATTTTTTATGGCTATTTGTTGGTAGCTGTTGATTGGGCAAAAAAACCGGCAACCAAGAAAACAGAAACTGATTCCTCATTAATTCCTTTATCGGAAGAAAATCCAAAACGTACGCTTACCGCTGTCAAAAAAATTAATCTTCTAGACGCACAGCTATCTGATTATGCCCATGCCATGAAAGAAGTTATGGAAGGGGAACAACTTTACCTGGTTCACAATTTTCAGATTATAGATCTGGCGG
This sequence comes from Pedobacter sp. GW821-FHT01D05, assembly GCF_059422505.1. Classification (NCBI taxonomy): domain Bacteria; kingdom Pseudomonadati; phylum Bacteroidota; class Sphingobacteriia; order Sphingobacteriales; family Sphingobacteriaceae; genus Pedobacter; species Pedobacter sp. GW821-FHT01D05. The sequence goes on along the minus strand of NZ_JBWKXA010000001.1, from coordinate 901,443 downwards.
CAAAACTTAACCTCCCGATCCACCACTGCTCTTTCGTAATTAACAAACACATCGGCAAAAATTTCCGCGATTGGATAAACAGTTACCGCGTTGATCATTTTTTAAAACAGTATCCCCTTAAATCGGATAAAATAACCATCGAAGCCATTGCTTCTGAAGCTGGTTTTAAAAGTCTGGCTACGTTTTACAACGCATTTAAAAAAGAAACGGGCTTAATGCCAACCACCTATTTTGCACAGGAATTAAGCCGTTAAACTGTTATTAGGCCATTTTTTACTCTAACGATCGTATCGTTAGAGGCCTCAACAACCCTATATTGCGCTAAACACTGCAATACCAGATACCTTTGGTGCTGCTCATCATATGAGTATGCTTTAATCCATTTCTCAGAAATCTAAACCAGCCTTAACTATGCCTTATTCAACATCGTTTTTACGCCCGTTTTTCGATTATATTGAGCAATTCTACCCTTTATCTGAAGGCTTTAAGGCCGAACATGAAAAATCCTGTAAGCTCATCCATGTTAAAAAGAATAAACACATTCTTTCACCAATAGACAGTAATACTTCGCTATATTTTTTGGTACACGGACTGGTTCGTGGCTTCGTACGCGATGGTAAAAAAGACATCAGCACCTGGTTTAGCTGTGGAAATGAATTAATTGGCGCCATACGTCACCCCGATCAGCAGTCCAGTCATTCTATAGAATATCTCCAGGCCCTGGAAGAATGTCAACTCATCTGCATCCCTTATACCCTAATCGATTCGATGTACGAAAACTATCCAGAGGCCAATTTAATCGGCAGAAAGCTGTTGGCGCTTCATTATTATGCCGCATCAGAAAGATCAATCCTGGCCAGGATACCGAAAGCAATGAGCAGGTACCGTAAATTCCAGGAAAGCAACCTGGATATCAACCGAATACCACAGCGTTATCTGGCCAGCTACCTTGGTATGCGTTTAGAAACCCTAAGTAGAATCAGAAATAAAATTTTAACACTCGATTACCGGCTGTGCTCTTAATGAGCTGTGAAAATTCATCCAACATGCCATTAATCAGTCATTCTATAACATTCAATCTTCTCTCATCAAGTCCTGCTATCATTCAATGCTTCGTCTTCTTTCCTTTCCGCTTCTTTTGCTAAATTTGCAGCAATGATTTTATATAAAACCAACGAAGAAGTAGAACTGATGCAAATCAGTGCGCTGCTGGTGAGCGATACCCTTGCAGAAGTAGCTAAAATATTAAAGCCAGGCATTACAACCCTCGAGATTGATAGGATAGCCAACGAATTTATTCTTGATAATGGCGCTGTACCTTCCTTTTACAACTATAATGGTTTTCCCTTTCATATTATTACCTCGGTAAACGATGTGGTTGTACATGGCTTTCCGACTAAAGATGAGCTGAAAGATGGCGATATCATCTCAGTAGATGTGGGTACTATAAAAAACGGTTTTCACGGCGATCATGCCTATACCTTTATCATCGGCGAAGTATCGCCAGCGGTACTAAACCTGGTAAAAACAACTAAAGAATCGCTTTTTCTTGGAATTAAAGAAGCAGTTGTGGGCAAACGCATTGGAGATATTGGCGCGGCTATTCAAAATCATAACGAAAAGCAGGGCTACGGCGTAGTAAGAGATCTGGTAGGCCACGGCTTGGGTAAAGATATGCACGAAGACCCCCAGGTGCCGAATTATGGTCGTAAAGGCAACGGTTTACTCTTAAGAGAAAACCTGGTGCTGGCCATAGAACCTATGATAAATATGGGCAAAAAGGATGTTTTTCTGGATGAAGACGGCTGGACAATCAGAACAACTGATGGAAGTCCATCTGTGCATTTTGAACATGATGTATGCATTAAAAAAGGGGAAGCACTTATTCTTTCTAATTATGCTCCTATCGAGGCTGCAGAAAAGCAGAACATCAACCTTAATACTTCATATTATTAAATAGTAATGCAATGGGTGCATGGAGATTTTGTGGTGATTAGCTTCTCAAAAAACTCCATGTAACCATCTCTCGGGCTACTACACCAATATTGCATCTGAAGCTACCTCCTCAGCATCATCATCTAACAATATTTTAACCGTTTTTAGGGTACAGGCTGCAATTTCTGTTAAGGCCTCTTGTGTAAAAAAAGCCTGGTGCCCGGTAAGCAAAACATTAGGAAAACTAATTAGTCGCTGAATATCATCATCACCAATAATACTTCCGGAAAGATCTTTAAAAAAGAGTTGTTCTTCCTGCTCGTACACATCAATTCCCAGTGCCGTAAGTTGACCTGTTTTTAGTGCTTCGATTACATCACGTGTATTAATCAATCCGCCTCTACTTGTATTGATCAGCGTAACACCTTTTTTCATCGTCGATAAGCTATTTGATCCAATCAGGTAATGGTTTTCTGGTGTAAGCGGGCAATGCAACGAAATAATATCGGCTTCTTTTATTACTTCATGAAAAGGCAAATATTTTACTCCCGCACTTTGTAATGATTTATTCACAAAAGGATCTGAAGCCAGTACAATACAGCCAAAACCAAGCATAATTTTACAGAAAGCAGCGCCAATTTTCCCTGTTCCGATTACCCCTACTGTTTTGCCAAAAAGATTGAACCCCATTAAACCTGAAAGCGAAAAATTCTGTTCACGTACGCGGTTATAGGCCTTATGGGTTTTACGGTTTAGCGTAAGCAACATGGCCACGGCATGTTCTGCAACGGCCTGTGGCGAATAAGCCGGAACGCGGCAAACACGAATACCATATTGTTTGGCCGCATTCAGATCTACATTGTTAAAGCCTGCACAACGCAAAGCAATAATTTTCACCCCTTTTTGGGCCAGTATGGCTATAACATCAGCCGTTAGTTTATCGTTCACAAATACACAAACAGCATCAGTACCTACTTTTATCGCATCGGCAATATGAGGCCCCAGATGAGTTTCCCAAAATTCCAATTCAAAATCATAATGTTTATTACAGCTTTCAAAAAATTCACGGTCGTATGGCTTCGCAGAAAAAAATACAATCTTCATATCGTTAAAAATACAGATTAAATAGGATTTTGCTGTCCTGTTTTAACCTAGGGATCAAAACCCTTATTTTCCAAAATCGAATAGTAGCTTCCCCTTAAAAGTTTTTCCGTCTGTTTTGTTTTTCTGGCTCTGAGGCCCCAATAATAAAGCCGACTGAAACTTGGTCCCGATGGCACTTATCCCTCTTAAGAAACCGATACTCCCTTCTGGGAAAGCGGGCTCTACATTGTTGTTGCTTAATGCCGCAGCCTCACGGGCAGGCCTGAACATTTGCAGATAAGTATCCTGATCGGGTATATAAACCGTAAATGGGGCTTCTTTATTTTCTACAGTTACCCAGTTCACTTCGGCATGATAGCCTTTAAACTCAGGATAACCCCAGGTTTCGCCGGTAATCGAATTATTGTAATCCTTATGCCAAACTCCAAACTGCTGCCCTTTTAACCTGTTCTTCCAAACCCGGTACGGGCCACGGCCAAGGTATTTCATTCCGGTAATTTTATCCTCGGGATAATTAAAAGTAATCCCCATAAAATCAGCATCGCCCTGTTGATTAAATTCGTATTCTAGTTTGACCAGCTTTCCTGTTTCAAATGTCCACTTCGCATGTAAATTACCGGCACCCTGATAATCAGATTCAATGATATACTTTACGCCTTCTGCTTTATGACTAAAATTTTTCAATTCGGCATTCACACCAGCCAACAGCGGACCTTTTGACAAAGAAATAATGGTATTCCCTTTAACCACTTTCTCCAGATAACCCGTTGCTTTTTCAAAATAATAGCTCATACCATCCTGTTTAATCAGGAGCGAGTGGTTAGTTTCTTCGGCTTTTACTCCTGAATTGGATAGCGTGGTTTCTTGCTTCTCTACAATCAAACGGGCAGTTTTTATCGGCCAGCTCCAGGTAAATATTTCCTTCTTATCAGGCCCATAAGCGGTTAAATATAAGGCATCACTTTGTGTCCACGATTTTGGCAAGGCCAGATCAAGCGTACCTTTTGCGCCAGGTTTAAGCTTAGAAACCGTTGCACCACTGGCATTTACAATAGCTTTTGTTCCTCCAGTGTTAGCCGAGGGGAAACTAAGCAATTTCCATTTAAAAGTGCATTGATCAAGATTGGTAAAATTGAAACGGTTCTCGACCGCGATTTTACCATTAAAATCTCGATCAATTTTTGGTAGATCGACAAAAACAGGAGACCATATCTCTTTTATAGTGTAAAAACTGGCTTCTTTTTCGCGATGTGGGCCAATAATTCCATCAGGCGCATGGTTTCCATCACCATCATAAATGCCATTTTTATCAGTACGGATTACGCTTTCATCCACCAAAGCCCAAATAAAACCACCGGCACCATGCGGGTGAACCAACATTTGATTCCAGAAATCATCTAAAGCTGCACCAGCACCACCATCATAAAGCGCGTGCATAAATTCAGTCGGAAAGAAAACCTCCTGTCCTGAAGTAGCCGCCTTAATCATATAATTATAATCTGGGTAATGTTTGGTATCGGTTCCGTTAAACTTCTCCCAGGGATGAATTACGGTACGTTTCTGTGGATCGTATAAGGCATAATCATTGTCGAGATCAGTATTAAAACCTCCCTCATTGCCATTGGCCCAAAAAATAATAGACGGATGGTTAACATCTCTGATTACAAGCTCTTTTACGAGCCTGTGCCCTACTGTATTATCGTATTTTGCCTGCCAGCCCGTTAATTCATTAATCACGTATAGCCCCAACGAGTCGCAAACATCCAAAAATTCTGCATCGGGTGGATAATGCGACATGCGAACGGCATTCATATTCATTTCTTTCATTAACCTCACATCCATTAAATGTACTTCGCGACTTAATGTGCGCCCGCTTTCGGGCCAAAAGCTGTGGCGGTTAACACCTTTTAAAATCATTTTCGAACCATTAACATAAAAACCGTCGCCGTTACGCAGTTCAAGTGTTCGAAAACCGAACTTTTGTTTTACCTGATGAATGATCTGCTGTTTATTTTTGATCCGCACCACCACCTGATATAAATTAGGGAATTCACTGCTCCATAATAAAGGGTTTGAGAAAGTAGCTTTCAAGGTTTGTGGGCTATTATTTAAATTCGCTTTTACAGCAAATGCTTTTCCCACATTTTCGCCAGTTAGTTTTTTCACCTGGGCTTCAAGAATATCATCGGCAGCCAAATTCTGTCCATAAACATCAAGTTGAAAGGTTCCATCGGCCTTGGCATTAACTGCAACTCTCTCTATAAATTTGTTTGGTACCGTCTCGAGGTAAACCGGACGGAAAATGCCGCCAAAAATCCAAAAATCGCTCGTTCTTTCGGCTTTATTAATCGACGCATTTGCCGATACTTTATCAACCGTAACTTCCAGTAGGTTCTTCTCTTCGGGTTTTAATAGTGTGGTAATATCATACTTAAACCGATAAAATCCGCCCTGGTGCAGGTCTCCGGCCAGCTTTCCGTTAATACTAACCTTAGTATCGGTCATAGCGCCTTCAAAAACCAGGTATACTTTTTTTCCTGTTATTTTACCCATCGGAAATTCATAACGATAAATGCCCTGTTCGCTGGCTTTAACCTTATCATGTCCATAGTTGTAAGTTCCAAAGCCCTGTAATTCCCAGTTAGATGGTACAGGTATTTTAGTCCATATGCCGCTTTTACGACCAGCAGTACAATAAAAATCCCATTGTTTGGTATGATCTTTATCCGTTCCGGAAAGATAAGTCTTGATCGTTTCTTGCGAAAAGCCCGAGAAAGAAATCAATAGCAACAATAAAGGTATTAATCTTTTGATCATGATATATTTGGTATTAGTATAGAAACAGAAGCTATTTTCATCAAAAACAAAGGGTTTTGGTTCATTAAAGCGAGCATTTCACAAGATAACAGAATTTAATCGCAGATCAGACAAAATAACCAGCATTTTACATCGTTTCATCATCTTCATTTTATGATGATCGACATCCCATTAAAATTTTATAATTTTAACACAGAAAGTAAGCGGAGCCAACCCAATGCCGAAATAATATTACACAGTTCAGAACACACTTAAGCTTGTAAATAAGATGGAAACAACGAATTTAAAAGATGGCGACCATTGCATTGTAGTTAAAGGCACCCATAAAGGTAAGGCCGGTAAGGTAAGCGATATAAACACGAGCAAAACAGGGCACATTACCATTACAGTTGAGCAAGATAATGCCGTTAGGTTTAAAACTCTTGGCCGGAATGTAGTACTGAAGGACAATTGATTTCTTAAAAATCAACATGAATCACGTATATAACTGATTATTTTTTACCCTATGGCTCCTTACCCAAATATTTATCGCTGATTTTGCAGATCACTGCAGATTAACTTTCCAGCTTTTTGTTGCCCTGGATTTGTGAACTGGTTTAGCCATTTTGTAATTGCAAATCGCGTCTATTTTTAGCTTTACGATACAAGCCATTGTTCCTAAACCCGATCGGCGTGTAAAGCCCGCAAACCCGAAGCATGAGGGTGAGGACTTGGAACAAAGAGCGGGACAGCTGGCCTCCAAAAGCATTGGGTGTTCATTTCCAAATCTTTTTGAAACGCAAAACCTAAAGCACTGTCATGCTGAGGGATAAATCACCTCCAGCTATCGTCTCTACCGAAGTGAGATCTTTTAATATCGTTCAAAGATTTCTCTATTCCACTACGTTCCAGTCGAAATGACCCCCAATTTTTAGAAATCTTTCATTAATAGAAATCACCTCCTATTATCGTCAACCGAGAGCTATCAGACGCGAGTAGGCTTTTTATTTAGCCAGATATACCAGCAAAAGAAAGCGAAGAAAACACCTCATTTACAGCGAAAACCGCCAAAAATTAGTAACATGTTGATTACGCTGAACGGGGTTAACGCGCTGCTCCGTACTTTTATGCCACACACAAATAAATTGATGAGGGCGCTAACTAAAACGATTTTTCTACTCCTGTTTTTTACAGGTATTTTCATAAACAGTAACGCACAAAATTATGCCGTAAAGGGTATAGTGTTAGATACTGCAGGCTTACCGCTACCCGGTGCGGTAGTTAGGATTAAATTTGGTGCCGACAGTATAGCCACCTCCGCCAATAATGATGGCACATTTGCACTGGATAAAATTAAATCTAAACAGTTTACCTTATCAGCAGCTTTTATCGGCTTCGATACTTTTATTAAACACTATCAGATCGAAAAGGGTAATATTTTAAATATCACCGATATCAAGCTTAAACCATCAGCGAACACCCTGGAGGGCGTAGTGATTTCGGGTGTTCCTCCTGTTAAAGTAACCGAAGATACCGTGAGTTTTAGCGCCAAGGCTTTTCCGGTTAGAGATGGTGATGCGGTTGATGAAGTGCTGAAAAAATTACCCGGTATTAAGGTAGACAAAGATGGGAATGTAACCAGTCAGGGTTCGCCAGTAACTAAAATACGTGTTAACGGTAAAGATTTCTTCGGAACAGATGTAGCTACAGCCATTAAAAATCTTCCGGCCGATATTATAAAAAATCTTCAGTTTATTGACGATTACGGTGATCAGGCTAAACTTACAGGCATTAAAACGGGCGAGCCAGAAAAGGTACTGAACCTGACTATTGAAGAAGATAAAAAGAAAGGTTATTTTGCCAGGGCCTCTGCAGGTTTGGGCAACGCCGATCGCTATAATGCCAATATACGGGGAAATAGCATGAAGGGTGAACAGCAGATTTCATTCGATGGCACCTCGGCCAATGCCAATATGCGTGGTGGTGGCGGCGATGGCATTACCACCAGAAATGTTGCCGGACTTAACTATAAAAATGAGTTTAACAGCAAACTCTCCGCAGATGCCGGGTATAATTTCAACAACAACAAAAACAACACCATCAGTTCAACCTATACACAAAGTGTTTTGCAAGATGCGGGGCAAAATCCGCTGAGCAGACTTGAAGATGCCCGCAACAACAGTAAGAGCGATAACTATAGCCATTGGTTTGGCGGTAATTTAGAGTACAAAATAGATACGATGAATTACCTAAAAATTTCTCCAAACTTTTCTTATAATACCAATAGTGGCAATAATACGGGTAGCTCGCTTATTACCCAGGATACTTTATTTACCCGAAGAGAAAGCAATAATTTCAGTAATTCGAATAACCTGAACGCCCGCACCAACATATTTTACAACCATAAATTTTCGAAAAAAGGCCGGAACCTAAGCGCATGGGGTAACATCAATTATACCAATGGCGAAAATTATGGTAATGTGTACAACAAATACATCAACATTCATGCTAACGTAGCGGATTCGGTGCTACAAAACCAACTGAACAACCAGAATAGCCGGAATTTAGGACTTAATGTTGGGGCATCATACATGGAGCCACTTTGGAAGAAAACTTTTTTAGAAGTAAACTATAGCTGGAACCGGTCATCAACAAATAATTCGAGAGATGCTTACGATGTGACTAATAATAATCCGGTATTTAATCCTAATCTCAGCAATATTTATGATTATCAGTTCATCACCAATAAAGTGGGACTGAATTATCGGTATATAGGAGAAAAACTGAATTATACAGTGGGCCTTAATGCACAGCCTGCCTTACTTCAGGGACAGAATTTAAGTAATAATATAGAAACCGTTAACCGTACTTTTAACCTCATTCCTTCTGGTCGGTTTTCTTATAAATTTTCTAATCAGCAATCGCTGGATGTAAATTATTGGGGCAGAAATAACCAACCTGGATTTTTACAATTACAACCCATAACCGACAATTCTAACTTACAGAACGTGGTTACCGGAAACCCTAACCTGAAACCCGAATTTATCCACAGCATCAATGCCCATTACAAACAAGCCGATTGGAGTGCAGGAAAAGTAATCATGGCCAATTTCAAGTACGAACGCACTAACGACAGGATTGTAACCACTAAAGAGCGTGTACCTGGTACCGTTAATCAGCTGACCAGTTACGTTAACACAGACGGGTACTACACTTTACATGGCGATTACGACATTAGTAAACCGCTCTCGCCAGAGCGAAAGTTTACCATTGGTTATTCTGGTTCGGGACAGTTGAACAACAATATTACTTTTACCGATGATAGCAGAATAGAAGCGCGTAATATGGCCTGGCGCCAGGAACTCGAGTTTAGGGTAGACTTGAAAGATATTGCCAATTTTGAGGTAGAAACCTCTTATTCACAAAACCTGACCAAGTATTCAAATGATACTTTTACCGACCGCCAATCTAACCGTTTTGAATGTGGGATAGAAGGCCGTAATTATTTCTTTAAAGATCTTACCCTGGGCTACGATTTCACCAAACAGATTAACTCAGGTTTTGATAACGGTGCCGTGCGTAATCCAACGCTGCTTCGTTTATCAATGGAATATAAGTTTATGAAGAACGACATGGCTGCTATCCGTGTAGAAGGATTCGATCTTTTTGATCAGAACTCAGGGATAACGAGAGATGTATTCGATAACGTAATTGTGGATAAGCAAGTTAACCGTTTAGGCAGGTATTTTATGTTATCACTCATTTATAGGGTGCGTAAATTTGGCGGTTAAGATTAGCTTACATTTTTTTACGCCGAAGAGAGATTACAATCTCATCTGCGCTTATCTTCTTAAATCTGTGGGAAACCTAGGCACAAACTGTTCCCGCAGTACACTGATTACATCTCACATCATCAATCTTACATTTCCCATCCTCAAAACCTTATCCCTTTTCTATTCCCGTTTTAGTAGCCACTGGTTTTTTCTTCCTAAAGTTGGGAAAAGTCATCGGACTTTTAGCGGGCCGTTCATCTCCTAGCAATACACCCCATTGTTTGAATGATTCTGTACGATCGAAGACAATTTTGAGTACAGCCACAATAGGCAGTGCGAGGAACATTCCTGAAATCCCGGCTATACTGCCACCGATAAATACCCCTAGGATGGCAAATAAAGCATTGATTTTTACCTTAGAGCCCACAATTCGTGGCATAAGTATGTTGTTATCTAAAAATTGAACAAATGCAATTACGCCTAAAACGGTAATTACAGGCCATAATTCTTGCGATGAAGTAAGCGTAAGCAGTACGCCTATCAAGTTCCCAATTAAAGCACCCACGTAAGGGATCAGGTTTAAGATGGCAAAAATCACCCCGATTAATAAGGCGTGTTTTATACCGATTAACATCAATATTCCGCCTAATAAAATGGTCATATAAGTGATCTGAATTAACAGCCCGATCAGGTAGCTTTTAATGATCGATTCGGTTTCATAAATGGCTTCTTTCACTTTTGGATGATCATCTGTTTTAAACCACATGAAGATAAAGCGTAATAAAATGTCTTTATAAAAAAGCATCAGGTAAATATAAATTGGCAATAAACCGATAAACACAAAAATCCCACTCAAGGTAACAGCAGCACCACCTGCAAGCGAGGTACCCATGTTCATCAGATCATCGCTTTTGGTTTGTATGAAGGCTTTTTGCTCCTTATCGTCGTAGTGGGTAATGCGACTGATCCAATCACTTAACGAATTGATATGCTGTGTTACGTTTGCTTTTATCTGCGGAAAATCCTTAACCAAAATACCAATCTGGTTCGAAAAAAACCAAATGATCAAAGCTACAAATAAGGCTACGAGTAAAATGGATAGGATAATGGCTAACGATTCGGGTATTTTTTTTCTTTTTAGAAAGCGATACACTGGTAGCAACATAATGCTGATGAAAAAAGCCATCAACATCGGCATGATAATGTCTCTTCCGATCACCATAACGGCAACAATGGCCATCAGACCCAATAATTCTATCGATCGTTTAACGGTCAGGGGTAAATTGTTCGTCATAAAAAGCTTATTCTGATTTGAGGTTTAAACACAATCGGGGTTGAAATGTTTTAAGATAAGCTTTAATATTGAGAAGCGAAAGGAGTTTATAGTCCGAAGTCGGCAGTCTGGAGTCGGAAGCCAATTAACCAATTCCCCCTCTATATGTCACCCTGAGCGGAGTCGAAGGGCCGATAGTTGATTTGGAGTTGAGCATTTGGCTTCAGTTAATCTATTTCAGCGGTTAACCGATTAACCAATGCTTAAAAAAATTACTTCCCTTACACGATATACCCATAGATTAGCCTTATTTTTGCAGCTTTAATACCGCACATGAACAATCAAGATACCATTATTGCTTTATCTACTCCCTCAGGTTCTGGCGCCATTGGCGTAATCCGCTTATCTGGTCCGGAGGCTATTTCACTTACCAATACCGTATTTGCAGGAAGAGATTTAGAAAAGCAGGCCTCGCATACTTTACATTTTGGCCTGGTTAAAGATGGCGATCATATTGTTGATGAAGTGGTGGCAGGATTATTTGTTGCCCCAAAATCGTATACCAAAGAAAATGTGGTAGAAATTTCCTGCCATGGCTCTAACTATATTATCCAACAGATTATTAACCTGTTAATCAGCAAAGGTGCCCGTGCTGCCAAACCTGGCGAATTTACCCTGCGTGCCTTTTTAAACGGTGCTTTCGATCTAAGTCAGGCAGAGGCAGTAGCCGATTTAATTGCCTCCAATTCGAAGGCTTCGCATGATGTGGCTATGCAACAGATGCGCGGCGGCTTTGCCAACGAATTAAAGGGTTTACGCGAACAATTGATCCATTTCGCTTCGATGATTGAGCTCGAACTCGATTTTGCAGAAGAGGATGTAGAGTTTGCCAACCGTGAGCAGCTAAAAAATCTGGTTAATAAAATCAATTACGTTCTGCAACGTTTAATCTCCTCTTTCGAAATGGGAAATGTGATTAAAAATGGAGTTCCGATTGTTATTGCGGGTAAACCTAATGTGGGTAAATCTACCCTACTAAACGCCCTGCTGAACGAAGAGCGCGCTATTGTTTCGGATATTGCCGGAACCACACGCGATACCATTGAAGATGAACTCACTATTGGCGGCATTGTTTTCCGTTTTATCGATACGGCCGGAATCCGCGATACAGCCGATATTATTGAAGCTTTAGGCGTAGAACGCACCTTAGAAAAAATGAAACAGGCCAAACTGATCATTTATATGGCCGATGCTGCTCAAAGTATTTCAGAAATTGAAGAGCAAATTCGGGGTTTAGCGCAATTGGCCATCCCCTATTTGATTTTAGTCAATAAAGCCGACCTCATGGCAGATGCACAGCGCAAAGCCTTCGAAGCTTTAGATGTTGTTTTTATTTCTGCTAAAGAGAAACAGGGTATCGATGAATTAAAAACCACCTTACTGGAGCAGGTTAACCTGCACCATATTAATACCAGCGAAACCCTGGTGACGAATATTCGCCATGTAGAAGCTTTAAAACAAACCGAACATGCGCTGCAAAGGGTTTTGGCCAATGTAGACAATCCGGTTACCTCAGATTTTTTAGCAATGGACATTAAACAGGCATTGCATTATCTTGGTGAAATTACAGGTACAGTGACTACCGATGATTTGTTGGAGAATATATTTACGAAGTTTTGTATCGGTAAATAATCCCCTAAAACAACCACTAATTTCGACAACTTACAACAATTAAACACTTGATTGTTAGTGATTTACACTAATATTTCTTCATCAACTCCTTGGAGGTTTACCACTATTTTTCGCATTTTTGTTGCTCATTTGTTCCTCGAGCGACTGAAAGCACAGGCTTTCTGTGCGCAATGCCAGATAGAAATATAAGCTTTAGCATCACACAGATGGCCACAGTTATCCATTAACAGATTGGTCATGTTGTTCATTCCAAATGACTCAAGAACTAATTTGATTTGTATGTGTTAATTCATAAATAAACGGCTATGAAAAAGGTGACACAAAAAACGTCAAAGCAAGAACTTGAAGATATTAAAAAAGGCGATATTATTCAAGACAGCACAGGAAAAGGTGGAGAGGTTGAAGATGTCGACAAACTATCTTACAATAACGGAGAGCATTACTATTATAAGATAAAACATGACGGAACTATCCTCATTGTAAAATAGAACTACACAATAACGAGTAAGAGGCTTTTTGCTGTCAATTTAAGTTGTGAGCATTTCAAAAGAAATTAGCAACTATTATCCGACCCGTCGTGACTTGACTTGTCGTTTTTGAGTTATAATACTAAAATTAGTTGAAAGTAAATACTTGCATTATTAAACCCAAAGGTGAGTTTTTGGCCTTTAAAAGATTTGACCAAGTCACAGCATACTGAAACCCAGCAATTGATAACGAAAGATTCGACACCCTTTTGATCTAAAACTCGGAGAAACTTTCAAATACCATTTTAGACTTTTAGATCCTATATCAAACTTAACCTGTCAGAGACAGACGTGGAATACTTTTGGAACAAAAGATACAGCAAAGTCAGCAGCAAAATGGGAATCTATCAGATCATAGAACATCATCCACGAGACATCCCTGCATCTTACGGAAGCCCCTCTCCCCGACATTTGCAGTAGGCTCGGGAACCCATCCATCCCGTATTTACTGGAGAAAAAAGTAGCTTTGTGAACATGAAAAAAATATATCTGACCTTATTTTTATCAGTAATCCTTCAGGGCCTGGCCTATAGCCAGGTCCTGAAGGATCAGCTTGATACCGATATCCGGGAACTCATTACGCTAAAGATAACCTATGAAAGCTCCAGGGGAAACGATATCAAAAGGGATGCTGCGTTAAAACAGTACAGATCAGCGGTCGAAAAGATAAAAGATCCAGCCAAGGGATACCTCAAAGCGCTAAAAAAAGCCATAAAAGAGGACAGGGATAGCCTATCCGCACATTCTCTTCCCTACAAGCATTTAACGGTTACAGAAGCCAATATCAGCCTGCGCCAGCACCTGATCAAAAAAATCGACCTTTACCGCGTAATCAGGTACAGCCTGTTCAGAAGGAAAGACAGTATTTTGCCGGAGAATTTCAGGAACCTTCCTGTTGTAGACCCAAAAAACTATAATAAATATGATAAAGCCAAAAAGGGTGATTTTAAAATTGCATCCAGGTTTCTCTTGAACAACCTCAGCCTTACCCCTGCGGAAAGAAAATTTATCAAAAACGGTGATAACCAGGCCCACGTACTCCATATGAAAAAATACCTGGACAACGACGGCCTGACAGTGGAGAACACCGGTTTTATCAAATGGGCGATCGGTTACCTGGCCACGTCACCGGAACTTTCGCTGGCATACCTTGAGAATGTTTACCAGGCGGTAAAATATCGTGAATATGTACCCAGGGACAAACCCAAAAACCAGCTGTAGAATAGGCATCCAGGTGGTTAGTCATTATTCTCAATAGTTAAAGGATACTTTACCATCAGCAACCTGCTCTGTTGTTTTCCCAGCAAACATCCTGCACTTTTTTAATTGGAACAGTGCAATGGGGCAACAACACAATTGAAGCTGAATAGTAAATGGTGAATTCTCCACCATAGAAAACCTGTAAAGCCAAACGGCATTTCACCGCAAACTTTAATTTAAAATGAAAGCAATCTACAGGACATCAGATCCCGGGAAGAAGAAATTATTGTTCATTTTTCACAGTGGCTTAAAATTTTGATGTGATGATATTTTTTTGAATAAACCTTGTTTTTACATAACTTATCCTAAATTTAAGAAGTGAACACTTACAAGCACACCATAGAGCACCTTTTGCCTGATAATGACGAACAGCGGGTTGCAGCATTGAGGAGATATCAGGTTTTTAACGATGAACGTGAACCGGTATTCGATAGCATTTGCGAACTGGCCTGTAATATGTTTAATGTCCCGATTGCGCACATTTCGTTCCTTAATGAGGACAGTGAACTGGTTAAATCCAGCGTGGGGCTGGGCGAACAGTTGATTGTAGTTGACCGATCGATGAGCCTTTGCGCCATCACCGTATTAAATGGCGCGTCGACGGTTATTCCCAATGCCCTGCTGGATGAAAGGCTTGCAGGACACCCGTATGTTTACGGAGAATTTGGGCTGAGGGCTTATGCCGGGGCACCTATCTTAACTAATGATGGCTACATCGTTGGAACGATGTGCCTGGTGAGCCGTGAGGTACGCGATTTTTCGGAGCATGAGGTAGGTTTGTTGGAAGGATTAGCGAACATTGTGGCAGAGCAGCTGGAACTTAGATTGGAAAATCTCGAATACAATGCGCAGCAAAAGTCTATCCAAAACAGGCTCATGGCCAGTGAAGCCCGCCTGCGTTGTATTTTAGATACCATGGCCGATGGTGTATGCATTGTTGATGCAAAAGGGACGGCCACCTACATCAACCACATGGCCGAGCAGATTTTCGGGGTTAATTTATTGCAAATGCAAAGCCGGTCGTATAACGACGCGCTTTGGATCAATCTTCGTCTTGACGGATCGGTACTCCCGCCAGAGGAGCACCCCATGTATATTATGCTTAAAACAGGCGCACCGGTTTACGACAGGGAAATTGGCATTTCCAGACCACAAAAGGACACTTTTTACATCTCGGTCAACGCCGTACCTTTATTCAGCGAGGAGCATGAACTTACGGGCGGAATCTGCACCTTCATCGACGTGACTGCCCAGCGGAAGCTCATGAAAGAAAAAGATGATTTCATCAGTATTGCCAGCCACGAACTAAAAACCCCTATTACCAGTCTTGGCGCATCGCTCCAGTTAATGCAGCAAATGAAAGACAATCTTGCCTCGCCAATGCTGCCCAGGCTTATTGAGCAGGCCAATAGCAGTATGGAGCGGCTCAATGGTCTGGTCGGAAACCTGCTCGATGCGAACAGTATTAATATTGGAGCGCTAAGACTGAACAATAAGGTTTTCAATATTTATGAAATGACGGACGAATGCTGCCAGCAGTTGCGGTTGGCTGGCGAATACCGACTGATGATAACAGGTGATCGCAGCCTGCAGATGTATGCTGACCAGGAAAGGATAAGCCAGGTAGTGGTTAACCTGATCAATAATGCCGTTAAATATGCACCGGAATCCAAGCTGATCGAAATTAATATTTCTACACAGGACGAAATGGCAAAAATTTCTGTAGCGGACCAGGGAAAGGGGATCGACGCCGAAAAGATCCCACACCTTTTTGACCGGTATTACCGCGCAGATTACAAAAGCCTTCATTATTCCGGCCTGGGGCTGGGCCTATACATCAGTGCAGACATTATACGAAGACATGGGGGCGAGATTGGTGTAGACTCGGTACAGGGTCAGGGCGCCTGCTTTTGGTTTACTGCTCCTTTATTTAATCAATAAACAGATTCGTTACCCTTTAAGCAGCGTTGTGATCTTTCCGGTAAGCTCGTAGATATCGAAGGGTTTTGCAATAAAATGCTTTGCGCCGGGCCAGTCTGAGCCTTCAGAAAAACTGGTATGCGCGCTCATGATCAAAACCGGAATGTGTGCAGTTGCCGGGTTAGCGGCTAATGCAGCCCTCACCTCGAGTCCATTGCCATCGGGTAACATGATATCGATCAAGTAAAGATCTGGCAACAGGCCTGCCTGATCTGCATTAAATCTGCTTACATCGGTGAAGCCTGTTACCTGGTAACCTGCTACTTCAAGCACCATCTGCACAGTTTCGCGAATACCTTTATCATCTTCCAGGACGTATATTCTTTTTGCCATACGGTTAATCCTTATTTTACCCCAGCCAGGTTGTTTTTTTAAAAAAAATAATTTCTTGCTGATAAAATTATGATTATAATTTAAATGACCAAACTAAATTTTTCGTTACAGGAACAAGACCAGCTTCATTTTAATGAATATCAGTGAATGTTATAGGCGGAATTTCTCAAACGCAGTATAGGTGCGATCCAACAGGCGACCAATGCCATGACAATCAGGTAAACTGCTGCAATTATTATGGGTTTTGCGGTACTGGGCCTGCCTACTGTTTGCGTGTGCCTGAGCGTTTCAAACCTGATTGTGGCTGTCAAATGGGACCTTGTCAGCCATTTTGCTAAAAAATAATTGGTACCTCAGGATAAGCCTGGGGTTACTTTTACAAAAGATGGCAAAAGTTTACTGTAAGTTACACTTAGCCAATTTCTTCGAGCTGCTTCCAAAGTGGGACAATTTAGCGGCTTGAGTTTATTACAGCAGATTATTTTATATTTTTCTTCTATATTCGTTTTATAAACTATGCCATCCCTAAGCCACGTACCGGATCTTGAACTGATCTTACTGATAAACCAGGAAGAAGAGCAGGCCTTTACGGAAATTTACAACCGCTACTGGGAAAAGATGATATCTTATGCGGTGAGGTTAACCAAATCGGAGGAGGAAGCTGCAGATATAGTTCAGGAAATCTTTGTATCGATCTGGAACAGAAGGACTACGCTAAGGGTTAAAAGTACTTTAGGGGCTTATCTTATCCGCAGTACCCGCAATTTATGCTTAAGATATATTGAAAGAAATATCCATACTAGTGATTTTTTAGACAAAATAACCGAACAAGCGGTTGATAATAGTCTGAACATCGAAGAAAGTATCTCGTTAAAAGAATTACAGGAAAACATCGATATTGGGATCGCCAAATTACCAAAAAAAATGCGCGAAGTTTATCTTTTAAGTCGAGATGAACAGTTATCGTACCGCGAAATAGCCGAAAAACTAAATATTGCTGAAGGGACGGTTAAAAAACAGGTAAGCAATGCACTCAAAATAATAGCTAATTCTTTAAAAGGCAAACTTTCGGCTACTATGATGGCCATATTTCTGCACATTTTGAAGTGATCATATTTTTTTTAAAAATAAATCTACCACCAAAATAGCTTTTTCGGAATATACACTTGTAAGGCAAGCTTAATGCGCTTCAAAAACTTATGAAGACCGAACAGGCAAAACAACTAATACAACATTATTTGGATGGAACAGCTTCAGCGAAAGAAGTATACCTTGTTGATTCTTTTGTGGAGCAGCGATTATTGGAAAACGCCTGGACTCTCGATGAAGCTCAAAAAGCGGCTTTTGGCGAAAAGTTGAAAGCACGCATTGATGCACAAAGGCTAAAAGGAAAAGATAAAGAACAAAATCTGACAGTAAAACCTAAAACCATCACCCGACAGCTGCGCATCATTACCGCTTCGGCAGCGGTGTTGGCTTTATGCTTAATTGGTGGCCTGTTTGCAATAAAAAGTAGGACTGAAGACCGGTCTGATCGCTATGCCAATGATGTAGCTCCTGGTGGTAACCGTGCCATTTTAACACTTGCCGATGACCGCAAGATAGATTTATCGGACAGTAGAACAGGACAACTGACCATCATAGACGGGCTCAACGTTAAAAAGGCTGCAGATGGCTTGCTGGTTTTTTCCATTATTGATAATGGAGGAGCAAAAGAAGAAGGAAGAAACAATACTATAACAACCCCGTCAGGCGGACAGTATCAGATAAACCTGCCCGACGGCACCCGGGTTTGGTTAAATGCAGAAACTAAATTCGCTTTTCCGAGCCATTTTAAGGGGAAAAACAGGTGGGTAGAATTGGATGGAGAAGCCTATTTTGAAGTGAGCAAAGATAAAAACCACCCTTTTATTGTTAAAAGCAAAAAACAGGAGGTAGAAGTTTTAGGCACGCATTTCAACATTAATAGCTACCCAAACAGTTTAGATACCAAAACGACACTTTTAGAAGGCTCTATAAAAGTAAAAGGAACAGTGGGCGAAAAAATACTTTCCCCAGGCGAGCAATCGGTCTTGTACGGCAACAACATTGACGTAAATGCGGTTGATCCGAGATTTGCCGTCGATTGGAAAAACGGCGAGTTCAGGTTTAAAAACGAGCCTTTATCTGGTGTTATGCAGAAACTATCGCGGTGGTATGGAGTTCAGTTCGTAATGAATCTTCGTTCTGAGCAAATGCCTTCTTTTTCGGGTTCGGTATCGCGTTTCGATAACATTTCTGAAGTACTTAAAATGCTCGAAGAAACAGGAAATATTAAATTTTACATCAACGGTAAGCTAATAACCGTAAAGTAATACTGCCAACAGCCTTAACCATGCTGTTTAAAATAAATCAATATCAACTAAAACCAAAAAACAATGAAGAAACCACTACAGAAACAGCGTTAGATAGCACACCAGGTTTAGAAGAAAAAACCATGGAAGTGTTGGAAGCACAACCATGGCCATGATCTGAGTTAACCCTTTAAAAACGAATTTCAAGGTCCATTTACGCATTAACCCAAACAAACGAAAGTATGAATATTTATCCTTTTTATCAAGGAAGGCATTTGGCGTGCATTCCTAAAAAAATCATGTTAACCATGAAACTCACCATCATCATCATGACGACCTTACTCATGCATGTTAGTGCCAGTAGTTTCTCGCAAAAACTGACCTATACGGCTAAAAATATAACCATAGATCAGGTTTTTAAAGAAATAGAAAAGCAAACCAACTACAGGGTATTGTATGCCACCAACACGCTTAACGATGCGGCTAAGGTGAGCGTAAGCTTTAAAAACACATCAGTTAAAGAGGTTGTTGAGTATCTGTTAAAAGATAAACAACTAACCTACGACATTGAGCTAAACACTGTATTAATCAAGAGAAAAGAGCGCTCATTTATCGATAAAATAGCTTCAGTTTTTACATCTTCGCGCTTTAACGGCCGGATTGTAGATGAAAACAATAGCCCGCTTGTGGGTGCAACCATTACCGTTAAGGGGAGTAAAAAGTATGCGGTAAGCGGATCAACCGGTGCATTCGTACTTGATCTGGAAGAAAATGATGTTTTGATCATTTCTTATATCGGCTACGAAACCAAAGAACTGAAAGTAACACGCGGCTTATTACAAAGTGGTGTAGCCAGTTTACTGGACATTAAATTAAGTCTGGCTGCTTCTTCATTAGATCAGGTGCAGATAATTGGCTATGGCAGCACCACCAAGCGCAATAATACAGGTGCTGTAAGCTCAATTACTGCCGAAGAAATTGGTAAACAAACGGTAGACAATCCCCTACTGGCGCTGCAAGGCCGCATTGCCGGGGTTCAGATTACGCAAGATAACGGTTTACCAGGTGCTGGCGCCAGGATGAACATTCGCGGTGCCTATACCGGCGTTTCAGGTGCAGGGTATATCCCATTGTACATTATTGATGGTGTACCTTTTACTTTATTTAATGGGGCACAACCTGCCACCGATAACCTGAATGCAAACGGAGTAAGCGCTGCAAACGGTGGCGTAAGCCCTTTTAGTATAATTGCACCCGAAGATATTGAGCGGATCGATATCTTGAAAGATGCCGATGCAACCGCTATTTATGGCTCACGCGGATCGAATGGTGTGGTATTGATTACCACTAAAAAAGGAAGTAAGGGTAAAACGGCTTTTAATTTTAACGTGAATTCGGGCGTAAGCAATGTGGCCAACTACATTCCGATGATGAATACGCAGGAATACCTGGCTACACGCAGGGCTGCCTTTGCGCGTTCAGGCGTTACGCCTACAGCAGCAAATGCGTTGGATTTAACAGTTTGGGATCAAAATGCCTATACCGATTGGCAAAAATATTTTATTGGTCAGACCGGTCATACCACTAACGCTACCGGATCAGTTTCAGGTGGAAATGCACAGAATTCTTTCTTGTTTTCTTCAACTTACCGCAAGCAAAGCACCGTTTTTGATGGCGATTTTGGTGCAACTACTTTTTCGAGCAGGTTAAATGCTGGTCATAAAAGCAGCGATGGCCGTTTTAATATAGATGGTTCGGTAAATTATACCTACATGAAAAACCTTTTGCCATCTACCGATTTAAGTACCATTTATAACCTAGCACCCAATTATCCCCTGTACAATGCCAATGGTAGTGTAAACTGGACGACCACAAGCCCGCTTTCGTACAACGCGAAAACAACCAATGCACAAACTACCAATTTGTTCACCAACGTAAACCTATCTTATCGAATTATGGACGGGCTGGTAGTTAAAACCAATTTGGGTTATACTTCAACCCGTTTAAAACAGCAGCAAATTAATCCGGCCAGTTCGCAAAACCCGGCTAGCGCACAGGTAAGCTTGTTAAGATACACTGATAACGACAACAACAATTACATTATCGAGCCACAAGCGGTATACACCACCAAAATTGGCGAAGGTAATCTGGAAGCTTTAATTGGTACCACTTTTCAGCAAACTAAAGCAACCGGAATCTTTTTAACAGGTACGGGTTATAACAACGAAAACCTGATCAACTCATTGGCCAGTGCTTCGTCGGTGGTTACCTCTTATAGTGCAGATGCGATATACAGTTACACTGCAGTATTTGGACGTTTAAACTACAACTGGCAAGGTAAATACATTGTAGATGGTACGTACAGAAGAGATGGTTCATCACGTTTTGGCGGTAACAACAAATTTGGGAATTTCGGTGCAGTAGGAGCTTCATGGATTTTTACTCAGGAAGATTTCATGAAAAACCTTAGCTTTTTGAGCTTTGGTAAATTAAGGGCCAGTTATGGTATTACGGGTAATGATCAAATCCCAAATTACGGTTATCTTGCGCTTTATTCGTCAGCCGGTTCAAGTAACAACTACGATGGGACCAGTACTTATATCCCTTCTAATATTCAAAATCCCGATCTAAAGTGGGAAACTAATAAGAAACTGGATGTTGCAGTAGAATTGGGTTTCTTAAACGACAGGATTTTATTAAAAGCAGATTATTACCGCAACCGTGTTTCCAACCTGTTAAACTTCATTACCATTCCATCTCAAACAGGTTCAACCGGTTATACTGCCAATCTGAACGCAACAGTACAAACCAAAGGTTTTGAATTTGAATTGAACACCATTAACGTAAGCGCCGGCGATTTTAAATGGAGTACCAATCTGAATTTAACCATCAGCCGCAATAAATTATTGGCTTTCGATAATCTTGAAAATACTTTTTATGCCAATTCTTACATTATCGGACAGCCAACAGATATCAGGAAATTTTACAAATATACTGGGGTTAATACGGCAACGGGCTTAGCAACCTACCAGGATTTAAACGGCGATGGGAGCATTAGCTTTTCCGGCGACAGGTATGTGGGCTACTATGGTCACCCTTACTATGCGGGCATGAACAACAGCCTGAGCTATAAAGGTTTTGCACTCGATTTTATGTTCCAGTACAATCACCGTTATGGCGTATTAAATTCGACTTTGAGCTCTAGCCCAGCGGGCATTAATTATACCAACATGAGTACCGCCTTGCTAGATCGCTGGGGAGCTGTTGGCGACACGGCACTTTTTCCTGCGGCATCTACCGTTAACGATCCATCTTATGGAAACTTATCTTCTTCGGATGTGAACTGGGGCGATGCTTCTTACTTAAAACTGAAAACGGTAAGCTTAAACTATACTTTTCCCAAAGCTATAGCCAGTAAGTTAAAGCTTTCTAATCTGGGTGTCTACGTACAGGGACAAAACATTTACACCTGGGCCAAGCAGAAATTCACTTACGATCCTGAAACCACCTTACCGGGTACAGGACCAGGCTTGGGCACAGGTCAGTACATTGCTTTCCCGCAGGTGCGTACCATTGTATTCGGTTTAAATTGTTCATTTTAATCAAGGAAATCATGAAAATTAAATATATTTTTCTCAAAAAAATAATGACATTGGGCTTGGTTTTAATAACAATGTCGTCATGCAAAAAATTTGTTGAAGCCGATTTGGCAAATAATCTTATCGCCAAAGAAGATGCGTTTAACTCCGATAATTCGGCTATCAGTGCTACCTTATCACTTTACTCTTATTATTCAACAGTAGATCACCTAAGATACAGTACCTGGTTTGGCGGTTTATTGGCCGATGAGCTTCAGAATACCACCTCGAATGCTGATTTAATCCAGTTCTCGCAGAATGTGGTGGCACCAACCAATACCAATACAACCAGTTACCTATGGACCTATCCTTATCAAACCATTCGCTATTGCAACCTGATTTTGGATGGAATTAGTCATTCTACCGGAATGACCACGCCGATGAAAAACCAATTAAGCGGTGAAGCTAAATTTTTCAGGGCTTTAACGTACTTTAACCTGGTAAACTTTTATGGAGGTGTACCCATTACTTCAGAAATAAACGAACTGGATAATGCTTTTAAACCAAGGGCTACAATTACGGAAGTTTACGCACAGATTTTTAGCGATTTAAAAGATGCGCAAAACCTGTTACCCACTACTTATGTAGGTAGTGCCGCATTAAAGGTCAGGGTAAATAAATGGGCAGCAACTGCGTTATTGGCTAAGGTCTACTTATATAATAAAGATTATGTAAATGCCGAGGCAGAAGCTACTAAAGTAATTGGTTCAGGCACTTACAGCATGGCTACATTGTCTAATACTTTCGTTAATACCAGTAGCGAAACCATTTTGCAGTTATCTACTTTATTTGGTGCATCGGCCTTTAGCAGGTACCGCACAACCAGTTCGGCAGCTAACGTAGCGCCACCGGATTATGTATTATATAACAATTTTACTAAAGATTTTGAACTGAACGATAACCGTAAAACTTCATGGATTGATTCGACCACTTTTAACGCCATTAAATACTACCGGATTAATAAGTACAAGGTACAAACTGCTACAGCAGCTACTTTGGGTAACGAATACACGGTGGTGTTGCGCTTAGGTGAACAATATTTGATCAGAGCAGAGGCAAGGGCGCAGCAATCTAATATTGGTGGAGCACAAGATGACATCAACGTAATTCGCTTGCGGGCAGGTTTGGGCAATACCACTGCTGCAACCCAAAGTGCACTGTTAACAGCTATTGCCAAAGAACGCAAACTCGAACTTTTTGGAGAATATGGTAACCGCTGGTTTGATTTAAAACGCACTGGGACTGCCGACGCAGTTTTAGGTACGCTAAAACCGACCTGGAAAACAACTGCTCAATTGTTGCCGATTGGTGCAGATCAGATTTTGCTAAATAACAAACTAACCCAAAATCCTGGTTATAACTAAAGATTTAATATTAGTCTGCCTGAAACTAAATTCTGGCAGACTAATGATTCGAAAAAAATAAAATATAAAGCCATATGAAATTATTAAAAACAGCCAGCTCGATACTTTTTTTGGTAGTTGCCCTCCAGGCAGCACAGGCACAAAACACCAAACCAGCCGATACCCTGATTCAATACCTGAATAAACTGGTAGCCTCGAAAGATTCGGCCGATAAGCGTTTGCTGAGAGCCAAATTAGTTGACTTATCTGGTGCTAAAACCGAAAAAGATGTGCTAACGGCAGCGAATTATTATTATCGCATAGGTGATGCTAAAAAATCGGAAGCGATTTATGGTGATATCGCAACGCGTTTCCCTTTGGGTACACAGGCCAGAAATGCCGCTTCTAAAGATTTTTATTTGTTTAAAACCGCTGCAGAAGCTGAAGCCGCTTACAAAGCATGGGTCAAAAAATTTCCACCAACGATGTATGAGAATACAAAGGTAGACGACCGTTTGGCGTACGATTACATCAGGGCATTGATTGCCGGAAAATTTGCAGCAGAAAAAAACGTAACCAAAGCCAATGAATATGCCAATATGCTTGAAGTTGATTTCTGGAAAGGCAACGCTTACTACGGCATAACCAATGCTTTTTACAAAAACGGCGATTTGGCCAACGCCGAAATTTATGCCAAAAAAGGAATGGATAATGCCTTTTCTTATATCGACGGTAAAAAAGGAAATGAGAACTGGGCCAAGTTTTCGGCTTCAGGCTACCCAGGTTCAACCAGTACCTATGCCAATATTTTATTCGATAGAAAAAAGTATGCAGAGGCATTAAAATATTCAGAACTTGCTTATAAAAAATCTACGAGCTTAAGTCCCGGATTAAACTATCGTTATGCACAAATTTTAATGGGCCTGAACAGAAACCAGGAAGCTTACGATAAGCTGGAAGAAGTGGTTAAGGCAGGTAAAGCCTCACCGGAAATGGCTGTCGATTTTAAAAAACTTTATGTAAAAGTAAAAGGCAGCGAAAATGGTTTCGATGCTTATGCCGCTGCCATTAGAAAAGCTTATCTGGAAAACCTGGACAAACAATTAACCAAAGATATGGTGAATGACCAAGCTCCGGCTTTTACTTTAACCGACTTAAACGGCAAACAGGTTTCACTGGCCGATTATAAAGGTAAAATTGTAATCCTCGATTTTTGGGCAACATGGTGCGGTCCGTGCAAGGCCTCTTTTCCGGCAATGCAAATGGCAGTAAACAAATATAAAGACGATGAAAACGTGAAATTCCTTTTTATCCATACCTGGGAGAAAGTAGCCGATCCGGTTAAAGATGCTTCTGATTACATTAAAGGCATGAAATACTCATTTGAAGTTTTAATGGATGTTAAAGATGCCGAAACCAAGGTAAATAAAGTGGTAAGCAGCTACAAAGTAAATGGTATCCCGGCCAAATTTGTAATTGATGCCGCTGGCAACATCAGGTTTAAATTAACTGGTTTTGATGGCAGCAATGAAGCCGCTGTAGATGAGTTGAGTATGATGATTGAGAGGGCAAAAGCCAAATCATAAATTTTAAGAAGTCAGTCAACCACAATTTTACAGCTAAAATTTTGCTAGTAAGCCTTTTAAATAATTATGTTAAGCATAAGTCAATATGTATAGATATTATTTAAGATTGAAAAAGACTTAGATGTCTTAGTAATGACCTTTTGTAAAGGCTAAGAGGCGCAGTCTGCAAAACTGCGCCTCTTTACAGACCAAAAATTCTTTTTGTATACCAGACCTACTTCGTGTCTAACAATTTCAGTGTAAGGGTTAAACCTTTGATTTTGATGATTTTCGGAAGCTCGCTTCTGAAATGAAAGCTTAAAAATTTACACTTTTTAACCTTGCTATAATGATACTATTGCCTTAATGGTGTTCTGTAGATTTTTTTCAAGAACAGAAATAACCACTTTAAAATCAGGTAGATAAATAATTATCTTAGGATATTTTCCTTTTTTACACCGAGCTTTTTCATTTTCGAAACCAAGGTTGAATATGGGAGATTAAGTAATTCTGCAGCACCGCCTGCACCCGCAATTTTACCTTTGCAGATTTTCAGCACCTTCATGATGTGCTCGATCTCGTTTTGTTCCATTGTTTTAACGGAAGCAAAAATTTCAGTTGATTTTTTCTCCCCGCTGTCTTCGAAAATTGGCAGCAGCACATTGGTAATAATTTTTCCTGGAGAAAGTAAAATACTCCTTTCAATTAAGTGCTCCAGCTCCCGTATATTTCCAGGCCAGTTGTAGGCCACTAGTGTTTGCAGCGCTTCATCAGAAATTTTTTCAATCTCTTTACCCAGCAATTTTGAATAATGCTGTATAAAATGCGTGACCAAAACCGGGATATCATCTTTACGTGCCCGCAATGGCGGTACAGAAATGGGAAAAACATTTAGCCGATAATACAAATCCATCCGAAACCTACCCTTTGCCACTTCTGCTTCCAGATTGCGGTTGGTGGCTGCTACAATCCGAATGTCTACTTTAATTGTTTCCTTTCCTCCAACCCTTTCGATTTCTTTTTCCTGAAGTACACGCAACAGTTTAACCTGCAAATCGACCGGCAACTCTCCTATTTCATCCAAAAAAATGGTCCCGGTATTGGCCAGTTCAAATTTCCCGATACGCCTGTCGTGTGCACCGGTAAAGGCACCCTTTTCATGTCCAAAGAGTTCAGATTCTATTAAAGAAGCTGGTAAGGCAGCACAATTTACCTTGATCAGCGGTTTATTTTTTCGTAGCGATTGAAAATGAAGGCTATCCACCAACCGTTCTTTTCCAGTTCCGCTTTCACCCAATATCAGTACTGATGTATCGGTTGGCGCAACCAGCTTAATGTGATTAAATACTGTTCGTAAACTTTCGCTCTGGCCAATAATACCTTCAAAATCTTTATGCTGTACAAAGGCATCTTTGGAAACGTGTTCATTTCTAAATTTAAGTTTCAGCTTTTGTTCATGTAGATAATTAGCAATATCAATTGTAACCAAAACATCTTTTTCCCTAAAAGGCTTGACCAAAAAACCATAAGGTTCGGTTTTCTTGGCTTCGGCAAGAATATCTTTGTTTGAATTGGCCGAAAGGTAAACAAAGGCAATATTTTTTTCTCTCAACGTTTTAGCCAAATCGATCCCCGTTAGCTTGCCTTTCAGATAGATATCCAATAGCACCAGATCAGGCTTTTCCCTTTCTATAATTTCCAGCGCTTTGGTAACATAACTCGCAATGTTACAGACGTAATAGCCTGCCCGGTGAAGAATCATTTCCAGGTTATTTGCCTCAACAAACTCATCCTCAACAATAAGTATTCGTTTCTTCATGATTGGTTATTTTAAGCCAGTACAATATATTGTTTCCGGAACGATGGTTAAATTTACAACAAATAACTATTCTTTTTAAAAATTTCAAGCACCTCATATCCAATAAATTACAAAAAAAGCTTAATACATTAAGTATTAACATGTGATAGAACCTTTTCCTTTACAATTCCTAGTTTAGCGATTTTAGAATTTAAGGTAGAAACCGGTACACCCAATTTACATGCAGCACCATGTGGACCAAATACCTTGCCTCCGCAAAGCCGGAGCACTTTCAAAATATGATCGCGTTCATTCTCATCAATGGTTTTGATATAATCGCTATTGATCTCTTTGCCCGCCTCGTTGTATTGGCCCAGCGACAGATGTAACTCCTTAATGGTATTACCTTGCGTTAGCAATACACTCCTTTCCATTAGGTGTTCTAATTCCCTTACATTTCCGGGCCAAGGGTAAGTCAGCAAATCCTGTGTTGCCTTATGCGAGATATTGAAGACGTTTTTACCTGTATTACGCGAAAATTTGGCCATAAAATGCATGGCCAGCATGTATATATCTTCTTTTCTGTTTCTCAGCGGTGGCAGGGTAATCGGGAACACGTTTAAGCGGTAATATAAATCACTTCTAAATTTTCCACTCTCTACCTCCTGCAGTAAATTGCGGTTGGTTGCCGCAATAATCCGTACATTAATCTTTATCGGGCCTTTGCCGCCCACCCGCTCTATTTCCCGTTCTTGCAAAACACGTAATAGCTTTACCTGAAGGTCGACAGGCATTTCGCCAATTTCATCTAAAAAAAGGGTGCCGTTATCGGCCAGTTCAAATTTGCCAATCCGCCTTTCCGTCGCACCGGTAAAACTTCCCTTTTCGTGCCCGAAAAGCTCACTTTCAATTAGGCTGGCGGGCAGGGTTGCACAGTTCAATTTAACCATCAACTTATCTTTCCTGTGGGAATTGTTATGGATAGCCCGGGCAATCAGCTCCTTTCCGGTACCCGTTTCGCCCAGCAACAAAACAGTACTGTTGGTGAAAGAAACCTGGGCCATCATCCTGAAAACTGCTGACATTTCTGCACCCGAGCCAATTATTTCACTGTGGTTGTAACTTTTTTCAATTTCTTTGAGTAAATAGGCATTTTCTTCTTCAAGCCGCTGTTTATAGCTGTTAATTTCAAGCATCTGGTTTTCTACCCTCTCATTGGCAAGAATATTCGAAAGTGCCACGGATAGCTGTGCGATAATCCCCTTGAATAAGCCATTGTAAAAAACTGTTAATTGTCTGGCATCGGCAGGCTCGATCCAGAGCACACCAATGGGTGTTTTGCCAAAGGTTAATGCAACGCCTACCACTATTTCGATCCCGATAGATTTCCAGAACTTAATATATTCAGGTGTGCCCTGAGTGCTTAAAAGTTCATTGATATTATACACAACCGGATGTGGGGAAACCATTACCCGGTTAAAAACACCATCCTGCACTTTATACCTGGTGTTTAAGGCCTGCCTAAATCCGGGCATTTCTACATAGGGAGCTTCTTTATTGTAAATAAATCTGCCGTGCAATTCGCCACCTTCATGAATCACAGAAATTACATAATCTTTTATCGCACAGAGCCTTTTCAGCCGGTCGCTCATCATCACGTTTAAATCATGTGTGGTTCTAATAGTCGCCATGCTATCGCTAAACGAAAGCAAAATGGTTTTTTCCTCTTCCCTACGGTTAATCTCGTCAAGGTAGAGGATGTTAGAAACTGTAATGCCAATCAGATTTGCAATACCCAGAATCAGATTGCGTGTAGCGGCAGTTAACTCGGTTTTGTTTTCCAGGTAAAAAGTAATCATTCCGAAATATTCTTCTGCCTTTTTTAATACAATACAGATTACCTGTCTGATGCCAGATTCGACCAGTACCTTCAAAGATAAGTCGCTACCCGGGCCGATAGTTGTTTCGAGGTTGTGTACTATGGGCTGTGGCAAC
Organism: Pedobacter sp. GW821-FHT01D05; assembly: GCF_059422505.1. Lineage (NCBI taxonomy): Bacteria > Pseudomonadati > Bacteroidota > Sphingobacteriia > Sphingobacteriales > Sphingobacteriaceae > Pedobacter > Pedobacter sp. GW821-FHT01D05. The sequence continues at coordinate 872,098 of NZ_JBWKXA010000001.1, read as the reverse complement.
AATAAAAAATTGGAAATAGGCATCTCGCTTGAGGAGTAGCAGGAACTAATGTATTGCTTGTAATCGGGATGTTTTTGAAGTACGGAAGCCGGATCGAGCAAAAAAATCTTACAGAGCGGTTCTTCCTGGCTAAAGGTACAGATAGCCACATCTGAAAAATGGAATATAGGCTTAAGTTTACCATTAATCAGCTCGAGCAGCTCTCTTTTGCTTTTAATATCCGCAATATCCATACTGATATCCAGCAGCACGTCGCTCACAGAATCAGAAAAAGCAGCCATAATTTTAAATTTTAGGTGGTTTTTAAGTTAATCCCAGCATTAATATCCTTTACCTGATCTTGATAAAAGATCGTTAAATTTAGCTTGTAAGTCCGGCAAAACAAAGTCTGTTAATAGGTAGGTTATCCAACATTTCGGAATCGATGGCCTTTCTTATGCATTCGAAAAGATATTTTGTTAACCGGCGGTTCATGTTTAACTTCCATTTACCTCACTTTCATAAACATCGTACCAACTAGTTAAACCACTGCAATACAAACAATTGACTTTTATCCACAAAAGTAAAATTAGCGACATTTCGACATTTATCGATCAACATCTAAAAAAAAATCACTTTAATGCCATAGCGCAATATCGCCTAAAGTTAAATTGAATTAACGAAATACCGATATTGCTTAGGCCTATAAAAACACCTAAACAACTGATTAACAACAACTCGCACAACGGCATCAATATTGTTTTCGGGCATAAAAAATACTACGGCAATGAAAAAATTAAATTCAGGCTCAGCCACAGCAGTTGAAACACCAACACTTTTTATTGATGCGGGCGGTAATAAAATTGCTTATAGAACCATTGGGCAGGGCAAACCAATTGTGCTCTGCAACAGGTTCAGAGGCATACTCGATACCTGGGATCCCTTATTTCTGGATCAGCTGGCCAGAAAACATCAGGTAATCATATTCGATTATCCCGGTATAGGCCTTTCTACCGGAGAACTTCCCACCACAAGTTTGGGAGTAGCCGAAGAAGTTAAGCTTTTTACGGAAGCATTAAAACTCAGTTCATTTATTCTGGGCGGCTGGTCGTACGGTGGTACGGTAGCACAAACTTTTGCATCGCACTTCCCTAAAATGATTTCCCACCTGCTATTAATCGGAACAAATCCTCCGGGAAATAATGCCACCCCACCCGAACAGGTATTTTTCGATTCGGCATTGAAACCGGTAAACGACCTGAATGACGAAATTATTCTTTTTTTCGAACCAGCATCCAAATCGAGTGTTAAGGCAGCAAAAGAATCAAATAGGAGGATTGCTCAAAGAACAAAAGATTTGAGCGTAATGGTTACGCCCGATTTATTTGAGCGTTATTTTAAAGGGGGGGCTGATTTTAAGGCAGACAGCTATAACTCACGGGAAAAACTGAGTAACACTAAAATTCCGATCTTAATTTTAATGGGCGACCACGATCCCAGTTTCCCTGTAGAAAACTGGTTTCCGATGGTAAAGCAATGGAAAACTGCACAACTGATTATACTGCCGAGCTCCGGTCATGGCCCGCAGCACGAACACCCAAAATTAGTTGCCAAATATATCGCAGCTTTCCTTAAATGGAGCTAGGTATATTAATACTGACGGATTCCGCATCATATGCAGGAATCTGTCGATAGGTTTTTAACCTGCTTTATGTTTAATTTCAATACCCGACCCGGCACCAAATATGCTTTTCTGCTGCTCAGCAATGGTTTCGTGCGGCGAACCCAAGGCAACCTTACTACAGGCATTTAATCCCTGCATTTCATCATCCGATAAAGAAAAAGCAAGTGCATGCAGGTAATCATCCAGTTGTTGTAGCGTGCGCGGACCAATAATGGTGCAAGCCGAAAGCAGATTGGCAGCATCTTTCTGCCTGAGCCAGGTAAGGGCTACATCAGCTATTTTCATATTTTTTTCCCAGGCAATTTTGGCCACGGCATCGAGGATTAATCCAGCCTGTTCATCATCAGCGCCTTTTACCAAAATACCACCCCAGGCTTTTTGCCTTGAATCTTCGGCCAGATTAACCTCGCGGTATTTTCCGGTTAAGGTGCCTCCAGCCAAGGGCGACCAATATGCTACACCTAAGCCCAATGCTTCGGCCATGGGTAAAAGCTCCCTGTCGGCTGTGCGCTCCAGCAGGTTGTACTCCGTCTGGATGGCAATAATTGGCGACCAGCCTCTTAAATCGGCCATTAGGGTAGCCGTTGCAATGCGCCAGGCCGGAAAATTGGAAAATCCAGCATATAATATTTTGCCTGATTGTACCAAATCATCAAAAGTTCTTACTATTTCTTCAACAGGGGTCTGGTTATCGGTAAAATGGGCCCAGTATACATCGATTCTATCAGTTTTAAGCCTTTTCAGACTGGCTTCAACAGCACGTAGCATACTTTTACGGCTGTTACCCGTAGTTTGGATACTCGAACCTCCTGTGGTAAACTTAGAAGCGATCACCAGCTCCTCCCTTCTCCCCTTTATAAATTCCCCAATCAATTCTTCCGATTCACCATATTGATAACCATCGGCGGTATCAATAAAGTTACCCCCTGCTTCAATATATTTATCGAATATTTTTCTGGCCTCGTCTGCCTGCGTGCCATATCCCCATCGGGTTCCGAAATTACCCGTTCCTAAAACCATTTCAGAAACCCTTAATCCGCATTTTTGTCCAAAAATTTTATTGTTCATCATATAAAGGATTTGTAAAACAGAATAGTCTATTCCAATAGCTATACCAACATACAAACACCTAACAAACAATACGTTATGAACCGGTTTAAAATAACCGCTTATCGAAATAAAAACAATTTGCTAAAAGATTAGCGATCAATAGCGGAATTTTAAAGAAATGTATGGATACCATCCTTCCTTAGAATAAGCTGCTACAACCCTAAACACGGTTAATGATGCCGGCGCAAAGTACAATCCGGCACCTACACCATGGTGCCACTCATCCGATACTTCATCACGTTTCCAAACCCTCCCCACATCGTACATACCCATAAAACCGATCTGACCGGGCAAAACATAGTTTACAAAATCGCCCAGTTTAAGGCGCATTTCGAGGTTGTTAAAAAGGCTATGCTCGCCGGCAAACCTGTATTGGCGGTAACCCAATAAATTGCCCTGTCCACCTAAAAACTGCGCCTGGTAAAAAGCAGGTTTCCCAACCGTAATGCCACCTCCAATTCTCTCGGCAATCACCAGATTGCCTTTTGCATCCAGTTTCTGGTAAACGGCAAAACTCGGATTAAACTGCCCGAAGGAATTGGAAAAACTATTAAAACCCTTATAACCTGTCAGCTTCATATCAAGCAATACACCTTTGGTTGGCAAGAGGTTATTATCGCGTGTATTTAAACTGTATTTTAGAATAAAACCGCCAAACATTTTGCTTTCGGCCACCGTGCTGCTATCTGAGGCATGTAACTGTGAGGCATTATTGATAAAGCGCCCGGTATTTTCATCTTCATCAAAAGTATAATACTGAAAGGTCGGGCCAATACTAAAAATCATTTTTTTGGTGTGCCAGCGCAATGCGGGGCTCAGTTCGTAAAGGTTAAACCTGGCGCGGTAATAACTGATATTATTTTGCGATTCATCAAAAAAGGTTTCGTTGCCCAAGCCAAAAAAGTTTTGGGTATTGCTGGGTGCATAAATATTGCTCTCTATCAAAAAACCGGCTTTGCCAAGGGCCTGAATCCATTCGCCGGTATAATTAAACTTAAATGCGCCGGTTGCAAAGGAATAGAGGAACGAGAAAGATTGTGCATTGCCGTAAGGCAGCTTTCTGAAGCCCGGATTGGTAAATTTAAAAGCCAGGCCCACTGCCAAACCATCATCGTTGTTAAAGCCCAGATTAGGAAAGATAAGATGCCTGCTATACAGATCTTTCGGCTGGTAAGCAACATTTAACGAATCGTTTGCCAGATGCTGCGCCAGTTTAGCAGTATCGTTACCGCTGTATTTAGCAGCCTTTAGATTATAAAACGGAATGCTGTTTCTGGCATTGGCAATCGCATAATTCTTGTCTCCTTCACCGCCAATCAACCTTATTTTTATGCGCGATGTTTTATTATCCATCACCAAGCTATCGCTGCCCTTATGCTGGTACAAGCGGATTTCTTTCGTTACCCCCGGATCAAATTTTCGGCGGTAAATTTCAGCGCCCTTACTGCCATTCCGGGTTATTTTTGTTGCCACCACCAGCAAACCTTTATCGGCCGTACCCGTAATTTCGACCAATTCATTCTTATCGCTCATTTCGATATCTACAATCCGGTTAAAGAAATGGTAATAGGTATTCATCATTTTGGGTAATTCTGCCCTTCTAAGTTTCAACTGTGCTAAAAGCTCGTTGTGCCTGATGCGATAAGCCGGTCCGGGCAATCTTTTTAATGCGGTTTCGAAAAGATCATCTGTCATCAGGGTACAAAATTCGGCAACCACCTGGTTCCAATGGTTTTCGTCTATTTCGTTAAACCAGCGGCTGTTAATTTCCCGGCCTTCCCATAAAAACCAGTTTATGCGTTGTATATTCCGTTCGTAACCTTGCATCATAGGCAAAAGCCATGAGGATTGCGCGTAGCGCTGCACTTTACCATCCGAGCGGTAAAAAACCTGATCACGGTCTCGCGGTACAGGTACATAGTTAATCCCTTTCGGAGATTTGAGCGCATGCCAACGCCACTGATCATCGTGCCGATCCCAATCGCCCAATAATACATCGAGGCATTTTAGCCTGAGCAGCAAATCGGCATTAATGGTATTGTCGTTATCCTCAACCAGTTTGCGGTACATTTTGGCGGTATTATCCGATTTACCTATTGGTTCGCGTTCTTCGAGCAATGCTACTTTTCCGGCAAAGTCGGCAGAAAAATCGCCCAATCCAGGATCCGGAGCTACATAGCCGATAATCGGATTACTGTGCGCCGCACCGATGGCTTTTGCAAAAACCGGAACAACCAACGCCGAAAACGGATGCTGAGCAGACATATTATCTTTTATAATATCGCGCGCAAAAGTTTGTTGCAGACTGGGCGGTAGCAACACTTCAGGATATTTTTCTACACTCCGCAATACCCACTCATTGCCATTTTTATCTTCCAGCCTGATGGATTTAGACTGATTGCCCCCACCTCGCTGCGTGGCTTTTAACCCACCGGCAATAGCCGATAAATGAATAACCGGCAACTTGGTTTCCAGGGCATATTCTTTACGGTAGTTTTCGCCAAAAATTTTGCGGTGGAAATTGCCCACACTGTCATATCGCGGAATCAGTTTGACGAAAACCGAATCGGGCGTATTATTTTTTTGCTGTGCTACTGCACTTACACTGCAAAAAGCGAATGCCAGTAGTGCCACACAGTGGGCAGGTTTTATATTTCTCATGTTTATGGGATGATTGGTTAAAGTTGATTTTAAAACTGTAAAAAGCCAAATAGCAAAGGCCGTGCCCACATATAAAACACTGAAAAACTTACACTTACAAGCAAAAAACACTAAAATCATCAGCGATATATCGAAAACAGAGCGAGCCTTAACGATATATCGCTAATTTAATTACAAAAAATAAATACTGAATAGCCATTTGGCTGGGATTTTTATTCTTTTAAAAAAAGTTTGAGTATTTTTATGGGGTAACCAAACTAAAACAACTTTTAAAGACTGGAAAAATGCCAGCACCTGCAAATCCTTTTAATCGTTCCCCTGTAAACATTTACGGACATTTTCAGGCATGCGGGCAGCTACCGGTTACTGATTAAAATTTAACAATGCAGCGGACTGGCTTTACAGGTAAAAGCAATGTTATTAAACCAGCCTTTTCCTGGCTTTTATGGCATAAAAAATGTAATGCAGCTTGCCAAAAGCAATTTCCTGATCGGGAGAAAAACCGGTACCTGAAATAACCATTTATGAAACAAGCATGAAAGCAATAAAAACAGCCTGTATTTTTATCCTTTTCTTAATAAGCAGCAATTTTAAAACTGTTGCATTACCGCTGTATGTTCCAATTTCAGACATAGAAGCGAAGAATATTCTGCTATCTATCCATAAAATCCCTGAGAATAAACAAAAGGTAGAGATCTTGCTGGATCTGGCTTACTATTACTTGAGCAGAGCTGAAGAGTCCAGACCAGATTTGGATTCGGCAAGCGCCTACATTTCGCAAGCTACCGAACTGGCCGAAAAATTAAACTTCACCAAAGGAAAATTAACAGGTATCCTGTTTACAGGAATATGGAACCGTGAGAAAAAGAATGAGGCGAAGGCCGTTGTAATTTACAAAAAGGTGCTCGCGGCAGCACAAAAAGAAAAATTATATGAGCTGGAAGGCAGAACCTGGTATGAATTTGCCATTCTGCAGGATAAGCCAGCGCGTTTAAGCTGTTACCAAAAAGCCAGATTATGTTATCAGAAGGCAGGTGATAAACTACGGGTTAATTATATGGATATCCTCAGGGACTGGGCTGGCGAAATCTCTGTTAAAAACCAGTATTTCCCTGGAAACCTCCAAATTAGCCCCGCTAACATCCCCGCTATAAAACAAAGCCTGGCGCAAACCAAATCAGAAAAAGAGCGGCTTGATTTACTCCTTAAACTGGCCAGCATTTACATTTATCGCCCCGGAGAAGAAAAGATACATATCGACAGTGCCGTTTTTTTACTGGAACAAGCCAAACAGTTAAGTTTAAAATTAAAGGATAAGCACAGCTACAACGAATACTTATTACTCTGGGCTTCGGCTTATCAGGATCGAAATGATACTAACGGTAGCCGGGCGATCCTTAAAATGTTAACGGATTCTTCGCGCATTAAACTTCTGGTTAACCTTAGCGATCACTATTGGTTTTCGGCCTATAAAACCCCGGGCAAAATTAATGTCAGCTATATAGATTCGTCTTACCTGCTTAATCAACAGGGTTTAAAAGAAAGTATGCGGCTAAAGAAGCCCTTATACATTAAACAAAACATGGACCGCTTGTTACGGATATGCGATTACCGCAAAAGGGACAGTAAAACAGCGCCTGAAACTATTTACACCTTTATTACCGATAACCAACAGGCTGCAGGATACCCTTCGAAAGCTAAAATTTACAGCATCTTTTGCGGTGATTACAACAACAGGGGGAATTTTTACAAGGCACTTTATTATGCTCAACTTGCTGAACAAAACCTGAACAGCCGGCTTAGCGATGATGATAAGCTTTCAGTTTACACCAACTTGTTACTGCTTTACAAACGAAGGGAGAATTACAAAAAGAGCCTGGTATTTCACGAGAAAATAATGGATGATGCGCCAGTTATGCGCAAAAAGATCCTCATATATTCGATTGTTTCGAGTTATGCCGAGTGTTTAATCGCTATGAAGCAACCCAAAGCTGCATTAAACTACATCCAGCAAACGTACATTAAAATGCCACCCGACCGGGAAGAGGCTTTTGTATACTATCACGTAGCACTTGGCCACTGCTACAAGGCACTTAACCAATTCGATCTGGCTGAAAAAAACTATAAAGAAGCGATCAAATTCCGTGAGCGCCAGAGAGGTTACACCACTTTATTATATAATGACCTTGCAGCTTTGTACGCTTCAAAAAAAATGTTTAAAGAAGCCAGCGAAACCTTTAAAAATTATGAGGGTAAAATTAACGCCTCCCCGACCCTGATCCCTTTTTTAAGCCTCAAATCGCAGATTGATTCGGCCATGGGCGATTATAAATCGGCCTATAGTTTATTGTCGATTAGCAAAAAACTGAGTGATTCTGTGTATGCGGTGAGTAAAGATAAGCATACCCAAGAGCTGGAATTTCAATACCAGACTCAAAAGAAAGAAGCTGATCTCAGGTTAAAGGATGATAATATCCGTTTTTTGAACCAAAGTGCAGAACTACTCAAACAAACCGCCCAAAACCAGGAGGCACAACTAAAGGAAGCCAGTTTAATTGCACTTAAAAACATTAGCGATTTAAAGTTAAAGCAAAAAGATATCGACCTTTTAAATCAAAAATCGAAACTGCAGTTAAGTAACATGCAAAAACAGGAGTTTCAACAAAAAGTGGCTATCGGGGCGGCAGTTATGTTATTGCTGCTCACCTTGTTGTTATATCGTTTATACCATTTAAAACGAACAGGTAATAAACAACTGGAAATACAGCAGCATAAAATTGAGCTCAGTAACAATAAACTGAGAACCCTACTGGAAGAAAAAGAGTGGCTGTTAAAAGAAATCCACCACCGGGTTAAAAATAACCTGCATACGGTAATGAGTTTGCTCGAATCGCAATCGGCCTATTTGGAAAACGATGCACTAGAGGCAGTCAGAAACAGCCAGCACCGCATATTCGCCATGTCACTTATCCATCAAAAACTATATCAAACGGATGATGTAAAAACCATTAACATGGCCCAGTACATACCAGAACTGGTTAATTATCTGAGCGATAGCTTTGATACAGGGAGCAATATCCAGTTTAACTTAGCTATTGAAAACATTGAATTTGGGGTATCAGAAGCTGTTCCGCTTGGCTTGATTATTAACGAGGCGATTACAAACTCATTGAAATATGCCTTTAAAAACGTTCCCGTTGGTCAAATCAGCATTAGTTTACAAGAGATCAGCCCGGAAATTTACGAATTAACGATGCAGGATAACGGAATTGGTCTGCCAGATGATTTTGAACTAAAAAATGTAAAATCACTCGGAATAAAACTAATTAAAGGCTTAACCGGGCAACTGGAAGCCGACTTACGGATAGAAAACAATAAAGGGACAAAAATTACCATTTCTTCGCTTTCCCTGCACAATCCGTTCATTAAATCGATGCAAAACAATGCAGACCTGGAGTCGGTAGCTTAAAATTAACAAAGCATAAGGCCGCCGCCCTATGCTTTGCTGGTTAATTTATTTGGCAGCGCCCTTTGCTGCTTCTTCAATTACCTTAGCCACGGCTTCGGGCTGTGACATAAACACCAAATGACTGCCTTTAATTTCGCTCACCTTAGCACCAGCCCTTTTTGCCATAAAGCGTTCGGCATCTGGCGGAATGGTATTATCTTCGGTGGCTACAATGTACCAGCTGGGCTTTGTTTTCCAGGCTGCATTTTTGATGGCATGGCCAAATACAGCTGCCGAAACCGGAATCTGTGAGTCGGCAAGAAATTCTGCTTTTTCTTTTGGCAGATCAGCACAAAAACCAACATGAAATTTAGCCTTATCGTACCAGATATAGCCATTTTCTGGTGGTAATATGCCCGACTTTGGATTTGGTGGTCCTGATTGCAACAATTTCAATAAGGTTTCGCCATTATCGGGCACAAAAGCTGCAATATAAACCAAACCAACTACATTCTCGGCGCTACCAGCTTCGGTAATAATTGCACCGCCGTAAGAGTGGCCAACCAGTAAAACCGGTCCCTGTTGTCTTTTTAATACCAGCGAAGTTGCCGCTACGTCTTCGGGCATCCCTGTATTGGGGTTGCCTACCACGCTTACCTGGTAACCTTTCTTTTTCAAGATTTTGTACACTGCTTCCCAGCCCGATCCATCAGCAAAAGCACCGTGCACCAGTACAATATTTTTGACTGGCGTTTGGGCATATGTGTTTAAGGCAAAAAACAGCAGCCAAACTAGTAAGGCAATGCTCATTAGCCATTTAATTTTCCTGGTAAACATTTCTTTTTCCATTTTTTTTAGTTTTTAGGTTTAACATTTTCATCAAGTTATACCATTTTTATACCGAATAAACAAAATACTGATTAACAAGTAATTACATTAAAAACAACAATTTAAGGACAACGATATATCACTAAAAAGCGAAAATACAATCAAGGATCGGCTATTCAGCTATCTGATATAAAGGCTTTTAATTTAGTTTTCAAATGGAAACAGTGTTCCCAATGGGCACTAAAAGTAATTCCATTCCTTTTGCGCTAAATTTTTGCAGTGCTGCTTCATGATCGAGAATTATATAGTCGAAGGTATCGTAATGTACGCCCATTACCTTTTTAACCCCTACCATTTCGGCAGCGATAATGGCATCATCAACACCCATGGTTAAATCATCGCCAATTGGAAAAACGGCAAAATCGAGCGCGGCCCATTTAGGGATCAGTTGCATATCCATGGTCAATGCCGTATCACCACTGTAATAAAATTTGCCTTCCGGGGTATCCAATACAAAACCACTGGCTACCCCACCGTAACTACCATCGGGCATACTGCTGGAGTGCTGTGCAATTACACATTTCACTTTTCCAAAATCAAAAGTCCATGTTCCCCCGGGGTTCATCGGGTGTGTATTTTCTACCCCGTTTGCATTAAGCCAATCTTTAACCTCCCAGGTGGCTATAACTTTTGCACCTGTATTTTTTGCTATCCTTTCCACATCTAAAATGTGATCGAAATGTCCATGCGAGATAAAAATATAATCGGCTTTAATGTCGTCGATCTTAATTTCTCGGGCCAGCTCATTTTCCGTAATGTAAGGATCGAATAGGATGTTTTTATTGCCTGCTTTTACCGAAAAGCAGGAATGACCGTAATAAGTAAGTTCCATGTTTTTGTTTATTTAAGATTAAAAATGGTTTTTCATTAATGGATAAACGGGTGTACGCTGCCCTGACGTCAGAAAAAAGGTTCTTTTATTCGTGCGCAAATCACCAGCGACGAGCCTTTTCAAATCGGTTTCGTTTTCTTTAAAGTGTGTCCATCCACGGGTATGCACCGGAAATACTTTCTTTGGATTCAATACACTTACGGCTTGCAACAACTCTTTACCATCCATGGTATATTTGCCCAAACCGGTCAGGTAGCGGAACTGCACTCCACCCACGTTTAAAATCGCGATATCAATTTTAAAGCGCCTTGCTATTTCTTCAATCCCCTTAAAAAATACGGTATCACCAGAAAGGTAGATTACCCCGTTTTCTTGCTCATCAAACTCAATAACAAAACCGATAACCTTGCCCGAAACAAACTCCGGTAGCCACCAGGGCCTATGTTGTGCCGGCGTTGCCGTAATTTTTAGTCCCTTTACCTTATTGTTGTAAATGTGGTAGGTATCCCAGTTGTTCAGCCCGGTCACTCCCGCCAAAACCTTACTGGCTGGCACGGTAGAAATAATTAAGCCTACATTTTCCAAAAATGCCTTCCCGGCAGTATCCAGATTATCTTTATGCTGGTGATGACTGAGCAATACCAGGTCGATATTCTCCAGTTGTGAGGCCGTGAGCCCTGGATTTTCTGTCTTTCGGGATACTGCCCCATAACCATGATAATAAAGTTTGCCTGCCAGGTCTAAAGTAGGATCGGTGAGAATCCGGTAGCCATTTATTTCTAAAAGGATACAGGCTGTATCGATATGGGTGATATTGATTTGCACGTGAGTAATATTAGCTGAATTGGACCATTGCAAAATGCCTACCAACAAAATAAAACGCTATATAACAACACTTTACAGAAATTACTCATCTTATACGCATAGCGATATTTAAACATTTATCGATAAGCCAGTCTGTAAACATCTACCTCTAGAGCTGCCGGTACCTTAAAGGTTTGTCTACCTACCCTATCTGTTCTTTCATTCATTGAAGGGTAATTATTGAATTGTTGATACAGCGAACTTTTTGTAAACATGGTGAAGCGAAACCAATAACAAAACACTCATTAACAAGCAAATACAACCATACAATCCATTCTAATGATATCGCCATATCGAAAATATGCTTGTGTATCGGTAATCAGCCTTTGATAGCCATTTAAATCGATCAGAGCAGTACGAACCAGTAGGTTTCTCCATACCTTAAAAGTCCATATTTCAACTTTTAGCGGAATTTCGTTTATTTCACAAAATGCTAAAATACAACAAACAATCTGACTATCAACAATTTAAGCAATCGGCATGTATTTGGCTAATTGGGCTGCACAGATTGACCTGAATGCAATTTGAAAACTTAAAACCTCCAATTAAACCATTACAAAAATGAAAATCCCAAACCACAACTTGCTAAAAAAGACCGCTTTCCTCATTACCTTCATATTACTAAGTTACAAGGTCCGGGCCCAGGTAGATTATTCAACCGACCCACACCTTTCGCCAGCGGTAAAGGCTTTTTTGAAGCCACTTAACAGCGGTGGCCAGCCGCTTGAAACCATGTCTGTAGCAGATGCCCGAAATGTTTTAGTCGGCGCACAGGCGGCTTTTAAAGTTGATTACTCCGGGATAACCGAATCTGAAAAAGTTATTGATATCAATGGCATAAAGATTACACTAAATATTGTCCGCCCTAAAAACAGCAGTGGCAAAATCCCGGCGTTTTTATTTATTCATGGTGGTGGCTGGGTGCTGGGCGACTACCCTACTCATAAACGCATGGTAAGAGACTTAGCTGTACTCACTGGTTTTGCCGGTGTATTTGTAAACTACACGCGGGCACCCGAAGCAAAATATCCACAACCCGTTAACGAGGTATATGCTGCAGCCAAATGGCTAAAACAACATGGTAACGAACTGAATATTGATGGCAATAAAATGGGAATAGTAGGCAACAGTGCCGGCGGGAATCTGGCCACAGCATCTACATTAATGGCCAAGGCCAACGGCGAAAATTTATATCAGGTACAGATTTTATTCTGGCCGGTAACCAATGCCGAATTTACCAACACCTCCTATCAACAATATGGTGCACAGCGGTTTTTAACTACCCCATTAATGAAATGGATGTGGGATCAATATATTCCGGCAGACAAGCGAAATGAAATTTATGCATCGCCATTAAAGGCGTCTTTGCAGGAACTTAAAGGCCTGCCTCCAACGCTGATCCAGGTGGCTGAGAATGATATCCTGCGTGATGAAGGTGAAGCCTACGGAGTAAAGCTTAGCGAAGCAGGTGTTGTGGTAACGACGGTACGTTATAACGATGTGATCCACGATTTCGGCCTCCTTAACGGGCTTGCAGAAATTCCCCAAACCAAATCGCTGTTTTTGCAGGCTGCTGCTGAATTGAAAAAATATCTTAAATAAAAATCAAAGCCCCGTTTAGCCGATGATGCACCGGTCAATGATTCAACAAAATTCAAAAATCATGTCAATCCAAAAATTTACTTCCCTGATCATTATTGGCCTCCTAACCCATGCGTTGGGAACGAGCGCCCAATTGCAAAAAACTGATGGAAAGCAGGCGCTTGCCGTTAATACACCCACGCGTTACATCAATACAGCAAACAGCAGGATTGCCTACCGAACATTTGGCCGCGGAGCACCAATGATTTTGTGCAACAGACTGAGGGGCATATTGGATACCTGGGATCCTGCCTTTTTAGATCATCTTGCAAAAAATAACACCCTTTATATTTTTGACTACCCGGGTATTGGCCTTTCCACAGGTAAACTTGCGCCAACCATGGCTGAGGTTGCCAGAGATGTTAAAAATCTTGCCACTGCATTGAAAATCAAAATGTTTAATTTGCTGGGTTGGTCTTACGGTGGCGCAGTTGCGCAGTCGTTTACGGCACATTACCCTGAAATGGTAGCTCACCTCATTCTGATTGGTGCGAATCCCCCAGGGAAAAACAACCAGCCTGTAGAGCAGGCTTTTCTGGACGCTGCTTTTAAGCCCGTAAACGATCTGCAAGATGAACAGGTACTTTTTTTTGAGCCCGCTTCTGCAAAGAGTGTCACAGCCGCTAAACGATCCCACCAGCGTATAGCATCCAGAACGAAAGATCTGAGCCAAATGGTTCCGCCGGATAAATTCGGAGACTATTTCATAGGAATTGGAGATTATCAGCAAGATGCCAACCAATCGAGAGAAAAACTGGCCGATACCAAAGTGCCAATCTTCATCTTAATGGGCGACCACGATCCCAGTTGTCCGGTTGAAAACTGGTATCCCATCATCAGGAAATGGAAAACAGCCAATTTATTGATAATTCCACAGTCCGGACATGGCGTACAACACGAATATCCCGGACTTTCGGCTCAATATATCCAGCTTTTCATCACCCGGCTATAAATAACAGACAAATACCGACCGCATTAAACCGAACTAAAAGAAAATTATGACAGAAAATATTAAAGGTTATGGCTACGGCCAGGCCGGTCAATCGCCCGTAAGTGAAGCAGAACTCCACCTTTTGAAGAAAACAATCTTCTTCACTGAAGAAGATGTAACCAACTTGAAACTGGCAGGAGAAATTTTACAAAACCAAACTGACAGGATTCTGGATCTCTGGTATGGTTATGTGGGTAGCCACGAGCACCTGCTCCTTTATTTTTCTAAAGGTGGTCAACTCAATTCCAGTTATCTTGCAGCAGTTAGGGAGCGTTTTAAGCAGTGGATCCTAGATCTCTGTTTTAAGCCATTTGATCAGACCTGGTTAAATTACCAGCACGAAATCGCACTGAGGCACCTGGTCAAAAAAAACGTGACGGATGGTGTAGATACTGAACCATTTGTACACTACCGGTATATGATTGCTTTTATTTTGCCTATAACCATAACGATAAAAGGTTTTTTAGGTAATAAAGGGCACGATGCCAATACTGTGGATGCCTTGTACAATACCTGGTTTAAAGCCATTGTACTAACCACCATTCTGTGGACTTATCCTTATGTAAAGGAAGGCAAATTTTAACTGGCTTAAGTTAAAAACTTGCTAATTAAGAACCACAGTAACTGAGTATATTTAGTAGCTGTTTAAAATGTTAATCCCTATTTACCACATTGAAATTAAATAACATTATCATGGCCAAATCGAAAACCATCATCCTGATTCATGGAAACTTTGTAAACAATAACTGCTGGATAGACTGGAAAAAATACTATGAGCAGAAAGGATACACAGTGTATACGCCTGCAAACCCGGGACACGGAGGTAACCCCACTGAACTCAGGAAAAAAGTACATCCTGATCTGGTTAAGACAGGATTTATTGATATTATTGAAAACATTGCCGAGCTGATCGGCACCCTCCCTGAAAAACCGCTGATTATTGGCCATTCCATGGCAGGGATGGCTGTTCTTAAACTCGTTGAAATGGGGCTTGCCGAAGCTGGTGTAAGCATAGACGGGGCACCACCAAAAAATGTCTTCCCGCCTTTTCAAACTTTGAAAACCGTTATACCCGCTTTTGGATTTTTTACCTTTAAGAAATATTTTATGGGAAGCCGGAAATGGTATGACTATGCCTTCTTCAATACCATTTCTGATGCTGAGAAAGAACTTGCTTTCGAAAAACTGGCAGTACCAGAAAGTTTTAAAGTAAGTAGGCAACTCGTTCTCAATTCTTTTTCGAACATTGATTTTAAGAAACCACACGCTCCCCTTTTATTTATCGGCGGCGGCAGCGATCACATTTTTCCACCTGTGCTAACCAAAACTATCGCAGGCCGATATAAAGATCAAGCAAGCCAGGTAGATTTGAAAATTTTTGAGGGCAAGAGCCACTTTATCTGTGGTGAACCAGGCTGGCAAAAAATCGCTGACTACATATTAGATTGGTTTGAAAATAAAGTACCTGAATAGCGCTCCAACATTATCAAATTCAGTTTATTCCAAAAAGAGACTGTCTATCTAAGACAGTCTCTTTTCTATATTTAAAACAGACCCTAATTCCTTGCCAGGAGTGATGATGAAATGCATATTAGAATTTATGGGATCTGCGAAAAAGCATATCCTGGATTCAAGATAAGAACTCAGTGCCTCACTTGAATCATCTCGATTTTGCTATAAGATACCAATAAAAAATAGGTTGACACTCGCAAAGCTTTGCAGTTCAGACAACACTACACGCCGAAGTGCTATTGACAGGAATTTCTGGATAGCAATAGAAACTGCACCTACTACAGCAATGCCCTAGCCTAAATGGATCAATAATCAGCAAGTTATCAACAACACGGGCGAGATAACTACCGATGTTATTTTAGTTTCCGCGTTGCAGCTTTTTCCATATAAAAAATTGATTTTAAGCGCGTTGCATTTCCTGTATAGGCAAATAATCGCCCAAAACAGCTATTAATTTCGACAACTGAAGCAAATTTTTAGATGATGCATTATACTGGCATTTTCTATTAATATCCTCCGTATATAACATAGCATATTCAGTTTGAAAAATTATTATCTTTACTGACAATCGAAATATGGACGTAATTGAAAGAAACAATGTAATTGTCAAAGGAGCTGGCGCAAATGTTATGATGTTCGCACACGGTTTTGGCTGTGATCAGAACATGTGGCGTTTTGTTTATCCTGCTTTCGAGGCTGAATACAAGATTGTATTATTTGACCATGTTGGCGCTGGCAGCTCAGATCTTTCTGCTTATTCTTACAAGAAATACGATAATCTTGATGGTTATGCCCACGATATTATAGAGATTGCAAACGTACTGGAAGTCAAGGATATGGTTTTTGTTGGGCATTCGGTCAGCGCAATCATGGGGCTTATTGCAACGAATATCGCTCCTGAACTGTTCAAAAGCATTATTCTGGTTAGTCCTTCCCCATCTTATATCAATGATGAAGGATATACCGGTGGTTTCGACAGATCCGAGATTGACGAATTACTCGAATCATTAGAAAATAACCACCTTGGCTGGTCCATGGCGATGGCTCCGGTCATTATGGGCAATCCCGATAGAAAAGAGCTTGGAGATGAATTATCTAATAGCTTCTGTAAAACAGATCCCGAAATTGCCAAACATTTTGCCCGTACCACTTTTCTAACCGATAAGCGTGAAATACTTCAACAGGCCAAGATACCGACACTGATTCTTCAATGCAGTGATGACGTAATCGCACCTGTGGAAGTGGGCCAATATATGCATGAGCGTATGCCAGACAGCAAACTTGTCATCATGAATGCTACAGGTCATTGCCCAAACCTAAGTGCTCCCGAAGAAACCATTGCTACCATCACTAGCTATCTCCATGGACTATAAACTGTTTCCCGATTTGTCACCATTGGCAAAGGATTTTGAAGATTTTTTTGAAACCTCGCTATGCGGTTTTGTGATCACCGACGGAGAAGGAAAAATTGTCAAAGTAAATAGGCGCACCGCGGAATGGCTGAACAGCACTCCGGATCAATTTCTGGGCAAACGTTTTTCTGATGTCCTGGCCGTTGGCGGCAGGATTTATTTTGAGACACACCTTTGGCCTTTACTTCGTATGCAAGGGTATTTTGATGAAGTAGCTGTTGAACTTGCCAATTCAGGTGATGGAAAAATGCCTGTCTACATAAACGGTTATGAAAGAAAAGGAGACAATAACAAACCTCTTTTCATGCGTTTTACCTTATTTAAGGCATCAGACCGAAGGCTGTATGAGGAAAATCTCCAGATTGCTAAACAGCTCGCTGAAGCCAAGTTAAACATTGAACAGAAAAATGCGCAGATTAGGGAACAGTTTATTGCGGTGTTGGGACATGACCTGCGTAACCCATTAGGTGGAATTATGAGCGCAGCTCAGCTGCTTGCAAGAACAGGACTTAACGAGCGCGAAGAAAGGCTTGTCAATATCATACAGTCAGGTTCTAAAAGGATGTATGAGATGATTAACAACATCATGGACTTTGCCCAAGGTCGCTTAGGTGGAGGCATTCCCGTAAACCCTGTGGCAGTTGATCTTGAAAAACTGCTTAACCAGATAAGTGATGAATTAAAGGTGGTATGGCCGGGTAGACAGATTGAGTCTGATTTTGAAATCGGTAAACCTATAGAATGCGATCCCGGACGAATCTCTCAGTTAGTATCCAACCTGCTCGCCAATGCAATTATACATGGATCAACCGAAACGCCTGTATTCTTGAAAGCGTTTGTAAACGAAACCTTCTGGGAGATTTCTGTTGCCAATAATGGAAGTCCAATCCCTAAAGAGGCAATGGCTCGGGTTTTCCATCCATTCCATAGAGAAGATGCACAATCAAGTCAGAATGGTCTTGGACTGGGATTATATATTGCCTCTGAAATAGCAAAGGCACATAATGGAACTTTGACAGTGACTTCAGACGACCAGCAAACCTGTTTTACATTCCGTGCTCCCTTTGGGATTTTGTTAACGGAGTAGAATGCGCAGCAGTAAAAGCCAAACTGGGTAAAAAAAATCAATGTACCTGTTAACCTGGCTAAGTCCACACTTTTCTATATGAGCAAGAACCGTTTAACAGGAATTGTATATACTTTGGCACACTGCTAATTGTATCCATAAATGTTTTTTGCAGTTTAAAATATCAATTAATCTCATACTTTTATATTTTAAACATTTTCGCTCCACCTTAAAAAAACAATGATAAAATATCTCACTTTTAGCTTTGCCATTTCTGTTATATCATGATAGTTGGTATGGTTGTGAATGCAGGCTTAATAAAGACACCATTTTATAAACAATACCTCACAAAGCTTAATTTCATTACAGATGAAAACCTGAATAGGTATATCGGGATAGGAATATTCAAATGGATCATTATTCATTCACTGTTTAAATATTTCAATCCCAAACTGTCACTTAAAAAAAAGATAATGGCATCGGAATTACCAGACCTGCGCAACGAAATGACAATTGCCGAAATCAGCCACCTCATCGGATTTGTTTTTGTGATAGGTTTTGTTTTAGTAAAAGTTGGACAAGGCTACTATTTATTTGCCTTGGTTATTCTGATCGTGAATATACTGATGAATTTGTACCCTACGTTGTTACAGCAGCAGAATAAAAGAAGAATCGATAAGTACCGTAAAATACTGGCGGTAAGAGGCCAATCTAAATAGAAAGTACCTCGACATCTTTCAATATAGATGTTGCCTTTATACCTCCTGACCAAGAAAATGATCTCACAACAAAAACTGGTGAATTTATTATTTTACATTTCCTTTTACACGGCATATGCTTTCAAAATATCGTAAGCAAAGCGCAGAATCGTTCCGAAAACAACGATCAGAAAAAATACACGGACAAATTTATTTCCTTTAAGTAAGGCTAGTTTTGTACCGAAGAAAGCACCTGTTAGGTTAAACAGCGCCATAGGGATGGCGTATTGAAACAGGATATGGCCTGTAGAACTGAAATAGATAATGGCAGCTAAATTAGTGGCCATATTCACGATTTTGGCATGTGCACTGGCTCCAATAAAATCGAAGCCCAATACCGCAATAAAAACCAAAATTAGAAAAGAACCAGTGCCGGGGCCGATTAAGCCATCATAAAAACCAATCAATATCCCAAACAAACCGGCCATTAAAACTTGTTGCTTAAGCGAATGGTCTTTCTCCTGATGGATACCAAACTGTTTATTAAAATAGGTATAAAGTGCAACTAAAATCAGCACCACGAGGATTACAGGTTTGATGACCGAATTATCGATCCTGCTGACCAGGAACGCACCCAGCAATGCTGCTAAAAATGCAGTTAACACACAAGCCGCAAGTACTTTGTAATTAAAACGAACCTGTTTTGAATATTTGAAAGCGGCTAGTGTTGTACCCGCCATTGATGGGATTTTGGTAGTGCCTAAAAGTGTGGCTACGGGATAATGCGGCAAAATAAGTAAAATGGCGGGCGTTTGTAATAAACCACCGCCACCTACAATAGCATCTATAAATCCGGCAGCAAAAGCCACCAGACAAAGTAAAATAAGTTCGTTAACCACTAATCAGATTTTTAAATCAATCCTTCCGAATTTATTAACGCTGGCTTCAGCAAACAGTATCTACATACGCTCTGGCGAAGTAATTCCTAAAATCAGCATTCCGGCATGAATGATATCAGCCGTTTTTTTGCTCAGGTTTAAACGGAACTGTTTTACCTCACCTTCTTCCGTTTTTACAATTGGCGGTACCTCATGGTAAAACTTGTTGAACAGCTTAGCCAGTTCGTATAAATAGTTAGCCAAACTTGCCGGACTATAGGCCTTAGCTGCAACAGCAATTTCTGCAGGGTATTTTGCCAATTGCAGAATCATTTCCAATTCTACATCCGATATTCCTGAAAACTGCTCACTGCCAACTGCAAACTTGTAATCCGACTTACTCAACAGCGATTTAATCCGTGCATGCGTATACTGGATAAATGGCCCGGTATTTCCTTGAAAATCGATACTTTCAGCAGGATTGAACAACAAACGTTTCTTAGGCTCTACTTTTAGAAGGAAATATTTTAAAGCGCCTAAACCTATATTTTTATACAGTTCTTCTTTATCTGCTTCACTAAAATCGTTGGTTTTACCCAATTCTTCTGTTTTTTCGCGAGCCGTAGTTACCATGCTTTCAATCAACTCATCAGCATCTACAACAGTTCCCTCACGGCTTTTCATCTTACCGTTTGGCAAATCGACCATTCCGTACGATAAATGGTATAAACCTTTTGCCCAGCTTTTGCCTAGCTTTTCTAAAATCAGGAACAACACTTTGAAATGGTAATCCTGCTCATTTCCTACCACATAAATCGACTCATCCATATTGAAATCATCGTGTTTCATTTCGGCAGTGCCTAAATCCTGTGTAATGTAAACCGAAGTTCCATCAGCACGTAAAACCAGTTTCTGGTCTAAACCATCGGCAGTTAAATCGATCCACACCGAACCATCTTCTTTTTTAAAGAAAACGCCTTTGGCCAAACCTTCATCAACCGTACCTTTTCCTAACAGGTAGGTATTGCTTTCGTAATAGAATTTATCAAAATCTACCCCAAGGTTTTTGTACGTTACATTAAAACCAGCGTAAACCCACTCGTTCATGGTTTTCCAAAGCGAAACTACTTCCTCATCTCCTTGCTCCCATTTCAAAAGCATTTGTTGCGCTTCTTTAATTAATGGTGCATTTTTTTTGGCCTCTTCTTCTGTTTGTCCTTCCGCTTTTAAGGCATCAATCTCTTTTTTATATTCTTTATCAAAAATGACATAGTATTTTCCAACCAGGTGATCGCCTTTTAAGCCAGTACTTTCGGGTGTTTCGCCATTACCCCACTTTTGCCAGGCCAGCATCGATTTACAGATGTGGATACCACGATCGTTAACCAGGTTTACCTTCACTACATCGTAACCGTATGCTTTAAGCAGTTCAGAAACCGAGTAACCCAATAGGTTATTACGCACGTGGCCCAGATGAAGCGGTTTATTGGTATTTGGCGACGAATATTCGACCATTACCTTTTTACCGTTCGGTGCATACACGCCGAAATCAGGCGATAAAATTTCTTCGTTAAACTGTTTTAAGAAATAACTTTCGGCAATACTTAAGTTCAAAAAGCCTTTAACCACATTAAATTTAGTAATATCGGTTACGTTGGCAACCAAATATTCGCCAATCTCAGTAGCAGTTTGCTCTGGCGATTTTTTTGAAATTTTAGTAATCGGAAAAACAACAATTGTTGCCTGTCCTTCAAATTCTTTACGTGTTTCTTGTATGTTGATTACACTTTCGGCTACTTCTTCCTTGTAAAGTTCAAAAATCGCTTTCTGTGTTTCGGCAATAATAAAGTTCATGCGCCAAAAATATGTAAAAAAGGTGGAAGGTGAAAGGTTTAAGGTGGAAGGTTTTCGAGCTTTTAAAGGGTTTGGAAAGCTAAGTAGTGCCAGTCGGTTACGATAGTCCTTCTTTCTGCTATAGTCCAGACGAAAGGAATCGGCTATGTTATTGAGTTAAGGGATAAATTGTAAAAAGATGTCACTCTGAGCGTAGTCTAAGGGCATTTATTTGCGTTTTATCAATCTCAAGAAGTCTTCGATTCCGCTCTCCACAGGAGTCCTTTGGACAGACTGACAACCGCGGTGCTTCATGCGTCAAAAATGAAAAAAAAGTCTCGGAGTCCGAAGTCCAAAGATTTTTTAGCCTAAATTTCAGTTTTCATGGTTTTTAAAGGGTTAGGAAAGCTGCTGTAGTGCCAGTCGGTTCCGATAGTCTTTCTTTCCGCAATAGTCCCGATAGAAGGAATCGAGAGCTGCCGCTTCAATAAGGTTTATTTAGTTGGTTCTATGCAATAAATAAACCTATCTACGTATTCGTCTATCTCAAATCTGCCATCTCAATTCTCATATCTGAATTTTTCTAATAGATTTGCAATAACTAACTTTTTTATGAGCGAGCAGAACCCAAATTTTAAAGTGAGCGTAAACACCGAAATCGGCAGGTTGCGTAAATTATTAATACATAGTCCTGATAGTGGATTAGGCAAAGTAGTACCCTCAAAGGCACAAGATTGGCTTTTCGAAGATATTGTACATTTAGATACCATCCGTAAAGGCGAATACGATTATTATATTAAACTGTTGATGTATTTTCTTGACCCTGAGAAGATTAAAGGAAAACTGGCCGAAATAGATTCGGAAGCATCTAACCGTAATTTTTATAAACCCAATCACCCCGATTTTCACAATTCTCAATCGGTAATTGAGATTCAGAACCTGTTAAGCGAAATGCTGGAGAACGAATCCATCCGTAAAAAACTGGTGGCTGCTGTTTGTGCGATTGAAGGCTGTACATATAAGGTTCAGTTGGAATTAACGAATACCGATCCGAAACAATTGGCAGAGATTTTTATCTCCGGAACATTGGCCAACGATATCATGATTTTTGCGCCCATCCCTAATTTAATTTTTACCAGAGATGTGGGCACAACCATTAACAACCATATCCTGTTAAACAAACCGGCAAAAAAAGCCCGTGTGCGCGAAACACTTTTAATGCGTTATATTTTCTTCAATCATCCTTTGTTTGAGGACTACCGCAATAATATTCTCGAAATTCCGGATGTGACCATGCACTTTTTAAGACCAGGTGACGAACCTGCTTTCAGTACCACTTTAGAGGGTGGCGATGTGATGATGGTGAGTCCTAAGCACGTATTAATTGGCTGTAGCGAAAGAACTTCTGAACATGGTGCCAACGAAGCGATTAAATTATTGTTCGACCAGGATGTGGTAGAAAAAGTTACCGTGGTAAAAATACCAAGCAAACGTGATTACATGCACCTGGACACGGTCTTCACACAAGTTAAACGCAATACCTGGGTAATCTTGAATTCAATTGCCCATTCGCCGAAATATAATCCTTACGAGCCGATCAACTTTTTAAAGGAACCAGAAAAATTGGAGGCTACCACAGCTATTCAGTTTACAAAAGCAAACCCAAGTGAGCCGAAACACTTCGAACACGTAGAAGCCTTATTGGATGATATTAGCCAGAATGATTTAAAAAGCAGTGAGCCAACTAAAATCATCTACAGTGGAAACAATCTCTTCCCTTACGATTCGCGCGAGCAATGGACCGATTCATGTAACCTTTTAGCCATTAAAGAGGGTGTTGTTTTAGGCTACGATAGAAACGATAAAACCGTTGAAGCCTTTAAAGCTGCCGGTTTTAATGTGGTAGATGTGAAAGATTTGATCCAGGATTTAGAAAGTGGCAAAGTAAATGCCGAAACTATAACCGATACTTTGATTTTAATGCCTTCGGCAGAATTATCGCGTGCCCGTGGTGGTTTCCATTGTATGAGTTTACCGATACTTAGGGATAATTTGGTTCAATAGTTCATTAGCCATTGGTTCATTTGTTTTGGTACAGATAATAAATAGCGATAACTTTATAATGCACCGGTGAATGAATGAACCAATTAACACATTATTTGGTTTGGGGCTTGGTGTTTAGCATCAATTAACCGATATCAACAATTAACCGATATCAACAATTAACCGATTTACGAATGACTAATGAACAATTGAACTAATGAATCAATCTACCAACCATATCCTCATGATCCGCCCTGTTGATTTTAAATTCAATGAACAAACGGCCGGAAATAACAAGTTTCAAATTGCATCTACTGAAACCAATGTACAAACAGAGGCCTTAAAAGAGTTTGATGCCTTTGTTGATTTATTAAGAAAAAACTATGTAGATGTAACGGTTGTAGATGATACTTTACAACCTGAAACACCTGATTCTATTTTCCCAAACAATTGGGTCTCTTTTCATGATGATGGCTCAGTATATCTTTACCCAATGTTTTCTGAGAACCGTAGGTTAGAACGGAGAAAAGAAATACTGGATGGGTTGAAAGAAAACTTCGACGTTAACCACATCAGCGATTTAAGCTTTTACGAACAACAACATGCTTTTTTAGAAGGTACCGGAAGCATGGTATTAGACCGGACCAACAAAATTGCTTACGCCTGCTTAAGTGTGCGCACTGATGAAGAAGTGCTGAACAATTTCTGCATGCTTACCGGATATGAACCAGTGGCTTTTCAAGCGGTAGACGGATCAAATTTCCCGATTTACCATACCAATGTAATGATGTGTATTGGCGATCGTTTTGCAGTAATCTGTCTGGATTCGATTAGAAATCCTGAAGAGAAATTAAATGTAACCATCAGTTTAAAAGGCAGTGGAAAAGAAATCATCGAAATCAGTCTGGAACAGATGAATAAATTTGCGGGTAACATGTTACAGGTTAGCAATGCAGATGGCGAAAGTTTATTGGTGATGTCAGAGCAGGCTTATCTATCCTTAACTGCTGAGCAGATTGCTACACTAGAACAGTACAGCAGAATCATTTACGCACCACTTTACACGATTGAAAAAAATGGTGGTGGCAGTGCAAGGTGCATGCTGGCTGAAATACATTTGCCGGTTAAGGAATAACAGATTGCATATCTATTTTAATGGAATCAGATTTAACAGAAAAAGAATTGCGTTTAGCAACATTTATGAGTGAAATTTCAGAATATTGTTATTCTGCATGTTGGATGCAGAATTTAGAATATGCCCTATGGAATGCGGTAATAAATGGTGAAAGGAAATATGGACAGTCCTACATCACCGAAGATGATATCTCCACATTGATTAAGCTTTCTACAGATGCAAATGCCTGGATCGTATATAATGACGATAAAGAGGAAACAGCTTTGAGCTTAAAAGAATGGATAGAAAAGTTTAAAAAGGATGTGGAGCAAAACAAAGGAATTATAAAAGGTTAATAGCTTTATTGGTTGGTGTCCCCTCGCCGTGGTTCGTGTCTCCAAGAACCATTTTTATTTTGCCACGGAAAACCCCATCTCACAAATCTACACTCGCTATTCAACCTTACATAGTAACACTCCCCCTAATTTAATAAACCTGATCCCTCGCCGTGGTTCGTGTCGCCACGAACCATTTTATTTTTGCCACGGAAACCCGGAGCGCACGGAAAACCCCATCGGACAGATGTACACTCGCTATTCAACCTTAAATAGCAGCACAACCTTAATTTAATAAACCTGCTCTCCAAATGATTAGCAAACATGCTCTCCTTCTCCAATGCCGTCGAAATGATAATCTATATTTACTTCTCCCCCTTTACAATCATCTATTCCAATTAGTTTTATTACTTTCGCCAAAAATCCAGTATCAATATGTCTTTAGCACAAGAATTACAGACCCGTTCGGGCAATAAATGCGAATTATGCACCGCTGAAACCAATTTATCGGTATACGAAGTTCCACCAACCAGCAATGCCAATAGCGATAACAGTATTTTAGTTTGTAAAACCTGCTTAGATCAGATTGAAAAAACGGAACAGCTTGCCCCAAACCATTGGAAAATATTAACAGAAACCATGTGGTCGGAATTTGCCCCGGTACAGGTTGTTGCCTGGAGAATGTTGAGCAGGTTAAGGAATGAAGGCTGGGCAGCTAATAGTCTGGATATTTTATACCTTGATGATGAAACTTTGGAGTGGGCTAAAAAAACCGGCGACCATGAGCAAGACGGAACTGTAGAATTTCATCAGGACAGCAATGGCACGCGTTTATTTGAAGGTGATACCGTGGTTTTGGTTAAAACGCTGGATGTTAAAGGCTCAACTTTGAGCGCTAAATTGGGTACTGTAGTTAAAAATATCCGGTTAGTTCATGATAACACCGAACAGATTGAAGGTAAGGTGGAAGGACAAACCATTGTAATTTTAACCAAATACCTCCGCAAAGGATAAAACATTATTTGATTATTTACTCATGCCTCATTAGGCCATTCGCTATCAAACCCCAAATAGCAGAACGGTCTTTGCCAACTAAACCTGATCGGAACGAACACGAGTGCAACGAGTAAAGTGGAGAGCAGGGCCAACCCTAACCTATAAAAACAGAAACCTGCTTTCCAAATCTTAAAACTTAAAAATATTATTTGCTCCTGTTTTCCAGATCATTACCAAAATAGAACCACCCACTTTCTCTTCAAAACAATTTACCGGCATTTTTTGTAGTTAGGCTAAGCGTTTCCTTACAGTAAAAATATTTTCAATACCGTTTAATTCTCGATTTAAAATTACATTTTTGCAAAAATTATTTAAAAGTAAATGCAGAGTTACTCAGAATTTCTTGATCTAAGTGTTGGTTTCCCTCAGGAGGGTTTCGATGTTATAGATGATGAATTATATTTTCAGGATTTAAACCTGATGGAAATGATCGAAACTTACGGTACTCCCCTACGTTTCACGTACTTACCCATGGTAAGTAAGAAGATTCAGCAGGCGAAGATTCTTTTCCAAACCGCTATTTTAAAGAACAATTATCGTGGCGATTATAAATATTGCTACTGTACAAAAAGCTCGCATTTTAAGCATATTGTAGAAGAAGCTTTAAAAAACAATATCCACCTGGAAACTTCTTCGGCTTTTGATATGCCGATGGTTGATGCTTTGGAGAAAAAAGGTGTGTTAACGAAAGATACCACCATTATCTGTAACGGCTTTAAAACCTACCAGTACAAACAATATATCATTGATATGTTGCACGATGGCTATACCAATATTATCCCTGTTTTAGATAACAAAGAAGAGTTTAATCTTTTTGATGATGAGGTTGATATCGATACTCCTTGTAACTTAGGTATCCGTATCGCTGCTGAAGAGCAGCCAGATTCGCAGTTCTATACTTCGCGCTTAGGTGTGCGTATGGAAGATATTATTGATTTTTATAACAACAAAATCGTTCACAACCCTAATTTCAGGGTTAAATTATTGCACTTTTTCATTAACTCTGGTATTACCGATTCGCCATATTATTGGAACGAGTTAGAGAAATACGTAACGTTGTATTGCAAATTCAAAAAAATCAATCCTGATTTAGATACCCTCGATATTGGTGGTGGCATGCCATTTAAAGATTCGTTGGTTTTCGATTTCGATTACGAATACATGGTAAACGAAATTGTAAAAAGGATTAAAGAAATCTGTGCCATTCACGATGTAATGGAACCAGATATTATTACCGAATTTGGTAAATATACGGTTGCTGAGGCTTCTGGTATCCTTTATAAAGTACTGGGCCGTAAACAACAGAACGACCGTGAGCGTTGGTTAATGCTGGATGGTTCTTTTATTACCAACTTACCTGATGTTTGGGCATTAAATCAAAAATACATTTTATTACCAATTAACAATTGGGATGCTGAATATGAGCGGGTTAACTTAGGTGGCATTACCTGCGATGGGCAGGATTATTACAACCAGGAGGCCCATATGAACAGTGTATTTATGCCAAAAACGCGTAAGGTGCAGTATTTAGGCTTCTTCCACACGGGTGCTTACCAGGAAGTATTGAGCGGTTATGGCGGTATCCACCACTGTTTATTGCCAAGCCCGAAACATGTTTTGATCCGCAGAAACCGCGATGAAAGTTTCAATTTCGAGGTTTTTGGAGAAGAACAGAACAGTAAGCAGGTATTGAAAATTCTGGGTTACTAATTCAATTCTCAATTTGAGATACGTAAAAATAAAATCACATATTACAACATACACATACCTCAGTTTTTTTACTGAGGTATTTTTTTTTATATTTGAGTATGGCACATGAACAAATTAAGTTATTCGATCGGATCATTGCTACAGATGGTTTGATGGGAGGAAGACCTACAATACGTGGGTTGAGATTTCCAGTTTCTGATGTACTTGAATTATTAGCAAGCGGCATGAGTGAGGAACAAATTCTAGAGGAACATCCTATCCTAGAAAAGGAAGATATTAGAGCTGTTCTCTTATATAGTGCACAAAAAATAAATGAGGACTTAATGTATGAATAATTGGGAAATTTGGACCGACACCAATATATCCCCTATAATTGCCAAATGGCTTTCAGAATACACAAATTTTAAAACAAGATCTTCTTTCACTCTAAATTTACATTCAGTAGATGACTTGACCATTTTTAGAATGGCTCAAATTAAAAAGAATGTCATAATTGTTTCTAAGGATTCAGATTTCAAAGAATTAATCGATTGGTTTGGTGCTCCTCCAAAACTTATTCTTATTAAATTTGGGAATTGTTCAAATAAACTATTTTGGCAAAAGTTAGAACCAAAGATTAACTCAGCATTAGAAGTTCTTTTAAATAAAAAAGAGGAAGTTAATGTAATTAGTATCACATAACATATTTTAAAAATGCAATTCGGTAAAGTAGACGACCCTTCGATTATAGATTATACCCTTCCTGCTGATGCTCCTGAAACAGCAGCAATTTTAGCAGCAAATAAACCTAAACAATCTTTCCAGGCCTATGTGGGTTGCGCCAAATGGAATAAAGCCGATTTAAAGGGGTTTTATCCAAAAGGAACTAAGGATGAATTGACTTATTACTCTACTCAATTTAATTCTATTGAGCTTAATGCCACATTTTATGGTATGCCAAGCCGTGAACAGGTAATCACCTGGACGCAAAAAACACCTGTAGATTTTAAGTTTTTCCCAAAACTGACCAATACCATCAGTCACTTTAAAAGGTTGATCAACGTTAAAGAGCCTGTAGAACAGTATTGCGATGCTATCAGTAATTTTGAAGATAAATTAGGAATGGCTTTTCTTCAATTGCACGATAACTTTAAACCTAAAGATTTTGAAAGGTTAAAAATCGTAATCAACGAATTTCCTAAAGTAATTCCTTTGGGTGTTGAAGTGAGAAATGAAGAATGGTTTTCAAATCCGGCCATTGCCAACGAATTTGCACAATTATTTCAGGAAAATGGTGTAGCCAATATTATTGTTGATACTGCAGGTAGAAGGGATATGCTGCATATGCGTTTAACTTCGCCAACGGCCTTTGTACGTTTTGTTGGTGCAAACGATGATGATATAGATAAAAAACGCTTAGACGATTGGATTGAAAGAATTGTAAGCTGGAAAGAACAAGGCTTGCAAAACTTATATTTCTTTGTCCATCAAAATGTTGAGCTATCTTCTCCGTTATTTTCGGCTTATTTTACAGCGAAACTGAATAAAGCTGTTGGAACTGATTTAAAAATCCCGGTAATGGCCAATCAGTCTTCGCCAAGTTTATTTTAGTTTTTTTGTACGTCATTCCCGCGTATGCGGGAATCTTAATGCATTTTACGTCAGGCATTAAGATTATCTTCGATGAGCACTTCGTGGTTCCCAATCAAGTTGGGAATGACGATCCTTCTAATTTATTTCCTTCTATAAACCGTTTCCGTAGCTTTTGCTTCTTCCCCTTCTGGCGAAACATTATAAGCCGTTAATACGATTTCATTTTCGTTAATTATTTCAAGCGCTGTTCTCCAGCCCCAAAGCTGCTCGCCATATTCCGGGCTACCATATTCTCCAAACACAGAAAAACCATTGGCAATAGCTTCACCGCTCGAAAGCATAATCTGTGTGCCCATATGGAAACTATCGATCCAGCTTGTGGTAAATCTTTGGTAGGGAATATCGAAACCGACAATCATTTTGCCCTCAAAAGCTTTTCCTTCCAAACTTCCCTGGTAATCGATAGAAATAAAACGGTTACCCAAAATTGAAGTGATTTTTGCTTCAACTGGAGATTCATCTGCCAGCACATCCTTTTCGAACCAGGTTTTGGTTATTCCATTCCAGTTACCAGTTAAACCATGAAGCTTTTGGTGAGCACCATCTGCTAAAGATTGCTCGAATTTACTTATCGCCATAACCCAAACTTATAAAATATAGTTTAATGTTTAATGGTTTGCATAGAAGATTTTTGAATTGAAAATTGTAAATTGTTATTGTAAACTATCTGTGTATGCTAAAGGCGTTAGATCTCAATCAGGTAATGGTTATCGATATCGAAACCGTGCCTCAATATTCATCTTTTCAAGATGTACCTCCCCATTTTCAGGAACTTTGGGAGCAGAAAACACATTATCAAAGAAGTTCAGACCAAACTGCCGAAGAATTTTATGAAAAAGCCGGCATTATGGCCGAATTTGGTAAAATTATCTGCATTAGCATGGGCATTTTCAATGTTCAGGGCAAGTCATCCGCTTTACGCATCAAATCTATTTTTGGCCATGATGAAAAAGAAATGCTATTACAGTTTTCTGCTTTGTTGGGTAAACAAATGCCCACCCTAATGTTCTGTGCGCACAATGGAAAAGAATTCGACTTTCCCTATTTGTGCCGACGGTTATTGGTTAACGGCATAGAAATCCCGGTTCAACTACAACTTTCGGGTAAAAAACCCTGGGAAATAAACCATATCGACACAATGGAACTTTGGAAATTCGGCGATTACAAACATTTTACTTCTTTAAACCTGCTGGCTGCTATTTTAGATATTCCTACACCTAAAGATGACATCAACGGTGCGCAGGTAAGACAAGTTTATTATGAGGAAAAAAATATCGATAGAATTGTTACCTATTGCCAGAAAGATGTAATTACCACCGCACAGGTATTGTTAAAATTTAAAGGTATGGATATAATTCCGGCAGAAAACATTACAATTGTATCCTAAATGATAGTCGAAGTAAAACTGGAAATTCCAAAATATAACGATGAAGTAGGATTGCAATCTAGCTGGGTAGATGGGTTCATTCTCCAAACAGATATAATTGAAAATCAAATCCAAATTCATGCGAATAAAGCAGGGCTCATTTCCCTTGCAAAACAACTACTTTACTTAGCTCAAGATGAAACTCCAATTGGCTGTCATTACCATTTAGATGATTACAATAGCCTGGAAACAGGCTCAAATGAACTTATTATTTCAAAAATTTGATGCTAAACGTAGAAAACCTAAATATCGATTTCTATAACCAGGACGAAAAAACCTGGTTTAAAGCTGTAAAACAGATCAGTTTTAATGTAAAAAAAGGAACCGTTTTAGGTATTGTTGGCGAATCTGGTTCTGGAAAATCGGTTACATCTTTCTCCATTATGCGCTTGCATGATGAACGTGCGGCAAAAATTACCGGAGAAATAGATTTTGAAGATATTAGTCTGCTCAATCTCAGCTCAAATGAAATCCGCCAGATCAGAGGAAACCAGATCTCGATGATTTTTCAGGAACCCATGACTTCGCTCAATCCTGTTTTTACCTGCGGATACCAGGTGGCAGAAGCCATCATGTTACATCGAAAGGTAGATAAAGCGGAAGCAAAAAGACATACTATTGCATTGTTTAACGAGGTGCAATTACCCCGACCAGAAAAAATATTTGATAGTTACCCACACCAAATATCAGGCGGGCAAAAGCAAAGGGTGATGATTGCCATGGCCTTAAGCTGTGATCCGAAACTATTAATAGCCGATGAACCCACCACAGCATTAGATGTAACCGTTCAGAAAACAATTTTACAGCTCCTGTTAAAACTGAAACAGGAACGGAATATGGCGATGATCTTTATCTCGCATGATTTAGGCGTGGTAAATGAAATTGCTGATGAAGTTGCTGTAATGTATAAAGGCGAAATCGTAGAGCAAGGTCCAGCAAAATCTATTTTCGAAAACCCACAACATCCCTACACCAAAGGTTTGCTTGCCTGTCGCCCCTCGCCTAGTCTACAATTAAAAAAATTACCGGTGGTGGCCGATTTCCTTACCGGAAAAATTGATGATGCTTCAGCACATTTACAGGCTTCAAACCAACTAACAAAGACAGAAATAGCCACGCGCAGAGCGCAACTTTACGCCCAGAAACCTTTACTTCAGGTTAAAGACCTATGTACCTGGTATCCTATCCACAATGGTCTTTTTGGCAAAACGACTGATTACGTTAAAGCTGTTGATCAGTTGAATTTTGAGGTTTTTCCTGGTGAAACCTTAGGTTTGGTTGGCGAATCGGGTTGTGGCAAAACCACGCTTGGCCGTACCATTTTACGGTTGATACAACCTACTTCTGGTGAAATTATTCTTAATGGAGAAAACATTACACACATCGATAAAACGGCCTTACGGAAGTTAAGGAAAGATATTCAGATTATTTTTCAGGATCCTTACGCTTCATTAAATCCAAAATTAAGTGTCGGTCAATCAATTTTAGAGCCATTACAGGTGCATAAATTATACCGTAACGATAGCGAGCGTAAACAAAAAGTGCTGGAATTACTTGATAAAGTAGGTTTAAAAGAAGAGCATTTTAACCGGTATCCGCATGAATTTAGTGGCGGACAAAGGCAGCGTGTGGTTATTGCCAGGGCTTTGGCTTTACAACCTAAATTTATCATCTGCGACGAATCGGTATCTGCTTTAGATGTTTCCGTTCAAGCGCAGGTTTTAAACTTAATCAAAGATCTCCAACGCGAATTCGGACTCACTTATATATTCATTTCTCACGATCTTGCTGTTGTAAAGCATATTTCTGACCGTATTTTAGTGATGAATAAAGGAAAAATCGAGGAAGAAGGTTTTCCAGAACAGATATTTTATGCGCCAAAAGCAGCTTATACCCAAAAACTGATCGAGGCTATACCAGGACACCAATAATAGAAAATGCATAAACATCTTTCAATTGCTTTTATACTGATTATTCTTTCTTTAAACGTTTTTGCGCAAAAAGTAGAAATCATTCAGCAGACTAGTATTTTTGAGAAGGCTCCGTTTGAGGCCTGCCATGCCTCAACGCTGGTTGATTTGGGTAAAGGAAAAATAATGGCAGCATGGTTTGGCGGTAAACACGAAGGAAGTAAAGACGTAGTAATCTGGTCGTCAATAAAAACCGGAACGCAATGGAGTTTACCAATCGAAATCGCGAATGGGATAATAAATGATACGAACAGATTTGCCTGCTGGAATCCTGTTTTATTTAAAGCCAAAAACGGCACATTATTTCTGCATTATAAGGTTGGTGCAAATCCCAGGACATGGTGGGCAGAATATAAAACATCTGTCAATGATGGAAAAACATGGTCGAAAGCACAGAAATTGCCTAAAAATTTCTTAGGTCCAATTAAAAACAAACCTCTTCAATTACCTAATGGAACAATCCTTTATCCATCAAGTACGGAAAGTTTGGATGAAAAAACATGGGCAATCCACATTGAGAAATCAGATGGCAAAGGGAAAAACTGGAAAAAGATTGAAATTAACTGCGATACCTTTGGTGTAATCCAACCTTCTATTCTCACCTATCCAAAAGGGAGGTTACAGTTATTATGCAGAAGCAGACAGAATGTGATTGTAGAAAGCTGGTCGAAAGATAATGGTGAAACCTGGTCAAAACTTAAGGCTACTCAATTGCCTAATCCAAATTCGGGTAGCGATGCCGTAACCTTAAAAGATGGGCGGCAATTACTTGTTTACAACCCGCTAACAGCCGGCAAAAACTGGTGGGAAGGCAGATCAGTATTAAAACTGGCTATATCAATCGATGGTGAAAACTGGCAGGATATTTACACATTAGAAAACCATGCTAAAGGCGAATATAGCTATCCGGCCATTATTCAGGATAGAAGCGGCAACATACATTTGAGCTATACCGCCGGGCGGAAGAAAATTACTTACACGGAAATCAGGGTTAGTCCATAGTCCATAGTCCATAGTCCATAGTCCATAGTCCATAGTCCATAGTCCATAAGGTGGAATGAAGGTCAGAAATAAGGTTTAATCTGGAATATTATTTATTTGGTTAATGGTTAATCCCTAATAGTTAGTAACAATTTTCTCTACTCCGCCTTGGCTATCAACCATGCGCTATTAAGCCATCAGCAGGTAACTTGTTACCTTACTAATAAACCAATGGCCAATGAACAAATGAACTATAAACCATCATCCATTTTACATATTGTGCCCTATATTTTCCATCCTGAGCATCTTTTCTGTATCTTCGGTAAATTCAGTTTAGCATATGGCAAAGAAAAAATCGGCAAATATAAAATTGGTTCTGAATCAATTGGTTAGTGATGTTTTTGAAAAAAACAATAATCAGCTGCTTAATTACAAGCAGGTTTCGGCCAAATTAAATTTGAACGATCAAGAATCCAGAGAAACCATTCTCGAGATCTTAAAAGAAGGAAAAAGTGCAGGGATTTTCTTAGAACCAGAAAAAGGTAAGTTTAAACTTAAAGAACTTCAAAACTTTATTATCGGTACGGTTGATATGACTGCCGATGGATCTGCATATATCGTTCCCGAAGATGAATTTGAAAAGGATATTTTTGTAGCCCCACGAAAACTCAAAAATGCATTGCACGGTGATACCGTAAAGGCTTATGTTTTCGCGAAGAAAAGCGGCCGTAAAAATGATGGCGAAGTTGTCGAAATTATTAAAAGGGCAAAATCAGATTTCACAGGTGTAATCAAAATATCAGATCGTTTTGCATTCGTTATTGCGGATGATAAAAAAATGATGCACGATATTTTTGTGCCGCTGGCCGATACCCACGAAGCCAAAAATGGTCAACGCGTATTGGTAACGCTATCAGACTGGCCTGAAAGTGCTAAAAATCCGATCGGGATTGTTAAACATGTACTGGGTAACCAGGGCGAAAACAATACCGAAATGAATGCTATTTTAGCGCAGTATGGTTTTCCATTAGAATTTCCACCTCAGGTAGAGCGCGAAGCCAACGCCATTCCTGAAGAAATTCCTGCAGCTGAAATTGCCAAAAGAAAAGATTTTAGGAACGTATTAACTTTTACCATAGATCCGGCAGATGCGAAAGATTTCGATGATGCCATCTCCTACCAAAAACTTCCTAATGGAAACCATGAAATTGGCGTGCACATTGCCGATGTTTCACATTATGTAATTCAGGGGACCGAACTGGATAAAGAAGCCTACAGCCGTGCAACCTCTGTTTATCTGGTAGACCGTGTAATTCCGATGTTGCCAGAGCGTTTGAGTAATGGTGTATGTTCATTACGTCCACATGAAGATAAATTGTGTTTTGCAGCAGTTTTCGAACTGGACGAGCAGGCCAATATTCAATCAGAGTGGTATGGTAGAACAGTAATCCATTCTGACAGAAGGTTTAGTTATGAAGAGGCTCAGGAAGTAATCGAAAATAAAGCAGGCGATTACGCTCAAGAAATATTGAAACTGAATGAATTGGCTTACATCCTTCGCGATCGTAAATTTAAAAACGGTGCCATCAGTTTCGAAAGTACCGAAGTTAAATTCAAACTGGATGAAGCTGGTAAACCAATTGGTGTTTATGTAAAAGAGCGTAAAGATGCCCATAAACTGATTGAGGATTACATGCTTTTGGCCAACCGTAAAGTTGCCGAGTTTATCGCCAAGAAAACTAAAGGAAAAGACAAACTGACCTTTGTTTATCGCGTGCACGATTCACCAAATATGGAAACCCTGAATACTTTCGCAACCTTTGCTTCACGTTTCGGTTATAAAATCAATACCAAATCGGATAAAGAAATTGCCAAATCGTTAAATAACCTAATGAATGATGTTGAAGGGAAGAAAGAACAGAATATTCTAACTTCGCTGGCCATCAGATCAATGGCAAAAGCAATATATTCTACTAAAAAAACCAGCCATTATGGTTTGGCTTTCGAATATTACACCCATTTTACTTCCCCTATCCGCCGTTATCCGGATGTAATGGCGCACAGGCTTTTACAGACTTACTTAGACGGCGGTAAATCGGCAGATATGGAGTTTTACGAAGTGGCCTGCGTTCATTCTTCAGCTATGGAGAAAAGAGCTGCTGATGCCGAACGTGCCTCTATTAAATACAAACAGGCCGAATACTTAGAAAATAATATCGGTACGGAGTACAAGGGTATTATTTCGGGTGTTACCGAATGGGGCATGTATGTAGAGATTGAAGAAAACAAATGTGAGGGTATGATCCGTTTAAGAGACATATCAGACGATTTTTATGTACTCGATGAAAAAAATTACTGCATAGTAGGCCAACGCAAAAAGAAAAAATACCAATTGGGTGATGAAGTGATGATCAGGGTGAAAAAAGTAGATCTTTCTAAACGTCAAATCGATTTTACCCTAATTCCAGATTAAAAATTTAAAATTGTGCCTTAAACACAGTGTTTACGCAATAATTACAATGCATACTACAGAAGAATTACAACAAATTTTAGATACTGCAATACAAAATTTAAAGTTTCCGGATCATCCTAAACAGCTTTACGATCCGATAACTTATATCATTAATCTAGGTGGTAAACGGGTAAGGCCACTACTGGTTTTAATGGCGACAGAGTTGTTTGGTGAAGATGCCAATAAATCGATCGATGCCGCTATGGCCATTGAGATCTTTCATAATTTTACGCTGGTTCATGATGATATTATGGACAATGCGCCACTCCGCCGCGGGAAAGCCACTGTACACGAAAAATGGAGCACCAATATTGCCATTTTAAGTGGTGATGTGATGATGGTGGAAGCAAATAAAAACCTGGCAAAAGTAAATCCAGCTTTTCTTGCTCCTGTGTTGAATACCTTTAATGCAACCGCTCAAGGGGTTTGCGAAGGTCAGCAGCTGGATATGGAGTTTGAAGACCGTGATGATGTAAGTATTGAAGAATACATCAACATGATCAGGTTAAAAACGGCAGTGCTTTTAGGTGGTGCCTTAAAACTTGGGGCCATTATCGCTGGCGCCTCAGAAAAAGATGCTGATTTAATTTATCAGTTTGGCGAAAATATCGGCATTGCTTTTCAGCTACAGGATGATATTTTAGATGTATACGCTGATCCTGAAAAATTTGGGAAACAGGTTGGCGGTGATATTATTGCAAATAAAAAAACCTTCCTGCTGCTAAAAGCTTTCGAACTTGCCGATGGAGAAACCAGGGCATCATTAGATACCTGGACCGCATATAAAGAATTTAATGTGCAGGAAAAAGTAAATACTGTGCGCCAGGTATACGATACATTGGATATCCAGGATATTGCTAAAAAAAGCATGAACAATTACCTCAACAAAGCTTTAGCTGTATTTGCGCAGATTAATGTGAGTGAGGAGAGAAAATCAAATATTTTAATGCTCACCGAGCAATTGATGGCCAGGGAGTATTAAGGTATTCGTCATTTCGACTGAAGCATAGCGGAATGGAGAAATCTATAAAATTGATTTTTATTAAAATAGATTTAGCTTCGCTGAGCCTTCGGATTCTCGGATTCGTTGCACTTCGCTCGAAATGACGCACTTATATATCCTAGCTTATGCCTTTACCAACTTGTACTTGATCCAAAAATCAGAAGATTTAGCTGCCGATTCGCCGCCTTCTGATGGCCGTTGACCGCCTCCCCCCATTCTTCCTCCACCACCCATACCGCCACGGCCGCCACCGCCCATACCCCCGCCTCCCATTCCACCTCTACCACCCAATCTGCCTTTACCACCACCTGCACCTTCAGGCCTAGCTTCTCTTTTAAAGCCAGATTTATTCGGCTCATTAATTTTAATATTGTAAACCAACGGCTTTTTAAGGTCTAATCCTACCTGTAACTGGGTTAATGGAATACTTAATTCGTAAATAAGGTCTCTGTTGGGATGAATGCTCATTCCCGTTTCAATACCGTACTGGTTTATTGCTGGCAGTTCACCATCAGCTATATTTTTAAAACCAGAAACACGGATACTTTTGTTCATCGTTACAGGATCTTGTGCGGCTCCATCTGGCGATAAAGCAGCATGACCATGGTGTTCCTCTCCTTCTTTAGCCATTGGTGGTCTTTCCATCAAAGGAAAGGTTAACTTAATACCATCTTTCTTTTTACCCTCAGTGTTGATATTCAAGGTAATGCTACCTCTTAGCACGCTAAAAGTGGTTTGCGGATCTAACGATTCGATAATGATGTACAGGTTTTTGTCATCGTTGGCCAGGGCGAAAGCCAGTTTGGTGGCGTCGTTGTATTGGTTAAGCGGTTCGTTCCACTCGTTCGATATACCATCGGCCTTAAAGGGTTTCACCATGCGGATATTCTCTTCTACATCTTGTGCTTTAACCGAAAAGCCGACTAACATAATAGAAAAAACAGGTAAGCTGAGTATTTTAAAATTCATCGCAAATAATTAAATAATGATATACGAATGTATCGCGATGAATTGTTAAATTTTGTTATTTAACAGGCTTTAACAATTGGTTGGAGTTGGGGGATTTGGTTAGGAGCTGATTAATCGGTCCCCACAATATGTCACCCTGAGCGGAGTCGAAGGGCAATTAACCGGTTTTGAGTTGAGCGCCAATTAACCGAATTGACCAATGAACGAATGACCAATGAACCAGTGTGAACCACATAAAAACAAAAAAGTCCCGATTTGCATCGGGACTTTCCTTTATAACTTTGATACTAATTATTCTGCAGGTGCAGCTTCTTCAGTAGTTTCGTCTTTTTTAGCTGCTTTTTTTGCAGGTGCTTTTTTAGCAACCGGAGCTGCTTCAACAACCTCTTCAGTTACAACTTCTTTTTTCGCAACCGCTTTTTTAGCAACTGGTGCTTTAGCTACTGCTGCTTCAATTTCAGCTTCAGTGATAGGAAGAATAGAAACATAAGATTTGTTATCTTGTTTCTTTCTGAAAATTACAGTACCATCAACTAAAGCAAATAAAGTGTGGTCTCTACCAATACCAACACCTTTATCAGGGTGGTGTTTTGTTCCACGTTGACGTACTAAAATGTTTCCAGCGATAGCTAATTGCCCACCGAAAATTTTAATACCTAAACGCTTACTATGCGATTCACGTCCGTTTTTCGAACTACCGGCTCCTTTTTTGTGTGCCATGATTTTATATTTTGTAACTCGCTAAAAAGCGAATTATTGGGTTAACAATTAATTATAGAGTGATGTCAGAGATCTGAATCTTAGTGAAAAACTGGCGGTGACCATTTTTCTTTTTGTAACCTTTTCTACGTTTTTTGTGGAAAATAATTACTTTATCACCTTTTAAATGAGATACGATCTTAGCTGAAACTTTAGCACCTTTAACTGCAGGAGCACCTACAGTAATTGCACCACCGTTGTCAACCAACAATACATTATCAAATTCAATACTAGCGCCTTCATCTCCTTGTAATCTGTGTACAAAAAGGTGCTGGTCTTTAGCAACTTTAAATTGCTGCCCTGCTATATTTACTATTGCGTACATTGTTTAAATATTAGTTTTTTAATTTTTATTTAACGAGGTGCAAATATAGAACAAATTCAATTAACACACAAATACATAACGAAAATATTTTTCACTAAAATCATACAGGATCAGGATTCGGAGAAATTAAGGATTTCAAGATCGATTTGCCAAGTATTTTAATTGCATTTTCCGAAAATCAGGCTCAATAATTCTTAGGTTAAACCTACCCTACTGCCCAACGTCGTTAAGTTAAGTCATACGGCACAAGCAAAAATATTTAACCACAGATAAAAAGGATGCACACAGATATGAAAATCCGTGTTTATCTGTGATTAACAGCGCTGAACTTAATAACATTTGGGGTAACGCTGCAACCGGGGCTATTGGACCAAAACAGTATTTCATTTTCGGGGTTGCCGGGTGCAGAAACCCTTGTTCCTAAACCCGATTGCAGTGGTTCCGATTCTTTACCGATAACTCGGTACTAAATTAGCATCAGAAAGAACGGAAAGCGGGACTGAAGCCTGCCAAGAACCACCACCTCTTCATTTTCAAATAAGAATTAAACATCTACGAGCATACTATTAGGTTTCGGTCGGTGAGACACTAACCGATAGATTTAAACCCGACAGCAGCGACAGCCTCCGATTCTTCCATCGGAGCTACAGCGAATGGCGGGGCTAAAAACCTCCAAGAACCACAAGCCGCTCATTTCCGAATCGTAAAAAACTTTCTGTGTATTTGTCTTAAAAACTAAATACGTTATCATCCCATTATCCATCATCCATTTCACATCTCTCACCTTCTCTTCGTTAAAAAATGTTAAAGCACTTTTCTTATTACGAATATTTCGTAGATTTACGAAAATTAAATAGATAACTTTAAAAATAAAACTCATGAAACTAACCCTAACCATCTGTTTAGCAACCGCCTTAACCATTTCGGCAAAAGCCCAAAGCCCTGATAAGGCTTTAGCAAGAGTAAGGTATACTTTTACACATATCCAGGATACTACGCAGCGTGATAAACCGAAAACCGAAAACATGTTACTTGTAACCGGAAAAAATGCTTCTGTTTACACCAGTTACGATAAGCTGAACCAATCACTCAATACCCAAAAACAGATACAGGAGCAGATGAAAAACCAAACAGGCAACTCCAATATCAAAAT
Source organism: Pedobacter sp. GW821-FHT01D05 (assembly GCF_059422505.1). Lineage (NCBI taxonomy): Bacteria > Pseudomonadati > Bacteroidota > Sphingobacteriia > Sphingobacteriales > Sphingobacteriaceae > Pedobacter > Pedobacter sp. GW821-FHT01D05. Next base: position 831,613 of record NZ_JBWKXA010000001.1, on the reverse strand, counting down.
CGAGGTGAAAAGTGAAATGAAAGTTCCATTAACACAGGAAGATTATTTCTTTTTTGCCAATGAACATAAAATGATTACCAAGGAGCGCCTGTTTAACAATTATCTTATCGAAGAAACTGCTGCGCAAATTGACTGGAAGATTTTAAAGGACACCATGAGCTTTTCGGGAATAGCCTGCCAGAAAGCTACCACGAACTTTAAAGGTAGAAACTGGATTGCATGGTTTGCTACAGAAATACCTTTTCAAAGTGGTCCGTGGAAATTAAACGGGTTGCCAGGCTTGATTATAGAGGCTTATGATGAGAAAAAAGAAGTGAAATTTACATTCGCTGGCCTTGAAAACGTAAAAGACGATGCCAACCAAACAAACTCAGGCGAGGATGGCAAAATTGTAATGCCAAATGGCACAGGTGTAGTTAAAATGGTGGGAATAGATGTAAGCACCTCTTACCTTGGATCGGAGATTAAATTACCTGCAGATGCCATCAAAACCACCAGAAAAGAATTAGATAAACTTAAAGCAGCAAGAGATAAAGATCCTCAAGGTTTTATGCAGGCTCAAATGGCCGCAAGTGGTATGCAAGGTTCTTTTAAGGCTAATCCTGCTTCCCGCCCGGCTGGAGGCACAACGATAAGCAAACCTGAGATCAACAATCCAATCGAAATTCCAGAGAAAAAATGAGAAAATGTGCTATAATGCTGATGTTTTTGCTCACTACTTTTTCGGCTTTAGCACAAAAACCGATCAAGGGTTTGGTTAAGGACAGCAATGGAAAAGCGATCGAGTCTGTTAATGTCAGTTTAAAAGATCCTGAGGGGAACATGATCAATTTCACCAGGACTAACCGCAATGGCGAGTTTAGTATTCCAATAAAAAACGATCAGATTACCGGCTATAAAATAGAAGCTTCGAGCATTGGTTATAAAAAACTGAGCACGGTTGTGGCAGATGTAAACAAAAGTTACGATCTCGTTTTACAAAACAGTGAAACAGCGTTAGAAACCGTGACGGTAAAAAACCGGCCTTCGTTAACAGCAAATGGCGATACTTTAAATTACAGGCCATCTGATTTCGCCGATAAGCAGGACCGGAGCATTGGCGACGTACTCAAAAAAATGCCGGGGATCGAAGTTGCAGAGAATGGAAAGATCAGCTATAACGGAAAAGCCATTTCTAACCTCTATGTAGATGGCGACAATCTTTTGGACGACAAGTATAACATCGGCACTAAAAGTATCCCACAGAGCGCTGTAGACAAAGTACAGGTGATCCAGAATGATCAACCGATTAAAATGATGCGCAAAAACAACATGAGCGATGATGTTGCACTCAACCTCGTGATTAAAGACGATGCTAAACTGAAGGTAATGGGCGATGCCACCATTGGCGCTGGGATGCCGGCTCGCTTTGACGAAAACCTAACGGCCATGTTATTTAATAAAAAGCTGAAGTTTATCAACAATATCAAAGGCAATAATATCGGTAACGATCCGGGGATCGACCTTACCTCGCATAATTTATCGGATTATTTAAAACGCCTCGATAATGATAAACCAAGTGGATTGCTATCAACAGGGGCTGCTGGTGTACCTTCTTTACCGCAAAGCAGGTATCTTTTTAATAAAGCTGGATTGATCAATCTAAACAACTTATATAAGTTTAACCAGGACCTGCAATTGAGGGCAAACCTTTCGTACTTATATGATCAGCGCGACCAGCAATACAGCAAATTTTCGGAAACTTACCTTTCAGGCCAAAACATCAGTTATTCAGAATCGCAGAACAATGCCATCAATCCGCAAAAACTCCGTACGCAGTTTAACCTGAATGGAAATGCAGATAAATATTACCTGAACAATAATTTTGTATTGGATTATGTACCTTATAAAACCTCTTCAGGCTTTGTAATCAATAATGTTGCGGCAAATCAGGTACTTCGGCAGGAAACACTTGATATTTCCAACGAATTTAATTACCGAAAAAAATTGAAGTCGGAAGATGTAATCAACCTCTACTCCTATTTAAACCGCACAACACAGCCCGAAACGCTAAACATTACACCGGGACTTAATGCCGATATCTTAAACAACGGAAACAGTTACCTGGGTTTAAACCAGTACATTAGAATACCAACCTGGTACACCAATAATTATGTATCATTCGCTTTTGTAAAAAACAATTTCGTACAAACTTACAAGGCAGGTTTTAACGTACAGCAGCAACAACTACTTTCAGAGCTTTACCGTACACAAAATAACCAGCAAACAGAACTGGTTTCGGGTAATGCGGTAAATGACCTGGACTGGCTTAAAACTAAGCTCTATACAGATGCGACCTATGAATTTACAAACGACAAATTGAAAGCAGGATTGAGTTTACCCTTGAGTTACAACCAGATCAATTACAGTGATGAGGTAAATCAACTAGACAAAAGCTTGCATAAATTATTCCTAAACCCTTCATTTAATTTAAAATATCAAACCAGTCCGGAGAATTATGTAACGGCAAATTATGCCTTCCGAAATGATTTGGGAGGAATTGACGATGTTTACCGCGGTACAGTTTTAAAAAATTACCGCTCGCTTTTCGCCAATAATGCCCCTATTTCAGAATCGAAAACCCATAATATCGGAGCTGGATTTAATTTTAGAAAAGCGATGCAGATGTTGTTTATTAATTTAACCGCTAACTTTAGCGATGCCGAACTAAACACCATTTCTTCATACAGTTTAAGCAATAATATTCAGCAAAGGGTTGTACTGCCGCTAAGCAACCATATCCGTACGCTTTCGTTTAGTGCAAACGCAAGTAAATATCTTTTCGATCTGAGAAGTACAGTGAGTGGAGGCGTAACTTTTTCGCAGAGTAAATACGATCAATTGCAGAACAACGAACTGTTTGCCTTTAACGCCCAAACCGTCTCTTATAAAGCAGGCATAGAAGCAAAACTTACCAATTTCATCAATTGGTCTTACCTTGCCAATTTCTCGGTAACCGATAATAAAGCTCAAGCTGCTAATGCGATAAAAACAAATTTCCAACAGCTTAGACAGCAATCTACCCTGGCCATTACCACCGTTAGAAATGTGTATTTAAATTTATCGGCCGAGCATTTATTTACGCATCAATCTACCCAGCCTAGTCTGAAATATCTTTTTGCAGATATGAACATCAGATACAAACTCTTAAAAATGAAAACAGATTTAGAATTTGGCGTAACGAATCTTGCCAATATCAAAAGGTTTGATGCGATTTATCTTTCAGCAAATTCACTGACCACTGGAACGTATTATATACCGGGAAGAGTGGCTATGCTGAAAGCTACTTTTAATTTTTAATAAATAGATTCGTCATTGCGAGGAGGAACGACAAAGCAATCTTTCATGCTAGTGATTCTTGCCATAAAGATTGCTTCGTCGGCTGAAAAAGCCTTCTCGCAATGACGACTTTTTTTAGAATTTAATTATTTCAAAACGATTATAGCTTCGTACTAATCTGAATCGCCTGATTATTTCTATCAACTTTGAGATCAGAAATCTTATTCGCATTTAATTTATCAAGCTCCTCTTTCGAGATTTTATTACCATTTAAAAAATAGGTTGTGGTTTCATTAACCATAGTCCCATTGCCTGTTACATCTTGGTTTCCATCTTTAGCAGCTGGGGTTTTGCCCGTTGATTTTAAAAAATAAAACATCGCAACACCATTTTTCCCGGGCATTGGCAAATGCTCAAAGCCAGCTTCTTTATCAGCTAATACATTGATTACAATATTTCTATGGTCTGCATTTGTGGTATCGGTAAAGCTGAAATGTTGTTCAAAAGTTTTGCCTTTAAAATTTCCATTCGTTTTAAAGCTCATGATCTTTACTTGCTTACCTAAACCTTTTAAGGTCTCTTCTATCGATTTACGCGAAGAATCTGCACCGTCTACAATGCTTTTAAAAATAAAAGTCATTTTGGTAGCAGTATCAGGTCTTTTCAGTGTATCAATAAAAATTTTATTTTTGAATTTAGGCTTTAAAACTGTTTTTGGCTGTACAGCTACTTCAGCAACCTTTTCTGGTAAAACATCATTTACCATTTTGGTTAGGGGCGCTAAACTTTCCTTTACCTCCTTTTTATCGATGGTGAACGCTAAAGTAACGCAAAGCAATACAGGTAATACGAATAAATAGCGGGTTAAATTTACTTTTGATGAACGTTTCGCGTTCATCATTTTAATGCGTTTTTTAAGATCGGATAGATTAAAATTATTCACAATAGCTACGGATGGTTGTAACGCTCCAACACCTAACAAACTGTATTGATAAGCTTTTTTATCGATTCCTTTTTTTAAAATTTTGGCATCGGTAATAAATTCAATGTTTTCTCTGACGGCCTTTTTCATCAACCAAACACCTGGATTAAACCAATAGAAAACCACACAGATTTCGGCCAGAATAATATCTAAAGTATGCCATTCTTCTACATGTACATGCTCATGCTCGAGGATATTGCTTAAATCTTGTTTCTTATGCAAACGCGGATTGATATAAATGGTCTGCCAAAAACTAAATGGACTTACTTCATCATTTAAAATCCGTACTTTATAATCGTTTAACTGGTCTGGTGAAGACTTTTTATGCATTCTGTAAAGTGAAATAAACTGCACCAGTAACCTTATGGCCATTAATACCACACCAATATAAAAAAGCCCGGTTAAACCTTGCCAAAATATCGAAGTGGCATCCCGTTGTACCAATTGACTTACCTGCTGATTGAGTTGCGGAACAAAGGCAGGTACGGCTTTTTGAGCAGAAAAAAACTCCGTAAGGTTTATAAATGGATAGGCAGAAGAAAAGATGATCCCAAACAGCAAAAATATCCGGTTGATGGAGTAGAAAGTTAGCCTCCGCAACACCACGTAATAGGTTGCTGAAAATAAGATCAGCACCAGGTTAATTTTCAATAAAATGATAAAGAAATGTGGCATGGCATTTACTTTTCAGGGTTCTCAATTAAATTTATAATCTCTTTAAGTTCCTCCGCACTGATTTTTTTATCCTTTGCAAAAAAAGCAACCAGTTCTTTATAAGAGCTTTGGAAATAATTATTTACAAAACCACTCATAAAACGCTTTTTATACTCTACCTCCTTAACCTTTGCACTATAGCGGTTAGCATTGGCAAAACGTTCGCTCATCAGATAACCCTTACGCTCTAAATTCTTAATGGTAGATGCCAATGTAGTATATGGTGGTTTCGGATCGGGAAGTACATCCATAAAATCTTTGATAAAGCCCTTTCCTATCTGCCAAACAGCCAGCATGGCCTCCTCTTCCTGTAATGTTAATTTTTCCATTATTACGAATATATCGTAAATATACGAAAACATCCTAAAAGAAAAGAACTAATGAGTTGCGGTTCATTAGTTCCTTTGTTAATGGTTCATGATTGATAGCCTTGCTGTTAGCCGGTTAATTATCTTAGTCTGTTTAAGGATCTAATTGTCGAGTTTTAAACTCAGAACTATTCATCCAGCCCTTCGACTCCGCTCAGGGTGACATATTGAGTGGACAGCTTAATCGACTCCAAACCTCAACATCAGACTAATTTAAATGCAATTTGGCTTCGGACCCCGGACTCCTAACCTCAGACTAACTCCAACTACTTCCCGCTTCTTTTTTCGGCTTGTAATAAAGTTTCCTGAATGATTTTTCTCATTTGAACAGCTGCATCCAATAATTTTGGATTGCCATCAAAGTCGCCATAAATGGTTACATGTTTTGATTTTTTTTTATAATTGAAAGTTATATCATAACGCGGCACCAACCTGGATTTATCACTTTTTTTACCAATAGTATCTGGAAAATTCCAAAGGCCGATTTCATTTGCCTTTCTATGCATATATAACACATCATTGCTCTTTAAAAAGAACTTTTTGGTCACCACAGAGTCCTTATTATTTACATACTGATAAACACCAGTCTTTGAATCATATGTGTTTTCCAAAGTATCTTTTAAGCCATAACTATACTGCATTGACACAAAATCATCCTTGCGGAAAGGTGCATTCTGTATAATCGGTTTATAATAGATGTAGCAATAAATGATCATCGGAACAATAATGGTAATGGCTAAGAATATTTTTTTTCCTCTACTTGACACTTGATATTGAGTTATTGAATGAATATTTAATTATTGAATGAGAGAATTGTTGAATGATTGAGTGAGACTATTGGACTCAAGACTATTGACTACAGACTCAGGACTCCTTAAGCTCCCCTTCCCACTTACTTACCACTGCTGTTGCGATGCTATTTCCAACAACATTAGTTGCAGAACGGCCCATATCCAATAATGGATCGATACCGATTAACAGCGCTAATCCTGCTTCCGGAATATTAAAGCTCGCGATAGTACCGGCAATTACCACTAATGATGCCCTTGGCACACCAGCAATCCCCTTACTCGTTAACATGAGGATTAAAAGCATAGAAATTTGCTGTTCAAAACCTAAATGAATACCATACGCCTGTGCTATAAATAAAGAAGCAAAGGTCATGTACATCATCGAACCATCCAAATTAAATGAATAACCCAAAGGCAGTACGAAACTTACGATTTTATCTTTGCAGCCAAAACGCTCTAAAAGCATCATTGTTTTTGGATAAGCCGCTTCACTACTTGCCGTACTAAAAGCCAGGAGCGCAGGCTCCTTCATATCGTTTACCAAGCGGAAAATACGTTTTTTCAATACCAAAAATCCTAAGAAAATTAACAACGCCCAGAGTATGACTAATCCCAGATAAAATTCGCCTATAAATATGGCATAGGTATTTAATACGTTAAGTCCTTGTTTGGCCACAATGGCGGTCATGGCTCCAAAAACCGCCAGAGGCGCGAAATTCATCACATAACCGGTCATCTTTAAAATTACGTGAGCAATGGCATCAAATGCTTTAATCACAATCTGGCCTAAATCGCCAATGGCAGCTGTTGCTACACCAAAGAATAAAGAGAATACAACAATCTGCAAAATTTCGTTGGTTGACATCGATTCGGCAATACTTTTTGGAAAAACGTGCGCAATAAAATCTTTCACACTCATCGATGCTTTCTGGATACCGGTATTTACCAATTGATCTGGCAATGATAATTTCATATGTCTTCCGGGTTCGAATAAGTTTACTAAAATCATACCCAACACCAGCGACATTAACGACATGGCCAAAAACCAGCCCAGTGTTTTACCGCCAATTCTGCCCACTGCTTTAATGTCGCCTACTTTGGCTACACCGACCACTAAGGTTGTAAATACCAATGGCGCAACAATCATTTTAATCAGGCGAAGAAAGATATCGCTCAATAACGTAAAATATTCTAATTTTTTTTCTCTGATATCTTCGTTTTCTTTCTTGATTTTAGCGTTTGCTTTTCTTTCGGCCTTAAGTTGTGTATAGCCAATACTTGTGGTATCGGTAGTTTTGGCAATGCTTACCTCTATACTTTTAACTTTCGCATCGGCGGTGAGTATTTTCTGGTTATAGACATCGATTGAATTGACATTTAAAATATAGCCCAATGCAATACCCGCAATCAGCGCTAAGAAAATGAAAAGCGTGAGTTTGTTTTTTTTCATGAATAATAAAAAGTTTGTGGTACTCTTAATTTGGTAAAACTACGATATTTACGGCGTGTAACAAATTTTGATATCAGGTGAGATTAAAAAATATAACAACGTGGTTAAGTTAAACCATTCGACAGCGCAGAAATAATTTAACCACAGACAGAAAGGATGCACTCAGATGTGAAAATCCGAGTTTATCTGTCTGCATCTGTTGCTAAAAACTTTTAACTCAATGACATTAAAAAATATATTATTTTTGATTTCTGTTGTAACAAAAAACGCACATCACTATCTAAAACGCAACTATAAACCCCTAAATGGAACAAAAAGACAAGTTATTTAAAGAGATCTTCGATTCAAATTCCAAAAAGATATTCCATTTATGTTATGGTTATACTGGCGATACCGACGCTGCAAATGATCTTCTGCAAGAAACTTTTTTAAAGGTTTGGCAAAATCTGGATAAGTTCAGAAACAAATCTTTAATTTCTACGTGGATTTATAGAATTGCCGTGAATACCTGTTTAACTTATTTGAGATCGGAAAAAAGACAGGCGAAAGATGAATTAACAGAGAACATCATAGAAAATAAAATAGAGGAATTTTCAGAGAAAAATGAACAGGTTGCCCTACTTTATAAATGTATATCCAAGCTCGAAGAGAATGACCGTTTGATTATTACAATGGTACTTGATGAATTACCATACCATGAAATTGCCGATATATCTGGAATAAGCGAAGGCAACCTGAGGGTAAAAATTCACCGCATTAAACAAAAATTAACAGAACTATATAACCAGTATGCAAGCGTTTGATCAAATACAGGAGTTGTGGCAAAAGCACGAGGTAGAAGTTAAGGTTTCTGCTGATGAAATGCTGCAACAAGCGAAGAAAGAAGTAAATGGATTAAAGCTAAAATCTGCTTTAAACATTTTGGGGATGCTGGCATCCTTTATTGCCATTGCTGCGTTATGGATATTTTTTCACTTCGAATCGTGGACTACACACGTCGGAATCAGCATCACCATTATTGCCATTGGCGTATATACCTTAATTCTGTACCGCGATTACAGGTTAATTTCGAAAACCGATTTCACCGCTCATCCGCACAAATATTTAAACAACTTAAAAACCTATCAATTAAACCGTTATAAACTTTACAACTCTTTATATTGGTTTTATATGATTGCACTTTCATTGGGCATCATATTTTATTTTGTAGAAATTCTTGCACACTTTAATCTTGTTCAAAAAGTTTTAGCTGTAGGCTTAACGGCACTATGGATTTTATTTTGCTCAACAATATTAAGAAAGGCTGTAATGAGTAGGGAAAAAGAACGGATAGCTTTATTAATCGAGAAATTTGAGCGCATTAGCGGACAGATTTCTACTCCTGAATAATTTTAGGCACGGTTTTTTCATTGTAAAAATCAACACACGAAACCATCCTGATTTATCATTCAACAATGGTATAGATAAATCAAGATAGTTTCAACACCGTTGAAACTAAAATTACACAGGTGAAAACACGAATAATTGCCCTTTTATTTTTGCTGGCATTGCCATGCACATTTGCCTTTAAACAGGATTTTTCCGGGCCCATTCAATTGAATTGGGAAACGCATTTTAAAGGTAAAGCCGATATGCGGTCGCCATTTTTTGCGCTGACTGCAATGACATGGAAATACAGTTACTCCAGCACTGTTTACCGTAATCGCGTTGCCATTAAGCTTAAAAATGATGTGAGCATTGATAAAACGAGATCATGGGTTAAGTGGGACAAAATTAAAGACCCTGAAATTAGGGCAAGTCTTTTACACCACGAACAGGGGCACGCCGATATCCATTATATTTTATTATTGGAGGCCGAAAGGGTATTAAAAAACCGGAACTATGCCGTAAGCAACTATAAAGCCCAGATATCAGAACTCGCCAATCAGATCAGCAATTATTTCGATACCATGCAACGTAACTATGATGAAGAAACCGAGCATGGCAGCAACCATAAAATGCAGGCCCGATGGGATGACATTATACAGGATAAGATTGAAGAATCGAGGACAGCAATGGCCGAATTACAAGAATAGTTTTGGAATAAAGACAAAAAAACCAACGGCTACCGCCAGAAATGCAGCCACCAAAACCGCAGCAGCAGCTAAGTCTTTTACCATTTTAATTTTGGGATGATACTCCGGAGAAACCACATCGGCCAGTTTTTCTATAGCTGAATTTAAAATTTCGGCAACAAAAACAGCCGAGATAACAGATAAAATAGCAATCCACTCTGAACTGGAAATTTTCAGGTAAAAAGATAGGCCAATAGCGATGATTGCTGCAAACAGATGAACCCTACCGTTATGGTCGTTAACGAAAAATAGTTTCAGGCCATTAAAAGCATATTTAAAGCTCTTGATCCGATCGATGATAGAAAATTTTTCGTTGTTCATTGTTTTTTTAAATTGCATGATAGATCCTGAATCAAGTTCAGGATGACGATTCTTCAAGAAATAACTCCTCGCCTTACTCCACACGCGCTACGCCTTCCACCCTTATACCTTCCGCCCTCTACCTTACTTCACCTCGCTTGTAGAAAAACCATTTCCGCTTAATTTATATTGATAGGTCCTGGTAATTGTTTTAGTACTATCTGCTGCATCTTTTACGGGAAAAGAGCGGAACAGGTCACCATTTTTGATAAAAAACTGATCATTACCTGAATAACCTTTTTTCTGATTTGAACTTAATGATGGAAAACTGATTTTGTTAAAATCGCCTCCAGCATATTCAAAAACATTTAGATCTGAAACTGTCTTTTTGCTCAATAATTGAATGTACAATTCAGGATTTCCGTCATTGTCTAAATCCATATTCCAGGCATCGGTGATAATGCCTTTGCGATCTACAGCGGCCGACCTATAGTTATTACGAACAGAATCAGACATTAAAATCTGATAGCCTCCGATAGAGTCTACCCCTTTTCCCCAGCTTACAATTTCAAAATTTAATCCGGGTTTTACTTCTATATCCCTGTAAAAACGAAAAGGGTTCTTTTCAACTTTTGCGGTCTCAGCTTTAACTTCTTTCGGTTTTTCTTCTGTGCATGCAAAACAAAACAGCATCCCTGTAATTAACAAGAGATGCTGTAATGTATATTTCTGTAATTTCATTTATTTAGGACATTTTGGTTGCCCCAAATTAAGGATTTTAGCTTTTTAAAGCAATTTATTTCTTACCATCCGTTTTAACTTCAGGTGCTCCGTTATTTAAAACCGTTTCTGTAGTTACACTTCTTCTGCCGCTTGGTGCAATAACAATGGTTTTTAATACCCTCTTTTCGCCTTGAGGTACTGTAATTTTAATTGGCGAGGTGTACAAGAATGCATTTTCTGATGGACGTGACAGATCAATCGAATAATAAATTTTAGCTCCGGTAACAGGCGCTTTTAAATCAATTGTAAATTCTCCGCCTGTTAAAGGTTTATCGCTCTGACCAATTGGTGTAGGTACCCAAAAATTTACATTCATTTTATCTAAACGGGCCAAATGAGCTGGTAAACGTTGTTCAGAAAAATTCTTTAAATCTTTACGGTCAACCGGCGACCATGCAATTTCAGATAGAGCCAATAAACGAGGGAAAGCATGATTTTCTGCTTTTGCCGTGGTTTTAATATACTCAGACCACATGTTTGCCTGCACACCTTTTATGTATTTTCTTTCATCAGCGGTTAACACTTTCGGAATCGGATCGTAAGCATAAATCTTTTGATATGGCGCGAATCCGCCAATGGTTACCGGCTCATCAGGAGAATTAGATTGTTTATGGTCGATATATAAACCCATAGATCCTGGGGTCATAATTACATCGTGTTTCTGCTGTGCAGCTGCAATTCCGCCATCTTCACCTCTCCAGCTCATTACGGTTGCATTAGGCGCCAAACCACCTTCTAAAATCTCATCCCAACCAATAATCGAGCGTCCTTTTCCGTTTACATGTTTTTCTATCGTCTGGATAAAATAGCTCTGTAATTCATGCTCATCTTTCAAACCTTTCTCCTTCATCAGGTTCTGGCAGAAGGTAGATTCTTTCCAATAGGTTTTAGGTGCCTCATCACCACCGATATGAATGTATTTTGATGGAAAAATAGCAATAACCTCATCCAGAATATTATTCAACATGGTAAAAGTATTTGCTGATGGCACAAAAATATCATCAAAAACACCCCAGGTTTGCTGTACCTGTTTACCTTTTCTGCTGCCCGCCCATGGCGTTTTATCGCTGATAAAAGTATCACGATCAGGGAAACAGCTTAATTCAGGATATGCTGCAATTGCTGCTGAGGCATGGCCCGGCAATTCAATTTCGGGTATTACCGTAATGTATTTAGCAGCTGCATATTTAACAATGTCTTTGGCTTCTTCTTGTGTATAATAACCTTTAACCGGTGTAAGATAATTGCCATTACCTGGGTAATTACCAATAATCGATCCATTACGTGAAGAACCGATTTCTACCAGTTTTGGGTATTTTTTAATCTCCAATCTCCAGCCCTGATCGTCAGTTAAATGCCAATGGAAAGTATTTATTTTATAATAAGCTAACTGATCGATGTATTTTTTGATAAAAGAGATCGGGAAGAAATGGCGGCTTACATCCAACATCGTTCCACGGTAAGCAAAACGTGGATAATCGTTAATATCAACTGCCGGGATGGTAATTTTATCAGCCAATTTATCAGGCATCATCTGCATAGCAGATTGAACCGCATAAAAAAGGCCTGCGCCTTTTCCTGTTAAAATAATTTGTTTTGGGGTAACTTTAATCGTGTAACCTTCAGCTGGCAATTGATCTGCTCCAACAGATGTTAAAACAATTGCTTTTTGGTTTGGTTGGGTAATTTTAGTTTCACGTAAGGCAAAACCTGCCTTGGTAACGATAAAAGCATTTAATAAATCAGCCATCTTTGCGCCGTCGATGCTCTGATTTACTAAAACTGTGGTTTTATCTAAAATGAAATTTCCGTTTGCCCTGGTAATGGTTACAGGTGCAGGTATGATACCCAGGTTAGGATCACTCTGCGCAAATGCACTCGTGCTGATTAATACTCCAATAAAAATCGATAATGCTTTGTTCATGTTGTGTTTAGGTTTTTTATAGACTTATTTGATTGTTGGAACCAAGATAGAGATTATGGCCAGATTCCGAATCTCACATTCTTGTTACAATCTAGATCAACCGTTTGACTATGCTGCATAACGCATATAAATCTTAATATTCAGAAGTCTATATTTTATAGCTTCCACACAACAGATTTCTCCATTTCACGGCGTTTCAGTCGAAATGACGACTACTTTTATGAAAATCAGGCGCAGAAGCGTTTGGGTTACGATAGCCCTGTCATCCGTTATAGTCCCGATGAAATATCGGGAGCTGCCACTACTGCCAGGTTTAAGTGGCACGGCCATTTTAACTATTTGGGGTTGCAAAGCGTAGAAGAACTATTCTAGGCAGCATGCTGTTCAATTTTAAATAGTAGCAGAAACCTAAGTATTTAAACCTGATTGAAGTGGAAAGCACGCAAGCGAGGAACGAGTGCGAACTTGTAATGAAAAGCAGGACTAACAATAAAAAGAGCTGCTGCACTTGCTTTCCAAAAAACATCAATCACAAAAAAAGAGAAACCATCTCTTAGAACTCCTACTGATAGATCTCTCCATTTCACTGTGTTCCAGTCGAGATGACGATTTTAACAAAAAAAGAGAAACCATCTCTTAGAACTCCTACTGATAGATCTCTCCATTTCACTGCATTCCAGTTGAGATGACGATTTTAACAAAAAAAGAGAAACCATTGCTGATTTCTCTTCTTCAAAATATTTTGAAATTATTTTTATGCTTCAACAGGATGTTCCTTAGCAGCCAAGTACCTTTCGGCATCGAGCGCTGCCATACATCCAGAACCTGCAGCAGTTACCGCCTGTCTATAGTACATATCCTGCACATCGCCACAGGCAAAAACGCCTTCGATATTGGTTAAAGTAGAACCTGGCTTGGTAGCTAAATAACCTGTTTCATCCATATCCAACTGACCTTTAAAAATATCGGTATTCGGTTTATGACCGATAGCTACGAAGAAACCTTCTACTGCGATATCAGATTCAACACCGGTTTTGTTATTTAAAACTTTAACTGCAGTTACATTTTTACCGTTACCTAAAATCTCCTGGGTTTCGGTATTGTAATGCACCACAATATTCGGTGTAGCTAAAACGCGACTCACCATTGCTTTAGAAGCCCTGAATTCATCTCTACGCACCAATAAATGAACGGTTTTACATAATTTGGCTAAATATGTTGCTTCTTCGGCAGCAGTATCTCCAGCACCTACAATGGCAACATCTTGTCCTTTAAAGAAGAAGCCATCGCACACGGCACAGGCCGAAACTCCAAAACCATTGTATTGTTGCTCACTTGGTAAACCCAGCCATTTTGCTGTAGCGCCTGTAGCAATAATTACGGTATCAGCTGTAATGGTTTTAATTTCATCAACCACTACTTTATGTGGTGTTGAAGAGAAATCTACCGAACTTACATAACCAAAACGGATATCGGTACCAAAACGCTCAGCCTGCTTACGGAAATCTTCCATCATTTCTGGCCCCATAATTCCTTGCGGGTAACCTGGAAAATTTTCTACATCTGTAGTCTGAGTAAGCTGCCCACCGGCTTGCATTCCGGTATACATAATTGGTTTTAAATCAGCTCTGGCAGCATAAATTGCAGCAGTATAACCTGCAGGACCTGAACCTATAATTAAACACTGAACGTGTTCGTTTTCTTGTGACATTATATTGTGTGTTTGAAATTCATTAATCGTAGCGCAAATTTAATGCTTTAAATATTTGTTGGCAAGTGCACATTGTCAACATAGTTTACTTATTAACACCTAAGCTTAGCGCAGAGTGCCTGGTGAAGAGATTCGTGGTGTCAGATGTTTCCATCTGATACTGATTACCTATTTCGTGATTGTTTTTTCGCCTGTCAGATGGTAACATCCGACAGCACAATAAAGTAACATCTGACCGCACGATAACAGCACAATAAATCATTTCCCTTTATTCGCTCTGATCAACCGAATTATATTGTCTCCCAGAATTTTCTTGATATCGTTTTCCGAATATCCGTTTTTAATCAGCTCATCGGTAATTTTAGGATAATCTGCTACGCTGTTTATACCTAAGGGAAAAGATTCGGCGCCATCAAAATCTGCGCCCAAGCCAACATGATCTATGCCGATTAATTTCACTACGTGGCTAATATGTTTAACCAAAAGTGCAATTGGTGGTCGTGTGGCATCGGCATCAGCCTGATGGTTGAAAATCAACGTATCAATGGCATTGCTCCTGCCATATTTAGTGCTCAACGTTTTTAGTTCACCATCATATTTTGCAAAGAAAGCTTCTTGTTTCGTATTAAAAGTAGAATCTAAAAAACCGCTATAAAAATTAATACATACTACACCCCCATTTTTACCTACAGCTTTAATCTGATCATCTTTTAAATTTCGTGGAACCGGATTTAGCGCGTAAACACAGCTATGGGAAACAATTACGGGTTTAGCAGATGCAGCAATGGCATCATAAAATGTTTTTTCGCCTACGTGCGATAAATCGACCATTACGCCAAGTTTATTCAAACGTTTAACTACCTGTTTTCCGAATTTGTTTAAACCCGCGTTTTCGGGTTTCACTTTACCAGAAGTTTCTTCGGCTGCCGAACTGGACCATGGATTACTGTTGTTCCAGGTTAAAGTAAGGTAAGCCATTCCCCGCTTGGCTAAGCTATCAATATAATCCAAACGGTTTTCGATCATATGGCCACCTTCTACCCCTATCATCGCAGCCAATTTTTGTTGCTTAACAGCCTGCTCCAAATCTTTGGCGGTGGCAACCAACTGGATTTTATCGGGGTATCGTTTAATTAAACTATAAAGTGAATCTATTTCCTGGTTAGCTACAGCATATCCACCCTTTTCATCACACCAGATGGAAAAAAACTGAACATCCAATCCGCCTTGTTTGGCCCTTACCAAATCGAAATTACCTTTAAGCTGAAGCTTGCCAATATCGATACCCGATTTGATCTGATTGAACAGTATATCTCCATGCGTATCGATTACAATCGCATTTTGATGAATTTTATCTGAATTTTGGGCAAAGAGATTGATCTGCAATAGTGTAAGGACAAGAAAAAGATAAAGATTTTTCATGCGCTAAATATAATATTAATTGTTTTGATCACTTCAGGCACTCAAGTTCATTTATTTTTTCACCACCAAGAAAGAAAGGCACAATATGTTTTAAATGTTTTGACCGCCTTGGATAATTAGTTCATCATAGATGGTTAATTATGCTCAAAACTCAGGTACTTCCAGCGGTAAAAAAATGATATAACGTAACTGTCAGATGGTAACATCTGACAGCACATTGGACCCTAAGTTTGTATAATCCCAACATTAAATTTCTTTGTAATCGGCGATTGGTTGGCGGCCTCAATCCCCATCGAAATAACCTTTCTGGTTTCTAACGGGTCGATAATACCATCTACCCAAAGGCGCGATGCAGCATAATAAGGTGTGGTTTGGCTATCGTATCTATCAGTGATTTCTTTTAACAATTCGGCTTCTTTTTCCGCAGTAATCACCTCTCCTTTAGCTTTTAAAGAGGCTTCCTGAATCTGAAGTAAAGTTTTTGCAGCCTGCGAGCCGCCCATCACTGCAATTTTAGCCGTTGGCCAGGCATAAATCAATCTAGGGTCGTAAGCCTTACCGCACATGGCATAGTTGCCTGCACCATAAGAATTGCCCAATACAATTGTAAATTTTGGCACCACAGAATTGGCCACAGCATTAACCATTTTAGCACCATCTTTAATAATGCCACCATGTTCTGATCGGCTGCCTACCATAAAGCCAGTAACATCTTGCAAAAATACCAATGGGATTTTCTTTTGGTTACAGTTCATAATAAAACGGGTAGCTTTATCGGCGCTATCAGAATAAATTACACCGCCAAACTGCATCTCTCCTTTTTTCGACTTCACCACTTTACGCTGGTTGGCTACAATACCTACTGCCCAGCCATCAATACGGCCTAAACCACAAACAATGCTTTGTCCATAGCCTTTTTTATACTCTTCAAATTCAGACTGATCAACCAAGCGGTTAATGATATCCATTATTTCGTAAGGTTTATCTCTGTTTTCGGGTAAAATACCATACAGTTCTTCTTCGTTTTCTTTTGGTTTTGCTGGTTTAATCCGATCAAAACCTGCGTTTTGAGGCGCACCCAACATACTCATGATGTTCCTTATGCTGTCTAAGCAGGCCTGATCATTAGGATGTTTATAATCGGTAACACCCGATATTTCGCAATGAGTTGTGGCTCCGCCCAAAGTTTCATTATCAACCTCCTCACCTATGGCCGATTTTACCAGGTAAGAACCCGCTAAAAAAACCGATCCGGTTTTATCAACAATCATCGCTTCATCGCTCATGATGGGTAAATAGGCTCCACCAGCAACACAAGCGCCCATGATGGCCGAAATCTGTACAATTCCTTCCGACGACATAATGGCATTGTTACGGAACATCCTTCCAAAGTGTTCTTTATCGGGGAAAATCTCATCCTGCATCGGAAGATATACACCAGCGCTATCAACCAGGTAAATTACCGGCAAGCGGTTCTCCATAGCAATTTCCTGCGCGCGCAGGTTCTTTTTTGCAGTCATCGGAAACCAGGCACCTGCTTTTACAGTGGCATCGTTGGCTACAATCATACATTGCCTTCCGCTTACATAGCCAATACCGCACACCACTCCGGCCGAAGGACAGCCACCTTGTTCGGCATACATGCCATCAGCTGTAAAAGCACCTACTTCTAAAAAGTCGGTATCTTTATCAATTAAATAAGCAATGCGCTCGCGGGCCAATAATTTTCCCTTTTCCTTTTGTTTGGCAGCATTTTTTTCGCCACCACCTAAATATATTTTTTTGAGTCTGGTTTTCAGTTCGTATACCAACTGTTTATTTACATCCTCATTTTTATTGAATTCGATATTCATGGTGGCAATTTAAATTTAATTTTAGAAAAACAATATTGACCAAAACGGTTTCTGGTCTAACGGTAGCTTAACCGCAAAGTGCGCTATGCTTTTTAACCACAAAGTACACAAAGAAAAAGCAATGAAAAAATACAGATTTATACTTCAGCTATAATAAATCTCTTTGCGAAAACTTTGCGTCCTTCGCGGTTAATGTGAAAGATATCCGTTTAAAATGATATTTTTGGGTAAATCCGAAAAATGGAACTAACCATCAATATTCCTGCGCTATTGTTTCCTGCCATCAGCTTAATTATGCTGGCTTATACCAATCGTTTTTTGGCTTTGGCCAGTTTAGTGAGAAGTTTAAAATCGAAATATGAGAATGGCGATAAAAATGCAGCCCTTCATAAACAGATCGAAAACCTGCGTTACCGCTTAAGACTGATCAAAAACATGCAGGCTTTTGGTGTACTTAGCTTTGCCAGCTGCCTTTTTTGTATGTTTTTTATTTATTTGGAGTGGAATACCTTTGCTGAAATTCTTTTTGCACTGAGTTTGATATTTTTTATGATATCGTTAATCATTTCGTTAATAGAAATCCAGATCAGTACAAAAGCACTGGAGCTGGAATTGAGCAGTTTAGAGGAGCTCGATAATCCATCAATTGTAAGTAGGTTTAAAAAGAAATTTGATAAAGATTGATATGCAACCATCTGTTATTAATACACCTGAGGAATATTTCAACAACCTCCCTGAAGAAAGGAAAGCGTCTGTTTCGAAATTGAGAGATACTATTTTAGAAAACCTGCCAGCTGGTTTCGAGGAACAGATTACCTACGGCATGCTGGGATATGTTATTCCACTCGGGCTTTATCCTCCAGGTTACCATTGTACACCAGAACAGGCTTTACCTTTTATCAATATTGGTTCGCAAAAGAATTTTATTGTTATGCATCACTTAGGGTTGTATGCTTTTACTGATTTACTGGAATGGTTTCAGGCTGAATATCCTAAACACGCTATATACAAACTCGATATGGGCAAAGGCTGTGTTCGTTTTAAAAAGCCTGATGATATTCCGTATGCACTAATTGCCGAGCTCACCAGAAAGGTTACACCAGCACAATGGATTGAACAATATGAAAAAGTATATAAACGTAAAGGCTAATTTTGATAAACTACACCATCAATCTTCAGCTTTTTAAACTTTTCGGCCCAGCCTTTACCTTTTATGTATTTTACCTGCGATGGGTATCCTTTTAAATTTGGATGATAAATCGGATCAAACGAAAAAGTAATTTCCGTATCCGATTTTTGAATAACAGTTACTTCGTTATCATTTTCATCCTTTTCTCCTGTCGTGAAAAACTTATCGCCAATTTTTGCATTGAAATCAGCTCTGGTATAAGTTTTCAAAGGACTATCGGGATAGCCCTCAATTAATTTATTCTGCTCGTCTATCCTTAAATAAACTGTACTCACTGCATCGCCACCAACCAAAGAATAAAACTGGTAAAAAAGCTTTTTATTGATGCGAACAGTATCCTTGATTTCGGTGTAGGATTGGGCATTCATATACCATAAATTGCCAATCTGCATGGGCAAAAATGAATCAGCAGCCCTGTTTTGAGCCTTATTCTTCTGGCAAGAAAGGATAGCGAAACTAATTAAAATAAAACTTAAAGATTTCCAGTTTACGATCATGATGCATTTGTTTTGCCTTATTTAATTTTAAAGATAAACAATGCGCTGCATTGTAAACTATTAATTCACAAAATGATACAAGAAAACGACCTCTCCACTAAAGGCAGGCTTCTTTTGATTTTCAATTTCCATTTCGATAGCCATATTTACCTTGGTTACTCCCCGAAGATTAATAATAGAAGCCAATTTTGCTTTTAACCTTACCTTACTGTTAACGGTAACTGCTTGCGCAAACCTTAAACTTTCGATACCGTAATTGATCTCCATTTTTAATTTTTGGATATCAACAATTTCTTTCCACAAGTAAGGGATTAACGAAAGCGTTAAATAACCATGCGCTATGGTTGCTTTAAAAGGGCCTTCATTTTGGGCTCTTTCTTCATCGACATGAATCCATTGATGATCTAATGTGGCATCGGCAAATTTATTAATCTGTTCTTGTGTAATGGTATGCCATGAAGAAACGCCTAATTCCTTGCCAAGGTATTGTTCAAATTCTGCGTGGGAGGTAATGATTTGCATTTTGATATATATTTTAGTGCCAAGCGTTATGCGGCTGGCGAATTAATAATTATTTTTTAATTCTGTTTAAAAGGCATTTTTGGGTTAATCGTTTATAGTAGATGGCCAATGGCCTAACGATTAACCATAAGCACCTTGCTGTAATTTAACTCAAGTTCCGCTCCCTAAACCAGACCTCATCTGGAATGGCAGAAAAATCATCCATTTTATCGATTAAAGTTTCGGCATTTGCTTCATTAAAAACTAAATCACGATTGGCCGGTTTCAAAAATTTACTTTGCACCATCATATCCATTTGGGCAAATAAGGGATCGTAAAAACCATTTACATTTAATACGCCGATTGGTTTTGTGTGCAGGCCGAGCTGCAACCAGGTTAACACTTCAAAAAACTCTTCAAGGGTACCGAAACCTCCTGGCAAAATTACAAAACCATCACTTAAATCGGCCATTTTCTGTTTTCTTTGATGCATATTTTCAGTTACGATCATTTCGGTTACCCCTTTATGACCAACTTCTTTATCCATTAAAAACTGTGGTATTACACCGGTAACTAAACCGCCTAACTCGAGTACATCATTGGCTAATACACCCATCACGCCTACACTTCCTCCACCATACACCAATCTGATCTGCTGTTTTACAAGTGTTTCTGCCAGTTGCTTTATTGCGTTACGAAGCGCTACATCGCCATTAAAGTTTGAGCCACAATACACACAAACTGATTTAAGCTTATTCATTTAGTTAAAATTTACCGAAGTTAAGACTTTATCGGCTTTCTGTAAATTTTAATTCTGCACAAAGCTGTTACAGGACTTATTTTAATTAAACCTCGCAGGTTTTAAAAACCTGCGAGGTTTGATCGTATAATTTTCTTTCCAAGAACCACCGCCTTTGTTAAATAAACCTGATAAAACGGAAAGCCCGGAGCAAAGCAATGAGCGAGGACTTGGAGGGATAGCAGGACTGACTCTAAAATGGAATTCTGTCTTTGCTTTTCTAAATAATATTGACCACTTGAGGATACTTAAGTATTTTTTAGCACAAAAAAGGAGCAGCATTAACGCCACTCCTTTTAACCAAATATAAGAGAAAAGATTTTTTAGTTAAACGATCTTAGAAAGCATAACGGATTGTTGCACCGTAAGTTCTTGGATCTCCGAGTACACCTGCATATAAGCCTGAGTTACCTGCTGCAGCCTGCAATTGTTCATAATAGTTTCTATTTGCAATATTTCTGCTCCAAACAAATAAAGAGAACTTATCTGATTTGAATCCTAACCTTGCATTAAATAAAGCATATCCTTTAACATTTAAGATGCTTGATGGTGTAGGGTTTGAAGAATATTCTGAACGGTAACTCGCATCGCCTGCAATAAAATATCTGCCAGCCCTGGTTGCTAAATTACCAGGGGTACTAAATTCAGAACCTCCAGAAATATTCCATTTAGAAATACCTGGCAATCTGCCTCCCGAAGCATCTTTAAATGCCACTTGGGTAGCTACACCGTTTATTAATTCAGTATGGCCGGTTTCTTCTAAAGGAAGTGGTGCATTGGTGAATTTCACATATTTACCATCAAGGTAAGCAACGGCTGCATTTAAAGTTAAGAACCTTTCCAATTGATAAGTTCCATCAATTTCTAAACCTTTTACTTTAACCTTTTCAGCATTAGCAAGATAACCTCTGTTTACACCCAGCTGTGGAGATTGAACATTGGTTTGGTAATCTTTAATATCGGTATTAAAAGCGGTAATATTTAATATGGCACCTTTAACCGGTTTTGTTTTTAAACCTAATTCGTAATGTTGAACATATTCTGGCTTTACAACAGCAACTGATAAGTCTGCTTGTCCGGTTGAAGTAGTTGGCAACCCACCTACGTTAACACCAACTGGTTTGTAGGCGGTAGAGAAAGTTCCGTAAACATTTAACTTCGTGTTAGGGCGGTATGAAGCCGTTAAGTTACCCGATAGGTTATTGTTATCTACATTGGTAGTGAATTGCTGGTTGCTGTATACGGCAGCTTTAAGTGCAAGTAAAGCGGCATCTGTAGTCTGCAATCCGCCATAAGTTACCCTGTCGTAATCCACATCTTTTTTATCGTAGGTGTATCTTAAACCAGGTAATACGTGAAAGTGTTCTAAAAATTCCCAGTCAACCTGAGCAAAAATAGCTGCACTTAACGATTTGATGGTCGAATTGGTTTTGATCCCAAAGCCATCTAATAAACCCGGTGTTGAGTATAAAGCCTGACTACCCGTATTGCTGGTTTGTACAAATCTCCATTGATCTTTACCTACTTCTTCGGTTTGAGCCAAACCTTTTAAGTTCTGAGCAAGGGCAAACACACCAATTACACCACTTAATTTATCGGTGATATTACCAGCATATCTAATTTCCTGTGAATATTGATCATGACGGGAGTTACCTTGAGACTTGGTTAATGCAGACAGTTCAGAGAAATCCCTGTCGTTGGTAGGATCCCAGTTCCAGAATCTCCATGCAGTAGTAGAAGTTAATGTTCCGCCACCAATCTTATAATCCACATTTAAAGATATACCTCCGATCGACTGATTGTGTCTCCAAGGGGTATTGGTATTGATCTCTCTGGAAAAAGGATCAATTTTTGGTTGTTGGTAGCCTAAATCAGAAACAATTTTGGCATACTGACGGTAAGCGCTTCTTTCTGTCTGCGCTACACCAGCAATTACCAATGGGTAACCTGCAGGATGTTGAATACTTACATCACTACTCAACAATATCTGTAACCTATCTGAAGGGGTAAAATATAACTGACCTTTAAAGCCAAGGTTGTTTTGTCCGCTATATCTACGTTCTTCTCTGGTATTCCATATTGTACCATCGCGTTGGGTACCGGAGATTGATATTTTTGCAGCAAGATTTTTTGCTACTCCTCCCGAAACTGACGTTTTTGCCTGGATAAAATTATAATTTCCTACACTTAGTTCTACTTTGGCACTTGGTGTTTGTGTTGGTTTTGAGGTAGTAATGTTAAATGCACCTGCGGTAGTATTTTTACCAAATAACGTACCTTGAGGACCACGGATTACTTCTATTTGTTCTATATCCAGGAAATCGGTTGAGGTAGCAGCCGGACGCGCATGGTAAACACCATCTACGTAAAAACCTACACCCGGATCGATACCATCATTAGTTAAACCGAATGTTGACCCCAAACCTCTAATATTAAGTGTTGTATTTCTGGCATTCGAGGCATACAATTGTACAGACGGTACCAACTCTTTTAAACGGTTAACGTTAAAAGCACCCGCATTTTCTGCTGCCTGGCCGCCAATTACAGTAATTGGAATAGGCACATCCTGTAAAACCTCCGAACGTCTTCTCGACGTTACAACGATCTCATCTAATAATGCATTTTCTACGAGAACCAATTCTATTGGGCTTTCCTGAAGTTTTAAAATCTGAAAATCCTGCGGTTTATAGCCAACTGAGCTCACTTGAAGGTAAAATGGAGTCTCTTGTCTTACATTTATGCTGAAAACACCATTATCATCGGCCACTACGGCTTGGTTTGTTCCTCTTACCTTTACAGTAGCATGTGGTATTGTACTGCCATTTGTTGTTTTAATTACACCTGTTACTGGGCTTTGGGCAAAGGCAAAACTTGCCGAAAGTAAAAATGAAAAGAGAATTAGTAAACTTTTGTTCATGATTAGTTATATAGTTTGTTTAAATGTTGTTGATTAATGACTCGTTCGAAAGTATTCGATTACTGTTTTAGAGTGGCTACAACAACAATACGAGCGTGTTTTTTGATTTGTTTTCATAATTATTATATAAATCCTATAGATTTAGTCGACAAATATATTAAAAAATTTTAGGTGCCAAATTTTATTTTGTGATTTTTCTATTTTTAATTAATTCTCCAGACCTTATAGGTTTTAAAACCTAAGGTCTAAAAACAAAAACGGGGCTATCGTAAACGATGCCCCGCTGTAATTATCCTTAAATCCCCTAAAGGGGACTTTAGCTATTATATTCTTTTCTTAAAATTTTGAGTAGTTAGATCTTCTTCACTAAGTTCTCGACCTTACACCCTAAACCCTATCTGGTATAATTAGGTGCTTCTTTAGTAATTGTAATATCGTGCGGATGGCTTTCTCGCATACCTGCAGCCGTAATCTGCACAAATTGTGCTTCTTGTAATGCCTCGATATTTGCTGCACCGCAATAGCCCATACTTGCACGTAAACCACCAATGTATTGATACATTACTTCCGCTAAGGTACCCTTAAATGGCACACGGCCAACAATTCCTTCAGGAACTAACTTTTTAATATCATCTTCCACATCCTGGAAATAACGGTCTTTAGAACCTTGCTCCATTGCTTCAATTGAGCCCATTCCACGGTAAGATTTAAATTTACGTCCTTCGTAGATAATGGTTTCGCCCGGTGATTCTTCAACTCCGGCAAATAACGAACCTGCCATTACCGTACTTGCTCCAGAAGCAATTGCTTTGGCAATATCACCTGTGTGTTTAATACCACCATCGGCAATAACAGGAACACCTGTACCTTTTAAAGCTTTGGCACATTCGTAAACCGCATATAATTGAGGAACACCAACGCCGGCAATAATTCTGGTGGTACAGATAGAACCAGGACCAATACCAACCTTAACGGCATCAGCACCGGCATCGGCTAAGAATTTTGCAGCAGCACCAGTTGCTATATTTCCAACGATAACCTGCAAATCAGGATATTTAGCTTTAACTTCTTTTAATTTATCAACTACGCCTTTAGAGTGACCATGAGCAGTATCAATGGTAATTACATCAACACCGGCATGAACTAAGGCATCAACACGCTGTATAGTATCAGCCGTTACTCCAACCGCAGCACCTACACGTAAACGGCCACGTTCGTCTTTACAGGCTGCAGGATAATTTTTAACCTTCGAAATATCTTTAAAAGTAATTAAACCGCTTAGGTAACCATCTTTGCTCACTACAGGAAGTTTCTCGATTTTATGGTTCTGAAGAATTTCCTCTGCCTGAACCAAAGTAGTTCCTTCTGGTGCAATGATTAAATTTTCTTTAGTCATTACCTCAGAAATCGGTCTTTTCATATCCTTTTGGAAACGTAAATCCCTGTTTGTAATAATACCTACCAATTTATTATCGCTGCTTACAACAGGAATACCACCAATTTTATGCTCTTTCATAATCTTGAAAGCATCAGACACAACAGCTGTTTCCAATAAGGTTACTGGATCCTGGATCATACCGCTTTCAGAACGTTTAACCTTACGTACTTCTTCGGCTTGTCGTTCTATAGTCATGTTTTTGTGTAACATACCAATACCACCGTTTTGCGCGATGGCAATGGCTAGTTCGGCTTCTGTTACAGTATCCATCGCGGCAGAAATCAATGGAACATTAAGTTTAATTTTTTTTGTTAAAAAAGTGGCTGTATTTACTTCACGGGGCAGAATTTCGGAATATGCGGGTACTAGAAGTACGTCGTCATACGTTAAACCTGTGGCAATAAACTTTGTGGAATCGAGTTGCATAGCAAATAAATTAGGATTTATTATTTGCCAGGCAAAGATACGAAAATTGCGGGAATATAAAAGTATAATGATAAAAATGCTTAAATATTGAGCTTGCCTGACAATCGCTATCACCACTAAACAAAACCAGGGTTTAATGAATATACTGCAACAAAGCCCTACTATTTAGCGAATTTATTTGAATAAAATTTTAGTTTTATATAATTTCAACAAACCAAATATAATAAGATGATAGATTTTCTTGAAGGCGTAAAGGAATGGCTCGTTGGATTCTTCGGCTTACCAGCGCTATTAAAACTACTGCAGACCAATGATTATAGCCAGTTTATGAGCTGGAATGGCATTAGTGCACTTATGGGGCCTTTGATTCCTTTTTTATTATTTTTTGAAATCATCAGGATGGCATTTTACCGCCGTTTTAAAGTGGTTGATTACCGGATTTCTTTCTTTTCACTGGTGATTAATTCTTTTATTGGCCGCATTATTTCTATCGGCATGGTGTCTATCTGTATCGGTTTATTTGGCAAATATGCCATTTTTAAAACGGAGATTACATGGTACTGGCTATTATATGGTTATGTGATCTGGGAATTTGGCCATTTTATTTATCATTTTTTAGCACATAAAGTAAGGCTTTTCTGGTGTTTGCACTCCACCCATCACGCACCCGAAACCATGAATTTATCGGTAAATTTTGCGCATTTTTTTCTTGAAGCACCTTATGCAGACCTGATTAGAACTACAACATGCATTCTTTTGGGTGTAAGCCCTGCCCTGCTTTTTTTAATCATGTTTATCGACGGTTTTTGGGGATCTTTTATCCACATTGGAGAAAACATTTCTAAAGATGGCCGGTTTGGATTTTTAAATAAAATCATCCTTACGCCTTCTCATCATCGTGTACACCATGCCAAGAATGCACTGTATATGGATACCAATTTCTGCAACCTGCTACCCATCTGGGACCATGTTTTTAAAACCTACCAGGAAGAAGACAAAACAATAAAAATTGAATATGGTATTACCCGGGAAATGAAAAAAAATAGTTTTTTAGATGCTTATTTCGGCGAAATTGTTCTTTTGGCTAAAGATGTTTGGCGCGCGCCCGGTATTAAAAACAAGTTTCTATATATCTTTATGCCTCCGGGATGGAGCCACACCAAAGACCATAAAACAGCTAAAATAGTGAGAACAGAATACCTGAAAAATTACAAAACTGAAATGGTCAACTCATAAGATGAGTTAATGGGAATTCTTTATAAATTAGCATATGATTACTGAAAACCAATATTTTGATGGCAACGTTAAATCGTTAGGCTATGAAACCGCTGAAGGAAAATCGACTGTCGGCGTTATAAATCCGGGAGAATATACTTTTGGCACCGCTCAGAAAGAAATTATGCATGTTATAGAGGGTGAACTAACTGCACTTTTACCAGGTACTGCAGATTGGCAAAACATTAAAGCTGGCAGTAATTTTGAAGTGCCTGCAAACTCATCTTTTAAAGTAAAAGCTAGTGTTCAAACGACATATTTATGCCAGTATAGGTAGTTAATAAAAGAATAACAAACCGAAAAAGTCGTCATTTCGAGCGGAGTGTAACGAAGCCGAGAACCCGAAGGCTCTGCGAAGCAAAATCTATCTGGATAGATCTTCCATTTCGCTACGCTTCAGTCGAAATGACGAATAGCGGGGATATTTACACTTATTTCTTCCCAATTACTACCTCGGTAAAACTATCAGTAGTAAGGTATTTATTTGCCAAGGCCAATAATTCTTCGGGAGTAATGGTTTTAACCTTCTCTATATATTTAGTATAATAATCGTAATCCAATCCTGCGAAATAAATGTTCTTGAATTTATCGGCGTGTGAGAATACATTTTCCAAACTGCCCAACATCGAACCCAACATGTAGTTACGAACAAGATCCAGTTCTTCTTCCCCTACCAGTTCGTTTTTCAATATCTCTATCTCCTTGTAAATCTCAGTTAATGCAGCCGAACAAACATCGGCACCAACTTCAGTAGCAATAAAAAGATAACCAGCCTGTTGTAGCGAAGAAATCCCAGAACCAATACCGTAAGTGTAGCCTTTATCTTCACGGATGTTATTCATTAAACGCGAGCCAAAGTATCCACCTAAAATGGTATTTAAAATCTGAAGACCAGAAAAATCTTCATGTTTACGGTTAATAGCTAACTGACCAATTCTGATTGCTGACTGTAAAGCTTCTGGTTTTTCAGTATAAACAAACTGTTTTTTTGTTGAGGCAAAATTGAAACTGTTTTTTACTGCATTACTTTTTTCCCAATCTTGTCCAAAAGCGTCGTTCAGCAGGTTAAAGCTGGCATCATCAAACTTACCTGAAACGATTATGGTACAATTATTAGGCGCATAGGCAGCTTTAAAATATTCAGTTAAATCTTCGCGTTTTAATGCATCATAATGCTCAGCTTTAATATTTACGCCGTAAGCTGTATCGCCAAATAAAGCCTGTGCAAACTCTTTTCTCGAAAGAACATCGTTTTTCTTTAGGTTTACCTGTAGCTTTTGCTTTTGGTTTTGAATGTAAATATCAAGTTCGTGCTGTGGAAACTGGCTTTCTGATAGAACATCCTTCACAATCGGCAGTACCGAGTGTAAATGTTTATTTAAAGTGTATAGTGTAACCGAAGATTGATCCTGGGCATACTCTGTTTGAAAGAAAGCACCATAAAAATCAATTTTTTCGGCTATTTCTTTCGCCGATAATTTATTTGTTCCATTATTGATCAATGCGCTTACCGCAATGGCCTGTAATGGTTTTTCGAGCTTCCAGTTTACGTTTTCAAAAATAAATTCGATACGTACCAGATCCTGTTCTCCGGAGTAGATTGTAAAAACGGGCACACCGTTATCCAGTACTTTTTTTTCTGGATGGATAAAATTTATAGTCGACACCTGCTTAAAATCAGGCGCCTGTTGTCTGTTAAGCATTTTCTTCAGTTAAATAATATAAAGTTGATGATGAATTTGGTTGGAAAGTTTCATTGGATATCCGTTTAATATCTTCTGCTTTAACCTTTAGAAATTCTTCAGTTTCCTGGTTTAATAAAGCGGCATCACCTAAAAGCTCATAATAAGCCAGGTTCATGGCTTTATCCAATAAACTCATTTCGGAAAAAACAAGTACAGATTCTACCTTGTTTTTTACCTTGGTTAATTCGTTATCAGAAACCAGTTCGGCTTTTAATTTTTCCAGTTCAGCCCAGATTGCTTTTTCTGCAGTTTCGGTTGTTATTCCTTCCACCAATTTACCTTCAACAATAAACAAACCCGGATCTAAACTGCTCGAAATGTAGGCATTGATATCGCTAAAAAGTTTCTGCTCTTTCAACAAGCTGTTGTACAAGCGCGAAGACTGCCCACGTGATAAAATATCCGATAATAAATCAAAGGCATAATAATCCTGATTTAATCTTCCTGGCATTTTAAAAGCCATATAAATCGCATTTAAAGGCACATTAGCTTTAACAGTTTCTGCCCTGGCCTCGGTTTGAGGTTCTTCCTGTACCAAATCGCGATGATATTTATCTCCAGCCGGAATAGGTTCGAACCATTTTTCGGCCAGTTTTTTTACGTCTTCAGTTTTCACATTTCCACCCACAACCAAAATTGCGTTTTGTGGTGTATAGTGTTTTTTGAAAAACGCCTTTACATCATCCATAGTGGCATTTTCGATATGCGAAAGTTCTTTCCCTATAGTTGCCCAGCGGTACGAATGCTTTTTATAAGCCAACGGACGCAACTTTAACCAAACATCACCATAAGGCTGGTTAAGATAACGTTGCTTAAACTCCTCACTCACCACATTTCTTTGCGTATCTAAACTCTTTTCAGAAAAAGCAAGGCTCAGCATACGGTCGCTTTCCAACCAAAATGCGGTTTCTATGTTTTCTGCAGGCAGCGTGATGTAATAATTGGTAATATCATTGCTCGTAAAAGCGTTGTTCTCACCACCTACACGTTGCAAAGGCTCATCATAATTCGGAATATTTACCGATCCGCCGAACATTAAATGTTCAAATAAATGCGCAAAACCGGTTTTTTCAGGGTCCTCGTCACGGGCACCCACATCATATAAAATATTTAAAACTGCCATTGGCGTTGTCGCATCTTCATGCACCAAAACTTTTAAGCCATTGGCAAGTGTAAAACGATTAAAATCTACCATATTAATTTTTAGAACCGTAAAGATATAATAAATGATTTCACTGATGAGGAAGATTTAATAGATTTTGACGTATTAACTGTGTTTGTTATTTTTTTGACAAACCTTAAACCTTAGCCCCTCAACCTTCCCTCCCTTTTCCTTATCTTTGTAGTATGAATACAGCCGATTTACTGCAACGGGCATTACATTTCGATTTTTTGAGCCTTGAAGAAGGCGTACATTTATACCATCATGCCGATACGGCATCGTTGATGTTTGTAGCGAATGAATTAAGGAAAATCCAGGTACCCAGTGGCAAAGTAACCTGGCAGATCGACCGTAATGTAAATACGACCAACGTTTGTATTGCCAACTGTAAATTCTGTAATTTCTTCCGCAGGCCTGGCCATGATGAAAGTTATATTACTGATATCGAAACCTATAAGATAAAAATTGAAGAAACTTTCCGTTTAGGTGGAGATCAATTGTTATTACAGGGCGGGCACCACCCGGATTTAGGTTTAGCCTTTTATGCGGATCTTTTCAAAAAACTAAAAGAATTATATCCTGATTTAAAATTACATGCTTTGGGTCCTCCTGAAATTGCACACGTTGCAAAGCTGGAAGGAATGACGCATACTGAAGTGTTAAAAGCGTTAAAAGAAGCAGGAATGGATTCGCTTCCTGGTGCAGGTGCCGAAATTTTAAATGACCGTGTAAGGCGTTTAATTTCAAAAGGAAAATGTGGTGGGCAGGAATGGCTTGATGTAATGCGTGCATGCCATCAATTGGATATTACCACATCAGCAACCATGATGTTTGGACACGTAGAAACCATCGAAGAGCGTTTTGAGCATTTGGTATGGATCCGTCAGGTACAGAGCGAAAAACCTGCTGATGCAAACGGATTCCTGGCTTTCATTCCCTGGCCTTTCCAGGATGACGGAACTTTATTAAAAAGACTCCGCGGCATCAGCAACAATGTAACGGCTGATGAATATATCCGCATGATTGCCTTGAGCCGCATTATGTTGCCTAATATTAAAAATATTCAGGCCAGTTGGTTAACCGTTGGTAAAGCTACCGCACAGCTTTGTTTACACGCAGGCGCAAATGATTTTGGATCGATTATGATCGAAGAAAATGTGGTATCGGCTGCTGGTGCACCACACCGTTTTACGGCAAGTGGCATTCAGCAATCCATTAAAGCAGCAGGTTTCGAACCTCAGTTACGCGGACAGAAATATAACTACAGAGATTTGCCTGAGCATTTGGAAGAACAGGTAATCACCTATTAATAAGTAATTTAATTAGATATTGATAGAATTAATGAATGTTTAAGTTTATTCAGTATTACTTAGGTAAGTAAATCCGATTGCAGCGACATACTCTTTAGCTGTCACCCTGAGCGTAGTCGAAGGGCAGTTAATAAGATCTAGCGCTAAGCGGGATTAACGTTAATTGAAAAACAGAACTTTGCTTTGCTTTCCAAATCACTTAGTGCTGAATTTGGATCCTAAAATCCTGTCAGCCTGATAATCTTATGCAAAAAAGGGAAGTAAAACCAAGTTCTACCTCCCTACCTTAAACTAAACATTACCTAATTAATAATGTGGAACTTTTGCTATGATAGCTTTTTACCGTCTTTAAGGAATAAGTTAGCAATTGTGATTACACTGGCTTTATCCAAAGGCTCATCAAAACTTTCTACAGCTACAGCTTTGGTTATGCCTGTATTGCTACCAATACCTACAATATTTACACCAGCTTGTACGGTTAAATCTTCGGCAGCATATACTGCATCTACCTGAGGAACTCCAGAATCATTCGCCTGCCCTGAAGCACCAAGACTAACCCATGGCTTATATACTGCTGTACCAGCTGCTGTACGCATTTGACGGATGTGCGAAGCATGACGTGCCTCTACCGAGTGGATCTGTAAAGCGGTTTGCAATACCCCCGGACTAACCAATAGATTTCCTGCCTGACCTTTGTATGCTCTCACTCCAGTATCTTCGAAACCTTGCGCTACTGCTAAAAAAGTACCATAATCAGAATATACAGTAGAAAACGTTCCACCTGCTCTAAAATCGGTATCCGCATAGGCAATTGGTGCACGTGCAGAACTTCCCAAAGCACCTACCAATAAATCAACGTGCGCTTTTTCGTGATCGCGAATAGTAGTAATGGCGGCTTGACTGGCTGCATTTGGAAAATTAAAAGTAACATCAGTTACTGCCGATCCCGGAGTTTTGCCAACAATACAGTGATTATAAAAATGATATTCCAAATACTCTAGCGATAAAGCAAAGTTTAATACATCAACAACCGCTGCAGGTAAAGCTGTTTGTCCATATGCTTTTTGAAACATTGAACCTAGGGCCAGCGGCATAGCAGCCAAAGAGATTTTTTTGCCCATGTTGAAAAAGCTTTTCATTGCGGCTCTTCTCGGATTTAATCTCTCATAGATTTCACCGTCAACTTTTTCAATTTCTTCTAATATATTTACGATATTCATGATTTTCTGATTTTAAAAATTAAAGGTTGATTACATTAATTTTGGTTTTGATATATTTTCCGGCAATTGCAAGCACCTTATCTGGCGTTAAAGCTGCATCTAAACCACCTGCGTTGTTGGCACCTAATGAAGTAAGGCTATTTAGATCAGCAAATGACCCGTTTGAAATTAAATCGCGAACATAAGCTGCGTGACGGGCCTCAACGGAAACTATTTTACCGGCTAACAATAGATATGTACCATTTTTAATTCTTGGTCCGGCACCATTGTATGCAGCCACACCTAAATCTTCAAAAGCCATTGCCGTGCCTAAAACACTAGCAGAACTGGTAAAATCAATTGATGAAAAATCTACCTCCAAACTTCCAATTGCAGCGGTACTTAAAGCAGCTTTAAAAAACTCCCTGTGTGCAATCTCATGGAACTGGATATCCTGGAAATATGCTTTTTGGGCAGCTGTGAAACTTGCAGGAGGTGCTGAAGCAACTTTTATGTAAAATGCGGCTTCTAATTGCTCTAAAGCATATGCATAATTTAATACCCCGAAATCATCTTTAAAATCTAATGTTGCGCCACCCATAGTAGGATTGTCGTAACCACGATCTTTTTTACAACCTGCTGCTACCAAGGCAATGCCAGCAGCGCCTGCACCTGCATACTGAAGAAAAGACCTTCTGCCTACAGTTTTGTCAAATAAACTTTTTTCCTGAAGTTCATTTTTTGTTTCTAGTTCATTGTGTTTCATAGTAATCTATGTTTAGTGGTTTTGAATTCGTTTGATGATACATACGTGACAATCAGAACACTGGTTTTTTTGATTTGCATTTTTTTTTGTAAGTGCATTTTAATACATTCACCAACCTATAGTTATGACAACATTAAAAGCCATTATTGTTGATGATGAGGAGTTTGCCCGGTCATCATTATTTTTTTTACTGCAACAGAACTGTCCACAGGTAGAAATTACCGGTATTGCAAGATCTGTAGCGGAGGCAAAAGATATTCTGGCACATCATCCTATTGATTTAATCTTTCTCGATATAGCAATGCCCGGAGGGAATGGTTTCGAATTAATTCCTGATGCCCAAAAACATAATGCGGCAGTTATATTTACTACCGCTTATGATCAATACGCCCTGAAAGCAATTAAGGCCAATGCACTCGATTATTTATTAAAACCAATTGATATTGATGAGCTTAAGATAGCTGTAGATAAGGTTTTTCAGCACATTAAGCGCTTTAAAGGTCAGAATGAAAATGATGAAAGAATCAACAATCTGGCGTCCAGTTTGAACTCAAGATCCGAAATCAGGAAGCTTACCCTTCCCTATGGCCAAGGTTTTAAAATGATCGATATCGATGACATCATTTATATCGAAGCCGATAGTAATTACTCTATTGTACACTTAAATAATCATGATAAAATAACGGTTTCGAAAGTTTTACGGGAATTTGAGGAGCTTTTACCGGGCGACCAATTTGTACGGATCCATAAATCTAGCATCATCAACCTTAACCATTTAAAAGAATATAATTCTAAAAACGGACTCCAGGTGTTCTTAAAAAATGGAGAAAGTATTAATATTTCGAGAAGAAGAGCAAGCGATTTTTTTGAAAAAATAAAATCATTTACAAAGGCGAACAGTGATCATTAAACCAGGCAAAAAAGCACTTTTATTTGCTGAAAAAGCAATCCTGAAGTTAAACTTCGGCCGCTCTTTTATTGCTTTTTTATTCGGGCTTATTATTTTTAGTGCGCCAAAAATCCTGTTTGCTCAAACTACTTACCTTCCCCATTATAATACTAAAAATGGACTGGCCAGCAACAACTGTTATTATATTTTACAAGACAAAAAAGGATTTATCTGGATTGCAACAGATAATGGATTGAGCCGTTTTGATGGTACTAATTTCCAGAATTTTACGATCGAAGATGGGCTGCCCGATACCCAGATCCTTCAGATGAAAGAAGACAAAGAGGGCCGCTTGTGGTTTTTTGCCTTAAACGGTCAGCTCAGCTACTTAAAAGAAGGAAAGTTTTACAACCAGGATAATGACGAACTGCTTAAAAAACTGAACTTTAATACGGTAATTGTTTCCTTTTTAGTAGATAAATCAGGGCGGATCTGGCTCGGAACAAATGCCAACCTAATTGTTTGCTGGGACGGAAAAACCATCAAAAAATACATTTCTCCAAATCTCAATGATAAGTTTATCAATGCCTTTATTCATGAAGATGAGCAAGGTAACATATTTGCGTATAGCGATTTAAGTGTACAGAAATTTAATGGAAAAACCTTTACCATTATCAATTCAAAAGTGCAGCCCCTCTCCTACATGACTGCTGTCAATTCTACGCACAGATCTTTATTTTATCTAGATGCCGGCGGCTTAAAACAATATAGACATGGAAGCATCAACGATCTCATATCGATTCCTCAGAACCTGATCAAGAACATGTCGGGATATTTTTATTACGACGTTACTACTAAAGAGGTTTGGTTGTCGAATGCAAATGGCGCTTTTGTTCTTGATAAAAGCGGAAAAACAGTGCAGTACCTACAGGATATACCTGTTAACCAAGTGATTAAAGACAATAACCAAAACATGTGGTTTGCCACTAATCAGGGCATTTATATGCTTCCTAATACCAATAACCGTTTATCTATTATTGATGCAGAATCGGGCCTGAGCAGCAACGTAATTAAAAGCATTACAAAAGATGGAAAAAACCGCCTGTGGCTGGGCACCGATGATGCCGTAATCGATGTGTTAACCATCAACAATTACCAGGTAGATGAAATTGGTTTAGACGATTTCAAGAAATACAAAACCATTAAACAGGTTACTTTCGATCCAAAAGATCAATCTATATATTTTGCATCCGATTATGGAATGGGCGTTTTCAAAAACATCTATAACAGCAGGAATGAAGTAAGTTATTTAAGAGAATCGAACAACTCCATGTTCGTAATTAAACACTTTAGCGTGGGCGAAAATAACAATCACCTCGCCTTAGCCCTTTCATCGGGTGTTGTTTTTTTATCGGACAGAAGAAACAAATTCGAATTTAACGCTGCTAAGTACCGCGAAAAGGAAGATTTTTTTAAAGACCGATCCTATCACGTTTTTTACGACCACGAAGGCAATTTGTGGTTTTCGAATATTAATGGCCTGTCTCAATTTTCGAAGGGGAAATTAATTAAACATTACGAAAATCACCCCCTCCTTACCAAAAGAATAAACGATATTCAGCAGCTTGCAGACGGCACTTTGATTTTGGCAACAGATGGTTATGGTTTAATTTTCTACAAGAACAGGCAGATTACCCGGCAGATTACCCAAAAAGATGGCCTAACCAATAATATCTGCACCAAAATATTTGTAAAAAACAACGAAATATGGGTATTAACAAACAAAGGTGTAAACAAAATAGCCGATTATCCCAATCAATTCACTGTGACCAATTTCGACTATGGAAAGGACCTTTTGAGTGATGATATCAACAGCTTGTTTATTGATGATAGCACGGCTTATTTTGCAACAAACAAAGGCCTGATCTTATTTAAGTACAATAATAAAAACATAGTTAAGAATCTTCCTAAAGTTTACGTTACTTCTATTATCAAAGACAATGAGCGTTTGCCGGTTGATCAGGGTAATTTTACTTTCGAAACAGGTAACAATACCATTCTATTTACCTTTAGTGCAGTCGATTTTACCACGAGCGACATCACCTATCGTTACCGTTTAAATGAAAATTCAGCTTGGGTAGAAACCCGCACAAGGCGGTTAGATTTTTCTTCACTACAATCAGGCGATTACATATTTGAGGTAAGTGCCAAAAGCCAGAATGGTAATTGGGGCGAGTCGGCAAAAATAGCTTTTACCATTAAAAAGCATTTTTGGCAAAGCCTATGGTTCTTATCTATTTTGATACTGCTGGTCGCCTATATTTTTTATAAAGTGGCTGTTTACATTACCCGTAAGCAAAAAGATAAAGAGCAAGAGCAATTGTTGTTAAAAAACAAAGTGCTGATGCTCGAGCAACAAGCCTTACAGGCGATGATGAATCCACATTTTGTTTTTAACGTGATGAATTCGATTCAGCATTATATCAACACGCAAAATACAGCTTCAGCAAATAAGGTTTTAACCGGCTTTGCCAGATTGATCCGAAAGAACCTGGAGATTTGTACCAAGAGCTACATATCACTTGAGGAAGAGCTAGAATACCTAAACCTCTACCTGAAACTGGAAAAGAACCGTTTCGGCGATAAATTAAAATACATTTTTAACATTGATGAAGAAATTGATAAAGAAGAAACTTTTATCCCATCTATGTTGTTGCAGCCTTACGTAGAAAATGCAATATGGCATGGCATTATGCCAAAAGAAACAGGTGGTGAAATCCTGATCAACATTAAACTGAAAGATGAATTCTATCTTAACATCGAAATCATTGATGATGGGATTGGAATCGACAACTCTTTAAAGGATAAAAAGGAAACACACATTAGTAAAGGAATGCAGTTAACCAAAGAAAGATTGCACCTTTTAGGTCAGATTGGAGCAAAACCTATACACTTAAATGTTAGGCAAAATACCACAAATGGTACAACAGTATCCATTTCTATACCATTAAAATAGAAAATTTACCGTTTACTCAATTATTAATACCACTCACTAAATAGAATCTTGATCCAACCCTGTTTAGCCTTAAACTTGTGTTAGAAATAAACGATAGTGTTTATCAAAGACGTTCTTATAGAATTGATATAGATATTTAATAACCTAACCTAAAACTATATCTTAATTCAGGTTTCATTTGTGTGTTGAAAGCGGTCTTGTTTTTAAAAGCGAGACCGCTTTTTTTATGCCCAAAAATTCTATTTTTGTATATGCCCAATCAGAACACCACCAGGCACATCGAAGCCCTCGTATTTTCTTCCAGCCAAAGCATCGGTACACAAGAAATTATACTTGCCCTAAATGCCGTTTTCAATGAAGAATTTACCGAAACACAGGTTTTCGAAAGCATAGAGCAGATTAAGGAAAAATACAGCCACGATGATTTTGCCATCGAATTGGTATTCTTAAACAATGGTTACCAGTTTCTCACCAAAAAAGATTACCATGAAACGGTTAATCAACTTCAGTTACACCGCTCGAAGAAAAAATTAAGTCAGGCTGCAATGGAAACGCTTGCCATTATTGCCTACCGCCAACCGATAACCAAATTGGAAATCGAACAGATCAGGGGTGTAAATTCAGATTATTCGGTGCAACGCCTGCTGGAAAAAGAGCTGATCAGTATTGATGGAAAAGCAGAAACACCCGGCCGCCCCATCCTGTACAGCACAAGCACATTATTTATGGATTATTTTGGTTTAAATAACCTAAACCAACTCCCTCAGTTAAAAGACATCGTAAAAGAGGAAAATACTGTTGGAGAAAATGTGGAATAAATAAATTAATTTCTTTGCTTCCAGATTGTTATTAAAAAAAGTTTTTTTGTATTTTTAAACTATAAAAGCAATTTTTATTTTTGTGTTATGAAAGCGCCAAAGAAACTCCCAACTAAGCCGACTACCAAGAAACAGGTAGACGAAGATGATGATCTTGAAGATGACGATATTCAAACAACGAAAAAGAAGCCTCAAGATGATGACGATGATGATTTTGATATGCCATTAGATGATCTTGACAACTTCGATAATTTCGACGATGACGACGACGACTATTAATATTTAAAAAACATATATTTGAAAAAGCATCCGCCCGCTTGGTAGGATGCTTTTTAATTTTAAAATCTGCCCATGCAAATCATTCCTGTAAGCAATTCATCACTAAAAAAAGACTTTCTAAACACACCCAAAATCCTATATAAAAACGACAAAAACTGGATCTGTCCGCTGGATAGTGAGGTTGAAAATGTTTTTAACCCAGAGAAAAACACCTTTTTTGCACACGGTAAATGTACACGCTGGGTTTTAAAAGATGATGCAGGAAAACTGATTGGCCGTGTAGCAGCTTTTATTAATGAGAAAAAAGCCTACCACTACGATCAACCCACCGGTGGTATGGGATTTTTTGAATGTATTGATGATGAAAAAGCTGCCTTTCTTTTATTTGATACTGCCAAAACCTGGTTAAGCGAAAACGGAATGAAAGCCATGGACGGCCCGATTAATTTCGGTGAAAACGATAGCTTCTGGGGCTTACTGGTTGAGGGCTTCACCCCTCCTTCTTTCGGCATGAACTATAATTTTCCTTACTATCAGAAATTTTTCGAGAAATATGGCTTCATTACCGAATACGAACAATTAACCAACCATATTAACCTAACTATCCCCTTCCCGGAGCGTTTTACAAAAATTGCCAACTGGGTAAGAAATAAACCTGGTTATACTTTCGAATATTTCAGCAAGGCCAATTCGAGCAAATACATTAATGATTTAATGGAAATCTACAACGATGGCTGGCAGGATTTTGAAAACTTTGTGCCTATTAAAAAAGAAACGCTTGAAGAAAGCTTTAAAAGCATGGAACCCATCATGGATGAACATTTGATCCAGTTTGCCTACTTTAATGGCGAACCAGCATCTTTTGTCGTATTGATTCCCGATGCGAACCAGATGATTAAAGGTTTTGATGGAAAACTTGGCTTAATTGAAAAATTAAAGTTTGCTTACCGCCGCTGGGTGGGTGTTACCCGCATGAGGGCAATTGTAATGGGCACCAAGCCTAAGTTCCAAAAACATGGACTGGAATCAGTTCTTTTTATCCGTTTAGGTGAATACGTACTCCCTAAAAACCAGTACAAAGAGCTTGAATTGAGTTGGGTAGGCGATTTTAACGAACAGATGATTGCCATCCATAAAGCCACCGGTGCTACTTTTGGTAAAAAGCACCTTACCATGCGGAAAATATTTTAAATTAATCGTCATTGCTAGAAGGCTTTTTTACCCGATAGCCTGTTACGACCTTTCGGGGAAGCAATCTTTATTCGGTAGTATTTATCTAATCAAAAGATTGCTTCGTCGTTCCTCCTCGCAATGACGATCCTGCTATAATGTTATTTTATTTTGCCACGGAAACGCAGAAAACACGGACCAATTAACTTCTAAGCCTTACAGCAGATTTCTCCATTCCGTTGCACTCCAGTCGAAATGACGATTTTACTATCAGAATCTATGCTGTCTTATATTTCGGCAGATTAATCAGGAGTACACTTCCCAAAATAATCACCAAACCGATTACCTGTGTTAAACCAATCACTTCATTGGTAAAAGTTAAACTTAGTAAAACGGCTACTACCGGGTTTACATAAGCATAGGTACTCACCTGTGTAGCCGGACGCACTTTAAGCAACCACACATAAGCACTGAATGCGGCAATTGAACCAAACAGAATAAGGTAAACAATAGATAACCAGGCATCAAGTGGAATACTCCCCCAATCCAACAACTTAAATTCTGATTTCAAAAAACCTCCAGGCAAAAAAGCCAAACTGGCCATCAACATCTGCCAGCCTGTGTTAACAGAAACAGAACTGCCGGTAGTGGGATGATATTTCGAATAAAGCGATCCTCCAGCCCAGGCTATTGGCCCGAAAACGAGTAATACCATACCTATAATCTGCAGATTACTTTGTGGTTTATCAAGCGCCTGTACAATCTGGCCACCAAACAAGAGCACCACACCTAAAAAACCAATTACTAAACCTGATACAATGTATTTATTGCTCAGGTTTTCTTTCCAATGCGATTTATCTAAAATAACGAACCATATTGCTGCCGAAGCTACCATAATGGCTACTAAACCGCTTGGGATAAACTGCTCAACCCAAATCACGATACCGTTGCCAAGGCCCAACATTAAAATACCACTTACTGCTGCAATTTTAATGGTTTTTAGGTCAAAAATATCTTCTCCATTAATTTTGCACCAGCCTAACATTAGCACCCCCGCAATAGAAAAACGGAATGCGCCTAAAATAAAAGGAGGGAAACCGGCCAACGCTTTCTGGATAAAAAAATAGGTGGAGCCCCAAACGATGTATACGATAGCAAATGCCAGGTAAACCATTACCGGCGATGCTGTTTTATTTAAATTTGACATATGCTTATTTTTCAGGGATTACTAATTTTTGCTGCTCTTTCACGGTCTCCAGCACAATAGTGGTTTTAACCGATAAAATATTCGGAATCTTACTAAATCCATCCCGTAGTAAGGCCATTAATGAGGCTGAATCTGCTGTTCTCACTTTAATCAGAAAGCAATCATCTCCCGCAATTACATGCACTTCTTGCACATCGGGTATTTTTGCCAGTTCGTTTGCGGTATCACTACAGCCCAAACTTTGTGACGATTTCATTGAAATAAAGGCTAGCAGTTTTAGATCGAGTGCCACAGGGTTTATCCGGGCATTATACTGGGTAATTACATTTTTCTTTTCCAACTTCTTTACCCGTTCCAACACCGCTGAAGGAACCAGATCCAATGCCTTTGCTAAATCCACATTCGAGATCCGGGCATTATCCTGCATAAGCCTGAGTATAGCCAGATCGATATGATCTAAACTAAAGTTGTTTTCAATTACCATTCTATAAAAATATAAATATTTAGAATAAAATTCATAATTATCTATTTAAAAATGAATTTTATTCTTATTTATTGTTTTATTATGATAATTAGTCGGCTAAAGAACAGATAAACCGATTTTTATACTCCGAGCTTATCGTACAGATCGATAACCTTTTTACGAAGTTTGTTAATTTCTTCTTCCTTTTCGATCAGTTCTTTTTTTAGCGCAAGGAGTTCTTCCGATGAATCTGATATTACAGACTGCCCAGATATCAACTGCGTTACAGAAACTTTAAACGTTTTGGAAATCTGGAGTAAACGGGAAATATTGAGGTCGGTTTGTCCGGTCTCTATTTTACAAAAGGCCGGAGTAGAAATATTAAGTTTTTTAGCCGCATCCGCCTGACTTAAACCCAAGGCCAATCTACTTTGCTTAATGTGATCTCCAATGCTTTTCATAGTTTTTTAGATATGAGATACTAGATTTGAGATATGAGACAAACATATTAAGAGACGTATCAAAGAAACGAGATTTGAGCAAATGGATTCGTCTCAAATCTCATGTCTCAAATCTCACTTCTCTAAAGCAGCCGCCAGTTCGGGCAGATCGAAACCTGCGTAATTGCCAGAACTCATCATGAGTAAATTAGTATCTTTATAATTCAAGCTTAACAAATACGCTTTTAATTCTGCTGCGTCATTAAAAAACTTCAGTTTTGGATTAGCAAATGCCTGCTGAACATCGTCTTCAGAAAAAGGCTCCATCCGCTTTTGTTCGAAAGATTTGATATCGATAAATACAATTGCCTCATCGGCTTTATCCATCGCACCTGTATATTCTTTCAGAAAATCTTTGTTCAAACTGCTAAAAGTATGCAATTCGATGCAAGCAACCAGTTTTCGGTTGGCAAATTGTCCTTTAACCGCATCGATAGTGGCTTTTAGTTTTGATGGCGAATGTGCAAAATCTTTGTAAACATTGGTCGATTCGTCAGCTGATATTACCTCTAAGCGTTTAGCTGCACCAGTAAATGAAGAAATAGCTACATCAAACTCGGCTTCACTGATTTCCAATTGTCTACATACCAATTTGGCTGCATTCAGGTTCATCAGGTTATGATCGCCAAATATCTTTAAAGCTGTTTCTTCTGGAAGCAGATAGGTTATTCCATTTCTAATCTCATGCGCTGGAATGGCATAAGCAATTTTTGAAACATTGGCTTTCGATTGTGTTACAATTTCATTTAAATCAGCGTCTGCTTCACAATAAATTAAAGTTCCATTTTCCTCAATCGTATCGATAAATTTATCAAACTGTGAAGTATAATCGGCATAGGTTGGAAAAACATTGATGTGATCCCATGCAATACCACTGATTACTGCCACATTTGCCTTGTAAAGATGAAATTTAGGCCTTCTATCAATCGGTGAAGATAAATACTCATCTCCTTCTATAATCATTACGGGTGCTTCTTCGGTAACCTTTACCATCGTTTCGAAGCCAGTCAGCTGTGCACCAACCAAATAATCGAAATCGCGTTTATAGTAATTAAGCACGTGCAAAATCATACTGGTGATGGTTGTTTTACCATGACTACCGCCAATGACTACGCGTAATTTATTTTTACTTTGCTCGTAAATATATTCAGGATAAGAATAGATTTTAACGCCTAATTCTTGTGCTTTCAATAACTCTGGATTATCAATCCGGGCGTGCATGCCTAAAATAACTGCATCCAGATCGTTTGAAATGCGGTGTTCATCCCACCCCATTTCAGCAGGCAATAGTCCGTATTTATCTAAACGGGATTTTGCTGGCTCGAAAATCACATCATCAGATCCCGAAATTTGATATCCTTTTTTATGTAAGGCGATGGCCAGATTATGCATTGCACTCCCACCAATCGCAATAAAATGTATGCGCATATTTTTTATTTTAGATGTTAGATTTGAGATAGGAGACACAAGATTGGAAACCGGAGATGTGAGAACAAACTGCGCCTTAAACCTTAATCACTTTACCTTAAACCCTAAACCTTCCGTCCTTCTACCTTTTTTCAAACTGAGCCGCAACCCAGTCGCCATTTTGTTTATGATCGACGTATTTAATGCCGTATTTAGCACATTCAGCAGTAATCATTCCTAAATCAGGATCTAAATAAAATCCACTGAAGAAAATTTTACCTCCAGCTTTTAAAACCTCGGCATAACGATGAATCTGATCGAGCAGGATATTTCTATTGATATTAGCAAAAATAACATCGTATTCATCGTTAGGAATTACCTCTTTACTACCGCAAAGCGCCTTTAGATTATCTACCTGGTTAAGTGCAGCATTTTCAATGGTACTTTCGTAGCAGATATCGTCATAATCGATGGCCATTAAGCTTTTAGCACCTAGTTTTGCTGCCAGAATAGCCAAAATTCCAGTACCACAGCCCATATCAAGGATATTTTTATCCTTTAAATCGGCAGCTAAAATATACTGCATTACCATTGTGGTCGTTTGATGATG
Source organism: Pedobacter sp. GW821-FHT01D05 (assembly GCF_059422505.1). Classification (NCBI taxonomy): domain Bacteria; kingdom Pseudomonadati; phylum Bacteroidota; class Sphingobacteriia; order Sphingobacteriales; family Sphingobacteriaceae; genus Pedobacter; species Pedobacter sp. GW821-FHT01D05. The sequence goes on along the minus strand of NZ_JBWKXA010000001.1, from coordinate 788,300 downwards.
ACCAGTACCGAAAGCCATTTTAGGATCGATTACGATCTCATAGGGATATGATGGCTGAGGCTCGTGAAAGGTTGCCCTTACATAACATACATCATCAATAATAAGCGGACTAAAATTTTTCTCCCATTCGGCATTCCAGTTTTCGTCGGCAACATCTTCTAAAGTATATGCTGCTGCAAATTCTTCGCTATAATTTGCCAGGAGGTCTTTTAATTCCTGCTCGTTAAAATTGTCTTTGATTACGAAAGCCGTAAAACCACCCTCACTATCTTCGAAAGTATCGAAGCCTAAATCGGCAAGATCGCTGATGAGCAGATCCTGTTGATAATCTTCGATACTTTTGAATGTAAATATTGCTTTTGTGTATTGCATTTAGCTATTTAATGCTTTAATAATATCTGTAAAATCGCGTGATTTTAACGATGCACCACCAATAAGGCCGCCATCTATATCGTTCTGAGAAAATAAGCTTGCAGCGTTGCCTGGGTTACAGCTACCACCGTATAAAATGGTTGTATCATCAGCTACATTAAAACCATAGTTAGCTTGAATTTCACTGCGGATAAAAGCATGAATATCTTGCGCCTGCTCTGGTGAGGCAGTTAAACCGGTACCGATAGCCCAAACCGGCTCGTAAGCAATAACCAGTTTTTTGAAGTCTGCTTCAGCTAAACCAAAAATACCTTCTACCAATTGTTTTTTTAACACTTCATAATAGCTGCCGTTGTTGCGCTCGTCTAAAGTTTCGCCAATACAGAAAATTGGTGTTAAACCATTAGCTAAGGCAACTTTAGTTTTTTCAGCTAATAAAGCATCGCTTTCAGCGAAATACTGTCTGCGTTCAGAGTGCCCTAAAATAACGTATTCTGCACCAACAGATTTTACCATCTTAGCTGAAGTTTCGCCTGTATATGCACCACTTTCTTTATCACTAATATTTTGAGCGCCAATTTTAACATCGTTACCACCCAATTTTGCCAAGCTGTTTAAATGAATAAACGGTGAGCAAATAATAGCGAGCTGATCGCCTTTGCGCTCATCTTTAACCATATTTACGATTTCGCTGAATAACGAAACACCATCGTTATAATCTAAGTTCATTTTCCAGTTACCGGCAACAATCTTTTTTCTCATTTTGTATTATTTAATGCTTGGTTGATCTTTCCAGATCGGGTTTTATATTAAAATCGCCTATACGATTCAGTTAATTCAAATACTTTAGTAATGATATCTTTTTCTACTTCATCAAAAACTATATTTTTCCGGGCAAATACCTTCTCGGTTGTTTCGAACATTTTATTCAGTTTATAGGTATCGAAACCACTGGCGCCTCCCCAACTAAAATCAGGTATATGGTGTGAAGGAAAGCCCGCACCAAAAACATTGGCACCGATGCCAACCACACTACCGGTGTTAAACATGGTATTTATGCCCGATTTAGCATGATCGGCCATAATTAAACCACAAAACTGCAGGTTAGTGTTCCGCATTTTTTTACTTTCGTAATCGTAAAGTTTTACTTCGGCATAGTTATTTTTCAAATTCGAGTTGTTTGTATCTGCACCTATATTACACCACTCGCCCATTACCGAATTGCCCAAATAACCCTCATGGCCTTTGGCCGAATTGCCCCAAATGACCGAGTTGTTAATTTCGCCTCCGGCACGGCTATTCGGACCTATGGTAGTACCTGAATATATTTTGGCCCCCATTTTTATAGACGAGTTATCACAAAGTGCAAAGGATCCCCTTATTAAACTGCCTTCCCACACTTCAGCATTTTTACCGATGTAAATAGGTCCGTAGGTACTATTTAAAACACTGCATTCCGCTTTAGCACCTTCTTCAAGGAAAATATCATCTCCGAGTAGCTGATTGCTACTGCTTAACTTTGCCGAACTGCGCCCTTCGGTCAACAATTTAAAGTCTTTTCTGATCTCGCCAGGATTATTACCAAAAATATGCTCTGGATAAACAATTTGTATAAAATCTCCTGTGTATTCTACCGGCTTTAGCGATTTAACCGATTCCAAATCATGCTGATCTGAAATATAAGCGATAATAACATCTCTTTTGTAAAGCACTTCCCCCCCTTTAAGTTTATCTATGGCATTTAGCAAAGCTTCGTCCGGACAAACAGAACCGTTTATAAATAAATCGGCATTAGGCTTAGGCGCAAATTTTACAGAGAGGTAATCTTGGGTATGAAAGCCAAAATCGGCTTTTAAATGTTTGGCCCATTTCTCTGCAATGGTTAAAATACCAATGCGTAAATCGGCCACTGGCCTGGTAAACGTAAGTGGGCGGAGAGATGCCCAGCAAGAATCATCAAAAAGATTGATTGTCATAAGCAACAAAAATAAAAAAAGTCCCGATGCTTTTGGCAAAGGGACTTCAAAAAATGCTTTTTTGTTGCTAAAATTATTTCTTAGCGTAACGGTTTTTGAATTTATCGATACGTCCTGCTGTATCAACCAATTTCATTTTACCAGTATAAAAAGGGTGAGAAGTGTGAGAAATCTCTAATTTATAAAGAGGATACTCATTACCATCTTCCCATTTAATTGTTTCTTTAGTATCTACACAAGATTTTGTTAAGAAAGCATATTCGTTAGACATGTCTTTAAAAACAACTGGTCTGTAGCTTGTTGGGTGCAAATCTTTTTTCATTTGAATATTATTTTAAGTTATTTGTGTGAAAGCATCAAGAACATTTTTGCAATTTGCTGGCAACAACGCTTATGACATTTCCTATTAGTCTTTCTACCTCTATTTTAGAGGATGCAAATATCTTAATTTTATTTTTGATTTACAAGCCTAAATTAAAATTTTAATTATAAGATTTTTAGCATCTGTTTTAGTAAAAACTGATTTAAACAATGTTTATTGTAAAACGACTGCTACATCCACATATAATACAACAAACCTAAAATTTTTGGACTGAATATTGTTTTTCAGATATTTTAAAAAATATGTGTAAATTTGATATATGAGAAAAGATAGCGAGTTTGATGGAATTATCCATTCTAGCAGTAGCGGAAAGCTCTACATTAAAAGCCCCGATTTCTTTGCACAGCCAAGGATCAGACAAATGGTGGGCGCTCTAATGGAATCGAGTATTTTCAAAAAGATAGAAAAGGATAAAAACAAGAAATAGTCAATATAGATGCCTTTTAACCTGCTCCTATTCCCTCTTGTAGGCGGCTATTATATCCTTATCAGGTTCAGGTACCTCAGATACGTACAATACCGGCTAGAAAACCAACGTGTGCTGTTAAATTCTGCTTTTGCAGGCATCCTGCTTTTGGGTATATGCTTTTTATTAAGAGGATTATTCATTGCCATCTTTCCTGAAACCGTTGAGCAATTAAGCAAATTACTTCCCATCCACACACCTTATTTCGGAACCACCAGCATGTCGTTACTTGTAGCTGTAGGTGCAACAGAAACCGCAAATCTTTTTATTAATCGCCTTAAAGCAATAAAAAGGGCAATTGCTACTTCGGGAAATGAATTTGAACTTCTACTGAGTTCGTCTTTTTTTGACGCACACCTCTTGCAGTTTACCATGGATAGTGGTAAATTTTACATTGGCTGGGTTAAAGAGCTGCCCAAACCCTTTACCACCAGTTATATCCGCATTACGCCTGCTTTTAGCGGCTACCGCAAGGCTGACGATAAAGAACTGGTTTTTACCACCCAGTATTTAACGGTTTATGCGAGTTATATTGAAGATGGTTCTGTTGCAAACACAGATGAGTTAAAAACCGACCTCGTACTAAAAGCCGATAAGATTAATTCCATTTCGTTTTTTGATATGGATATGTACAACCGTTTTAACCCTTCGCAAGCATAAGCTTCTATTCCTAATCCTTCTTTTGACTGTATTTTTTCCAGGTTTCTATTTTAGCCATTTGGCGGGCAATATAAGCATCAGCAATTACTTCAGCCGAGCTTGAGCCTTCTACCTTTTCTAATAATTCTTTTAATTTATACTGATCTACATCGGCCTTATACAAGATCTGGATCAGTTTAGGGAAGTCGTTATCGATTAAATAAGCAAAGGCATCAACCATTGCATCGCGCAACTGATTCTCAGAAAGATCATCTGGTATATCGAAATCTTTGTTGATGATACTAATTAATGACATAGAATAGGATTTTTGAGATTACAGGATTTTAAGATCAGCTTTTTATGCGATTAGCGCTAAACCAAGAACCACAGGCCAATTTAAATAAACCTGATAAAAGCGGCAGCTCCCGATTCTTCATCGGGACTATAGCGGTTAGCAGGACTGAAGAGGCTATGGAATACGGAACCAATCATTTTCAAAAACAAATCATGGATCAATTGACACCCCGCCTTGCAGGCACCCCCTCTAAAAGAGGGGAATGAAACAATCGCATTAACATCTTCTAAATCCATTTAATTTCCTGGCAGATCTCGATCAACACACCATTGGTATCTTTCGGATGCACAAAACACACCATTTTATTATCTGCGCCTTTTTTGGGCGACTCGCTAAGCAACACAAATCCTTCTTTATGCAGGCGTTCCATTTCGGCCAGGATATCATCAACCAGAAAAGCGATATGATGAATCCCCTCTCCTTTTTTTTCGATAAATTTAGCAATTGCACTATCTGGAGCGGTAGCCTGAAGCAGTTCTACCTTGTTTTCGCCAGTTTTAAAGAAAGCTGTATTTACAAATTCAGATGCAACTTGCTCAGTTTTATAGCAATCGGTATTCAATAGTTTCTGATAAATATCTATAGAACTGTTAAGGTCTTTTACCGCGATGCCGATGTGTTCTATCTTATTCATAGATTATAAGGTTATGTGAATGTAAAAATGCAGCTTTTCTCTATAAGGTCATAGCTATTATTTATAATTGTTAAATAAGTTTTTTCGTATCTTTGTGTTATAATTAACAGAATAGAGATGAAACAGCCGATATATTTAGATAATAATGCAACCACCCCGTTAGATCCCAGGGTGCTGGAAGCAATGCTACCTTACTTTACAGAGAAATTTGGAAATGCCGCAAGTCGTAATCACGCGTTTGGCTGGGTGGCTGAAGAGGGTGTAGATTATGCCCGTGAGCAGGTAGCCAAATTAATCGGCTGTACTGAAAAAGAAATTATTTTTACATCAGGTGCAACTGAAGCCGATAACCTGGCTATTAAGGGTGTATTTGAAATGTATAAAGAAAAAGGTAACCACATTATTACTGCGGTTACTGAACATAAAGCGGTTTTAGATACTTGCAAACACCTGGAGAAAAACGGTGCACGTGTAACTTATTTAGGCGTTAAAGAAGACGGTTTAATTGATTTAGCTGAATTAGAAGCTGCCATGACTCCTGAAACGATTTTAGTTTCGATTATGTATGGCAACAACGAAATCGGTGTAATTCAACCCGTTAAAGAAATTGCGGCAATTGCACACAAACACGGTGCTTTATTTATGACTGATGCTACGCAGGCAGTTGGTAAAATTCCTGTTGATGTAAATGCTGATGGTATCGATTTAATGGCTTTCTCGGCACACAAAATGTACGGCCCGAAAGGTGTTGGTGTACTTTACGTTCGCCGTAAAAACCCAAGGGTTAAAGTTACTGCACAAATGGACGGTGGTGGCCACGAGCGCGGAATGCGTTCTGGTACATTAAACGTTCCAGGTATTGTTGGTTTAGGTAAAGCATGTGAACTTTGCCGTTTAGAGATGGAAAGCGAATCGATCCGTTTAGCTGCTTTACGCGACAAATTAGAGTCTACTTTAAGCAAAATGGAAGAGAGTTATGTTAATGGTAATACACAACACCGTTTACCACACGTAGCCAATATCTCTTTCAAATATGTTGAGGGTGAAGGTTTAATGATGGCAATGAGTGATTTAGCGGTATCTTCGGGATCGGCTTGTACTTCAGCATCTTTAGAACCATCATACGTTTTAAAAAGCTTAGGTTTATCGGATGATTTAGCACACTCTTCTATCCGTTACGGTTTAGGCAGGTTTACAACAGAAGCAGAGATTGATCAGGCTATTGAAGTGACTCAAAAAGCAGTTAACCACTTAAGAGAACTTTCTCCACTTTGGGAAATGTTTAAAGAAGGAATTGACCTGAGTAAAATTGAGTGGGCGGAACACTAGTTCAGTTTGAAGTTGGCAGTTTGCAGTTTTGAGTAGGCAAACTGATAATTGAAAATTGATAATTGAAAACTAAAAATAAAATTGCTCCGGAAGGAGATAAAAAAATAAAATCATGGCATATTCAGAAAAAGTAATTGACCATTACAATAACCCACGTAACGTAGGTACTTTAAATAAAGACAGCAAATTTGTAGGAACAGGATTAGTTGGTGCACCTGAGTGCGGCGACGTAATGCGTTTACAAATTGAAGTTGGAGAAGATAACGTAATCACTGATGCTAAATTTAAAACATTTGGTTGTGGTTCGGCTATTGCTTCTTCTTCTTTAGCTACAGAATGGTTAAAAGGAAAAACAATTGATGAGGCTTTATCTATTGACAATATGGATATTGTTGAAGAATTGGCTTTACCTCCGGTAAAAATTCACTGCTCGGTTTTGGCAGAGGATGCAATTAAATCGGCCATTAACGATTACCGTGTTAAAAATGGTTTAGAGGCAATTGTGTTAGAAAAATCGCACCATTAATAAGTAACAAGACATAAGTATGTAGTATCAAGACTATAATAATTCAATCTTGATACTAGATGCTAAATACTCGATACGATGATCACAATAACAGATAAAGCAAAAGAAAAAATCACCCACTTAATGCAGGATTCAGAAATGGGTTCTGATTACTTTTTACGCGTTTCAGTAAAAGGTGGTGGCTGTTCGGGCTTATCATACAATTTAGATTTTGATAACGAAGAACAAAAAGGCGATCAGTTTTTTGAAGACAGAGGAATCAAAATTGCTTTGGATATGAAATCATTTCTTTATTTGGCCGGAACTGAATTAGATTTCACCGATGGCTTAAATGGAAAAGGTTTTAACTTTATAAACCCAAATGCCAGCCGCAGCTGTGGCTGTGGCGAAAGCTTCTCTGTTTAAAATCTTATAAAATATATTATTTAAGGGCCCCGAAAATTTCGGGGCCCTTTTGTATTTTTAAACCAAAAAGCCTTATAATTGTTAATTATAATTAGCGAACCAATACGAGCATGCCACTAATAAACGAATTTTCAACTGTTCCTACCTTGTTGCGAAATGTTGTAAAAAACATCCATAAACCTCAAGAAACCTTTTTGATTCATAAACAAGGTACAGAATGGACTGAAATTTCTTATGAAGATACTTTAAAAAGAGCCGACGCTGTTTCTGCTTTCTTTTTAGAGAAAGGAATAAAAAAAGGCGACCGATTAGGATTAATGATCGAGAATTCACCTGAATACGTATATTATGATCAGGGAATCCAGCAGATTGGTGTAATTAACGTATCCATTTACCCTACACTTTCTGAACAGGAAGTAGCTTACATCATTAACGACTCTGGCATAAAAGCTATTCTTATTGGAAATAACTTTCTATACCGTAAAGTATTAAAGGTAGCAGCCAATTGCAAACAGTTAAAATATATTATTCCTGCTTTTAAAGATTTTGAAAAAGTTGTTATTCCAGAAGATGTACATGTAGAAGTTATTGCCTTTTCTGATATCCTGGCGCTTAAACATCAGGTTACGGCTGCCGAAAGGGCTGACATTGACCAATGCAGAAGTTTGGTTTTACCTGACGATGTTTCCTCTTTAATTTACACCTCGGGAACAACAGGAACGCCAAAAGGTGTAATGCTTACCCATTATAACTTTGTTAAGAATGTGGAGGTTTGCTTGCAGCAGATCCCTGTGATTGATCAAACGGAAACTTTCCTTTCTTTTTTACCCTTATCGCACGTATTCGAGCGTACAGCAACTTACCATGTTTGCTGCGCACAAGGCTGTAAAATTGCCTTCGCACAGAGTTTAGAGTTATTGGCCAAAAACATGGGCGAAGTTCGTCCAACGGTAATGAGCTGCGTTCCGCGTTTATTGGAACGCATACACGATAAAGCGATAAAAGGAGGAACTGCTGGTGGAGGTACAAAAGCAAAAATATTTACCTGGGCCTTAGAAACCGGAAATAAGTACCGCGTAGCAAAAGAAGCCGGCAAAAATCCTGGCCTCATTTTATCAGCAAAAAAAGGGATAGCAGAGAAATTGGTTTTTAGTAAAATTAAAGAGAAAACCGGCGGACGTTTAAAGTTTATGATTTCTGGCGGTGCCGCCCTACCTAAAAATGTGGGTGAATTTTTTGGCGATCTGGGCATTAAAATATTAGAAGGATTTGGCTTAACAGAAACTTCGCCGGTAATGTCGGTTACCGAATACCACAGACAGGTTTATGGCACTGTTGGCCGCGTAATTCCAGGAATTGAAGTGGGTATACAAGATGTCGAAACTAAAGAAATGCTCAGTATCCAAACGCACAATACTTTTAACGAAGAATTTGAATGCGCCGAAGGTGAAGTAATTGTACGCGGTCATTGCGTGATGAAAGGTTACTTTAACAAACCAGCAGAAACAGCCGAAGCGATAGATAAAGACATGTGGTTCCATACCGGGGATATTGGCCGTTTTTATAAAGGTAACCTGCAGATTACAGACCGTTTAAAAAACATGATCGTAAATGCTTATGGCAAAAATGTTTACCCTACCCCGGTAGAAAACATTTACCTGAAAAGCCCAAAAATTGATCAGCTTTTTTTAATCGGAGATAAACGTGAGTTTATTACGGCAATTATTATCCCGAACAGGGAAACTTTGGAAGAAACCTTTAAACTCAAACCATCGTTTTTTGAAGAGGCAGATCCTTTTATCCGCGATCAGGAAATTATAGATTGGATGGAACAGGATATTAAAAAAATATCAAACGAACTGGCCAAATTTGAGCGCATTAAAAACTTTAAGATTAAGCGTAATCCTTTCAATATAGATGAAGGAGAAATTACCCCTACCATGAAAGTTAAACGCCGGATTGTAGAAAAGAAATATGCCGAAGCCATTAACGAAATGTATGAGGAAGGTATAGAGGCTGAATCATAATTAAATAAAGGGTCATCATTACCAATCTTGTAATCGTGGCCCTTTATTTTTCTGAATACCTAAAAATCAACTACAGTTCCAATCCATTTGCGTCGGTAGTCAATATTTCGCTCATGTAATCAAAGAAAGGGCGCATATTTTTAAATTCCTGATTACAATATCCTACGTATTCTCTACTTAAAACTTCCTGATCGGTAAATCGATGAACTAACAAAAATTGTTTATAACGTAGCAGATCGATATCCGGATGATCTCCATCAAAACCCTTTGGAGCAGTCTTTAATTGTTCGCCTTTCAAAGTCTCGAAGGAAGCAATAAATGTCTTATCACTTAATATTTCTCTCAAGGGCTGGGCATCAAAACTTATATTTTCCCTTATTAATCTCAAATCTTGAGGAGAAGGCCCGAAAAAGCCGCCGGCCACAAAACTATTACCTGGTTCGATATGAAAATAGTAGCCACCCCTTCTTTGTTTACCTGCCCGTTTAAAACTTCCGCTCCAATGGGTTTTATAGGGCGTTTTATCATTTGAAAAACGCGTATCCCGATAAATCCGGTATAAACTTTTCTTTCCCGATGGTGTTTCAATTACATCATGGGTATTCATCAGATCTAATAAATCCTGTGCAAAAGATTCTATATATGCATGTTCTTTCAGGTAAGCTATTTTATGGTTGTTAAACCACTCACGTTCGTTGTTATTTTTTAACAACCTTAAAAACTCAAAACTAGAAGGTGGTATTTGTTTTATATCGGGCATCGTTTTTAAAATGGCTATTCACGTCCAAACAAATATAACATCTGTGAAACACTAAATTCATATCACTAAAAAAAAATATCCGATGAAATACTTAAAAACTTCAGCGGGGTTCTGACCATGGAGTAGCTATCAGACCAATAAAACGATAGAAAAGTCATTAATAAATTAAATTCACAATAACGAATTATGAAACAGCTATATTTAATAGCTTTATGTATCATTTGCTAAAACGATGAAACACGATTTATTTTTTGAACAAGTTTGGGATTTAACCAGAGAAATACCCAAAGGCAGGGTAACGTCATACGGAGCAATTGCAAAAGCCATTGGCACCCCTAATCTATCGAGAATGGTTGCCAGAGCCATTGGTGCTTGCGGAGCAGCACAGCCTCCTGTTCCTTATTATAGGGTAATCAGCAGCAATGGCTTGCTCAGTGGCGATCCATCATCTACAGCCAAAAGACAAGAGCTGCTAGAACGCGAAGGTCTGGAAATTAAAAACCTGAAAGTTCAAAACCTTAAAAAGGTATTCTGGAATCCTTTAACCGACATGGAATAACTACGGCTGGCAAAGTTTCTGATCATCCATTTTTTATCTCATTGGCTTTTAACATGCTAAAATGAGGTTTTATATCAAATAAAGCATTTAGTAATTACAATAGCTTTCTTATCTTTGCAACCATCTGTTTTAAGTGGATAGCTAATTGGTACTGAAAATTGATTTTTTTCCAATATTAATTCAAAATTTAATCAGCTAATTATTTCTTTTTCATTAAAGCACCAAAATTTAACAATAACAAAAATGCAAAAGCATTACTTTTGCAAAAAATACCTGAAATGAGTATAGGATTATCAGAACAAGAAGTATTACGACGTGAGTCGCTAAAACAATTACGTGCGTTAGGCATCGAGCCTTATCCTGCAGAAGCTTATGAAGTAAATGCTTATGCGGCAGATATATTAGCCAATTATGAAGTAGATAAGACAGCATACAAGACCGTAGTATTAGCAGGTAGAATTATGAGCCGCAATATTATGGGTGCTGCGTCTTTTACAGAGTTACAGGATTCTACCGGCAGAATTCAGATCTATTTAAAGCGTGATGAACTTTGTCCTGGTGAAGATAAAAACCTATACAATACGGTATTTAAAAAACTTTTAGATATTGGCGATTTCATCGGGGTTAAAGGATATGTATTCACTACGCAAACAGGAGAAATCTCTGTACATGTTACTGAATTTAAGGTACTTTCTAAGTCACTGCGTCCACTACCAATCGTTAAACGCGATGATGAAGGCAATGTTTACGATGGATTTACCAATCCGGAATTGCGTTATCGTATGCGTTATGTAGATTTAACGGTAAACCCTGATTTTAAACAGATCTTCATTAAACGTAGCAAGGTGATTAATACCATGCGCAATTATTTTGATAACCAGGGTTGGATGGAAGTAGAAACACCTATTCTACAGCCTATTCACGGCGGTGCTGCTGCACGTCCGTTTGCCACACACCACAATACTTTAGATATGCCGCTTTATTTGCGTATTGCAAATGAGCTTTATTTAAAAAGATTAATCGTTGCAGGTTTTGATGGCGTATATGAATTCGGTAAAATGTTCCGTAATGAAGGGATGGACCGTACACATAACCCTGAATTTACTTCAATGGAAATTTATGTTGCCTACAAAGATTATATCTGGATGATGGCAATGGTTGAAGAATGTTTAGAAAAAGTAGCGATTGCTACAACTGGTGCAAGTGTAGTTAAAGTTGGTGCCAACGAAATTAATTTTGAGGGACCGTATGAAAAACTAACCATGTACGAATCGATCCAAAAATATACAGGAATTGATGTTTCGGCAATGACCGAGGAAGAAATTGCACAAACCTGTAAAGATTTAGGTATCGAAATTGATGATACAATGGGCCGCGGTAAATTAATTGATGAAATTTTTGGTGCTAAAGTTGAAGCGAATCTAATTCAGCCAACCTACATTACCGACTACCCTATCGAAATGACACCGCTTGCTAAAAAGCACCGTACCGCAGAAGGATTGGTAGAGCGTTTTGAGCTATTTGTTAATGGTAAAGAGATCGCGAATGCTTATTCAGAATTAAACGATCCTATAGACCAAAAAGAGCGTTTAGAAGATCAGTTAAAGTTAGCTGCCCGTGGTGATGACGAGGCCATGGCCATGGATGATGATTTCGTACGTGCATTAGAATATGGTATGCCACCTACTTCAGGTTTGGGCATTGGTATTGATCGTTTGGTGATGTTAATGACTAACCAAAGTACCATTCAGGAAGTTTTATTCTTCCCGCAGATGCGCCCAGAGAAAAAGAAAATAGAAATGACACCTGAAGAAACAGAATTATATGCATTGGTTTCGGAAGGCGAACAATACCTGTTAACTGAAGTAAAAGGGAAACTGGCCGATTGGAGTAATAAGAAATGGGATACAACTTTAAAAGCTTTAACTGGAAAAGGAATTTTAAAAGTTGCCAAAACAGACGACGGCTTATTCTTATCGCATAAATAATTAATCTGAGACCCGAAAAAGGGAATTCTGGATTTGATTTTAACAAAAACATAACATAAACTTAAAAGGCTTGCTAACAATTGTTTAGCAAGCCTTTTCTATATTTACAGCAATCGATAATTAAAATCATTGCGATATGAATACGTCAAGTTTAGAAATCAACGAAAGAGAATACTGCATTAAATTAAGCAAAGATGCTTTTGATTTAACGCTGGTACGTCAGTTAATAAAAAGAATCCAGGCCGAAGCTTTATTCTTCTCAAGAGTACAAGCCGATGAAGAAGATATCTTAAGCAAAAGAGCTCAAAGAGAAGAATTTGAAGGATTCGATTATTTAGGGGATAAATAATTGAGAATCATCATGCTGTCCCGAAAGATTCGGGATCAAGCATCTATAAGACCCTGAAATAAATTCAGGGTGACGCCCTAGTTGACTAATCCACCTCCAAAGTTCCCTCTACCGAATCATCCATTGTTTTTCCTGTAATTACCGACGCTGCCATCTTTAAAAATGCAACGGCAGTGCCGTGTTTGGTATCCCAATAATATCCTTCAGAAGGGATAACCTTGATTAAGGTAAGATCAGGATCGTCTTTTCCTCCCTGAAACCATGTTTTGATAAACGGGCTCCAAAGCTCATCAATTTTAGCCTGATCTCTGCTGATTTCAGAAATTCCATAAATATTTACAAAACCCGAGTGTGCACCGGCCTGAAACAACAAATGAGTAAAAGGATCAGTTGAAATCTCATTATTTTTATGACTGTCTTTCATGCTCATAAACCAAATATTCCCGTCATCATCGACCTGCTGAATGGCCATTGGCCTCACCGACAAGGGTATGCCAGTTTTAATATTGGTACAGAAAAAACAGCTTTCTGCCTTTTCGGCTAGTGTTCTCAGTTTTTCGATGGCTGCTTTACCGTCCAAATCTTTAATGTTATTTTCTTCCTGAGTATTGTTGGTACTCCCTTCTTGTGATGTTGCCATAGGTATAAGATTTTATATAAACTACAATAGAAAATAGCTTTTGGTTTTGATTTTTTTTGCGATGAGCAATAGGTGAAGGGCATTAAGTAGCGCGCATATCGTCTGATTTATTGGCCAAAAATTATGGAGTTTTAATCAAAGGCAATATCTTTAATTAATGGATATCAAAAAACCGAAAGCCTTTACTGCTGAAATTAAGATTATTGGCATCAATCCTTTTGTATTTGTACCGGGAGAAGCATTAAACTATGTTTTCCATCAGGCAGGGAAAGATAAAGGTCAGCTTCCAATTACAATGAAAATTGATGGACATGAGTTTAAACAAACTCTGGTAAAGTATGCAGGCGATTGGCGTTTGTACCTGAATACCCCTATGCGAAAAGCGGCAGGCAAAGATGTTGGAGATACTGCAAGCTTCGAAATTGAATTTGATGCTGAAGAACGAACAATAAGGATAAATCCTAAGCTGGAGCAAGCTTTAGTAGAAAATAAACAAGCTAAGGATATATTTGACAGCCTTGCCCCCCATTTACAGAAGGAGATTATACGTTATATTGCCAACCTTAAAACGGAAGAATCGGTAAACCGCAATGTAAAAAAGGCTATTCAGTTTCTTTTGGGTAAAGAAAGATTTATTGGAAGAGATGGAATTTAAAGAAAAACGGTATCATAACTACAGCACCGCCATCCTCAACCTGTTATTGATTATTGTACAAAGGCCACTTGTTAAATGTCCTTTGTACTATAATTTTGTTTTACAACAATCCGCGTTTTTTAAGCATTGGTTTAATATCAGGATTATGTCCTCTGAAATTAAAAAACATTTTGCCAAGATCTTCGGTATTTCCTTTGGACAGAATCATATCCCTAAAACGCTGACCATTTGCCCTGGTTAATCCTCCATTCTCCTGAAACCAAGAAAAGGCATCATTTTCAAGCATAGAAGTCCAGCTATAGGCGTAATAACCTGCGGCGTAACCATTACTCCAGATATGCAGAAAATAACTGGAGCGGTAACGTGGCGGCACATACGATAAATTTAGATTGGTTTTCTTTAAAGCTTCGGCTTCAAATTTGTCTACATCCTGTAATGGTGAACCCGGAGAAATCGTATGCCACTGCATATCCAGATCGGCTGCTGCCAATGCTTCAGTAAAAATATACCCCTGGTTAAACGAACTCGCCTTTTTAATTTTATCTAACAAAGCCTGTGGCATCTGTGCCCCGGTTTGATAGTGAAGCGCATAATTCTTTAATATTTTTGGATCGGAAGCCCAGTGCTCATTAAACTGTGAAGGGAATTCTACATAATCGCGGGCTACGTTCGCACCAGAAAGACTGGGATATTGCTGGTTGGCAAACAGGCCATGTAAACCGTGTCCAAATTCATGAAACATGGTTGTAACATCATCAAAACTAATTAATGCTGGTTTTCCTGTTTCGGGTTTGGTAAAATTGCAGACATTATAAATAACCGGTATCGTACCGAATAGCTTAGATTGGGGAACAAGGTTATCCATCCAGGCACCACCATCTTTATTATCACGCTTATAGTAATCACAATAAAACAGACCTAGCTGTTTCCCATCTTTGTCTATCACATCAAAAACACGAACATCTTCCTGGTAAACAGGTAAATCTTTACGTTCTTTAAAAGTAATGCCATAAAGTTGTGTTGCAGCATAAAAAACACCGTTGATGAGTACTTTATTTAACTCGAAATAGGGTTTAACCTCGTTTTCATCTAAATCGAATTTTGCTTTGCGAACTTGTTCGGCATAAAAGTCCCAATCCCAGGGAGCCAATTTAAAGCCACCTTTTTGCTGATCGATTATGGCTTGTATATCTGCCGCTTCACTTTTTGCTTTAGCGGTAGCAGCCGGAATAACCTTACCAAAAAAATCTTCTACTGCTTCGGGTGTTTTAGCCATCTGATTTTGCAATTTCCAAGCTGCATAATTTTTAAAGCCAAGCAATGCAGCCTGAGCAGAACGGATCTGCGCAATTCTTGAAATTATTTTACGGGTATCGTTTGCGTCGCCTTTTTCTGCCCTGTTCCATGATTTGTTAAAAAGTTCTTCTCGCTTGGCACGATCGGCCATTGATTGCAATTCGGGCTGTTGGGTAGTATTTTTTAGACCTTTACCTGCCGCCTGTAACTGTGCGGTAAACTTTGCACTCAAGGTAGCTTCTTCCTTATTCAGCTCTTTAAGCTTGTCTTTATCAGCATCAGATAGCTTTGCTCCTGCCAGTTCAAATTTTTGGTAATAATACTCCAGTAAGCGCAATGATTCGGCATCCAGTTTCAGCTGATCCTTCTGTTTGTAAAGGGCTGCTACCCGATTAAAAAGTTTGGTATTTAAATAAATCGCATCAGTATTTGCAGTTAATTTAGGCGCCTCCTCTTCTTTAACCTTTTGCAATTCGGGATTGGTATTGGCGCCTGTAAGTAGGTTAAAAACCACACTTGTCCGGTTCAGCAATTGTCCGCTTTTTTCGATGGCCAGAATGGTATTTTCAAAATCAGGTGCTTCAGTCTGATCAGCAATTTTCTGGATTTCGTTCATCTGCTGCTTCATTCCTTCTTCCAGTGCGGGTTTAAAATCGCCATTTTTAATTTTGTCGAAGGCAGGAGCCTGAAAGGCAAGTTCGCTTGCTTTAAAAAAAGGATTTGCGGATGAAAAGCCTTCATTGCTTTCTTCAGCATCTTTTTTGTTATTGCAAGCACCTAGAATGGCTAAGAAGGCCAGCATGGGTAAATAAGATACTTTTTTCATGAATATTTAAAAGTTAGATTATTCATAAAAATAGTAATTTATACAGTGTAATTTTCAACAAACAAAACTGAGCTGAAACAAAAAAGCCATTCCGGTTAAGAAATGGCTTTAAAATTTTATCTGTAACGAACTTGCTGCTGCTTATCCATCATGCCCATCTGATCTTTCATTTGTTTAATCTGATCGGCCAGTAATTTATTTTTATCTGCTTTTTTCGCTTCGGCAAGATACATGGTCGCTTCGCGTTTGTTACGCTTAGCCATTGCAATACCCGCTAAACTTAATTTTGCTAAAGCAATGTTATGATCCATTTGCATGCCCAATGCAAGTGATTTTTTGAAATACTTCTCACTTTGCATCGGTGCCGTTCTGCTTTCAATTAATCCGATCAATAAATTATAATAACCATGTTGAACTTTAATCAACTGCGTTTCGTAATTGGTAATCCGATCTAAAAACATTTTTGCTTTAGGCATGTTATCTTTTCTAAGAAACCATTGTGCTAAAAGCATATTCTCGTTAAAGAAATAAGTTACCAGTACAATTATTCCCAATAAAATGGCAACAATACCCCATGGCCAAAAGCCGAAAATAAATAAAGCTACTGCGCCACCCAGTAAAGCAAACCCCGCAATTAATCTGATAATATTTGGCATAATTTTATTCTAATTATTTTTTTTTGCAAATATCGTGTTTAAATGGCAGAAATTAGATTTTAAAACAATAATTTCATTAAAAATTTAAAAGCTCAAAAAAACCGTCTCTTAAATATGAAAATCCTATTATCCATCACCCTAATTGTACTTGCAATGAATGTTTCTGCACAAGAAGTTAATAAAAAAATCCACGATCAAGTCCACAATAAAGATATTCTGATTAACGCCTGTACGCGTGAAGGAATTACTGCTTTTCCTGAGTTTAAAGAAATGTATGATCCACTTTACGCGGCATATATACCCGATGCAGCAACCATGATTGAGCTAAAAAAACTGGTTAAAAACGAAAAAATAAAAATCGTTCTAGGCACCTGGTGTGGCGATAGCAAAGCTAACGTGCCAAATTTCTTTAAAATTTTAGATGCCCTACACTTTAAAGGGAAAAACGTTGAAATTATTGCGGTTGATGGAAATAAGAAGGCTGAAAATGGCATTCTGGATGGTCTGGATATTGTAAGGGTACCAACTTTTATTGTTCTTGATAAAAAAGGAAAAGAACTTGGACGGATTATAGAAGGACCAAAAACAACACTGGAGGGTGATTTACTGGCAATATATAAGAAGAAATCTTAAACTTTTTGAGAAGATTTGGGTTCATGGTTTAATGGTCCATGGTTGATCGCCAAAGAGTTCAGAACCTAATAGCTTAATACTTACGGACTCATAGTTTAATAATTTACAGCTAATGGTACATGGTCTAAACTGAACACCCAAACCATTGACCATAAACTATCAAACCATCAACCATATTACATACACATCTTACATAAAAAAACATGTCTGCAGCATTAGAACCAGGTTGGTTAGCCGTTTTAGAAGAAGAATTTGAAAAAGACTACATGAAAAGCCTTAAGTCTTTTTTACAGGAGGAGAAAAACAATGGCGCAACGGTTTACCCAAAAGGCAGTGATATTTTCAACGCATTAAACACCACGCCATTTGATCAGGTAAAGGTTGTGATTTTAGGTCAAGACCCCTATCATGGTATTGGCCAGGCGCATGGTCTATCTTTTTCGGTACAACGCGGTGTAGCCATTCCGCCATCGTTAAAAAATATTTACAAGGAGTTAGAAACTGATATTGAAGGTTTTAAAGCACCAAACCATGGGCACTTAACACATTGGGCAGAACAGGGCGTACTGTTGTTAAATGCAACTTTAACCGTTCGTGCTTCGGAAGCAGGCTCGCACCAAAACCGTGGCTGGGAAATTTTCACGGATGAAATTATTAAGGCTTTATCTCAAAAACGCGAACATATTGTGTTTCTTCTGTGGGGTAAATATGCGCAACAAAAAGCGGCTTTAATCGATCAGAAAAAACATTATGTACTTACGGCTGCCCACCCATCACCATTTTCGGCTTACAATGGCTTTTTTGGATCGAAACATTTCTCTAAAGCAAATCAGCTTTTAGTACAGAACAATTTAAGCCCCATCGACTGGAACTTACCAGCCTAATGAATACTTACTTTATCAGCGGTTTAGGTGCCGATAAAAGGATTTTTTCAAAGCTGAAGCTTAATGAAAATATCAATATGATTCATATCGATTGGATTATTCCGAATAAAAATGAGTCATTAGCTTCTTACGCCCAACGATTAAGTAGCGTAATAGACTTAAGCCAACCCTTTGCTTTGGTTGGCGTTTCTTTTGGAGGGATGATTGCTGTAGAAATGGCTAAATTATTAACCCCTGCAGCAACGATTATCATTTCGAGTACTATGTTAAGTACTCATCTGCCTGCATTATACCGCTTTGCAGGGAAACTTGGACTGTTAAAATTTATTCCTGCTAGGCTCTTAAAATCATCGAATAAACTTACTCAGAATTACTATTTCGGCACACGTTCCAATAGTGAGAAAACTTTGTTGGGCAAAATTATAAAAGATACCGATCCTTATTTTTTGAAATGGGCAATCGGAAGTATTCTAAGCTGGAGCAATAAAATCAAACCTAAAAGCATCTACCATATTCACGGCACCAACGATAAAATTTTATATTCAAAAATTGCTCAGCCAGATTTTATTATAGAACATGGAACGCACTTTATGGTTTATCAAAATGCTCAGGAAATTTCGGGAATTATTGATAAATTGCTCTTGTAATTCTACCAACTAACGAATTACTTAAAAATCATCCTAAAAACATTATTAACTAATTAATGGATTTTATGGTGATCAATAAAACTTTTCTCGACCAATTAGAATACAAGGTTACAGGTGCTTGTATAGAAGTAAATAGAATTCTCGGCCCTGGCCTTCTCGAAAGTGTTTACCAGAAGTGCTTAATGAGAGAACTACAGCTACAAAACATAAATTTTACCGCTGAACATCCTATTATACTTTCTTATAAAGATGTGCTACTAAATACAGAACTCAAGGTAGATTTAGTGATTGAAAACTGTCTGGTATTAGAACTAAAAGCGGTTGAGCGTATATTACCCATTCATGAAGCACAGATTTTAACCTATATGAAATTATTAAAAATACCAAAAGGACTGTTGATCAATTTCAATTCAACCAATATAGTTCATAACGGAAAAAAGAGTTTTGTTAATGAACTTATGTACGATATAAACCCTTAAACATAAAAGCATGAACTCCCAACTTAGATGATCTCAGGTGGCTTAGGTGGTAAAAAAAATATGGACCACCTTAGTCATCTTAGGACACCTTAGCATTTTAGGTTGCCATAATTACTTAATGTTAATACTCCAGCGGTACTATCGGTTCTTTTTTCGTGGTCGACATGATCATCATCGTTTGGAAAGTTTTAACCACGGAAATCTTACTGATCTTATCCATAATTAAACGTTCGTACGCTTTAATGTCTTTCACATAAACCTTTAATAGAAAATCGGCCTGACCAGTAACGTGGTGACACTCAGTAATTTCCTTGATTTGGTTTACTTCATCCAAAAAGATCTGAATGGTATTATTTTTATGAAAATCGAGTTGAATCTGAATAAAGGTTTTTATACCTAAACCCAGCTTTTCTTCGTCTACCAACGCATGATAACTTTTAATATATCCTGCCATTTCAAGCTTGCGTACACGTTCTAATGTTGGTGCAGGTGATAAACCAATTTCTTGGGATAAAAGCAAGTTGGTAATTCTTCCGTTCTCTTGAAGAATTCTTAAAATTTTAAAGTCAATTTTATCTAATTCAGATGCCATATGGTGTTAAAGGTATTTGAGAATACAAACATAACCAAATTATATTCTAAATTTTAACATAATTTATCATATATATTTTAAATAAAAATTTTTAGATTTACCTAAAAATAAAATTAGATAAATATAAATGCAAAGTTACACGGAAGAGAACTATCTAAAGACTATTTATCATCTGGCAGAGCAAACAATAAACGTTCAAACCAATGCCATTGCAGAGCAAATGCAAACCAAACCGGCATCTGTAACCGACATGATTAAGAAATTAGCCGATAAAGGTCTGGTTGATTACATTAAATATCAAGGCGTTACTTTAACCGAAATAGGAAAAAATACAGCGATAGATATCGTGCGTAAACATCGCTTATGGGAAGTTTTTCTGGTTGATAAATTAAACTTTAAATGGGATGAGGTACATGATGTGGCAGAAGAATTAGAACATATTAAATCAATTGAGCTGATTGAAAGACTAGACGAATTTTTAGGCTTTCCAAAAGCCGACCCCCATGGCGACCCCATTCCCGATAAAAACGGAAGATTTGCCAAAACCCAGTTTATTAAATTAATAGAACTAAAAATAGGCGATCAGGGCACCATTACAGGTGTTACCCAGCATAGCTCGGCATTTTTAAAACATTTAGAAAAACTAGGCTTAACCTTAGGCAAAAAAATCCAGATCAGCGATGTGACCGATTTCGATGGCTCGGTAGAAATCGTTTTATCCGATAAACAAGTTAATATTAGTAGAGAAGTTGCAAAACATATTTTAATCAGCAGTAATGGCAAAAACTGAATCGTTAAGTGAAGTACATCAAAGTGTAAATACAGATAAAAGAAAAGGCTGGAGGAGAATTCTAGCTTTCATTGGTCCTGCTTATTTAATTAGTGTTGGTTACATGGATCCCGGTAACTGGGCAACCGATTTAGCGGGTGGTAGTAAATTTGGCTACCAATTAATCTGGGTTTTATTGATGTCGAACCTCATTGCATTACTATTACAATCGTTAAGTGCCCGTTTGGGAATAGTAAGGGGACTGGATTTAGCGCAGGCCTCTAAACAGGCATATCCGCGTTGGGCCAATATTCCATTATTTTGCTTAGCACAAACCGCAATTATAGCCTGCGATTTAGCCGAAATTATCGGGATGGCCATTGGTTTACAGCTCCTTTTTGGATTGCCACTAATCTGGGGTATTTCAATTACTATTTTCGATACCATTTTACTGCTCTTTTTACTCAATAAAGGCATGCGGGCCATGGAAGGCTTTATCGTTTCGATGGTTTTTATTGTTGGGATTTCCTTTCTTGTTGAAATGTTTATTGTAGAGCCTTCACTTAAAGAGGTAGCCAAAGGTTTTGAGCCCTCTATACTAAATGGTGATGCACTTTATATTGCCATCGGGATTATTGGTGCCACCGTAATGCCGCATAACCTGTATCTGCATTCATCTTTAGTACAAACCAGGAAGATTGAGCGTAGTAATAAAGGAATTAAGGAGGCCTTAAAATTTAACCTCATTGATACAACCGTTGCATTAAACCTTGCTTTTTTTGTTAACGCCGCTATACTGATTCTTGCTGCAGCTGCCTTTTATAAAAATGGACTACACGAGGTAGCCGAAATTCAGGATGCACATAAACTACTTTCGAACATTTTTGGCAATGTTGCCCCAACCCTATTTGCCATAGCGTTAATCGCCGCCGGGCAAAGCTCTACTGTTACCGGAACTTTAGCAGGACAGATTATTATGGAAGGCCACATTAACTTAAGGATTCAACCTTGGTTACGGCGCATGATTACACGTCTTTTGGCGATTATTCCTGCATTTTTCACGATATTACACTATGGCGAAGACGCCCTTGGTGGCTTGCTGGTACTGAGTCAGGTAGTATTAAGTTTGCAATTGGGTTTTGCCATTATTCCGTTAATTCATTTTACATCAGATAAAAAACTGATGAAAGATTTTGCAATTAAACCCTGGGTTAAGGTATTGGCATGGGCAAGTGCGCTAGCTATTATCGCATTGAATGTAAAACTGGTAATTGAAGAAATAAGTGGCTGGGCAAAAGAGGCTAACAGTTGGTGGATTTATGTGATTGTAATACCGGCATTAATCCTGATCGTTTTACTCCTGCTTTATATTTTCTTCCACCCGTTATTAGAAAAGAAAAGAAATGCTTCAAAACAGCTTGTGCCCCATGGGAATGCTCTGGATATTGGAAAAATAGACAAAATCAGTTACAAGCGGATCGGAATTGCCGTAGATTTCTCTAAAAACGATCGAAACACGATCCGGCATGCTTTAATTCAGGGTGGTAAAGAGGCACACTATTACCTGATCCATATTGTAGAAACTGCTGCTGCCCGCTATCTTGGTAATGAAGTAATGGACCATGAAACGCAGAGCGATGCTGCTAATCTGGAGAAATACAGGACTAACCTGGAAGATCTTGGATATGATTCTACACCTTTTATCGGTTTTGGCAGTACTGGTAAAGCCATAGCCGATATCAGCAACAGAAATGAGATGGAGCTACTGGTAATGGGTGCACATGGCCATAAAGGCTTAAAAGACCTTATTTTCGGCACCACGGTTGATTCAGTACGGCATAAGGTAAATATTCCGGTTTTGATTATCCGGTAATTTTTTAGACCTGTCCTTCAACTTATAACTTACTCATGGTTATAAATAATTAACCACAGATCAAAAGAATGAATACTGATATCAAAATCAGTGTTTATCTGTGTAATCTGTGGCTAAAAAATTAAGATTATTTACCTACTACCGTCATTAGCTTTTTTACGCCACCATCTCCCGATTGGTACATCAGTAGTTTACCAGCTGAAGAATATAAGTACATTGATGGGTATTGCTTTGGCAAAAAGGTTGGGATAAACATGCGTTTTTTATCCTGCAATACCAGTACATTGGGCTTGGTGTTTAAGCCCTTGGCATAAGAATTGAAAAACTGCGGAATGATATACTCCTCATCCATGGTAATCATGTAAATATTAATGTCTTTAAATTTGGCGTAATTGGCATTCAGATTTTTACTTTCCCGCTGGCAATGCTCACAAGTACAATCAAATAAGATAAATAGGTTCTTTTTTCCTTGTTTAATATCATTATTTGAAAACGGTTTTCCATCCAGTTTGTAAAAGGTGAATTGTGGCAATAAAGTAGGTTGCTGTGCTTCTACCCGAAAAGTAACGGCTAACAATAAGATTAAAAGTAGGTTCCTGAATTTCATTTTTGAGATTTAAAGTCCAAACTTAAACGAATAAATACGAACATAATAATATATCCTTAGCTTTTACAAACAGATGAACATTTTTATCCAAGAGAAGTCAAATATGCACATTGTTCAGAATCGTCACCCTGAATTTATTTCAGGGTCTATTTATATGAAAGATGCTGAAATAAATTCAGCATTACGATCGCATTAAACACGAAATAAATTAAAACTAAATTATCACATCATTTTTTAGGATATTTGCAACCCGGCATGTATATTTTATACCATTGCTGAATATTACAACAACATATACTTTATTAAAATTTTGAAAAACGACATCAACATAAAGAATAAAAGAGCATATTTCGACTACAATCTTTTAGATAAATACGTAGCAGGGATTGCGCTTTTAGGAACTGAAATAAAAGCAATCAGACAAGGTAAAGCCAACATGACCGATGCATTTTGCATGTTTATTGGGGGTAACCTTTATGTGCGCAACCTTCATGTTTCGGAATACTCACACAGCTCTTTCTATCATCACGATATTAAACGCGACCGTGCTTTACTACTGCAGAAAAAAGAAATTAGAAAATTAAAGCTTAAAGGCGAAGAAAAAGGTTATACCATAGTTCCATTACGCATTTTCATCAATGAAAGAGGTTTCGCTAAAATAGAAATTGCACTGGCTCAAGGTAAAAAAGAATTCGACAAACGTGGTAGCATTAAAGACAGAGATACCAAACGTGAGTTGGATAGAGCGATGAAGAGATAGGTTAGTCTACAGTCATGAGTCTTTAGTCCTGAGTCCAAATCGACTAAAGACTGAAGACTTCGGACTAGGGACTTAAACTACTACCACGCCTGGTCGCCCACTAAAGGCACAAACCTAAAGGTATCTAACACAATTTTTTCGTAATCGGTTTCGCTTACGCGGATAACAGTAACCATTTTCTGGGTTTTCTCATCTCCTACCGGGATAACCAGAATGCCGCCTATTTTTAATTGTTTTAATAATATCTCCGGAACCAAAGGAGCACCTGCAGTAACGATTATTTTGTCGTACGGCGCGTGGGCAGCAATTCCTTTCGAGCCATCACCACAGTAAAAAGTAGGCCGGTAACCCATTCCTGGTAAAACCTGAATGGTTCTATTGTAGATATTTTCTTGTCTTTCGATGGTAAAAACATTTGCGCCTAGTTCCATTAAAATACAGGTCTGATAGCCCGAACCCGTTCCGATTTCGAGTACCTTATCGCCCTTTTTAATATGCAAAAGCTCACTTTGGTAAGCAACAGTATAAGGCTGGGATATAGTTTGCCCATCACCTATTGGAAACGCAATATCTTTGTAGGCTTGGTTCCAAAAAGTTTCATCAAAAAAGAAATGACGTGGAACTTTACCTATGGCCGTTAACACATTTTCATCTTCAATTCCGCGAGATTTTAACAACTCAACCAGTTTTTTTCTCGCTCCACGTTCTCGGTAATTATCAACAAATTTATACGCCATGAGCTTCAAAATTAGCTTTTTTTAACGGTGATACAAGATAAAGAAATCCACATTACCGTAAGTAACACTAAATCAAAACTTAAATTAGTAATTAATACGGATCTACATCTATTTGTGTAAAAACCCCTTTAAATTCTTTGGTCGCATTAAATTGGGTCAGGGTTTCTCTTAATGCATCTTTAACTTTTTGAATGGCAGTATGCTTATCAGCCTTGATAATGATCTGTTTGATATAAAGATTCCGTACACGACTTACTAAAGGTTGCTCCGGACCTAAAACCCGTTTACCAAATTTCCCTTTAAGGATATTGGCCAGCGTGAATGCTGCGTGATCTAATACATGAGAATCTTTATGTTTTACATACAAGAATATCATTCTGGAAAAAGGCGGATACAAGAATTTCTCACGCTCAACGATTTCGTCGTTGTACATGCCCTCATAATCGTTGTTCACCACTTGCTTGATAATACGGTTTTCGGCATCATAAGTCTGAATACAGACATTCCCCTGATCGGCCCTTCTACCTGCCCTACCTGCAACCTGCGCCAACAGCTGGAAACTCCTTTCGTAAGCACGGAAATCGGGGTAACCTAAAAGCGTATCGGCATTAATTACCCCAATAAGATTCAGGTTATCGAAGTCCAATCCTTTAGCCACCATTTGCGTACCGATTAAAATATCGGTTTTCTTCTCTTGGAAGTCATTTAGGATCTGTTGGAGCCCATTCTTTGTCCTTGTACTGTCCATGTCCAACCTGGCAATGGTAACTTCTGGGTAAAGTAACCTGAGCTCTTCTTCAATCCTCTCGGTACCAAATCCTTTTTGCTCTACATGCACCGAGCCGCAGGCCGGACAGATATTTACGCTACTTTGTTGATAGCCACAATAATGGCAATGTAATTTGCCGCTGCTTTTATGATAGGTTAAACTTACATCGCAGTTTACACATTTTGGTGTATAACCACAGGTAGCACAGATTAAAATGGTGGCATAGCCCCTTCTGTTCTGAAATAACACAATCTGTTCGTTTTTAGAAAGCGCCAGATCGATATCTTTGATCAATACACTCGAAAAATACGAGCTCATTGTTTTTTTCTTCGTTTCTTCCGAAATACTTACCACTTGCTGGTTTGGAAGCTGAACACCGCCGAAGCGCTCTTTCATCTCTACAAGTCCATATTTGCCTTGTAAAGCATTATAATAACTCTCTAAAGATGGTGTAGCCGAACCTAAAACAACCTTAGCCTGATGCAGATAACCAAGATAAATGGCCGCATCCCTGGCCTGATAGCGTGGTGCCGGGTCGTATTGTTTGTAAGAGGGTTCGTGTTCTTCATCAACCACAATTAATTTAAGATGTTGAAAAGGAAGAAAAACGGCTGAGCGGGCACCAAGAATTACCTTGTAAGCACCTGTTCGCACTTTATTCCAAATTTCTACCCGCTCACTGTTGTTGAATTTAGAGTGGTATACCCCTATTGAATTACCAAAATAACGCTTAATCCGTTCTACAATTTGGGTTGTCAAAGCAATTTCGGGCAACAGGAACAATACCTGACCATCTGTATTTTGAATGATTTTTTCAATCAGCTTGATATAAACCTGTGTTTTTCCCGATGCGGTAACACCATGCAGCAAAACCACCTCCTTCTCTTCAAAGTATTGGTTAATCTGGCCTAATGCTTTCTGCTGGCCTTCATTCAGCTCAAAATTCACACTAAACTCTTCATCATGAGCGGCCAGGCGACTAACCGGTCTTTTCATCACCACAAAAATATCTTTATCGGTTAAAGCTTTTAATGCCGCTGGTCCACAATTGCTCTCTTCCAGAAGCTGTTCTTTAGAGATCGGCAGATTTGATTTTTGTAATTTCAGGTAAGCCAGTAAAGCGTCTAATTGTTTAGGCGCCCTATCCAAAACATTAAAAAGCTGTTTCAGATTTTCTTCATCGCTATAAAAATCATTTAATATGATGAACGATTTAAGCAAAGGTTTATATTTCTGCACCACCTCCTCGGCTACCAGGATCAATTCTTTATCGAGCAAGTGATTGATGATCGGGTATACGGTTTTCTGCCCAAGAAGCTTGGAAACATCATTAACAGTAAGTTTCTGCTGCTGTTTCAGTGCATTGATAATGATTTCTTCCTTATCGGTAAGTTGGGTATCTTCATTGTAATCATCGCGAAGAATCAAGATCGTTTCGCTGGCCAGCTTTAAACTTGCAGGCAAAGCAGCCGCCATTACATCACCTTCATTACACATGTAATAATTGGTCATCCATGTCCAGAATTTAAGCTGCATGGGTGTAATTACAGGCTCAGCATCTACTATATCGATAATATATTTTGCCTCATAAACCGTTGGTGGTACGGTGCTGATGCCGCTGATTAAAGCGGTATAAATTTTATGTTTGCCAAACTGAACCACCACACGTTTTCCGACGGCAACCTGGTCGTTTAAATCGAAAGGTACCCGATAAGTATAGTTTTTCGCCAAAGATAATGGCAAAATAACTTCAACAAAAAGTGTTTCTCTTTCTGCAAAAATATCGTTTTCGAAAGTATTCATTATTTATCTTTAAATGCAGCAAAAAAGAGCATTATCCATCCCAATACAAATAAAAGCCCACCAATTGGTGTTATTGGACCAATAAATTCAGTAAATCCTAAGTGTGATATGCTTCGGGTGGCCAATAAATATAATGACCCAGAAAAAAGGATGATTCCAAATGTAAAGCAGAAATAAGCGATATTAATGAGCTTGTTTCTGTAACGTGCGAAGGTAGAAAGGTACAATAGTGCAAATGTGTGATAGAACTGATAATCAACACCTTTTTGCCAAATTTCTAATGATGGTCCATCAATTAGGGCCTTTAGGCCATGCGCACCAAATGCCCCCAGC
Source organism: Pedobacter sp. GW821-FHT01D05 (assembly GCF_059422505.1). Taxonomy (NCBI): domain Bacteria; kingdom Pseudomonadati; phylum Bacteroidota; class Sphingobacteriia; order Sphingobacteriales; family Sphingobacteriaceae; genus Pedobacter; species Pedobacter sp. GW821-FHT01D05. The sequence continues at coordinate 760,574 of NZ_JBWKXA010000001.1, read as the reverse complement.
AAAACAGCAACAGCCCCAAAAAAAGAAGCAGTAAGGATTATTCGTTTATTCATAGTTATTTGCAAGTAGCAATCGCTAAATTAATAAATTGACAAAGAACTTCTCACTAATCAATGTAATAAATTAAATTTGTTGCACAGCAGATGAAAAAAATCATAATTCTAACAAGTGCATTATTTTTAGGTGTAGCCTTTATGGCCTACCTCTATTTTTCGAAATTGGGAATTGATAATGATGCGAAAGACCTGGCGCTGCAATCGGCAACCAATAATGCCGCATTGGTATTTTCTTTTCAGAACGACAAAGGTTTTTACGATATCATTGAAGGGCAACAGCTTATCCAACAGGTTTTAGGGAAGGATAAAATAAACCTGTTAAAACAGCTAAAAACAAGTATCATCGACGATAATCTGCTAAACAGATACCTGAAAGATCAGCAAGTTTATATTAGTGTGCTGCCCGACTCGAATAAAACCCTGAACTTCTTAATTACCGTACAGATACAACGTGATAATGACATCGAAAAATTCTACGAACAGTTAAAATTAAAAAAAGCAATCAGCAAAAAGGCTAAAGACCTGTACCTGGTGAAACTCAATGACAGTTTATCGGTTTATTTAGGTATTCATGACCAGGTATTAACAGCTTCAACATCACTCAAACTGATCAATGATGCCAATGTACGTTTAACAGAAAATCCATTTACCGAATATATTAAGGAGAATAACCGCCAAATTAAAAATGTACTTACCCATGTTTATATCAATTTTAATCAGGCGCCATTACTGCTCAGAAATATTATTGCTGGCAACATTAACGGAGAAATTTCAATTTTTAATAAACAGAACAGTTTTGCTGTACTTAATTATAATTTTAGCAGAGAAAAGATTCTTTTCAGTGGAAATACAGAGTTAAAAGATCAGTATAACTACCTTAAACTATTCGAAAACACCGCTGCACAAAATACATTTATCCAAAATATCCTCCCTGATCATACAGCAAACTATGCACTTTATGCTTACGATGATTACGGCAGATGGCTCAAAAAATTGAATAGCTGGCAGGAGCAAACGAAAATACTTCCCGAAACTAATGCAGTAATAAAAAAGGTAAAAGATGAATACAGAACAGATTTAAATTCGATATTCACCACTTACACGAAAAATCAATTTATTCTTTTTCAGTTAAACACCAGCGAAAAACTAGGTGCAATTTCATTATCAAATGGGGAAAAAGTAAAACAGTTATTGCTCGATGTAAGTGCAGATTACAATGAAGACATTAAACTCTTTAAATCATCTGATATCCTGTATAGTTACTTTGGCGAACCATTTAAAAAATTCGGCAGGCCATATTATACCATTGTAGATAATAATTTGGTTGTGGCCAATAATGCCAGTACAGTTCAATCATTTTTAAATGATTATAAGCATAACAGGCTCTTAATACAGGTCCCACAATATTTAGATGCAGTAAACCAGATTTCAACTACTTCGAATGTGAGTTATTACATTAACACCAAAAATTCGGCAGATATTTTCAGGAACAATATTCAGCTTCCATTTTATAAACATTTGAGGGCCGATAGCGGTTTAAAAAGTTTCGATACTTTTTACTACCAGATGAGTGCAGACAAAAACAAATTTATCACTAACTTGCTTTTAAACAAATATTTAAAGCCAGAAATACCAGATTCGTTAAGTAACCGTTAATAAGGAAACAAGCCCAGAAACTATTATACATGAAGAAACTTTTACTTGCGTTACTGGCATTAGCCAGCTTCGGGGTTGCAAATGCACAACAATATGCACTTTTTGGTACCAAAACCATGTTTGATGCCTTCGAAAACCCATCTCAAAAATCTTTCACCTTAGATTCATCAAGAAGATTTTCTTCCAATTTTTTCCTCCCCTATTTTGGAACAAATGCCATTAACAAAGGGGACTCTAAGTTTGCCATAAGAAAATTAACACAGGAAGGTATTTTTGATACAAGAAGTTTACCGATTGGTACTGGAGAAGTGAACCATTTTTTCGAAAACAGCAATATTTATGTAGCTGCATTCAGACTTTTCAAATCTTATAAGTATCAAAAGGAGATGGGCTTTTCCTGGCAGATCAGGTCTGATGCACATATCGATTACACAAATGAAAGTCTTGCCATTTTCGATTCTTTTGAAAGATTTAATACCAACCAACAGTATACCGGAATATTTGATAGCAAGGGTTATGAACAAAGTTACCATCAGTTTAGCTTTACCTATCGCGAAAACTGGAACAAAAGGTTGGCTTTTGGCTTAAAAGCAAGTGTACTGAGCGGGATACTTTATAACAAATTAAATGTTGCTGACTCTTATTTATATATCGATCCTGAGTCGGATGCCCTCTTAATTGGCTTAAGAGGAACCTATTCCAGCAATTTTTCTGACTTTAATGAGGTAGATAAGAAAAATTTCTTCCCTAACTTTAAAAACCCAGGACTATCATTAGGTTTTGGAGCCAATTACACCACTAAAAAAGGCTTATTTTTAATGGCGAATGTTAAAGATCTGGGTTTTATCTGGTGGCGAAGTAATACGCAACGTACTACTGTAGATCAAACGAAAATTATTGAAAACATAGAAAACAACCAATCTAATACCAACCAGGAAATAAAAGACATTTTCCTTCTTTCAGAGCAGAGCAAAAAGTTTTTAGCACCGACTAACGCCAAACTGGATGTTTACTTATCTAAACGATATGGCTTTTATAAACCAGGCCTGGCCGTTTCGAAAAACCTGTTTTACAAAGGCGGAGATATTGCTTTTGTAAACACTTTTATAGCTAATGATTTTTCGGGAAGTATTACTCCCTTGTACAACTTAAACGGTGTTTTTATGGTTGGACTGCAGGCAAAATACCAAACTCCGAATTTCGAATTATTTATGGGGACCGACAATTTAGTAGCTACCAGTTTCCAAACCATGGGCATGATTAAAAATGATGCTACGGTAGGTAGCGGTCCAAATGGTGCTTCTTTTTATATGGGTGTAGGCATTAAATTCGGCAACGTGGTTAACCATCCGCAGTTTGCCGATGTAATACCTGGCATCAATGATAATGAAGGCGGAAGTTTTTTTAAAAGTTTGTTTTCGATCTTTAAAAGAAAATAACCGTTTTAACCTTGTGCCTGTTGTTTTTTAGATTGCGTAACGACAAAATCTTTCAGGTAAAAAGGTTCGAAATAGGCTACATCTTCAAATTTACTATTACTGAAAGCTTCGTTAGCTAACCGCGACATATATGTTGCAGCATTGAAATTAGCCTCATTAAACTTTGCGTTTTGGTGTGTTAAAACTTCAGCACACTTAGCTGCTCCATCGCCTAAAAAAGTAACCGTTTGCTTTGCGAGATAATCAGTAAAGCTTGTTTCATCAATAATTTTTGCTTCAGTTGGTGTGATTACGTTTAACGAACGATCGAAAATTGAGGTATACACTTCCATTCTGCGGGCATCAATCATTGGACAGATTAAACCTGAATAATCAGGGTTTTCCGTTAAAAAACCTGCAGCCATCATCTCTAGCGTTTCAATAGCGATTAATGGCTTATCTAGTGCATAACAGAGTCCTTTCGCCGTAGAAACACCAATGCGAAGCCCTGTATAAGACCCTGGGCCTTTACTTACCGCAATGGCATCTAACTCGGGGTAACTTAGCCCTACAGTTTTAAGCACTTCATCAATGAACAAGGTTAGATTTGCAGCATGCAGATTCTGCCCTTTCTCTTCTTTAAATGAAAATGTTTTGCCGTTAACAGATAGTGCAACAGAACAAATTGCAGTAGCGGTTTCTATTTGAAGTATTTTAGCCATTGCGCAAAGATAAGTAAAATGAAAGAGAAGATAAGTTTGGAGTTGAGCGTTTAGGCGTTGATTAACCGATTTAAACAATTAACCAGTTTAGCATTGGGCGTTTGGAGTCAATAACCGATTTAAGCAATTAACTGGGGCAATTATCCCTCGTGGTGTATCATCCTGAGCGTAGTCGAAGGATCGTTATAATTGAAATGAAATAGATTTCTCCGTTCCGCTACGCTATAGTCGAAATGACGGCCGCGTTAACCAATAATCAAATGACTAATGAATCAATAACTAATGAGCGATGGCAACAAATGAATTAATGACCATTGAACTAATGAACGCCGCTATGGAACCGGATCGTGACCATGTTTACCCCATGGATGACAACGGCCAATGCGTTTCAGTGCCAGCCAACCACCTTTAAATGGTCCGTGTTTTTTAATGGCTTCTATCCCATACTGCGAGCAAGTTGGCGTAAACCTACAATTTGCACCCAACATTGGCGAAATGGCATATTGATACACTTTGATTAAACCTAAAAAGAACCATCCGAAAATTTTATTGATGAATTTCATTTAGCTGGATTAAATTTTGAAAGCGTTTAAAAGTAGCAATCAGTTTTTTCTCGATAAAGGCAAAATCATATTTTTCTTTCCCCACAAACTGAATAGAAATCAAAAGCAATCCCCTCTCAGTAGGCAAAGGCATGTATAATTTATCTTGTTTATTTAGGCGATAAGCTTCGCGTATGCGACGCTTGAGCAGATTGCGGTCTACTGCCCGTTTATATCTTTTTTTAGGGACGTTGATTACCACCTGTGCCTGCACATCAGCTGGTTGATCGACAAAAAGATAAGAAATCCGAAAAGGGTATAATAAAAAAGAAGAACCGTTTTTAAACAACAGGTCTAAATGTTTCCTGCTGCATAACCGTTCTTCTTTCCTGAATGTGTACATATATTTTTGATTGATGACTGCAGATTTTGATCTGCCGATCCCGAATTAACGGAAAAGCAATCAAAAATTATGCTTTATGCTTGCGTTCGTCAGAAACTGTTAATCTTTTTCTTCCTTTAGCACGACGTGATGCTAATACTCGTCTGCCGTTAGCTGTTGCCATTCTTTCGCGGAAGCCGTGTTTGTTTCTTCTCTTTCTTTGCGAAGGTTGGTATGTTCTTTTCATGACTGTATATTATCTATTGTAAAATTAAGAGGTGCAAATATAAAGCGATTTCTCTACAAATGCAAGAGTGATTAATTATTATTTTTTCTATTTAAGTGCAAATGTAAAAAATCTTTTGAAAAAAAGGGCTAATGTTCTCCTTTCACTCGATTACCTGTGTTATTTATTTCATCAAACGTTCCTACGGAACGAAAATATGCATATGGCATTTTTTCTACCAATGATTCGTTCCTATGGAACGAAATAAGCAGCCCGTGGCAATATCCCTTGTTATTAGTATAAGGCGCTAGAAAGGCGCAAACCATTAATAGCAGCATAGCAGGTGTAAAATAAACCTGATTGCAGTGATCCCGATCCTTCATCGGAACTCGTACAAAAAAGCAGGACTACCCATAACTTTAGCAGTTGATTGCTTTCCAAAAAAACTAATGACTACTTAGTGAGCTAACATCTTCCTTGCAATGAAGACCCTGAAATAAATTCAGGGTGACGCCAGTTATAAAACATTACTTTTTACAAGCCCAACGCAGCCTTCAATTTTACATAACCAGTTTTACTCACCGGCAACCAGATATCAGACTTTAACAGCACTACATAACTATCTTTCTCTTTTAGCTCTATTTTGGTTACCTGGGCCAGGTTAATGATGTAAGACCTATGTATGCGGATAAACTGGCTTACATCAAGCGTTTGTTCGAAATAAGCCATGGTTTTGTTCTTATAGAAAGCACCATCAACGGTACTTAACTTCACATAATCATCATCAGCCTCTAAATAGTTGATATCGGCAACAGGAATAATCTTAATTACACCATCTTTTTTAACCACTACCCTATTATTTTGGGCCGGAGTTAAAGCTGCTGCATCCAAAACGGCCTCGGTATTTTCGGTTTGATTTAATTTGTTGGGCAGTTTTTTAATGGCCGCATCGAAGCGCGATTTATCGATGGGTTTAAGCAAATAATCTACGGCATTAACCTCAAAAGCTTTAATGGCATATTCATCAAAAGCTGTAGTAAAAATTACTGCTGGTTTATCTTCAACCAGCTCGAGCATTTCGAAACCACTTATTTTAGGCATTTGGATATCCAAAAAAATTAAATCAGGCTTATGCAGGGTAATGGCTTTTAAACCTTCGAACCCATCACCACATTCGGCTACAATCTCTATTTCTGCATGATCTGAAAGGTAATATTTTACAATATCTCTTGCTAAAGGCTCATCGTCAATTAGTATTGTTCTGATCATTTTTTTGTGGAATTTTTAGGGTGGTAATATATAAATTATTTGCCTCAATATCGGTTTGCAACAGATGGGTATTCGCAAATAACAGATATAACCTGCGTTTAATGGCACTTAAACCAAATCCTGTTCCTCCTGTAGCCTTCATTTCCGGATCAAAAGGATTTTGTACCCGGAGCTGCAAAATATTATGCTCAACGGTAACATCTATCTTGATGGTAATGCCTGCGGAAGTATTATAAAGTCCGAATTTAATAGCATTTTCTACAATGGGCTGCAACAAGGTACCTGGCAAACAAAGGTTTAAAGTATCTTCAGCCACATTAACTTCGATATTTAACCTGTGGCTAAACCTCACCTTCTCAATATCCAGATACAATTGAATATACTCCATTTCTTCTTCGACCGAAACCCACAATTCGTCATCACGTTTTAAGGTTCCGCGAAGAAAAGAAGCTAATTTCATGATCATTACACCTGCCTCTTTCGGATTAACCATGGTAAGTGCAAATACCGAGTTTAAGCTATTGAAAAGAAAATGTGGCTGTAATTGATGTCTTAGCTTATTTAACTCGGCCTCTTTGGCTAAACTTTTAGCTGCCGATAGTCTTTCGTGTGTTTCTGATTGTTCCTCTAGTCTATACCATAAAATATTAGCTAAAGCACACCAGGCTAAACACATAAAAGAAATTAAGCCCCTGAAGGCAAAAGAGAAATTGTAAAAATCTTTATACTCCTTATAATCAGAAAAAATAAAGAGTACAACATATTTTGATGCAAAAATAATCACAAAAGTAAGCGCAAGGGCGATGATCAGTACGTACAACATCCGCTCATTTTTTGGCTGGTAATACCCAAGCATGTTACTGATACCAATGCAGGCCAAAGCCAATAAAAAATTATTGGTTAAGCTATCGGTTATTGATATCCACCAAGAAAAATTAACTACATAATGTAATCCAACACCACACAATACAGTCCACACTATTGCAATGGTAAGCGATATTTTCTGTATCTGCGGAACGGATAAAGGTCTAGTTGTCAAAATGGTTTTGATTAGTTAATGATTTATTGCGGTGCGCTAGCTTTTCCAGATATTGCGCAACCGATTTGGGTTCAACAATCCTGGAACTTACTTCCACACCATCAGCAAGTTCTTCTACTGCCGATATTCCACCTACACCTATAAACTTCCATACTACTTTATCGCCGTTACAATTATTAAAAGAAGGGTTAAAATGTACAGCATTCAATTTCGCTTTGTCTAAAGCCTGCACAATCCCATCTGCGTGGATTAAACGCGTCTGTTCATTAAACTGGGGCGTATGTTTTCCCTCACCACAAACTACCTGATAGATACAATTTACTGCAAACCATTTCATAGGCGATGTTTTATAATAAATTTTTAGAAACTTTTAATTTCGATCCCTCCAAATAAAGCCGTCCCGTCTAAAATCAATATTTTTTTCATCTCCGCTACCGGCATTACATGCGATCTTTTATCTTCAACGCTACCAAATAATGCCGTTACGTTCGATTTTATTGCCCAGTTTTGTGGTACAATTAATTTAATTCCTCCAAAAACTGCTGTTACATCAAGTGATACCGTTTCAGGAAAATCAGCCTGAGTCATTACAATATCCGCTCCGCCAAACACTGCAGTAATATCGCCCCCTTGAAAGTTTTTAGAGTAAACAGTCTGGTTGCTGCCCCCAAAAACGGCCATTACATCAATAACATCATTGTTATTTACAGTCTTTTTACCGCTAGCTTCGTCAAAATCGAAATCGGCTTTATTCTTATCCTTACGTTTTTTTCTAAAGGCCAAGGTATCCTTTGGTCTGAAAATTAAAAAGCCCCCCACTATAACCAAACCAATACCTAAAGCGTATTTAGATAAATCAAGATCTAACCCGGGAATATTACCTAAGGTATTGTAAGCACCAATCAAAATCAGGATCAGCCAGGCTATTCCTTTAAAGTTACGACGAACGCCGATAAATACACCAAGTGCAATTAAAAAATTAGACCAGCTGAATATCCATCTTGGAATATTTAGTCCCATATTATTCAATAGAAATGCAAATCCGATGATGACTATGATGAAGCCACTCCAACTCCTTCCCGAGTTTTTAATGTGGTTGTTATCATTTTTATTAAGATTATCCATGTGTGTTCATATTTAATAATCCAAAAGTATCAATAAGCACTCCACCATCATATATGCATGGTGTAAGAACTCGGTAAAAGGCGGTAAGCAGCCTTATTTCGTCGGTGAAAATATTTTTGTTATTTTGATGGCATGAAATTTTCCCTTTTGATATTTGCTTTCGCTATTTCCACCGGCTTGTATGCGCAGGAAATAAGTAATCATTATAAGATTTATGATGTAAAAAAACAGAAATCCATATCAATAGACAACATTGTTGCCGATATGGACCAGGCAGATGTTTTATTCTTTGGCGAAGACCACAACGATTCTGTAGGCCATTACCTGGAAGCAGCGCTTTTTAAAAAACTTCACTCAAAGTACCCGTTAAAAACGGCACTATCTTTAGAAATGTTTCATACCGATGTACAACCTGAGGTAGACGAATATTTAGCAGGCTTAATCTCAGAAAAGAATTTTGTAAAAGAAGGCAGGGCCTGGGGCAATTACAAAGATTATAAACCTTTAATAGAATATGCAAAACAAAATAAGCTAAAAGTTATCGCTGCAAATGCGGCTACGCGTTACAGCAATGCAGTCACCCTAGGCGGACTTAAAGTTTTAGAAAATTTCCCCAAAACATCATTCATTTTTTTACCGCCCTTACCTATTGATACCGCTCGGGGCAGGTATTATGAAAAATTTATAGAAACTTTGGGTGGCCACAGCATGGGCTCAATGAAGATTTACCAGACCCAAAATTTATGGGATGCTACCATGGCCTGGTCAATAAATAAGTTTATTAAGGCAAACAGGGGCTTTAAGGTTTTTCAGCTTAATGGGCGTTTCCATAGTGATGAAAAACTGGGAACATTGGCAAAACTTGTACAATCAAATCCAAAATTAAAAGTCCTGAACATTTCGTCATTTTCCGATGAAAGCTTTGCCAATCCAGATTGGGAAAAGTTTAAGAATCTTGGCGATTATATCATTATAACCGATCCAGGCGTAAAAAGAAGTTATTAAAAAAAGCCGTCCCTTTTACATCAGGACGGCTTTTATATGTTATGCTTTTGTTTTTAACAGATCTCTGATTTCGGTTAAAAGCGTTTCTTCTGCTGTTGGCACTACCGGTGCTGCAACTGCCACTGCTTCCTCTTTCTTTTTCATTCTATTAATCGCTTTAACCATCATAAAAACAATTAAAGCCAGCAATAAGAAATTAATGGCTACTGTAATAAAATTTCCATAAGCAAATATAGCTGCATCTGGTGCAACCTTTTTAGCATCTGCCAGCGAAGCACCCTTAGGAATCAGTTCGGCACCTTTACCCATTGCAAAATAAATGCTGCTAAAATCTGGTTTACCAACCATTGCAGCTACAATAGGCATCACTAAATCGTCGATTATACTGGTAACAATTTTACCAAAAGCGCCACCTATAATTACGCCGACCGCCAAATCGAAAGCATTACCTTTTATGGCAAATTCTTTAAATTCTTTTACAAAGCCCATATTTTATTAAGTTTTAGTTTTTTTATTCACTAAAGTAGCAAACATTAAACTCAATACAAATGTTTATGAAATAATTTTAAAACCAAACATATCGATAGCATTTAAGTCAATTCAGCAGAATATCTGAAATCTATTGTTTATTTTTGCTCCATTCTTTTATATTTACTATGCTAAAGCAACACTTACAACAAAAATTATTACAAAAGTTATCACCGCAACAAATACAGTTTATTAAACTGCTGCAGGTGCCAACCGTTGCTTTAGATACCCGTGTAAAAGAAGAACTTGAAGAAAACCCGGCACTTGAAGATCCAAGCTTAATGACTCAGGATGAGCCAAAGAGCGAATACGATGATTTGAATGACGGGCCTGAAGATTACGAACAATCATCAGAAGATACCAGTATGGATGAATTTAATGTAGATGATTATTTACAAGACGATTCTACCAATGATTATAGTACCAACTACAATAATGGTGATGACGATGAGGAGAAAAAAGAAACTCCAATTGCCATTGAAAGTACTTTTTTTGAAAGTTTACAGGAACAATTAGACCTTATTCCCCTATCCGATCAGGATTTTATTATCGGCAAACAGATTATCGGTAGTTTAGATGATGATGGTTATTTACGCCGTCCGCTGGGTTCCATGATTGATGATCTTGCTTTTTCTCAGAATGTTATGGTTGAGGAAGAGGATGTATTGGAAATGTTAAAACTGATCCAAAGTTTCGATCCTCCAGGCATTGGCGCAAGAGACCTGAAAGAATGTTTACTGATCCAGTTAAAAAGGAAAGACCCGAACAATCCGATTATAGTTAAAGCAATGAATGTTGTAGAAAACTATCTGGATGAGTTTACGCGTAAACATTACGATAAATTAGAAAAAAGTTTAGGTTTAGATAGTGAAGAACTTAAAGAGGTTGTAAACGAAATTTTGCGTTTAAACCCGAAACCAGGTGATGCCAATCAGGTTACCACCAAACAAATGCAGATTATTCCTGATTTTCACATCAGCAATAATGATGGCGTATTGATTTTGACGCTAAATTCGAAAAACGCTCCTGAACTAAAGGTAAGCAGATCTTACCAGGAGATGTTTGAGCATTACGACAAAGCTTCATCAAAAGATAAAAAGCTGAAAGAGGCCGTGCAGTTTGTGAAGCAAAAACTAGATTCTGCGCGATGGTTTATCGATGCGATTAAACAAAGACAACAAACTTTGTTAAAAACCATGAATGCCATTATGCACTATCAATATGAATATTTTTTAACGGCCGATGAGCGTAAAATGCGCCCAATGATCTTAAAAGATATTGCCGATAAAATTGATATGGATATTTCAACCGTATCAAGGGTGGCAAACTCTAAATACGTACAGACTGAATTTGGTACTTTCTTATTAAAATCCTTCTTCTCAGAAGCTATACAAACAGAAAACGGCGAAGAAGTTTCGAATAAAGAGGTTAAAAAAATATTGGAAGACTGTATTGGCAATGAAGATAAACGCAAACCTTTGGCTGATGAAAAATTAACCGAAATTTTAAAAGAAAGAGGTTATAACATTGCCAGAAGAACCGTTGCAAAATATCGTGAGCAAATGAATATTCCGGTAGCCAGACTCAGGAAAGAGCTTTAGATCAGTTGGCAGTTTACAGTTATCAGTTTGCAATTATCAGTTATTAGTTTCCAGTTAGCCATAAATTAGCAATTGCCAAATAGAAGCTTTATTGTTACTGAGAAATGAAAAGTTAACTACTTTTGGGAGCTTCAGTCCCGCTTTCCATTCCAAATCCGTCTCGACGGGATTCATCGTTTACTGGCTTTCCATTGCAATCGGTTTAAGCACAAAGCTTGTGCACCCTGCAACCTCAAAAATGAAAAACTGCCCTGGCTATTTAGCCCCGGTTGCAGCGTTACCCTGCAGCGAGGAGGTATGACGAAGCGAAGCGTAAAAGCGTAAAACGGGAGGACATTTATTGATTTGCACAGGCACTGCGCTCCACATGTAAGCTGTGAATTTCCCTAAATAATATCATATGCAAAGACGATGACCAGGATTCGCATTTGCAATTCGGCTAAGTTGTATTTATGGCGATAAAATCGCCTTTCTCCTCCATTCTCGTTACAAACGAGGACGATGAATAAGTTTTTCAGCCTATCGCTCATTGTAAACTGAAAACTACCACATTTTAATATACGATGGTACTTTATAGATATTGTTCAACAATAAACCCAAAACAATTTCATGACTGCCGTTACTCACTTGATTTAGCTGTGAAGTGGTAAAATCGTAAGAATAAGTTAAATTAACCATTTTCCCGACATTGAAACCTGCCATTGCTGCAAACGAATCATCTTTACGATAACTCCCCCCTAACCAGATTTTGTCTTTAAAAGCCAGTTTCAGGTTTACATCAACAGAAACCGGTGCCGGCGATACATACTTTACCATTACCGATGGCACAGCGGCAATTTCATCATCTAAGAAAAACTTATATCCTGCGGTAGCAAAGTAATGTGGAGCTTCTTTGCCTAAATTATAACTATTATCACCTGTAAAGCTTAATTTCTGAGGTAAAATCTGCTGTACCGATAAACCAGCAAACAACCTGGCGCCATATAACCATAAACCGATGCTTAAATCGGGTTTCACCTGGTTAATCAATGCCCTGTTCATAATCGGATCTATCGGTGTATCGAAAGTAAGCGAATTTACATCTAACGAGATACTCGAAATACCTGCAGCAACACCTGCCGATAAATTGAAATTATTACTTAGCTGTAAATGATAAGCATAGGTAACATTGGCATCCAATCTTTTTATCGGCCCAGTTTTATCCAACACGGCCGTTACCCCCATTCCATGATGCGATGGCGACGACATGTAGTTTTGCATATAATTACGGTCCATCGGATTACCTGTTTGCTCAGGGAAAGAGGTTAGCGCATTACTCCACAATTGATTATCGCCCAAGGCCCAATGTGCCGATACAAATGAAGTTTGAGGCGCATCGGTAATACCCGACCATTGTTTACGGTAACCAGCTTTAAAATCGAGGTAATTTTCGATTCCTGAGAGCGCCGGATTTAGCAGATACTGATTAAAAATGTATTGGGTATACTGTGGCTTTTGTTGTGCAAAAGCCTTAAATGTTGCAAAAAGGGCAAATATGATGATGAGCTTCTTCAATTTATCTGATTATAGTGAGCGGTCCTGTTATTGTTTTACGTCCGTTACGCGGGTTAATGATATAATAATAAACACCTACCGGAAGCGGTTCATTTTGGTAATTCCCATCAAAAGGAATTTTATATCCAGTGCTAAAAAATACCTTATTCCCGTTTCTGTTAAAAATTTCGACAGTAGCGTTTGGATAAGATTCTAAGTATTTAATGATCCAGGTATCGTTTACATTATCGCCATTTGGTGTAAAGGTATTAGGTGGATTTAATACTTGCAAAACTTTTACCAATACTGTCGATGTTGTGGCACATCCGTCAGGCTGTGTGGTTGCTGTAAGCGTATATTCGGTATCGTTATCTGGTGATGCAATTGGATTTAATACATCTGTTTTATTCAAGCCTATAGCAGGCGACCATTTATATTTCAAATTAGTACCTTCTGCAGTTGCAGGGATCTCGATCTGTCCACCTGCCAGGATATAAATCAATGTACCTGCATCAGCGACAGGCGATTTGTACACCTCAATTGTATTGCTAATGGAACTAGAGCAGCCATTATCTCCTGTAAATGTATAAGTAATGATATGCGGCCCAAGTCCGGCAATTTTAGGATTAAAAGTACCATCTTCCTTTATACCATCTCCAGAATATTTGCCATCACCTCCCGTCACTTCTTCTTCAGCTTTTTGTTTGGCCTGTGTAATTAAAACAGTGCCATCGGCCTCGCAAACGGGAGCCATCTCATCAAACACCAATTGCGGAACCGGTTTTAACGTAAGCCTTTTATCTAAAAATTTAGCACAGTTTTCTCCGGAATAAGCAACAAGCCTGATGTTAAATGTTCGGTCGGTGGTGCCGCCAAAAGTATCATACTTTATCACAAAAACTTCGTTATTACCGGGATAAGGGATGGTTTTATAAATAGAAGTTTCTCTGCCAAAATCTCTATATATCTCAATTTTTGTAATATTACCCGTAAATACGGTAGACGTATTTTTAATCATGATGTCCTCACTTACGCAGCTATGATCGTTTAAAATTTCAAAATCTGCTGCTTTAACATCACCATTAACCGTAAATGGTTTTGACGTAAACCTTTCGCAACCATCCGGATTCTTCACAATCAGCGTTACATTATAATTACCCGTGGCTGCAGGCGTAAAAGCACCATCAATACCTGTTGTTGTAGCGATTACATTATTGTTATTATCCATGTATTGCCATAAAAAAGTTAATCCGGTTGTACTTCCATCTGCATTTTTGGAGGTATTTTTAAATCTGGCCACACCATCATTCAAACAAAAATCAGGAAGCTCGAAATCAGCCGATTGTGGATCAATTACAGTTACTGTTTTAGATTTCACTATACTCAAACATCCTTTATCGCTTTCGGTTGTTAGCGTAATGGTATAAGAACCAATAGCGGTGTATTGATGAGTAGGTTGCCGTTCAGTAGAAGAGGTACTTCCATCCCCGAAATCCCAGGTCCATTTCACAATAGTTCCGGGGTTTTCTATTGTTGATTTTTCAGTTAAAATAATTGGTTTGCCCACACATAAACCTTTCACATCAAAATCAGATAAAGGTTGTGGATTAATCAAAATTGGAAATGCTGAAGATGTTTCTGAACATTTCGAATCTGTTATGGCCGTTAAAACCACATTATATGTACCTGGGAGATCGTAAACATGAATAGGGTTCTGCTCAGGAGATGTTTTTCCGTCGCCAAAATCCCACAACCATTCTGTAATGCTCCGCGAATTTGAATTTGAAACACTTTTATCGGTAAATTGAACACCGCTGGCCTGACAACCTGTTTCAGGAACTACCCCAATGGCAGTAGGCTGATTATCAACCGAAAAATCAATAATCAATTCTTCTGTATTACCACAATTATCGGCGTTGGGCTTAGTTGCAATTACTTTAAATTGATAATCACCAGGATTTGGATAATTCAGGTCGTTAGGATACTTGTAGGTATAATACGTATTATTGTCATTTGGCCTGGTAAAGGTATTTATTGCCACAGGGCTATTATCCGTAAAGTTTGCCGCTCCCTGAATCTCCCAATCTAATTTAATGGCCTGGTATGGTAAATTTATCGTTAAACTGATGGGTTCTCCCAAACAACCGCTGCTAATAGGTTGTCCCGTAACCGTACTAGTGGGCTGAAAAGTAAAGTTCTGAATATTTGCTCCAGCTAGGTATGCATAAGACTCTACCGTTCCATAACCGTATGAAATTGCCGAAAAACCACCTGCTGCAGATAATCTGTGTTGAGGCTGAGTGTTAGTCACATCAATTATAGCATAACTAAATACATTATCAATAGCAGTGAAATTATTCACCGGGTTACCATCCAGCCTAAATGAGGCAATATCTGCTGTTTTAATAATTACATTCAGATAATATTTAGTGATCTGAGTAGGCAATTTTACCGATCCCAAATCTGATACCGATCCCAAATCTGAAAAAACCGTAATATTATTTAGTGTTTGCTCAACAGGATTAAGCACGGTTATTTCAGGATCGCCTGGAAATTGCGCTTGGTTTGTATTGGTTCCATTGTTTTGATTACAAGTTTGCGAAGTTTGGTATTGTGCCACAGCAATTGGTTTCGAACCAGAAATTACGTTTGCCGAAGTAGAAAAAAAGGTAACTACCGCTCCTTTGTTGTATGGATTTGAAAGCGGAGTTCCATTGGCATCTGTAGTACTCCCATTAACGGTTAAAACCGTATTATCGTCAGCCACAATGATCCTCATAATATCGGTATTACCATGAAGGGTATTATAAAAAGGTGCGGTTACAAAATTTCTCCCCCATGCAGAAACCGGAAAAACCTGCTGATACAGGTTATCGCCACCACTCGGATTGCGGCTATTACCTTCATTACAAAATGCTGCCCAGGTATTACCCGTAAATACGGCCACAGGATTACAGTTTAAGGCTTTAATGTGGCTTCCTGTTAAATCACCAACTGATTGATATTGATAAACATCGCCTCTATTTAACTTAATGGTAAAAGTTGTATTGGCGGTTCTTCCTCCATATCTTTCGTTTTGTTTAGGTGTAATTTCTACATCTGTATTATCAACTGTTGCTACAATTGTAAATTGAGAAAAGCCTTGTTGATTTCCATGGTTTTCATAACTAAAAGCATAGTATTCTTGTCCTAAAGTATTGGTAGGCAACACTAAAGTACCGCCCGTACGGGCATTATTAGAAATAATGCTATACAATGATATCGCTTTAGTGGTAACCACGTGAATGGCTTTATTGGGCTCTATTAAATTGGAGCTGCTCATTAACACGGTGTAGACTGTAGGATTGATTACAAATGGCAAACAGGTATTGGCCGGAATAGTAGCACCAACCGGAGATACCAAAATACCACCAATATAAACTTCATATCCGGTAGCCTGATCTGCAGATAGAAATAAAGTTAACCTCGACCTATCCCCATCGATATGGCCGGCATAAGGAATAAAAAAATCTTTTCCTTTATTTGATGTATTTTGAGCAAAAGATATGGATGTTGCAAAAAGCAAAAAAAACAAAACCAATAACCAATGCCTCTTCATTACCTATCAGTTTATTTTGAAAACGTTATACATGTTTGTTTGATTTGATATGCAATATACTATTAATCAAATCACAAGAAAAAAGAATTATTAGAATTTTAACAATTTTACGCAGAAAAAGAGCCTTTCGTGTAATAATCTTAAAGAGTAGTGTAAAAAAATTTCACATATAAATATAATTCGTATTGAAAAGCAGAAGTGGAAGCGATGAATACAGGCAGGCAAAATAAAAAATCCGCCTATTAAAAGTGGCTATAGGATAAAGGTTCAGTTACTACCCTGATCGGACTGATCGCCGCTCCCGTATTTTGCGGAGAAATCTTTGGCCTTCTCATCTGCAATACTATCGTTATGGTCTTCAGGCTCCAGATTTTGATCCAAGCGGTCGTTCCAATCATTTAATCCCTTTTCAGGGTGCTTTGCATTTTCTGCTGTAAAATCAGATTTTGATTTGGCTAGATCTTCTTTTTTATTTTCCATCTTGGCGTTTATTTTAATTAAAACAGCGCCATTAACAGAAAGTTTTATTTAGTGCAATTATTTAACAGGAGGCTCATCTTTGGCATCCTTAAATTCTTTCACACTTCTCCCTATCCCCCGCATCAACTCTGGCAATTTTTTGCCACCAAAAATAAGCAGGATCACTACTCCTATTAAAATAATTTCTATTGCAGACATGTCTTTATATTTTTCACAATATACGTTAATTCTTCTGAAACGGTTTGTTGGTTCGTTAGCCCTCGGCATATATTTAAACAGAAAGATCCTGAAACGAGTTCAGGATGACGAAACGAGAGCGATAACTGTACATAATAATTCATGACAAAATATAACCAAGCCTGGGTATGGTAAAACAAGTCCAGAAAGATCCTGAAACAAGTCCAGGAGGACGAAACGAGAGCGATAAACTGTACATAAAATTCGTGACAAAATATAACCAAGCCTGGGTATGGTAAAACAAGTCCAGAAAGATCCTGAAACAAGTTCAGGAGGACGAAACGAGAGCGATAAACTGTACATAATAATTCGTGACAAAATATAACCAAACCTGGGTATGGTAAAACAAGTCCAGAAAGACTCTGAAACAAGTTTAGGAGGACGAAACGAGAGCGATAAATAATAATTCGCGACAAAATATAACCAAGCCTGGCGTGGTAAAAACAAATTCAGAAGGGCGAAATGAAGAGGATAATCGACGTTAAACACCTACTCTTAATCGCTAAACCAGAAGCGCATTCAAAGTTCTTGTTTTTATCTTTGGCACCGCTCCATGACGCATAAATTCAGCGAAACCTTTCAACTGTTTGATCGACTTAATGGCTTCATATCCTTCATAAGAAGTTCTGATTTTGTTTAGCAACATGGTGTCTGTTTTAAACAGATCACTTTCAACCAATACCCCTTTATTCAGAAATTTCTTAATTAATTCGGCCATTTTGCCGTTGGCGTAAAGGTGAAGCGGTAATTTAAACACCTCGTTATTCAGTTTTTCAAAAGCTTCATTAATCCAAGCCACCTCAGTTTCTGCATTCACCGCTATTTTCCCATCTTTCAACACAATAGATGTTAAAAACTCGCGGGCGCGCTGACGGGAAATTACCCCACCATGAATACCATCACGTAAAGTGTAGTCTAAACGATCAGCACAGAGCGCTGGCAATGGCTGTTCTAAAATATTAAATGTACCATACAAAATCTGGTTAACATTATATCCATAATTTAACAGCACATCAGGCACTTCGGATCTGCATAAAACTTCGGCAAAAACCTTTTCATGATAATCTTCTTCTGTATTGTCGAAAACATAATCGCCCACATGAGAAAAAGCGGTATGCGAAATATCGTGTAGCAAGCCGGCAATTTGCTCCAACTCTGAGCCACCAAGCATCCTGATCAACATCGTAACTCCGATAGCATGCTCCAAACGTGAATGGCAGATATCTGGATTAACCAAAAATATAGCACCGCTTTGATGAATCCCACCTAACCTTTTTAAAGCATCAGTATTTAACAGATCAGAGAATACCATTGGCAGTTCCATTCTGCCGTATAAAAAATCGTTCACCTGGACCATATTGCTGTGTTTTAGTTAAAAGAAATATCAACAACAAAAATACTAAATATTTTAGTTTTAATTTTAAAAATTATCAACATTCAAACTTAATTAAACTAAAATAATTAGCCAAAAACTATCTTTCAAATATTTTGAAAGCTATTATTACAATTTCATGATCAACAAAAAACCTACTGTAAAAACAAGCCCATAAATTAAACGTTATACTTGTAAAAAACAGGTGTATGGCAACTGCTCAGCAAATTAGAAAAGCATATTTAGATTATGTTTTAACAAACAATGAAAAACCAAAATCGGTTTATGTTTTTGTAAAGAAGCTTAAAATTACCGAGGCCGATTTTTATCAGTTTTTCTCTTCTTTTGAAAGCATAGAAAAAACAATCTGGTTTGAACTTACTTTCGAAACCATTAACAAAATTAAAGAGCAGGAAGTTTGGCTCCAGTATACAGCCAGAGAAAAAATGCTTTCTTTCTTTTACAGTTACCTCGAAAACCTGAAGAACGAACGCAGTTTTGTGATTTACAGCTTAAAGAATCACCGTGGTAAATTTTCTACTCCTGATGTACTGGCTGGTGTAAAACCTATTTTCGAAAACTTTGCACAAGAAATTATTGAAGAGGGTTTAGGTAGCGGGGAGCTTGCCGAGCGCCGCTTTCTAAGCAAAAGGTATAAAGATGCCTTATGGATCCAGTTTGCTTTTATTGTTAATTTTTGGATCAATGATGATAGTGAAGGTTTCGAAAAAAGCGATGAGGCCATAGAAAAAGGCATTAATGTAACTTTCGATCTTTTTCAGCATTCGCCAATTGATAATTTATTGGAATACGGGAAGTTTTTAAGCAGGAATGGGAAGTTTGCAGATAAGATGAGGTTTTAACATACCAGATGAAAACACAAAAAAGTATTCCAACCACAAAAGTAGAACGTTCGGCAAAATTTGTTAAAACAGGTATTCAGATCGGGGGTAATTACATTAAACATTACTCGAAAAAGCTATTTAACCCTGATATGGACCGCGAGCAGCTTAACGAGGACAATGCAACCGACATATATAAATCGCTGAGCGAATTAAAGGGCAGTGCCTTAAAAATTGCACAGATGCTGAGTATGGATAAAAATATCCTGCCAAAATCGTATGTCGATAAATTTACCCAGTCTCAATACAATGCCCCGCCCCTTTCGGGTCCATTAATTGTTCGGACTTTCACGAAAAATTTCGGTAAAACACCCGAAAATATTTTCGATAGTTTCAACTTAAGCTCCAGCAATGCTGCATCTATTGGCCAGGTGCATCAAGCAATGCTTAATGGTAAAAAACTCGCCATTAAAATTCAATACCCTGGTGTTGGAGACAGTATTTCTTCTGATCTGAAACTGGTAAAACCTTTCGCTTTCCGTTTATTGGGCATGTCGGAAAGGGAATTGAATATCTATATAAAAGAAGTTGAAGAACGTTTGCTTGAAGAAACCGATTACGAACTGGAAGTTAAACGCTCTATAGAATTTTCAGAAGCCTGTAAAAACCTCGATCATGTTGTATTTCCAAAGTACTATCCAGAATTATCTGGAAAGCGAATTATCACTATGGATTGGATTGAAGGTTTGCATTTAAAAGAATTTTTACAAACGAATCCTTCTCAGGAATTACGGAATAAAATCGGACAGGCGCTGTGGGATTTCTATAATTTCCAGCAGCATGAGCTAAGGGCTGTGCACGCTGATCCACATCCTGGAAATTTTATGATTACGCCAGATGAAAAGCTTGGCGTAATTGATTTTGGATGTATAAAAGAAATGCCTGATGATTTCTATTACCCGTTTTTCGCCCTAATTTCTACTGATATCATTAATGATAAAAACAAAACGATAGATGCATTCAGGAAACTGGATATGATCCATGCCGACGATTCTCCTGAGCAGGTTGAGTTTTACCATAAATCGTACAGGGAGATGATCAGTCTGTTTGCCAAACCTTATATCAGTGAATCGTTCGACTTTAGCAAACCAGATTTTTTTGAGCAATTGTATATGTACGGCGAAAAAATCTCAAAAATGCCAGAATTTAAGCAAGCGCGTGGTGTAAAACATTTTATTTATGTTAACCGGACTAATTTTGGGCTGTATACGATATTACATGAATTAAAAGCAACGGTTAAAACAGATACTTATAAGCCAAATGTATAATGCATAGTTGTCATTTCAACCTCGAGGCTTCGAGAAGAAATTTATATTGCTTTGATATTAGCCCTTCCTTCCTGGAAGAATACTAACCACTAAGGAATTAAGAAAATTAAGTTTTTTTTAAGATGTTGTAGAGGAAGTTATCCTTTAGGAAAGGTCCGTCATTTCGAGTGTAGCCGAGAAATCTATTAGTAAAATTCTGAATAATATAACTTATAGATTTCTCTCCCGAAAGTTCGGGATTACGCTCCATCCGATAGCTATCGGATCGAAATGATGACCATTCGTTCGAATAAAATATTTTAAGAATTTTTCTTTACCACTTCAACCATGTGATCGATATCAAACGGTTTTTCGATAAAATCATCAGCTTTGCATTCTTCTGCCTGCTGAGGTAAATTATTTGATGTGGAAGTTAACACAGCCGATACATCTTCTGTTTCAGGGTCAGATTTAAGTTCTTTAATCACCTGCGATCCTCTCTTTTTCCCCTTAATGTGATCATCCACAATCACGACATCTGGTTCAATTTGGTCTATTTTATCTATAGGCTCGGTTGTCAATGATGCCGTAACATCAAATCCCTCCTCCTCCAATACATGGTCCATTATATCTAGGATATCTTTATTATCCTGAACAAGCACAACCTTTTTTTTCATAAATAAAACAGACTAAAATTCTCATTAAATATAAAGAAAAAGACGAGATCAATAAAAGATCTTTAAATATTTTACAAATGCTTGGTAAAAGTTTCAAGTTTTCGTCTTGAATTAATGCCTGTTCGTCGAGTATTACCTATCACTTGTATAAAAACGCAACATGGCCTGCAACGTTTTTTATTTCGCAGCGTCTTATCATCAAAACTATAACAAAAAGACTTAAACATTTAAATAACAACTAATTAACATTTAATTATTAAATAAAAATATTATGAAAACCTCAATCAAAACCCTAATCGCCTCTTCATTAACAGCAATCGTTATATCATCAGCGATATTTACTACAAGCGTTTCTGCAACAGAAAAAGAGCCAGATGCAATTTTAAAAATATCGGCTTTTAAAAGAATTTCTGTAAAAGGAAATGTAGAAGTAACCATTATCCAGCGAAATAACCCAGGCATTTCTTATACTGATGATAACACAGGAACAGCAAAAGTGATGCAGGACGGTGATAATTTAAAAATCACTTCAACCAGCACCGAAAAAGCAAAACTAACTGTTTATGTGAACGATTTTTACAGAATTGAAGCATCAGAAAATGCAGTTGTTAAAACTGAAGGAAAACTAAGAACCAAATATCTTCAGATCTTTTTAAAAGGAAATGCACATGCCGAAATCAATACCAGCTCAGAAGGTTTATATACTGTAATTGCTGATCAGGCAGATTTAAAATTAAGTGGTTCGACTGATCAACATACTTTGGTTATGGGTAAATCACAAAAATTAACCATCGATAGATTTGCAGCTTTAAAAACCAACATCAGCGCTGTAGAAACTTCTGCAATTGAAAAAGAAATTGCTGCAATCAAATAATAAAAAAACACACAAATGAAATAAAAAAGGCTTTCTGATCAGGATCAGAAAGCCTTTTTTTTGCACGGAAAATGTAAGATGGACGATGGATGCGCAAAATTAATGATATGCTAAACCTTCAGCAGCAAATCCGTCATCTCGACTGGAACGCAGTGGAATGTTCCAAAGGAACTCCTTCGGAGGAGAGATCTATCTAAATAGCTTTCGCTGAACACTTCGTGGTTCTCAACTACGTTGCTCTCCGCTCGAAATGACGACCTGTTACGGTTTATTAGTGCTGTAGTACCTTCGCGATTTCCTTCTCAATGGATTTAATCTCTTTAGGTTTAAGTTTTTTAGCAGCATCTGTTTTACCTGCTACTTTACTTTCCAGGTATTTTACGCCTACCCTTAAAGCTTTTAACCCTGAAACACCCTGAAGTTCATCTAGTTCAAGCTGCTCTAAATCGTCGTTTAAATAACCTTGAACCTGCATATATTTAATATACTCCATATATTCTTTGGCTTCTTCAGGATTGAAATAAACCATTGCGATTTTATGGGGCTGCGTTAAACGTTCGGTTGTACCTTTAACCAATACTTTATCAATACGTTTTTTAACTACTTCGTAACGGATGTTGTAAGCACCTTCTACATCAAATCGACGTTCGTCGTTCCTAAAGCTAATATCAATTGCATTAGAGTGGATAAAGATCAATTGTGTGGTTTCTAATGCACGGGGCATTTCGCCAATTAATCCTTTTGATAAACGCGCAATATCGACCATTGAAGTTAACTGCCAAAGGCGGATATTTTTTAGGTACAACAGATCAAATGGACGATCTGGTGCAATTTCCTGTCCGATGTAAATATCGTACTCCACTCCATCAGTTCTGAATTTGGCAAAATAACAAGGGTATGAAGCCTGTAAATTAGCCTGCGATTTCTCCAGGTACTGACTCACTTCTGTATTAATCAGCTGCATCGAAATTTCCAGTTGCCTGCGATTTGCAAAAGCAGCACCTGTTTCTGGAACGATAACTTCGAAATAACGATCTACAAACTCAGCTGTTATCGGGTAGTTTCCTTTAATAATCGATAAGAAAGGATAAACCTCTATTTCTAAAAACTCGTTCAGTTTGTTTTCTTCGTTTGATGAAGCAAAATCGCCGATGCGTTTAATCCAGTCTTTACAATTGAACAATAGTTTATCGGTAAGTTCTAAAGAAACGTGCTTACGGATGGCTTTTAAAGTCTCAATTAAACTATTTAACTGTACTTCCATGTCATCTTTTAAAGCTTTATTACGCTCTATGGTAGAATTACGGATATCGATTGCGCCAAACAGCGGATACATATGTTTAAAGGTGATCGTTTCGATTTCCTTTAATTTATGGTAACTGTTATTTTGCTGAAGAAAATGCCAAACAGCTTCGTTAAACTTCCATTGTACTGATGGTTGTAAAGCGGTAAATTTATCCATCAACACTTCGTCCATTTTCGCATCAAATTCTTCGATACTGTATTGGAAAAGCTGACCGATTAAAGGCATTGCCGGACGTAACCTCGATAAAAGTTTATCGTCAACCAATACTTCCTCGCTCGAATAAACTTCTAAAACACCGGCCAACTGCGTATTGTAGTATACAGGCAGTACTGAATAAGAGCAAACACCGGCAGCTTTTAAAACCCTTAAAAAAGGATCTTTATCAATCTGATCGTCATTGATTGAGCTTACAAAAATGGCCCTGGGATTTTCTTTATATTTATCAACCAATGAATAGAAAACTTCTTCTTCCAGATTGGATGTTTTTGCCGAATTAATCAGCATACTTTGTGAAAACTCCTGATTATCGAAAACGAGCTTATTGTTAACGGTTAAAAAAGGCATTAAACCAAATTCGAGTTTTCCGTTTCCACTAAGTGTTTTTAAAGCGTGAATTACATGCGTATAGGCTTCAGTTTGATAATTGTGATTAACAAGCGCATCGCGGATGCCATCTATAGCATGTTGCAGGGTTACATCTGTTATTGAGATGATGCTGAATCCTTCAAAGTGAAAATCTTGTAAAGGCAGGTGTTTTACCAGGTATTCCAGTTCGGTTTCGTCTTGAAAATGCTTGCCCAGTTCTTCAAAATTAAGTTCAGGTAAATCGCCCTTATGCATAATATCTACAAACTTAGTATCGGTTTGAATATTGTAGTATTGTGTCAGTTTTGTTTCCTGATTAATATGAGCATAAATAATCTCATTTTTCAGTACCGAATTAAAATTATAAAAACGGCCTAAAATAACATTGTAGATAAACTTAAGTTGTTTTTTCTCAATAGGCTCGTTGTCTTTCGTTACCTTATTTTTAGGATCATGATCCTTAAAAAAATTATAGAATGCATTGGTGCTGAAGAAAATCTGATCTGGAATTGGGGTACTTAAAGCCCAAAACAAATCATCTTCATTATCCATTAAAGGGGTTAGAATAGTAAAAATTAATTCTAAAGTATCTTTATATTGGGATAAATCTTCGGCGCTGATGTTGCCAAGCAGCACATCGTCTTTTTCAATTTTTTGAAGTAAAAACCTGTAAAACTCAGATTTTACCGATTTTTCTGTTTTCAATCTGCCTTTTAAATACTCCACAAGTGGGCGAAAAGACAGAGATGATTCTACCTGGCAATGTATACATTCATTCTTATGTAGTTGTATTACATTGGTATTCATTGTATAAGTTTTGCTATAGTGTAAATTTTATAGTTATCTATTTAATTATTAATTCATTGCAAAGATACATACTCGTTAAAGTAATGTTCGTCTGCTGAACGTAATACTTGGATATTACATCTATTAATATGTTACACAAATTTAGTACCTAAAATTAAGCGAGACGTATGGATACCAGCCATCAGACGAGTGCCCCATTACAAATCGCACAACTGTAAGTGATGCCGGAGCGAAATAAACGCCCCCTCCTACACCGTGGTGCCATAATGTAGAAGTTTCGTCACGTTTCCAAACCCTGCCTACATCATAAAAACCCAATAAGCCAATCTGTCCGGGTAAAACATAACTAACCAGATCGCCAAGTTTGGCCCTAAGCTCTAAGTTGTTATAAAAAGTATGTTCGCCGGCAAACCTAAACTGGCGGTAACCTAAGAGATTTCCCTGCCCGCCCAGATATAAGGCCTGATAAAAAGCTGGTTTACCAATGGTTATCCCTCCACCAAAACGATCTGCCAAAATGAAGTTTTTTCTGCCATCGAGGTTTTTGTACAAAGCAATACTTGCCGTAAACTGTCCGTAAGAATTGGAGTATTTGTTAACGCCTTTGTAGCCCAAAAGTTTAAAATCGACATAACTGCCCAAGGTTGGTAACAGATCATTATCGCGGGTATTGTTGGTGAAATTTACAAATGCACCTGCAAACATCTTTTCGTTTCGTACCGTTATCGAATCAGATGAATGTAAGAGTGATGGATTTTCGATAAAACGGCCATCGTTATCTTCCTGATTATATTTATAATATTGATATGACGGACCAACGCTGAAGGTAGATTTCGGACGGCGCCACCTGATTGACGCATCAACCTGATAAAGGTTGAAACGTGCACGGTAGTACCTAATGTTGTCTCCATCATTGAAAGGTGTTTCGTTGCCCAAGCCAAAGAAATTCTGTGTGTTATTTGGCGCGAAAGCATCAGCTTTTACAACAAAATCGCCTTTACCCAAAGCTTTTAACCACTCTCCTTTATAGTTAAACCTAAAAGCTTTCGTAGAAAACGAATGCAGAAATGAAACGGTCTGTGAATTGCCATAAGGCTGTTTCCTGAAACCAGGGTTAGTTTGCCTGAAGATTAAACCTAATAAAAGGCCATCATCTTGATTGTAACCGGCATTTAGCAACCACGAATTACGGCGGTACATATCTTTTGGGATATAGCTGAAATTCGAGGTATCATTAGAAATAATTTTTCTGATTTTATTGGCATCCTCTCCATTATAAGCTGCCTTATCGGTTCTACCGTATAACTTTACAGATCCGTTGCTGTTTGCAAAATCGTAAACTTTAGTGCCCTTGCCACCGATAATCCGCAATTTAATATTCGAGTTTTTATTGTTCAGAATCAAGCTGTCGTTACCGTTGTGCATGTACACCCTGATTTCTTTGGTTACTTTGGGATCGAATTTCCGATCGAAAAGTTCGTCTTTGATATTACCTTCTTTAGAAATTTTATTGATTTTTACGCGTAATCCATCGTTTTCAGCATCGGTAATCTGAATCAGTTCATTTTTATTGGTCACCTCAATATCCACAATACGGTTAAAGAAATGATAATACTGGTTCATTAACTTTGGCAAAGTGGCTATCCGGTTACGCATCTGGGCCAAAAAGGCATCATGATGTAATGAGTAACTTGGTTCAGGGAGTTTTTTTAGTGCTTTCTCGAAAACGGCATCGTTATAGTTTGCGCAGAAATCTTTCACAATTTTATCAAACTCCTCCTCGTCAATATTGGCGGTCCAACGGCTGCTGATTTCTCTTCCTTCCCATAAAAACCAATTGATATCTTTTATACCACGTTCGTAACCCTGCATCATAGGTAATAATGACGAAGATTGCGTGTAGCGCTGTAAAAGGCCGTCAGATCTGAAAAATACCTGGTCACGATCTCTTGGTACCGGCGAATATAGCGAACCATCTTTAGTTTTGGTTTCTTTCCAGCGCCACTGGTCTTCATGCCTGTCCCAATCGCCCAATAACACATCAAATGCCCTTGCTTTTACCCAGGCTGGTCCGTCTAATCTATTATCGTTATCGTCTGTTAGTTTTTTATCCATTTTAGGAGAACTGTCTGATTCTCCAGTGGGTTCTCTTTCTTCGAACAAACACAAAGTATTGGCAAATGCCGATTCAAATTCGCCTAAGTTGTCATCAGGAGAAACCCAGCCAATAATCGGGTTGCTGTGTGGGATACCGCCGGCCTTGGCAAGTTCGGGAACTACCAGTGCCGAAAACGGATGCTGCGCTGACATATTATCTTTTATAATATCTTTAGCAAAAGTTTCGCGCAGTGCGGCAGGCAAAAGCACTTCAGGGTATTTCTCCACGCTGCGCAATACATATTCTTTACCGTTTTTATCCTCTAACCGTAATGAACGAGATTGATTGCCCCCGCCGCGTTGTGTCGCTTTTAAACCACCCATCATTTGGGAAACCCTTAGTACCGGAACCTTTGTTTTTGCAGCATATTCTTTACGGTAATTTTCGCCAAAAATAGTCCGGTGAAAACGGCCAACGCTGTCATATTCGGGTTTAATGCGTACAAAAATACTATCTGCGGTAATCGGTTTATCTCTATTTCTTACTATTTGAGGGATGGTTTCGAACTTTTTAATGTAACTATAAACTCTTTTAACGCTCGTATCTGAATAAATGTAATATTCATAGCGCATATCGTTGTTTTTCAACTGATCGGCAACCACATAACCTTGCTGCATTTCGTGAAATAAAGATGTTTTTCCTTCTTTATTTGGCGATACTTTTGAACCAGATCCACTAATAATCTGCAGCTGTTTTCCTTTGATTAATTGTAAACCATGTTCATGCCCAGCAACATAGGTTACATTTGGGTAATCGCCAAATACTCCGGTTATTGATTTAATCATATCCTTATAGGCCGGATGGTTTAAATCTTCAGGACTTAACAAGGTTGAGCGTAATAACGGATAAACAGAGCCTAAAACAGGCAAAGGGACATATAGATTTTTATTTAACGATGTGAGTGGAAAAATGTGGTTCCTCAAATTGAAATAACCGCCATGTGGCCCGTAACTCTGAAATGGGTGGTGCGAGGCTAAAAGAATAACCTTGTCTTTATTCTCTTCTAGCAACTGTTCCATCTTTACTAAAACCTCATCTTTGGTACGGCATTCGCATTCGCCATTAGGGTTCGATTTATTGTATGGAAAAACCCACCATTCGCTATCGTAAGCAATAATGGTTAATTTATCAGTTAATTTAATGGCAACAGGATCAGGGCATCCGTTTTCTGGTATTAACCTCAGTAATGGATCGTTCTGTGCTTTAAGGAAATCATCCTGTGCTTTGATTTTGGCCAAACCTTTGGGGCCAGATTTATCCCAATCGTGGTTGCCGGGAACAAAATAAACCGCAGCCCCCATTTTACGCATAGGCTTGAACTGTGAGCGTAAGATCTTTTTGGTCTCCTCTTCTTCTATACTACCCGGCAGGCCCATTCCGGTTGGGTAAATATTATCACCCAAATATACAACAGTTGTTTTTTTGGGAAGGATCTGCTTTGCAGCATTTTTTAAATCCTGCATTTGAGCAGGGTTCATTTCGCCGGCATCGCCAAAAAGAATTACACGATATTTTACATCATCTTGCGCAAAGGCAATGAAGTTAATTAAAAATAAAAGGGTAAAAAGGGTAAATCTTTTTATCATAGACTAAGCGTTTGTATAAAGGTAGTGATTTTAAAATTTATTTTGTTCGGAAGAAAAGTCGTCATCTCGACTGAAGCGTAGCGAAATGGAGAGATCTATATTAGATTTCTCGACTGCGTTGCACTTCGCTCGAAATGACGACCTTTTGCGGGACTGCCACTTTATTATAATTCTATTGCTTAGCATCAACATGATAAAACAAATACGAATATTTACTTTTTCAATTTAAACATTAAAATGTTTCCTGCCGATAAAGTACCACCCTCGTTAGAAATATAAAGGTTGTTATCGCGATCAAATGCGATACCTTCTGGTTGGTTAAAGAAGTCTCCTTTTAGCGGATATGTTGCTTTAATTTTGAAGTTTGCATCGGTAACGACCAATAATTTATTCATTGACGAAAGCACATACCACTCGTTAGTTGAGGGATTTTTAGCCAAAGCAGACGGACGGAACTTAATTTTGGCTTCGCCAGATAAGTCAGCTATTTCTTTATAAGACAAAGCAAAAGTTCCACTTGCAGTAAATTTGCCATCGGCATATTTAAAGGCATAAATATCGGTCTGATCGCTTTTATTTTTCTTAATTTCTTTAGTTAAAACATACACGAGACCTGTTTTTTCGTCAGCGGCTAAGCCTTCGTATTCGGCTTTAGGAACTAAGTCTTTGGTTTTAACCACATTTGCAACTTCTGGTTTATTGATCTCGCTAATGGGAAAGCTATGCAGTTCGCCATTACTTTTTAACACGATTACGGTATTATTTAAGATAGCCAGATCTTCATAATCGCCTTTACCTCCAAATTTGGTGAACTTCGATTCTTTATCGGTTAAGCCCAGATGAAACAAATCGCCGTCTTCGTCCTGTATCGCAAATACTTCTTTAGGGTCGTCATTATGAAATACAATTCCAGAAATTTCGAAGAGATTTTGGGGCATATTATACTTTACCGGGTTTGCTAAATCGTAAGGAAGACTTGATTTTTCTGCTCCTCCTGTTGAAACAGTTTCTGTTGAATCGTTATTTTTATCATCGCGATTACCATTTACGCACGAAATGCATAAAAAGGCAACTGAAATTAGTAAGCTAGAGGCCAGGAAAGTTTTATTGTATTTCATAAGGGGTAAATTTAATGTCCATGGTCTGTGTCCCCACAGACCATCAATAAGTAAAATCATGTGGTCTGTGAGGACACAGACCACGGGTTATTTATTTTTTAATAATTGATAAATATCGTGTTGAGACTCTACAGGAGTCCCGCTACTTTTAACAGGAATATTATCCATGTTTTCATCTATACAAACGGCCTGAACGTTATCTTGTTTTTGAATTTCGATAATATCTATCATCTCTTGTTTAATCTGCTCGTTATAAATCGGGAAGCAAACTTCAATTCTTCGATAAATATTCCGGTTCATCCAATCGGCAGAGCCCAGGTATACATCGTTTTTACCTAAATTATGAAAAATAAAAACACGCCCATGTTCTAAATAACGGTCTACAATACGGGTAACCTTAATATTTTCGCTCATCCCTGTTACGCCAGGAATTAAGCGGCAAATGCTCCGGACAATCAGTTCGATCTTTACACCTGCCGATGATGCCTCGTAAAGTTTATTGATCAATACTTTTTCTTCCAGATTATTCATTTTAATGGTAATACCCGATGGTTTACCTTGTTTGGCATGTTCAATTTCGCGATCTATCAAATCAAGAAAAACTTGCTGTAAATTAAACTGTGCTACCAATAAATGGTTGAATTTAATCAGATCGGACGAGGTAGGCTTAACCCTTTTGGCCAGAAAAATAAAAAGCAGCTCCACTTCACGCAGCATTTCTTTATTAGCCGTCATTAAAATATGATCGGTATAAAAAGCGGCTGTACTTTCGTTAAAGTTTCCGGTAGAAAACAAACCAGAATAACGCATTCTATCGCCTACCTGGCGTTTTACCAGGGCTACTTTGGCATGAACTTTTAAAGCAGTTACGCTATAAATAATATCAACGCCTACCTCTTTCATTTTCTTGGCCCATTTGATGTTGTTGGCCTCATCAAAACGGGCTTTAAGCTCTACCAAAACGGTAACTTTTTTGCCATTTTTTGCAGCGCTGATTAAAGCATTAACAATTTTCGAATCGCTGGCTACACGATAAAGCGTAACATAGATTTCCCGAACATCAGCATCAATAGCAGCTTCGTTAAAAAAACGCAATACACTATCGTAACTCTGGTAAGGCGTATGTACGATAATATCGTTTTTATAAATGGCCTCAGTTAATGATCCATCTATGAGGTCGGTATTGCAGATTTTTGGCCAGTTTTGGTTGGATAATTTTGGCGAATTTACAGGGAAGCCCATGAAATCTTTCAGGTTATGGTACTGTCCGCCTTCCATCCTATTCGCCTTTTTAAGGTTGAAAAGCTTTTTGAGCAGTTCAAAAACGTTTGCCGGTATGCCTGGTTGATGGAGAAAACGTGTAGCTAAACCAGAATCGCGTTTGAGCAACTGCTTCTCTAATTGTTCGGATAAACTGCCCGAATATTCATCTTTCAGGTCAATTTCGGCATCTCTGGTAATTTTGAAACTATAACATCCGGTAACTTCGGCTTCAGGAAAAATACGGTCTAAATGAAAACGAACGATATCATCCAGAAAAACAATGAAGGTTTCATCACCTGATTCTACTTTATAAAAACGGGCTAACTGGTTGGAAGGAATATTTAAAATAACAACTTCTGCATCTTCTTTCTTTTTTAACGTAATCAGAAAGTACAGTTCATTATTTGAGGGAAAAAAATTGGTATCAGCATTTATGTAAACCGGCTGCAAAAAGGCCATTACCTGACTCAAAAAATATCGGGTTATATTTTTCTGAATTTCTGCAGGGAATGGCTGTCCGTAAATTAAGTTTATCTTATTCTCTTTAAGTAAGGGAATAAGATCTGATTTAAGTACTTTCCCGTAACGCTGTTGCTGTTCTGAAATAAGCTGATTTGCCGTATTGAGCAAATTATCATCAATCCGGATATCGGTATTTTCCTTATTGCTCAATTTCTCTAAAGCGAGTAACACTGGCATCCTTACACGATAAAACTCGTCGAGGTTGGAAGAGAATATCGACAAAAACTTAATGCGTTCTAAAAGTGGAACAGTATTTCGCTCGGCTTCCATTAAAATACGCTCGTTAAATTTTAACCAGCTTAAATCTCTATTAAAAAAAGAGGTTTCTACAATCTGTTCCATTAAAGTTTACCGTAAGCTGCGTAAGCAATTACAAAGGCAAATACTGCAGCAATTAAACCAAACATGAAAATATTATAAGCCAGGCGGATCAGTTTATATTTTCTGCCCAAAACTACGCCTTGCGAGTATACATCGGTGATTAAGGTCCCATATAAAAAGTCTTTGTCGTTCATCACCTTAATCATTCCATCGGTATAACTGGGCAAACTCATTTTATAAAAGTTACCAAAAAACAATAAGTTTACTTTTTTCTTATCCATATCTTCCTGCGTAAACTCTCCCTTGGGGATAGATGGGCGGGTTGATAAAATGGAAACCACCACACAGGTTAAACTCACTACCAATAAAATAAATGTGGGTATAATCAGGTTGCCATGGTCTTCCAATCGCCTTAGCAACAAACTCACGATCAAGGAAAGCATGATCGAATTTACGGTGATCAGAATATGGGCCTTGTTATCGGCCATGTCGCTCAACCTTTGGTTATTGGCAGAGGTAATCCTAAACATGGTTTCGATACCTTTATCAGGCCGATCGTCTTTACCTTTTTTCTTTTTATCTTTATCTTTCTCAATAACAGGGGCAAAATTTACAGGTTCTGCCAATTCGGTACTAATTTCTTCCTGCGCTGTTAATTTACTTTTCAGTTTGCTGATATTTTTCTGTTTTTGATCGCTCAACAACAGATTGGCATAATCGGTATGGTAATGATGCGATTCCATAAACTGGATATCTCTTTTACGCCAATCAAGCTTACTGATATCTTTTTTATAGATTAATTCATTTTCCTTGTGCATCAATTTCCCTTTTGCACGAAAATCGGGCAACCCCAAATGGAACAGATCCGCATCGCAAAGGATTTTATCGATTTCATTTTTAGGCTTCTGTGGAATTTTAGTCGCCAGTATTGCACCTTTAACATGGTCACGGATTTCTTGATTGACCTGATGTTTCGCTAAAAAATCATCAGCCAGTTCTGCTCCTTTTGCTTCGTGGTTTAGTGCATCTTCAAAATATCCTGTATCGTGAAAATAAGCCGCAACAGTTACGGAGAAAAAATCCTGTTCATTAAGCTGGTAATGATTGGCGATTTGCTGCGCAGCATTTACCACTTCTTGCGTATGTTCGAGGTTATGATAAACCAGGCGAGGATCGTTATGGGTATGGAAGTAATCGCCAACGTGCTTTTCTACATCTTCCTGCAATTTTTTATAGTTCATGAGCGTATTAGGGGTTGCGATAATTTATTGTAACGAAGGAAATGCATTTCTTGAAAATGTTTAAAGATGAAAACTGTAATATTTTTTTATGATTATAAAATTACGCTAATTTTTTAAAAACAACGCTGATCTCCCCTTAACAATAATAATGCCCAGTTTATTTTACAATTAGATTTAAAAATGCGAGAGTTTTAGCACTATAATCTCCTGCAGTCGCATTAATTTTTGTTAAAAAAAGATAATAATCTGGTATAAATGGCACATTCATTGGCTTCAGAAAAATCTAATTTGCAATATTAGCTTATGGTTGATAATACCATCTAAACTTTACCCAAATAAATAATGAAAAGAAAAAACACACTTTTTTTTTTACTCTCAATGGCAGTAGGTCTAAACAGCTTTGCACAGAAAACGATAGAAATTACTACAAAAAGTAATGTGCTGATCTTGGAAACAGATCGTGATAACACCTTATTATCGACCTACCTTGGCAAAAAACTAGACAATGCGAGCGAATACCCAAGCATACAAGCATTAGATAAATACAAACCCGGCTCTGATGACCTTTTAAATAAACGTGAAGCTTATATTGCTTCTGGCTCACTTAATTTATTAGAACCTGCCTTAACTGTAACCCATGCTGATGGAAATAAATCTACCGTTTTAACATTTTCGGATGTAAAAACCGAACAGCTAGATCAGAACAGAAAATTAACCAGCGTAATCCTCAAAGATTTAAAATACAATTTTCAGGTTACCTTAAAATACCTGGCCTATTTTAATGAAAATGTAATTGAGCAATGGGCTGAAATTGAACATAAAGAAAAAGGCACAGTAGTATTAAACAAATATGCTTCGGCAAATCTTACCCTGAGCGGAAAAAAATTCTTCCTTAAAAACCAGTATAGTGGTGCCACACGCGAAATGCGATCGGAAGAACAGCAATTGCTACATGGCATAAAAACAATCGATTCTAAATTAGGAACCAGAACAAACCTGCTTCATTCTTCTTCTTTTATGGTTTCGATAGACCAGCCTGCCACCGAGGATATGGGCGAAGTAATTGCCGGATCGTTAGCATGGACAGGAAACTTTAAATTAGATTTTGAAACTTTCGACGAATATTACCTCCGCGTAACTGCCGGGAATAATAATTTTTCGTCGAACTATACTTTAAAGGCTGGCGAAAATTTCGTTACCCCGCGCTTTATTTATACTTATTCATCGGCAGGAAAAGGTTTAGCCAGCAGAAATTTGCATGATTGGGCAAGAAATTATCAAATATTAGACGGAAAAGGCCAAAGATCTACCATCTTAAACAACTGGGAAACCACTTATTTCGATTTTAATGATGAAAAATTAAATGAATTAACAAAGGATACCAAAAAGTTAGGGGTTGATGTTTTTTTATTGGATGATGGCTGGTTTGGAAATAAATACCCACGCAATGGATCTACTTCCGGCCTCGGAGATTGGCAGTATAACAAGCAAAAATTAAAAAATGGCATCAGTACTTTGGGTAAAGAAGCCACAGCAAGTGGTGTAAAATTTGGTATCTGGATAGAACCCGAAATGGTTAACCCTAAAAGTGAACTTTATGAGAATCATCCCGATTGGATTATCAGACAGCCTGAAAGAAAAGAATATTACATGCGCAACCAGTTGGTGTTGGATTTAACCAACCCTAAGGTTCAGGATTTTATATATAAAACAGTAGATGATCTTTTTAAGGAAGTGCCAGAAATAGCCTTCATTAAATGGGATTGTAACTCCTTAATATACAACGCTAACTCTCCTACCTTAAAAAACCAGGATCATTTTTATCTTGAATATATCAGGGGACTGAATAGCGTATTGGATAGGATTAGAAAAAAATATCCTAAAACACCAATGATGCTGTGTGCCGGAGGCGGTTCGAGGGTAGACTATGCTGCGCTACAACATTTCACCGAATTTTGGCCTAGCGATAATACGAATCCCTACGACCGCATCTTTATTCAGTGGGAATATTCGTATTATTTCCCTTCTATTGCTGTAGATAACCACATTACCGATATGGGTAAACAGCCTATTAAATTTAAAACAGATGTGGCCATGATGGGGAAACTCGGTTATGATGTACGTGTAAATGAGTTAAGTAAAAATGATTTGCTTTTTAGTCAGAATGCCGTTAAAACCTATAATAGCTTTAAAGATATTATCTGGCATGGCCAGCAATACCGTTTACAGGATCCTTACGAAAATAAAATAGCTTCAATTGCCTACGTAAACGAAGCAAAAGACCAGGCTATTGTTTTTAACTATCATGTGGCCACCCTTTTCACCAATGGTGTGATATTACCGATTAAACTAAAAGGGTTAGATCCCGCCAAAAAGTATAAAATAGAAGAAATTAACCTTTACCCTGGTGCTAAATCGCCAATTGACAGTTCTAAAGTTTACTCTGGCGACTTTTTAATGAAGGTAGGCTTTAATCCGGAAGCCAATGCTTACAGAACCAGCGTGGTTTTAAAGGTACAGGCGGTATAAACTATTTAAAAAAACATAACCTTCTCATGTTAAGGGTGGCTTTTCGCCTCCCTTTTTTTATATAGCCCCATAATACATTTTTATGAAAAAAAATACGTCTTTAGCATTTGCAGCATTGTTTTTATTCGTGAAGCTGCCTTATCATTTAAAAACAAAAAAAGAACAATCGCCTGAGCGGCAGAACATTTTTTTTTGCCATTATGGATATTATATCAACTAGCGCTCCATTTTATCTTCCTTGGCTAAGTATTCACTAGGCATACAACCATAGTACTGTTTAAATGCAGTAGAAAAATAAGAAGGAGAATTGAATCCACACATATAGGTAATCTGTGCAATGGTATATCGTTTGCTCTGCATTAGTTCAACAGCCTTACTAAACCTGATCCTTTTAATAAAATCGGTTGCTGATTCTCCAGTAATTGCCTTAAATTTTAGATAAAGATTTGATCTGCTCATGCCAATTTCCCGACTGAATTTATCCACTGAAAAATCAGAATCCGAAAGGTACTTTTCTACAATCGCTATCGCTTCTTTCAAGAATTCTTCATCTAATGTATTAAATGCTAGATTTTGAGGAACGATTTCATTACTTCCGCCGTAATATTCTTTTAATCGTTTACGCGATTTTAACAAACTGGCTATTTTAGCGCCAAGCATATCTATAGAAAATGGTTTGGTAATGTAATCGTCGGCCCCCATTTCTAAACCCTTAATCTGCTGATTTACTTCTGTTTTAGCGGTTAACAGGATCACTGGAATATGGGAAGTATTAATATTTTGTTTCAGCCTTTTACAAAAATGCAAACCGTCTAGTTCGGGCATCATCACATCGCTTACAACCAAATCAAATTGCTCTTTTTCTAAAATATCCAATGCCATTTTACCATCAAAAGCAATCGTAACTTCATAAGTTTCTTTAAAATAATCTTGCAGGTAATCTAAAATTTCTTTGTTATCATCAACCAAGAGCAGTTTACTTCTTTGCCCGTCATTTAAATTGGATTCAGTTATCAAAGATTGCTCGGTATACATCAGGTTATTTTCGGCTATCGCCTCCTCTTCAGGCACTATCGAAAGCTCATAACGCATACTTTCGGTCTGTAGATCCTCTTTGTAAACAGCATCTGCCATTGGGATGGAAACTGTAAATTTACTGCCTTTTCCAAGTTCACTTTCTGCTTTAATTGATCCGTGATGAAGTTCTATCAGTCTTTTGGTAAAGGCTAAGCCGACACCCGAGCCTAAATTCATTTCCTGATTATTAACCTGATAAAAGCGATCAAAAACCTTTGCGATATCATCTTCTGAAATACCCACCCCCGTATCGGTTACGGTGATAATGGCGAAATTGTTCAGCGTGGATAATTCGACACTGATCTTATTATATGTACTGGTATATTTAAATGCATTTGATAAGAGGTTGAACAATATTTTCTCCATGGCATCATTATCAAAATAGAAAGATAATTTTGCTTCGCTTGAATGGTAGGTATATTGTATCTGGTTTTTATCAGATAGTGGTTTAAACGATTCGTAAACCTCATGGATAAAACTTACGATATCACTTTTGCTAACTTTTAGCTTTCTTATGCCTGTTTCCGTTTTTCTAAATTCAAATAATTGATCAACAAGGTTGTATAAACGTTTCGCGTTAATCAACATCATTTCGTGCCGTTTGTTAATCAATTTATCTTCTGAAGGCTTTTTAATCAACTCTTCTAATGGAGCCAGGATAAGCGTAAGCGGCGTTCTTAACTCGTGTGACACATTGGTAAAGAAATCCATTTTAACCTGATTGATATAGCGTACTTTTTCTTTATCAACCCGTTCTAGCTTAAGCTGATGTAAGGCCTTAATTCTTTCGGCAATAATTCTATATGCAATATAACCACCAACTACAAAGGCAACAAACATTAACAAATAAAACCAGGTAGCGTTATACCATGGTGGCAATATTATAATTTTTAAGGTTCTTACCGCAC
The DNA here is from genome assembly GCF_059422505.1 of Pedobacter sp. GW821-FHT01D05. NCBI lineage: Bacteria > Pseudomonadati > Bacteroidota > Sphingobacteriia > Sphingobacteriales > Sphingobacteriaceae > Pedobacter > Pedobacter sp. GW821-FHT01D05. The sequence goes on along the minus strand of NZ_JBWKXA010000001.1, from coordinate 722,664 downwards.
TGGTTTCGCCATTTGGTCCTACCGCTTTAATTAAAAAAGTATAACTGCCTGCCCTAAGGTTATTATAGGTTATTTTTAAATCTTCGGTATGTTGCCAGTCTTTATCAAAACCATCTAACTTGTACAGGTATTTGGTTCTATTTGCAGAAATATAATTGAAGGTATTGAAATGGATGGTAAATTGTTTATACTCTGCCGCAAATTCGAGTTGGCTGCTTTGATCGATATGGTTCTCGAGTATTTTGGTTTCATCGCCACTGGTTACACTGTTATTAAATACCTCGAGGCCTGTAAAAGTTAATTTCAAAGGTAAGGGTTGTTGTTTAATATTAGATGGGTAGAAATAAGAAAGCCCTTTAATTCCTCCGAATAATAACATGCCATCGCTGGCTTTGCAAAAAGCATAATCATTAAACTGGTTGTTCTGTAATCCATCAGTTTCATCAAAAGCTTGCGAAGTTTTCGTATCAGGGTTGTAACGGATGAGCCCCCTGTTGGTAGAAACCCAAATATTGCCTTCATTATCGGGTTGCAAACCATAAATGGTTCCTTTTATAAAGTCTTTCCGGTTTTTATAAGTCACAAACGATTGCTGGTTCTCATCATATAAAATTAGTCCTTCCCTCGAACCAATCCATATCCGCCCATTTTTATCTTCTGCAATACAACTAATTACATCATCACGCAGCTGATTATTGAGATCATTACCAAATAACATGTTATCCGGATAAAACAGGGTAACGCCATTGGTTGTACCAATCCATATCCGATGTTTACTATCTTCAAAAAGGTAGGTTATGTCATCTGAACTGGGCCTTTTCCCTGCCTTGTCTAAATGAATATGTGTAAAAGTCTGACTTTGAGGATTAAACTGATCTAAGCCAGAGCGTGTTCCGATCCAGATCCTGTTTTTATAATCTTTCAATATACTATAAACCAGATCGCCCGCTAGACTATTCGGATCGCTTTCGCTATGGCGGTACCGCTTTACGTTACCGGTATTCGGATTTAAGATATTTAATCCACCATTGTGCATCCCAACCAAAAGATTCTGATCATTATCAAAAGCAATGGCTTTAATGTTGTTTGCGCTTAAGCTGTTGGCATTGTTCTCGTTATTGGAAAAATAGCTAATGCTATTGGTGGCCCTGTTCCAATAATTTAAGCCTTTATCGTTCGTTCCGATCCAAAAATTACCTTTCGAATCTTCCTTAATGGCACTTACTACTTCATCATTTAACGATAGCCTACCTGTATTCTGGCTCAGCAGGTTAAATTTGATATCGTTTTTATGGTAATAGTTAATACCACCGTAATAGGTACCCAACCAAATGCCATTTTGTTTGTCTTTAAAAAAACAGCGCACCGAATTTTGGCTGATGGTATAAGGTTGAGAAATTTGGTGAAAATAATTTTCGAAAGTATTGGTATTGGGATCGAAAATAGACAAACCTCGAAAAGTACCCAACCATAAATTACCATCCGTATCTTTCCCTACGCACCTGATATTGTTATCGGCTATACTTTTAGTGCCTGGCGAATGAAGGAAAATATTTTTCTTTTCAGTTTCGAAATTATATTGAATAAGTCCTTTACCTTCGGTAGCTACCCAAAAAACATCTCCATCGATATACACATCGTTAATAGCGGGTTTATCGGTTCCCAAATCAATTTTTACCAGTTTATTTTTCGAACCCGTCATTTTAAAAAGGCCAACTTCGGTACCGATTAGAATGTTTTGTTTCCAGCTTCCAACATAAACAACTCTTTTAATGCCTGTATTAAAAGAATCGTAATTAACCTGTTTAAACTGCGATTCGCCCATAGCCAGTTTAAAAATACCTCCAACAACAGAAGTAGCCCAAATATTATGCTGTGGATCTTCAGTAATAGAGGAAACATACCATTCGCCCAAACTACGGGGCAGTTTATAATTGATAAAACTATCGGTAGCATAATTATAGCGGCTTACCCCTTGGTTGCCACCTATCCACAAAGTACCTGTATGATCTATAAAAAGCGTACGAGTATAATAAGACTGTATGCTTTTAGGATCTGATTTTATTGGCCGGTAAACCTTAAAGCCTTTACTGTCGTAACGGTTAAGCCCGTCTTGTGTTCCTATCCATACGAAACCTAGCGTATCTTGTTTAATGGCAAAAACAGTACTTTGTGATAAACCCTTTTCTACAGAAATATTTCTAAAATGCCGACCGTTTATCTGCGCACCAGCTTCATAGAAAATGCAAAAAGCAAAAATCACGATGAAAAATAACTTACTCAACAGCGCTAATTGTTTAGTGAACTTCTTGTTTTCTAAAATATCTTTCCGCAATATCATACCTCGTCTTTTATCTGGATTGGATTAAGCCCTTCAAGTTAATAATTTCTTAACAAAAGTTTAGTAACGAAAAGGTTAAACTGGCAAAAAACAAGTTTTAATGCATGTGCAACATAAACGTAACGCCAGCTATAATCAATTAAAAATCAGCAGAAATAAAACCCAAAACACAGCTAAAACCGTTACATTTCTTAGTTAAAACGCTCTGGCAAAAAAACACACAAAGTTTAGTTAAAATAAACAGCTACATCAGGTAATATCCTGGTTGACCTAGCTGTTAATGTTGAGCTGTTATTTTAATTCGGGATCGAACTTAACCACATCCGGCAGTTCATCCACTACTTCTTGTTTGTTCATTTTAGCACCCTCCATTTCCAATAATAAACTGCTGTTCTTAATTTGATTACGATATGCTTTATTGTGATACACAACAGGCAGGTTTCCGTAATTAAACAAGGACGCTAATTGTTGATCAAAAACCTGCAGGGCAGCTGCTTTATTTCCATCCAGTTGTGCCTGTATATCCCAGTTGCCAACTTTTAAACGACTCAGGCCATTGACAGATGAAATGGTTTTAATTATTTCCGGTTTACCGTCTTTAATTTGTATAATGGTTAAGTACCTGAATTTTTGGGCTGGTAAAGAAGTGATGCCTGCATGCCATTGGTTAGTGTATTCGATGAGTTTTCCATCAGCGTCAGTTAGTTTGTTCCAATTTATTGGCTGTTCGTAAAATTTATCATGTACATCCATTTTTAAGGCACTATTTGCAAATATACTGGCCGTTACGTTACCCATGTTGTTTGTTACGGTAAAGTTTTGGCGGTTCGCATTATCGCTTTTATCCGCTTTGATAACATCATATGGTGTGTGGAACTGCGTTGTCCATTTTACAGGCTTATTAGCTTCCAGTTCATCATAAAGCAAAATATAACCACCATCTAACTGCAACATGTGCCTGCGGTACAGGGTCACCCCACTTTCGCCGTAGCCATTGGCCTTATTAGGTTTTAGGTTGATTTGCTCAAACCGGTTTAACCAAAATTCGCTTTTAATATCGCCATAGGCATTGCTGGCATCGCCCAAAGCGTACTGAATATGATTGCCAGAAATGGCACGGGGTATCCAGCCATAACCTTCTTCACCCAGTTTTTGGTTCAGGCTATCGGCCAGAATGGTATTATAAGATTTTGTTGAACGGTAGTTAAGCAAGTTATGTTTATCACTGAAATTGCTGTAATATCCGGCACCGCCGAAAATAATTTTGCCTTTATAATTAATGGTGAAGGCATTTTGAGAGGCGTGGCCGTGGCCCGAAGAACCAAATGGATTGCTCAACAAGAAACTGCTTAAACTTTTATCGGGATTTGCCAAATCCTGGTACATCGCCACCACACCCACATCAGCAAATTTGCGGGTTTTGGGCAAATTTGCTGGCGAAGTTGCTTGCAATTTCCGATCAGGCTTATAATTCAGCAATCGATATAAAAGATATTCGTCAGTACCGGTAAAATATTTGGGGTTGCGTTTTTTAGCTTCATCAACGTACCAGTTTAAATAAGGGTTATCCATCCTGAAAGTTAGCGCATCGGTAAACCAGGCCTGCCCCCTGCCACCGGCTGGGTATTTCTCCCACATATCGCCGGTGGCCGTATTACCAGCACCCACCGGATTTGTGTACAGCATATAATACGGCAGGTTTTGCATCCATGGCAGGTTAAAATAATTTACGCCGCTAAAATCGCCAAACATTTGCGACAGATAAATAATAGACCTGAAGTTTACCATAAAATAGCCATTGGCCTCATGCCAGCCACCATCAGTAGTGCCTAAAACTGGGAACCTTGCCGTCCAAACTTCGTACAGATAAGTTAACCATTCTTTGGCTTCGGGTACATCGTTTATTACCGCTACGGTAGCAATGGCAAGATTGGCCATGGTAATTTGCCATACGTGGTTATCGCTGACATGAAGTTCGAAACGATTGGGCAGACGATCGTACACCAGTTTAGCACGTATGGTAATCGCCTTTTTGAACATTTCTTTTTCTTGTGGCGATAAAAAATCATAACCAGCATCGTAAAACCAGCCCAACGACTCTAACACTACTCCGTTGTTAAAATCGCTACCCGTGGCTGGGGCACTGGGGTCCATATTGATGATGTTCAAAGCCCTGCGTTTGGCATCCAGAATAAAACGTTTGTCTTTACTTAGTTGATAAGCGATACACAGATTACTGATCGGCTTGCCTACCAAATCGCCAAAACCGTGATACATACGCTCTACCAATATTTTTTTCTCCAAAGGACTTTTACCAGTGGTATCAATTACCCGCATCGGTTTTTCGGCAGGCAGGGGTACATTCATCAGCTTTGTGGCAAAAACGATAAATTTTTTGGCCTCAGGGTTTTGGAGGTTATTTTTATAAAAATCTTCGCCAATGCGATGCATGCCCCACAGTAAGGGATGCTGGCCTTCGTTACGCTTTAAAACCTCGCTTATTGGTGGCGATACCTCCTGATTGGCATATTTGGCATCAACCACAAAATTATAAACTGGCGACCAGTTCCATCTATTATTTCCTTTTAAAGCATAACCATATTTCCAGAACCATTTACCAGGTTTTAATGCCTGATGTAAAGGATAAACTGCCCAACGCTGTTCGTCACTGACAATTATATTATTTTTAAAATCTTTATCGGTGGCTAACATCACTTTATAGCGCACATTGCCAATGCCTGGATCTTCGGGCACTTCGCTCCCACTCTCCATTGGGGTAACCATATTTTTGCCATTGGTGCTCGGCCACAATAAAGCGGGTGCATTAGTAGGAACGGTAATTCCGTTTGCCGGATAAGGCCACTCGCGAACACGGGCGTGTAACTTCTCAGCGCTTAGTTTTATAATAGCTGAATGTTGCTGAGCTAAAATATTTTGTGAGAGTAATGATAAGATTAGGATAATTATTTTTTTCATCAGTTGTGGTGCTGAGTTTAATATTGCATTCTTTTTTATTTGGGCGTGTCCCTGCGGGTCAGGCTATTCGCTACAAGTCCTCGCTTCGTCATTCTTCCTCGCTCTGGGCTTTCCGCTGCTATCCCTCACGCAGACTAACCGCCTGCTGCAAACAGTTTACTATCAAATCTACAAGCCTGCAGTAAATTTATCACCGTTTGTTTTGCACCATTTTTTTAGATAGGTACGCATGTTCATCAGTTTCTTTTTGTATTGGGTATTAACTGCCAAATTGGTTATTTCTCCAGGGTCTTTGGTTAAATCGAACAATTGTTCTTTAATTTCTCCTTTATTATAAACAATGTATTTAAAATCTTTAGTAATTACCGCCCTGCCGCTAATGCCCAAAAGTTCTTCGTTATCGGCAAAATCAGTTTCAATTACCAAGGTGTCCCGTAAATTATTCGAGGGCTTTGTTAATTGTTTACCAAGATCAATACCTTTTAAACAACCCGGTTTTTGCACACTGGTTAAGCCACAAATGGTAGGAATTATATCGGTACCGTTACACACCAGCATATCGTCTGTTCGGCTTTTTATAGAACCATCCATTTTCGCTATAATGAAAGGTATTTTAGCCGATTCTTCGTACAAAATCTGCTTTTGGTTCCAGCTGTGGCCGGCATAACCATCGCCATGGTCGGCCGTGAAAATGATGATGGTATTTTTCTCTACATCATATTTTTTGAGTGATGCCATTACCATTTCGATGTACTTATCTACTTTTTCTACCAATCGGTTATAGGCCCATCGGTATTGGCGCCATTTCTCTGGCGTATAGTTTACTGAGGGGTAGGTACGTAAGCCGACCGTTTTTTGCTGCTCTCGAACAATTTCAGGTTCATTAGCTGGAATTTTCCAGTTGGCTGGTAATTGTGGACATTGATCAACAGGGGGAACATCTTCCAGCACATCCATTTTTAAAGCTTCACCCCTTGCCCATTCGCAAATATCGTGTGGATTTAAAAAAGAGGCCACTAACAAAAATGGCTTGTCTTTATTTTCTTTAATAAAACGGGCGCAGTAAGAAGGGGTAGCACCATCATTATAATCTAAAAAATTGGTATTCTCTATATATTCAAAGCCGTGTTGACTTACTTTGGTTGTAGGCACAGGCAAATGCCACTTGCCTACATAACCTGTTTTATAACCTCCATTTTGTAAGATTTTGCCCATCATCAGCAAGCTATCAGGCCATTGACCGTCTTTTTCGGCGGCATTACCTACAAAGCCCGTTTCGAAAGGCATTTTACCACTAAAAATAGCAGTGCGCGAGGGTGTGCACAATGGCTGTGCGCAGTAAGCTTTAGTAAAACGAACCCCGTTTTTTGCCAGCTTATCCATAGCTGGGGTATGCAGATCTTTATTACCGGCAATACTCATCGCATCAGCAGTTTGCTGATCGGTCATGATGATGAGGATATTGGGTTTATTGGTGCTTTGGGCGTTGGCTACTGCAGCTAAAAAAAACAACAGGCTAAGGATGTTATATTTCATTTCTCGGATTATTTCTGATAACGAATTTAGCTATCCATCTCCAAAGTGAGTTTAGGATATGGTTAAAACAAATGCAGTTTTGACGAAAGGCCAAGTGTAAGTATCATCATGGGTTCTTTAGTTGCGGTTAACCAAAATTCTTAGTTTTGATGCTTACTTTCTTTTTTATATATTAAATAACAACTTGCGTTAATTAATTGCAAAAGCCAATGCTGGTGATGTTTGGCCAACCAGTTCTTTAGGTATAGTAACCACTACCACATCACCCTCTTTTTTCCATTGTACCTTCTTACCATTAGCCAATAATTTTATTTTACCATTGATTTTGGGTACATTACCTTTCCAATTTAAAGTTGCGGGCACTGCTGTTCCTTCTTTTATACCTACAATAGCATATTTCGTTTTACCATCTTTCGCTTGCGTAAACCAGGTTAGGCCATCATTATAATTTTTGGTAATTCGGGTACCATAAATGGCAGCTCCGTTTGTTTTAAGCCACTCCCCTACCTCTGCTAAAGGTTTTTCTACCTCCTTAGGGAAAGTACCCTCTGGTGTTGGACCAAAACCCAACAGCATATTACCGCCTTTGGCCACAATTTCGGCTAAACTTTGTATCACCCATGTGCTCGATTTAGTTTTTTCATCACTTCTATAACTCCAGCTTTTGGTTAAGGTAATGCAAGTTTCCCAAGGTTCTTTCATTTGGCTTTTAGGGATAGATTGCTCTGGTGTTTTAAAGTTTTCGTAAGGGCCATGTACGGTTCTATCGGCTACTAAAATACCGGGTTGTGCTTCACGTGCCATTTTAGCAATTTTAGGCATGTCAACTTCCTGATTAAAGTTAGGATAATTTGCACGTCCCCTTTGATTAAGTCCCCACTCCTGGCGCGCTAATTCTGTCTTTGTAGCAGGGCGTACCCAACCACCATCAAACTAAAGCACATCTATTTTACCGTAGCTGTGCATCAACTCAGCAATTTGATTATAAGTAAAATCCTTATATTTTTGCCAGCGTTCCGGAAAGTTGTTTATATTGTAATTGGCGTTGCGGGTAGGCGTAGGTTGGCGGTCCCACCAAAAATATGGTGAATGCCAATCGGGTTTAGAAAAATACGCACCAATCATCATTCCCTCTTTACGGTAAGCATCAAAAATATATTTTGTCACATCGGCCTTAGGGTTATTCTTAAATGGCCCGTTGGTAATTTTATAATCGCTCTGCTTGGTATCGAACATATTAAAGCCATCATGATGTTTGGTGGTAAATACAATATATTTCATCCCGGCATTTTTCGAAATTTCGGCCCAACGTTCAGGGTTAAATTTAATAGGATTAAATTTATCGGCCTGTGCCCAATACCATTTTTTATAGTTCTCGTAACTCAGGGTGGTATCTCGTTTCGGCCATGGCTCGCCACAGATTGGCCAGCTTTCAGGTATTCCGTTAACCGAATAAACACCCCAATGGAGGATTACCCCGAATTTCAAATCTTGCCATTGGTCTAATTTTTTTCGCACCAACGGATCTGTTGGGTATTCGTATTGTGCTGAAGGATCGTAAATGTCTTCCTGAGCATCAACCATTACTGGAATTACTAGTGCGAGAAACAGTATGATTTCTTTTAACATTGTATAAATTAAAATCCTGGATTTTGTCTGGTTATTTTTTTATTTACATCCATTTCGTTTGATGGAAAAGGATATAGTTCGTGTTTCCCTTTTTTGAAATTTGTTGCAGCTTCGTAAGCATACTGTGTACGAATAGCTTTAACGGCATCCTGCGTGGCTTTAATTTTATCGCCCAATAAATTCCATCTGATTAAATCGGCACGGCGCATTCCCTCAAAACATAATTCCCAGGCCCTTTCATTCTGTATTCTCTGTAAAAAAGCATCTTTGCTCAATCCGGTAGGTAAATCAACATCAACGTTGTTTTTCTTTGGCAAAAGCGTTGCAGTAGCAGTAGCTCCTGTACCTTTTCCTTTAACATCGGTAATGGTAATGGTTGGTGCCGATGTATAACCACCACCCTGGTTAAGCACCGTTATTGCAGTAACTTTATCCCCAACTACTGTTGGTACTGCGTAAGCATCTGTACCTCCGCCTCCGCTAATGGTGATAGTGGTATTACTTAGCGCAGTGGTACTGAGTGAGTATCCTGTTCCACCAGTGGCGAGTGTAATGTTAATTCTGCTTCCAGCGGTATTAGTGCCGTAAGCCCTTCTTCTTACTGTATTTATGGCATCGTAAGCTTCAGCTGTAGGCCCATTGTTCAGTTCATTTTCAATTTCGGCTTTCATCAACAGCACGTCGGCATAGCGCATGGCTACATAATTAATATTGGTGTATGTTTTTTCCAATGTCGAATTGTTCTGATATTCCCTGCTCCATTTTCCCGGGCCCCACCGTTCATCGTCTCTATTGGTTAACAATGGTAATTTATTCCCGTTAGCATCTAAAATATATCTTGCTATAGAAAAATCGCGCCTTAAATCTCCGTCTGCAAAGCTGCTATAAAACGAAGAGGGTACAAAAACGCGGTTTAATGTACTGCCAAAAACTCCCGCATTGGTAGGTGGGGCATTAAAAGTACCCCAGCTAGAATTACTGGTATTAGTAACTGTAGGTGTATAAAAAGACATTTCGAACAAACTTTCTTTTGGTTCGAATACTTGCTGTGATTGGTTTTTGAAAACCTGGCTATAGCTATCATTCAGTTTATACAAACCTGAAGTTAGCACATCGTTTACGTGTGTTTGCGCTAGCTGATAGTATTTGGTATAATCAGTTGCCCTTTGCATCGTTCCATCTGGTCTTAAAGAATATCCACCTGCAAACAGGGCTACACGAGCCAACATCGCCTTCGCGCCAAACTTATTTATTCTTTCATTGGTAGCAATGGTTGCCGGCAAAACCGCAATGGCCTCCTGCATATCTTTAATTACCTGCTCGTAAATCGTAAATCTATCGGTTAGTGGCAAACTCAGGTCATCACCGGGGGCTGAGCTTTTGGTTTTAAAAGGCACATCACCCCACAAGCGTACCAGTTCTGAATAAAAAAATCCGCGGAGAAATTTAGCCTCGCCAAGCATACGGTTTAAATCGGTTTTTTCTGCTGCATTACCATTGGTATATTGGGTCATTTGTGGTATCCGCTCAATAACTAAATTGGCCCGGTCTATACCGCTATATAAGGTAGTCCACGTACTGTAAAAATATGAATTGCCCGCCAGGTAATAATAGTGTGAAACCTCTCTAAAATCGTTTGTGGTAGTTCCTGCACTTAAAAATTCTACGTCAGTATCGGCATCATAAACCAATGGAACATACCAGGCGTAGGTATTTGGGCTTTTTAGTGTTTCGTAAACACCCAAGGTTGCCGCATAAGCCTCTGGCAATGATTTGAAAAAGTTATCGGTCGTAAATGAAGAGTAAGGGTCGGTTTCGACTGTTTTTTTACAAGAAACAAGTGTTGCTAGTATGATTAAGCCAACAAAAGTTGCGTTTTTCATATATATAAACTTAGCTTTCATATTGATTTTTTTATAACGATAAATTTAAACCAGCAATAAAAGACTTCCCTCTTGGGTAAGCACTAAAATCGACTCCTGGGGTTAAAGGGTTATTAATTACACTTACTTCTGGATCGTAGCCAGCGTATTTGGTAAATACATGTAGATTATATGCTGTAAAATAAATACGGGCATTGCTGATTTTTACTGCACTTAACCATTTTTTCGGCAAGGTATAACCTAAGCTGATGTTATTTAACCTTAAAAAGGACCCGTCTTCGATTGCAAAACGTGTTAACCGGCCTGTAGTGGTACCACCTATGGATGCAATGGTATTTTTTCCCTGATTTAATGCAGCAAGTTCTACCGGACTGGTTGTTAATTGCCCCGTAGCATTCACATTTGTCCACCTGTTTGCCTGAAAAGCCAGGTTACTGTTAAAATCGCCTGAAATACCCAGGTTATTTTGCACATTGGCATTATAAATATCGTTGCCATAAGTGAAATCTAAAAACACACTTAAATCAACCCCTTTATAACTAAAAGTATTATTGATACCTCCTGTAAATTTAGGGTTTGCATTGCCAATAGCCGTTCGGTCGAAATCATTGATCAGGCCATCTGGTGTACCACTAGGACCACTGATATCTTTGTATTTGGCATAACCGGGTTGCGCTACGTTACCATTATTAACCACTCCTGGTTTTAATGTATAAGCATTGCTGGTTGGGTTATAGTTAAAATCGCTAACCTGATATAAACCATCGCTAATGTAACCATACATGATGCCTACTGGCTGTCCTACCTGTAGTATATAATCGTTAAATGCAGAATTATAACTGCTAGCCAGCAAAGAACTTTCTCCACTGCTTAACTTAAGTACTTTTGTTCTGTTAAACGCAATATTGAAATTGGTGTTCCATAAAAAATTGCTGTTTTTAATGTTAATGGTACTTAGCGTAAGCTCTACCCCTTTGCTAGAGGTTTCGCCTACATTTTGTAGCTGATTGCTAAAGCCCGAACTTGCAGGAATCCTGGTATTATAAAGCAAATCTTTTGATCTGTTATCATATAGTTCGGCGGTTAACATAATCCTTTGTTTAAACAAGCCAATGTCTAAGCCGACATTGCGTTGTACCACTGTTTCCCATTTTAAAAAAGGATTTTCAAGATTGGTACGGTACGCTGAAGAATAAACCTGGTTCATCAGTGGATAATTACCAGTAATAAATGTAGCTAGCGCAGCATAATTGGCAATACGGTTATTACCCGAACTACCATAACTTAAGCGAAGTTTTAAATCGGAAATCTCTTTAATGTTTTTGATGAAAGCTTCTTCTGAAATTTTCCACGAGAGTGCTGCTGAAGGGAAATACCCAAAAACGTTTTCTTTACCAAATTTGGAAGAACCATCTCTCCTGATAGAACCACTTACAAAATACTTTCCTTTATAAGAATAATTTGCCTTGGCAAAAAGAGAAAACAACTTATCATCTTCTGTATATGAAGATGGGAATGTAGCAATGGTACCTGCACCTAAATTATCAAAACCATTGTTAAAAACCGGAACACCGTTGGTGGTGGCAGCAAAATTTTCACCATAATTATAGATGTATTCCTGCCCTACCGATACGTCCATTTTATGGTCTTTTGCAAAAACATTAGCATAGGTGATTACGTTGTTATAATTTAAACGTTTGGTTAAAGCATCACTTATACCACCAAATGCCCCTCCGGTACGTATGGCCTGGATATTATTGGCATCTATAAAAGTTTTTATCTTGTTGGTCTGGTTGGTAAAGCTAACCAAACCATTGTAGCTTAAGTTTTTAGCAAAATTATATTTAACGGTTACACTTGCGTTTAAACTTTTTATCGATTGCTCTACTTTACGCGTGTTTAGTGCAAGCACCGGGCTTTGAAATGCAGGACTACCCTGGTTATCCAATGCATCTACCGCATCATTCAGCAGGTCTAGATCATTTCCATTTTTACTGGTGATTGGTCTGTATTGTAATAACGTTTGTAAAAAACTCAAACGGGCATTCCCACCGGTTTGTGTACCACCTGTGCCATAAATAAACTGATTGGAATAATTAACAATTCCGGTAACTACTGCCTTTTTACCAATGTTATTAGTTACACTTAATTTGGCAATATCCTTGTCTGCACCGCTGTTTAGTACTATACCCTCGTTTTTGTTCTTAGAATAAAACACATTGTATCTCATTTCGCCTGTACCCCCGTTAATACCTATCTTATGGTATTGGCTAATTGCTGTTTCGCCCATAACACGATCTTGCCAATCAATCCCTGGCCTATCGCCATATTTAACCTGTAGAGAATCGAACGGACCATAAGTGTTTAAAAAAGTTGCCTGCCTGCCAGCATTTGGTAATGCGTTTTCATAAACATACTTAACATAATCGTAGGTATTTAGTACCGGCAGAAAACGGCTGATAGATTTAGCACCAAAATATCCATCATAATTTATAGTGGTTTTACCGTTTTTTATCTTTTTGGTGGTTACCAAAACCACCCCGTTAGCTCCACGGGCGCCGTAAATTGCTGTTGCCGATGCATCTTTTAATACATCGATAGATTCTACATCGGTTGGATCTAAGAAAGCCAGTCCTTCGGTTTGTGGCACTCCATCAACTACATATAATGGTTCATTACTTTGGGTAATAGAGGTACCTCCCCTGATTTTAATCGATGGTACTTCGCCCGGATCGCCACTGCCCATTGTAACCTGCATACCTGCAATACGCCCCTGTAGGGCCTGTGCAACATTTTGTACAGGTACCTTTGCAAGCTCGGCACCACTAATTGAAGATATGGAGCCTGTTAAATCGCCACGTTTTACTTCTTGACCATAGCCTACAACCACAACTTCGTTCAGGTTATTGGCATCGTCCTGCAATTTTGCGTCGATGGTAGTTCTCTTATTTACCTTTATCTCTACACTTTTAGTCCCCAAAAAGGTAAATACCAGGGTGGCATCGCTTTTAACCTTAATCTGGTATCTGCCATTGGTACCGGATACTACAGTATTTTTGGTTCCTTTTTCATAAATTGTTGCCCCAGGCATGGGCTGGTTTGTTTCGTCTCTTACTAAACCTGATACAGTAATTATATCCTGTGCAAAAAGCGTTTTACAGGTGCTGAATAGCAATAATAAGATTATAATTCGTTTCATATGATTTCTCCCTTATCGGTGAATTAAGTTGTTATTAGGTTAGTTGAAATCCCGTTTTAATAAACAGGTTGGCTGCTGTTTTAACTGTTGCAGTTAAAAGATATTCATCAAAAGACTCCGCTGCCGGTCCGGCGGTTAAATTGATATTTCCTCCGATGCCAATTAATTCTATACCTGCCTGGATAGTTTTCGTTTCTCTGTTCAACAAACCCGTATCAATATCATAAATAGGGTTTAATACCCCGATCATCGAATCGTTCCCTGTAATTGGAGTAACATTAGAACCATCGGCATCGTTTCTCCTGATACTTACCCATGGACGCATGTATTTCAGTGTTGCAAGCTGTAATTTATTCACCATCTGGCGCAATTGGGCCGAATGGCGGGCTTCTATTGTTTGTATGCGTACAATGGTGGCCAACACTGTAGTCCCCATTAATGTAATCAATTGGCCTTTATAAGCACGTTCGCTTAAATCTTCCAGCGCTACAGCGGTTCTTAAAAATGTACCGTAGTTGGTGGTTACGTTAGCATTAACCCGAGTATAGTCGAAATTGGCATAGGGCATTAAGGTCCTGGGTGTACCACCCAAATCGGTAATGGCTTTGGTTAATACATTAATATGTGCTTGCTCCTGATCGCGTAAGGTGGCAATAATGGGCTTATCGGCAACCGGTATTAAAGTTGGGGTAGCGGTTAGTGCATTATTATAAAATTGAAACTGCATATAACCTAAAGCCAAAACCAGATTAAGCGAATCGATTGCTGCTGTATTTGGTGTAGTTTGGCTGTATGCTTTTTGGAACATTGTACTTAATGTTAAAGGTATTGCTGCTAACGAAATTTTCTTGCCAACATTTAATAAGTGTTGCAATGCGCTGCGCCTTTGGCTCAATTGCTCGTAAACCGCTCCATTTACACTTTCCATTTCCTCAATGATATTTAAAATATTCATATTCGTGCGGTTTAAAGATTAATGATATTAAGTTTGGTTTTGATATATTTTGAAACCTGTTCTAAAACTTTGCCTGGTGCGAGCATAACATCAAGTGCATTAGTGGCATCGGCACCTAATGGAACAAGTTCCGTAAGATCCGCAAAACTCAGTGCGCTTACCTGACTGCGCACATAAGCCGCATGGCGTGCCTCTACTGTAGCCACCTGGCTTAAAAGAATCAGGTTGTAATCGTTTTTACATCTAACAATTGCATCGTTATAAGCAGCGACGCCCAAATCTTCTAATGTTTTGGCAGCATTTAAAACAGCAGTGGCATCGGTAAAATCGATACCCGAAAAATCCATTTCAAGCACGCCAATCGCTGCAATCCCTAAAAATCTCTTAAAAAATTCGCAGTGGGCAATTTCATGAAGTTTAATATCGTTAAAAAACAAAATCTGTGTAGGTGTAAAACTAGCTGGTAAACTTGCTGTCGCTTTAACATAAAAGGCAGTTTCAATCTGCTCCAATGCATATATATAGTTTAACAGCCCAGTGTCGTCTTTAAAATCTATGGTATTATCCGTATTAATATAAGGCGTAGTGGCAGGTATTTTTTCTTTTTTACAACTGATCAATCCCATTGTTAAAGCCGTAGAGGCACCTGCAAATTGCAAAAACTGCCTTCGCTGCATGTTGCTGATCGAAAAAGAATCTTTTTCAGCTATCGCTTCAGAATTATTTTTAGTCATTTTGTTAGTTGATTTATAATGTTCGGTTAGTCTCTTCTTATCAATACTTGGGTAGGTTAATCCCCATTTATTTTATTTGGTTATTTTTAAATCTTTTCAGGTTTGCTTAGTCTGTAAGCTTGTTAAGAAATTATAGGTGGGGATTCTTTTCCACAGGTCGATTCCCATTCATCTTACTGTAACGAATTTAGCATTAGGGATATAAAAAGAGTTTCAAATTTGGCTAAAATACTATCAAATTTGGCTAAACATGCCTTAAACGGCTTATTTTGGCCTTTTATAAGGTTGTTTTGAGCAAAATAAAGGCAAAACAAACAAGATAAATGCTTAAAAATTTTGGTCGATTTATATTTTCCTGTAAGCGGTATCCTACATTATTCCACAGAAAAAAAGGATATTCTAAAAAATTAGAATATCCTTTCTGTTTAAATTCAATAATTTTGTTTCCTGCTAATCCTCGAAAAACAATGCAGATTTAGATTTGTACTATCCTTTTTCTCACGAACTATTTCACTGCATAATCAAAAGCTTTAAACTTTTGAAAAACATTTGCTGCACAGCCCAGTAAACCTGCTTTATTGCCCAACTTAGCAGCAACCACCAATTCGTTACCAGGTGCAATAGGTACTGCTAAAGTTTTTATTCTTCTTTCTATCTCGCGAACATAGAAGGCACCAGATTCGCTTATGCCTCCGCCAATTACAATTTTTTGCGGACTAAATACATTTATAAAACTAATAATGCCTGTAGCCAGATAATCGAAATGCGATTCCATAGCTTCAACGGCATATTCTTCTCTAGCCAGGTATTTTTCGACCATATATTTACCATCAATCTCTTCTGGTGGATTAGGATGGATAGACTGATAATGGTTAAGCAGGGCCGTTACTGATGCGTAAGCCTCTAAGCAACCACGTCCTCCACAGGCACAGGCAACCCCACGGTGCTGTACCACAATATGTCCTAACTCTGTACCTCTATTTCTAAATCCTCCGTAAAGCTTGTTATCAATCATCACAGCACCGCCTATTCCCGTGCCTACAGTAAGAAAAACCACATCGCTACAATCTTTGGCCGCACCATAAGTCATCTCTCCTAACCCCATTAAATTGGCATCGTTATCCATTACAATATTATAACGCGTTACTTCTTGCAGGATTTCGCCTAAAGCCAGTTGTTTAAATCCGGGTAAATTATCGGCACCGGCAATAATCTTGTTGTTATAAATAATCCCAGGAAAACCTATACCTACTCCCAGAATAGGGTTTTTAAATTTTTTAGCACAGGTATTGATCGCTTCTACAATAAGTGCAATAATGGCGCCCTGTGTTTTTGCATTTTTTAGTGATACAATAATGGAATATAAAATTTCGCCATTTTGGTTTACTACTCCACATTTTAGTGAAGACCCACCAACATCAATTCCGATAGCATACGATTGTTCCATGTTGAAATTATTTAAAGTAACCATATACCGAACCTAGTTTAAATCTCATTTGCATTTCTTTGGACATGTTTTTTCAATATCATTTTATTATTCTAATCTAATATAGGCTAAAAATAGAATTCGATAAGCTTCTGCCCGTTAGATTTCAGCTTAAAACCTTTTAATATTGATTAAAAAAGGAAATAAACTGCTAAGGCTATCCATTTTTGCCCTAAAAGAATCAAAACCGCAATGCCTGTTAGGCATTAACGACAAACGAAAGCTTAACCACAGATAAAAAGGATAAGCATAGATTCCATATTAATATTTGTGCTTATCTGTGTCCATCTGTGGTAAAAAGCTAAACGAACAACACTCCAGACAATAGTCTATTAAAATGTGCTTTTAACCAAAATCAAAATATTTCTGATAATAATCAAAAGTGTTTTTGTTTCAACCCCCATAACTTCACTTTACAAAACAATTATCAAAGAATCAAACCACAACATGATGAAAAAAGCTTTTTGCTTAGTATTGCTAACAGCCACATTTACACTTAACTGTTATGCCAGGCCAATACAACACAACCCGCCGCAAACCTGGTTAAAGAAAGTAAGTGATGTAATTGCATTTCAATTAAATAAAGCGGCAGCTACCTATAGGCCAGGGCAAAACCCACGTTCTATTAACCCTAATGGTACAGTAAGAACAGCAGGTGTAACCGATTGGACCACGGGATTTTTTCCGGGCAGTTTGTGGTATGGCTATGAACTTACAGGCGATAAAAACCTGGCCGAAGAAGCTAAAAAATTCACACTCGCACTTGATACCGTCCGCAACATTACCAATTCGCACGATTTAGGTTTTATGCTTTATTGTTCTTATGGAAATGCTTATCGTATTACCGGAAATAAAACCTATTTACCTGTATTGGCCGATGGCGCACAACACTTGTACAACCGTTTCAACTCAAAAGTAGGTGTAATCAGATCGTGGGATTTTCCCTGGTGGCACTATCCGGTAATTATAGATAATATGATGAACCTTGAATATTTGTACTGGGCTGGTAAAGAATTTAAAAAACCAGGTTATATAAATGCAGCCAGCACCCATGCCACTACAACCATGAAAAATCATTTCAGGAAAGATTTCAGCTCGTACCATGTAGTTGATTATGATCCTGCAACGGGTAAGGTATTGGCCAAAAGAACTCACCAGGGTGTTACCGACGAGTCGGCCTGGGCACGTGGCCAGGGCTGGGGACTATATGGCTTTACCATGTGTTATGCCAATACTAAAAACCCTGTTTTTTTAACACAGGCAGAAAACATAGCTAAATTTATCATGAACCATCCACGTATGCCGAAAGATAAAGTTCCGGTTTGGGATTTAGACGTACATAATGCGATGGATACTGCAGAACGGGCACCTAGAGATGCCTCTGCAGCGGCAATAATTGCATCGGCTTTATTGGATTTAAGTACACAGGTAAAAGATGGAAAAAAATATGTTGATTATGCGGAAGATATTTTAAAATCGCTTTCTTCTGATGCGTATTTAGCCAAACCCGGCGAAAACCAATATTTTTTGTTGAAACATAGCGTAGGTGCATTTTTATACAATTCGGAGATTGATACACCGCTAGATTATGCCGACTATTATTATCTGGAAGCCTTAAAACGTTATGTAGCCATTAAAAATATAGATTTAAAAGATTTACTGAAATCTTAATTTATAACCCATGAAACTAAAATATATCATAAGCTTATTCGTATTGGTTTCTGCCTCATTAAATACAAATGCCCAGGAAGTGGCCATTACTAAAGAAAGCTTCGACGAAATTAATCTTGCTTATCCGGGTTTAGAAAAAGTAAACAAACTCTTTAATACCGGCGAATATAACGGTGCAGCCAAAGCACTGTTAACCTATTACCGTAACCGGAAAACGGTAAAACACCCTGATTTTAATGTTGGCGATGAAGCCCGCTTTAGGGGGAAAGATATTGGTAAAGCCAACCAGATAAAGGCCGACAATGCCCTGGAACACAAATTTCAGCCACAAAAAGGTTATGGCTATTATGATTATGGCACTGATATTAACTGGGATTTTTGGCCGGTAAAAGACAATGAAGTACGTTGGCAGTTACACCGTGTTACCTGGTGGCAGCCCATGGGTATGGCCTACCGCAGCAGTGGCGATGAAAAGTATGCTAAAGAATGGATTTTTCAGTTTAGAGATTGGGCCAAGAAAAACCCTTTAGGTAAATCGAAAGAAAACGACAGTTTTGCCTGGCGTCCATTAGAAGTATCAGAACGCACCCAAAGCTTGCCGGGTACCTTTAATTTATTTGTAGGCTCGCCGAACTTTACGCCGGCCTTTTTATTGGAGTTTTTAAACCTTTTTAACCAGCAAACCGATTACATTCTAAAAAACTACAGCAAAGAGGGCAATCATTTATTGTTCGAAGCACAGCGTGTTTTAGGTGCTGGCAGCATTTTTCCTGAACTTAAGGAAGCGGCGAACTGGCGCAAAAGTGGTATCGAGGTGCTTAACCGAGAAATTAAAAAACAGGTATATCCAGACGGAATGCAATGGGAACTTTCGCCAACTTACCATGTAGCCAGTATTGATATTTTCCTTAAAGCCTACAACTCGGCTAAATTGGCGGGTGCAGAAAAAGAATTTCCAGAAAGTTATATCAAAACAGTAGAAAATATGGTTGTAGCTACGGCCAATATGTCGTTCCCTGATTATAACAACCCAATGTTCGGCGATTCGTGGCCGGTCGAAAAAGCCTCAAGGATAAAGGCATTTGCGGCCTGGTCTAAGACTTTCCCAGATAATGAGGAGATAAAATATTTCGCTACTGATGGCGCAAGTGGTGCTTTACCCAACTATTTATCGTATGGGCTAACAACTGCCGGCTTTTACACTTTCAGAAATGGGTGGAGCGATAAATCAACCGTAATGATCTTAAAAGCCAGTCCTCCGGGAGAATTTCATGCCCAACCCGATAACGGAACCTTCGAACTGTGGATTAAAGGCAGAAATTTCACTCCTGATGCAGGATGTTATTTATATAGTGGCGATGCAGAAGTTACCAAAAAACGGAACTGGTACCGCCAAACCAGGGTACACAGTACACTAACTTTAGATAACCAGAACATGGTAATTACCAAAGCGCATCAGGATAAATGGGAAACCAGCCCACCCCAACCCTCCCCTGGAGGAGAGGGAGAAGGAAAACTAGATATACTAACCTATACCAACCCTAGTTATGCCGATTTGAATCACCAGCGCAGTGTACTATTTATTAACCAAAAGTATTTTTTGATTATTGACAAAGCCATTGGTAAAGCTACCGGAAACCTAGGCGTCCATTTCCAACTAAAAGAGGATAGTAAACCTGTTTTTGATCAGGTTAAGAATAAGGTATATACTACTTACAATGATGGGAATAATCTATTGTTCCAATCGTTAAATGTGGATAAAGTTACGCTTAAGAAAGAGGAAGGTAAAGTTTCCTATGTCTATAACCAGGAAATGCCTCGCCCGGCTTTTGTATTCGAAAAGGCAAAAAAAGACGCCAATACACAACAATTTGTTTCGGTACTCTATCCTTTTGATGGAGATAAGGCTCCAGAAATTACCCTAAAAGAAAACGCTGGCAATAATTTTGAAAAAGGCGAAATTAACCTTGCGCTAACCATTGATGGTAAAAAGACTGAGATTAAAACAACTATTAAATAATAAACAGAGCGGTAATGATTAAAACATTACCGCTTTTTATTTACCTACTAAAACAGTTTACATGATATCATAAACATAATCAACCTTCAACTAACCAAAAAAAGAACCACATGAAAAAAAAATCAGTTTATCTACAAAAGTATATGGCAATAGCCATATTATTTTTGGCTAGCGCCTGCAGTAAAATTGAAAATGGCCTGACCAGCCGAACCGAGACCGCAAAATTCTCTATTTCGAAAATGGCTACCGGCCCACAAGCAAATCTGGGCTATGGCGATACAATATTAAACGTAAATTACGAAAATGGAGCACTTAACTCTGGTATCACGGGCATAAACCCTACCAATGCCACTGCATCAGATGCCGCTTATATTGTATCACCCGGTGCATCACCATCAAACCATGCAATAGCGCATAAAGTAGTATATGGCGATTCGGGCTATAATTCAGACGGCAACTGGAGAAGTGAGAGCGATGCTCAACAATTTCTTCCAGCCCGTTATTTCCCTGGCGATGAACGCCGCTACGAGTTTAGTGTGATGTTAAAAGATTGGCCGGTTTGGAATACCGGAGATCCAACTAACGAAAGTAACCTTTTTCAGCTTAAAGTATCAGGCGGGGAAAATGTTCCTCTGATGATACGTGCACAAAGAAATGCGGTGAGGATTAGGTATCAGGACGTATCGACGAAAGACATCATAACTGACTTGCAGCCATATGTAAACCAATGGCTCCAATTTAGAATAGACGTACTCTGGGCCACTTCTACTACCGGCTATATGAGAACTTATATGAAACTCCCAGGACAAAGCGACTATGTTTTGGCAGATGAAAAAACAAACTATGCTACCTTTACCGGCAACGTTAGTGATGGAAACATAGGCTACATTAAATGGGGATTATATGTAGTACCGCCTAATAGTACCCGTACCGTTTATCATGACGATATCAGGATCATCAACCTTAATCAGCCACCCACTGCAACAGGCCTGATCTGGGGCAACAGTATTCCAGATGCTAATCCGGCTTATCTGGATGGCCCTTATACAATTGTATCAAACATTACCAATCCTACAGCTTATAATAATACCAGTCATGTTTATATCCATCCCAACATAAAATACCAGGCCCCACAAAACATTGTATATATTAACAGTACCAGTCCTGCGCCAAATGCAGTTGATAATGTTGTGGGCACACCACGGTCTGATTTTTCACGTTCAACGCTATCGGCAGCGGGTATATCCAGCGGTGCACCAGGCCCGGGTGGGCGATACCTGGTAAATGGATGGGTAAATGCCATATCTGCAACAACACCATCAGCCTTTGATGCAACAGAATATTACGAGCTGCACTTAGAACCAGTAAGTGGCTACTATTTTAACTTTAGCGACATTAAATTTACAGTACTAAGGGGCGGTACCACACACCCGAACACATTTGTGCTCCGCTCCAGCATTGATAATTTTGCCAGCAATATATCAGCCCCTGTTACAATCAGCGGCACCACTACGCCAACCATGATCTCATTCAATGCATCGGCACTTACCAATATCAATACCGCTGTTACCTTTAGGTTATATGCATATGGCGCCACTGCAACCAGCGGGAGTACCAGTGTTGGTGTTAACGATTTTCAAGTGAATGGGCAGGTTTTACCTATCCCTTAAATCACCAAAAGGAATAGATCTCAATGTAATTAACCAATAAAAAACCGGGTAATGAAAATCCATTATCCGGTTTAATCTTTTGCTACCTTATTATACAGATCTTCTCCTTGTAAATCTATTTAAATACATTTTTTGGTATTGTTCCTGTCCATGCATCTGGCAATTTAGTGAGTCCGAAAATTTTTGCCAATACTAAACTCGTATTTTTATTGCTATTAAAAGAGGTAATTAATCCAACTTTTTTAATCTGTGGGCCAGTAATTGCCCAAGGCACCTGCATTTCTGCCATCGAGATACCACCGTGACCTTTATTTACACCTCCGTGATCGGTAATTAACAAGAAATGAGTGTCTTTATAAATGCCAGCGGTTTTTAATTTTTCCAGTAAAGTACCTATTGCAAAGTCAGCCTCTTCAATAGCCTTAATATATTGCGGGGTCATCCAACCAAAACCATGCCCTGCATGATCGGTGTGTACGCTGTACAAAAAGGTAAGTGTAGGGTTCTGTTTGTTTTTTACCATAAAATCATAAGCTTTCTGGTAGTTCTCTTTATACTCATCTTTTTCTTCAAAAGATACTTCATCCAGGTATTTCTGATTAATTGGGTTAATCAGTTCTTTCCAATTATAATAATAAGCCGTTTTAACATTAGGAACCCCGTCTTTTAATACTTTAAATATAGATGGATAATAGCCGTCTGCATCTGTTTCTATTGGCTGCAGAGTGTGTTTCTGCAGCGTCCAATCGTTGGCTGTAATTCCATGCTCCTCCGGTCCGGAACCCGTTACATGGCTTGTCCAATTTGGTAAGGTAACCGATGGCATTACAGGCCTTGTAGTTAACGAGAGTACACCATCGGCGAATAACTTATCAAGATTTGGATGTTTAGCCATTTTAAACCCTTCGGCGCTAAAGCCATCAAGGCCGATAATTAATACGTGCGGAGCTTTACGCTGGGCCATTGCCGGTAATGATAGTAGAGATATTACCATCATGTTGAAAAAAACTGTTCTCATAAAAACCTTAATAATCTATCGTTATAAACGATGCATAATTACTAAACATTTGTTTAACTAAATTAAACAAATGGTAAAAAAGTTGTTATCAACACCATATCGACTAATCAATTTAAACTAAGGCAACTAATATTGCAGCTTAAGAAATTTTGTTCTTGGAAAACCTACAAATATCTTTTTCTCCAGGTCTGCATCATATATACGTTTATTTCCCATTGATCGGCAACTGGAAGGTTGGTAAACGGAATGGTTGGCATATAACTGGGCGGGCCAAATTCCGTTAACATGGTAAGGACTTTACCTTGTTGTTTCTTTATGGCAACAACTTTGTCCCACCAGGTAAAATGTGCTTCAACTGCCTGCTTCCATTCCGGAGCTCTTGGATCGCTTACTTGCGGCCCTTCTGCATGGCCAACCCTGGAATGAACATGATCGGTACGTGAAATGGCAAGTGCCACAGTTTCCGGTTGATCTTCGAGTAAACTTTCGCTCACATTGCACCAATGAGAAATATCGAGCGTTAGTCTTAGATCAGGGTTTTGCTGTAAATATTGTAGTGATGCCGGAGCCGAATAAAGCATACGCGACCGATGGGTTTCATGATAAATTGGAACCCCTGTTTCTTTAGCATACTGAACAGTAAAATCAATGAATTTTTTATTGTCCTGATATTGAAAAAAATCCTTTCCGGAGTGAACATTTATATACAAAGGTTTTTGATATCGATGCTCAATGGCTTCTTTAAGCACTTTTTTAAAAGTTGCAAAGTGCGGTGCTGGAAGGGCTTCATCTCCGCGGCAAAGAAAACCAACTTCTAATTGATATTTTTTTAACGCTCTAAATAACTCCTCTGCAATTTCTGCCGACCAAAGGATCTCTATTCCATCATAGCCTGAATCTTTTGCTTTTTTACAAAAATCGGTTACCGAGCCATTAAAACCCCAATACGGCGCCATGATTTTTAGGGCGAAGCCATTTGTCCATTTTTCAGTTCCGGAAGAAGGTGTGCTAAATGTTTCCATTGGTGTTAAAAATAAAGCAGATGTGAGGGCCATGCTACCGCCTATAAAATCGCGCCGGTTATATTTCATTTTGATATATGTTTTATGGATTCAAGTTACACATTTTTAGTTTTTAAAGAATTTAGCCCATATTAAAAGGTGATTTCATTTATAAATTAATGGAATAAAAATCCAAAATACTGTCAGAGGCATAAAAAAGCCCTTCAGAATACGCTGAAGGGCTGTATTAGCAACAAGATGTTTTCCCAATGATTTCTACCATAGCTCGCGTAATTGCGAACTTAAAACAGCTGTTATCGAATTTGATAAACGACCTGATGTGCCTCCCACTGTGCGGGCACTTCGAGTTTGTGCGCCAATTTATTAAGTATTCCAGCAGGTACAATAGCAGATCTATTTTTATTCTGAACGTGCAAATGTTGGTAAGGCACTTCAATATAAACAATACTTACTTTTGCCTTGTAAATACTAAACAGATCGATTAACTGCATGCGCATCTGGCTTGTTGTATTGGTCGCATTCCAAACAAACGATTGCTGTTTACGCAAATAAACCCTGGCTTGCTCTTTTGCTTCTTGTATTACCCTTCCATTACCTGCTTTATCTGTTGGAGATATGCCCCTTTCCTTACGGATACTGTCTAAAGAGACTATTGGCCAATCTGCGTAATGTGTTTTAATATAGGTGTCTTTTCCGGCCCCAGGCAAACCACTCATCAAAACAACTTCCGTTACTGGTTCATCAAATGGGATGTAATCTAAATAAGCATCATCATGTTGCATAAAATACATTTGTGCAGCGTCTGATTTAAACCTATATGGATTTTCCCAACATTTGTTTTCCCTGCAAAATTCTTCGAAACAAGCTATTCGATATAACATTTCTTCCTGATCATCACAAATACGACCAAGCATATCTGCTTTTGCCAATAAACATAACCATTGCAGATTAACTTCCATGCTTGCTTTAACTAAAACTTTCACAGGATCGGTTTTTTCGAACAACCAAATTGGCAAACCATGATGCCTCACCAAGCCTACAATTTGCTCACGGATGGCAAAAGGCGTTGGTTCAACCTGATACAGAAATTGCCTAGCAAACTGAGCTCCCTTACGCGCATGTCCTTTTGAGGTAATGCTTCCGTCTGCTTCAAAAACAGTAGTACTGTATTTTTCAACATCGTGCAATAAAGCAGCTGCCCATAAAATTTCCTGATCTTGTTCAGATAAATCTTTAAAAGCAGGTTCATTTTGTAAAGCGGTTAACACCATTTGCGTATGTATGGCCACGTTACCTTCTGCATGATAGCGTGAGTCTTGTTGAACACCTGCCATTCGCTTTACCCAGTCAAAGCGAATTTCAAGATCAGCCCATTGTTTATTTTCACTTAATGCCCACATGCTTACCTCCTTCATTTAGCAGTGATGCACGTTTCCAGCTTCTAGTCCAATGCTCATTAGTTTTAACATGGCCTTTGCGTACGTATTTGAACACATTTTGGGCAAAATCATCAACGGCATAAGCATCGGCATTCCTGCTAACAATTCCTTCCATAGTAACCTGTGTTTTATCGTAAACATCGTAGGGATCAAATTTACCCGGGGCCTTCACCAGCTCGAGTATTTCTTTTTCGAATTGCTGTTGATTTTCTGGTTTTTGTTCTATTTTAATCACAGGAACGGTTGGCAAATCTAACATATTTGCATAAAACTGCGTTTCTTCCCAACTGAGCCAATGGTCGCCCTCGCGGATACCGAATACATAAAAATGATGTTCCAGGTTCCGGTATTCAATAGAATGGATGGCATATAAATTTTCCAGGAAGATTTCTAAATCTCCCAAATCATGTTTTGCAAATTGCCAAAAACGCCTAAGACTTTCGGTCCATGGTGATGTTGTTGGTGCCGCATGTGAGCGGGCAAACACGCCGTATTTAGATAGGCAATTATTCTCGCCATCGAGTTTTTCGGTGTGTATAAGTGTAGGGATTTTTTGTAAATATTCCCAATAGTCGTGCTGGATCCTGTCATCGCTGGTTGTTCCCGGCGAAAACGGATAGTGATAAGTACGACCATATTTTTGTGAAATAGCCATATTGTAATAAGTAAAGTAAAAAATAAATAGTAATTACTCCCTCCCCGGGTGGGAAAGGTCATTCAACATTTATATGCAAATGATATTACATGACACAAGACTTAAATAGTTCGTTTGGCAACAAAAGTAATAAAACTAATTTAGTTTCTTTTAACTAAAGAAATGTTATTTAAGAAGTTAACAAAAAAATCCATTTTTCTTTAGCGAAAAATGGATTTATGTTCTTTCAGTATTTAAACTTATGAACCAGAGAAATAAAGAAGTGTCTTAAAACAATTTAAATCCTACAGATAGATTAAACAAACCTGTTTTTTCATTCAGGCCTTTATTAATTTTGGTAAGGCCTCTGCTGTATCTGGCGTCGATACTGATATTGCCAATATCTACCCCAGCATTGATCACTCCACCGAAATTAAGCTTTTTATAATCAAACCCAACTGGCCCTTTTGCTTCGTTAAGGGTATAATTAACATCAGGCCCGGCAGATACCCTGAAATTTAAGGCCTCCGTATCGATAAGCTTATATCCAACCATAAGCGGTAAGTTAAGTTGGTTAAATTTAGGGCTATAAGTGTTAGCTGCATAAACATATGAACTCTTAAAGCTAACATAGTTCAATTCTGGCTGAAAATATAGCGATTTCCCAACCCGTGCAAATACCCCAAAATTATAACCTACCTTTCCTTTTTTATCTGTTATGGCCTTTAAACTTGTTGGCAATGTTCCATAGTTTACACCAGCTTTTACACCAAATACCAGGTCTGCATCTTGTGCTTTTGCCACTCCCGCTGTAATAACCATAACAGCAACTAATAAATAAAACTTGTTCATTTTCATACTTTTTTGTTTTTAAATAATTGAATATTTATTGTGTTTTGAAAGTATGACAACAACATTTGTATTTACCCCTACGCCCAATGTCATTAATTTTTAAGGAGAAAACGAAAAAAATTGTCATCCTGAGCCTGTCGAAGGACAAATATTTTTCCGTTTTCGACCATAGAAAAGTCTTCGACAAGCTCAGACTGACAATGGCATAGTACTTAACTTAACCACATTGCCTACGCCATAAAAAAAATAAAATAAGCATATGATGGAATGAAGTTAATCTAGTCTATTTTGTGCCTTTATCGTTATGCAAACTACCTTTACAGATCAATACGAAACAAAATGAGGTCTGGAGTATTTTTTTTCGATTATTGATTAGCTGAATTTTATTACCTTGTAATCGAAAGGCGAACAAGAATTCAAAACCTATAGACTAGTGTAGTCCAATCTACTTTATGATCACTATTTTCGAAAAAATACCCTCTTATTCAAAACATGAGCAGTTTGTTCAGGGATTTATTTATGCCATTGATGAAAGGATTATTTCTAAAGGAGAAGCGCTGCCTTCTATCAATGTTTTGATTAAAAAACTTGGTTTTGCCCGCGAAACGGTAATAAAAGACTTATAGGTGGAGGCATTACCACTTATTCGGCCGATTTTTCGTTAATGGGTAAAAAAGTCGCAAAGGCGGTGCTAAAAAAAGAAAAAATACAGGAAATCATTCCAACAATACTCATCAGAAGAAATTCTATATAAGCTAAAGCACATGAATACTACGGCATTCGTTACTTTTATAGTGGTAACCTTTCTGGTTGCATTAATTTCGTGGATTAAAACCCGAAAGCATAAAATTACAACCTCAGCAGGGCTTTTTCTGGCTAACCGTACCTTAAGCTTTACCGCTGTAGGAAGTGCATTATTTTTCACCAACATCAGTGCGGCCGAATTTGTCGGCAGTAGCGAATCGGTATACATCAACAATATGACGGTAATGGCATGGGGTGTAAGTTCTGTATTTGCCATGTTATTGGTTTCAGAATTTGTGATCCCGGTTTATTTGAAGGGCGCCATGTCTACTACCCCCGATTTCCTGGAAAGTAGGTACGATCCGCAAACCAAGAAACTCGTATCCTTTCTTTTTCTGATCAGTTACCTCGTTAACCTCTTGCCTATAGTACTCTATAGTGGTGCTGTGGCGTTAAATGGCTTGTTTCACTTTTCCGATATCTGGAAAATCAGTTATGGCAGCAGCATCTGGATTTTGGTTTGGTGCATCGGGCTTGTGGGCAGTTTATATTCTATACTGGGCGGCTTAAAAGCCATCGTTATTTCTGACCTGGTATTGGGTGCCTGCATGTTTACCGGAGCATTATTACTGGCTTATTTTGGCGTGAGACATGTTGGAAATGGTGACCTGCAAAATGGCATACACACCATTCTTACCTCAAAAACCGAACACTTTAATTCTATAGGAAAAACAGGCGATGCCATTCCATTTTCGACCATTTTTACCGGCATGATTTTGATGAACCTCTTTTATTGGGGCACCGAACAGGTAATTGTGCAACAAGCGCTGGCTTCATCTGATCTCAAAACCAGTCAGAAAGGAATTGCACTGGCCTGCGCAGGAAAACTCCTTGGGCCCCTATTATTTATGTTACCAGGGATTATTGCCGTTCACCTATACAGCAATATGCAGAATACCACCGAAGTTTTTTCGAGGGTGGTAAGCGATGTATCGCCCCCTGTGCTCAGCGGTTTTATAGCTGCTGTTATTTTTGGCGCTGCCATTACCTCATTTTCCCCAGGACTAAACAGCGCAAGTACATTGTTTATCCTCAACATTTACAAACCAGCCCAAGAAAAGAAAGGTATCGTGGTTACCGAGGCCAGGATGTTAAAAAGCTCGAAAAGATTTGAAATGTTTGCCTCCTTATTGGCCATGTTTATTGCACCCTTATTTATATTTTCCAATGATAGCTTTTATACCTTCATGCAAAAGATAAATGCGGCATTCAGTATTCCCATCTTTACCATTATGTTTGTTGGCTTTGCAACCAAAAAAGTTCCGCCAATTGCCGCGAAAATAGGTCTGGGATTCTGCTTTGTTGCCTATATCCTTACGCAAATGGTTTTTGATACCGGCATCCACTTCCTGCATGTACTGGCTATTCTTTTTGTTGTTACCACCGCCATTATGCTCATTATAGGAAGATTATATCCATTGAAAACTCCCTATGTGGCCCAGAACAAACAGGTTGTTGATTTAAAGCCCTGGAAAAATCGTTATTGGGTTAATGGATTATTATTGTTGATTATGGTTTTATTGTTTTTATTATTCTCCCCTGCATACCTCGCTAATTGATGATCGGGCCCCTCTCATATTTTCGTTTGTATTCCATAGGCGATAGCCCCGTAATGCGTTTAAAGATTTTCCTGAATGCTTTCAAATCGTTATATCCTGTATCTTCCATAATAAATGGCAGATCTTTATGGTTCATTTCGATGGCTTTTTTGGCTGATTCTATCCTTACCCTTTGCAGATATTCGAAGGGTGTGTTATGGGTAGCGGTATTAAAATGGAAATAAAATATACAGGCGGCCGCTTTGGCAAAATCGCTTAATATCAGGTAAGCGCACAAAAAAACCCTCCAAAATTACTTTAGAGGGGTTTAAGCTGTGAGATTAGCTGGAGTGATGTCTTTCAAAAAAATATTTTCCTTTAATTAAGCATCTGGTATTTCTGGTTCGACGAGCTTAGCTAACTTTTCAAGTGATTCCTGCCAGCCCAGATAACACATCTCTACAGGTATAGCTGAGGGAATTCCTTCCTGAGTAATTTTAATTTCTGTACCAACTAATGTCTTTTTCAACCAAACTGAAGTAATCATTTCACCAGGCAGATTTGGATCATCAAACTGATCGGTATACTTTAAAAACTCATTTGGTGTTACTTCAAGGTATTTTCCGCCAAATGAATGGCCATTGGAGGTAGAAAAATTATGAAACGACATTTTAAAAGAACCTCCTAATGCTACTGTCATTTCGTGAACAGTACAAAGAAAGCCGTATGGAGGTAACCATGAAGCAATTGCCAAAGGTTCGGTAAATGCACGGTATACTTTTTCTGGCGACGCTTTTAAAACTCTGTGCAATGAAACGGTGTTGTTTGACATAAAATTCTTTTTTTAATTTCCTACTCTTAAGGCTTTTCGGTTTCGCCCGTTTTTGGAATGGTAGCTGCTCCATTAATTTGTTTTTTTAAATATTAATTCCTTACTGTACAAAGATGGCAGGTAAATTCGAGTTTGCCGGTGGTGATATGCGACAATGTTGAAGGGGCTTTACGGCTAGGTGAAATGTCTTAAGCGAAAACACTTTTTATTAAATCATCCACCACTGCTAAATGATCAGGCAAGCTCTTTTGAAAAACAAAACCATAAGTGTTCGTTTAAAAAAACACTGTAACTATTTGATTACATATAATTTGTTTATATATTAGATTCATCTGATCATTACACATTAACCTAAACTAACTTAAACATGAAAAACACCAAATTTTTATCATTAGGCATACTATGCGCTTTATTTCTCGGCGTATCTTCATGCAAAAAGAACAATACTTCTGAACAAACTGACAATAAAGCCGAAATATCAGCAAATACTTTACAACAAATAAAAAGCCTGGGATTTAGTGTCGAAAATGCACGTAAAGTTGATAACGGTTACCTGGTTGAAGGAGACATCCTTTTAACAGACGCCAACTTAAATGAAAAATCTTTAAGTCCTAATTTAAACATTGCTGAAACCGAACAATACCGCACAACAAATCTTGTTAAAGCACTACCACGTGTGATTACCATTTCGGTTACCAATTTACCACAGGTATATAGTGATGCTGTTGACCTCATGATTTCAAGATACAATTCGTTAGGCCTGCGCATGACTTTTCAAAGGGCAAGTACAGGCACTACAGGTAACATTGACGTATTTGGATTTAACGAAGGACCAAGTGGGGGTTATATCACTTTAGGTTCGTCTGGTTTTCCTACTTCAAGCGGAGAACCATTTAACCAGGTTAAAATGAATACGAATGTTAATGCCTATGGAACTAATCCTAATTTATTGTACGTAGCTTCTGTTTTACAACATGAAGTTGGACATTGTATAGGATTTCGCCATACTGACTATATGAACAGAGCATATAGCTGTGGAGGAAGACGTTCTAATGAAGGAGCAGCGGGAGTTGGTGCGATACAAATCCCAGGAACACCTTCAAAAGCAGATGCAGAATCTTTTATGCTTGCTTGTTCTAACGGCGGTGACCGCAGCTTTAACGCAAATGACGTGATTGCTATGAATTACCTTTATAAATAAACCAAATACAGATCAAATAAAAAATACAGATCAGATAAAAAAGAGGGAGCTGAAAAGTCTCCCTCTTTTTTTATGCTTTTAACGAAAGCGCCTTATTTTGTTGCCATCCTAATTTCTTTTCATTAATACCCATGCTCAAAGTGTTAAGGTAAAGTTGTTGATGAAACCAATCAGCCACACGCAATGAGCCGGCGAAAAGACCAGTTATCTTAACTGTTATAATTCGGATCAAACTCTACAATCCATTCAATTCCATATTTGTCCCTGAACATGCCGGCATAGGTACCCCATGGGCTATCATCAATTGGTCCTTCTACTTCTCCACCTGCTGATAATCCGTTAAATATTTGATCGGCTTCTTCACGGCTTTCGGCATTCACGTGTATTTTAGACCGGTTTTCATTTTCGCTTACTCGTCCCAAAAATCCCGGAACATCGTTGGCTATTAACACATTGTTTTTGCCAAGCGGCAAACCGATATACATGATTTTATTGGCCTCCTCTTCGGCTACCTGAAAATCGGGACCTGATAAGTCTTTAAAACGGGTAATTTTTGTAAACTCGCCGCCAAAAACTGATTGGTAAAAAGTAAACGCTTCTTCGGCATTGCCATTGAAGTTGATCCAGGGATTAATTGCTCTCATGGTTTTTATTTTTAGTTTATTTTATTGCTTAGCCAATAGTATATAACAGTATATCCTTTAATAGCCTGTAATTCTAATGGGGATGCATAAGCTCCTCAATTAAGGCTTCTGATAAAGGAGATCGTTATTCATTATTAAGCCATTATAAATCAGAAATCAGCTTCATAACCATGACCTCTTTGGCCATAAAAAATCAGCCATCTGGCTAGGGAATAAATAATATGAAGTTGAGATTCGATACTTTCCTCATCGAAAGTCTCAGGTAACTCCCGTTGTACCTTTAGGTATTCCATCCGATTTTCGATCGCAATGGCATCTGCAGCTGCCATAAGCCTATTTCCATAGTCAAGAGCATCTTCTGCAAATTTAGTTTCCCAAGCTTCACCCGCAAGCTCCTCTCCAATCAACGCAAAACAATCTCGCATGAACTCGCCTCTAAAAACATTTCGGTCGTAAGAATTGGAGATGTATTTTGCAATCCCGTCACAATCATCAATAAGATCAAGAACATAATGACCATCCAACTCTTTCCTAAAATCCTCAGCGCTGGATTTTTTTTCACTCTCCTCATACTTCTGAGCGGCCCAAAAATCAGCACTTTTATCTCTACCTACCATTGGTGCACCCAAGCTTTCAAATGAAGAAATCTGTAAATCAAGCCATTGCTGATACAACACAGCTTTGGCATCTACTTTCTTTCCTTTAAACTTATCCAACCAAGAAACTTTCGGCTCCTTAAAATTAATAAGTTCCAAGAAGATTCTTTTAAAATCAGCTTCACGACCAGGCATTGGTTTGCCCATTGGTATCATATCTAAACCCATTTTGTTGCATTATGCTTTGTACAGCTAAAATAATTAATTGAATCGCAGGTTTTATGAAAAAATCAGACAAATATTAAAAAGGTACTTTCAAGAAATTTCGGGCAACAAAACTTTAAGTTATCCTTAAACTCGGATTATCTTCTATTTTATTAAATAACCTGACACTTTTTTCATCGCATTCTCGAAGCCATTTTTCTTTAAGATCATTCGTTTTTATGTGATTAAGATAAATATGGCTGCATCTTTTTAATAGCTTCCATCGTTGCTACAATAACTTGCCGTTCATTGGCATTGTCTTTTGGTATTCTCATCGACAACCGATCATGAGGATCGATTTTACTGAATATTACTAATAATTCTTCGCCATCTACCTTTACGGATTTTGTGAGCCCATTATTTTCTGCATTGTTTGATTCTTCAACTAAAAAAAATTCAAGAGGAGCTATAGAGAGATCTGAATTTAGTGCTCTTTTATCAATCCCCCCATTTCTAACAATTTTCTCTGCATTTAAAGTATTCTCTAATAAGCCCTCAAGCGCGCGTGATAGCCCGGCAGGTATAATGCGATTGAGTAGCATTGTCAAATTGAAAATCGAAAACTCATCAAGGAAACCGTTAAAAACCCCCACGTGATCATCATTTCTAATTGATAGTTGATGGATCCCTTGGTACTTGATTAACTCCCTAAGTGAGAGGGCTCCAGATTTAATCATAGCACATAAAATATAATTATAATACCTAATAACAGAAGCAGACTTGTTTTCATAAATATGAAATTCTTTAGCTGAATCAAGATATTTAAACTTGATACCCGAAATGATTTCGACCATCTGAAAATATAGTTCTTGATCCGGATCAAAGTTAAATGGAGATTTTGAACACAATTTAGATATATAGGCGTTGTAGTTATTTTGAATACCGTATCTATGGAAAAACATCGATCTAAAATTTTCATTGTCTCCTACAAAAATGATATTATCAAAACCGAACTTATTTGTTTGTGTATCCATATCGATATGGGAACTAAATATCGATATGATGCGAAATAAGTGTTCAGGATCTATTCTATCCATATCATCAACGATTAGGACATTTTTTGCTTTTGCTTTATTCGTTAATAGTGTCAGTTTTTCTTGTATGACGGAGGTAATGTAATCGTTGTGGGCGTACTTTTTATACTTTTTTATGGTATTTAAGAATGCCTGTACTGATAGCAATGGATCACTCAATTGGGCATAGACACTCTGGTTTTTCTCAATACTTTTCTCCATTACTTCGGCGACCTCGACTACAGATTTGCCGGTATCACTGAATAAATTGATCATTTTGCCTAATGCCTGATCAATGCTTTGGGATATCGAGAAGACATATTTGGTAAGTTTATCTATATCCGGTTCTTTAAATGCTCCTTTATTTACAAGCTCTAGTATGATGTCATATTTTAGAATCTCAAAAATATCTGAGTTCTCATGCAATACATAGTTTACAGGAAAGACTCTAAATACATTATATTCTTTTCTTGTCTCAAAATAATTTTTCAGGAATGTAGTTTTCCCACTTCCAAAGGTCCTGAAAATAAGATTTGATTGTTGTTCGAATCTTGGAGACTATGTTCGAATTTAGATTCAAGTTTTTTGTAAACAAGAGATTCTTTTAATTGCATTCTAAGATAATTTTGATTTTCAATTTGTTAAAAGTGTTAAATGAAAAACTATTTTACTTTCATTTTTTAAACGGTTGCTTACCATTGGGCTCAGTTTAATGGATATGGTAGAACAGAGAAGATGATTGAAAAAACGATCAAGAGGGGCTATGAAACCAGACTAAAAGTATAATCTGCTTCCCTTTTTAATAGATATATCGAACTGAAGACCTACCTCACCTGCTGCACTTTCGATAACATCATTATCATCAAGCTGAATAGACAATATTTTGGCAACCTGAATAGTATCGTTATATATAACTATAAGCTCAGCATTAACTTTTACTTTAGGTTCATCTTCCATATCGAGAATTACCACTGTATTATTTTTAAAATATTCTTTTGGATGACCTAAGTATTTCTTACACCCTGAGATAAATTCAATGTATCCTGTCTGATAGAAACAAGCGCGCACCTCCTCTTTTGTAAGTATCTCTTTCTTCACCAGCGTAAATACATTAAACAACTGCCAAGTGGTTAACATCCCTCGCTGTTCATTCACCGCATCATTCATCTGATTGGAATTGAAGGGGGGATTTAGCCGTTTATCTGCTGGAAGATGCCGCTGATGATTAACAATATAAAGTGGAAACACGTTAAAATCATTGCGTTGTTTAGCTCTGCGAAATCTTACTTTACTGATCTGACTGCATTCAGAGTCCGTAGAAGTCCCACCTATTCCCTTCACCTCTATAATGATAAGTCCTTTATCAGTTTCAATCTGGATATCCTCTTCCAAAACCCCGGCTTCTGATTCGAGTGTATCTGCATCAATGGCAGTATCAAAACCCAACCAGTGTAGAAATTTTATTACCGCGGCTACCAATGCCTTATCCGTTCCAGTGAGTAAGTCTTTTAGAAACCCATATTCCAAATTATTATGCTCGATTTCCAAATCTTTTTCCTTAAGCTTTTCTTCGAACTGTTCAACAATCTCTAGACGTTCAGTGAGTAGCTTTTCTTGGTTAGGCAAATTATAGCGTTTATTTTCCAACCATTTATCTTTTATCTCATTGGGAAAAAGACTCGGTAACAACTCAGGAGCAGCCTGGGTAAAAAATTCCTTTAAAAAAAGACCTTTATTTTCAATATCCGGAAAAAAGAAAATTCCGGATTTACCATCAAGAATAAAAAAACTCACAACCTCATCATCATGTGAATACATCAGAGGAAAATAATTATCTACAAGTTTCGGTTTGCCATCATTGTAAGTCTGTGGCAAATCGAACGTGACATGATATTTAGCCCCAGATGTATATCTTCTCACAAGATTATAAACCTCATTTTTACCTAATTCTGGCTTCAGTATTTCCCCTTGGCGATTATCGATATTAGGAAAGTTTGGGAGAAAGGAATATATATGCCTTTCATAGCGAGATCCCTGCTCACCATTCAAATGATATTCAATCAGTTCATTCTTTCCACAAAAAACTATTAATAATGCACCCTGCTGCAAAGCATTGTTCAACTTATTTTGAAGAAGACTGAGTACTGCAGCTGTCGGATCGAAAATCGACTGAGGCTCATAACACTCTAAGTATGTTTCACGGTGGGACTTCTGATCTTTTATTTTGTGATCTTCGGATCTATAATCTACGATAGTCTCTGTAGTCAGGTCAATAATGATCTTACTATATTCGTGCAGATTCTTTGGTATATCAGCTTGCGGATTTACCCTTAAGCTTCGAACATAATGCGGATATTTCATTCGCACCTGTTTTCCCAGGCTACCGGGATAAATGCTGATGCTTTCTTGATTCAAGTACTCGATTGTACCGCCTGACAAATTCAAACCACATATTTTGTTTTCTCTCATTAATTGAAATTGGAGCGTAAACTGCTAATATAAATCATTTCCCAATAAGAAGTAAAATACTACCTGAAAAATCCCCTTACTTTTTTAAAGCAAAAAATCATATGGAAAATAAAACCTAAGAAATCTATCAAAATCTTAAAACACTCGTAAAATTTTTCACAAAAAATAGGGACGATAAAATAATCTTATCAGACTCTTGATTTGACAGTTATCGGAATAGTTCTTGGTTGTATTCTTTATCTTACAGGCAAAAGATATTTCTGACATAAGAAAAGCAAAGAAGGATTTAAAAAACACGGAAAAAGCAGAAAGAGGCTGAAGAAGTGTCGCATTTCTATAAAAAGTTTGTCAAACTATATCCCAGCCAAATATTTGGATTATCAAAATAGCAGTTTTGTAAATAAGGGTAAGCATTGATGAACAGGCTGAGAAGTTATCTGGGTTTAACAACTTCACGATAAGAAAGTTCATAAATAAAGCCTATCCTACAAAAAGCCGTTAAATTTAAATAGCTCAAACAACATTTAGAGGCACTTGAAACAAAAATTCCGGCTCCAACAAAAAACCCCTTCAAGTTATTCTTAAAGGGGTTTAAAGCAGTGGGCCCACCTGGGCGTTTCTCGAACTATTTCCTATCTGATTTGCATTTAATCGAAGATTTAGCAAAAAATATAGTATAGTATTCAACACTTATTTATTGCTCTATTTCTGCTTAATGATTTGCTGTATAGTTTCAAAATACTATACAGTATTGTTGATCAGGTTTGTGTGTTAATTAAATAGTATCTTTTTATTTTCAGAATGGCAAAAGAAATCATCAGACAGCCCACACTTGCCCACACTACATTTTGGATACCGTAGGATGCAATAACTTGTCCGCACAGAAGAGCTCCCACTGTAACGGCAAAAATTTCAGCAGGAGGTGAAGATACTATTTATAAATCCGGGAGAATCTGGTGTCGAAGAATTTCACTGATGGCTTAAATGGAAAAGGATTTAATTTTGTAAATCCTAATGTCAGCTGTGGTTGTGGTGAAAGTTTTTCAGTATAAATTTAACAGCAAAAAGAAAGCGGCTTGGGAGATTTTCCTAGCCGCTTTCTTTTTTATTTGAATTGGGATGCTTTACTGCTAATGCTATTTCTTTCGGTAATCATAGCTGTTTTGCTATTAAAATCTGTAGGTACAGAAATATAATCGCCATCAAAGGCAACTCTGCCTTGCCCCTCTGCAATGGTATTAGGTCCGGTGTGAGAATCATCGATGTTTATGATACCTGCAATTCCGTTTTTAATATTATTGCCATCTTTTTCTCCAGACATTAAAAAAGCGTAAAAATTATAACCACCGTTTCTGTACGCTTTTACCTTTCCGTAAACGGTAAATTTATTTCCACTTCCACTAATGGCGGTTACTACACTGGTATCTGCTGTACCAATAAAGTTTTTGCCCAACATTTTTATGCTGAAATCGCTGGTACTTTGCTCATAAAGTTTAACTACGCCGTCAATAAGCACATAACCAGGCTGATAGCTATCGTATGGTATATTACTGCTTTTTATGGTGAAAGGCTTAAATAAATAAGAACCATCGATATTTGGGGGCGTAGTACCCTTATTTATAGTAAAACCCAGTTTGGTCAAGCTATCTACATACTGTTGCGGAATAATATCTTCTATTTTCTTACTCAAGATTTCTTCATCGGTCGGATTAATATCTTTGTTTTTAGAGCAAGCCGCAAATTGCAGCACGACACCTACTATTAATGCAAATGTACATCCTTTGACTACCATAGTTAAGTTTGTTGTTGTTTTTTTCATTATGCAATTTTTAATTCTAAATTTTAAAATACCCAGATGCAACTGCAGTGCCAATATCCAATAATTTGGCTCAAATAGATTAAAACAACTATAAACCACTATATAGATCTACCTAAAACCAGGTATTTCCATTAATTTTTAAACAAAACTGCTGTCCTTTTTTCTTACGGTCTTTTTGTAATTGCTTAAATTTTTGAAAAGCAGACTTTATTGATTTTGATAAGGTCTGAAAATGTTATCCAAGTGGATATAGGAGGGAATATATATAAGTGAGTAGCAGTTCTACTATTGCAGAAAACAGCCTTTAAATAACCTGTAGCATAGTTTCCTGCGCAACAAAAAACCCCTTCAAGTTATCCTTAAAGGGGTTTAAAGCAGTGGGCCCACCTGGGCTCGAACCAGGGACCAAAAGATTATGAGTCTTCTACTCTAACCAGCTGAGCTATAGGCCCGGAAAAAAGGTTATCCTTTTTTGCGAGTGCAATGTTACAAATTTGAATTGAATTTTCGAAAATGTTTTCGGCATTTTTTCATAAAAAGGAAGAATATAAACTCATTTTCAAGCGCTTAATTTTACTTTTCATTTTACCGAGCTTCTTTTCAGATTAAAATTGTGGATAAAACGCCTGTTTATCTATCCTCAAATCCATTTCGAATAGGTTAATTTTGTAATTGATATGAATACGCCCGATCCGGACAACCAGCTTCTTTTAGATTTTTTAGCCACCACCAACCAGCCAGTTTTTTTAACCGGTAAAGCCGGAACGGGTAAAACTACCCTCCTGCGCAAGATTAGGGATACCACCAAAAAGAATTTCGCTATTGTTGCCCCTACAGCTGTTGCGGCAATAAATGCCGGAGGTGTAACGCTTCACTCCTTTTTTCAGATTCCTTTCGGCCCTTTGGTTCCGGTTGTTGATGAAAATGCGGAAACGAACTTTAAATACTCTGACGAAAAAACAAGGTTATTACGCTGCCTCGATTTATTGATTATTGATGAGATTAGTATGGTTAGGGTTGATCTGATTGATTTTATCGACCGTACTTTAAAGCGTGTTAAAGGCTCTAACCGCCCCTTTGGTGGCGTGCAGGTGTTAATGATTGGCGATCTCTACCAGCTCTCTCCTATTTTTCATGATGCCTGGCATATACTGGGCAGTTATTATTCCAGTCCCTATTTTTTCGACAGCCTGATTTTCAGGTCTACGCCAATGCTTACGTTTATCTTAGATAAAGTTTATCGCCAGTCAGACCCCATATTTCTGGATATTTTGAACGGCATGCGCGAAAACAGTCTTGATGCGGGTTTACTAGCGAAACTGAATGAGCGTTACGATCCATCTTTAGATCAGGAATGGAAAGATGATTACATTACTTTAACCACACACAACCAGCTGGTTAACGAAATTAACCAGGGCTGTTTAGAAAAATTACCTGGAGAAATTTTCGAATTTAATGCGGAAGTAAGTGGCGATTTCCCGAAGGATGCCTATCCTACCGACGAAAAACTCCAGTTAAAACTGGGTGCGCAGGTCATCTTTATCAAAAATGATTCTTCGGGCAAAAGGCAATTTTACAACGGAAAAGCGGCAAAAATAACGGCTATTAATCAGGATTCGATAAAAGTAACCTTCACCAATGGCGGCAGGGAAATTGAAGTGGAAAAAGAAATCTGGCAAAATGTTAAATATAGCCTGAGTGACGAAGAAAATAAAATCGACGAAACCAGTACCGGATCATTTTCACAATACCCTTTTAAACTGGCCTGGGCCATTACCGTACATAAAAGCCAGGGATTAACCTTCGACCAGGCGATCGTGGATGTAAGCACTGCATTTACCCACGGACAGGCGTACGTAGCACTCAGCCGTTGCAGAAGCTTAGAGGGGCTCATCCTAAAATCGCCTGTGGTTGCCGAAAACATCATTACCGATGCCAAAGTAATCAGTTTTACAAAAGCCACTCACCAGGATAAACCTACGGCTGAACTGCTGGCACGTTATACGCAGCAA
Source organism: Pedobacter sp. GW821-FHT01D05 (assembly GCF_059422505.1). Taxonomy (NCBI): domain Bacteria; kingdom Pseudomonadati; phylum Bacteroidota; class Sphingobacteriia; order Sphingobacteriales; family Sphingobacteriaceae; genus Pedobacter; species Pedobacter sp. GW821-FHT01D05. The sequence continues at coordinate 682,407 of NZ_JBWKXA010000001.1, read as the reverse complement.
TATGCCTGGGGATTGATCCATGAATTGCTGGATTTCTCGTTGGTTGCCAAAGACTGGGAAAAACTGGGCCAGTCTAAACTGATCGACAAAGATGAAAAGAATGCCTTTTTATCCATTTATGAGCAAGGCAATCAGATCCTTCAGCACGAAATCTTTAAAGTGGCCAGGAATTTTATCGCCAAGGAGTTTTCGAAGATAAGCACCGACGAAAATCCGGCAAATGAAAGTGCTTTTATGGAACGTTTACAGAAAGCATCTGATTATTTCGTTCCAAAACTCGAACAGCTCATTAGCTTAATGACAAGAATTGTGGCCATCAACTTTTATAATGATACCCACTCTGACAAACTGCTTACGGTATTAAACGACTGTAAAGATGCACTGCAGATAAAACTGGCCTTATTTAAAATTTCGTGGAATCCATTTTCGATCAAAGATTATATCCATACTTTGCACGCGGCAGGCAATAAACAACCGGAGAAAAAATCAGTTAAATCGAGCATCAAGCCAAAGGAGATTTCCAATCCACAGGTTTATAAAAACCTGGTCGAATGGCGCAAAACAATCGCGCTGCAACGCGGTACGCAAGATTATGCTGTACTTTCAGATTTAGCACTGCTTTCCATTGCAGAAAAAATGCCCAGAACTACCGATCAGCTGGCAGCACTAAAAAGCGTAGGAATTGGCAATGCAAAAGAACTTGGCCAACAGATTACCCGCATTGTAAACGCCCATTTGGGTACAAGTGAGTTATTTTAATCTTCGGCTAAGCATTTATAGCTTTTACAATAAAGAAAATATTTAAAAGAAGGTAAACGGTTAAAAGCGAGATGGAGAAAAACCGATCAAACCTTTCCGCTTTTTTCTCCTCTCCTCTTTTGATCATTTTTAAGGAAAAGGCTGTTAGTACAATCACGATCAAAATAAATACCAGGGTAATTCCGTGTAAGGTATCTACCAATGTAAAAGTGGTCGATTCGGGGAGCGAACCATCTATAATGTATTTATTACCGATTACGGCAAAAAGAGAACCTACACTTAGTCCAAAGCGCGAATCGATGCTATCGGCGTGGATATAAAAGCACATATAAGCGATAAAAAAAGCAACATACATACCTAAAAACATTTTCCAGAATAGTCCAAAAGCATCTCTGCTAATCCCGATCCTCACCTTATAACTACTGTATTCGGTTCTTGGCACTTTTATACCTGGATCGCCAAAAGCTGTTTCATAAATTTTATTGGCTGCAGAAGTTTTTAAACTGTCGATATTCCATCCGCGAAGGGTAAACCGCGGATCAAATTGTTTGCCCAGGGTATCAGGAACAAATACCAAAGCTGCTGAATCAAATTGAGAATTTTCTACAGAAAGCCTCAGCAACTGGTGATCGAACGGAAAATTATTGATCGACCACGAATCTTTCATTACACATTGCAGCTTCATGAGCATATACACTTCATTACCACTGCTATCGATCGTAGAAAATGATTTGCTAACCGTTTTGGCCTGCGGTATCTCCAGGTTATCGGCAAAATTAAATTCCTTGTTTTTATATTTTAGCCATAGCCAAAAATTAACGGTGTATTCTTTGTCTTTAAAATCTATATCGTGGATGCTCGTTACATAAATTCCTGTCTTTACAGTATCAGGTATATTTTTTTGAGCGAAAGAAACAGGATTGATGCAAAAAAGCTGGAAAATTAAGCCCAGTAAAAAGAGTATAGTAGTTTTCAACTGTGATTTAATTTAAAGCGTGAATGTTTTTTAAATATAGTGAATAAGGTTTTATATACAAGGTATATTTTAAGCTTAAAAAGCTTTCAGGCCTCGCTTTTTTTTAATACTTTCGCAACCCCATTTTAGCCCCCAACCACAACATACCCGGCCATGAGTAAGTTTTTATACGGAATCGATTTTGGAACAACCAATTCGGCACTTTCTATTTATGATGAAGAAAAGAAAGAAATTGTAGATACGATTTCTATCCCTTCGTTGATCTATTTTACCGAAGTAAAAAGCATGGTTGATGGTGAAAGCCATATTGTTGGCGAAAAAGCAATAGATGCTTACCTGAATGACGGCATGAAAGGCCGCTTTATCAAATCCATTAAACAGATCCTTTCGAGAACTACTTTTACCGAAACCCGTATTCACAATAAAAGATATACAGCATCTGATCTGGTTACGCTCATTCTTAAAGACCTGAAAGAAAAAGCGGATCTGATTACGGGCGAAGATTGCCACAAAGCCATTATCGGCCGGCCGGTTTTCTTTGACGATGATAATACCATGAAAGATACCCTGGCGCAGACCAGGTTAAAAAAAGCCGCTGAAAGTGCAGGCTTTAATGATGTGCGTTTTCAATTCGAACCTATCGGGGCGGCCTTTGCCTACGAAAAAACAATCAAGAAAAAAGAACGCGTATTAGTAGCCGATTTAGGTGGGGGTACAACAGATTTCACCTACCTGATCCTCGATCCGGATAAAGTTGGCAGCAAAGACCGTAAAAATGATATGATAGCCTCGGGCGGTATATACATTGGTGGCGATAGTCTGGATTCCGCTTTCATGTGGGATAAAGGCACACCATATTTTGGGAAGAACACCATGTATGAGGCTACCCCTGGCAAAGTTTTAAATGTGCCGAAATCGCTTTTTGCCAATATATGCACCTGGGATAAAATGAACTTTTTTAATGGTTTAAAAATCCAGAAAGAGATTGAGGAGTATTATTATTACTCTGGAAACGATCCGAAATTTAAAAACCTGATCACCTTGATCGAAAATAATCTCGGTTATTCCTTGTTCAGATCGATTGAGAAAACGAAAATCGAACTTTCTGACCAACCTGTTTCTAAATTTGCCTATAGCAATATGGGGATCGAGATTGATGAAAATATTTCGCTCGGACAATACAATGCGATTATAGAAAAAGACATCAACAAAATCGATGCTTACCTGGATCAGTTTATGGAAACCTATAAAATCAAGCCAGCGGAAATTGACTGTTTATTTTTAACCGGAGGAACATCGATGGTTTCGGCCGTACAAAATCTGTTTAAATCCAAATTCCCACACATTCCATTAAACTCTGGCGATAATTTTAAAAGTGTAGCCAAAGGATTGGCATATAGCGGCTATCTATTTGAGGATTAAAAATAAATCTTCAACATAACAGCACTGTCTGCGTACCTCATAGGCCCAGGAGAAGAAAAACTGATTTGGATTTGTAGCGCAATGCCTTTGCAAACATTCTTTCTTCCCGTTTTCCGCTTCGCTTCCTCCTATCTCGTTGCTGCAGGGCAACGCTCAATGTCATTAAGTTAAGCATAGTGGTCGTCAGTCTGTCCAAAGGACTCCTGTGGAGAGCGTAGTCGAAGACTTCCTGAGATCGATAAAACGCAAATAAATGCCCTTCGACTACGCTCAGGGTGACATCTTTTTTATAATTTATCTCTTAACTTAATGACATTGGAGTAACGCTTCAACCGGGGCTAGTGGACAAAAACAGTATTTCTTTTTTACGGTTGCAAGGTGCAGCCCCCTGTTCCTAAACCCGATTGCAATGAATCCCGACGTTAAGTCGGGAGTAATGTAAAGCGGGGCTGCAAACCGCCAAGAACCACAAACCACTCATTTTCTGTTAATTAATGAAAATAACTACCCCTCCACTATACTACCCATATCAGATAAAAAAAAGGTTGGTGAGACACCAACCTTGGAATTCATTTTACAATGATTTTTTAATCTGTTTATCGCCGAATGGGCTAACGTTACCCGTCGCTTTTATACCAAAGCGTGATGGCAGATTAGACGAACAACACGCCGCGGGCTTATATTTCACTTTCACTTGAGTATTCTGCTTCAACGTACCATTTTTACAGGCAAAAATCAAAGTACAGCTCAAAACCAGCATTGGCTTAATCCTCTTCATCTATTTTTCAATTTCCGACCAATCAAAACGTGGATTTTCTGAAGGTGTTTTAGCCTGTTTCATTAAAGCATAAAGCGCCTTTACCGTATCAGGGTTTTTGGCTGCTATATTATTTTTTTCACCAATATCAGCTTTTAGGTTATACAGCTCCAGCTTTTCGGCCGTGCCTTTATTTTTAAACCGGATCAATTTCCAGTCGCCTTTGGTTACAGCTTCTTTTAGACCGTCTTCGTTAAACTGCCAGTAGAAATATTCATGTTCTTTAACTGCTTTTTTTCCACTTAACAATGGAGAGAACGACAGTCCATCAATATTTTTTGGCGTTGCTGTTCCGCTAAGTTCGCCAAGGGTTGGCAATACATCCCAAAATGCCCATGGTGTTGGATTAACCTGCCCGGCTGCAATTTTACCCGGTGCCCTTACAATTAACGGCACGCGGATCCCACCTTCATACAGATCTCTTTTTACTCCCCTAAACTCGCCACTGCTGTTAAAAAACACGGGGTCGGCACCACCTTCTTTGTGCGGACCATTGTCACTGGTAAAGAAAATGTAGGTATCGTTATCCAAACCTAACTTTTTGATCAGGGCTACAATAGTACCCACATCAGTATCAAGTTTATTTACCATGGCAGCAAAAGCAGCATGTGGCTGCGCCTGACTATCGTAGTTTCCTTTTTTCTCAAAAGGAGTTTCAGGTGGAAATTTACTCGAACCATCTGCATGCTGGAATTTCTTCAATAGTTCTGCAGGTACTTTCAGTTCCGCATGTGGAACCGTTAAAGGCAGATATAAAAAGAAAGGCTGATCTTTATTGGCATTGATAAAATCTACTGCTTTATTTACAATCAGGTCTTCGGTATATTTTGTGGTATCAACAGGCACCTCAACTGTTTTACCGCCAACAATTTCGTACAAACGATTGGTATAATAATCATGCGCATGCGATTGATCCAGATAACCGTAAAAACTATCAAACCCTTTTAAATGTGGTGCACCTTTGCTGTCTTCATCGCCTAAACCCCATTTACCAAACATACCTGTTTTATAACCGTTTCCTTTTAAACGTTCAGCCAAAGTAGTATCCTGTGCACGTAAAGCCGCAAGTCCGTCTTTTGCTTTTGCATTACCTCTAACCCAGGCATGGCCCATGGTGTAACCCGTCATCAAAGCACATCTTGAAGGGGCGCATACCGTGTTTCCGGAATAGAAACGGGTAAACTTAATACCTTCTTCAGTGAGCCTATCCAGGTTCGGTGTGGGGATTTTAGAATTCGGGTTAAAACTGTGTACATTACCATAGCCAAGATCATCAGCCAGGATAAAAATAATATTGGGTTTCTTTTTGCTTTGTGCCTGTGCCACAGCTACACTGCCCATCATTGTAGCAAAAGCTATAAATTTTAATACATTTTTCATTTCTATTTATTATAGTTGGGATTCTGTTTTAATGCTGGATTATTCTGGATTGCTATTGAAGGCACGGGCCATAAATAATCTTTATTGGCATCGAACAGGCGGCTATCAATCCTTGCACCTGCACTGTTGGTAATATTTCCATTTAATAACTGGTCGGCAATTCTCCACCTGCGTATATCGTAATAATATAAACCTTCTCCTGCCAGCTCTACTCTCCGCTCATGCCTAATCTCCGCCCTCAGTTCTTCCTGACCTAAGGTAGATGAAATATTTGGCATCTTAGCTCTTGCTCTTATTAAATTCAAAGCATCAAAAACCGATTGATCTGGCCCAGTATCTTCATTTTTTGCTTCAGCATACATCAAGAGCACATCAGCATACCGAAGTAAAATTAAATTCAATTCAGAGGTTCCGCTGGTTGGTGCCGCTACAGGTTTTTCATTGTCTTTAAAAATAGTATATTTTTTTAATCCATAACCTGTACTCGGGTATTGAATAGCGGTTACCGTAGCCCCTTTAAATGTTGTACCGGGTAAAATTACCGTTGCCTGCAATCTGCTATCGCGGTTTTCGAAAGGTTTTGCGGCATTGTAAACGGCCGAATTGCTGATTGGCTTACCATCAGTTGCATAATAAGTATTGACCAGATCGGGCAAGGGTGCTGAACCCAATTGTTGATCTAAACTGATATCGAGCGAATGGGTAAACTCGGGGTATTTATATTGCACATCAAAAATGACTTCGGCATTGCCTTCGTTTTCCAGATAGAACAAACCGCGGTAATCGGGAAACAAGCTATATGTTTTTAAATCGATAACTGCTTTTGCAGCTTCTGCAGCTTCTTTCCAACGTTTGGCATATAATAAAACCCTTGCTTTTAACGCTAGGGCCGCGCCGCGTGTTGCTCTTCCTTTATCAGCACCAGAGTAGGTTAAAGGCAATGCAGTTCCTGATGAGGCTTCGGTTAAATCTTTTAAAATCTGCGCCAGCAATTCATCGGCCGTGTTTCTTGGCAAATTGGCCTGGGTTTCGTAATTGGTGGCATCGGTAATTAATGGCGCCCCACCAAATAAGTTCCATAGGGGAATATAATATAAGGCACGCAGGTATTTAGCTTCAGCTTTATACCTTTCTTTTAAGGCGCCATCCATACTCACTTTATCGATATTGGCCAATACATTATTGGCCCTGCCTATACCTTTATAACTCCCATTCCAGGTTTCGTTAAAATAAGCAGTTGCCGCATTGTGCAAGCCTCTCGAAATGATGTTATAATCGTTATTGTACTGGTAAGTATTCGGACTTAAGGCATCCAAATAGATGGAATTGGCAGCATAAACATTATAGTAAATTGCGGCATAGGTTCCGTTCAGCGCCGCTTCTGCCTGAACTTTTGTATTCCAATAGGTGTCTTGCGTAAAACGATCGGTTGGTGTTACATCCAGATAATCTTTACAGCTAAACAAGAACACCGAAATTGATATAAATAGAATATATTTTCTCATGACCTGTTATTTAAATGATACATTAATTCCCGCACTGATTGTTTTCGCATTCGGATATTCGATTAGATCGGCTCGGGTTAAATTCCTTTCCGGGTCGCTAAACTTGAAGTTTGAAAAGGTTAAATAGTTTTGCGCATTAACAAATACCTTTAACACGTCAATTCCGGCTTTATTTAACCATTTATTAGGGAACGAATAACTGATCTGAACATTTTTGAGCCTGAGATAAGAAGCGTCCCTTACCCAAAAGCTCGAAGTCTGGAAGTTTTGCGGATAGCCATTTGATGTAGTTAAACGCGGTAAAGATGCGCTGGTATTGGTTGGAGTCCACGAATCGGTGAGCCAATCGTTGGTTACTCCTGCACCATTTTTAAACGGCTGCGCTAAATTTCCGGTTAAATAAGTATCCACATCCTGCAGGCCCTGGAAGATGAAACTGAAATCCCATCTTTTATAGCCAAAACCACCAGAAAAACCATACACGAATTTCGGAATACTGTTACCGATTACCACACGATCGTTATTATCAATCACACCATTACCATCTACATCTTTATATTTCAAATCGCCGGCAACCGTACCTGCATTTTGAAAAGCATGCGCTTTCACCTCGTCTGCAGTTTGGAAAATTCCTTCCGCTTGTAATCCAAAAAAGCTATCAATTGGCGATCCTTCCTGAATAATGGTATTACCGCTATAATATTTCTGACCGTTTACATTGGTTACTTTATTTTTTACATAGGTAAGGTTCGCATCGATGTTGTAGCGAAAATCTTTTACCGAATCTTTAAAGCCAAGCGTGATTTCGAAACCACGGTTGTTTACTGCCCCAATGTTTTTTACAGGTCCGGCTAAATTACCCACCTGCCCGGGTACACTGATCTGTCTTAAGATTTTCGAAGTCTGTTTATCAAAAAAATCGACTTCAAAAGTTAACTTGCTTCTAAAAAAGCTACCTTCTAAACCGATATCGCTCATGGTAGTTGTTTCCCAGGTAATGTTTGGATCGCTTAACTGCGTAATGGCCGCTCCACTAACAATGGTTCCATTAAAATTATAATTCTGTCCCAGTGCGATGGCATCTACATAACTGAATAACGACACATTTTGGTTACCCAACTTGCCGTATGATGCCCTAAGTTTTAAATTACTAAAAACATTTAAGTCTTTAACAAAATCTTCTTCACTGGCTCTCCATCCGGCAGAGAATGAAGGAAAAAAGCCCCACCTCTTATCTTTGGCAAAGCGCGACGAACCATCATACCTAAAATTGGCCTCGAACAGGTATTTTTCGTTGTAATTATAGTTGAAACGGCCAAAGTACGATTGTAACCTCGAAGCCCCCGAAGTACCCGTAACCTGAGGTGATGTACTTCCCGCATTAAGTTCTGTTAAATCGTTGCCCAGATAGCCCTCGTTATAAGCAGAAAAGTTACCATCGTCAAAACGTTCTAAACTAAAGCCCGCCAAAACACTAAAATGATGTTTATCCAGCGAACCTTCCCAGTTTAACGTATGAAAGTTGGTAATATTGATATTGTTCTGACTGATTTGCCGAACCCCTCGCGCAGGTGTATTGCCAATTGGACTTACTACGCCAGTTTTTGGATTGGTTAAGTTAATGGCCGGATAAGAATATTTGTTGATACCATAAAGCAGGTTTGCCCCCAAAGTGGTTTTATATTTGATATTGAATGGCAGTTGATATTCTAAAAACACATTGGCCAGGGTGCGGTACTGGTTATTTTTGTTAAAACCTTCGTTTGCCAAGGCAACAGTATTTCTGAAAAAGTTATGCCCAGGTACCCGAATCCACTGATCGGCATAGGTACCATCTTGTGCATATGGTGTTTGAAAAGGCAAACCACGATAGGTTAAACCCATTAAACCACCTTCGCCATTACCATCATCTGCACTATAGGCACTTTCTTTACTGTTCCAAAAATTAGCGGTTAAACTTGCACCTACCCTTAGTTTTCTGGTAATATCGGAGCTGACATTCAAATTTAAGGAGTAACGTTTACCAGATGAAGCAATTAAAATACCATCCTGATCTAAATAACCCAGCGAGATAGAAAAAGCTGTTTTTTCCGAACCACCAGAAATACGGAGATTATGTTCCTGTATGGCTGCATTTCGGAACATAATATCGAACCAATTGGTATTTGGATAAATAAAGGGATCAGTACCGTTTCTAAATTCGTTAATCAGTGCTTCACTACTTTCAGCGGGTTTGCCCTCATTAGCCAGGGCCCGGTTTTTACCGATCATGTAATCAACCGTATTGCTTACCACATCAGGAAACTTTGTAGCCTTTTGTACGCCTGCATAAAAGTTATAATCAATAGAAAATGTTCCTCTTTTGCCAGTCTTCGTTTTTACTAAAATCACGCCATTTGCTGCTCTGTTACCATAAATGGCCGCAGAAGCTGCATCTTTTAAAACGGTTACACTCTCAATATCGTTTGGGTTAACATCGCCCAAGGGAAATTCAATCCCATCAACCAATACCAAAGGGTTGTTGTTATTTAAGGTACCTGCCCCGCGGATGCGGATGGTAGCTGCATCGGCACCAGGCCTGCCTTTGGTTTGATTGGTAAAAACACCCGGCACATTTTGAAGTGCCTGAGTAGCATTGGTAATCGGTCTGTTGGCCAATGTTTTGGCATCTACTGTGGCCAACGATCCGGTAAGGTTAACCTTTTTCTGTGTGCCATAACCTACCACAACCACATCATCCAGTGGATTGTAGTCTTCTACAAGTTCAACCGTAATCTGACTTTGCGTTACCACCACTTCGGTTTGTTTATACCCGACGAAATTAACCAGTAAAGTAAAAGGGAACTTTTGCCCGGTAATTAAACGGAATTTGCCTTCCCTATCAGTTGATGAGCCATTGGTTGTCCCTTGAATTTTAACTGACGCGCCAATTAAGGTTTCTTTGGTTTTTGCATCGATTACAGTTCCTGATAAAGTAGCATTGATTGTAGGTTCTGTTGGGGTTTGTGCCTGCAACAGCAGCGGTAAGTATAAAAATAATGCAGGTAATAAAATGCGGCATGTTTGCCAGAGGTACAACCGAAAATTGAACGTAATACTTCGTAAAGCCAAAGCCCCTTGTACAGGATTGACTTTCTCAAAATTTTGCATAACTTTGAAATAGGTGATTTGAACTGATCTGAAACAGGTGCAACGCCAATTGAATTCCTGTTTCGTTAATTTTGCCTAGGGAAAATACTTTTGTATTTTCCTTTTTTTTGCCTACTGCACCAGCAGAAACAAACTATTCTTTTTAGATCAACAGCAACAGTACATCCTATTTAACGCTATAAATAATGGGCCCTGTACGAGAAAAAATTTCGTAAACTCTTGTTTCATAATGATTATATTTTTGGCAAATATAATTTTTTTTGAATAGACTACAAATTCACTAGACTTTTTATTTTACCCGCTCAGAATTAACGTAGATGCAGGGTTGTAAGCGCTTAAATACAGCTATGTAACATTATTAAGAATATTTTTTTTCTTTAGACCAAGATTTTATAATTTAGCCAATGCAAAATTGGTGCGGCTGATAAAATAGATGCAGTAAGCAAAACTTTACGCGTTAGGCGTGCAAGCAATTAATGTAGTGAGGTCTGGAAACCTGTTTTCTAGAAGAGATGAAATCGAACTGACGGACATTTCTTTGGCAGAAGCACCAATTTTTCAGTCAATTTAAGTTAGGCGGCTAAATTGAAGTACAGACATGCCTTTATGCCGTTTAAAACTGGTGCTAAAATTAGTGGTTTGTTCAAACCCCAAGAGTTCGGCTATTTCATCAACTGTATAATCGCTATGTAGTAACAATTCTTCCGCTTCGCGCATAATCCGATCTTTTATTAGTACTGTTAAGCTTTTTCCAAGTACACGGTCTAAAAACTTATTCAATTTGCCGGTGCTCATCCCCATGCCCTCCGCATAAAACTGAATGGACCTTTCTCGCTTATAAAATTGCTCCAAAATGGCCCTAAACCGTAATACCTGCTGTAAATCATCTAAGGTTAAAGCGGCAAGATAACCATCTAACCCAGCCGTAAAACCTAGAAACAATGATAAGTATTGCGCTAAAAAGGGCATATCTTTTTTGATATTGATTTCTTTTTTTAGCTGATCGAGTAAACTATAAGTTTTAGTTGATTTGTGCGAATCGAGATCCCTGAAAGACAAATTTAAGAAGAGATTCTTAGCTTGGGGATCTAAGTGCTGAAGTAAAAATTCGGCATATAATAAACTGCTAAAACTGAGCCAATAACCTGAGGTTATTTCTCCTTCGAGCCTAACCAGACCTTCTTCCGGAATAAAAAATACCCTGCCATTTAACAAGGGGTAATCGCCAGAATTCATGCACAAAAAACCATTCCCCTCACGTACAATCAACATACGCATAGGGTATATTGCCTGCAACGCACGTTCTCTTTTAAAAAAACCGGTAATTGGCTCGAGCTGTATCATACACTTAAGAATAAACAACAGTAAGACCAAAGTTATCAGATTTGGTTACAAGTTGCTAAAATAATCTATCATAATGATTAAATTCTATCTGTAATACAGGCTATAAGAATCAAAAACATTGAACAATTATTAATCTTTTGGTTCAATAATCAGCACATTCATTGCAATTGATAATATTTGATGCAATTCGAAAGAAACCTTTAAACCCTTTTTTAAATCAGCTCCATTTATTGGGCCGCTTTGATAAAACAGAACTTCTTCTCCAATATCGCTCCTGATTTTCCCAAAGCCTTCAGTTTCACTATAATAATCTATTGTTCCCATTTCTTTTGTCACCATTTTGATCCTTTTGCGTTAACTAATATATAGCTAAGCCAAAAAACTGTGCCAAATATTAACAGATCGGTAATACGATACAAAAAGAACTTTCTTTAAATGGCCTAACTATGCAGATAGCACCATCACCTTAATGGCCTCGATGCCACCTTGTGTAAATTCAATATCAAACTGAACAATATTATTGGGCTTTATCGGATCGATTACACCGCGGGCAAAAACACTCACTTCGCGCCCACCATTTGATGGTGTAATACTGCCAACACCTTCTTTAGGGTTATAAAACTTTACTGTACCTAATCTCATTGCAGCGTTAAATCAGTTTAACATTAACAGCATTGGGACCTTTTTTTCCTTGAGCGATTTCGAACTCTACCCGATCGTTCTGGCTTATTTTATCAACCAAGCCTGTAACATGAACAAAAAGTTCTTCGCCGTCTTCTGTTATAATGAAGCCAAAACCTTTAGATTCATTGTAAAATTTCACTGTTCCTTGCATTTAATTTAGATTTAATACAACAAACATACAAAAACTCAAAAAGTTTTGGCAATTAAATAGATTTCGATACTCAATCTATAGATTAAGCGACAATTAATGATGATTTTGACATCTGAGCAAACAAAGCACCTCTAAATAAAAAAAGTCGCGAACTGAATCAGTAATTTCTCTATTTTATTGCGTTACACTAAGCGTAAAGCTGACGAAAGCAAGTACGCTTTACCAGCATCGATATTGCAATTGGCACAATAAGGTAATACAAGGCCTTAACAGAATAAATTTTGTAAAAACTGCTCCTATTAATAAGCACTCAGCTTACATTTTATTTTTGCACATTCCAAACAACCCTAAATACTACAAGGCTGTCGTAAATAACAGAAAATGAATTCTTTTTTTTTATTCGGATACCGAATTTTGCCGCATCATCAAAATAAACCATTCGAAGAGAAAAATTTCTCTTGAAAAAAGTATTTGAAAATTGAACTAACCCTTTTTTCCGCTAAAAATCACAAAGAAAACACTAAAACCACCCAAAAGGAAAACTATTCCAAGAATCAAATTTACTTTATCGCCCATTCTGTAAGTTACAGATTAAAATCAGAATGACAATAGGCTGACACAAAATAATTCAAAAAACAACTTGAAGTTGTATGATTTTTAATTTTTGTAGCTTTTTACACTGATTGAGATAAGGCCGGCCGATTTTAAATCGAATCTTTATATTAAACTTTTTGGCCTCACTTTAAGTTTAGTTATCCCCATTATATTCTTAGCGACTACTCCTCTTTTCGCAATAACAGTATCAAATTCGACAGTACTTCCAACATACAAACCTTTCGCTTTGCAGTCTACTATATCAAAATAGATGCTTTCTAAAACCAAATATTGAGAGATTAAACCAAAACCTCTTTCTTTATTGTAAGCTGTTATTACTCCGGTCACGGTAATATTTTTAGAGTTTATACCTATATAAAACTAACATTACCAGCACAATACCTATTGAACAGTAGAGATTCTTAAACAAAAAATAGATCATCTCAATAAATTTGTTGATGTATGAATTTTGGCCGAAAACTTCTTATCATTTCATTTTGAACCTATTCAATATACAACTCGATCATCCAATCCTATTTCGACCTGATTCGCATAAATTTTGATACAATACTGCAGGCTATAAAACTATATCCTATATTTATTCAAAATACTTTAATCAAATAAATGAAAACAACTTTTACCCTGCTGTTATCTGCGATAGCATTTGTATTAATATCGGCAACAACACTAAACAAAAACATTTACGAAAGCAATGCTTTCGAATTTTTCCCTAAAAATACAATAGATACACCAGATCAGGACCGTTTTGTAAAAGTTACACTTGCGCAAGGCGAATTTACAGAGCCTACCGAAATGACCATCCTCCCTAACCTGGATATTTTGGTAGCACAGCGCAGAGGTGAAGTATTGATTTATAAAAACCAGACAAAAAAAATTAAAGAAGCTGGTAAACTTGATGTTTATTTTAAAACCAGCAACCCTAATGTTAATGCAGAAGAAGGTTTATTGGGTATGGCCACCGACCCAAAATTTGCAGTTAATAAATATATTTATCTTTTCTATAGCCCTTTTGATAAATCGGTAAACCGATTATCCAGATTTAAGTTAATTAACGACCAGATTGTAAAAGAATCAGAAAAAATCATTTTAGAATTTTATTCTCAACGCGAAATCTGTTGCCATACCGGAGGATCTATCGCCTTTGGATCTGATAATTTATTGTATGTTTCGACAGGTGACAACTCTACTCCTTTTGATGTACCCAAAGAACAATATGTGAACAAAGGTTATGCCCCGCTCGACAACAGAAAAGGTTTAGAACAATACGATGCCAGAAGATCTGCAGGAAATACCAATGATTTAAGGGGTAAAATTTTAAGGATCAAAGTAAATGAAGATGGAACTTACAGCATCCCAGAGGGTAACCTTTTTCCGAAAAATGATCCAAAATCTAAACCCGAAATTTATGTAATGGGTAATAGAAATCCTTACCGCATTTCGGTAGATCAAAAAAACAACTTTTTATATTGGGGAGAAGTTGGCCCCGATGCCAGTAACGACGATGCTTTAAGGGGCCCCAGGGGATATGATGAAGTAAACCAGGCCCGCAAGGCCGGTAACTTTGGCTGGCCGCTATTTATAGGTAATAACTATCCATATAAAGCTTACGATTATACCAACGGAGCCAATGGCAATGCTTTTGATCCTGAAAAGCCAATTAACAATTCGCCAAACAATACAGGTTTAGAACAACTTCCACCTGCACAACCTGCTTATATCTGGTATCCGTATGGCGAATCGGCAGAATTTCCACAGGTAGGTTCAGGTGGGCGTACCGCAATGGCTGGACCAGTTTATTATGCAACTGCAAACTCACCTTACCCTGCTTATTACAACGGAAAACTGATTATTTACGAATGGGTACGTGGATGGGTTAAAGCCGTAACCATGAATGCACAGGGTGATTACCTGAGCATGGAACCCTTTATGTCTAATGTTTCTTTGGCTGCACCTATTGATATGGAATTGGGGCCTGATGGGAAATTATACATCCTCGAGTATGGTAAAGGTTGGTTTACTAAAAACCCTGATGCCGCAATTACGAGGATTGATTATTTAAAAGGAAATCGACCTCCATCAATTGAAAGTTTAAATATTGCGAAAACAAGTGGATTACTCCCTTACAAATTAACCGCAACTGTTACGGCTAAAGATCCAGACGGAGATGCCTTGACTTACATTTGGAACCTGGGAAAAGGAATTACTAAAACTACTACCACACCAAATTTACAATACACCTTTACTAAAGCAGGCGAATATCCGGTAAGTGTTACCGTAATGGATAAAAGTAAAACTTCGGCGAAGAGCCAGGTAGTATCGGTTTTTGCTGGTAATGAACACCCTAATGTAAGTATAGATTTAGCAGGCAATAAAAGTTTTTATTTCCCGAATAAACCGGTTGATTACAAAGTTTTAGTGAGCGATAAGGGTGCAAAAGTGAATAATAGCCGCATTTATATTTCCAATACCTACACCGAAGGAACCGATTTAGCAGGCGCGCAATTGGGCCACCAGCAAGCAGCACAAACCCTTGTAGGCAAAACATTAATGCTAAAATCTGACTGTAGCACTTGCCATAAAGAAGCAGCTGCTTCCATTGGTCCTGCGTTTAACAAAATTGCTGTTAAATATAAAAACGATAGCAAAGCGGTTGATTACCTGGCCTCGAAAGTGATTGGCGGGAGCCATGGCGTGTGGGGAGAAGTACCGATGCCGGCGCATACCGCAATGAAAGAAGCCGAAGTGAAAAAAATTACAGAATGGATTATGACTTTGGGCAACAAGGAAGCCGTTAAAGCATCACTTCCAACAACCGGAAAAATTGTTCCTCCTGCAACTACTGATAAAAAGAAATCGGTGTTAACCTTAAAGGCCACTTATACTGATGCAGGTGGTACAGGTTTAAAACCTTTAACTACAACCAACGCCATCAATCTTAAAAGCAGTATAATTGATGCTGATGACATTAAAGTTTTTGAAGGTTTTCAGCGAAAAGATATTTACGGCGGTGAAAAACTTGTCCTATCCAAAGAAAGTGGCTGGATAGCAATTAAAAATGTTGATTTAACTGGTATTTCAGGATTTGGTTTTTCATTTTTAAATCTTGATCCTGGATCAGATGGCGAAATCGAGATCAGGTTAGATGATAGCAAAGGCATTATGATAGGCAAATCTACCTTTAGGAAAAGTATCCCGATCAACATGCTTTCAGATGGAAAATTCCATTCCATTTATTTTGTGTTCAAAGAGTTAAAAACAAGTGATAAAAAAAATAGACCAATTATTCAATCGATAACGGTGGAACCTAAATAGGTCTATAAATAAAATCATTTTGATGTTGCATCATTCCCACGAAGGCGAAGATGCAATATCATGGAGTTAAGCACAGTTGCTGTCAGTCTGAGCTTGTCGAAGACCTTTTGGTAGCGAAAACAAAAAACATTTGTCCTTCGACAGGCTCAGGATGACAATGTTTTTTGTTTTCTCCTTCATTTAATGACATTGAGCGGAAATCTTAATGCAAATAGAAAATACCACTAAAGCATTAAGATTATCTTTGATGAACACTTCGTGGTTCCCAATCACCCCGATAGCTATCGGGGTGGGAATGGCCACATCGCAAGATATTATGCCCGAAACTTACTTACAATAGGTTTCGGGTTTTTTATTGTAAAAAAATGCCGTTTAATACCCGCCATTAAATCAGCAATAATATCTTTGCAGCAAATGCTAAAGGATTTCCATGCAAAACATTAAAAACATTATTTTCGATTACGGAAACGTAATATTTGATATCGATTTCAGAATTGCGCAAGCATCTTTTCAAAAGTTGGGCATTACCGACATCGAAAATTTCTTTGCCCATAAAGCTCATAACCGATTATTTGATGACTTTGAAACCGGGGCAATCTCTCCTGCCGAATTTAGAGCAGGAATTAGGAAAGCCGCTAATAAACCCGAATTAACCGACCAGCAGATTGATGATGCATGGAACAGTTTATTAATTGGCACCATACAGGAAAATCACGACTTACTGCTTCAGGTAAAAGAAAAATACCGTACATTTTTACTGAGCAACAACAACGAAATCCACTACGACTGGATCATTGATTACCTGAAAGCAACCTTCCAGATCAATAATTACGATGCTTATTTTGAGAAAGCCTATTTCTCTCAGCATATGAAACTGCGCAAACCCAACACCAATATCTTCGAACAGGTATTAAAAGACAATAATTTAAACCCTGCTGAAACTTTATTTATTGACGATAGTCCGCAACATATTGAAGGCGCAAAAAAAGTAGGATTAAATGCATTATTAATGACCGAAAAACCAGCGCAATTGGGTACCTTTTTAAAAGCGAACGGAATTTTGTAAATTAGTGTATGTCAGAAAAAAAGTTTAAGTCGCTTAAAGAGTTCTACCCTTTTTACTTGTCAGAACACACCAATACCACATCACGTATTTTACACTTTATTGGTACGGGATTGGTTTGTCTTGCTTTTTTCACAGGATTTTTGTTTCACAACTGGCATTTCTTTTTGGCAATTCCAATACTTGGATATGGTTTTGCGTGGGTTGGTCACTTTTTCTTTGAAAAAAACAAACCTGCAACTTTTCAATACCCCGGTTATAGTTTAGTAAGCGATTTTATATTGTTCTACGATCTCTTGACCGGGAAACAGTCTTTTGTAGTGAAGAAATAATGCTGCGTGATTAAAAACAACCGCTCAACCTAAACTCGATCCGATAACTATCGGATGAAGCGGCATCCTTTTTGGCTGTCACCCTGAGGGGTAATTTATTTTATAAAAATCAATATAAATGACGTTTAAATTTCAAGTGGTATATATTCCCCTCTTTTAGAGTGGTGTCCGCAGGACGGGGTGTTTTATTAGTCCTAGCCGGACAGGCTTCTTTCTTTTTGATGTCGAAAAGAAACAAAAAACACCGGCTGAAAATTTATTCATTTGTTGTTTATAACTTTCAGCTGCATTCATGAGGGCTTCGCCGTTTTCTTTCGAAGCTAGTAGATTGGCTTGGGCAGTGCAGCCCGAAAAATTTGTTAGGCCGGATTTATTAGAACGGGGATATGGTGCTACGGCCTAGTTGGGTGGAAATACGAAATCGATATAAATTATTCATATTTAATCGATTACAAAATAACGTCAATGGTAGCGAAGCCGAAGGGCAGCCAAAAAGAGATAGCGTAAAGCGAGACTGCATGCCCCGAAAAGCTACTGCATGATCATTTCAAAAAAAATAACGGATCAATTATAAACCGTGATAGATGCTGAAATAAATTCAGCATGACGCACAAGAAGAAAAAAACAGTTGACAATTTTCAGTCGGCAGTATCAATCACCATCCAAAACTGAAAATTACCAACTGTTAACCGAAAAACAACTACAGTTTCCTTCTTTTTAATTCTCTTTCAATCAAACCCAGCTCACGGCCTGTTTGCCCGGCAACAGATGTATTTTCCTGTGCTCTTCTGAACAAATAAGGCATTACCGCTTTAATAGGCCCGTAAGGAACATATTTTGCTACATTATAATTCGAATCGGCAAGGTTAAAGCTCAAGTTATCACTCATCCCTAACAACTGGGCAAAATATACATGAGGGTGATTATGTGTAATATTTTTTTCCTCCAAAAGATAAGTCAATAAACGGCTGCTATCTTCATTGTGCGTTCCGGCAACGATGGCTATTTCTTCGATGTGATCTACACAATAACGTAAAGATTCGTTATAATCACGATCAGACGCTGCTTTATCTGGCTGAATTGGAGATGGGTAACCCATTTCTGCAGCGCGTTTACGTTCTTTTTCCATATAAGCACCACGAACCATTTTCACGCCCAAAATAAAGCCATCAGCTTTGGCAATTAAATGGTCGGCTTTCATATCAGCCAGTTTATCATGGCGGTACATTTGGTAGGTATTGTAAACAATAATACGTTCGCGGTTAAATTTACGCATCATATCCAAAGCCAGTTCATCAATGGTATCCTGGATCCAGGTTTCTTCTGCGTCGATCATAATCGGCACACCTTTATCGAAAGCCGTTTTACAGATCATTTCGCAACGAAGTTTTACTTTATTGTATTCTGCCTGTTCTGTTTCCGTTAAAACTTCTTTGGCATCAAGCTTCTGCAATAAAGCAAAACGGCCAATACCCGTTATTTTGAAAACCGTGATCGGAATTTTGGTATCACCATCAGCACGAACAATTGTACGGATAATTTCTGCACAGGTTTCATCAAAAACCTGTTCTTCCTCTTCCCCCTCAACCGAATAATCTAAAATGGTACCTACACCGCCTTTATGTAATTGTTCAATGGCTTTATCACATTCGGCAATGGTTTCGCCTCCACAAAATTGTTGAAATATAGTGGCTTTTATTGCACCTTGAATTGGCAAACCGATATTTAAAAAGAAATTGGTAATGGCTGGACCAACTTTGGTAAGGAAATTACTGCCAATCATTTTAAAAAGCCAATATGCTTTTTTTAGTTCGTTGTTAGATTTTTGACGGAAAGCAATTTCCGTATTATCGAAATTTGGTTGTTTGTTGGGGGATAAATCCATTTTTATTTATTAATAAGTCAGATTGGTGCAAAATTATAAAAAGCATTGGTTGTTAAAACTAAAAACCTCTAAATAATCGTATTTTTGCACAAAATGATACAATTCAAATTAGAGGGCGAATTTATTCCATTAATCCAGCTGTTAAAAGCAAGCGGATTAGTTGGGAGTGGCGGCGATGCCCAAACCGTGGTAGAAGATGGTTTAGTAAAAACTAACGGCGAGGTTGAATTTCGTAAACGTTATAAGGTTAGGGTTGGCGATATTATTACTTTTGGCGAAAACAAAATAGAAGTTATTTAATGGAACCACTAACAAGCGCAGGTCACACCTTATATTTCGAAAGTAATTTAAAAGCGCTAAAAACACTTTTGGAAAGCAACAAATACAGCAAAGTTTTTGTACTTGCAGATGAACATACCAGCGAAATCTGCTTACCGCTTTTTCAATCATTTTTAGATGATTACGCTGAATTTGACCTGATCGAAACTTCGGCAGGTGAAGAAAACAAAAACATCGATTTTTGTATCGGAATCTGGAAAACGCTTTTGGATTTTGAAGCAGACCGCAAAAGTTTAATGATCAATTTAGGCGGCGGTGTAATTACCGATATGGGCGGATTTATTGCCTCTACCTATAAAAGAGGAATCGATTTTATCAATGTACCCACTACCCTTTTATCGCAGGTTGATGCCTCGGTAGGCGGCAAAACAGGGATCGATATCGACAATGTAAAAAACATGGTAGGTACCTTTACCTTACCACAAATGGTTTTTATCGAAACTGCATTCTTAAAAACATTACCACAGCGCGAGCTTTTATCAGGCTTTGCCGAAATGATCAAACATGGCTTGATTTATGATAAGCCATATTACGAAAAATTAAAAGAAAGCAATTACCTAACCCCTTCGGCACAAGATATTTACCGATCAGTAGAAATTAAAAACGAGGTGGTTACCATCGATCCGCATGAAAAAAACCTGCGTAAGATTTTAAACTTTGGGCATACCATTGGACATGCTATAGAGGGGTATTCTCTGGCGAATGACGAAAATCCGTTAACACATGGTGAGGCCATTGCCATCGGTTTTATTTGTGAGGCTGCATTATCAATCAAAAACAGCACCTTAACTCAGGAGGAATTGAAGGATATTAGTGGATATATTTTATCCTTATACCCTAAATACCACATTAAAAAAGAAAGTTTCGATACACTTTTGGAACTGATGCAAAGTGATAAAAAGAATGAAGATGGAAACATTCTCTTTTCACTTTTAGAAACAACAGGTAAATGCACATTTAACTGCCGTGTAAGTACCGCCGATATTTTGAGCAGTTTAGATTATTACAATAGTTTATAAAATGAATTTTACCGGAAGCGATATTTCTGTTGTAGGCCTATTTGGTTTCGTAATCGTTTTAACCCTGGTTGAAATGTATTTCAGCTATGCGCACGACAGAAAATTATATACCAAACGCGATACGTGGACCAATATCTACCTGATGACGGCCGCTATTGTGATTAATTTAGCAACAAAAACAGGTACTTTTTTTCTGTTGCAATACTGTTATCAATTCCGTTTGTTCCAAATCCCTAATATTTGGCTTTATTGGTTTGTTTTGATTTTAGCGCAGGATTTTCTGTATTGGTTTTTACATACTGTTGGCCATTATGTACGCTTTTTCTGGGCGATGCATGTTACACATCACTCATCTGAACACTTTAACCTAACTACTGGTTTCCGTTCAACCGTTTTTGAACCACTATACCGTGTTTTCTTTTATCTGCCCTTAGCATTTATGGGTTTCACCGCTGTTGATATTCTTTTTGCTTACCTGGTAACCCAAATTTACGGCAACCTGGTGCACACACAATACGACATTAAACTTCCAAAATGGTACGGGTATATTTTCGTAACGCCATCACACCATCGGGTGCACCATGCCAGCAATGTACGTTACTTAGACAAAAACATGGGTATGGTTTTAATTCTTTGGGATAGATGGTTCGGCACTTTTCAAGAGGAATTACCAGAAGACGTAGTTAAATACGGTTTAACTACTCAACCAGAAGATACTGGTGCGGTTAACATTATTTTCCATGAGTTTATTGCATTGAGTGCTGACGTTAAAAAAGCACCAACTTTTACAGATAAAGTGAAATACATTTTTAACCCGCCGGGATGGAGCCATGATGGAAGCACCAAAATTGCTAAAATTATGCAACAGGAATTGCGCGAGGAGGAACAGAAAAGATATGAAACCTTACAACAGGATAAAGTAAAAGGGCTTAACGATAGAGGTGAATTAAGTTCTACAGGATAAAAAATATTAATTTGTTTAATCTAAAGGTCTGTGTCTCCACAGACCTTTTTTTTGTTAACATTTCATATACTTTTTTAACCACAGATGCACACAGATAAACACTGATGAAGTTTTCATATTCGAGTATCGTCATTGCGAGAAGGCTTTTTCAGCCGACGAAGCAATCTTTAGCGCAAGGATCACTGGCATGAAAGATTGCTTCGTCGTTCCTCCTCGCAATGACGACTTTTCTTTTGGAATCTTCATGCCCAATCATTTTTTGGTGCCTCACCAAACAATATTTTTAATCAAGATATAATCCGCCCTTCAAAATAAAATTTATTTAAAATGAGAGATTAATAACCAAGTGCTACATAAACTACCTGACACAAAAACCATGTTACAACAATCTTTTCTACTAGCTTTATCTAACCGACTCAAACATTACATACTCACTTCAAAAACAGTCCAAATCAAACAAAATTAAATTTTATTAAAAATATTTTCAATTTCCTATTGACAAATAAAATTTTGTTACTACATTTGGCTCAACAAAAAAAGAAATGCAAACTACAAACACATATTACTTTGGTTACTTTTACTATTTTAGTGAGAGCCGGGGCTAATATGCAAAAAGATATATAACAATATTAAAATGTATAAAAAAGTCCCGGCAAACAGCCGGGACTTTTTTGTTTTAACGCAAAAATGGAAACGACAAAACGAGTAGCAATTCAGGGTATTAAAGCATCTTTCCACGAGGAGGCCGCCTACAAATTCTTTGGTAAAGACATTGAAACTGTTGAGTGTAATTCTTTTAAAGAAACCTGCGACAAGCTAGAGAAAAACGATGCCGACTTCGTAGTAATGGCGATCGAAAACTCTATTGCAGGCAGTTTATTGCCAAATTACACACTGATCAGAGATTTTGGCTTTTCGGTTGTAGGCGAAGTTTACCTGCCTATCCAATTGCACTTAATGGCGCTACCAGGCGTAAAGTTTGAAGACATTAAAGTGGTTACTTCTCACCCTATTGCCATCCGCCAGTGTATCGATTTCTTTTACGATTATCCACAAATTAAAATCGTGGAGAGCAACGATACTGCTGCTTGTGCAAAACGCATCCAGGAAGAGCAATTAACGGATACCATGGCCATTGCAAACAGTCTAGCTGCTGAGCTTTACGGCTTAAACATTTTAGAACGCCGGGTAGAATCGAACAAGAAAAACTATACCCGTTTTCTGATCCTTAAAAAAGACAAAACGGATGAAGGAAAAAAAATAAACAAAGCATCAATCTGTTTTCAGGTTGGGCACAAAGCAGGCTCGCTGGCCACAGTGTTAAACATTTTCGCCGAACAGGATGTAAGCTTAACAAAAATACAATCTATGCCGGTTTTAGGTAAGAGAAATGAGTATTACTTTTACGTCGATTTAGAATGGCCAAGTACAGAAAAATACGATAAAGCCATTAGAAAGGCATTAAAATATACATCGAACTTTAACATATTAGGAGAATATCAGAAGAACGATAAAGTATAAAGAGTCGGGAATACGAAGTCAGGAGTCCGCAGGCAAAGTGAACATTCAAACTTGTAAATAAAATAATTAAAATATAACTCCGGACTTCCGACTGCGGACTAAGGACTTAAACACCCCCATCATCATGAAACTTAATTTAAACATCCAACCCTTAAACACCTGGTTAAACGTAAACAACGAACCATTAATCATTTCTGGTCCTTGTAGCGCAGAAACTGAAGAACAATTATTAACTACAGCACATTTATTGGCTGCTACCGGTAAAGTATCGGTATTGAGAGCTGGTATCTGGAAACCACGTACCCGTCCGGGAGAATTTGAAGGTATCGGAAGTATTGGTTTAGAGTGGTTAAAACGTGCTAAAGCAGAAACTGGTTTACCAACGGCAGTAGAGGTTGCAAATGCAAAACACGTTGAAGAGGCTTTAGCAGCTGGTGTAGATATCCTTTGGATCGGTGCACGTTCTACTGTGAACCCTTTCACTGTTCAGGAAATTGCTGATGCTTTAAAAGGCCATGATGTTCCGGTATTGATCAAAAACCCGGTTAACCCAGATTTACAGTTATGGATCGGTGCAATTGAGCGTATCAATGGCGCGGGAATTACTAAAATCGGTGCTATTCACCGCGGTTTCTCATCATTCGAGAAAAGTTCTTTCCGTAACGAACCAATGTGGGAACTTGCTATCCAATTAAAAACACTTTGCCCTGAATTACCGATCATCAACGATCCAAGTCACATTTGCGGTAACCGTGAGTTAATCCCTTACATCTCTCAAAAAGCATTAGATTTAGATATGCAAGGTTTAATGATCGAATCTCACGTAGATCCTTCAGTTGCCTGGACAGATGCTAAACAACAAGTTACACCAGCTGCTTTAGCTGAATTGGTAGATCGTTTAACTGTTCGTGAACCAGAGGTTGCAAACGAAGCTTCTGCTGATAAATTAGCTGAATTACGTAAATCAATCGATAAAATTGACGATATCTTATTGCAGAAACTAGGCGAACGCATGTCTATTGTAGCAAAAATCGGTGAATTTAAACGCGACAACCAGGTAACTATTTTACAGGTTAACCGTTGGGATGCCATCATCCAAAAAGGTCAGGCTTTTGCAAAAGCTTTAAAACTAGACCTAAACTTTACTGAGAAATTCTTAGAATTGGTACATGGAGAATCAATCCGTAAACAAACTGAAATTATGAATGCCGGCAAAGCTGAACAAGGTATTGCTGCTGAACAACATAATGAAGTTAAAGCGTAATAAAGGTGGAGGGTTTAAAGGTTTAGGGTGGAGGGTAAAACCGAAACGCTTAATCAAGCTTAACGCTGAAAAGAGTAAAGCTTAGTGCAACCTCTAATAGCGATGTCATCCTGAGCCTGTCGAAGGACTTATGATAGTTTTCGATAACTCAATATGATATTAAAAAACAAATATAATGTGGTGTCAGGTGTTTCATCTGACACTTACATTTAAGAATAAAAACAGAATAAAATGTCGAAAAATGCCTTAGTTTCTTTTAAAGGAACCAAGAATATTAATACGGAAATCCAATTAACAGGCTCGAAAAGCGAATGCAACAGGGCTTTAATTATTAGCGCTTTAAGCAAGAAACTGATTAAAGTTGAAAACCTTTCCAATGCTGCCGATACGGTAACCTTAAATGGCATCCTTAATAATCTTGAAGAAGAATTAGAAGTAGAAATCCAGGAATCAAAAACAGTTGATGTTGGCCCTGCCGGAACCGCTATGCGTTTCTTATCGGCCTATCTTTCGGCTAAAAACGGCAATTTCTTACTTACCGGAACCGAGCGGATGAAACAGCGCCCTATTGGTATCTTGGCAGAGGCTTTAAAAACCATCGGCGCTGATATTTCTTATGCAGAAGCTGAAGGTTTCCCGCCATTAAATATTGTTGGCCCCTTAAATCAAAAAACAGCTGAAGTTAAAATAAAAGGCGATATCAGCAGCCAATATATTTCTGCCTTGCTGATGATTGCCCCTATCCTACCTCAGGGTTTAACTTTAGAAATTGAAGGCGAGCTTACCTCTAAACCGTATGTAGATATGACTTTAGATATGCTGGCTGAAGTTGGCATTGCGCATTCTTGGAACGGAAATTCAATTTCCATCAAACCACAGGTATTTAAAGCTGGTACTTTGGTTGTTGAGCCCGACTGGAGCGCAGCATCATATTGGTATAGTATTGCAGCATTAGCTGATGAAGCAGAAATTAGTTTACCCGCTTTAAAAGAAAAAAGTTTGCAGGGCGATAGTCAGATCAAAAATATCATGAAGGTTTTTGGTATCGCTACCAGTAAAACCAATAATGGAATAGCTATTAGCAACTTAGGCCTTTCTTTAGATACAAAAGAAGTTTTAGACTTAAAAACCTGTCCGGATTTAGCACAAACTATTGTGGTTATTGCAGCTGCACTAGGTAAAAACATGGCTTTTACTGGCCTAGAAACGTTAAAAATTAAAGAAACAGACCGTATTGCAGCGCTTCAGAAAGAATTGGCTAAAATTGGCGTTACTTTCACAGAAGATAATCTGGTTTATACTTTAAACACAGACAACCTTCATTTTCCGGATAAAGTTACTTTCGCAACCTACGAGGACCACCGTATGGCGATGGCTTTTGCACCACTTGCTTTATTGATTAACGAAGTTGAAATTGAAGAAATGCAGGTAGTAGAAAAATCTTATCCGTATTATTGGGAAGATTTGAAGAAAGCAGGGTTTGATGTTAGTATCAAGTAGCGAGAAGAAAGTATCAAGAACCAAGTATCAAGAACCAAGTATCAAGTATCAAGAACCAAGTATCAAGATTGAGTGTTAAAATCCATTCAATAATTTAATCAATCTATAATTCAATCACTAAATAATGGCAGGCAACTCATTCGGACAACTATTTCGCATCACAACCTTTGGCGAATCTCATGGCGTAGCCATTGGGGTCATTATTGATGGCTGTCCGGCACAATTGGATATCGATATGGATTTTATCCAGTCAGAACTTGACAAACGTAAACCTGGTCAATCCAAAATCACCACTCAAAGAAAAGAAAGCGATACCGTTCAGATTTTATCGGGTGTATTTGAAGGAAAGAGTACAGGTACACCAATTGCACTTTTAATTCCGAACGAGGATCAACGATCAAAAGATTACGGACATAATGTGGATGTTTACCGTCCCAGCCATGCCGATTATGTTTATGATGCAAAATATGGCATCCGCGATCACCGTGGCGGAGGTCGCTCTTCTGCCCGCGAAACTGCTGCCCGTGTAGCTGCCGGTGCTATTGCAAAGCTATTTTTAAAGCAACAGGGCATTGAAATTTTCGCACATGTAACTTCAGTAGGTACAATAGAAGCCCCTAATTTGGAAAGCAATGATTTATCAGCTTTATTACAAATTAGAGAAGAAAATATTGTGCGTTGCGCTGATCCTGCAACTGCACACGAAATGATTGAGTTTATTGATGCGGTTCGCAAAGATGGCGATACCGTTGGGGGAAAAATAGGTTGTGTAGTAAAAGGCTGTCCGGCAGGCCTAGGTGAGCCTGTTTTTGATAAATTACATGCCGATTTAGGTAAAGCGATGCTCAGTATTAATGCTGTTCATGGTTTCGAATATGGTTCTGGTTTTGCCGGAAGTGAATTAAGAGGATCGCAACACAACGATATTCCACAGCCAAAAGCAGCCGATTCAAAAGTTTTTAAAACGACAACCAATTATGCCGGCGGTATTTTGGGCGGCATTTCTAACGGGATGGATATTACCTTCAAGGTAGCTTTTAAACCTGTTGCTACCATTATGCATAATCAACAAACCATCAATGCTGCTGGCGAAGCCTCAGAGATTAAAGGTAAAGGCCGCCATGATCCTTGTGTGGTACCCAGAGCGGTAGTTATTGTTGAGGCCATGGCTGCATTGGTTTTAGCCGATCAGTTTTTAAGAAACAAAGCAAGTATTATTTAATTTTTTGTTAATGAGAATCATCACCTTCTTATTACTATTGATCAGCATAAATAGCTTTGCACAAAGTTATGCTGAACAGATTGCAAAACATCGTGAAACCTATAAACAGGATTTCATTAAAGACGAAAGGTCTCCACTTAAGAAAAACGACCTGCAAAACCTTCACTTTTATGAGGCTGACAGTGCCTATAAAATTTTGGCTGATGTAGAAATCCTGAAAAATGAAAAAGTTTTCAAAATGCCTACTTTTAATGGCTCCAGTAGCGATTACTATAAATATGCACATGTAAACTTCGTTCTGAATGACAAAAAAATTCAAATGACTTTATATAGAAGTGTTGCTTTATCAACCAACCCGGTTTATAAAGATCACCTCTTTCTTCCTTTTACTGACGAGACCAACAATAAGGAAACTTACGGCGGTGGCAGGTACATCGATCTGGATGCAAAAGAAATTATAGCGAACCACATCGAAATCGATTTTAATAAAGCCTATAATCCTTATTGTGCCTATAGTGACGGCTACCGTTGCCCTGTGCCACCAGAAGAAAACGACCTGCCATTGGCCGTAAAAGCAGGCGAGAAATTATATACTGGAGAAAAGAAACACCAGAAATAAAAGTTAATGTTACGTTTATCCATAAAATGATACCTGGATTGTATTATAATCCACATTTTAACGTAAATTACAAACATTAAGTAATAATAAGTGTTCTCTAAATAAATTATATAACCTATCCCTAAATGACCTACAGCTGTTTAATTGTTGATGATAATGAAATTGAAAGAGATGCCATAGAAATGCATCTAAAAAAAATCCCGTCATTAAATATTATCGCAGTCTGTAGTAACGGTATAGAAGCTTCGCAAATTTTATCGAGCACTTCAGTAGATATTGTTTATTCTGATATTGATATGCCAGAGCTTTCTGGTATGGATTTATTAAAAAGCCTAAAAAAACAACCGCTATTTATCTTTATCACTTCATTTAGTGAGTACGCGGCAGAGAGCTTTAATCTGGATGCATTGGATTTTATTGTTAAGCCTGCAACCTTCGAACGCATATTAAAAGCCACCAACAAAGCGATTGAGTATATTGAATTAAGGAAACAGGTAAATAAACTTCCGGTCGAAAACCTAAACACCGACGATAAAAAAGACGACGATTATTTCTTTTTTAGAGAGACCAAAGGCATTACCAAGCTGAAATATAATGATGTGATTTATATTGAAAGTATGGGCGATTTTTCAAAGCTGTTTACCAGTATCGATAAACACGTTATTTTAGTAAGCTTAAAAAATCTAGAAAAACAACTGCCTTCAAAAATTTTCTCAAGGGTACATAAACAGTACATTATTAATGTCAACCACATTGTAACCTTAACCAATCATGAGGTTCATTTAGACCATAGCTTTCTGGTTCCGATAAGTGCTTCTAACAGGCAGGAATTACTGGAAAAATCAATTGACAAGAAAATCCTGTCGAGGTTTTTAAAATAAGTTATTTTTTCAGGATTATTTTAAAATAACTTCCTCCTGCAGGATTAATATCGGCACTAATTTTACCATCCATCAAGCTAATAAAGGTTCTGCAGAGCAATAAACCTAAACCTGTGCCTTTTTCTTTATTGGTGCCTAATGTGCTCACGCCCGCGCCTAAATAACCTGGCTTATTAAAATGCTCAATCTGTACAGGAGTTAAACCGATCCCTGTATCTGAAATTTTAATCTCCAGTACATTTCCGTTATGAGCGGCACTAGTGGTGATTGTACCACCATTTGGTGTAAATTTAATGGCATTACTGATGATATTTCGAATAACCAGCATGAACATATTCGAATCTGCTTTGCAAAATGTTTTGGCTGGCACTAAATTCTGAATAACTAAGCTTTTTTCGTTGGCATTATCCTGCAAAGAAAGAATAACTTCATTAATCAGCCCATGAATATCCAACGATTCTAAATATGGGTTAAAACCCTGCATCTGGCTGGCCGCCCAATTAAGGAGATTCTCCATCATTGTGGAAGTATAGGTGAGGTTGTTTTTTAGTGCCGCGGCATATCTGTTTAATTTATCCTGTTCAATATTCGACCCTTCTAACAACTGCATAAAGGAAATTAATGAATTTACAGGGGTACGCATATCGTGACTTACCACACTAAAAATACGGTCTTTAACCTTACTTAACTGCTCTAACTCCCGTTTTTGGGTATTGATAATTATATTCAGCCTTGTTGTTTTCCGTTGATTAAAAAATATAACAACAGCAATGATCAGAATCAGTGTAGCGGCTATGGTGAGGAATAATTTTACACGTTCATCAAATTTAATCTGTTGTACCTGTTTACTAATCTGCTTATCCTTTATCCCCGCGGCTAACTTTGCCTCAAATTTAGCATTAGCAAATTTACTATCCTGAGCCAAACGCTGAATATCGAGATCAGCTTTTGCCTTTTGAAAAGTTAAGAGATCCAATGCTTTTTCTTTATCACTCAACACTAATTGCTGCCTTTTTAGCTCAAGTTCTTGCTGTTGTCTTTTTAACTCGCCTTCTGTAAGTTTTTGCTTCAATAAATAGTTCCGTTCTTTAATGCCAAAATCAAGCTGCATCTGCCTTCGGGTAATTTCCTTTTCCTTTTCCTGGTCGAAAATCTTATCTCTAACGGCAATATATTGCCTGTAATAGGCTAACGATTTGTTATAGTCCTTTTGTTTTTCATATACCGTACTCAACCCTAAACTAGATTGTTTTTCTATATCTAATAACCTGTTTTCTTCTGCAATTTTTAAACTATTATTGAGTAATGGGATGGCATTTTCAAAATCATTTTCTTTTTGGTAAAAGTTCCCCAATGCGTATAAACTTGCGGCATAGGCTTCTTTATCTTCTCCCGACTTATTTAACTCAACAGATTTTTGATACGATTTTAATGCTGCATCCTTTTGTCCTATTGAACTGTATAAGCCGGCAAGATCTCGTTTAACAGTAGCTATTAAACCTATATCTCCAATGGCTTCCGATACCCGCAACGATTTATTGTAATACGCTAAGGCCAGTTTAATTTTCTGGTTAGGCAATACATTCATCTCGGTTAATTCGCGATCTGAAGCCTCAAAATAATTAGTCCCAATTAAGCCATAAACAACAGCTACACCTCTGCTATTTTCGCCTTCTTTAGCAAAAACCTTCAACGCCATGTTCAAATAAACCAATGCCTGGCTCTGGTTACCCAAACGCTGGTAAATAGCAGAAATATTAGTATAACAACTTGCCATATCGGTTTCGTTACCCATTTTTTCGTAGATAGCTATAGCCTTTTGGTTAACTTCTAATGATTTTACATAATCCGGAATACTGCCATATAAAGCACCCAAATTGAGGTAAGTTCCGGCAACCATATCTAAATTACCCACTGAAGAAAATTCGGCAGCTGCATTTTGATAATTTTCTTCTGCCTTTTGATAATTAGACCTTCCGTGATACATTAAGCCTCTACGGTAATAAGCCATTGCAGAGAATTTTTTCAGATTTTTCTCATGTGAAAGCTGAATGGTTCTATCCACATACTCTTCCGCTTTATCTACATTTTTCATCCTCATGTATTGGCGGTAAACTTCCGTCAATATTTTGATTTTGGTTGAATCTGTTTTTAAATTCTTTTGATTTAAACTCAAAAGGCTATCCAGTTTTTGCTGTGGTGCACTCACCTGGCTAAAAACAGCCATGCATAAAAATGAGAAAAAGAGAAACAGCATGCCTTTCTTAGAAAAACACGCTTTACTAACGAACCGGGCATTTACAAGATAGCGCTTCATTTTCAGATCAAATCAATGATTTGTTTCTTCTAGACGATGAGCATAAAAAACCTTGAGAATGACACCGTTTCATGTCTGGGATGAGATAAAACATACTGAAATAACAAAATAGAGTTTGGTGCATAAAAGTAGTTAAAAAACTAATTAATATGTAACCATTTTTTTACCTTTTCATCAAGAATCCCACTTCATTTAGGCATAAACAAAATAAGAAACTGATTGTAAACCTTTTAAACTATTCAGGCAGTTAAATCTTATGCCCCAGCGGTTGCTTTATTAAAAAAATGAGGGGTACTTAGTTGGATTTGCATCGTGCATCATCTGATAAATGGTTTCAATAACATCATCAACCGATGGTTTACTGAAATAATCACCATCAGAACCAAATGGCGGACGGTGTGCTTTAGCCGATAATGTTTTCGGCTGACCATCTAAGTGGAAATAGCCTTTTTGTTCTTCGAGTACCTTTTGCAGGATATATGCAGATGCACCTCCAGGAACGTCCTCATCTACAACCAGTAATTTATTGGTTTTGGCAAGGGAGTTTACACAAACCTGGGTGGTATCGAAAGGTAATAAGGTTTGTGGATCTATAATTTCTACAGAAATGCCCAATAGGCTCAATTCTTCTGCGGCTTCCTGAACAATTCTTAACGAAGACCCGTAAGATACTACGGTTATATCCGTTCCTTCTTCTAAAACTTCTGCTTTGCCCAAAGGAACCGTAAAATCACCAACATTACTGGGTAATTTTTCTTTAAGTCGGTAACCATTTAAACACTCAATTACTATGGCAGGCTCATCGGCCCTAAATAGGGTGTTGTACATGCCGGCAGCTTGAGTCATATTTCTTGGTACGCATAAATGCATTCCCCTTAAAGCACCTAAAATCATGCTGATTGGTGAACCTGAGTGCCAGATTCCTTCCAATCGATGACCACGGGTACGCACAATAACTGGTGCTTTTTGAATCCCTTTGGTTCGGTATGATAGTGATGCTAAATCGTCGCTAAGTACATTTAGTGCAAAAATTAAATAATCAAGATACTGTATTTCGGCAATCGGTTTTAAGCCCCTCATGGCCAAGCCAATACCTTGCCCCATAATGGTCATTTCTCTAATTCCGGTATCGGTAATCCTCAACTCACCATATTTGGCCTGTAAACCGGCAAAACCTTGATTTACATCGCCAATATTCCCTAAATCTTCTCCGAAAGCCACTAAACGTGGATCGCGGGCAAAGTTTTCGTTAAAACAGGCATTAAGCACTTCCCTACCGTCGACCATTTTCGATTGTTCATCATATGCCGCGGTAACTACTGCAATCATATCCGGACTTTCTTTGCCATCAGTATGCAGTTTAGAATTATAACGGTCGTGATTAAACTTGGCCTGCTGTTTATACCAGGTTAACAGTTCATTGCGTTCCGGAGAATTAAAACCAGCTGATAAACGGATTGCCTTCCTTACAGCCGTAAATACCTCCCTGCGTTGTGCATCGGCAGTTGAGGCCAGATTTGCGGCAATTTTAGCCAGTTCAGGTTGATGTTTAGCTACGCCTCCAATTAGATCAACCACTTGTTTTTGTTCGGGTTTAATGCTATCCAAAAACTCATTCCAAGCCTCTTTTTGTGCATTACGGACAAAAACTTTTGCGTCTTTTTCGACCGCTGCAATTTCCTCTTCGGTTGCTACTGCAGAATCGAGCATCCAGGCACGCATTTTCAGAATGCAATCGTGTTCGGTTTCCCAAGCTAAACGATCTTTTGATTTATACCTTTCGTGCGAGCCAGAGGTAGAATGCCCCTGAGGCTGAGTAAGTTCGGTAACGTGAATTAAAACAGGTACATGTTCGTCTCTACAAACATTTATTGCTTTTTCATACACCTCGCATAAAGCTGGATAGTCCCAGCCTTTTACTTTATAAATTTCATATCCCGGTTGATCAGGCTCACGCTGAAAGCCTTTTAAAACTTCAGAAATATCTTCTTTTGTAGTTTGATATTTTGCCGGAACTGAAATGCCATAAGCATCATCCCAAATCGAGATGGCCATGGGTATCTGTAAAACACCTGCAGCATTAATGGCTTCAAAAAACACCCCTTCAGAAGTTGATGCATTACCAATGGTGCCAAAAGCAACTTCATTTCCGTTAACCGAAAAGTGCTTTAAGTAATCCAGTTCCTTATTTTGCCTAAATAATTTAGAAGCATAGGCTAAGCCAACCAAACGGGCCATTTGGCCGCCGGTTGGAGAAATATCTGATGAACAGTTTTTAATCTGCGTTAAATCGTTCCAGCTTCCATCTTCATTAACTGATTTTGTTGCAAAATGGCAGTTCATTTGCCTTCCGCCTGAAAACGGATCAGCTCCATCGGTGGGATTGGCATAAAGCTGTGCAAAAAATTCTTTAATGGTGGAAATACCGGTAGCAAAAGCAAAAGTTTGATCGCGGTAATAGCCCGAGCGCCAATCGCCGTTTTTAAAAGCTTTCGCCATAGCCACCTGAGGCACCTCTTTCCCATCGCCAAAAATACCAAATTTAGCCTTCCCTGTTAATACTTCTCTACGGCCTAAAACACTGGCCTGCCTACTTTCAAAGGCTATTTTATAGTCGTTTATAACGATAGATTTAAAATCGTTAAAACTGAGTTCAGAAGCATCAATAGTGTTGGTCATCAATTTTTCATTCGGCATAGTAATCAAAGATTGGTTGCGGCAAATATATACAAAATTAAAAGTTTGCCTTTATCCTCCATTGTAAAATTATATATGGATTTGTAAAATATATTTGGAATAGTTTTTGTTTTAATATGAAAACATTAAATTTGTTTTAGAATTTAAAAAATAAATTACAACCACATAACATGAAAAAGATCTTAGTATTATTCGCTTTTGTTTTAGGTTTAGGTATTGCTGTAAATGCACAAACTAAACCTGCAGAGTTTAAATTTGAATCGGAAACGCACGATTTCGGTAAAATCGTTTTAAACAAACCAGTAACTTACGATTTCAAATACACCAATATTGGCGAAGAGCCATTAATTATTACCAAAGCTGAAGCAAGTTGTGGATGTACAGTACCTAAATACACTTCTACTCCATTGAAAAAAGGTGAAACTGGTGTAATTTCGGTAACATTTAATGCTGCTGCTGGTCCATCAACTTTTTCAAAAGCAGTAACCATTACTTCAAATGCTAAAACACCAATTAAAGTGCTTTACATTAAAGGTGAAACGGTTGCCGCAGCTTCGAAATAATTATTTAAACGATAATATTTAAAAAGTCCCGATTTTCATCGGGACTTTTTTATTTTTGTGCCATGCCAAAAATTTCACAAAAAGGTGTGCAGATGCCTGCATCGCCAATCAGAAAGTTAACTCCATTTGCAGATCAAGCTAAAAAAGATGGTAAAAAAGTTTTCCATTTAAATATTGGTCAACCAGATATTGAAACACCTGAAGGAATGTTAAATGCCATCAAAAACATTGATTTTAATGTTTGGGCCTATACGCCATCAGAAGGTACACTTGCATACCGCTTAAAACTTACTGAATACTACAATAAACTGGGTTACAATATTACACCAGAAAATATATTGGTAACAGTTGGTGGTTCTGAGGCCATCACCATTGCCATGCAGACCTGCGTAAACGAGGGCGATGAAATTATCATTCCAGAACCTTTTTATGCCAATTATAATGGCTTTGCCTGCATGAGCAACGTGGTGGTAAAGCCCATCCTTTCTTACATTGAAAATGGTTTTGCTTTGCCTCCGATTGCCGAATTCGAAAAACTGATTACCGAAAAAACGAAAGCAATCATTATTTGTAATCCCAATAACCCTACTGGTTATTTATATTCAAGAGCAGAATTAGAGGCATTAAAAACACTTTGCGTTAAATACGATCTATTTTTATTCTCTGACGAAGCTTATCGCGAATTCTGTTATGATGGAAGAGAATTTATTTCTCCAATGCATTTAGATGGTTTAGATGAAAATGTAGTGATTATGGACACCGTTTCTAAACGTTACAGTGCTTGTGGTGCACGTTTAGGTTGTTTAATTACCAAAAACAAAGAAGTTATTGCATCAGGATTAAAATTTGCACAAGCAAGATTAAGCCCGGGCATGGTTGAACAAATTGCCGGTGCAGCGGCTGTAGATACGCCTGATAGCTATTTTGAAAAAGTAAATACCGAATATACTTTGCGCCGTGATACTTTGGTTAATCGGTTAAATAATATCGAAGGCGTTTTCTGCCCTAATCCGGGCGGCGCATTTTACGTGGTTGCAAAATTCCCGATTGATGATGCGGATAAATTCTGTCAGTGGATTTTAGAAGATTTTACACACAATAACCAAACGGTAATGATGGCACCTGCAACGGGCTTCTATTCTACCCCGGGTTCTGGTAAAAACGAAGTGCGTATGGCCTACGTGTTAAATACTGATGATTTAAACGCCGCGATGGACTGTTTAGAAGTAGCATTGCAACAATATCCGGGAAGAACGGTATAGTTTGCAGTTTACAATTCCGGTTTCCAATTTTAGATGCCAAATAACAGTTTAAGGCTATTATTTGGCATTTTATTTGTATATTTGCATCCGGTTTACAAACTGATTACTCAAACTGTAAACTGAAAAGGGGCCGTTCTTGGATTTGACAGGGTGGCGAAGGTTATGTTAGCATGCAGTGCGTTGTACGGAGAGCACTTAAAGTGAACGTTCACATTTTAGTTGGCGAAAATACTTACGCCTTAGCTGCTTAGTTTAGAACTAACTAGCTTTTGTCCCTCTAACTGCTGCATTGTTGGGTTAGAATCTGGGGCATCGAAACAACAAAGCTGGCTTTAAGGAGATACGACTTAAGGTGAGACAAAGTATCTAAGGATTTAAATAAGGTCGGTTTTCAGCCCGTTTATTTCCCTAAAATCAATTGAAAAATAAGCATGTAGAAGGTATAATTTATCTCACAACTGGACAAGGGTTCGACTCCCTTCGGCTCCACTGGAATCAGTAACAGAAATCACCAAAAAACACTAAAAGCCTGCAAATCAACAATTTGCAGGCTTTTGTTTTTTGGCATTTAGTCGCTTTTTTGACCAAATAACGCATATGCGAGGTGCGTCAAGAGGTGCGTCAAACGAAAAAAATTCTGACGCATCGAATTTGATTATAACTACCTGTAATACAGCTAGTTTACCACGTAAACATCTTGACTTTTTTTGACTGCAATCTTAACTTTATTCACCTTTTAAGATTAATTTATGAAAAGAAATTTCAGTTTACTCTTCTTTCTAAAGAGAAGAAACACAGACCAAAATGGTAGTACATCAGTTTACTTAAGGATAACTGTTGACAAAAAGCGTTCTGAAGCTGCCACTAGCAAACAATGTAGAGAAACAGACTGTGACAATGGTAAATTCAAGGCCGAACGATGACGGCAAAAACATTGAACTTGTATTTATGCCAGCTAGAGCCCAAGGTACACGAGGTACATCGACATCTTTTACTATTGAATGAAGACCTCACGGCACAAAATTTAATGGATGAATTCCTTGGTAGAGGTCAAAAGGTCCAAAAACTTAAGGAGGTATTTACAATGCATAATGAAGAAATGGCTACACTTGTAGGTGTAGAATATACGCCTATGACACTCCTCCGTTATCAAACCGCACTCCGACACATCACTCAATACCTAAAAGAAATATAAAGTCTAAGACATTGAAACCAAGGTGTTGTAAACAAAAAAGGTCGGAACAAAATCTTCCGACCTTTACCAGACAACCCTTGAACGACTATTCAAGAAATCCTTCTTTTGTTATTAACCACAGCAACGGCAAGTAAGTTGTATTATTTCAGTTCAACCTGGGCCAATACCGGAAAATGATCTGAAGGAAATTTACCAAAATAAGTATCAGTCAAAATGCCCCATCTGGTTGCTGTAAATTGTTTGCTCATAAAGATATGATCAATTACAGCTTGCCCACGTGGCGTGCGAAACCCATTTGAAGATGAATTATTCGCATACGGGAACTTAACTTTTGAATGCGTATCTGATAATACACCTGAAGTTGCAATTCTTTGATACCATTCGCTGTCTCTCCCCCCATTCAAATCGCCGGTTAATAAGGCGGGTACAGTGCCAGCAATTTCAGCAATCTTTTTCAAGATCAGTTTACTGCTCTCCCTGCGGGCAACAACTCCCTGGTGATCATAATGCACATTAAAGGTGTAAAATTTCTTTTTGGTTTTTACGTCTTCAAGGAACACCCATGAGCAGATTCTATTGCAGCAGGTGGCGTCCCATCCTTTCCCAGGTTGATCAGGAGTTTCAGATAGCCAAAAATCACCACTTTTAAGCAGTTTAAAACGGTCTTTACGATAAAAAATAGCAGAATGCTCGCCTCCATCTTTACCATCATCTCTTCCCTTGCCGTATCGCGCGTATTCTGGAAGGGCATTAGATATATCATCCAACTGACTCTTTAAACCCTCCTGAATTCCAAGTACATCGAAACCATGAAAGCGGATGAGGTTAGAAACGACAGGTGCCCTATTTACCCATAAATTACCTGAATCAGCAGGGTTATCATAACGGATATTAAATGTACCAATGGTAATCTGCTGCGCTTTCACCATCAATGTGGTAAAGGATAATAAGGTTGCAGCTAATAATAATTTTATTTTCATCTTTATTTATCTGTAAAATCAGTAATTATTCCCAACCTGGATTTTGTTTCAGATTAGGGTTCCGTTGAAGATCGCTTAGGGGAATCGGATAATAATAATTTCGCTCATTCCATTTTCGTGGAATTTCTTTCATCCAGGTAAGTTCGCCAGAACTCCCATTCTTTAATAATTGCGAATTGGCCGCACTACCAATAGTTGCAGAAACATCTACATAAGTTACTCCAGCCACTCCAGGTGTTGGACGGGTACCCTGATAAAATGCAACATCCAGAATACCATCCTCATTTAAATCCATGGGGGTATTTAAAGCTGGCACATAGAATCCATTCCATTCTTGTTCCATTAAAGGGCCTCTTTTCCACCTCAATAAATCAGCATAACGCAGTCCTTCCAGGCTCAGTTCAATACCCCGTTCTCTCCTGATTTCCAATAAAGTGGCATCGGTAATCCCTGGAAAATAATTGGTTGTTAAATAAGGATCGGCAAGGGTTGGTTTGATAACTAAACCTCCGGTAATTCCCGCTCTCGATCGTAGCGCACCAATAGTTAAAGCCCATTCTGCGTCTGTTAAGGTACCTAGCTCAGCTTTTGCCTCTGCGTAATTTAGCAGCACTTCTGCATAACGAAATAATGGAATTGCATTGGTGTTTAGGGCACCTGCATCAAAGTATGTATCATCAAGTGTATATTTGATTGGTTGGTAACCTGTAAAGGTATAAGAGAAAACAGGCGGCGCAGGTACCTGTTGCCCACTACTTACCCTTTTATAATCGCCTAAACGGATGGTTTGTTTTAATCTTAAATCACGATTTTTTACCTCATCTTTAAAAAGCATTGTACTATAACCCGGATCGTTGGTATACGGTGTACCATCCAGTTTCAGGAAAGTATTAATAAAGGTGCGGGTAAAGCTTGCTTTTGCACCATAGGTACCACTGGTCCACCACCAATTGGCCTCGTTTAATACGCCAAGGTTAACATCAGCAACAGCCGCCTGAAGCACTTCGTTTATCAATGGTGCATTGCTGGTAAATACCTGACGGTATGAAATCCCTGCACCTCCGCCCATATTGAGTGAATAACCACCCTTTTTGATAATCTCATCGGCAGCTGAGGCAGCATCTTCCAGCCATTTGTTTGCAGTTGCACCTAAACTTAGCTCGGTATGATATTTCCTATAGGTACCTTCAAAAAGGCAGATCCGCGATTTGTAAGCATAGGCTACCCATTTGGTAATCGTGGTGCGACTGGCATCATTGGTAGCCAGAATGTTTGCACAGGCAAAATTGATATCTGCGAGTACTGAATCCATCACCAGCTCTCTTTTATTTCTCCCTGCATTTAATGCCGGATCATCAATATCTAAGGGCTTGTTGATCCAGGGAACATCACCAAAACGCTTTACCTTTTCCATATAAAAATAGGCACGGAAATAACGTGCTATCCCCAGGTAGTTATTGCGGACTGTTGGAGATACGGCAGGATCGTTACAGTTTTCAATAAAATAATTAATATTCCTTAAATCTCTCCAGGTCCAGCCAGAGCTATTATTAGCGGCAAAACCACCCTGCCGGATAAAATCGGGTACAGATTTAACCGCAAGATAATCGGACATTGCATCCTGACTGGTTGAGTTTTTGGGAAGAAAATCCATACCATAAAAGGAATTGGTATATAATTTAAGTCCGTTCTCTGTACCGAACACCGCTTTTTTAGTTGCTGTGGATTCTGGTTGCTGATCTAACTTTTTGCAGGCTGCGAAAACCAGGCTGGCCAAAAGAATCCAGATATATTGTTTTTTCATCATCTCTATTATTAATAATCAAAAGCTTAAAAACCAATGTTTAAGCCAAAAGAATAAGACTTCATTAAAGGATAGTTATAACCATCACCATTTGTACTATTTGGATTCAAGTCCTGATCCGAAGGCACTGCATTTTCTACATCGATGGTATGTTTTACAATCTTGTACATCGGCGAGTAGGTAAATAGATTTTCACCTGAGAAAAATACCTTCGCACTGCGTGCACCAATCTTATTTATCCATTTTGTTGGCAGGTTATATCCAACCTGAAGGTTTTTCATCCTCAGGTAAGCAACATTCTGCAGATATCTCGTTTGAGCCACGCCAAGTGTACGGTTGGTATTACTCGATGCAGCCCTCGACATTGTTCTTGGGAAATAGGCATCAGTATTCTGTGGTGTCCACATATTGCCCAAATGAAATGTTGGTATATTGTTATATGGCCTGTTATACTGCCCCCAGAACATTTCTGTTTCTGTGCTTGGGTACCATTGTTGTTTGCCTACCCCTTGGAAGAATACAGAAAATGAGATATTATGCCAATCTGCACCGAGATTAATCCCGTAAAGGTATCTCGGTGCCGAATTACCGATTATTTTTCTATCTCCTGATTTCCCCACTTTGTTCTCACCTACGTTGATAAAACCATCTCCATTCAGGTCTTTAAGTTTGATATCGCCGGCGAACCATTTACCCGTTGGAGATGCCCTCATCTGTGGATCCTGTTTGGCATGAGCTGCGATATCAGCATCATCAATAAAGAAACCTTCGGTTTCATAACCCCAGATTTCTCCCAAAGTTTGTCCCTCGTAATAATCGCTCAATAACTTATCCGGATTGTTGTACTTATCGATCTTGGTCTTGTTATCAGAAAGGGTCAGCCTCACATTATATCTAAAGGGCTTGTCCGACCTTCCAATCCGATCATTCCAACCTACCGAAACTTCCCATCCTCTGGTTGTTAAGTCTGCATAGTTGCCTTTGGGAACATCGGCCCCAAACACTGCCGGTGGGGTAAGGCCAAAAGTAAACATGTCTGTAGTTTTACGGATATAAGCATCTCCAGTGAAAGTCAAACGTCCTGAAAGCATGGTCAGATCTAAACCAAAGTTGGTAGTTGTAGAAGTTTCCCAGGTCAAACCGTCTGGCAATACCGCCGGAATTTTGGTTGTTTGTGGCTTTACACCATTCAGAATAACATTAGATTGGCTGATATTGAAGATTTCCTGAAATGCATAAGAGGCAATATTTCCATTTCCAAGAGATCCATATGAAGCCCTTAATTTTAAATCGGAAATAAATTTATCAGATACTTTCCAGAAAGGCTCTTTATTGATCCTCCATCCTGCGGAAACTGAAGGGAAAAACCCATAACGTTGATCTGAAGGGAATTTTGAAGATCCATCATAACGTGCATTCACCTCTACCAGGTAACGATCTTTAAAAGCGTAATTTAATCTGGAGAAACCACCCAAAATTGCCCACTGCTCGTAACCTCCGCCTGTATTAATTGATTGGCCTAAAGCAAGGTTAAGGTCTGTGGCATCTTCAAAAATAATCCCATTGCGCTGGATGGCCACTCTGTTATAAGTAGACTGCTCATAGTTGTAACCTGCCATTACTTTTAGATAATGATCAGCCCCGAAACGATTTTCGAACTCAGCATAAATATTAGTGGCAAGGTAATTGGTTTCACGCTTATCAAACAACAGATCGTTAGTGGTTGTACCCACGTAAGCCGTTACCCCGCGTACATTGCTATAAGGCACTTGCACTCTTTTCTGTTCGATATCGTTATTGGTATTGCGGAAGGTAAAATCGGCATTCACCCTTAATTTATTGTTTAAAAAATTGCTCCTTAAGCCTGTAATATTCCTAAAAACCTGGCGTCGGGTATCAATGCCGTTCTTCCCATAGATAAAATCACCTATGGTATAGGCAGATGCAAAAGTTAATGATCCATCCGGATTAAATAAAGGCATTGTTGGTTTTCCTTCATCGGCAATGTTCCGCCATATACCACCACCCTCACCAACGTTAATTGGATTATGATAATTCATTACAGAATAATCTGCATTGTTTTCAATACTCAGCCAGGGAAAAACCTGAACAGAACCTCTTGCCCGGATATTTTTCATATCATAATCATCGCTGTTATATCTAAACAAACCACCTTGATTTAAAAAACGGCCTGAAACCAGAAACGAAGCTTTATCACCACCGCCACTTACCGACAGGTTATTTTCAAAAGCAGCAGTATTATTTTTATACAGTTCGGCATAATAATCGGTGCTACCATAATAAGTATATTCTCCGGTAGTTGGGTTAACCTCAATCTGATTGTAAGGTTGACCAGATTCTGCTCTTTTCTTAAATTCATCAAGGTATGCCTGCGAGAATTTCTGGGTTTTGTTTGCATTTTGAGGAAAGGCACCGTCTCCATTTACAAAGGCTTCGGCAAACATTTTTGCCCAGGTATAACCGTCAGTTACATAATCTGGAACCTGCAATGGACTTTTTATAGCATAGTTGGATGAATATGAAACACTGGTACGTCCTTTTTCAGCTTTTTTAGTTGTGATCAGTACAACCCCAAAAACGCCTCTTGCACCATAAATGGCCGCGGAGGCAGCATCCTTTAAGATAGATACACTTTCAACATCGTTAGGGTTAAGCAGACTCGGATCTCCCTCAAAACCATCAATAAGGATCAGTGCATTCCCACCCTGGCCGATGGAAGTTGTACCCCTGATATTATAGCTTGGTGACTGTGTGGGCTTACCGTCCATCATTTTCAGGTTTAGGTTAGGAAGAAGTCCCTGAAGCCCCTGTGTAAGGTTGGTAATCGGTCTGTTCTCAATGCTCTTAGATGTAATCTGGTCAACAGCACCAGTTGCATTTTCTCTCTTCTGTGTGCCATATCCCACAACAATCACCTCGTTTAAACTTCCGGTCTCACCTTTAAGGGTAACATTTAGCACTGCTGTTTCGTTACTTTTCACCACAACTTTATTTAGGGTTACTGCAGTATAGGAAATGAAACTTACCTGAATATTATATGTTCCGTCAGGAACGTTTATGCTAAAACTGCCATCGGGTTTGCTCTGCACAACTTTATTTAATTCCTTGATCAGTATGCTTGCACCTGGAAGCGGGTCGCCCTTTTCATCAACGATCTTGCCACTGATGGTCCCTGTGCCTTGTTTTTTTATCGAATGGGCTGCACTAGCATAATAAGCCATAGCATTTACAGGTACGATTGCGCAGGACAAAATACCCGACAATGACACGCATAGCAAAAACTTCCGCTTAAGCAGTAAAGGTTTTTTCATGTTAATTAAAAATTAGAAATCGGCTATAAACCGTTTTAGTTTATATTCTTGGGTCCCTTAGAATGCTGGCAAAGCTACTCAAGCTATGTAAACACTATATTAAATTACCTTGATTTTTAAAGCCGAAACGAATGAGTTGCAAAAGGAGGAAATGTGAGTTATCGCCGATTATTGCAAACGTTTGGAGGGCTATGCATTGACTACAACATGCTAATTAATGAAATTGCGCAGAATTGTAATCCATGAAATTGACAATAGCAGCGAAGAGCACCTGATCAAAATACCGTTAAGCAAACTCAGAAAGGACGTCCTATCGGCGTTAGGTATTTTGAAGTCCCGAGCAAGCACTTAAGCATGTAATAGATATAGGAGGTCTTTTTTTTTACAGAAGATGATCTCCCCTTTTCCTGCCTGAAAAAGTAAGCTACTTTCGCTTGTTTGGATCAAACGCATCTTCAATCTTCTTAACAAGACCATCCCTCAAAGCGTCCTAGACCATATCTGCTACAAAACGCTTTAGGGTTTTTAGATTACCATACGCATTCCCCATGGTATTATTAAAATAAACAAAAACTTCTTTTTTTTCAGATAGCCATTCAGCGATATAACTGGCATATTCTGCAAGCACATCTTCAGGATAACTTCCCCGATAATTCCCGCCTGGCCCATGAAACCTCAGGTAGCGAAAATTGAGATCTGTATTGTCCATGGGGCTCGCTCCAGCCCCCTTATCATGAGTAACCACGCCAAACCCAACTTCCTCCATTAGCTCCATAACCTCTTCGACATAGAGCGAAGCATGCCTGAACTCCAATGCAATCTTCCACTTGTTTTCCGGATCATGTCCGCGCAGGATGCCCATTAAACGGGAGAGCTGGGGAAAATCGGCTATCCTGATACTTGGCGGAAACTGGACCAAAATACATCCTTTTTTATCTCTGGCATTATCAATTACTTCCATAAACTTAGCAATATCTGCAGGATCAAATCCCAATTTTGGAGAATGGGTAATGCCCTTAAAAAGCTTAAAGGTAAAACGGAAACTATCCGGAACCTGTTCGCTCCATTTTCTCACTGTTGACGCTAACGGAATTTTATAAAACGAGCTATTGATTTCAATGCTGTTCATCAGCGAGCCGTAGTAACACAGCCTGGAGCGTTCTTTAAATTCCTCGGGATAATGCAGTTTATTTGGTACAGGCAATATTAGCCCACTCGTACCCAAATAATAACCATCAATTTCTTTTTCCATTATTATGAAGAAAACATCATGATAGGCTAAATTGTTGTATTTAATACATTTTAATAGGCTATTTCGGTAGTATATAGGATACCTATCTACAGGTATCAATTACCAAAGAGATGCTGGCAGGTAAAAATACGTAGCATGCGAAATCTACCTGTTTCGCTCGATATCGATAAGAACCGGACATTCCGGTGGTATGGCTTTTGTAATTTATGACTACACGCTAAAACAAAAACCTATGACACAGAAAGAATTCAGCGACACCATCAGTTTTCACTCGCATTCGCTTAGATCGCACGCGCTCAATTTCACCAAAGATCAGGAAGATGCCAATGATCTGTTACAGGAAACCTTGCTCAAGGCCACACGCTTTGTTTCCAAGTTTGAAGACGGCACCAACATTAAAGGATGGCTTTTCGTGATCATGAAGAATACCTTTATCAACAATTACAAAAAAAACCAAAAAACACGCGACCGCACCGTTCAGGAGGAAGAGATTACTTCTGCCAATCTTCATTATAGCGCAACTACAAATGGTTCGGTAGGTAGTTTTGCCATGCAGGACATCAATCTTGCGCTGTCCATGCTGCCCGAAAAATATGCTGCTCCATTTATCCGCTACTTTGAAGGCTATAAATACCATGAAATCGCCGATGAGATGCAGCTGCCACTAGGAACCGTTAAAACCTATATACATGAGGCCCGGATACTTCTGAAAAAATACCTCAAGCAGTACCAACCATAAACAAAAAGAGGAAAGC
Organism: Pedobacter sp. GW821-FHT01D05; assembly: GCF_059422505.1. NCBI lineage: Bacteria > Pseudomonadati > Bacteroidota > Sphingobacteriia > Sphingobacteriales > Sphingobacteriaceae > Pedobacter > Pedobacter sp. GW821-FHT01D05. The sequence goes on along the minus strand of NZ_JBWKXA010000001.1, from coordinate 637,526 downwards.
AGTCCAAGTAACTGTTTTCCTCTTTTTTATACACCGTGTCAAAAAAAATGAAACAACAATCCCCTTCAAGTGGTAGTGGTAAATACGCATTTTACAGTGACTAATACCTTTATTTCTATCTTTTGTAAGGTCAATAAAGCATAGCCCTGTACTTCTTAACTAATTGGATCTAATTTTTCTTCAGTGCAGTTCTACAATATCCTTAAATTGTCAATTCATTCTACATCAACTAAGGATTCCATTGGTGTATGCAAACCGCATCAGGACTGCGGTATTTTTAGCACCTGTTTTATCTATGAGGCTTTGACGGTGGCCTTCCACAGTCCTACGGGAAATGAAAAGTTTATCTGCAATTTCAGCATTGGTCAACCCCTGACCGATAAGCTCAAGAATTTCAATTTCCCTTGAAGAAAATTCAGATCCATGAATGCCGATAGACGCTGGAAGTGATTTTTCAATCATCTTATCAACCAGCTTAATCGAAAGGCACGAACAGACATAGCGTTCGCCCGAAAAAACTTTTGAAAGTGCGAAAAACAGTTCATTTGAATTTACAGATTTGGTAAGGAAGCCCATTGCTCCCCCGCTCATGGCCTGATATAAATGTGATTCATCTTCAAGCATAGAAACAAACAATACAGGAACGTTAAAACCTTTTTCTTTAATTATCCGTACCATTGTTATTCCATCAACAATGGGCATTCCAATATCAGAAACGATCAGATCTGCCTGGCAGCCCTGATCCAGCGCATCGAGTACCTCCTGTCCGTTCCCTGCGGTAAAAACAATTTGGTATTCGCCTGTAGATTCCAGAAGCATTTTAAGTCCGTCCCTGATGACTTTGTGATCTTCTGCTAAAATAATTTTTTTCATTATGAATTGACGCAATCGGGACAAAGCTGTTTTGTGTTGTCGGAATAGTCATATTCTAAATAACACACTATATTCCATAAAGTTTTAGATCGCGCTGTTCAATTTGCCGAAATTAGAGGCCGTATGCAATAAAGGCCAAACGTTATGATAACGTTTGGCCTAATGGATCCGTTCCGGGAATATTAATCTTTATTGTATTCGCTCCATTGGGCAATACCTTCAGGTTCTGAAGATTTGACTTCGGCACTTTTTTCTTTACTCATTTTAATATTCATCGCCTCTGTTGCCTCAAGTTCTTCTGCCTTACGTTCGGGAAGATCGGTAAGTCCTTCGGTCTCTTTGACAAATGCGACTGGATCTGCTATCAATTCCCATTCTTTACCCATTCCCGGCATTTCACCCTTATTCCAGGTACCTGTAAATGAATTTTCTGGGGAAAGGTTAAAATATTGTTGAGTGAACCGTGGGTCGGCCTGCAGTACACCTGGGGGAAAGTTCGGTTGAATGGTATCCAATGCTGCCTCGAACATCTTAAAATGGGCAACTTCCCTGGTCATCAGAAAGGAAAGGGTTTCCTTCACATATGTGTCATCGGTAAATTTCATCAGGTGTTCATAAACCAGTTTGGCCCGCGACTCAGATGCCAGATTTGATCTCAGGTCAACAGTTAGATCGCCATTTGAATGGATATAAGATGCACACCATGGGATACCCTGGCTGTTTGCCAGTCTGGGCCCACCGCTGCTGAGCATTACAAAATGCGGGTTGGCAGTAAGCGCTGAATGGATGATGTTTTCCTTTGCTGCCTTGCCATCAAGTACCTGCATGATCTCCGAGGAATCTGCAGCATCCTTAAGCTCCCCATTTACGCCCTTTAGTAACATCTGGATGGTTGCACCGACAATTTCCAAATGGGAGAACTCTTCGGTAGCGATATCCATCAGCATATCATATTTATCGGGATGGGGCTGCTTGGCACCAAACGCCTGCGTAAAATATTGCATGGCCGCTGCCAGCTCGCCGTTCTCGCCGCCGAACTGTTCTAATAAAATATTGGCAAAAACCGGGTCAGGCCTGGAAACCCTTGCATTAAACTGTAGGTCTTTTGAATGATGAAACATAAGCTTGCTGTTTTGTTAACTGTTTAAGAAGCCGTTATAATTTCAGCTTCCGCATTAAACACATCAAAAAAAGCAATCTGGTTTGCACTTTTAATAAAACGGGTAGTCTGGCACAGAGCAGGTATCTAACTACCGTAAATACCCGTTTGTGCAATCTAAACCGCTCCTACTCAAGAAAGCAAAACAATACAATAGAAAAATAGGTTTTGTAGGTCAAACAAAACAATTAGGCAATGAAAGGATTATCTCCCTGGGCAATCTCCACGATGGCAGAATTCGAAAACGCTATCCAGATAGGTAAAACAATTATAGGATCAACAATATTCAAGGTATTGCAGACCACCGGTTCGGTATGGATCTCGGTCAGTCGTGGATCTAATGATCCAATATATTTCAGCCCTTGCCCGATAGAAACCGGTGGGATTACAGGCATCAGATCCAAAATACAGGATAGCGCCTTCCATATCAATTTAGTAACAATGATCGGCATTATCGAAATTGATATTAATACCGGAGAAGATGCTTTCCCATTTTTGACTTTTAAAGCTGTACTTACACCAAAAACAGATCTTTATTTTCCTTTCTGCGCACGTGACATCTTAACTGCACAATCTGCATCCGATAGCAGGAAATCATGGGGAGAACTCCACCTAAGCCAAATCGGCACGCGTTCCGGGATAGCCTATTTTAGCAAAGAAAAGAGTATGTTTAGGGTACTCTATCTTCAGAACCTTACTGCGCTATCCCCTTACGCGGAGCAGACTGGAACAACACTCTCAGGGGTTGTTTCCGGGCAATTGCCAGAAATCGGGCTGTCACTTCCCGCGACTACCGAAAAACCATTAAAAAAAGGCCAAAAGGTTGTCATTTCGGATGCCTATATCTGTTTAAAACCGATGGAAGCAAGACAAAGCGACCTCAGCCTTGATTATCTTGATCTACTGGCAGCGGCATATCTCTTAATGCCCCGGCCGGATACCCATTACTTAGAGTGGCCGGAGATCCTGAAAAAAGGGCTGAAAGACCTGATTGAAAATCCAGGCTGCTGGTCGATGGTAGGCGGCAACAGTTACTTCAATGCCTATGTAAGCGACTATGAAACCCCACCTGAGATTATGGTACAGCTTGCCGTTCTTTTGCCACTTATTGATTATGTGGAATGGAGCGGCGAGGACCTTGGAATAATTAAAAGGATCAAAAATGGCCTGCCTGCTTTTTATAGCAAAAAACTTAAAACAATTGTGCGCTGGCATCCCGCAGCAGAGGATAAACTCAAAGGAGATGAAGAGCAAAAGATGCCAATGGTTATGGATTCCTGGTACCTGCACCATCCCCTGCTCAACCTCTCCAGATTAGCACTAAAGGGTGATCACACTACAGAAGGGCTCTTCCTTGATTCCATTGGCTACGCAATTAAGGTTGCCCATAAATTCAAATACGAATGGCCGGTTTTTTATAAAATGGATACACTGGAAATTATCAAAGCAGAAACTGCCGATGGTGAAGGCGGGGAACAGGACGTTCCGGGACTTTACGCCCATGTGATGCTACAGGCTTATGAACTCACTGATGACAAAAAATACCTCAGAGAGGCAGAAAAATCTGCGAAAAAACTTGAAGCTATTGGTATGAAGATTATGTACCAGGCTAATAATACTGCTTTTGCTGCAGGTGCACTCTTAAGATTATATAAGATTACCGGAAATCAACGCTACCTAACCTCAAGTTACAGGTGCCTGGCTTCAATTTTTCAGAATGTGCAGCTCTGGGATTGCAATTATGGTTTTGGAAAACATGTACCCACATTTTTTGCATTATTTCCACTTGCCGACGCACCATATACTGCCGCTTATGAAGAACAGGAAGTTTTCTGCGCCATGCACAATTACTTAAAACATGCGGAAGGCATTGAGATCATGCCAAGTATCAGGCTCCTCTGCACTGAATTTATCCGCTATCTGGTAGAACGTGCACCATATTATTACCCACCGATGCTGCCAAAGGAAATGATATCAGAAAAGGTAAAGACCGGCGAGATTGATCACAAACTCTGGATTGCCCTTGAAGATATCCAGGATGGGAACATGCAGAGCGGCACCATAGGCCAGGAAGTGTACGGGGCGGGAAATGCGTTTGGCATATTGCCACGTCACTTTATCCGCTTGGACAAAGAGGACTTTCTCATCTTTGCCGACTACCCGATAACAGCATTGAGGCACGGGAAGCAGTCGGTCAGTTTCAGGCTGCAGGGTGATGGGCGCATCAGTTGTAGGACGAGGATCGTTCCGGTAAACGGGACAAAGAATTTAAGCGGCATGGATTTTACTTTAGTGGCAGAAGGCAAGGAACTCAAAGCCATTAGAGGCAAAAAGGGAGAACTGGAAAGCTTTGTTCGCGGAAACGCAAAGGTGGGTATTTCCTGGATAAAATAAATTCACAAAAAATGGAGAGGTTATAAATACCTATATGCGAGTGCCAACTACCTGTTTACGCAATTTCTCAAACCATTTCTCTGCTCATCAGGTTCATACTATACAAAATAACTAAACATAAGAATATATGGCAACTCCAACAAAAGCGGCAGCCGCTCAGACAAACGGCAAAACGGCAACAAAAAAAAACAGTGGCAATACCACAGGTAAAATTGAACCTGGTGAATTCCACGAATTCTTCATTGACGAATTAAAGGATATATATTGGGCGGAGAAACACCTGGTAAAAGCGCTTCCAAAAATGAAAAAAGCTGCGACAAGTCCAGAATTGGCCACAGCGTTTGAAAAACATACCCAGGAAACCCAAACTCACATTGATACATTGGAACAGGTATTCGAATTGCTTGATGAGAAACCTGCAGCAAAAAAATGTGATGCGATGGCAGGGTTACTTGAAGAAGCAAACGGCATCATCGAAGATACTGACGCAGGAACGATGATCCGTGATGCTGGTCTGATCCTCGCAGCACAAAAGGTAGAGCATTATGAAATTGCCACTTACGGAACCTTAAAAGTGTTCGCTGAAAATATGGACCGTTCGGACATAGCTGATTTATTGGAACAAACCTTAGAGAACGAAAAAGCAACAGACGTAGCACTTACCGAAATTGCAGTAAGCGCAATAAATGCTGAGGCGGCAGCTGAATAAAAAAATATTGCTGCCACAAAATTTTATTAATACTCTGATATCAGAGCTTTATAATACTTTAACATTATTACATTTGAAGCCGCGAAACTGAAAGTCGCGGCTTTCTATTTGGCTTTTATTTTTTGGTATTAGTGTTTTTTTTGACCAAATAACGCATATGCGAGGCTGTCCGCAACAGCCAATTTACGGAAATTCAAGAAAGTATACCGGCACTGACGCCAAAAGTATTAGCAAAAGAACTTAAGGAACTTGAACAGCATCAATTAATCAAGAAGGTAATAATTGAAGATTACCCCTATAGAAATTGCTTACTATATTGAGCCTTATGCAAATACATTGACACCCATTAATTATGTGAAAGATTGGGGTGTTAACCATCGTGAGAAAATTTTTAAAAATAAAATTACTGGTGGGCGGGTATTTCCCAAGTAGCGGCTCTTCCCCACTTTGGTTGTGAAGGATAATCTTAACTAAAAACTTTAAAGTGAATACTTCCTAAAACACTTCTAACGACCATTCTATTTCCTGAATTTTGCTTTTGAATACGATAGATGCGGAGAGTAAAGGAGATTACCTGAACCTTGCGGCAGTTTTCTATTGACAATTAACAAAATTATACTGATGCAACGGTCTTTCTGTGATTTTTAAATTATTTTAACTTTTTTTCATTTTCTATACCCCCAAAATCATCTTTGGGGGATTATTATCAAAAAAGGGAACTATCTCCAGGTGCCGGTAATAATCCAAAAAAAATAAAACCATGAAAAAAAAACATTTAAATTGGCGTTGCTCTTCATCTTCACATCGGTAGCAATAGCTGGCTGCAAAAAACAAGATCAAGATTCAATGATAGAAAGGCCGGTAAATGAAGTTATTTCAGCAGCCTAAAGATTACACAAACCGGACTTTTGATGAATTAGATATGGAAAGCTTAATAAAGAGTTTCAGGATTTTGATATTTACTATATCAGTCATCTTCTCAGGATGTATATCCAAGAAAAATATTGAGTGTGGTGGATATCGTTATACTTCACTCGAAAAAGTACCCAGAGGAAAAATGGGTATACTTACAGGAAAGGCATATTGGAATCTTCCTCATCATATTGCCGGGCCAACAGCCGATTCATTTTACGTTTATGGTCATTTTGACAGTATCCTTTTCAAAGGTCCAGCTTCGTCAAGCATGTACAGAAAAACCGATATCCGGGCAGCGTCCTGGAAAGCTAAACCCAGCTATGGCAACCTGAATTTTGTTGGCAATTTTAAAGCAGCGCATCTTCCCGGGTTATACGTAAGTTATTATTTTTCAAAAGATAGACGCAATATACTTCAGGCGCTCTACACTAATCCAGGAACATTGGTTGACGCGGCGTTATTTCATAAAGACAGTGTGAACGTTTTGAAAAAACAAGGCATTGTCGTTGAACCTTCACAATAGCCTGATTTCTGGTTAGAAAGGAAAAGCTTATTATTTATCAGCGAACGCTGTGTTGGCTCAAATCGACTTTGGTACATGTGAGCATACCGTTTCGGTAGGGACGCATAGGAAACGGACAAAAAAGCCCGGTTTTCTATGTATTTTCTCGTTTCAGTATCCCTGTAGCGCGCTAAAAATGTGCCGAACTAAGCAATATTCTCCAAATATTTCACAACCTCTTCTTTTTTTCGGCTCGAAACCAATATCCGCTCGTTATTTTGCATCAGTAAATAACCTTCCCGGTAAAACTTTTTAACGTATTTGAAATTTACCATATAAGATTGATGGCATCTCAAAAATCCGAATGGTGTTAATAAATTTTCATATTCCTTTAGGCCTTTAGAAACCAGAATCTCTCTTCCATCTATTAAATGGAAGGTGGTATATCCTTTATCACTCTTGCAAACCACTATATCATCTATCGCAATGATTTCAATGTATTCGAAGGTTTTTAGCGCAATACGCCTGGTAGCACTCAATCCTTGCGCAAGGTAATGGGCTTTGGCAATGGCCAACTGCTGTTGACTAAACTGCTCCTGTTCCTGATGATGATAACATTTATTAATAATTGCGCTCAAAGAAATTTCATCTATGGGCTTCAGCAAGTAACCAAAAGCGCCTAAATTTAACGCCTGAATAGCATACTGATCATAAGCAGTTAGAAAAATAACCTGAAAATCTTTCATTCCAATTTCATCGAAAAGCTGAAAGCTATCGCCATCTTTCAACCGGATATCCGCAAGGATAATATCGGGCACCATACTGGGTATCTCAACTAAAGCTGTTGATACCCTATCGGTGAAACCTACTATTTCAAGATAACTGATTTTCTTTACAATCTGCAAAATATGTTGCATAATTCGCACTTCATCTTCAAGGATATATAACTTCATTTTGTTTTATTCTATTCTTCAATTAAAGGTATGGTGATTTCAGCAATTACGCCCTGCTCCTCTTTTTTATCATTAACGGTAAATGCTGCATGCTGCTCTTCTGACGAAAAAAGTAATGCCAATCGCTCTTTAAGTATAATCTGCGCCAAAGACTGCTTATTTTGGTTTTCTTTATTATGATTAACAATTCCGCTGCCGTTGTCATCCACCTTAATCAACAACATCTTATCTACCTTACTAAATGAGATCTTCAACATACCTTTATGACTGATAAGCCTTAAACCGTGTTCTATGGCATTTTCGACAAAAGGTTGTATCAGCATTGGGGGGATAAGTGTACATTGAGGGCTTAAATCTTCATCTACAATTATCTGGTAATCGAATTCCCCCTCATAACGCATTTGCTGAAGCCTGATATAGTTGGTCAAGGTATTTAATTCTTCACTTAGCTCAATAAAATCCTTTCGGTTTTGCTCTAAAACGCCACGAAGTAAACTCGAAAATGAATTGAGATAACAAACCGGTTCATCCACATGGCCTGAGGTGATTAAACTCTGAAGGTTAGCAATTGCATTGAATATAAAATGTGGGTTTAATTGGGTTTGCAATAGCTTTTGTTCGATGTTTAACCTTTGATTCTCAGACTGCAGCAATCTGTTTTTCTCTTTTAAACGTTGTTGACGGTAAATAAAGTAAAAGAATAAAAAAATAGCCAGAAAAACCAAGGTAAGTAAAATAAGTGTCCAGCGCTGCTGCTTTATAGCGGCCTTATTTGACTTATTAAGCTCATTCAGTTTCTGAATGCTTTGATCCTTTTTCTCCGTTTCGTATTTCTCCTGGAGATCAGCAATCTTAACTGCTTCAATCGCTTGATAATTCCTGAGTTCTATGGTATAAGCAGAATCTGCGGCCTCCATAGCATGTACAAAATCTCCCTTATACTGATAAGCCTCCTTAAGCCCCTGGTAATACAGTCCGTTTTGTTTCTTAAACTGATTCTTCTTTTCGCGCGCAATCCCTTCCCGATAATATTTGATCGCCGAATCGGCCTGTTTATTCCGCATAAAAGCCGTTGCCAAATTGTTGTAAGCGATATCGTTCAGGTTATCATGTTTTTTGAGATAATTGAAATATAACCTACTAAACTCCACCGCTTTTTCATTCTGATGCTGTCTGGCATAAATCTGAGATTCGTTATTGTAACAACGGGCTATGGCAAGGCTGTCGCCAACTTTAACAGCCAGTTCGTGAGCCTTACCATTATAAAATTTCATTTTTTGATCATCATTTAGTCTGGCTGCCAGCAGAAAAGAAATATCATAATAGCGTTGTTTAACAACTGCATGAGTTTTGTATGGATGATTTTCATAATAGAGCACCGAGTATCTGAGCGATTCCTTCTCATTGTTGTTTTGAAAATATGCCTTAGCCAACAAATCGTAAAAACGGTAAGTGATAGGGCTATGAACTCGCTCCGCAATCTTCATGGCAGAAATTATTTTCTCCATTACGCTTGATTCGACGAGTAACCCGTCCCCAAAACTCTGACTTAGAATGCTGTAAGTTTTCAAAAGTTCTACCGCATCATTAGGCGTTTTGCCTTTCATCTGCTTAAATTCAAGCAGAGCACTGTCTGGTTTCCTTTCCAGCAGATATTTTCTTGCCTTAAAATAGTGAAGATAGGAACTAACAGGACCTTGGTCAGCTTTAATAAGATTGTTTTCCTGATTAACTGCGCTTTTGAAGGCCTCATTAGATAAGGTATCCAAGGCTAAAATCGCCCCCAAAGAATCCTTCGCTACACTTGCCCTCTGGCTGTTCTTATGCTGTAATTTAGCCCTTCCCTCTTTATTTTTGCATGCACTGCATACCAGGATTCCACAAAACAGAAGATGAACATATATGGTTAATCTACTACTCATTAATCAAATTATTTTATTTAATATCCTCTAATTCTAATCAACCTGATACCTTAAAAGTTTTCTGAACTGATAAAACACCCTTTCAATTAACCTTAAATCATGTGTTACAATTTCCGCTTTGCCTTTTAACTCCTTGTCAAAAATCAAACTTTCATGATGAGAAGTTTTCAACCCATTAGGGAGCATAACATCTACATAATAATTTCCTTCGGCATCAGTGGTCAAAGATATGTTTTGCACCCTTCCTTCTACAATACCATATTCCTGAAAAGGATAATTTTCTAATTTGATCAGCACTTTGGCGCCTGGATGAATCTTCCCTGAATTGGTGGCTGAAACCAACATCTTCCCGATCAGCTTTTTGTTATTATTGGGCAAAATAGATAAAATCGCATCCCCCTTTTTCACAAATTGATTTTCTCCCCAAAACTGCTGAAAACTTGCCATCCCATCTGTTGAAGAAATAAGGAGATAATCCTGTTCCCATTGTTTTAATGACTTTCTTAATTGTTCAAACAGTTGCAGCGTTTGAGAAGCATAACCGATTTTGTCTTTTTCGGTGTTTATTATAGCACTACTTTTTGTTTTATTAAAATTTGAGATACCTTCTTCTGCCTGAGATATTGAAATATTGATATTTTCTAAACCTTGTTGTGCCTGTAAAAATTTAATTCTTTCGCCTTCGAATTCCATGGCTGAGATAACTTTCAGGCCAAAGAGTTTTTGTGCGCGCTGATAATTTTTTGTCGTGAGCTCGAACCTAGCCCGTTCCAAATCCTTTTGTTGCTTTAACGATACAATTCTTCCTTTATATTCAACTATATTTTGGTCCGCAGCGATATGCTCGGGGGTGTATGGGCGCAGTTTTGTAAACAATTTTTCATCCTGAAATGCTTTTGCAAAGGCATTGTAGTCGCCCTGTAGTTCTCCTAAATTAAAACCTGAGGTCTTTTGAAGGGGAAATGAAAATAGTCGGGATGATGATGTAGCATCCACAATTTTCTTTAATTCAAGCATGTTTTTATAATCGGCTGTAGATTGTAAAACCATTAATACCTCATTTTTGCGCACCTTCTGGTGATCTCTGATGAAAATTTTTTCAACTTTGGAATCCGTTCTTGCCTGAAGCCGCTCTGGTGGATGGTGTGAGGTTACAATAATGGTAGCGGGTACAAATTCAGGATATCTGATCACATAACTCATCATTAAGATCATCAAAATTGCGCAAAATACGATCACATTTCCCCAACGAACCATCCAGTGAGGAGGTTCAGCCAGTACGTCCTGAACACTTTCTGAGCGCAGTTCTATATCGTCTAGCAGGTCTTTTTTAGTTTCCAAGTTCCAGTTGATTTTTGATTAATCGGTAATACTCCCCCTTTTTAGAGACCAGTTCGTTATGATTGCCTTCTTCCACGACCATTCCTTTATCCAATACGATAATTTTATCGGCATGTTTTACGGTAGATAATCTGTGCGCAATGACAATCGCAGTCTTTCCTTTGAAAAACTGCTCCAGGTTTTCTATAATAATCTTTTCGTTATTGGCATCTAATGCACTTGTAGCTTCATCAAAAAAGATATAATCTGGTGATTTATACACTGCTCTTGCAATAAAAAGCCGTTGTTTTTGACCACCGCTTACGCCTAAGCCTTCGTTTCCAATTTTGGTATTATAACTCAAGGGCAAGCTTTCTATAAAGTCTTTAATATTGGCAATATTGATTGCCGTGCGTAACTTTTCTTTATCTATAACATCCTCACCAATACCGATGTTATTGGCAATGGTATCATCAAACACATAACTTTCCTGCATTACAACACCACAGTGGTGGCGCCAAAACCTGGGCGAAATGTTTTTCATGTTGGTATTTCCTATTTTAATTTCACCAGAACTTGGTTCATAAAACTTGGTCAATAGCTTTAGCAGCGTTGTTTTTCCACTCCCACTTGCCCCAACAATAGCCGTTGTTTTTTGGAATGGGATGGTGAGGTTTAAATCTTGAAATACGAAGGAATTTGAACCTGTATACCTGAAAGAGAGGTTATTTAGTTCAATATTTTGTTGCGGTATTTCTGTAGCATATTGCTCACTTGCATGCTCTTCATCTTCCTTATCATGAATCTCTCCCAAACGTTCTAACGATATTCTGGCATCTTGGGCCTGCCTGATAAAATCAATCAATTGCAATAATGGCGCATTGAGCTGGCCAATAATATATTGCACAGAGAGCATCATACCCAAGGTCAGGTTTCCACTTAGCACCAGTTTTGCAGCCAGAAAGCTGACCAGAATATCTTTGATCTGGTTGATAAAACCACCCCCAACAGATTGCCATTGTTCCAGCGAAAGAGACTTTATCTGTACTTTAAACAGTTTGACCTGTAGAAATTCCCAATCCCATCGTTTTTGCTTCTCCGCATTGTGCAGTTTTATTTCCTGCATGCCATTAATGAGTTCAATTACCTTACTTTGTTCACGCGCAGTTTGAGAGAACTTTTTATAATCTAATTCCTTTCTCTTTTTAAGGAAAAAGCTGATCCAGCCGATATATAAAATTGCTCCGATTAGGTAAACGATAAACAACCGGTAATCGTAAATCAACAAAATAACACTAAAAATGATGAGGTTAACCATCGAGAACAGGGTATTGAGCGAGGAATTGGTCAGCAACTGCTCAATTCTGTGGTGATCGTTAATTCTTTGCATGATATCACCTGTCATACGGGTATCGAAAAAGCTGATAGGCAGCCTCATGAGCTTAATGAAAAAATCTGAGATGATCGATATATTGATCCGTGCAGACAGATGTAACATGATCCAGCTCCTAATAATTTCTATGCCCATTTTACCCAGAAAGAGCATAAGCTGAGCGAGCAAGACCAGGTATATAAAATTGATATCCTGGTTCTGAATACCTACATCGACAATACTTTGAGTCAAAAAAGGAAAAATCAGGGACAATATACTTCCTGCCAAAAGACCAATAATCAGTTGGATAATAAGTGATTTATATTTGAACAGATATTTGGATAAAAAAGAAAAGCTTGCCTTCTTTTCTTCGTCGTCAAATTCACTTTTATAAAATGCTGGTGTAGTTTCCAGAATTAACGCAATACCTTCCTCGGTGTGTTCGTCGGCATTTTCACCAATCCAGCTTTTTATAAATTCGGCCCTGGTATATTTAATTAAGCCGTAACTGGGGTCTGATATATAGACGTTTTTTGCTTTATCAATTTTGTAAACTACAACATAGTGATTTTTATTCCAGTGCACAATGCATGGCAAAGGAGCCTCTGCAAGCAGCGTATTAAAATCTATTTTAACACCCAGTGTCCTAAACCCTAAATTTTCTGCTGCATTGCTGAGGCCAAACAAACCACTTCCTTCTCTGGTAGTCTCCGAAAGGGTTCTGATTTGCTGTAAGGGAATGCTTCTCTTGTAGTATTTAGCTATAATCCGCAAGCAGGTAGGACCGCAATCTTTACTGTCGGGCTGTTTATAAAATGGGAAGGACTTCATATTAGATAGACCAGGCTTTTTCAAATTCCTCAGTTAATTTCTCTTGATCAATCGCAATTCCGGATGCAGAAATGGCCACTCCAACATCGCTTAAAGTTCGGTAGCCTGTTTCATCATCCCACTTAGACAGATATGGATTATACCGACATTCGATGTCATGATACCATTTTTCATCACCCTTAAGGGGAACACGACTATCTACACACATATACCTAAACTCACAGTCCGTGCAAACTATAGTATCGTTTTTTTTGATGCTACCTAGTTCCTGAAATGCATCTGAAGAGATGATGGTTAAAAATTGTGCTTTGGTAAGGGAGGGCATGTGGCCATAACTCGTTGCATTCTTTAATCCATTTTTAATATGGCCGGTAGCATCGATGTAGATCTTTCCAAAATAATAGGAATGGTAATTATATGCCTCAAAAAAATGCTCACTATTAATATCGAGTTTATCATAAGTTAGTTTGCTGCTGTAATCCTCAAAGCTTTCTTCAAAAAAATTATAGTAAATATTGTGAATCAATTTTGTTTTCTCAGTTACATCCGTACTGAAAAAATTAACTGAAAAAACCAGCTGATTGTAGCTGAATGCCTCGCAATATTCTTCAAAAAGCTCAGCGTTAAAATTTTCGATGTATAGGTAAATGCCGTCGATTTCTAGTGTAGCTATTTTTTTAACCAACTTTAACAGATCTGCGTTCAATTCATGTGCGATAATGGAAATATTCATTAAATATTTATCGGCCATAAAATCCAGGAGATTTTCATCGATATTGGCATGAACCACCAGGTTGCTGAACTGATTTGGTGTATGTAGATTTCTGTCAAGGGGGATAAACCGTTTCCGCTGGCGGGGATCAGAAAGTTCAAATATGATTTCTTCCTGCATTAAAAAACTAATCAGCTCCTGTCTTTCCCCGGCATCCTTAATTTTAGAAAACTGAATAAAGTCGTTAGTATCCAAAATGGCATGATACTCGTTTGGGATAAAAAAATAATCTTTTCTGAGTAGGTCATAAATAATTGCCCTATTGTAGCCCTTAACGGGAATACACAATTGGTTTCTCAAAAATAGTTTGTTCATAAGGGCGATTTGTAGAAAAGATCCAATTGTAAGTGAGTGGTGTTGAATAAATTTGAGCACCTGGTTTTAATCAGATATTTAGGTTTCTCCTTTTTCAGTAAAGATTTCAGATGCACAGGTGCGGTGCCGTTTTGAATTTCAAGTTTTATTTTCTCCATGTTATAACAATGATGCAATCTCCTTTTCCAGCTGGTAGTTGCAAGGATTTGAAACCATTCCAAATTGACCTATGGGGTTCAGATCCAAAAAATAGTATTGCTGATCTTCCATAGCACAAACCACATCAAATGAAGCACAGTTCAGTCCGATCGCGTCTAATAATTTTTGTATTTTACGTTCATAAGATCTCGGAAACTGATAGGGAGTCAAGCGGTTGGGCTTCGTGTAATCATAGTTCCTAAAATCTACATTGGTATTTTTATTGTTCTGAGAAAAAATAGCCATTGCGTAAAAATGGCCATTGAGATAGAAGGCCCTAATCTCATAAGCCTTAGTGATGTTTTTCTGGAAAAATGTAGGGACAAATTGGTCTGGCAAATCATTGATATCCGCTAAAGTGACTTCTGCGGTATAGGACAAATGAGCAAAATCATCCTCATCAACGATACTGAATGGAGCACTTAAGGGTTTAGAAATCAGTTGTTTTTCCTGATGAAAGAAATTTAATAAAGTATTTTTACAACTGGTAACCAGAAAATTAGGTGCCGGAATAGCATATTTTTTGCAGAGGTTCATCAAATGAAGTTTGTTGATGTCTCGGGTCCTGAAATTGTTTATAGCCGGTATTTTATCCAGCACATAATAAAAGTACTGCACCAAACTGGCAATTTCACTCGACAAGTAGTCTTTGATCAGCGCACTACTGAAGTCTTTCATCAAATATAGTCCACCTCTGCGATACCATATTTTCGTGATTTGTGTACTGCTCACCCTATCACCATCAATTCTTAGTATAAAATCATCTTCCGTAAGTGAAATAATTTCTACATCAGCATTTTCATTTAGCCGAATGAATGCTTTTTTCATATGTATTAACCAATTGATTACCCTACTGGTTGAATAATCATCGTTGACCGAGAAAATTAATATCATAATTGGGTTAGATTATTAGCGGCTGTTTGCATTTTGATTATACCAAATGGAGGACATTGGTCCCCCATTCTGGTTGATAGAGATTTACCAGGTACTTGTGGTTTGGCTCAGCACTTTACCCTCATCGTTGGTCATAGTTGTGACACTGTCACTACAACAATTGCTTGAAGTGTAAGTAGAACATGAGCTAAAAGTTCTGGCCAATTTGCCACCATTGATTTGAGCGTCTTTTAAATCAATTCTTTTTGCGAATAGTGCTTTGTTGTTTTTCATAAGTCTTTTCTTAATTTATAGCTAAGTTTATACGGTTTATTTACAAACGTAATCTGTGCAGGCGCTGATTGGTTCTCCACAGTCGTTTTTAGTCACATACTGGGTGTCGGTACAGCCACCACCGCTAGTCGCTGTTGAGGTTACTGTGCTGGATTCAGCAAGTCTTCCGCCATTAATCTGGCAGTTTTTTAGCTCAATCCGTTTTTCGAATAATCGGTTACTTTTCATAATTGTTTTAAATAAATTTTGATAGATAATTCGCCAACTTACCCTGGCGTATGGGTTGTTGCTAGCAAATTCGGCATACATAGTGACTAGCACAAGGAACAATTTATATCTGAGCGCTTTAAAGCGATATCCGTAGGCAACCAATAAATATTCGTTTTATAAAAACTGACCAGGTACAATCGATTGCTAACTGTTATGAGAAAAGGAGCTATCAACGTAATAGCTGAATAGTTATTTAGCTGCCTCAGCCGCTTGATACTTATCAAAAATTACTGAAATAAATAGAGGCCTAGGAAAAAATCACGAACCAATAGGAAAACAGTAAGATGAACCTTACAACTTCTACGACTATCTTTATAAGAAACCGTCATAATGCAGTAAATTGCAAACAAATTAATGAGCGTCGTTATTCTTTATTAATGCTTTCAACTTTATTATAAAAATTAACTAAAGCATTAAAAGAAAATCATGAACAGTTTGAAGTTCAAAATAAGCCTATTTTTTTTAAGCATGATGACTTTGTTGTCATTAATAGCCCAAGCTCAAACCTATACAGGCTGTGTAATATATGAAGCTTCAGGAGATCCACGTGTTAGTGACGGCATCTATACAACATCATTGGGAACCACTTCCAGTTGCAACGGCTATACTGTTCAAAATTATTCTTCAACACCAGCAACTTCAGCACTATCCAGCTATTGTTATACCCCAGCTTTAGATAATGCTTCTCCTGCATTATTCAGGAATTGCGTAACAGCTGGCAGATGCGGAATTATTAAGACAATTACGATAGTTAACTGCCCAGTAGATGATTATATCATATACCTAACACTTGCATTATCTGCATTGGCCATAAATATGTTGAGAAAGCAGTATTAGGCGATTTCTTTTCTAAAAAGATTACAGACACAGCACAAGATCTGCATCTATAAGTACACCCTATAATTTTTCTAATATCTTGATCATCTTCCAGTACAAAAACCTTAACCATAGCAATAATAAGCCGTAAAGATGATCATGATAGAGAAAACCTGTGCCTACTTTACCTAAAAAATAAGGATTGCTATGGTTAATTCAGGAAAAGAAATTTCATTTACTTTTTTCTTTCTAAAGAAAAGGAAAACAGACCAGGGAGGTAATTCCTCTATCTACATGACGATTACAATAGAAAAGAAAGCGTCGATTCTTGCAACTGGCAAACAGCGTGCAGAACCGACTGGTTTAATGGCAAGATAGTGCGAAGTTCTACCGGGACCATACCGCAAGCTCGTAGCCATCCGGATCAAGGAAATCTACTAACATTATAGAATTCTGTGAACTGCATACCTTGTTTAGCTATGCGATCAAGGTTTGGCGTATTGATTTCCCCTCCATAGCAACCCAAATCAGAATAACCAAGATCATCAGCCTTACCAACACAAAGTTTGGTTTTTTATTTGCTTTCTTTTGAGCAGATGCACCTTTTGGGGATGATAGCGTAAAGCCGGCCAAAAGCCCAAAAACAAATATTAAATTTTTATTAACGCTTATTTTCATCTCTTAAATAATAGGATGGCAAATTACTTTTTTATCCTGTTCTCTTTGTTAACTTTTTGAATACATCAGTCTCTTTCTGATCTATTTAATAAATTGCCGTAGCAGGTAAATCGTTAGGCCAAATAGCCAAGGCTGCTTGGCATACCATGGGTTTACTTTTTCTTTAGACCATTAACTGCTTACATTTTTAGCGCAATCAACTTCCTGAGTGTTCAATGTCCCTGCGCAAATAAACAAGGCAAAAAGCCCGCATAGCATTTCTCAGATCGTTTGATTAATTTTTGAGTTTAGGCAGAGATTCCCACCAGGCAAGCAGTTCGGTTTTTAATTGATTGGTTATTTTAACCTGCTTGGCGCTTAACTCGAGAGTTTCATTTTTATCTTTTACAATATTATAAAGCTGTACGTCAGAGCCATCACTATTCATAAGCAACTTCCACTCGCCAGCGCGCACAGCCAGATTTGGACTTCTATTGGGCTTGGCAGGATATTTAAAAGCTATATCATTTCTGCCGTACTCCCAAAACATATTTTTTTTCCTCAATGATGATTTTCCAGCGAAAACCTTACTCCTGTCTAACCCGTCTCCCTGATAACCTTCAGGTAATTTTACCCCGGCCATATTGGCTAACGATGGCAATAAGTCTATTGCACTTACTTCCGAGTCCACATCTGTTTTTCCCTGAGGAATATGCCCTGGCCAACTAATTAAAAACGGCATTCTGGTCCCCCCCTCATATAAAGATAATTTGCTGCCTCTTAATCCACCAGTCCTGCTCCCTTTAAAGCTAGGCAAAGGGCCGTTATCGCTGGTGAAGATGATGATGGTATTTTTGTCTTCGCCCATTTTTTGCAAACCGTCCATTAATCTTCCAACCTGTTCATCAAGTTCTTTCAGCACCAGTTTAAATGCCTGCTCAGATTCTTGTCCTAAAGGAAACTTACCTGTATATTCATCTCCAACATTGGGTACCCATGGCGTATGAACATCATCTGGCCAAAGATTTACAAAACGTGGCTTATCTTTATTTTCTTTAAAAAATTCAAGTGTTTTATCCACAAAATATTTTGTCCTGTCCCAGCGTTTTATGCTGTCTCTATCCGACCAGATCCAATTTGTGGCAGTTAACAGCGGGTCTGGCTCAGGACTTTCATAGGTACTGGCATGGGCATCGTAACCATATTTTTCAAAACCTGGTGCATCCTTTACATCTCGCCCACCGCCCATGTGCCATTTACCAAAATGACCGGTTGCATATCCGGCAGATTGAAAAATACGGGCAATAGATGGCGCTTTGGGATTTAAGTAATCTGCTTGTTGCGCATTTTTATTATGTTTTTTATTATCCAGATAAGTACTAAAATTCCACCTTCCCGGATACATACCGGTAAGCAGGCTGGTTCTGGATGGCGAACAGATTGGTGCGCCACTGTAATATTGGTTCAGCATTAAACCATTTTTAGCCAAACGATCAATATTAGGTGTGGGCACAAAATTTCCACCAAAGGTGCTTACATCGCTAAACCCCATATCATCAACAAGAATGATAATGATATTTGGGTTTTTGTTTTGGGCGAAACCCGAACAGCTTAATACAAGCAAAAAAAAAGCAACTAACAACTTAAAATATTTCATATTAATCTTTTGATTTATAAATTTTTCAGCATCAGATAGCCTTTGGTTAAGTGAGCAGCCTAATACTTACGCTCACGTTATGGCTCAAAACTGCTGTTGGGGTTCTGGCTGATACCCAGCTTATCAGCGATCTCTTTTGTAGCCCCTCGGTTATTAAATAAATCTATAGTCATTGTCCTAAAAGATCATCAAACACTCGTTTGCTCATCTATTCAAATTTAAAAGTTTCTGCTCAAATCTGACAACTAAATCCCTCTAGTCAAATACAGCAACTCCAGGCCTCTTGATGCAGCGCGCAACAAAACCTCGATCTTTCAACATATGTATCAGAAAAAAAGCCATATGTAGTACCCGCTAACACTTGATTTATTTAAAATTGATTAATTAAATCACTAACCAAATCTACTTATGAGAAACAAAATTTCATGCGTGCTCACTGCAGCACTATTATTTGCTGGTTGTTCAAAAAATGAAATCAACAAAGCAGAACTGTTAATTCCGCAAAAAAAGGTCACAGCGCTGAGATCGGACTCCGTTAAGGGAACCCTGGCAGCTCTCGCCGTACAGGGTACCGCCGAAATTAACGCCTCGACCGTGCAACAGTCTATAAAAGGGTTCGGTGGAGCCAATATTTTAGCATGGACAGGGGACTTAACAAGTGCTCAAAGAAGTACAGCATTTTCACCGACAAACGGCATCGGTTTAAGCATAGTCCGCGTACGTGTCCCTAATTCCTCCACAGAATTTCCTGCCGAAAAAGCAACTATCGACGCATGCAAATCATATGGAGGTTCAGCCATCGCCTCAGCATGGTCAGCACCCGCATCAATGAAGACCAATGGAAGTATAATAGGTGGCAAAATCAAAACAACTTCTTATTCTGCCTATGCCGCACATTTAAGTGCGTTCAATAGTGCAGTTGGCGGCCTTGCCGCCATTAGTCCCACGAATGAGCCTGATTATCAGGTCAACTATGAATCTATGGAACTTACAGCTTCGGAAGTAGCCGACTTTGTTGCTGCACAGGGCAGCAGTTGCGGCGCACCAATTATGGCACCAGAACCATTCCAAATGAACCAGACTTATATTAATACCTATCTCAGCAATGCAACTGCAAAATCAAAAACCAGTTTTGTATGCGGCCACATTTACGGTAAAACACCTTATAACCTGGGGAATATTGGCAAACCGGTATGGATGACCGAACATTATACCAATTCCAGCATAAGTGGGGAAGATTGGCCAAATGCGATGACAGCAGCCAAAGAGATCCACGACTGCATGAACGCAGGATGGAGTGCATATGTATGGTGGTACATCAGAAGAAGTTATGGGCCAATCAGCGAAAGCGGCAATATTCAAAAATTAGGTTATATCATGGCCCATTATGCCAGATATGTGCGCCCGGGATATACCAAAATCAGCTGTACTTCAAATCCAAGTACTGGTGTTTATGTTACCGCATACAAAAGCGGAACAAAATTAGTGCTCGTTATCATAAACCAAAATACATCCGTTACTTATCAGCCCTTTAGCTATACCGGAATTTCAGTCAATGGATTCGACCGCTATTTTACAACAAGCACAACAAATCTTAGCTCAAATAGCTTCACGGTTTCGGGCGGAAGCTTTGGCATCAACCTTTCTGCATCAAGCATTACAACACTTGTATCTTATTAAAATTGCGTTTCCCTGGCCAAATGGTCAGGGAAATTCCCAGTCATTTATTAAATCAGTTCAAGATATTTAACAAGGAACTGTAAGAAATTACGGTTTCACTAACACATGTCCCAATATAATATATTAAAAAAACTAAAGAACCTATACTGAAATGCCCATTCCCATGCAGGTTTCCAAGGAACGATCGAGCTTCATGTTCCAGATACGGGTGTAAGCCCTTTCAAGAACAGGTTCAAAAAGGCTAAAATAGACAGCCCATGAAGGGATACATTTTTATATTCTTAAAACTATTATCGGTCAGGGTTGTTAATTTAGATCGGGTATTAATGTGAATGTACCTTCTTTATTTAAATAATTGCCGCCCAGTATGGACTTAACTTCCCAAAATCAACTGTTTACCTTTAAGTCGATTTTTGAAAGCTTGGAAGACGCAGTAATCTGCCACGACATTGATTTTAACATTACAGCTATAAACCCAGCGGCAGAGCAACTGTTTGGTTTTACCAGGGAGCAGATCGGAAAGCCAGTTTCCGGAACAATGGAAAATGCCGTTTTTGAAGAGTATGAGCGCTTAGTAAATACTGTGCGGAGCGGTGCTAAGATCAATGATATCCGTACCGTACGCCGATCGGTAACCGGGGAATACCTGCATGTTTCTATCACCATCTCAACAATTACTGATGCTGGGCAAAAATTGATCGGCTTTTCCCAAATGATCCGTGACCTTTCAGAGGAGTATGCCGCTGAAGAGCAGCAAGCTACACTGGCAGCCATTATTGAAGGATCCGAAGATGCAATCGTCTCTAAAACGCTGGAAGGTTTTATCACCAGCTGGAACAAGGGAGCACAAGGAATTTTTGGTTATTCTGCATCAGAGGTAATGGGGAAGCATATTACTATCCTCATCCCTCAGGACCGGATACATGAAGAAGATTACATTATCAATAAGGTAAGGGCAGGCCAAAGAATAGAACATTACAAGACAGTACGTTTGGCTAAAGACGGAACTGAAATACCAATATCGCTTACCGTATCGCCCATAAGGAATAGGCAGGGCCGCATTATTGGGGTAAGTAAGATTGCACGTAACATTACAGCCCAAAAACTCGCCGATGAGAAGCAGGCCGCATTGGCTGCTATAGTGGAGAGTTCTGATGACGCCATCGTAAGCAAAACACTCTCCGGCATAATCACCACATGGAATAAAGGAGCTGAAAATATTTTCGGCTATAGCGAAAACGAAGCCGTTGGCCAACACATCTCTATATTGATCCCACCAGACCGTCTTGATGAGGAAGAACGCATTATCAGCAGTATCAAAAGAGGTATAAAGATAGATCACTTCCAAACCATCAGGATAAGCAAGGAAAACAGGGAAATCCAGGTCTCCTTAACAGTTTCTCCAATAAAGAACAGTGATGGAATAATCATTGGCGCCTCAAAAGTAGCCAGGGATATCACTGCCCAGAGAGAAGCAGAAAACGCCTTAAAGAGCAACTCCCAAAAGCTCATGATCCTGAATTCGATAGGCAAGAGCATCAGTGAACAGTTGGATGTTGATGTGATTTTACAGAAAGTGACCGATGCGACAACAGAACTTACCGGGGCTGCATTTGGCGCTTTCTTTTACAATAAAATTAATGAGGAAGGTGAATCTTACATGCTCTATACGCTCTCAGGCGCCCCCCGTGAGGCGTTTGAAAAATTTGGTATGCCCCGTAATACAGCTGTATTCCACACCACATTCAGCGGTGAGGGCGTTGTACGTGTAGACAACATCAGAAAAGATGAACGTTATGGCAAAATGGCTCCCCATTTTGGAATGCCCGACGGGCACCTGCCTGTGGTCAGTTATCTGGCTGTGCCCGTTATTTCCTCATCAGGGACGGTAATCGGCGGGCTTTTCTTTGGTCACCCAGAACCCGGCATATTTGTGCAGGACCATGAAGACCTGGTGGTTGGGGTTGCTTCTCAGGCAGCCATAGCACTCGATAACTCAAAACTTTTTGAAGAGGTTAAAACCCTCAGCCTTAAAAAAGATGAATTTATAGCTTTGGCTTCCCATGAACTCAAAACACCACTTACCTCTATGAGCGGCTTTCTTCAGGTGCTTCAAAAAACAGCTTCAGATGGACTGAACAAAGTTTTTTTAGACAAGGCGATCAAACAGGTGGACAAACTCAATATCCTTATCAACGACTTGTTTGACATTTCCAAGGTTCAGGCTGGCAAATTACAGTTCAATTTTGAACAGTTGGATCTTGGTGCACTGATCGGTGATATCTGCGAAACATTTGAGCAGACCGTTCCCGGACACAATTATATTTATGTACGCGAGGGAGACCTTGTTTTGCTGGGGGATAAAATGAGGATGGAGCAGGTAATTACAAATCTGATTGGCAATGCAGTAAAGTACGCGCCCCACTCCCGGGATATTAATATAACAGCTGTAAACCAAGACCATGAAATAATTATTTCCGTAATAGATTATGGCGCTGGTATTCCTGCCGCCGAACAGGCCCATATATTCAGCCAGTTTTACAGGGTAAGAGAAAAAGACCGGAATATATCCGGACTTGGACTGGGCCTTTATATTACCAAGGAGATTATTGAACGCCATGGAGGGCGGATATGGGTGGAAAGCGAACCCGGTAAAGGTGCTACATTTAAATTTGCGGTTCCCCACCTGCAACACACACATTAAAATCTAATATAACAAAGACAAACACAAATGAGCAAAAAATTAGTTTATGTCCTGGAAGACGATGCGGATATCAGTGAAGTGGTCAGTTATATCCTGTCTGAAGAAGGTTATGAGGTAAATGGCTTCCCTACTGTTGCAGCGTTCAACCAAATGATCTTGCAGAAATTGCCTGATATAGTGATACTCGATATCATGTTACCCGACGGTAACGGACTCGATATCTGCAGACAATTGCGCATGGATGAGCGTACCTCAGTTGTTAATATCATTATGATGTCTGCCAACACAACCAAGACCGAAATTATGGGCTCGGGCTGTGGCGCAGAATTTATAGCCAAACCCTTTAATATCGACCATTTCGTTGCCCGGGTAAACCGGTATGCTTAAATCGGTTTAACTCCATACCTATAACCATCAGGCCAGCGAACTGAAAATTTTTCAGTCTAAAGCTGAAAAAAGTTCAGAATTTATGAAAAATTTTCAGCCAGGGTTTCTAAAAAAGTATTTGAATATGCTTAAAAGCATCATTGGCACAGCACTTGACGTTGACTTTTCAAAACCACTTAGAAGGTTTTAGCGAAAATTAATTAATTAATAGTCCATTTTTTTAAACCATTAAAAAGGAGAACATACTATGACATTGGTTAAATTCAATCCAGAAAAGAAAAACAGTACATTATTGCCAGGCTTTAATGACATTTTCGAATCCGTACTGGGCGACACATTTTTTTCAGACCGCAGAATCAACAGCCTTCCTGCTGTAAATATCTCAGAGTCTAGTGAAGAATATCATATCGAGCTTGCGGCTCCCGGTCTGAAAAAAGAAGATTTTAAAGTTTCGATAGAGCGAGATATGCTTACTATTTCTACCGCACAGTCTGGTGAAAACAACACATCGGAAAAAACCTACAACAGACGTGAATTCAGCTACTCGGCTTTCACCAGGGCATTCACACTTCCTGAAAGCGCCGACGTGGAGCGTATCCAGGCAAGTTATAGCGACGGGATCCTTAAACTCACACTTCCAAAAAAAGAAGAAGCAAAGGCAGTTTCAAGACAGATCGAGATTCGCTAATAAATTTGAAAATGCCGCGCCAAGCGGCATTTTTTTTAATTCCGAAGTATACAGATTATAGAACCTAAACGAAATGGAATCTACATTAGCAATAATGGTGGTGCTTCATTTAAAGGGCACTAAAATTACCTATGGAAAATTTACGCTTGGAACAGACCGGGACACTGCATTTGAAACCTTTAACATGCTCAAAGGAGAAAAGGAATCTTTAGGTGCCTGTATGATCCAGATGGAACTTATCCAGGAAATAGCAGGTCTTCCGGTGCCTTTAGGAACAATATTTTGCAACCTGGAGCAACTAAAGGAAAATGCAGGGATTATTTCGAAAGAAATCTTCCGGATCGCGCAACTCGATGACCTGGAAATCAAGCCGTTGCAATAGGTAAAAAAAGAGGAACTTATTTGCGGGTATGCGCACATATCCGGACGGTGATTGAAGGATTTTCGAAAATATAAGATGTAACAACGAGCAGATTATGGAAACAAAAAAAATATTTATTGTAGAGGACGACCTGATGTTACTGGAAACATTGCAAGAAATTCTTAAGTTGTACGGTTATCAATGCCAAGGCTGTCACGATCCGGAGAAAGCGGTTAAACAGATTGAGCATTACCGCCCAGATCTGTTGATTTTGGACTACATGCTGCCCGAATGGAACGGAGGAGCGCTTTGCAGCGCCATCCGCGCCATCGATGGATTTGAGTACGTCCCCATCATCATTATTTCTGCCTATACTAAAATACTGTTTTCACTCTCTGATTATGGTTGCGATGCGATATTGGAAAAACCATTTTCGATCCAGGAAATCACTGGTCTCATCAGCACCCTACTTTCAGAAAAACGCAGCGACAGCGGTCTTCTTCCAAAGATCAAAACCGTAATAAAAAATATGCTGCAAGAGGTAAAGGCCAAAAGCATTTAGTGGCTTTATTGATTTGCAGAAGCAGGATAAATTAACAAATTGTTAAAAAGCAATGCAGCAAAACAGTGCCGTTTAAATGTGTTCTGTTGAAAAAGATCAAACAACTTACTGCCAAATACTTTAAAGGCAAAGATAAAAACATCAGGCCGGTAGCTGCCCTGCTAATAGGAGGCATATATTACATTACCTAAATTGCTCATACGAATAACGGTCTGATCTGTTGAGTTGATATCAGGAAAGCACAGGCCGAAATAAAGAAGACCGTTAAACAAATCATTGAATGGGCATACCGTTGAATCTTCTATTGTCCGATACAGTAATTCAGTAATTGGAGACTATCAAAGTTTTATATCTCTTCAAGCAAAAAATGTAGTATAAAGCAGTATAAATTTATTCCAAAAATAATTGCAGGTTCGATGCTGGGATTTACATACTATTTATCAATCTTCTTTAGTTACCTTAACATCAGTAAAGTGGCCTAACGTTCCAGGACCTATCCATAACCCGATACTTCCCCGAATATCTTTACCCTGCTTTAAGTCATTTACAATTAAAGTAGGCTGAGCAGCACCGTTAACATACAGCCTGGCAGTTTCATCCTTCACTACAATTTTTATTTTGATCCATTCTGCAGGCAATATATCCACATACGCTTCATACTGTCCTGGTGTTTCCTTTCTTAATTTTTCCCAGGGATATCCCGGAATAGAAATATACTGGGTGGAATGGTTTCTGCGCAATTGATCATTTGCCCGGCCATTGGTAGGGCGTAAATAAAAAACCTCCATTTTTGATGCGTCTAAAGCCGACCTGAACGCAATACCTACAAAGCCACGGGCAGATTCTCCGGCATTTGCAAGTGGTTGTCCACAAATTGTAGCTTCAATTACGCCGTTATGAAATTCGATATCCTTCAAAATTGCAAGCGTATTGTCTCCATTAGCTTCACCTTTTATCTGCATGGCTAAGGCATTTTTACCTTTATAGATAGATTTTTCGACAGTTACCTGAAACGGAATTACATCAGATGGAATTATTGATTTGTGCTGCGCTTTAGATTTCGAACTAAATACTAAGCTTAACACCAAAATAAATAAAAGCTTTCTAGTCATATGGAAAATAATTTTCAGTATTCTAATCAATCTAAAATAAGAAAAATAATGTTTTTCAAATCCATAAAGGCCGATATATCCGCTGCGATGGCCGGTTAATGATATGACTGTAGCTGAAGGAACCTGGCTGGCACAGTTATATTTTTTTGAATAGGTTGCCATAATTTTTGTTTTTTAGTGAGAAAATGTTTGTTCAAAAAAGGATTGCTGTTTATACCGCTATGTTTAAATCCATGCTCCAAACCTAGCAGCTTTATGGCATTGCCACCCCATTTTGAGCTAAAATAAGCTAAATTGGACCAATTTACACGGATAATGAACTAAAATGGACCATTAAGGTTGGCCCGCGCTGCCACAGCCAGACCACTTGTGGCAGCCAGCTTAAGGGCAACATGACCATAAGCGGTGTGCCGGATCGGCCAAAACAGGCATTTGCTTTACCTTTTTGGTAACCAAAAGGTAAAGAATAGGTAAGCCTGGGGTAACCCTGGGGTTAACTTGGTAGCAAGAAAGGGTAAACAACAGGTAAAGAAGGGGTAATCAGAAACAGTCCTTTTCGCTGACTTTCCAGCTAGGCAGTCAGCAAATCTTTCAGATAAAAACGATCGCTACCAGATGGTTTTACGGGCTTAAAAAAGAAAGCTATTAAAAAAAAATTAAATATTACGTAACGTCCTCTACCGGATTAAAAATTACCTGAACTACAGTCTGTAAGAGCGCACATTCAAAAAGAAACAGACCGTAAAAGTCTCTGATGAATATTTCTCCACTTTGCTTCACTTCATAAAAAAACTAATATACTTTCTTGAAATTAAAGGTTTTGACGGTGAACTGCCTAAGCAGATTTCGGCACGATCTAAATCAAAAATAAACGTAAAAAAGACGCTTATAAAAAGCTGCTTTTTCTTATTTAGCTTAACACCTTGTAATAAAACAGGAAAACGAAGAATTTACCCCCTAATTTAGATTAGATTACCCCTCACTACAAGCACATTTTTTATGGTTAATTTGTTTCAACCAAGTATAAAAATCTGGTGAACTGCCAGAAGTATCTTTTACAATTCTTTTAATCGTTACCGCTGTTTAGGCAGCAGCAGTAAGGAACGGGCATTTGATTACAGGATAAACCAAAAGCGTTATAAACCAGCCATTTTAAAAAGCTGAACCTTTTAAAACAAGGTGATTACTATAGTTTATTGATCATAAAAAGAGGGACTCACCTCAAACGAGTAGCATATGTCCTCTTTAAATAACCAAACGAACATGTTCATATGCCTGTTCATTCATTCTTACCTAATTTTATGAAAACAAAATCATTTACTTTACCCTCAGCCAGCATATTGATGCTCGGATTTGTTTTATTTTTTGGCAGTTGCAAAAAAAACGATCTTCCTGATCCAGACAGCACGGATAAACTTTCGTTGAAAGCAAAACTAGGTGCAATACCGCCAAATGAAACCCCATTATCTGTAACCAACGGCACCTTTTATATCGTGAACCGAAAAAGCGGAAAAGTACTCGATGTTGGTGGTTTTCAGACTGCTGACGGCTCGAATGTTTCTCAATATGGCGGTACAGGCGGCACAAATCAAAAATGGAACTTAACCCTGCTTTCCGGTGGTTACTATTCGATTATTGGGGTGCATAGTTCTAAAGGGCTTCAGGTAGACCAGGCGGGAACAGCTGATGGGGATAACGTGAATATATCTACCTATTCGGGCGCTACAAACCAGCAATGGCTATTTACTTCATTAGGCAACGGATATTACCGTATCATTAACCGAAACAGTGGTAAGGACCTCGAGGTTACCAGCCAGTCAATCGCTGATGGTGCCAATGTTGCCCAATGGACTTACAACGGCGGAGAAAACCAGCAATGGTCTTTATTGACGGTCAATGCAAGCGGTCAACTGAATTGGGTGCTTAATAGTACAGATGTACCGGCTGATGTAGTTGCGCGGATTACCAGTGCGATGAATGATGCCTGTGCAAGATATAACGCGGGTGCCAATTGGCCCGCCCGCACACTTACTGTACAATATAACACTGGTGTGGCCACAGCCGATGGCAGTACAAACGGGAATATACGTTTTGGTGCAAATGCCAGTTACCAGAATGTGCGTACGGCAATGCACGAAATTGCCCACACCTATGGCGTTGGCATAAGCACCGGATGGACATCAAATACCAGTACTGGCGATTTCCTTGGCACAAACACAGTTGCACTTGTCAAAATTTTTGATGGCACTAGTGGTGCAATACACACAGGAGGTGGGCATTTTTGGCCTTACGGTTTAAATTATGACAATGAATGGAGTGAAACAAATGCCTTTAGACATGTAAAATTAGTTTTTGCAATGCGATCAGACGGGATGTAGAGCAGCAGATCTGTAGCTAATATTGAATTGAAGAGGGTGTATCATAAATGAAATTTCACCTCAGATTGCTGTCATGTTGAGCCTGTTGAAACACCTTAAAGCGTATTTAAACAGGTCCTTCGACAGGCTCAGGATGACAAATCTATATTTATGATACAACCTCTTTTTAAAAAGATATTGACCATAAAGAACGTTGATATTTTTTCATTTCCCTATGAGTTGGTTAATAACACTCGCTCACTTCAATTCGGGTATTTGTTCTGTTTTTAATTTAAAGGCCTTTATCTTATTGGCCTTCCCTTTTCTGCCCTATATTCAGAGGGCGATACCTTATATTTTGCTTTACACGACTTAGCAAAATAATTACAGGCACATTGACAGACTCCAATAGAGTGGTCGTCTTTCCCGTGCGGGCGGGAACCACGCAGAGCTCAGCGAAGCTAATCTTAAAGTGCATGCTAGTAGCGATAGTTGTAAGATTGCTTCCCCGAAATGTAGGGACAGGCTTTCGGCTGAAAAAAGCCTTCCCAGCAATAACGATTCCTAAGAAAGGTCGCCATCTCCACTACAGAAGATGACGATACTTCGAGATCATTTAACGTGGTTTTATTTGATTTCTACAGCTCAAATACGGTAAAAGAATAAGGTTTTAGTTCGAAAGATTTAAGATTCGAAAAATCCATAGCTGTTTTTACAGGTTGGATTTTGTAATCACCAGGAAGACCGGATATTTCTTTTTTAATTACTTGTTTGTTCACAGCACTTAACTTGGAAAGATCAATATTAGTCTTAACTGCGACTGGAAGCATATTTACAATTTTGATGAATAATTTTCCTGATTTTTGGTCACGCGTAATGGAGTACGCCACACGCTTAATTGCATCTTCTCTCTTCACTGAAAAATCAACCCGTGCAGGAATGAATTCATCTCCTACGTTTTGACCGTAAAGCTGTTGCACATAATATCCGATGGTGGGCTTAACTTCTGTATTATTAAAATAGATCAGATCAGGATTCCACTGCGTATGTTTTTCCTTTGCCAACAGTGGTGCATAAGAGGCCATAGATACCACATCCCCATTGCGCTCCAGGGAGGTGAGATACAAGGCTTCAGCTAAAGCAGTTTCCAGGTTTGTCCTGCCCCCCCCTGGAAGGCTTGCCGCATACTCGCCCAGATAAACTTTCGATTTACTTCGGTCGTATTTGTCATAAAAATCCTGATTGTTTATAAACCAGCCTGGTGGACGATAATAATGTTCATCTATCATGTCAACCTTCATTTCGTTGGCCAGGGCCCAGCCTTCCTCATAATCTGTTCCTTCAAAAAATGGTCCTGAAGTTCCAATAATGGTTATTTCAGGGTGTGCTTTTTTAAGTACTTTATAGATCATGGAAAAATGCTCACGAAAAACGTCTGTTATCTGGTCTTCATTGCCAATACCGATATACTTTAAATTAAATGGTTTCGGATGTCCTGCCGCAGCACGTTCTTTCCCCCACTTTGTATTGGTGGCTCCGTTGCAATATTCAACCAAATCGATGATATCCTGAATATATGCAGGCATATCTGCCATCGGGATTCCGCCCTGCTGCCCGCCCCCATTGGCTCCTGAGTTTTGACAAGGCACTCCAGCGGCAATAACAGGTACTGGCGTTGCGCCGATATCTTCGCAAAACTGAAGGTACTCAAAGTAGCCCAGCCCCACGCTCTGGTGATAGCCCCACAAATTGCGGTCAGGAACCCGGGCCTGTAAGGGCCCGATGGTATTTTTCCATCTGTAAATATTATGGATCCCATCTCCATGGGCCACACATCCACCTGGAAAACGTACAAATCGCGGTTTTATCGCTGCAATTGTATCTGCAAGGTCTTCTCTAAGGCCATTTCGTCGATTTTTGAAGGTGTTTTCGGGAAATAGTGAAATCATGTCGAGATCAATACGGCCATTTTGCAATGGCCACAATTGCAAGCTCACATCAGAGGCTGAAACCGATGATTTGAGCGTTGTTTTTATTTCCTTCCAGGACTTTGAACTGCAACTGATCAATCCTTTCGAAAGCAAACCATATTTTTCACTAACAAGCCTTACTTCAAACGATTTCTTTCCTTCTACAACCCGGATAAAACTGGAGAACAGGTAATTTTCCCCTTTCTTGACCGCAATTCCGTCATAACCAGCATTCGATAATGAACTCCCTTCGACTGTTAAATTTAGTGCCGCATAATGTGGGTTATTCGGGTGTAGTGGCTGCGCTGTTCGAATTGCAAAATCCCCTTCTTTGCCTTTGAATGTCCAGGAATGATTGCTGTTCCATTTTGCATCATGGTTTTCTTTATCTGATGGCTGATATTCGAAATCACGATTTTGAATCAGTTCACCATAAAGCCCGCCATCCGCTGCATAGTTGATATCTTCGAAAAATATCCCTGTTAACAGCTTACTTATGGCTTTAGCTTTTTCAGGCGCTGCCGAAATATACAGCTCGGGCTTTGTTAAGTTTGCAAAACGTACCGGATCTTCTTTGGTTGTCTCCGCGTCTTGCCGTGCTTTGAAATTCCTCAGCTCCGCAGCTTTATTCAACGCTTCAACCACTGCCCATTTAACTCGGTGCAACTGTCCGCTTACCGTATTGTTTTGAATCGTAGTGGTGATGGTATTGCTTTTATAGGCAGAGAGGGGTACCTCCTTTGCTGGACTATAGGTTTTGAAGTCTTTTGTTTCTGTCTGAAAATAGGCGCCCTCGTTATCCGTGTATACAATCTGATAAATGTCGAGATTTTTATGGTAACTAATTACAGGACGAAGGATATTCTTACCTTTTTCAAAAAAGGGGTAACCTTGCGGTCCCCAATCAATCAGATTTCCTGTTTGAGCATGAGCAAATTGCTTTACCCGATCATTTAAGCTCCATACACATTGCCAAACTCCCCCGCGCCCCTGAATCACATATGGAGTAAACATTTTTTTATCTGATCCCCAGCGGCCAAAGTCCGAGCGAAGATAAACCTGTCCTGTTCCAACAGGTGTCCAGTTATTTCGGTCATCGCTCCATGCAAACCGTAATCCATCATTCCCGTATGAAAAAAGGTAAACAGAATCAGCCGCAGCATGTTGCTTTGGTTCTGATGCAAATGAGTTTCTGCTAAATAGCAAAAGCACCAGCACCATAGATAGCTTACTTAATTTCATACAAAACGCAGCTATGTGGTTTAAGATTTACGGTTATCTGTTTTCCATCATTCTGAACAATTTTTCCTGTCCAGCTATCAGTAACTTTGGCTGCTTTAGCTATCCCTAAATCCGAAAGTTTTACCGAAATTTCCTTTAGATCTGGTTCATCAGAAAGATTGAACAGGGCGAGATAATGCTGGCCGGTTTTAGCATTCGTTGATGTTACCGCAACTTTCTTGCGATCGTTAAAGAGAAATTTTACATCGGTACTTTCTCTATGCATCTTAAGTACAGCTTTATTGGTAAGTAGCGAAGTGGTAAAGGGATCTAAACTCGGCATATCACCACCAAACATCAAGGGCGAGCGGAATATGGTGAAGAAGGTCATCAGCACTTGCTGCTCATCCTTGGTCAATCTGCTTGCACGGTCGCCACCTCTTTCTCCGCGAATGGAAATTCTACCCAATGGAATCATATCGCAATCAGGCCAGGTTCCGGGCTTAATATAAGGCGCCCATGGTTGAGCAACATTAATCAGGTGCGTAATATGCGGCCAGGTATCCCATACATCATCCACCATTCTCCACATATTTGCATGTTGCTGAACGTGTTCTGCTTTTTCTATCGGCGTTTCGCCTGGTGAAGTGCTCAGCACAATCGGGCGACCGGTTTTATCGATTGCTTTTCTGATGAGTTCTATTTCTCCCTGATGATAAGGACGGGAGAGATCATCTACTTTAATAAAGTCGACACCCCAGCTGGCGTAAAGTTCCATTATTGAATCATAATATTCCTGTGCACCGGGTTTTGTAGCATCTATCGTGTAATTGTCAGTAAGCCATTTACATTGCAAAGCAGTACTATAGATCTGATCGGCAGTATATTTTGTACCCTTAATGGGCATCTTTTCTTTAACGGCAAGCGTAGGGATGCCGCGCATAATATGAATACCAAATTTTAATCCCTTGGCATGTATATATTTTGCCAGGTTTTTAAAGCCCTGTCCATCTGCTGCCGACGGGAACCGGTTCAGGGCAGGCAGATAACGGCCAAATTTGTCAATTACATATTTTGGATCCGTTTGGTTATATCCCCCTGCTTTATCATTTTCCACAAACCAGCGGATATCTACAACGATATATTCCCACCCAAAAGATTTCAAATTGGAAGCCATATAGTCTGTATTGGCTTTTACTTCAGCTTCTGTAACAGAAGAGCCGTAACAGTCCCAGCTATTCCAGCCCATTGGAGGAGTTTTCGCCCAATTCTTAAAATTCTGTTGTGCGTAAGTTTGCTCAATTGTGAACATTGAACAAAGTAAAATCAATACTAATGTTATTCTTTTCATGCTTTGATATTTGGTCTTTAACAAATATAAATAATAAACGTTAAATCAACGATTATTATTTAGTCATTTAGTGTTTATCAAAATAATATTGCTCAATTCGCAACACCAATGTCGTTAAGTTAAGGGCTTTTAACCTGAGCTCGATACTTAAAAGTCGTCTCCCTGACCTATAGCGCAGCGGAAAGCTACGCAGTAAATTTATTTTATTAGCAGTTTTTATATTATTAAAGGCCTAATAGCTACTTGTAAAACAAGTTCAGCATGATGATGAGATTAGGAATAAACCTTGTCTTATTTTAGCTCGAATCCCTTTTATTGCGCTGTATTCTAAAGGAAGTACCTGGTATTTTTCCCTGAATGCCTTTGCAAAATAGTTAGGGGTGCTAAAACAGACCATATAACAGATTTCAGAAATGGTTTTGCTGCTTTTCTCCAATAAAACCGCCGCTTTCTCGAGCTTAACAGAATGACGATACTTCTAATCGACTCAACTCTTTAAAATTCTCCTGTCATTTATATTGATTTTTATACCCTATATTATTCCTCAGGATGACAAATCTATATTTATAATACAACCTCTTTTTTCACATAACCTCGAGTCAATAGTTTTTAAAAAGAACGATACAATGTGCGAGAATGGAAGGTAAATCTGCTTTCGCACTAAAGGCGCTTAGCAGGATTAATTAATGGTAAACTGAAATAAAAAACCGAGCCCTTTGTTAACTTACTTTCCGCCCATATCTTTCCGCCGTGTCTCTGGATAATCTCGGCAGATAGATAAAGTCCTATTCCAAAACCGGCAACAGTACTCATCCGATTGTTTTCTACCCTGTAAAACCGCTCGAATAGTTTTGGGATATCGTTTTCATCTATCCCCATCCCTTTATCCATTATGCGGAATACCGCCATACCGTCCTCAAGATAACTGTCGATAGTTATTTCACTATCGGCCGGCGAATATTTCACCGCATTGCTGATCAGATTATTGACCACATGCCCAAGTTTGTCCCTGTCTGCGTTCACAAAAAAACCTGGCTGGAATGCAAATTTGATGTTATGGTTGTTTACCGTTGCAATATATTCCTCTACCACTTCCTTAAGCAAGGCAGACATTTCTACGGGCTGGAAATCCATCAGCATTTTTCCCGATTCCAAACGAGAGAGGTTCAGAAAACCATTGATCATGCCGGTCATTTTATTGATCTGACGCTCAGCGCCCTGGAGGGCCTTATCTGCAAAGCCGTTCGGCGTACCCTTGGCTTTCAGCTGCATCACCTGAATATAACCTTTCATGGAAGTAAGCGGTGTCTTGAGTTCGTGACTGACCATCGCAATAAAATCGTTCTTCCGCTGTTCGTCCCTTTTCTGATCTGTCACATCCATCAGAACAGCATAAAAGCTATCAAAATCGCCATAACTGCCCTTTTTTAACTTACCTACTATCCTCATCCAACGGTGCTCACCAGAAATAAGATGTCCGATCGGATAGGTATAATCCAGGGGCTTTCCGAGATTAATGCAGTCGTGAAGAACCCCTTGAAGCGCTGATAGGTATTCAGGACTAACACAGCTCAGCACCATTGTCCAGCTTACCTCCCCCTCCAAGGGCAAACCGCAAAGTTTCCTGAACCGCTCTGATACTTCAACCCGTCCTGTTTTGATATCCAGGTTACAACTGCCAAGCTCTGCGGCATCGAAGGCCGACTGTAAGTTATCTTCGCTCTCCCTCAGCGCATCGAGTGCATCTTTAAGCTGAGCGTTTACTTCTTTCTGAAGATCGTTGACTGCTGCGAGTTTTTCATTGATGGTCTCGAGCTCCTGTGTTCTTAACCTGACTGTATTTTCAAGATTTTCATTGAGTACATCTGCATTTTTTCTTGCGGCTTCAAGTTCCCTGTTCCTGGTTTCCAAAAGCAACTGGTTTTTCTTCAGCTCGCTCAGATCGGTAATAATGACACTTAGTGAAGTGCCTTCATCAAGGTTAAGGGCCTTTAGAGAGAGCTGAACCGCCGAGTAAGTTCCCGAACTGTTGATGATATCTACTTCTGCCCTAGTATCTACTTCCCAGGCTCCATCAATTGTCTCTTTAACAAAGGCCTGATCTTCTGTTGAAAAAAATGTCAAAAAGTTTAGACCGATAACTTTTTCTAAAGGTAAGCCTAAAAGCCTTGCAAATTGTGAGTTGCAATACAGTACCCTATATGATTCATCGAGGGTAAGTGCGCTTTCAGTCATCTGTTCGATAAAGATTCTGTAGGTATGATCAGCACTCTTAAGTGTAAAAAGCTGATGACCATCCTGACCATTAACAATCAGGGCATCAACTTCTCCAGAGCGGATTGCATGGATAATATCGTTGGCCTCCTCGAGCTGGATACGAAGTTCTTCATAGGCCCGCTCGAGCCTGATATGTTCACTTGACTTCTGCATAACTTAATAACTGATACCCAAACCTTTCAATACTTTTTCCTTGTCAGAACAGTCTCCGATCAGCTTTTTGATAGGAACCGGCGATTTTTTGATCAACATCGGGATGGCCGTCACATCTTCCTGCTGCACTAACAAGGGCTGCTGATGTGCATCAATGATATCCAGCTCGTACCTGCCGGCAATAAATTCCTCGCATATTGCGCGGATGTTGACAACTGCCCTTGCGGAAACTGGTGATGCACCTGCAATAAAAAGCCTAAGCGAAAAAAAATCTGCGCTTTGGGTACTATCTGGATGATCCGGGTTTCCTGTCTGCATAACTAATTTTTAATCTTTGCACGTATATCCAGTCCCACCAGAACCTTTTCCTCATTTGAAAGGTCACCTATAATTTTGCGGACCGGTTCAGGCACTTTTTTTACCAGTGTTGGAATGGCAAATATCTGATCACCTTCAGCCAGCTGTGGTTTTTCCAAAAGATCGATCACTTCAATACTATATTTTCCTTTCAGATGCTCCTCGCAGAGCTTTTTCAGGTTTTCCAGTGCAACTACCGATTTATTGGTTTTACCGGCCACATATAGCCGGAGTTCATATGCTTTACCCACTATTTATTTGTTTTTGTGTACATTTTTTTCTTCCCGCCATCATCCCCTCTGCGCAGATTGGCAATTTTGCTTATCGTTTCGCCCATAATCTGTTTTTTTAAAGCCTCTTCAACATAAACTTTATTCAGCTCCTCTTCCGCTGATTCATATTCGGATCGTAGGCTTTCGATTTTTGATTCTAAGATTTTCCGTTTGCGCTCAAGTTCACGGTCCTTGCGGCTGACAGCCTGGGCGTGGATAACCTCGCCGGTCTGCTCCATAAGCATTCTTGCTTCCCTCGCCGAGCCGGTAAGTACGCCTTCTTCAGTAAGATATACATCCACCAGATCCAATCCCTTATCTGTAATCACAAATTCGCGTATCTGGTTTGAATGTTTCATTCCTCTAGACTTCATGATATACAATCCGCGGTTCCGCTCACCGTTACTCTCAATATCACGGATTAAAAGCCAGGCATCAACAAGCGAAGAAACCCCTTCGTCGGTTTGTTCATTGACGATATTATTAAGGGTGAGAGCTGTAAACATTACCGTAATCTGTTCAGCCTGCAGAAAATCGATCAGGCGCACAAGCATTGTTTTCACATCGCTAACCGATCCTATCGTGATCAGGTTGGTGATCGGATCAAGTACAACAACGGATGGCTTAGACTTTTTAATTGCCTTATGGATCGCTACCAGATGCATCTCCAGTCCGTACAGAGTAGGGCGTGAGGCGTAAAATTCAAGCGTTCCTTCCTTAAGGTGTTTTTGAAGATCTATGCCTATAGAACGCATATTTCTGATAATCTGTTTTGGGGATTCTTCGAAAGCAAAAAAAAGGCATTTCTCTCCCCTCAGGCTGGCCGCATTGGCAAATGTTGCTGCGATACTGGTCTTACCCGTGCCGGCCGTGCCTGAAACCAGGATACTGCTCCCTTTATAAAAGCCAGAATTTCCCAGCATTTTGTCCAGCGCGGCAATACCTGAGGGCAAGCTTTTTGTGGAAACCTCATGATTCAGCTCCAGGGAGGTAACGGGAAGCACCGAGATACCCTCATCATCGATCAGAAAGGGATATTCATTGGTTCCATGAACCGATCCCCGGTATTTTACAACCCTGAGCCTCCTGGTAGAGATCTGGTTGATAATCCTGTGGTCGAGTAAAATAACACAGTCTGACACGTACTCTTCTAGGCCCTGACGGGTAAGGCCATTGCCTCCACGCTCACCTGTTATGACCGCCGTAACGCCTTTCGATTTTAAAAACTGAAAAAGTCTCCTGATCTCTGCCCGCAGTACTGCTGTATTATTTAGGCCTGCAAAAAGGTTTTCGATGGTATCAAGTGCCACCCTTTTAGCGCCTATACTGTCAATTGCGTATCCCAGCCGGATAAAAAGCCCCTCCAGGTCATACTCGCCGGTCTCCTCAATCTCTGAGCGGTCAATATGCACATAATCCAACCTTATCTTCTTATCCTTTTCTAACTGTTCCAGATCAAATCCAAGTGATGCTACGTTCGCTTTAAGTTCCTCGGCCTTTTCTTCAAAAGCCATAAATACTCCTGGTTCACCATATTCCATGGCCCCTTTTACAATGAACTCTATGGAAAAAAGTGTTTTCCCAGACCCAGCCTCACCACAAACGAGTGTAGGTCGTCCCGAGGGCAGCCCGCCTAATGTAATCTCATCAAGTCCAGAAATACCAGTGAGTGTTTTAGGAATTGTACCAGTTGAGTGCGTTCCCAGTTGATTTTTTGATTTAGCCATTTATTTTTTAACGCTTAAATCTATTAGATAATAGTAATATTGATTAGTTCTTTTCAAAAACAAACAGGGAATATTAAAAAATGTTTGTAATAAGCGAATATATCGACGCAGGGAAATATTTTGCTTAAATGGATAATAGCTATACATCCGTTACAGGCCAATAATCAAAGCAGTGGAAATATTATACCAGTCTGTTCATCCGACATTACAGGTTATTCCGCAGCTACCCGGCAGGACATATTAAAAGCGGGCATCCATACCGGATGTCCGCTTTTAAGGTGCTAGGCATTTCCGCCCGCATTCCCGGCAAGATCTCCTCCAACATCATCTTCATCATCAATTTCACCGGTAAGCCCCCGTTGAACCTCGTTATCATCAGCTTCTTTTTCTTCGTTGGGACTTATTCGCGACTGTTCATTGCCGTTTTCATCTTCGTTGTCTTCCTCCTTTGGATCGATGTAATTTTTCATAGTATCTGTTTTATTGTAAAACAGATACTTTATAACTATAGTTTCAAAAAATTAGCAAATTGGCACCAGTGCGTTGGCCTGCCCAAAAGCTGGTCGGGATAGGAAGATTCGAACTTCCGACCTCCAGCACCCCATGCTGGCGCGATACCTGGCTACGCTATATCCCGTTTGGTGAATTCCCTTTAGGAAACACGAAAATTGATACAAAGATATATCACATTGCGCTTTTGACAGAAAAATTTTAAAAAAAAGCTGAGGCATTCTTCAATTTTCAACAAAAAATGAGCAGTGCTTTACCTTAAACTTTTTAACAACGCGAATGTTATATAAAAATGGAAAACATAGAACAACTCATTATACCTGCCGCAAGAAAAGGCGATACGGAGGTTTTAAAAGAACTATTGCGCAACGGAGTGAACATAAATTTTCAGGACGATAAAGGTTATACTGCTCTGATTATTGCCTGCTATAACAACCAGCCGGAAGCCGCAGCATACCTGATTGCTTCGGGAGCAGACTTGAATCTTGGAGATCAGGGAGGCAACACCGCTTTAATGGGTGCGGCATTTAAAGGCTATACCGATATTGCAAAATTATTGATTGAAAGCGGAGCAGACCTTAATCTTCAGCATGGAAACGGTGGCACTGCACTGATGTTTGCTGCAATGTTTGGCCGCAATGAGGTATTAAAATTACTTTTAGCGCATGGTGCAAAAACGGGGCTTCAGGATATCAGGGGGCAGCATGCATTAGATCTGGCCATTTTGCAGGGGAACGAAGCCGGAGCAGAACTGCTTGAATTATACAGCAAAAATGCTAATCTTGCAAAAGCGCCTTAACCAGGCCTTTCCACTGCGGATATGAAAAGCCCAGCTTGGCCGCCATACCCACCATAAAATTCCTTCCCTTATCATAAAGGGTGCCATTATCTGTATTTGGCACTTCATTTCTGCCATGTTCTTCCGCAGTTACATATTGTCCGGTTTGTGTAATGATAAAACTTGATGTGGCTTCACTTTTTAAAAAGTGGGCAGTTTCCTTTTTTTGTGACAAAGGATGTGCACAGGGTCTTACCCTCATGCACAAGGTTTGCTTCTTACCGTCGCTTTCTGTTGTGATTTCCTCGATTTGAACCCAGTCATAGCCCATTCCGGCCTGCGTTCCGGGACCGGGAATATCGATCCTGATATAGTCATTTAACTGAGCCTGCCTTTCTGCACGGATGCCTTGCGGATCGATTAATTGGAAAGCGGAGATGCCTGCATAACGGCCCCAATCGTTTACGGACAGTAATTTAGTGCAGGCCCGTTCAAAAACCTCCAACGCTTCTGCAAGGGTGCTGCAGTTTTTGCGTTCTATTACATCCATCTCGCTACCTGTATATTGAGCAGGCACGGTTTCTAAGTTATTTTTATTTTCCATAGCCAATAAATTTGGTGAAGGCTGTTCGCCTTCACCCGGTTTGTTTCTGAAATTATGCAGGTATTTTTCTTTTAACTTCACGCTCCCAAAAGCGGTGCAAGGCAATCATTTCTGCAAAAGTCTTGGTAAGGACATCAATATTCTCAGTAATCAAAATCCCTTCGCGTAATGCATTATCGCTGGTATATTCTGCTGGTAGCTTTTTAGCGAAATAAGTAGATTCCAAAACCTGGAGTGCCTGTTTGTCGGCAGCAATTGCCTTACAATGTTTAAACGCCTCATTTAAGAAATGAATGGCATTGGCCTCTCCACTAAGTGCATGAACTGAATTAGTGCCCCCAGGTACATATACTGCATCGTAAAGGACAGATGCTGCTGTTAGAAGACTTTCATCCACTGCAATATTTTTACCACCTGCCGAAATAATTTCGCCCAATCTTGGTGCTATAATGTGCACCACCGCTCCCTGTGCAACAAGGAAATCTTTAACTTTGCTCAGTGTTTGCTCATTTACTCCATCTGCGGCAAGAATTGCAATTTTTCTTGACTTGATGGTATCTTTGATCGTTGTGGCCATACTTAGCGCTGTGGACCTTGCAAGGCTTCCTTTAGGATTTACAGAAGCATAATCCTTCCTTTTGCCATCAGCTGGCAGGCTATTGTTAAGGTCTGCCAAAGGGATTTTTGGAATCTGCAGGCCAAGTGCCTGCGCAACGGCCCCAGCCAGGTCCTTATCTATCTGGATTAATACAGCCAGCATACGTTCCCGGACAGGAATTGCTTTTACTTTACCGAGTTCAAAGCTAAAGGCATCAATAATGTGGTTCTTTTCGGCATTGCTCTGTGAATTGAGGAATAAGCGGGCCTGCGAAAAATGATCAAAAAAACTCCTGCTCCTTGCACGGATCTTTCTGGCATCAATTGCCTCATTATGACTTACAAAGCCACCTTGGGCAGCAGGTACCTGCCTTGGGTCGTTTGCGGCGAGTCCGTTCGGACCATAGCTGGTTTTACCCCTGTTTATCGTTTGGCGCATATGGCCATCGCGTTGGTTATTATGCACGGGAATTACAGGCCTGTTAATCGGGATTTCATGAAAATTTGGTCCTCCCAATCGGATTAACTGGGTATCGGTATAAGAAAACAATCTGCCCTGCAATAGCGGGTCATTGGTAAAATCGATACCTGGTACAACATGGCCAACGTGGAAAGCGACTTGTTCAGTTTCCGCGAAAAAGTTATCGGGGTTTCTGTTCAGTGTCATCTTACCAATGCGCTGCACAGGAACAAGTTCTTCAGGGATCAGTTTAGTGGGATCCAAAAGATCAAATTCAAACTTAAACTCATCTGCTTCAGGCACGATCTGCACACCAAGTTCCCATTCGGGAAAGGCACCAGCCTCAATCGCATCCCAAAGATCCCTTCTATGAAAATCGGGGTCCTTGCCCGAAATATTCTGTGCCTCATCCCAGGCCACCGAATGTACGCCCAGAAGTGGCTTCCAGTGGAATTTCACAAAACTGGCTTCCCCATTGGCATTTACAAATCTAAAAGTATGTACGCCAAAGCCCTCCATCATGCGGTAGCTCCTTGGTATGGCGCGATCACTCATTAGCCACATAATCATATGCGACGACTCCGGCATTTGAGAAATAAAATCCCAAAAAGTATCGTGAGCCGAAGCGGCCTGTGGCATTTCATTATCAGGCTCTGGTTTTACTGCATGAACAAGGTCTGGAAATTTAACCGCATCCTGAATAAAAAATACCGGCATATTATTGCCTACAAGGTCAAAATTCCCCTCCTGGGTATAAAATTTTACGGCAAAACCCCTTACGTCACGTGCCAGATCTGTCGATCCCCTGGAGCCTGCAACGGTTGAAAACCTGACAAACACCGGAGTTTCTGCTCCCGGATCGCATAAAAATGCGGCCCTGGTTAACTTAGATAGGTCTTCGTATACCTTAAAAACACCATGTGCAGCAGAACCTCTGGCATGCACTACGCGTTCGGGTATGCGTTCATGATCGAAATGTGTAATTTTCTCCCGGAGGATAAAATCCTCTAAAAGTGTTGCTCCTCTTTCTCCTGCTTTGAGTGAATTCTGATCATCGTTAATACCGACCCCATGGTTGGTTGTTAAAAATTCGCCTGTCGAATCTGCTACAAAAGATTCCAGTTTGGCCGTCTTACCATTTTCTGGCTGAGCAGGTTTATTTTTTCTTTTTGATGTTTTCTTGTCCATATTTTTTTTAGCTTACGCCTCTTTTTGGGCTGTTAACAATTATTTTTTCTGCGATTTATTCATTATTGGTTGAGGGAAAAACTATCGGCCAATGTGCCGTTGGCACGGACAAAGTTTATCTTTGCCAATGTATTTTCATCAACAATCTCTGTAATATGGTTCCGCAGTTCCGATGCAAGGGGTTCTAAGGGCTGCTCGTCATCAATCAGAATATCAACTTCCGCTGGTCCCTTTATCGTTAGATCCATAATTCTGTTTCCTAAAAATGCTTTAAGCTGTTCAATGAGTTTTTCCATGTTGTTTAAGGATAGATGCGTAGCTGGATGAAAAATTTAAGTTTCTAAATAGCAATTAAGGTTTTAAAACAACCTTTACACAATCCTCCTCCTT
The DNA here is from genome assembly GCF_059422505.1 of Pedobacter sp. GW821-FHT01D05. Taxonomy (NCBI): domain Bacteria; kingdom Pseudomonadati; phylum Bacteroidota; class Sphingobacteriia; order Sphingobacteriales; family Sphingobacteriaceae; genus Pedobacter; species Pedobacter sp. GW821-FHT01D05. The sequence goes on along the minus strand of NZ_JBWKXA010000001.1, from coordinate 595,018 downwards.
TTCGTCGAAGATCTTATAGCCGTGTGCTGCCTGATCAAGGGGAAGGGTATGCGTAATAATGTCATCAAGCACTACCTTTCCATCATTTACCAAACCAACAAGTTTATCTATATAGTTAAGTACGGGTGCCTGGCCCTGTTTGATGGTAATACCCTTGTCGAAAATTCGAAAGAGCGGAAAGTTATCGTAAGGCGAACCATAAACACCCATAATAGATACGGTTCCCATTCTACGAACAGCTTCAAAGCACATTTCGAGCACTTTTATAGAGCCTTTTTCAAAATTGAAGGTTGCCTTAACCTTATCCATAAAGCTACGTTCGGGCTCAAATCCTACCGCATCTACACATACATCAGCTCCCCGTCCGCCTGTCATTTCCCTTATTGCTTCCACTACATCCACTTTATGTGGGTTCAGCGTATCAACTTTATTTACCGCCTTTGCCTTTTCGAGCCTATAATCTAAGGGATCAATTGCAATTACCCGGCTGGCACCATTTATCCAAGCTGCTTTTTGTGCCATTAACCCAACCGGTCCTGATCCAAAGATGGCCACTACTTCTCCTCCTTTTAACTGCGCCCAATCAATGGCCGACCAACCGGTTGGAAAAATATCGGTAAGGAACAGTGCCTGTTCATCGCTTAAATGATCGGGAACAATACGCGGACTAATATCGGCATATGGTACCCTCACATATTGCGCCTGGCCACCAGAGTAGCCACCATAAAGATCGGTATAACCAAAGAGTGCACCACCCTTCTGGCTCATCATATCACCATTTGGTCCATAGTTTTTAAAGTTCGAATTCTCGCAGGCAGGTGAAGCTTCATGAGTACAGAAAAAACACTTACCACATGCAATGGGAAAAGGAACTACTACCCTGTCGCCTCTTTTCAGGTTCGTAATGGAGGCGCCAACCTCCTCCACTATCCCCATAAATTCATGCCCCATAACCAAAGGTTCTTTTTGCGGAACTGCACCGCTTAAGATATGCAGATCGGAGCCACAGATTGCGGTTGAGGTTACTTTAAGGATTACATCCCTGGGATCAAGAATTTCCGGATCGGGTACATTGTCTACCCGGATATCGCCAGGTTTGTGGAATACTGCTGCTTTCATAATTTAAATTTTATGTAGATAATGAATAAAGCCTTCATAAACAGCCTATGGTACAATAAACAACAATGAAAAATCTGTTAAAGTTTAGCTAATTTGAATTAAAGAATAACAAAAAACATTTTTCGGGCATAATGGGTTGTACAATAATGATGAAGGAAAAAAGAACGGTTGTAATTACAGGCGCTTCAAGTGGCGCTGGCAGAGCAATGGCTACGGTATTTGCTCAGAATGGAGATAAATTGGTAATCTCTTCCCGCAATATGGATGAACTTACAGCACTGGCTAAAGAATGTGAATTATTCGGTGCAGAAGTGTTAACAGTTGAAGCAGATGTATCCGATTATAAACAGGTAATTAATCTGGCAGCGGCTGCCGACAATTTTGGACCTGGAATAGATATCTGGATAAATAATGCCGGCGTACTTGCTATCGGCGAATTTGATGTTACACCAATGGAAGTTTCGGAGCAGGTGTTGCGCACCAATCTGCTTGGCTATATGAACGGAGCTCATGCCGTACTCCCATATTTTAAAGAACAGGGATCAGGTATCATCATCAACAATATCTCCATCGGTGGCTTTCTTCCTGTGCCTTACGGCGTGGCCTATTCTGCAAGCAAATTTGGTTTGAAAGGTTTTAGTGCTGCCCTTCAAACAGAATTATCCAGGTACCCCAATATTTATATCTGTGACACCTTTCCAGCGTTTTTAGATACACCAGGGATCCAGCACGCGGCAAATTATACCGGAAAAAGTTTAAAACCTGCACCACCGGTATACGATCCGATGCGTATAGCACTAAGCATACTTAAACTTTCTAAGCAACCGAAACCGCAAACGATGATTGGAAGCACTTCGATACTGCTTCGCTTATCTTATGCCGTTTTTCCGGCAATTACAAGGGGCATAGCCGGAGCGGTGATCCGTAATTACTTAAAAAATGCCCCTGATATCGAAAAAACAAACGGCAATATTTTCTCTCCACTTCCTTTTGGCAATGCCATACACGGTGGTTGGGGAATGCCTGGAAGACCTAAGGCGCACCGTAAATACCTTGCTGGCGGGCTACTTCTCTTTGTAGGCGCAGTGCTTTTAACGGCCAAAAGTTTATCACAATTGCCCAAGGGATAACCAGGGATTTTACACGTTTAGCGGCCATAAAGTTCGGTTTCTGATTTCAACCAGTTTACGGTTTTTTCGGTAATAAATCCTTCATCCACCCTCCATGCCCAGTTACCGGACGCTTTACCCGGTGTATTCATCTTAGCGTCATCACCTAACTGCATAATATCCTGCATGGGGATTATTGCTATTTCCGCAATTGAAGAATAGCAAAGCCTGATCATGGCCTTGATAATATTCGTTTCATTAATACTGGCACCCACATAGTTCGATAACCGTTTTCTAAGCGCCTCGTCTGTTTCATTTTTAAACCATCCCAAAGTTGTATTGTTATCGTGGGTTCCGGTATAGACAATAAAATTCACCGAATCAAAATTATGCGGAATATGGGGAGAAGCTGCCAGGTCTTCGCCAAAGGCAAACTGTATAACTTTCATGCCCCGCAGGCCGAACTGCATTCTTAAATTGACCACATCTTCAGTAATTTCGCCAAGATCTTCGGCAATGAAAGGAAGTTCGCCGAATTTTCCTTTCATTGATTTAAAAAATTGAGCACCCGGCCCAGGTTTCCATGTACCATTTACTGCATCATCAAAATGAGCTGCAACCTGCCAATAACTCGCAAAAGCCCTGAAATGATCCAGGCGCACAAGATCGTATATCTTTCTACTTTTCTTGAGCCGGTTTTTCCACCATTTAAATCCATCATGTTCCATCCTCTCCCAATTATATATCGGCATTCCCCACAACTGCCCTTTTTCATTAAAATAATCTGGTGGTACAGCCGCAACAACAGTTCTGTTTCCATTTTTATCAAGCAGGAAATTTTGAGGTTCTGCCCATACTTCAACCGCATCGTAATCCAAATAAAATGGAAGATCGCCGATCAATTTTATTCCCTTTTTATTTGCATAGGCTTTTAATTTGTACCATTGACGGTAAAAAATAAACTGGTTCCATTTTGTTTCCTCAAGCTCGGACAGGTAGTTTTTTTCATATTCAACGATAGCTTTTTTATTTTTAGACTTAAACTTTTCTGGCCAGTTAAACCACTCACTGTTTTTATAAAACTGTTTTAAATGGGTATAAACAGAAAAATCAGTGAGCCAGCGCGATTCGGCCTTACAAAAAGAGTTGTAGCTTGCAACCAGTTTCTTGTTACCCGTACTTTTAAAGCGCTGATAGGCCTTATCTAAAATACGCTGTTTCATTTCTGCTGTTTTTTCAAAATCAACTTGTGCTGTTGCGGGTAATAGGAAAGCATCAAGATCACTTTTACTTAAAAGCCCATCCTCGAATAAAACGTCCGGACTAATTAGCATGGTATTTCCAGCCATAGCAGAACTGCTGGAATAAGGAGAATACCCGTTCTCCTTTTTTACCGGATTGAGGGGCAGAATCTGCCAATAGCTTTGCCGCGAAGCATAAAGAAAATCTACAAATTTATATGCCCAGGGCCCAAGATCGCCGATACCAAAATTGGATGGTAAGGAACTGATGTGCATCAACACCCCCGCAGAACGTTCATTTTTTTTGGGGATTAACCTAAGCACCGCCAATTGAACCTCGTTGAACAACTGGCTGATGAGTAGCCCCCTCTGTAATGGATCTTTAGCCCCTTTTTTCCCGGTAAGCAGATTTTCCCATGTTAAGGGGGCCTCATGCGGTAAAATAACTGCAGTATCTTCCCAATCGAAATCGCTAATTGCTACATTCTGGATTTTACAGCACTTGGCAAAACCAAGGGGAACAACGGTTATTATCCAGCGCTGTTTATACCTCCTTGCAAAAGCACAGATATGGTTACTATATTTACCTTCAACCGTTAAAGGAATATAGGTACCCAGTTCAAAAACATCAGTTTCAGATTTTCTGATTAATAGCAAAGTTTTGGTTAACCACATTTTCAACTTTCCAGAAAACCTGTCTTCCCAAAGTTTTTTATAGTCAGCAGGTGTATCCAGCTCTTTCATCATTTTGGATCTGCAGCTATAATCAACAGCTCTTCTATTATCAGGGTCAACAAGGCTTAGATCCCATAATTCGGTTCCCTGATAAATATCCGGAACGCCAGGGCAGGTAAATTTTAAAGTAAGCTGCGCTAAACTATTGATTATTGCAAAGTCGGAAATGCGCTTCAAAAAGTCTTTGATCAATTTTCCGCTTTCCAGCCTTTCGTTTAAAATAACCCTCGAAAACTTATTCAGTTGATGCTCGTAAACCTCATTCGGACTTGCCCAGTCTGACCGTTTCTTGGATTCCCGCAATGCTTTTACAATAAACTGTGCTAAACGGTTATCAATATCCTGTTCATCGTCTTTTAGAAAAGGAAAGGCTCCAATAATGGTCTGCAGGAGGAGATAAACATCATTAACATGTAACTTTTTGTAGGACGGCACCTTATGCTGTAAACGGATAAAATTGTGCTTAAGCTGTTCAACCAGCAGGCTCCACTCCTCAGGAAGATCGCTGAGCACATTCAATCTCGCCCTTACATCCTCCCCTTTTTTAGTATCATGGGTAGAACTCGCATTTATACTTAGTGGCCAGTACTGCTGTCGATTCAGCATTTCATTATGAAAGCCATCGAGCGATATCCCGAATGCATCCGGCGCATCTCCAACTTCGCTGTGGCCTACAAAACGGTTGTAGGTAAACATCAGCGTATCTTCGACTCCTTTGGCCATTAACGGACCGGTAAACTGCATACAGCGCTGAAAAAACTGACCGACTTTTCGTCTATATGCATGATCTGCATTTCGGGGTTTTTCTAAAAATATGGCAGCTAATAATTCTCCTGCTTTACCCAGTTTTTTATCACCAATAAGGGGCATCAGCAGGCTGCTGATTCTCTTTTCATCGATTTCTGCAAGTGGGAAACTATAATTGTAATACCGATATACAGGCATGCGGATGAGGAGCCAGCCAAGCGCCTTTTTCAGTTCTGCATTTTCTACAAAAGAAAAACCAGGCGGTTTAAGTGGCAAAAGCATTTCAAACAGGTTATCCAATTCACCCTGCATATGTTTAAACAATATATTATGTTTTTTTTCATAGATCAGCTGAGATGGATTGAGTTTTTTTCCTGTTACCCGTTTATAAAGTCTGGTAAAAGGTTTCTCGGCCTGCTTATTGGTAAAAAGATTGTTTACCATTGCCATAAAATCATAACCAGTGTTCCCCTGTACTTTCCAGTCCAATGGCATCTGTTCTCCCTGTTCCAGAATTTTTTCCACTACAATGTAAACTTCCTTTCCAACTGACTTCCGGAGGTTTTGTAAATAATCTTTAGGATCGTAAAGTCCATCTACATGGTCGATTCGTAGTCCCTGAAAAACACCTTTATCAATCAGTTCGAAAATATAGCGGTGATAAAGATTGAATGTTTCCTGATGCTGCATGTTGAGGCAGATCAGACTATTGACTGTAAAAAACCTTCGGTAATTGATTTTATGATCGGTTTCCTGCCAATTACACAAGCGGTAATGCTGATCGTTAACTATCTGTTTTAAAACAGCTGTATTGCTGTTAATTTTCCTAAAATCGAGCAATGCCAGCATTTTATGCGTATCAGCATTAACGGGCCAATCGGTTTCACCATAACTCAGGTAATATTCGCCTTTAACTTTCTTGAGTTGTAATTTCTCCAGTTTTATGGCCTCATCGAGCTCCTCACCTAAAAAAGGAACCATTAAGCGTCCATCGCCCTTTTCCAGGTCGATGTCAAAAAAAAGGGCAAAATCTGAAGCACTGCCTTTTTGAAGCACATCCATTAACCAGGCATTACCAGGATGAAAGGCCATGTGGTTGGGAACAATGTCCTGAAGCCATCCAATCCCTGCCGCTTTTAATTTTTTAGACACATTTAACAACTCTGCTTCGGTACCGATCTCAGGATTTATCTTTAATGGATTTACCACGTCATAACCGTGCATACTACCCGGAATGGCTTCAAAAATGGGTGAAGCATACAATGTGCTTATCCCCAGTTCGATGAGGTATGGGATAATACGGTCAAGAGATTTCAGGTTAAAATCTTTGTGAAACTGGATACGGTAAGTGGCGCTTGGTTTATACATCTTTTTTAGAAAGAATAAGAATTGATTCTGGAAATAGGGTAATTTGTTCACCGGGAGCTAAGCGCTTTATTTCTTCGTTTGGTCCATTCCAAACGAGTGAAGAAGAGTTAAGCAATATGGTCCAATCTTGAATTGTTTCGCCAGTTGAAAGGTTTTGCTTTTGATCTGAAAAGTTAAACAGCACCATTATTTTTTGTGCACCCTTCCCCCGTTTTAGCATTAAACATTTTTTTTCTGGGTAGGCCCTTGCCTTAACGTTTTTTCGATCTAAGTCTGCAAGCACCTCGTTTTGCTTTCGGAGTGCAATCAATGTTTTGTAATAAGACAACATTTTAAGATTTAACGGCATTTCAAGTTTTTGCCAATCCAGTTTTGAATGTTGAAAAGTTGATTCGTGCTGTGGGTCGGGCACGGCTTCACCTTCGTGGAAAGCAGAAAACTCCGCTTTTCTGCCTTTTCTAACGGCTTCTACCAGATGGTGATCACTGTGACTTATAAAAAACTGGAAAGGATTGGTTTCTGCCCATTCCTCGCCCATAAATATCAAGGGTAAAAAGGGGCTGCAAAAAACAGCAGCAGCCATCACTTTCAACATTTCAAAACTCACCAATGTAGCAGTCCGTTCACCCAGCATGCGATTACCGATCTGATCATGATTCTGTGAGAAAACAACAAATTTATAACCCGGAACATCTCCTATGGGTTCACCAAACTTTTTCTGTCTATGGGGCGAATATTGTCCATCGTACACGTAAGCGCCGTTAAAAGATTTAGCCAGATCATCCACGCCATTAAAATCTGAATAATAACCTTTTTGTTCCTGACCTGCGCAAACCCGCAGCGCATGGTGAAATTCATCTATCCACTGGGCATCCATACCATAGCCATGCTCCTTTTTCGGCCTGATAAAGCGACCGTCGTTCAAGTCAAGTTCAACAATCAGTTCATAAGTTCTACCGGTTACCCGAGCAAGTTTTTCGGTATGCGATTTAATCTCTGCCAGAATATGAACAGGGCTAAAATCTTTAATTGCGTGTACCGCATCTAGCCTAAGCGCATCGATGTGAAAATCCCTGAACCACATCAGCGCATTTTCGATAAAGAAATCCCTTACCGCATCGCATCCTGCATCATCAAAGTTAATGGCCTGCCCCCAGGGCGTATGGTATTTATCAGTAAAGTATGGACCAAAATCTGCAAAATAATTTCCTTCTGGCCCCACGTGATTAAAAACAACATCCAAGATTACGGCCAGCCCCTTCTCGTGGCAGGTATTAACCAATTGTTGTAATGCTAAAGGACCACCATAGGTATTTTGTACGGCGAAGGGAAATACGCCATCATAACCCCAATTCCTGCCGCCCGAAAATTGTGCAACAGGCATAATTTCTATAGCGGTAATGCCGAGTTTAACAAGATAGTCGAGTTTTGTTTCGATAGCGGCAAAATCTCCTTCAGGTGTGAAAGTTCCGGTATGAAGTTCGTAAATGATGAAATCTTTCAATGCGAGCCCATCCCAATGTTTATCTGTCCAAGGGAAACTTCGCAGATCAAAAGCTGTTGATAGCCCCTGTGGCCCTTCGGCCTGGAGCAACGAGGCTGGATCAGAACGCATAAGTTCTTTTCCATCTTCAGGGGTGCTGATCTTAAAGCTATAACTTTCCAGTGGCTTTATCTGATCGGTTTGCAAAAACCAATACCCATAGCCCTCATTAAACATATCAATAACGGCAGCACTTTCTGTTATTAAAACAGCAACCTGTTCTGCAAACGGTGCCCAAACCCTTATTTCTGCCTCCCCGTTTTCGTTAAAATTTAAACCGATACTTCTTTTTTGTACGTTTACTCCCATTAAAGCCTCTTTTTTAAGAGAACAAAAAAAAACAGGCCAAAGTTTTGACGGATATTGATGAAGAATATGCTGCAATTTGCATAAACCTAAAAGCGAGCTATTATAGCGCTCAGCACGGCTTATCATCTACCGGCTCCTGCATTTTAACTGTTTATACAGTTCGTATTTACTGTCTTAAAAAATTTAATCCTGATGAGGAGTTCAATCATCTTCTGCGCGGCCTGCATCCGAATCCGATTTCTCTGCCTGTTTTGATAATTCTCCGGCAGAAGCCTCGTCCTGATAAGCACTATCTGCATCACTAGCCTCAATCTGTGAATGCGGTACAATACCAACCTTATTTTCATTGTCCTGTTGATCTGTTTTTTTGTTTTCCATTGTTTTAAGTTTAAACCTTCAAAATTATTTCCTGCAAGAAGCGCAACCTTTGTTTTAAAGCATGTACTTCATTAAATAAACAAGGCAAAACTGTGGTAAGTTTGATTTATTTAACGGTTAAAGTATTTGGTTACAACACCGGTTAACACATCAATTAAATATTTTGGTAAACGCAGTATCAACCTGTTTTAATAACTTAAAAAAGGAACACCCTTGTATTTATATTCTCATTACCAGCAAGAGAAAACAAAAACTGAAAACCATCTGAAATTTTCGCCTGTTTATATAAGCAAAAACACTCCTTAGACTTAGTACCAAAGAATATGACAAACAAGCACAACTTTTTTGAGCGTATATCTGACAGGATTACGAATTGGACCGGAAGTGCAGGCGCCTTTATTACAGCTGTTGGCATTGTCGTAATTTGGGGCGTTAGTGGCCCTGTTTTCAATTATTCGGATACCTGGCAACTGGTAATTAATACAGGAACAACTATTATTACTTTTTTAATGGTATTTCTGATCCAGAAAACCCAGAATAAGGATTCGAAAGCCATACAGTTAAAACTTAATGAGCTATTGGCAGCGAGCAGGCATGCCAGTAACCGTATGGTTGATATTGAAGATCTTTCGGAGGCAGAACTGGATGTACTGCACAAATACTATGCGAAACTTTCTGATGTGGCAGAAAAAGAAGAGGATATCCACCATTCCCATTCAATTGATTCTGCAAAAAAACTTTCGGAAGAAAAATTAACAGGAAACCCCAGGATGGTTAAAAATAAAAAAATGGTTAAACATTAGTCGCTCCATTTATAATTTGATAACACATTAATTAATAAGATAAAACAAAGATGAGAGACCTACCCTTAAATAACAACCAAGAAAATCTGCATACAATAAAGAAAAAATTTAATGATGGATTAATTGAGTCATCATGGAGCGAAAACGGAGAATTGACCTATATTATCAACGATGGATTGGATTTAAACGAATATGCTAACCTGGCCAAACAGATTCTGGAAAGTGAAGGCGATATTGCCCATGATTTTACGGGCAAGGTTACCAATAAATCGGGAACCTCATCAGCAAGATTCGAATACAGGTCTGGCTGGTTTTTAGATGGCATGGCTGATGGAGAAATTGAATAACCGGTAGCGGCTATGTGCAAATAAACCGATAACGAAATATGAAATTAGGAAAAGCATTCATCGGCACATCGGGATGGAAATACCGCCATTGGGAGGGCAATTTTTATCCAGATGACCTTAAAAAGAAAGATCAGTTTAAATATTTTGCCGAACATTTCGATACTGTAGAGCTGAACAATTCATTTTATCGCCAACCAAGCATCGATAATTTTAAGCAGTGGCAATTGCAAAGCCCTAAGAATTTTATTTATGCTGTTAAAGCCAACAGATATTTTACCCACCTCAAAAAGTTGAATGTGGAACAGGCCGAAATCCTGGATTTTCTAGAGGCCAGCGAAGGACTGGAAAACAAACTGGGGCCTATCCTTTTTCAGCTCCCACCTAAATGGAAATTAAATACCGAAAGGCTGGAGCGGTTTTTAAAAATGCTTCCTAAAAAGCACCGATATACCTTCGAATTCAGAAATCCAAGTTGGTATCATGATGATGTATTTACACTGCTCGCTAAATACAACTGCGCATTTTGCATTTACGAGTTGGCCGGGCATCAATCTCCCATTTTGTGCACAGCAGATTTTGTGTACATCAGGCTACATGGTCCTGAAGGAAAATATCAGGGAAGTTACAACAACCACAACTTAACAAAGTGGAACAGCATGTTGTTTTCGTGGATAAAAGAAGAAAAAGACGTATACCTCTATTTCGATAACGATCAGGCTGCTTATGCTGCTTTTAATGCACTCGAAATAAAAAAAATGATCGCCTCAGTGTATCAAAAATAATTTAGCAGATAAAAAGTTAAACGAAATTGCCCAAGCTTATGCGGGTTAATTCTCGTTTTGCTTAAAACTTTAATCTGATGGTTCTGTTTATTTTAACAAAGTAAACCGCATTATGGCAAATACTAAAAACGACAGAAAAGACCTTGAGAAAGGCAATGAAAGGAAAAACCAGGAACAGCTGAATCAAATTGCCTTGGGCAATACTGAAATAGAAAACACACCGTTAACCAATAACAACGATCTTTTAAGTTTGCCCAAAACCGATGGCACAGGTTCAAACCCCGCCGCTGCCACTCCCCATTCGCTTATTGTACACGAAGATGAAAAGGAGAAAGACCGGTATGAAGAAGGCAGCAGTGTAGATCAAAAAAATATTGATACCGAATAACTTAAAAACACAATTGCCATTTAATGAACAAAATTTTAGTGTGCAAACTATTTCTTTATGAGTAAACTGATCTGTATACTTGAGGATGATGCAGGGATAAGAGATATATTACAGTTCCTGCTTTTAGAAGAAGGCTACCAAGTAGCGTGTTTTACTACCGTTAATGAGTTTTTTACCAGAAAACATATCAATCCAGACCTTTACTTGTTGGATGTAATGCTTCCCGACGGCAATGGTATGGCGGTATGTAAACTGCTTAAGGCCGACCCCAAAACTGCTGATACACCCGTAGTTATGATGAGCGCCCATGCCGATATTCAACAAATGACCAGCGGATGTAACGCCGAAGAATTTGTAGTTAAGCCTTTTGATATCTTTATATTATTAAAAAAGATTGTCGATCTATTAAATTTAAAAAGTGCTGGAAAGGATACATAAAGTAGCTAATTAAACTTAAATCAATCTGTTTGATATAATATACAGCGAACACCAGAACAATAAGAGCTGGGATGGTATAAACAGCCTTACTTATTTTGTTAAGCCTTGGATTTCATTCAAGTCTGCTTTCCAATGGGCAATTTTTGCTTCTGCCCAGGCCCTCAGATTAGGGTTGAGCAATCCTGTAGAGCCAGTAGCTTTTACATGAAAACCAATCATTTTTTGGTCTGAATCGATGAGCAGTGAGTGTAACTGTTCAAATTGGACCGGATCACGTTGACGCAATAGGGTTAGTTTTTGTACATGTTCTTCTTTAAGCGAAGTTTGTGAAAATTGATCCTGTGTATTTGTATTTGCTGCTAACTGCTGAATATAGGCTTGATTTTCATTTCCTCTCCTGGTGCCTAAACCCTTAATTGCTGGAGCATCCATCTTTTGCAGTTCAAGATTCAACTGCTGCTGATATTGCATTTCAGGATATACGGAGTCAGTAAATTCGCGATCGTGCATGGTAAATTCGGTCTGATCATGCTTACAGCTAAGCAAAAACAGCAAAATGATAAGAAATAAACAAGACTGAGGGTATTTCATGATTTAACTCTTTTTACACACTAACTAATTACCTGTAGATAAACCAGTACAAAATTGTTCGGCTTATTTAATCCGTTTTTTCAACATAAAACAAAGTAAAAAGAGAGATGGTTTTATAAAACCAATAAGTTGATCGAGCAGAAATGTATCAAAATACCAATGGTTGTGTACTGAATATAGACTAAAAAGAAAAATTCATAAAACATTCACAAAAACACCATTGTTTTATTACTGGTATTTTAACAATAATTCTATTCTTATGAAAAAACTTATGATGATGATGCTAGCCTGTTCAATCTGCCTGGCATCGGTTGCACAAACACGACAAGACACCACTAAAAAAAAGACAGAAAAAACAAAGCCTGCAAAAAAAAGCAAGGAATGGCCGTCTAAAAAAGACACCACTAAACGTGACACACTCAAACGTGACACCATGCACAAAACCAATCCCGTACATTAAGCAAAGGCCCAAACGGGCCTTTTTAATGCATTCAACAATTTTTCTAGAAGTTTAAGTTATTTAGACATCAGGTGGCCTACAAGCTCAGCCTCATTAGTCAGATCTAATCGCAATGGCGTAATAGAAACATAACCATGATCAACGGCCCAGCGATCGGTGTCTTCTTCGGCTGGCTCAAGTGGCGTTACAGTAATCCAAAAATGTTTCCTCCCCATCGGATCTTCTCCCGGAACAACATTTCCATCATACAGGCGCACAGACTGCCGTGTCCACCTAATGCCCTTAGGTTCTGGCGGAAAATTAACATTATACAGGGCAAGCTCATTGTTTATAAATAATTCCTCCAGTGAACTAACTACAAAGGCTTTTAATTTTTCGAAATCAGGTTCAGTGTGGCCTACTGGCGTACTTAAAGCAATGCCTTTTACACCCAAAAGAACAGCTTGTTTTGCCGCAGCCAATGTGCCCGAATGCCACATGGAATTACCTAAATTTGGCCCCATATTAATACCCGAAAGTACCACATTGGTATCAGGATATAGGTGCAAACCAAGTGCAACACAATCGGCTGGTGTACCGTTTACACGGAAGGCGTCTATCCCCTCAAAAGCTATTGGTGATTTCTTGTAGCTCAAAGGCCGTGAATGTGTTATGGCATGGCCCATTGATGACTGTTCTACATCAGGGGCAACAATTCTTACTGTACCAAAAGTTTTGGCAATGTTGGCAAGTGCTGCTATTCCGGGGCTGTAAATGCCGTCGTCATTGGTGATCAAGATATTCATTTCTATTTTTTTTACTGTTTATATCTCTTAATAAAACTAAGTCTGGCCTATATTGTTCAAATAAAGATGAAAAAGCCAGCCCCTTTAGTTCATGTAATCCATAATCCTGAAGCAGGACAGCAAAAACATTCAGAAAAAAAACTATCGTCTGCTATTAAGCGTCATGGCTTTTCGATAGATTACGCGTCTTCTGAAAAACGCTCGTTAAAAGATATCCGCCCCGAAACTTCATTTATTGCCATTGCCGGCGGGGATGGGACGATAAGAAAAACAATTATCAAACTTCTTGACAAAAAACTGCGTTACAAACGACCGGTAGCCCTCCTCCCCTTCGGTACTGCAAATAATATTGCAACCTCTCTTGGTATTTCAAGCGATCTGGACCGTAATATAACTTCCTGGTCTAATTACAATCTGCGAAAATTTGATATCGGACAGGTTACCGGAACAGCAGAACCACTGTTTTTTATCGAATCTTTTGGCTTTGGTATTTTCCCTAAACTGATGCAAAAGCTCGAAAGCATGGATACAAAAGCAATCAAAACGGCTGAGGATGAATTCGAAATTGCACTGGATACGCTATTGGCAATTACCGAAACCTATGTTTCATGCACCTGTAGCATAGAGGTTGAGGATAAAAAAATAAGGAAAAAATGTATCATGGTCGAAATCATGAATATTTCGCGCCTTGGTCCTAATTTGAGGTTAAGTGAACACGCTGATCCCAGTGATGGTTTTTTCGATGTAGTAATCGTAGAAGAAAACCAAAGGGAAATCCTAAAAAATTATATTGCAGAAGTTGCAATAGGAAAAGATGTAGTATTTCCAGTGCCGCCGATAAGAACAAAACATTTAAAGATAAAATGGAACGGAAAAGATGCACATGTTGATGACCAACTGATAAATGACATAAAAAAGAGTCGTTTAAAAGTAAACCTAATGCATAGCCTGCTAGAGATAATGGTTGAAAGTAAAAAACTCAAATAAATAACTACTTGAAAATATAGCTGATTTATATAAGCGGTCGTCACCCTGACCTGTAGCGCAGCGGAAAGTTACGCAGTAAACAGAGCATTAAGCGAGCTCACCGAAGGTAATTTATTTCAGGGTCTTAAATGTTAAGATACTGTTATCTCAAGTATACTTCAAGTTTATTTCAGAAAAAGAGGGCTTATTGACTACATTTTTTTTATATTAAAGAAGTAATTTTTGCATGGCATAATAAAAATCAGCCTTTCAACCTAAACTCGATTGAAGAGGCATCCCCCTACCGATTTTACATCGGGCTCATTGGGGATACATCGCAAAGCGAGACTGCTTAACCCGAAGAACAACTGCACACTCATTTTCAAAAAAAATAAAAGATTTGCAGAAATTAATCAGTTTTTTATCCAAAAAGAACAATCATCCTTTTAAGGTAAAAATAAGTCCTATAAAATCGCGTATAATTCAAAAACCTTTGCGCTTTACATCCTGTTTTAACCTAAAAACAGCTTATGAAAAACCATACTGACCTTAAGTCCGCCAGGGACGGAGAAAATGAAAGTCTATGGCAGGTTTCGCATCCGCGCCTGGAAATCAAACCACTCAAAGAAAATACAATTTACGATGTAGTAATCATAGGTGGAGGAATTACGGGCGTAACCACTGCCCTTGAGCTACAGCGAAAAGGTAAAAAATGTATTTTGATAGAAGCGCAAAACCTGGGCTTCGGTACAACAGGTGGTACAAGTGCACACCTGAATACCTTTTTGGATGCCACCTATCCGGAGATAGATAGTGATTTCGGAAAAGAAGCCTCTGCCCAACTTGCCCGTGCTACAAAAGAAATAATAGAAATGATCCGTAGCAATATCAAAGCGCTCGAAATCGATGCAGACTTTGAATATAAGGATGCCTTTCTCTTCTCTCAGAACCAGGAAGAGACGAAACAGCTTAAATCCATCCTTTCCGCTTCACAACAGGCTGGTGTTAACGTAAGTGAAGTATTTGAAAACGGCATTCCGATCGATTTCCAACACGTATTGTTATTTAAAGAGCAAGCGCAATTCCATCCCATAAAATATATACTAGGCCTCGCCAGAGAATTCCTTAAATTGGGCGGAGATATCCTGGAGCATACCTTTGTTGAAAACAGTGTTTATAAAGGCGACGTTCACTATATAAATGCAGGCAAGATAACCGTTCAGGGCAGGCATTTGGTATGGGCTACACACATTCCGCCTGGAATTAATATCCTGTCGCTCAGGAATGCGCCTTACCGAAGTTATGTACTGGCGGCTAAACTTAAAAACGGAGATTACCCCAACTGCCTGGCCTATGATATGCAAGAGCCTTACCACTACTTCCGAAGTCATGAAATAGATGGAGATCAATACCTGTTAATTGGTGGCGCTGACCATAAGACGGGGCACGATGATCCGGAAAAGGCCTTTTCGGCGCTAGAGCAATATGCAATGGAAAATTTTGACATTAGCTCTATTGATTACCGGTGGTCATCACAGTATTATGTTCCCGTAGATGGCCTACCCTATATTGGGCAGTTTCCGGGTGGTGATCCGAACAGCTTTGTAGCAACGGGTTTTAACGGGAACGGGATGATCTTCGGCAGCCTTTCGGCAGTTATCTTAACCGATCTGATATTGGGTATTGAAAACGATCTTGCTAAACTGCTCAGCCCGTCGCGATTGAAACCTATTTCAGGTTTTATGGATTTTGTACAAGAAAATGCTGATGTGGCCTATCATTTTGTTGCTGACCGGTTTGGGACAGAAATTATCCAGTCAACAAAAGAGTTAAAAAACGATGAAGGTAAAATAGTAGAGTTAGAAGGCAAAAAGCTCGCTTTATATAAAGATATAAACGGCAAGGTTATCGCCTTAAGTCCGGTGTGCAAACATGCCGGTTGCATTATTAACTGGAACGCCAGCGAAAAAAGCTGGGACTGCCCTTGTCACGGAGGAAGATTCGCTACTGATGGTAATGTTCTTACCGGGCCACCAAGGAAAGCATTAGAGAAAATAGAAATCAACAAGATTGGACAAGTTTGATAAATAAGCTCAGCTGTAAATCTGAACAAGATTTCAACCTTTACCAAAAGCAGGGCTAAAAAGACCAATGTCCAAACAAATCCATCAACATTAGGGTTGTAATTTTATGGTTCCATTTAATATCCAGATCGATCATGGTGATGATAAAATTACCCTGATTATTATTCCAAAGAAAGATTATTATATAATCGTTTATTTTGGCAGTATCCTTGGCGCCATCAGAAAAATGGGCCTGGACTGGATACTGCTCCAACAGGAAGAGATTGATCCTGGAATGCCAGAATATTTCGACCATAGACTGAATTCTGAAGCGGCACAGGTATCATTAGGTATTCATGAGATTAACCTCATTGCGGGCGAAATTGAAAATCACCTTGTAAATCAGTAATAATAGAAACCTTAGCTAAATCTTCATTTTGTTTATTACAAAAGTTCCGCTCCTGCGCTCCGCCACATAAAACCATTTATCCATAAAGGTTGTTATTTAGGCCAAAAGACCTCCGCACTACCACCATCAGATTCTGCAGAGACCTGCAACTGATCTCTTAATGTTGGGGCCAATAGTCAGATTTTATAATGGATGATAAGATGAAAAATGTAGGCAAAATGCTTATAGGCAGAAACCTCACAATTGCTTTTGCTGAAAGCGCAACGGCAGGCCGGCTTTCAGCAGATTTTTCAATGATAGAAGATGCGGGTAAATTCCTTAAAGGAGGCATTATTTGTTATGATGCCTGTTTAAAGGAAGATCTTTTACAGGTTGACGCTTCATTGATCAAAACCTATACACCTGAATCAATGGAGGTTACACAGGCCATAACGTTAGGACTGTCAAAACTGATCGATGCCGACATCCATATTGGCATCACCGGACTTACTGCTCCAGGAGGAAGTGAAACCCAGGAAAAACCGGTAGGCACCATGTTCATCTACGCTACCCACCACAACGAGCTGGCTTTTTCAGAAAGGCTTAATTTTACTGGTAGTCGCGAGGAAATTGTTACCGCAACTGTATTGGCTTGCGCAACTATGTTAGCAGATTACCTCAGCTTCCTGGATAACCCATAAATAGATATGAAAGCAAAGAAAGCATTTCCAAAAAAGACCTGGCTGTACCGGAACGGACTTTCGGTAACCTTTATCAGCCTATTTGTTTTTACACTCCTGGCACAGGCAATTACCGGCTGGAAAGAACATAATAGCGAACTGAGCGACCAGGGAGCTTCGCCAATCTCTTTTAATAATTATCTTCATACCGGGCATTTTATTTCCGCCACTTTCGAAAATTTTGAAAGCGAGTTTCTGCAGATGGTTCTTTATGTGCTGCTAACCGTAAAACTGCGTCAGATCGGTTCGGCCGAATCTAAAAAACTTGATGAAGAAGAAGCGGTAGACCGCGAGCCTGTTGCCTCGAAAAATGCCCCATGGCCCGTACGCCGGGGCGGGCTGATTTTGAAACTGTATTCCAACTCGCTTTCTATTGCTTTCTGCATCCTTTTTCTGGTGAGCTGGTACCTCCATTTTTATGGTAGCTGGCTAGATCACAACACTGAGCAAATATTAAAAGGTAAAGCAACAGATACGATGACCGCCTATCTGGGGCAGGCCAACTTCTGGTTCGAAACCTTTCAAAACTGGCAGAGCGAATTCCTCTCGGTAGCTGCTATCGTGGTATTAACCATTTTCTTAAGACAGAAAGGCTCTCCGGAATCTAAACCAGTAGATGCGCCGCATATGGAAACCGGGAAATAGAAATATTAAAATTGACCATAATGGATAGATTTATGCCAAGAACTTAAAATAAAATACATAAAACCATTTGAAATTTCAACCTGTTCTATAGCTATCAAAAACCTATAAAAATTATAATTATGGCAACAACAAAAACAGCAGGCAACAAAGCCTCAAAATCTACATCAAAAACAGGAAAAATAGAAAATTCTGAATTCCATGATTTTTTTATTGATGAATTAAAGGATATTTACTGGGCAGAAAAACACCTTGCTAAAGCGCTTCCAAAAATGCAAAAAGCGGCCACTAGCCCTGAGCTTGCAGCAGCTTTTGAAAAGCACACCACGGAAACTCAACAACATGTGAGCACACTGGAAGAAGTTTTTGGGCTTTTAGGTGAAAAACCAGTAGCTAAAAAGTGTGATGCAATGGCAGGTTTGCTGGAAGAAGCCGATGGAATTATTGCTGATACCGACAAAGGCACGATGATAAGAGATGCAGGACTTATCCTGGCAGCTCAAAAAGTGGAACATTATGAAATTGCAACCTATGGTACGCTTAGAGTATTTGCCGAAAATATCGGACACAACGATGTAGCCGAACTACTTTCTCAGACCCTTGACAATGAAAAGGCAACCGATGTCGCGCTCACTGAAATTGCTGTCAATGCGGTTAATGAAGAAGCCGTTGCAGAATAAAAAAGGATGTATCATAAAGGCTGTCATGTTGAGCCTGTCGAAACACCTTAAAGGGTATTTAAGCGGTTCCTTCGACAGGCTCTCCACAGAAGTCCTTTGGACAGGATGACAAATCTATCTTTATGATATAACCTCTTTTACAAAAGAAATCTATAAGATCACATCCATCCAACAATAACGGGTATATAAGTGTTATTTATTATGCAAATGATATGATTAACACCGGAAATCCTATATTCAGCCACAAATTCACTTCTGATCCAACTGTTTTGGTATACGATCAGAAAGTATATTTATACACTGGACATGATGAAGCACCACCAGGGGTGCATAATTATATCATGCGTAACTGGCTTTGCTTTTCTTCTACAGACCTGATCAACTGGGAAGAACATCTGATACCATTACAGGCAAAAGATTTTAGCTGGGCAAGCGGGGATGCATTTGCATCCTGTGTGGTTTTTAACAAACAACAGTTTTATTGGTTTGCTGCAGTCTCCCATCGCGATATACCTGGAAAAGCAATTGCGCTTGGAATATCAGAAACACCTACAGGTCCTTTCCGTGATGCAATTGGATCAGCACTGATCACAGGAAATGATATCCCTTTCGACAAAAATCCAATGGCAAACCTTGATCCTTCTGTAATCATAGATACAGACGGGCAGGCTTATATCTTCTGGGGCAACCAACAGTGCTATTTCGCTAAACTAAGTGATGATATGCTCAGTATGCAGGGCAAAATCAATGCGGTTGAACTACCTGGTTTCTCGGAAGGTGCTCATGTTTTTAAACGCAACGACTGGTATTATCTGACTTACGGTTATGGCAGCCCGGAAAAGGTAGCCTACGCCATGAGCCCGAGTATACATGGACCATGGATATTTAAAGGGATATTGAACGAACTGGCTGGAAACTGTGAAACAAACCGTCCTGCCGTTGTCGAATTCAAAGGAAAGTACTATTTCTTTTATCATAACGGCGCACTAAAAGGCGGAGGCAGTCACAGGCGTTCGGTCTGCCTGGATCATCTTTATTATAATCCCGATGGGACAATCAAGCGGGTGCTCATGACAAGCGAAGGATTACGGTAGCACTCCCTGACCTAAGAAAGCTAGATGCCTGCAATTGAACATCAATTTTACTGAAATATCTCCCACAAATTTTATATTAACACCCTATTTGGACTAGACCCCAGAGCAAACGAACAACAAAATACCATTCTAATACCCTTTATTACTCTAATCCAGATTGTTGCAATTTCATTTACCAGGGAAGCACAAAACAAACAGGTACTACCAAAAAAAACACCCGATTGTTCAAATGTACTAGTAAAAATGACGAAATAAACTATTCTCATAGCCACAATCCAAATAATTTAGCCTGCTGATCATCAAGCCAAATTATGAGCCGAAAGCCGAATAAATTACCAGTGATTCTGCTATTCCTTTCCTTAGGAATTCTAACCTTAAGTGCATACAAAAGCGCCAGCGGGCTAAAAGATTATTATAAAAATTATTTCCCCATAGGTGTTGCCGTCAAACCAAGCGACCTCCATAACCAAGAAAAGGCGCTGATCTTAGCACATTTTAATAGTATTACTGCAGAAAATGCCATGAAAATGGGACCAATACATCCTTATGAAAATAGATTTTTCTGGCAAATAGCTGATTCAATTGTTCAATTTGGATTAGAGAATAAGATAAAAGTAAGGGGGCACTGCTTAATCTGGCATGCACAAACACCACGATGGCTATTTAAAGATGCTACAGGAAACCAGGTAACTAAAGAAGTATTACTTTCCAGGATCAAAAATCATATCAACACTGTTGTATCCAGGTACCGTGGGAAAATTTATGCCTGGGATGTTGTGAATGAGGTGATTGCAGATGATACCAGCACTTTCCGAAAATCTCAGCTGTATAATATTGCCGGAGAGGAATTTATTGAACAAGCATTTAGGGATGCACATGCGGCAGATCCAAAAGCATTGTTGTTTTATAACGATTACAATACAGAAAATCCTATCAAACGGGATAAGATATATCGGATGCTTAAAACGCTGTTAGCCAAAGGAGTTCCCATCCATGGTGTTGGATTACAGGCACATTGGTCTATCAGTAACCCTACCCGCTCCGAACTTGAAAAATCTATTGAATTGTTTTCATCTCTTGGTCTTCAGATCCAATTTACCGAGCTGGATGTTTCCGTGTATTCGGGAAGACAGGGCGGCCAGATGATTACCGGAGAAAAAGGCGTTAATGCAGCTGTTTTTACACCAGAAATGGAACAGCAGCAATTGGAAAAATATAAGATGGTTTTTGAGGTGTTCAGAAAATATAAAAAAAACATTACAGGTGTTACCTTTTGGAACCTCTCAGACCGCTACAGCTGGCTCGATGGCAGAGGCAGGAAAAATTTTCCATTATTATTTAATGCCGATTTAAAACCTAAAAAAGCATACTACGAGGTTACAAAATTTTAAACAAACAACAATTTGATGATTAAGACAATATGTACTGCTAAATCATCAGCTATTAAGCGCAACAATACAGCAATTACGATCAACTATAACCAAATATGACTAAACTCCGTGCCATCTTTACATGCGCAGCTTTATTGCTGATCAGCATCCCCTCATTTTCACAAGATTCGAATTTTTATATATTTCTGTGTTTCGGACAATCGAACATGGAAGGTGCCGCCAAATTTGAAACACAAGATACTACAGCAGTTGATCAGCGGTTTCGCCTTTTGGAAGCCGTTAATTGCGATAACTTAAACCGTACAAAAGGCAACTGGTATACTGCTGTTCCCCCGCTAACACGATGTAAAACGGGACTGGGCCCGGTAGATTATTTCGGTCGGACACTTGTTGCCAGCCTGCCCAAAAACATTAAAATCGGTGTAATCAATGTCGCCATAGGCGGATGTAAAATTGAACTGTTCGATAAAGAAAATTACCAATCTTACACGGCAACAGCGCCAGATTGGATGAAGGGTATGTTAGCTGAATATGATGGAAACCCATATGCCCGTATGGTAGAGATGGCTAAAATTGCACAGCAAAGTGGTATAATCAAAGGAATATTGTTGCATCAGGGAGAATCAAATACAGGCGACAAAGCCTGGCCAGAAAAAGTAAAGGGTGTATATGAAAACCTGCTGAAAGACCTAAAATTAGAAGCTAAAAATACTCCATTATTAGCTGGAGAAGTGGTAAACGCCGACCAGGGTGGCGTTTGTGCCAGCATGAACGCCATTATTGCAACCTTGCCACAAACCATTCCCAACGCACACGTTATTTCTTCTGCGGGCTGCCCCGATGGGCCGGACAATCTTCATTTTTCTGCCGAAGGCTACCGTATGTTAGGCAAAAGATATGGAGAAAAGATGCTGAGCTTACTCGGCAAAAAATAATCAAATGGCCTATAATTTTCCAAATTGATCAAAATACAATGAGTGCCAAAAATATATTTTCAAGCTATACCCTATTTCTATTCTTCGTACTGGGCTTTGGAGGATGTAAAACGGGTCAATCGCTTTCCAGTTATCAAACAGATACCAGGGGTTTAAAAGATTTTTACAAAAATTACTTCCCCATTGGTGTTGCCGTTGGCAAAAGAAATCTGAGTGGAGAGGAAGGCGCGTTGATTAAAAAACATTTTAACAGCATTACAGCAGAAAACGACATGAAAATGGAGTCAATGCAGCCTGTAGAAGGGAAATTTAATTGGCGGGAAGCCGACTCGATTATCAGCTTTGCAGCGCAAAATAACATCAAAGTACGTGGCCATAATTTATGCTGGCACGAGCAGGCGCCCTCATGGTTTTTCACAGATAAAGCCGGAAAGGAAGTAAATAAAACAGTTTTGCTACAACGATTGAAGGCACATATTGATGCCGTAGTTGGGCGATATAAGGGAAAAATATATGCCTGGGATGTTGTAAATGAGGCCATTGACGATGATTCTACAAAATACTTACGAAATTCGAAATGGTACCAAATCTGCGGTGAAGACTTTATCATTAAAGCCTTTGAATACGCGCACGCCGCCGATCCCGATGCAAAGCTTTATTACAATGATTACAATACCGAACGACCAGAAAAAAGAGAACGCGTTTACAGGTTACTCAAAAGCCTGAAAGACAAAGGCGTACCTATAGATGGCGTTGGCCTCCAAGCGCATTGGTCTATTTATGAACCTACTGAAAAGGAACTCGTTACAGCAATTGAACGCTATTCATCTTTAGGCCTTAAAATACAATTTACCGAGTTGGATCTTTCCATTTATCCATGGGAGAAAAATAAACGTGCCAAACGTGCGAATGAAAACGATGCTTATACCGCTGAACTCGAGGCCAGTCAGGTTGCAAAGTACAAAATGGTGTTCAACGTTTTCAGAAAGTATAAAAATGTAATCACCAACGTTACATTCTGGAACATTTCTGATCGCCGTACCTGGCTGGATGGTTATCCGGTACCTGGCCGCAAAAATTATCCCTTACTTTTCGACACGCAATTAAAACCAAAAAAAGCCTATTGGGCCGTTATTAAATTTTAAATAATGAAGAAAATATTTCCGTTAGTCTTACTCCTTTTCAACATCGCCATTGTAGAAGCCGCTGGGCTCGGTCCAATTATGGTAAATACTTATTTGCCCGGAAGTTTTGCTGTGGTGAGCAAAGGTAAGGTTCCTTCCATTTTGATAAATGCTAACGAATGGCCAGGTGCTATACGTGCCGCCAAAAATCTTCAAAACGATATAAAAAAGGTAAGTGGACTTGAAGCCGAATTTTTAACGGATAAAACAACCAGCATGCCTATCATCATCGGCACGATCGGCAACAGCAAAATTATCGACGAAATGATCCGGAACCATAGTCTAAATGTCTCTGATATTGCCGGAAAATGGGAAGCCACATTAATTCAGGTGATAAAAAACCCAATTAAGGGCATAGATTCTGCTTTAGTAATTGCCGGAAGCGATAAGCGGGGAACAATATATGGAATATACGAGCTTTCTGCTCAAATCGGTGTTTCACCATGGTATTATTGGGCTGATGTTCCGGTAAAAAAAAGCAGTTCGGTTTATGTTATTGGAGGGCGGCATATCATTTCTTCACCTGCGGTAAAATACCGTGGGATATTCTTAAATGACGAAGCGCCAGCACTTTCCGGATGGAGCAGAAAGGAATTTGGAGGGTTTAACCATAAGTTTTATGAGAAGGTGTTCGAATTGATTCTTCGCTTAAAAGGAAATTATTTATGGCCAGCCATGTGGGGAAATGCATTTAACGACGACGATAAACTCAACCCCGTTTTAGCCGACGAATACGGTGTAGTAATTGGAACTTCTCATCACGAACCCCTAACACGTGCCCATGATGAGTGGAAAAGATATAAAGGTGGCAAATGGAACTATGATCAAAATCCAGAACAGTTACGTGCATTTTGGGAAAGCGGGCTGCAACGTGTAGCCGATAAAGAACAGATCGTTACAATTGGCATGCGTGGCGATGGCGACGAACCCATGTCAACCGGCACAGCTACCGCCCTATTGGAAAAAATTGTAAAAGATCAACGTGAAATTATTGAAAAAGTAACAAAAAAACCTGCAGCGCAAACCCCACAGCTGTGGGCCCTCTATAAGGAAGTTCAGGATTATTACGACAAAGGGATGCGCGTTCCCGATGATGTAACTTTACTTTTATGCGATGATAATTGGGGCAACATCAGAAAATTGCCAAGTTTAAGCGAAGCGCACAGAAAAGGCGGTTATGGGATTTATTATCACTTCGACTATGTGGGTGGGCCCAGAAACTACAAGTGGGTAAACACCAACCCTATCCAAAAAATCTGGGAACAAATGCGATTGGCTTACGAACATGATGCCAATCAGATCTGGATCGTAAACGTAGGTGATTTAAAACCAATGGAGTTCCCCATCCAGTTCTTTTTAGATTATGCCTGGAATCCTGACGCCATCCCAGCCGACAAATTAATGGACTACACAATTAATTGGGCGGCCAACCAGTTTGGTAATGAACACGCCACAGCAATTGCCAGCCATATAGACACTTACCTAAAATATGCAGGTAGAATTAAACCAGAACTGCTTCATGCAAATACCTATAGTTTAAGCAACTATAACGAGTTCGAACAAGTTACCGCTGATTTCAAAAAACTTGCACAACAAGCTACCAGCACCAATAATCAGTTAGCTGACAATCAAAAAGATGCCTATTATCAATTGGTTCTTCACCCCATTGAGGCTGTGGCTAATTTATATGAGATGTATCTCGCTGTAGCCAAAAACAAACGATATGCCAGACAGGGCAGATTTTCTACGAATAGCTTCGCCAGGAAAGTTGATTCTTTATTTAAGCGGGATGCCGAAATCAGCACTTACTACAACAAAACAATGGCTGGAGGAAAATGGGACCATATGATGGATCAAACGCATATTGGCTACACTTCCTGGCAACAGCCTGATAGCAATATTATCCCTAAAACTACGCTGATTAACAATGCGACCACCACCCTTGGTATTTCACTTGAAAACTCGGAGCTCCACTTTACTGGAAAAACAAAGATAGCGCAGGGCTTCACTTTTTCAGCGCTTGCAAATACATCACATACGCTCGAAATTTTTAGAACAGGTGCAGGTGAACTGAAATACGAGATCAAAGCGCCTGATTTTGTAATGTTAAGCAGCAAAAAGGGAACACTTCACGATGATCAGAAAATCCAGATCAGCATCGATTGGAATAAAGCGCCAAAAAACACTAAAACAAGTGAAATTCTCATTTCTGGCAGTGATAAATCGAGTATCAGCATTCCCATTATAACCAAAAATTTTATACCAACCGACTTACCTGCCAATTTATTCCTCCCTGATAAGGGCTACATCTCGATGGAAGCCACAAGTTATAGCAGCGCGGTAAACAGCAGACCTATTTTTTGGAAAACCATTCCAAATTACGGAAAAACCAGGAACGGTGTAATTGCAACACCTGTAACTTCACCAATTCAACAACCTGGTAATAGCTCACCACATTTGGCTTACGACATTTTTGTAACTGAAACGGGCAATTTTACCTTAAACACCTTTATTTCGCCCACAATCGATTTTACCGGGAAAGATGGACTAAAGTTCGCTGTTTCATTGGATGAGCAACCTCCTATAGTCGTTAATATCAGCAAAGATTACACTACGGATTATGCCTGGGGACAATCGGTAGCCAGCAACATCAAAATTTTTAAAACTCCCCTTGTCTTTAGCAAAACCGGAAAACACACCATCAACTATTGGATGATTAATCCAGGCGTGGTGCTGCAAAAATTAGTACTGGATCTGGGAGAATTAAAACCAAGTTATTTAGGACCGCCAGAAAGCATTAAAAGCATACGAAATTAAATTAACCAAACCATGAACAACATGATTAACGAATTAAAAAAAATCACCCTTTTTACATCCATTATGGGAATGGCTATTGCCAGCTCCTGCCAGCAGGCAAACCAAAAAACAGAAAAGGAAACGGCGAAAAAATCCAGCTATTTATCACAGCCTATAATCTCTAAAATTTATACGGCCGATCCGTCTGCGCACGTTTTTAATGGAAAAATTTATGTTTATCCTTCCCATGATATCGAGGCAGGCACTCCGGAAAATGATAATGGTGATCATTTTGACATGAGAGACTACCACATCTTGAGCATGGATAGTATTAATGGTAAAGTTACCGACCACGGTGTGGCATTAAGCATAAAAGATATTCCATGGGCCGGCAGACAGCTTTGGGCACCCGATGCTGCCTTTAAAAACGGAACCTATTATCTGTATTTTCCGGTTAAAGATAAATCTGATGTATTTAGAATAGGTGTTGCCACATCAAAAAATCCGGCAGGACCATTTAAGGCTGAACTTGAACCCATTAAAGGGAGTTATAGTATTGATCCGGCAGTATTTACAGATACTGATGGTACCAGTTACATGTACTTTGGTGGAATTTGGGGCGGGCAGCTACAACGCTGGAATAACGGAAAATACGATGCCAATGGATCTAAAACAGATTCACAGAAAGAAAATGAACCCGCATTGAGTGCTAGAGTAGCAAAACTGAGCAGCGATATGTTATCCTTTGATGGTGAGGTAAAAGATGTTCAGCTCGTAGATAAACAAGGAAAAGCATTACTCACTAATGACCACGACAGACGTTTTTTTGAGGGTGCCTGGATGCACAAATTTAATGGAAAATATTATTTCACGTATTCAACAGGCGATACCCATTTTTTAGCTTACGCAATTGGCGATAAACCTTATGGACCATTTGTTTACGAAGGCACTTTTATGAAGCCTGTTCAAGGCTGGACTACCCACCATTCTATTTTAGAGATAAAAGGCAAATGGTATATCTTTTACCACGACACCCAGCTTTCGGGCAAAACACACCTTAGAAATGTGAAAGTGACCAACTTGAAGCATAATGCCGATGGAACAATCCAAATGATTGAACCATGGGTTGAATAAGTATAAGTTGAAAATAAGGTTGTTATGGATAATTGAAGCAATTGATGAAATTAATCATGGTTATCCTATTATTCCCCAGGTTTCGGGAATTGAGAAATCTGGGGACAAAAAAACGCAATACAGCTAGAATTAAAGCTCAACAGGCGGCCTTGCAAAATTGACGTGCTTTTGAAAACCGTTATTTTCCGGCTCCTCTTCAGCTTATCGATGGAGATTTAACTTAAATATTAAATTTCCATCGATAAGTAACAATTACTTACTTACAAACAGCAACTGAGAAAAATTAAACAGATCATTTTTCCAAACTTTAAAATCGTGCTTTCCGGGTTCTTTGTAGAAAATATGCGGCACTTTGTGTTCAACCATGTAATCGCGGGTGCGTTCGCTGATGGTTAAAAGCCTGTCTTCATCACCACAGGAAATCCAGAGCAGTTTTATCTTATCTCTTGCTGTTTCCGGATTGGGCAATAACTGATCTGGCATTTTGGTATTTGGCGCCGATGAAAACCCGCCTATCCAGGCAAACTTATCTAAATTTCCCAATCCAAAATTTAAGGATTGCCCACCTCCCATAGATAGTCCGGCAATAGCTCTACGTGCTCTGGTCGTTTCTGCAGGATAATTTTTTTCGATGTATGGAATTAGATCATCTAACAGATCGCGTTCAAATGTTGCAAAAGCTGCCACTTTATCTGCAGCCATGATATTGCCCGAAGCGCGATCATCGGCCATTGCCCTTCCGTTAGGCAATACAACAATCATATCTTTCACTTTTTTTTGCGCATAAAGATTATCGAGTATACGTTCCGGCCGTCCTTGATTTAGCCACTCAAATTCATCGCCACCAATACCATGTAAAAGATAGAGCACTGGATATTTTTTAAGCTTTGAATAGTGTGGCGGCAGATAAACAACGGCCTTTCGTTTCACCCCAACAGTTTTCGAATTGTACGTGATGGTATCTAATTTACCATGGGCAATAGCAGGATTTAATTCGTCAAATCCTGCGGGAGCCAGGTTGGTTTGCGCATTTGCTAATCCTACAAATAGACAGAGGTTTAGCAAGAACAATAGCGGTTTTTTCATATATATTTAGTTTTTAATATTTGTGTTTAGCCAAGCGAAATGACCATATTTAGGGTAAGATTAGGCTGGAGCTATTCTATTTTGCTTCAACCCTAAAATAATCGAAGTCAACATATCCTCCGGCATTTTCAGTGGCGTAATTAAACAGTCCGAAACGGTAGCCCATAAAATGGGGAAGCGTATACGACATTTGCAACGGCTCTCCTATCGGTTTCCAGGTTTTTCCATCAAAGCTGTAAAAAAAATAACCTTTATCTGTTCGGTTCTCAAAGTCACATCTTGCTTTGAGATAAATGGTTTGCTGTCCAGCTGGAACATCTTCGCCATTAACAGTGCCACTTTGGGCGCTTACTGTTACCACCGTTTTCTTTGACCCCGTGTTTTTTACACCAACCCAACCAAATTTGCGTTGCAACAGCATCAATCCAGCCTGGTCTCCGGTTTTCATATTGGAAATATCGATTGAAGTGATTGCGGTTGATACGGGCCCGATGGTACGCTGGGTTAATGTATTGCGGGCAAGAAGAATATTAGTATCCAATCTGGAAGTGCTAATCCGTAAAAATCCCGGACGTTTAGTCAGCGACCAATATGCATGGTCTGGATTGTGGTTCCATTGCCATACCAGTGGAAGCGCGGGCTCACCTTTTTTGCGGGCAAATTCATCTGATGCTACAATGCCGGGAATTAAGCCGCTACTAACCGGAAGTTCGAGTGTTCCGGGAACTTTACCATCAACACCCAACACCGGCCAGCCATCTTCCCAGGTAACCGGAACCAGATATGGAATACGTCCAACGGATCTAAAATCTCTAAAAAGGTAAGAAAACCATTTTCCTTCTGGCGTACTGATTAAACCACCTTGCGCAACACCTTTATCTTTAAGGGCTACCCGCCCTTCATATGGCCCCATAAGTTTGTCGGAACGGTGTACCACAACGGTACGCATCCCATTTCGTGGCCAGGTAATGTTAAAAAGGTAATATTTGCCATTAATTTTAAATAATTGGGCGCCCTCAGCTGGTAATCCGGCACCCGTACCTGTAGGAAGACTTGCGTTTTCGATAATCGTTATGGGTTTCGTATTGGGTTTTATTCCAGATAAGTCTTCCTTTAATTCCACCAAAGTAATTTTGCCGGCACCGTATACCATGTAAGGTTTTCCATCCTCAAAAAACAGGGAGTGATCATGGAGCGAAGGTTTAAAAGACCTAAGTTTCCACGGGCCTTTTTCGATATCTTTTGTACTGTAGATATAAGTTTTTCCGGTGGTACCAGAAAAAGTACTGACATAATAAATGCCCTGATGAAAACGAAGGCTACTTGCCCACGATCCCCGTCCATAATCCCATTTTCCATTGGACAAAGTTAATTCATCAGCATTTCCGAGGGTATCGTAAGCGTAACTTACAATTTTCCAGTTTACCAGATCGGCTGATTTCATGATGGGCACACCTGGATTCATGTGCATTGTGGTGCTGCTCATATAATACACTTTCCCTACTCTGATCATCGAAAGATCGGGTACATCGGCAAAAATGAGCGGATTTGTCGCTTTTTGTGCATCAACACCAACTGTATTTAGCAAAAAAAAGAGCAATAGTGTAAATAATTTAAGATTCTTCATACAGGTTTAGTCAGTTTCTCAACTTGCGATGTGTTTATATTTGGTACTCAAAGCTATTCAGAAATATGAAGATCAGCGAACTGCTTTGTTCAAATCTATGTTACAAATGTTTCTAATTCAATCAATCCCGTTACAGAAAAACAAGCAAACTAACCAAATGTGCTAGTAAAATTGACGAAATAAAGTAGTTGCTGACTAGGGTTCTCAATAATTTAGCAGCATTGATTGAAATTAACCAAATTATCTTTATGAACCTTAAATCCATCCTAGCCTTCTGCGCTTTTCTATTTCTTCTTACAACCACTCAGATCAGCTCCGCCGATGAAGTTATTGTCGGTTACCGTCATTTGGCAGACCCTGGCACCCTTGTTTACAACGGAAGAGTTTATCTCTATGCATCCAACGACGATGAGAACTCCTACGATAAAAATAGCGGATACAAAATGAAATCGATCGTTTGCATTTCGAGCAGCGACATGAAAAACTGGACAGACCATGGTGTGGTATTTGAAGCACCGAGAGATGTAGCCTGGGCTGGCAGAACCTGGGCTCCGGCAGCAATTGCCCGCGACGGCAAAATTTTTCTATACTTCGGAAATGGTGGCAATGGCATCGGCGTAGCCACTTCGAGCAGTCCGACAGGGCCATTTAAAGATCCAATTGGAAAAAAACTCGTTGAAACTCAAACGCCAGGTGTACTTCCTGCGCCAAACATGTGGTTATTCGATCCGATGACCTTTATTGATGATGATGGCCAGGCCTATATGTACTTTGGTGGTAATGGCGAGAGCAACGTTCGGGTAATTAAACTTAACCGGGATATGATCAGCGTAGATGGCCCTGCAACTTCTATTACTGCTCCTGCCTTTTTTGAAGCTTCGTGGATGCATAAGCGCAATGGGATTTATTATTTCTCTTACTCAACCAACCCGAAAGCACAAATGCGCATCGATTATATGATGAGTAAAAGCCCAACAACCGGATTTACCTATGGAGGAATCGTTGCCGCGCAACCGCCAAAAAACAATAACAACAACCACCAGGGAATCTTCGAATTTAAAGGACAGTGGTACCACGCCTACCACAACAGGGCCGTAGCATACAAATTGGGAATCCCCACAGAATTTAAAAGAAATCTGGCTGTTGAAGTACTCAATTACAAAGCCGATGGCAGTATCGAGCAAGTAACCTACACGGCAGATGGAGTGCCACAGGTGGAAGGATTAAATCCCTACATGCGGGTGGAGGCCGAAACGATGAATGACCAACAAGGTGTTAAAACTGAAACATGCAGCAAAGGTGGTTTAAATGTTACGCATATTAAAAACGGGGATTGGATAAAAGTTAGGGGTGTAGATTTCGGCAAAGGAGCAAAACGATTTTCGGCTTCGGTAGCCAGTATTGGAAAAGACAATAAAATTGAACTCCGATTAGGCAGCCCTGACGGAAAAGTGATCGGAACACTGGCTGTGCCAAATACTGGTGATGCGCAGGCCTGGAAAGAAGTAAGCTGTAAAGTTAATGGTGCAACAGGAAAACAAGATCTTTTCCTAACCATTAAAGGAACAGAAAAACCGGAAGTAAATATCGATTTTTGGACATTTTCGGCGAAATAGAATTTTACCCTATGTTTAAAAAAAAATAATCTCGCAGGTATTGTATCTGCGAGGTTATTTTTTATAACTAATCAACCTGAAAGAAATTTTCTCAAGTGGCCTAGGTAACGTCAACTATTTTTCAATAGGTTTCTGGCGATAAGATCATCAGAAACCTATATTATCTATTTTTGCTTGTAAATGGCATCATTACCGCTATAATCTAACCATTTAAAGGAAGCTGTACTTTTAGTATTTTCTCCGGATGAAGTGGCGTAAAGCGCGTAAAGTGAGCCGACAAAACCTCCTGCGGTTTCAGTACTCAAAAACTTTCCGTCCACATTATCCTTTAATGTTTTCCATTTGCCCGGGCTTTCAGCGTAGCGGAAATTATAAAGCCCTCGATCAGCTTCTATTTTAAACTGCAGGGTTTTAGCTTTTACCGGAGTTTCAATAATCAAGTCCATACCCTTAGTGCTTCGGTTTCCTTTGTAAAGCTGAACCACCTGCTTGCCATCTTTTATTGATTTGCAGATGTAGTAAAAATTATATTCACCTTGAAAGATAAGCATCCCTGCTTTTTCATTTGGCTGCACCGCCATAAAAGTCATCTCCGTTGAAGCGCTACCAGTTAAATGCTGCTGTCTTTTCCCGATAAATGCCGGATTTCCTAGTCCCATACACGTTTCAGGCAGTAACTTCATGGTTAAGCCATTTTCTTTATCTAACCTATACCAGCTGGTATCATTGGTTCTTAAAAACAATAACGATTGATCTAGTTTTTTATCGAACGTAGTTCTGTAGGCAAAGTTTCCACTTTGTGGCGGGGCAATCTGTTTTACTTCCTTAAAATCAGCAGTATAACTATATTGAACTTCTTTTTGGTCTGGATTGATGATTGGCCAGCCATCTACCCATTTAACCGGAGCGATAAATGTTTCTCTGCCAGTATTATAATGATTGCCTTCATAAGGCCTTACAGCCAGGAAAATGGCGTAAGTTTTACCATCTGGACCGTCAACCAATTCTGCATGACCGGTAGAGGTAATCGGGTTTTTACGGTTTGGGTCTAAATCGCGTTGTGTCAATATCGGGTTTTTCTCATAGGGAACATAAGGTCCGGTGGCTTGTTTACTTCTTAAAATTACCTGTGAGTGGTTAACGGAAGTACCTCCTTCGGCAGCACAGAGATAATACCAATCGCCACGTTTAAAAATATGCGGTCCTTCAATCCAGACTGGTTTTTTGCTGATGTCTACCCCACCATTTACCAGCTGAATTTCTTCACCCACTACTTTTAAACCCACTGGATCGAACTGAAAAGTACGGATGGTTCGGTGCCCCGGATATAGGGGTTTATTATCTGGCGCATCGCTGTTATAAACGATGTAGGCTTTGTCCTGATCAAAAAACAGTGACGGGTCAATCCCTCTCACTTGTGGGAGCCAAACCGGATCACTCCATGGTCCTTCAGGTTTTTTTGACGTCATTACAAAATTTCCGCGCTTATCGATATTGGTACAGGTCATGTAAAATGTGCCTTTATAATAATTGATTGAAGGTGCAAAAAGCCCTCTTGAGGTACCATCACCGAAGAAAGTCATTTGCGATGGGCGATCGATCACATTGCCGATCTGCTTCCAATTTTTTAAATCCTTACTATGAAACACCGGAACCCCCGGAAAGTAGGCGAAGGTTGAATTAACAAGGTAATAGTCGCTTCCCACCTTGGTTACACTGGGATCAGGATAAAACCCTGCCATAATCGGGTTTGTAAATGTAATTTGTCCGTAAGAATAGCCAGTATAAAGAAAGGCCATAAAGAGAAGAAGTTTTTTCATAAAGTGCACGTTGATTATGCTCAAAACTAACATCTACGGCCTTACTGTCATGAGCCATTTGTTCAAAAGAAAGCTCCAGATGTTTGTTTTTAAATAAGAAAATTCTACTGAGCAGGATTTTAAATCTTCACGCGTTTATCTTTTCGTTTTGCATTGATATATTCGGAAGGAAGCATATTAAACTGCGCTTTAAAAAGCTTAGAAAAATAGCTCGGTGTACCAAAACCGGTCATGTATGCAATTTGGGCAACATTGTAATCACTTTTCTCCAAGAATTCTACTGCCCTTTCCAGTTTTACCGATCTAATGTATTCGATTGGCGTTAAACCGGTGATTTCAAGCAGTTTATGATAGAGAGAGCCTCGGCTCATGCCCACATGCCGGCTTAGTTCCTCTACTGAGAGTTCTGGATTGTTAAGTTTTTCATCAATGTACTGGACGATTTTATTCAACAACTTAACTTCGCTAGACTCAATTTCGATTTCTTTAGCCTGTACCTGCACCTGTTTGGAATACGCATTTTTTACGGAGCGATTAAACAACAATAAGTTGTCGATTTTTGCATGGAGAATGTCAAAATTAAAAGGTTTGGTGAGGTAGTCGTTGGCGCCTGATTTCAGGCCTTTAACCTGGTCTTCTTCTCCACTGATTGCGGTCAGCAGGATAACCGGGATATGGCTTGTTCTTTTGTCTGCCTTTATTTTCTGGCTTAGCTCAATGCCATTCATCTCCGGCATGCTGATGTCGGTAACAACTAATTGCGGATGTCCGGAAAGCATTTTTTGCCAACCTTCTTTACCATTTGACGCCTCTATAATATGATAAAAAGGCTGCAGACTATCTTTTAGGTAAAATCTAAATTCCTCATTGTCTTCAACCAAAAGGATAGTGGCCATCTTGACCTCGTTAGTTGCTGGCTCAGTAACGGATTCGTCCAGTTCTTCGTTCGTAAAACTATAGGCTGTATCGTCAACCTCCTGATCATTTTCTTCATCCACTATCTCAACTGGCATCGAAACCAAAAACGCGGTTCCTTTTCCAAGTTCACTTTCTACGGTAATCTGCCCCCCGTGCAGTTCTACAAACTCCTTTACAATCGATAATCCGATTCCACTACCTTGATTTAAGATAGAACTTACATTGTTATCCATAAAAAAACGATCGAACACCCTATCTTTACTTTGATTTGCAATACCTATCCCGGTATCTGAAACCTCGATACAAAATACAGGCTTAGTTTGATCGGTAGCGGCTCTTAAGAACATGTTAAGAGATACTTCTCCACCTTCTTTTGTAAATTTAAATGCATTAGAAAGCAGATTAAATATAATCCTTTCCATTTTATCCTGATCAAAATGCGTTTTCAGATTCTTAATATCGCTGTTAATACGAAGTGAAATTTTCTTGCGCTCGGAAAGGTCCTGGAATGCTTCTGCGGCTTCGCTGATAAAAGTAATGAGATCGGCCTCGTTCAGGTTCAACTTCAGCTCCTGTTCTTCCATTTTTCTAAAATCGAGCAGTTGATTGACCAGATTTAACAGTCTTCGCGCGTTTCTACGGATCATCTTTACCTGGCCAGCTACAGCAGACTCCTGTTTAACGGCAAGCAACTTATCAACGGGTGCCAAAATCAATGAAATCGGCGTTCTAAACTCATGGCTTAAATTGGTGAGGAATTTGATCTTTTGTATATCCAATGCATGGGCACGTTCGGCATCCCTTCGCTGCTGTAGTATCCTTTGTTCAGCATTGATCTGGGCTTGTTCAATAGCAAGTTGCTGTTTAATGCGCTGAATTCCCCGTCGCCTAATGGCAAACAGGATTGTACCGATTAAGACTACATAAAAAACATAAGCATAAATAGTCCTCCAAAAAGGTGGTTGTATATGAACAGAAATTGAAGTGATTTTATCACTCCAAACGCCGTCGTTGTTACTTGCCCTTACCTGAAAAATGTAATCTCCCGGGTCCAAATTTGTATAATACGCTGTTTTCTCTTTACCAACTTCATTCCAGCCATCATCCAAACCAACAAGGCGATAGGAATAGTGGTTTTGTTGCGGCGCTGTGTAATTTAGCGCTACATAACTAATTGAGAAATTTTGCCCATAGCTTAGCTTAATCTTTTTTGCGAAGCCAATTTGCTCTTGAATAGGTGATTTTTCACCCGGAAGTACAACAGTATTGGCTACCTTTAGTTCGGTAAGCAATACATTTGGAACCACATTATTAGAGGGCAACTCAAGCGGATTAAAATAGTTGAAACCGTCTTGCCCGCCAAAATAAAGCTCGCCATCTGAAGTGCTGATTCCTGAACCCAATATAAAAGGACTGTCTTGCACTCCATTGGGTCGTCCAAAGTTTTTTATTTTTTTTGTTTCTGGATCAAGACAACTGATGCCATTATCGGTACTGAACCAAATCAGTCCGTCTCTTCCTTCCAGTATTCTGTAAACAATAGCATTAGGCAATCCATTTGTTTCGTTAAAATTGGTGAATTTTCCTGTACGGCGATTGAAAAGATCGAGTCCGGCACCATCGGTTCCGGCCCATACATTCCCCCTACTATCACATAACAAACTCAATACCACATCATTAGAAATCCCACTATTTGCTTTTCGGTATACTTTAAATTTTCCGTTTTTACGTTGAAATACGGCTATTCCCGTTCCGCTGGATGATATCCACATATTTCCGTAAGGATCTTCGACAATTGCACGTATAAAACCATTGCTAGGGAGCACCATAGGTGGCGAGGATTGGGTGCCGTAACGGGTAAATGAATTCGTCTTATAATCAAATACATTCACTCCAGTTCCGTTTGTACCAATCCATATTAAACCCTTGCTATCTTCTTTGATCGCGAAAATTTCGTTTTGGCTAAGATCAGTTGCCGATGGTCCGGCCAGGTATTGTTTGTAAGTTTTGGTTTTGGAATTATAGGCAAATAAGCCATGTTGGTAAGTGCCCACCCAAAGCGTGCCCCTGGAATCGAGCATTAATGTAAGTATGGTCAATGGATTTCGGGAAAAATCTATTTTGCTCTTAAGGTCGATATGTTCAAACACGCCTTTATCACGATCGAAAAAGTGTAAGCCTCCACCATCTGTGCCCACAAAGATTTTTCGTTTTGAGAATTCGGCAAAGGAAGTGACAATGGGCGATGAAAGTCCTTTAGGATCAAATGGGCTGCTACGCTTTAGGTTAAACAATGCTAAATTTGGATCAAACTTATTAACGCCGCCTTGGTAGGTACCTAGCCAAATAATGCCATTATTGGCCATACAAATGCTTCTAACCGACTTATGGCTAAGGCCAAAGGTTTCGCGTTTGTTGGGACGAATGTTTGAGAAAACCTCGGTGGCGGTATCAAAAATAGTTACGCCATCTTCGGTCCCTAACCACAATTTACCTCCTTTTTCCAATCTGGCAGAATAAATAATGTCGTCTGAAAACAGCTTATCACCCGATTGCAAAAAGGATTTGAAATGCTTTTCATCATCCAACAACATATTGAGGCCATTGTAGGTACCAAAAAATATCCGCCCCTTTTCATCCTTCACCATAGTTTTAATGAAATTATCAGTGAGGCCTGATGGGTCATTGGGGTGATGGATAAACTTCTCGGTGGCACCGCTGGTTAAATTAAGGGCCAAGAGCCCTAAATTGGTACCTATCCATATCTTATTGCCACTACCCTGAAGAAAAGAAAGCACACTGGAACCGTTGCCCATCAATGCGCTGATACCTACATTTTTTACCTTAAAAGTTTTGGTATTGATTACCCGGTAGCCGCCAAAAGTGCCTACCCAAATATTTCCGGTTCGATCTTCGTAAAGTGTTAATACATTAAACGGGACATTACGGTTTGGGATACCTTCACCTATAAATGATTTAAATGTATTTTGCTTAGCATCATAATAAGCCAAGCCCCCTCCGTTTGTACCCACCCAGAGCCTTCCTTTTCGGTCTTCTAAAAGTGCCGAGATATTGTTAGACGGAATGCTCGTACTATCGCCACTTTTAGTGGTATAAACGGTAAAATTGGTACCATCGAACTTATTCAGTCCATCGCTGGTACCAAACCATACAAGGCCATTATGATCCTGCAGGATGGTATTTACAGTATTTGAAGAAAGGCCATTTTTAGTATTAAGCGTAATGAAATTGGGGTTACTTTGCCCCTTTACAATAGTGTACGTTAATAACAATATCCCTAGAAGTGACATTGCGCTTATACCTGATACTCGTTTTAACATCATAACAATAGATTCACGCTTTAGCGATCTGGATTGTGATTGTACTAGTGCAGGGC
Source organism: Pedobacter sp. GW821-FHT01D05 (assembly GCF_059422505.1). Lineage (NCBI taxonomy): Bacteria > Pseudomonadati > Bacteroidota > Sphingobacteriia > Sphingobacteriales > Sphingobacteriaceae > Pedobacter > Pedobacter sp. GW821-FHT01D05. The sequence goes on along the minus strand of NZ_JBWKXA010000001.1, from coordinate 557,398 downwards.
TCGCTTAGCTTACCTTGGTACACTTTGGATTTATATTTGCTTTGTGCGTAAATATAGTTAACACCCCTAATTTAAGCTATTTTATTTCAGCCTCGAATGGAGATGCCGGCAAGCCCTCCACGTTATACAAATTTGCACCGTCGGGATTATCCGCCCAGGCATATCGAACAGTAACAGGGCTGGAAATGCTATCGTTCCAAACCGTTACGGTGTTGCTTTCAATTTTAGCCTTTGCCCAAACATATTTTTTATCGGCACCTGCAATGGCGAAATGATAAAGTTCAGGTTCACCTTTTGCAGTTAGTCCACTTCCTACATGATCAAAATTCAAAATTACTCTATTACCCTGCACCGTTGCCGATCTGTAGATCGGACCTGAGTAAACGATGTTTTTTTCACCATAAATCAGCTTTTGGCCCCATAAAGCCAAACGTTCGCCAATTGTTTTTTTGTTCAGGGGATGAATATCATTCCATTCGCCGGCACCGAGCCCAACAGCCATTCCGGTATTTGGTACTTTTAAGGTTTGGAGTTGGCTCTGCCGAAGTTCCGCCCAGTCGCTCTCAACGGGAACATAATCAACCTCCATATAATTGGGCAGTTGTGCAAATAAAAACGGAATATTGCCTAAATCCCATTTACTCCTCCAATCGTTAATTAATGCAGGTAGCAGTTTGGCGTATTCTCTTGGCTTGCCTGCATTTGTTTCACCTTGATACCATAAAAAGCCACTTATACTATAATTGATTGCAGGAGCAACCATGGTATTGTAAAGTCCGGTAGGGGAATTTTGCGCCACAATTGGCTGGACAATTTGTTGCCCTGAGGGGGAATAGCTTGGTTTAGGAAATACCTGGTTCACCTGGTAATCCCATTCGCCCCTTAAATCAATTATTTGCCCGTTGGCCTGTAGCGAATAATTTTTATCAGGCACAAAGCCACCTTTGCCCATTGTATTGGTAACTTTAACTAAAATGGTATTTTTTCCCGCTTTTAACAGATTGGCTGGCACATTGTATCTTCTTGGAGGATACTGATAAGTGATATTGCCAACAAAAATGCCATTTACGAAAGTGGAATCAGCATCGATAATACGCCCCATAAAAAGTTTTGCCTGCACGCCTGTCATCCCCGCAGGAACATCAATTTCCTTTTTAAAGTACAGGATGCCATTCAGGTTTCTCACGCCCTGATCTACCCAATAGCCCGGCATCCAGAACTTATGCCATGGTTTTGGCACATAGGATGATTGCAAGCTTTTATCTGGCATAGGTAGCCCCTGTTTTTTTAGGCTGTTCATATAAGTCGTATCCCGAAAGTTTTTGATCTGGGCTTCAGCTGCAGGAAAATCCTTAAATGCATCCATACTCATCCAGGCCTCTATTGGTGTTCCGCCCACACTGGAATTAATGATCCCAATGGGAATTTTGTATTTTTGATAGAGTTTTTTTGCGAAGAAGTAAGTAACTCCTCCAAACTCAAGCAATTCTTTACCTGATGCCAACTTCCACTCTCCTTTTGGCAGATCCAGTGATTCTTTGGAGACATCAGCTTTTGTAGGCACAAAGAAATTCCTGATCTGTGGAAAATTGTCGTTCTTAACTTCGTTTGGATAATTTTCTTTCAGTCTTTCCATTGCTAACACCATGTTAGATTGGCCAGCACAAAAATATACGTCTCCAATTAAAATATCGGTTAATGTAATCAAATTCTGCCCTTCAATGGTCATGGTATATGGGCCTCCGGCTTTCATTTTAGGAAGCATAATCAACCACTTCCCATCGCTGCCGGTAATTGTCTCAAAATTTCTATCGTTAAAAGAAAGTTTAACTTTCTCATTTGCACTGGCCCAACCCCAGATCTTTAAATCTGTATTTCGTTGTAGCACCATTCTATTACTGATTAGCTGTGGAAGTTTTACCTCAGCTTTTGTTTTTAGGTTGGTGAACAAAACTGTAACGAGCAAAGCGCAAAGCGGAAGATAAGATTTTACGGTCATGCTTATAAAGTCTGGAAAATATGGCAATCGATAATTTTCGGGGAAATGAAGACGCTTACCATTCTTCCCCCTGTTTCATCACAGAAATACATCGTTTAAAGTGTTAATATTTGGTTATTCTTTTTATAAAAATTATACTCATTTAAAGCCCATAGCTGAGTAATTTCTACCCGAATATATCATTTATTTTTCAAAAAAAACAATCGGTTGCATAACTATACTAAATTTGTTATAATTGAGGTTGGTTAAAGGCGACCGGAAAAATGAAATGGTAATTACTCAGATGGAAGAGATGGTATAAACTGCAATTAGCCACTGGTCAGCTTTACTGGTAATTTCCAATAAAAAAGCCAGGAAAACGGTTAACGTTGTTCCTGGCTTTAAGCGTGTAGTAAATTTATTTATTCTTCAAGCCTTCGGCTGTGCCAACATAGGCCGGTTTTCGCACAAAACCTTCTGTCCATAAGCCAATTGGCTCCCCTGCCCTCCAACTTGAAGTAGCTGGACTATCCTGAGGTGCCCATATGGTAATTCCATATTGCTGAGCTGCCGGAATAAGCTCAAAGTATTTCTTGATTACATATTTGTACATCTCAGATTGAGCTGCATATTGCTCAGGTGTTGCCTGTGCCGTTTTTATATTTCCTGTAAAACCCATATCCAACTCTGATATTTTGATCAGTTTACCAGTTGCAGCCAATAATTTGAACATTTCTTCAATTTTGGCTTTATCAGAAGTGGCTACAATGTGCATTTGCGTACCAATACCATCTATTTTTGCGCCCTTGCCTTCTAAATACTTTACGTAATCAATTAATCCTTTGCATTTATCAATGCTATACTCCAGGTTATAATCATTAATAAAATGGATATCAGTTGCATTACCATACTGCCTGGCCAATTGAAATGCCTTTAACGCATAATCCTTCCCCAGGTAATCTTGCCAAAAGAATTCGTCAGCCGCAATGGATGTTCTGCCCGCAGCAGTTTTAAGCTCAGCTGGCTTTGCATCATCCATTGGTTCGTTTACCACATCCCAAGCTTTAACATAATCTTTTGAAGCGGTAACTATACCTTTAATCCAGGTATCTAGTGCAGCGGTTAAAATAGTCTTTTTCTGCTCTGCAGTTTTTTCTACAATTGTAGTACCACCAAGCGGATTGTATTTTTTAAGCGTGATATTATCGAAATAAAAATTTGTTGCTGTTTTACCTAGGTTAAAAGCCAAAGCACCGCTTGTTGCAATGTCTGCAGTAACGGTAATTTCTTTGGTATAGGTTGTCCAGGTTGGTGTTGAAGAAATTGCGCCAAAAAAATCATAAAATTTGTAGGCGCCGGGCGTAGTATGGGCCTGTGTAGGGTAAGATGCTGCTACATCAGAACGCACATTCATTTTAAGCTCATATTTCTCTCCAACCGCTACCGCTGGAAACTTAAGAAATAATTGTGCATCGTAATCGTTGGTTCGTACTGCCGAGTTGCTAATTTTCAAAGCCCGTCCTGTACCGTTAAAGCCTTCGCCAGCTGCAGTAAAAGAGGCAACTGCATTGGTATTGGATTGATAAACCGAGGCGTTGTCTGTTTCAAAATCGGCTCCGATGACCAGGTCCCAGGTAGGGCCACCGCTTGAAGGAATAACCACTGGGGCAATCAGCCCTTTTAAATATGTTGCATTTTGATTGGCATGCCAGGCCAGGGTATGCCCAAACACGGTGATGCCGGCTTTAGATGCTGTTTCCAATAGGTTTTTCACATTGGTTAAGGCCAAACTTCCATCAGCCTGTACAACGGCACCGTGTTTCATTTCATAACCTAGTGTAATTTCATCAAAATTACTGTTAATGAGCCTGTAAATTACGCCTTTGGAGAGATAAGGTTGCAGGCTGGCTCCGGCACCAAATTTAAATTTAGGATTTGCTGTTCTATCAATATAGGTTTTTAATGGCTGATAGGCATCAATCTGCTCTTGAGCCACGAAGCTTGCTGGCTTGGCTACTTGAAATTCGAGTGCTTCATATTTGTGGCAAGACGCAAGCAACATTGCCCAGGAAATACCAAATGCTATTTTGTATAATCGTTTCATTTTCTCGATTGTTAGATTAAATATTAATTATTTGACCGGCGTAAATGTTTCGGCTTTCACACCGCGGTCGCGCATGACCAGGGTATCTAAGCTATTCACCGTTCTATCGTTAAGATCGATCTGATAGTTTAGGTAAAGGGCATCGCGATCCTGGCTGCCCCAGCTGTTTTTCTCTCCCCGTTTAACGAATTTTCCGGTGCCACTCGCCGTAAAACTGGCATCACCAGCTGCAATTGTACAGTTGCCCGTGTTATCAAAAGTTAACAATAAGGTTCGGCTGATACTGGTTCCGCCTGTTACTTTAAACGTGACAGGAAACTCGGCCTGGGTTAGCGAACGCGTGTTTAACTTGTTGATTTCATCATTCTCCACATATTTCATATGGCGAACTACGGATTGATTGAGTGAAGTATTGCCGTTTTTTCCGGTAAACACATCCTTCCCTCTGCGAAGGTAGAAACCCTGCCAGGTATTGATATACTTTACGGCATACAAGGTGTATTTTTTTTCGGGCAAGATTTTTTTGTTCTGATCAACACTGGTCATTGTTAAAGGGATCACATAAGTGGTATTTATAGCCAATGGGTCTGCGAAAAAAGCATCAGTGAGCTGAACATCTACTCCACCGATCAAACTTCCTTTCGGGATGACAATTTTGTTCGCTGCAAGTGTATAATAGTTAGCCGGCATGGGTCTTACGATACCGCTGTAAGGCGATGGAAAAGATAATCCCTGCGTTAACGCGTTATCTACACTGATGCCTATGGTAATATCTTCCTTATTTGAGTAAACTCCACCAACAGTGCCCATAATCTGAAGTCGGTGTTGGTTATCAAGTGAAGTATCAAAAATATCTTCGCCCATGGTGAGGGTCCGGATCGGCCCCTGATAGGCAAAATAAACGGTTTGACTATCATTATCTGGAAATGCCCATTCTTCGTTTTTGCAAGCGCCAAGTGTTAAAACGAGCGCAAGTAAAATATATATTTTATTTTTCATGATGTTATTGGTTATAGTGAATGAATATTACCATCCCGTGTTTTGTTGCAAAGCATTGTACTTTAATGTTTCGCTGTAAGGAATTGGTCCGAATCTCATATATTCCTGATAGCTTCTTGCTTCTACATTGATTTCCTGATAGTTGCCCTGCGAGATACTCAACCCCTTTACCGGTTCGGTTAATGCTGCGTTCCATCTACGAAGATCCCAGAAACGAAATCCTTCAAAAGCCAATTCTAACCTACGCTCGTTCCTGATCAATGTTCGCATGGCATCTTTATCTCCTTTAATCGATTCGAGGTAAGCATCACCGTTTGTAGTTCCAACGCCGGCCCTGGCACGAATAGCTTTAATAATATCATAAGCAGAATAGGGATTGCCGCCATTGGCTGTAGGACCCCAGGCCTCATTTGCCGCCTCTGCATAGATCAGGAATATTTCCGTATAGCGGATATGCGGCCTATAGTGTTTCTGATTATTTATGGTTGGTGTACGACTAACATCCTGCCTTAACAATTTTTTCATGTAGTAACCGGTTCTTGTAGAAACTTCTTTTCTATTCAGCCCATCATCATTCGTTGCTACATCTGTTGTGGTATTGATTGCCTTGTTTGTTGGCCCGATGGTATTTCCGTTGTACACTATAAATTTTGCTAAACGCGGATCTCTACCCGTAAATGGAGCGGCAGGATTGTATCCGCTCTGTGGTGTATTGGCAATTGGATAACCGTTTTGCATCGGGAATGCATTAACCAGATTTTGCGTAGGGTTTATGCGGCCCTGTCCAGACAAAGTTGGTGGATAATTAGCAGCTTCTAAATCACTGTTTGATCCAACATTTGTACGCCAAAGCACTTCTTTGGGACTAGCGCCAGAAGCCAATGCATCAATTTCTGCTTTGTTATCATACCAGGTAACACCATTAGGATCTAAATTAGCTAACCAGTTATTAAGTGAAAGTACCTGTGCTGCATAGCTGGCGGCATCGGCCCATGTGGTAGAATTACCTGTGCTGAAAGCCGGACTTGCGCCCATTAGTGCTACTCTGGCACGAATGGCTTTAGAAATACGGCCCGTCATTCGCTGATTAAAAAACTTACCGAAAACCCGGTTATAGGTCTCTACATTAACTCCCGCATATTTTGCAGGAATCTGGCTGGTGCTATTGATATCAGCATAATCTAAAGGAAGCAATTGTTCTGCCTTATCCAAATCACCATAAATCTGTTTTATACAGGCATCAAATGTGGCCCTTGGCTGGTTAAAGTTAGAAGCCGGTGTTTCGGGTTCTAGCACAATAGGGAACCCATATAAATTACCCCCTACTTTTCCGGCATGTGCCTGTAGCATATACGACATTAGGTAGGCTCTCAAAGCATATGCTTCACCTTTTTGCCTATCATTAAACATTCTGCTCAACACCGGGTCTTTAGAATCCCAAAGCACCTTATCTGTCTCTGCTAAAAATAAGTTGATATACTGTATTCCTGCTCTTGCATTGGTCCATTGATCTAATGGATTAAATTGAGCCGACCATTGTCCGGTGGCAATTCTCCTAAAATTATTATTGATATCATTACTTACCGCATCATCTGTAGCTACATCATTAAAAGACCAGCCATTTGATGGAAGCCTTGTATAACCATTTAGCAATAACCCATGGGCAAGTGCGGGTTCTGTATAGATGTTCTCAAAATCTCCATTATTTTGTGGAGCAGGGTCAGTAAACTTTTTACAGCCCGAGAGCATCACAACGACAACTATAAATTGTATTAATATTCTGTTCATCTTTTCTAATCTAATATTCAATTAAAACATTGCCTTTACGCCCAGGTTATACATCCTTGTTTGTGGGGCACCTCCTAAGTTCAGCTCCAGTATTTCTCTTTCCTTCGCTATTGTTAAAAGATTAAATCCGGCTACATACAGCCCCAGTTCTTTCAATACTTTACTTTTGAACAACTTATCGGAAACTGTGTAGGAGATCTGAACTTTAGATAAATCAAACCGGTCTGTGCTGTACAACCAGAAATCAGACGCTCTGAAATTATTATCGCCATTTAAAGTGGTAAGTCGCGGGAAGGTTGCCGTATTTTTTGTTTGAGGCGTCCATCTGTCGCGTACCACTGCCGAATACTTATCGCTTCCGTTAACCCAAAAATAGTTATCGCTTTTCATGGCACTTGCACCGAAGCGGCCTGTACCCAAAACAAACAGGGTAAGATTTTTCCATTTGGCCGTTACGTTCAATCCTGCTGTAAACGGAGCGCCGAACCATCCACCGCGACCAAGATATACCTGATCCTTATCGTCGATGATTTTATCACCGTTCTGATCAATATATTTGATATCGCCAGGAGCCAATGCAGACCCAAATGCAGGTTTTGCACTATTAACTCCATCGGCCGCTGCAACTTCGCTGGCATCCATATAAAAACCATTGCTTTTTAGTCCCCAGATCGCATCAAGTGGTTTGCCGGCACGGTATTGATAGCTATTTTCGTAAGTTAACAGATCGGCACGTTTAGTTGCTCTGGTGGTATAATATGTTCCTGAGGCTCCAAAAGTCCAGTCAATAGCACCAATGCGTTTGTTAAAATTTAAGTAAAAATCCAAACCGGTTCGCTGATCACTATTATAATTGCTGTAAGGAACAAAAGAAGAACTCGGAAACCCGGTAGTGAAATAGTTTGGATAAAGAACATTAATCTGACCGATAATCCCGGTGATGTTATTTCTAAAAACATTTGCTCCGAAATTAAACTGATTTTTGAACATGCCACCTTTTATCCCGATACTGATTTCTTTCCTTTTAGCGAAAGTTAAATCCATGTTGGATCCGCGGCGCGAATCTGTAGACTGTGTACCTGTACCATCGTTCCAGCCATACCAGTTACCCCCTGTGCCTGTATAAATACTTTCATAGGCATAATACTCATCAAAATCAAGATCGGTATTTAAAATACCTGCCGATGCGGTTAGTGTTAAGTCGTTAATGAACGAAACTTTTTTCAAAAATGGCTCTTCGCTAAGGTGCCATCCAATAGAAGCTGCAGGAGAAAGTGCAATCCTGTTTCCAGGCGGCATTTTTGGCGAGCGTACCACAGCTCCGGTAATTTCGGCAAAATACTTACGGCTGAAATCGTAATTTAACTGCAATCCTAAATTAGAATTTGTTGTTGGCTGGTAGATTTCAGATTGCGATTGACGATATGCCGCAGCCAGCAATACTGCAGAGATATGATGATTATTACGGATGGTAGTATTGTAGTTAAATTGACCAGATAACGAAATAGTCTGTCTATAGTAACTATCTGCAATGTTCTGAACTCCGGTTTTAGTATCTTCTCCCCAGCGCGTTAAGCTCCCGATCAGCGTTGTACCAGAGTAGGTTGTCCAATTGGGCTGGTAAGTTGCATATCCGTTTCGATAACCCTGATTATAGCTGTTCAGGTAATCAACCCCCATAGTGGTACTAAAGGTAAGTCCGTTCAAAATCCCTTTCAAATCAGCATCAATACCAGTGGTAAACTGAAACTGGCGTTGTACGAATTTATTATTACCACCTGCATAAATGGCCGCAAAGGGATTAGTCTGATCTAATTGGGTACCACCCAGGATGTATTGTCCATCAATAATTGTTGCATTTTTAATCATCGCCCTGCTCACCTCGTCGCTCTGTTCCAATAAATTAATTGGGATTAAAGGTGTAAATAAATGGGGACGCAGGGTTGCAGCGTTAGCCCAGTAATTCGTATTTACGCCGCCGCCGCTGGCAAACACCGCACTTGCGTCTATCCGCGCTTTTAGCGCTTTGGTTAGCTGCATATCAACATTTCCGCGGATATTAAAGCGTTCTGATGTATTATTTTCTTTGGCTTCGCCGAAATTAAGCAGCGAACCTGTAGATACAAACCCAACGTTGGTGTAATAACGGGCACGGTCATTCCCTCCCGAAATTTCTGCCACGCCATCATAGCGTGAAAAACTATTTTTGAGGTATTCTGATGAGTAATAATCTACACTTGGATAACGATAAGGGTTGACACCGGAGTGATTATAAATAGTTTCTGGCGTGTAAGCCGCCGCTAAACCATCATTAGATAAAGCCTCGTTATACAAAGTCATGTACTCGGAAGAGCCCAGATATTGAGCGAATCTTTTCGGTATATTTAATCCGATGTTGGAACGCACGTTTATTTTTTGCTTAGTTGGCGCGCCCCTTTTTGTGGTGATCAAGATTACTCCTTTTGCACCGCGGCTGCCATATAGGGCAACGGCCGAAGCACTCTTGAGAAAAGTGATCTCCTCAATTTCATTTGGTGTAACACTATTCACATCCCTCGGTATGCCATCAACCAATATTAACGAGGTGTTCATGCCCCAAAGGTTGTTGCCATTAAAACCAGGGGCAAAAGCTTCTATCCCGTCCAATCCATAGGTTATAAAGTTTTTCTCAAAAAGCTGAGCCAGATTAACGCTTGAAACGCCAGCAGGAAGATTACTTTCGGTGGCATTTTTAAAGCCCACATTTATCAGTCTATCCTCTTTGGTTAAAGTAACTTGCTTTAAGTTGGCTAATGCGATTACCGGCAATGTTTTATAACCTTTAGCATTTACCGTAAATGTGCTGTTCTCCTCTATCGATAGAGAGAATTCACCTGCCTGGTTTGCGATGGTGAGCACGTCGTTTCCTTCAATAGTGATGGATGCCCCTTTTATCGGATTTCCATTGATATCCCGAACAACAGCTTTTATAGGTATCTTAACGGCGTCCTGACCTTTGATTACACCGACAAACAGCGTAAAAAAGACACACAGCGCCAATGCATTTCTTAAAAATTTCATCATTCTTGTCTTTAATTATTTGTGATCATGAACTACCTTACCATCCAGGGTTTTGCGCAAACTCCTTATACATATTTACATCTGCCCGTTTAAGTGGCAACCAATAATGCTTTTCACTAAACGGACGTTGTAATATTAATCGCTCGCGATAGTTTACAACCTTGTTTAATTTGGTGTCGACCGCAGGGTTTAAAGGAGCAGCACGATCAAATTCGGCGGCTGTTTTTAAGGTATAAGGTATCTCAGCTAGCAAATGCCAGCGGCGAAGATCATTAAACCGATGTCCTTCAAAGGCAAGTTCAACAGCACGTTCGCGTCTTACTTCTTTCATAAACTCTATTGTAGATACCAAGAACTGTGCGGCAACACGCCCAACACCAGCACGATCTCTGATCACGTTGATTGCATCTACGGCAGTTTTGCTAAATCCCTCTGCGGTTGCACCTGGAGAGTCGTACCCTGTTGCAACCGATTCTGCGTACATCAGGTAGATATCGGCCAAACGCATATATGAAACCTTAATATTCAGGTTCTGTCCATAATTCCAGCCCTGATCAAAGTTATTGGCAGTTCGGGGCACAAATTTGAACATCATGTATCCTGTACGGCTACCAGAACGTTCATCTCTATAACTTCCGTTTGTGAACAGATTTGCATATCGGTGTGGTTCCATGTTCGCTGCCAAAGTTCCCTGTACCACTTTAACTCCATCATAAATAATATCATTATAGAACCTTGGATCGCGATCGCGCCAGGGAAATTGCGGATCATATCCTGAGCCAGTAGGATCGGCCTGGGCAGAATTCGAAATGGGCAAACCATTTTTCATCCCATAATAATTAACATAATTTGCGGTAGGCGCAAATACCAGCGCATCGGCACCTACAATTGCTGGTGTATATTGTTTTGCAGTGCCATAGGTTGAACCATGTGCACCCCAATATGGTCCTGTAAATATTACTTCGGTACCTCCAGGCATTAAGAAATTTTGACCAGTTGTATAAAAATTGGTGCTGTATTGTGCAAAAGGTAATAATTTATGAGGAGCAGCGCCACTTTCTGTTAGTTTCAATAACTCTGCAAATGCAGCAGCCGCTTTTTTACTCAGCTCTACATTGTAGGTTTTGCTACCGGTAGATTCTAAGTTCATTAATGGACTAGCGGCCCACAGATAGTTTTTACCTAAATAGCCTAATGCCATGATTTTATTGATGCGCAACTGGTTTTTACCCAGGGTTTGGATACCGGCTGTTGTATTATCCCAATTGATTGGCAAAAGATCGGCAGCGGCCCTTAAATCCAGGGCTGCCTTAGCTGCACATTCCTGATACTTTAGTCTGGGCAACCTCAACTCTTCATCGGCAGGCAATACCTTATCAATGTATGGCAGCCCCCCAAAATATTGCATGAGCTGGAAATGGAACCAACCTCTAAAAAACAATAGCTGACCTCTGATCAGGTTACGTTCTTCGTCTGTTGCGTTTACCATCAGGTTTAGGTTCTCGAGGCCTAAATTTGCTTTACGAATGCCATACCAGGCCAGTGGATACAGGCCCTTGGTAAAACGATCGTTATTTGTATTCGCGTTGGCATTGTCTAAAAATCCTGCTCCCCATCCATCAAACTCTCTCTGCCAGCCCCAAAAATCGCCGTTATCTACTTTGTTAACGAAGTGGAAATTTTGAACTGTAGACTGGATTTCATCTTCACCCCAGTTGAAACTGTTGGTCCAATACCTATTTGTAAAATCTGGAATACAATTATACAGTTCCTCGGTAAAGCCCTGAAAACTACGAAAGTCTTTGAAGGCAGATTCTGCTGACACAGTTGCTTCAGGATCTCTGTCTAAATATTTTTTACAAGATACCATGCCGGTTCCTGCCCAAATCATTCCTATTAATAATAGGCGTGTTATATATTTTTTCATAATGATCATGTTTAGAAGATGAAATTAGCGCCTAGATTATACCGTTTTACAGTAGGATAAGCACCCTGTGAGGCCCATCCTTGTCCGCCAGCGCTTTGATAGTTTGCTTCACGGTCATCCGGCATCTTAGTCCACACGTATAAATTGTTTCCGTTTAGGAATATACGTATACTCGAAATTCCTGCTTTTTTAACCCAGTCTTGCCTAAACGTATAAGCAATCTCTGCATTTTTTAAACGCAGATAAGAAGCATCATAGAAGTACCTGTCTGCCGTGTAAAAACCCGCTGGTGTTGTTTCCCAACGTGGCATCGGACCATCAGGGTTTGTATTGTCTTTTGACCAATAACTTCCTTCATCATAGGCAACTGTATTTTTTCCGGAAAATGTTCCGAATACAACCTGGCGGGTAACATTGTTCACACCGTAAAACTGAGCAAATGCACTAAATCCTTTCCATTCAAAGCCTATAGTCGCATTGTAGGTGTTTTCAGGAGCGCCAGAATAACCGTAAGGAATGTTATCATTTGCATCAATTATCCCATCTGCATTGTAATCGACCAGGTGATAGTTTCCTGGGATTTTCAATTGGTCATTGGCATTGTGCATGGTACTTCCATAAAGCTGATCCCAAGTATTGTAATAACCAGCGCTCACATAAGAATAAGCCTGTCCAATCTGTTTATCAATAGGCTTAGCATATAACGGCAGTAATCCGGCAACATCAGCATAGATAACTTTGTTCTTGGCATGAGTATAATTGATATTGGCCCATGCAGTAAAATTGCTGGTGATTTTTTTGTTGAACCGGATATCAATTTCATAACCTCTGGACCGCACCTTACCAACATTAAACGTAGGTGGTGTGGCGCCATAGTAACTTGGAACAGCACGAGTGTTGGTAAGGATATCGCTCCTGTTGTCCTGGAAGAAATCTACACTTCCAGAGATCATGTTTCCAAAAAATCCAAAATCAAGCGCAATATTCTTCTTCACAACCTTTTCCCAACGTACGTTTGGATTACCTACAGAAGTTTCCCTATACCAATTGTAAGGACTATTCTCTGCAGCTTCACCGGTGGTTCCCAGTGGCGTAGTGCCTCCAAATGCCCAATTCGTCAAAAAGGCAAACCTAGGAGAACCACCATCATCACCAATTTCACCATACGATCCACGTAATTTCAATGAATTGATGAATTTGATCGGTTTCATGAATTTTTCTTCAGAAATCATCCATCCAAGTCCTCCAGAAGAAAAGAAATCAAAACGATAGGCAGGTGCAAATCGCTCAGAACCATTATAAGCTCCATTATATTCTACACTATACTTACCTGCATAATTGTACGTGGTACGGAAAACCCAGTCTTCACGGTAAGAAGGGATAATACTTCCCGTGGCAGTATTATCTCTGCTCCAAAGCCCCATAGCCGTTAAATTATGATTTTGAGCAATTGTTCGGGCATAATTGATCTGCATTTGAGAAAACATTCTGCGGTAGGTTGCGCCATCGTTAACGTCGCCTGCCCGGCTTGCCCATCTTACACTTTCCCTCCATTCCAGCTCTGTTGCCGCATCCTTGGTCTGTGAATAACTTACTACTCCTGTTTCAGGGTCGATGTATTTACTTAATGTCCCATTATTCCGGTCATCAATTCCACGACCAGCTTCAATAAATGTATTATCAATAGAAAGTGTTCCTTTTAAACTCAATCCCTTAACAAGAGAATTTAAGCTCTGATCCAAGGTAAAGTCTGTGGTGATGCGGGAAGTTGTGGTTGTTTGAAGACCACTGGTAGACAAAATCCTCACAGAGTTTAAACTTTGTTGTTCATTGGGCTTGTAGTACCCCCAGGTACCATCCGAATAGACAGGGAGATAGAGATTTGGTGCTGCAGAATAAGCCGCTGTCCAGGTATTGTAAGGGTTAACATCAATCCATGGCCGCTCCGATGTACCTCTTGAACCAGAGATATTTGTTCTGAATACCGTTGATGGTGTTAATTGAAAATCCAGGTTACTCCTTACATTCAGTCTTTTGAAACTGTAGCCGCCGCTATAACCGCGATCGTTACCAAACCTTCTAAACAAATCTCCTTCATCAAGGTAATCAACAGCAGAAAAATACTTCACAAACGATGTTCCACCGCTCACATTAAGGTTGGCATTATAAGACATTGCATTATCTCTAAACAAGGTATTTACCCAATCTACGTTTGGATAGCGTTCAGCTTCTTCGAGATTGGCGGGCGAGCGATATTTTTGCATCACAGCTTCTGGAAGATATGAACTCCAGGCACCCGGAGCGAGTGCCAATTCATATTCGATTGTTCGGTTACGCATCTGGAACATATCATAAGAATCGAGCTTACCAGGCAATTTAGATGCTGATTTAATAACTGTATTAGCAGCTGCCCTGATTTCTGCCTTCCCTTCACGCCCCCTTTTAGTGGTAATCAAGATTACGCCGTTTGCTCCTTTTACCCCAAATACCGCTGTGGCTGAAGCATCTTTAAGTACAGATACTGAGGCTACAGAACTGATATCGATGTTATTCATCGATCGTTCAACCCCATCTACTAAAATAAGCGGACTGGCATTGTTCCAGGTGCTGCGGCCCCGAATAAGAATCTGAGGATCTTCATCCCCGGGCATTCCAGTGCTGGCGGTAGTAATTACCCCTGGCAAATTACCAGTTAATGCTGCACCTAAACTAGATACACCACCTGTTCGTTCCAATACCTCGCTTGTGGTTTGTGTAATTGCGCCAACAACACTCTGTTTCTTTTGAACGCCGTACCCTACAATTACTACATCACCCAGTTGATCAGCGTTGGATTTCATGGTTATGTTTACCGTATTTTTGCCGGCAATGCTCACATCCTGAGTCTTCATTCCTATATATGCAACGGTAAGCGTCTGTCGATCAGCAGGCACCTCTATAGCAAATTCTCCATTTGTGCCAGTTTGCACTTTAGAACCAGTACCTTTTATAGTAATAGTAACTCCTATTAATAGCTGCTTTTGTTCATCAACTACCGTCCCGGTTATTTTTCGCCTTTGTTGTGCGGCAGCTGTATCAATTAACAGCGCGGAGATAATCAGTGTTAAATAGATCACGAGTAATAACTGCTTTGCTCCCCGATATCTGGAGCGCACATTATTACCCATATTGGTTATTTTTTCCATTATTTAAAATCATTTAAAGAGAAATAGATTTGGATAATTGTATGCCAGTCCTAGTTAGTTAGGATCACTAAAACAGATTTTTCAACTATTTTAGTTAGCATAGAGCGGTGTAACCCCTCTTCGAAGTAGTAGTAGTTTTTAGTCATAAAATTTGGTTTATTTTGGTTAGGATTAATATTCGATACCATTGAACGAATTCAATCTGTATCGGCGTGAGATCGATTTGGATTTAACCAGGTGCTTTCATGAGCGTTTGTTCAGTTTGGTTCATATTTATTTGGTTAGCCCCTTAAATAAAACCAATTTTAGCTTTCCTGATCATTGAACAATCTGCCTTTGGCATCGCACTGAGATTTAAGATCAGCGTTAAGCACGCTTTGGGTAAGTTTTGGTCGTACTTACTTCAGCATCATGTTCAAACGGAAAGGTAATGGTTTTACCTGTATTGAGTATTCGAAGCTAAGACAACTGCAATTTTAAGGATAGCACAATTGTTTAAATTTATACCCAGTTTGTTTAAGTGGTGTAGAAAGTGTCTTTGGGTATCAAAAAAGGCACTAAAGCGATAACATCCATTTTATTTAAGACACAATTGTCTTATCCATATTAGCATATAGGTAGGGCATAAATCTAATGTGTATCCTCTTTTAGCTATTATACGTCACGCTGTTTTCCATTTGATAACCATTGAGACGCATAAAAAATGCAAAAGTATAATTGAGAAAGCGTATCAGATCTTTCCCTACGCAACAAGGTAGGATTATCATCATAGTCATCATTTTTTTGTGGCATAAGCCATTAATCCACCGGTGCATGCTTCAAGGATTAAGTGATAACCAGATTGGTTATATCATTCAGTTACCTGACGGCCGAATGGTTTTTAAAACAATTGGCAATATTAACATCAATAAAAATATTGAGTTTAATGGTTAAAACCGACCTGATATATCTGTTTCTTATATATACTGGGTGCCATGCCGGTTAATTTTTTGAAGGTTTTAGAAAAGTAGGAAAGGTTATCAAATCCGGTCTGGGCACAAATCTCTGAATATGACATTCTGCTTGTCGCCATTAAATACTGTGCCCGTTCAACGCGTTTTTCGTTTATATAATTTAAAGGCCTGGTTCCGGTATGCTGTTTAAACAGCCTTGAAAAATAATCGGGATTTTGATTTACACGAGAAGCAAGCTGATATACAGAAAGGTCTGTATGTAAATTGATAAGGATATAATTTAAAGTTTCCGCAATTTTTACCGGTATAAGTTTATGTTCCGGACTTTTGAAAAGCTGGGGGTTTAGGAACCTGGCCGTTAATAGCATCAGAATCCCTTGGGTTTCCAGATAAGACGAAGTGTTCTGCTGGTTGTTAAGTTCCTGATATTCTTTATAATAAATATCTTTCTCGTAGATTTTAGGATTATCAGACCGGTTAATTCCTCTTCCAGGGTTAATCTGGAGCAGCCTGTCAAAAAGATTAAGATCTATTTCAGTGGCCGCTGTTTTCAATACATTTCTGTTATTGGCAAAAAGTGAACTTCCATCTGTCGAATCCTCAAAAAACTGGACAAAATACTGGCCCAAATAATGCTCACAATTTAAATTACATAACGTGAAACTGGGAACAATATACAAATAGCCTGGCTCTAGCTTTAGCAAGCTTTGAGCGTCTGATATTTCACCTTCTCCTTCATCTATATAGTAAATGCGGTAGTACGGACTGATCACATTCCTATAATTCCATTTGGAGTTAAGTCGCACATAGTCAACATTAAGAAGTGAAAAGCTATGCTGTAAATTTCTTTTGATCATCTCAATTACAAATATGCAAACTACTTTAATATCTTTAAACGTGTGCGTAAGATTTAAAATCTAATAAAAATCGGTTTTTTACAATTACTAGCTGGCACGAATACTAATTGCTTTCTGAACAATTAGCAGCTTGCCAAGGCGCGGGTTATTTCGCTATACATTAATTGCTGTGTATAAAGTTTAATGTAAAAATAATACAGGTATTTTGGCAGTCAATACTGTAAAGCACAGGCGAATCAAACGTTTGCGCAGTCTTTATCCTTTTACATCAATGTAATTATGGATACATTGTACTGACATTTTAAACAGACTTACACCACCTGTTTTAGAATAAACTGGCTAACTAAACATTACAAATGTAATTACTACCATAATCCATTTATTGGAATATGGCTACCTATAACCAAATATTAACAAAAACCTAAAAAATGAAAAAGAAACTATTACTCTTAACCGTGTCGGCAATTGTAGGCCTTTCGGCCTGTAAAAAAACGGCTGTATTACAAGAAGAAGTTGTAAACAGCAAAAAAACTATGAGTGGCGCCAGCGTGCAATCCCTCACTCAGACCAATGTTTTTAATGTCACCGAAAAAATTAATGCATCAATTGAAAGGGACCGCTTAAAAAATGGATACTATTTAACCGATTTTACTGCAACCGGTTTATACATGGCTCCAGGTGCTACTTTAGATATCACCGTAGAACAAACCACAGGAACCCGCCTGCCAAAATTATTAATTGGTACCTATTCTCGATATGGCACCTGGAACACCCAGCCCACAGCCGTGCAGTTAACAGCGGGCACCAATACCATTACCAACGCTGTTGGTGGCTTATTATGGATCAGGTACACCAATTCTACAACTGGCTCTACCGCTAAAGTAACTTTTAACAGCGGTTACCAATACGCTCCATATTACAAACTTGGCGTAACCACCAATTCAGACTGGATTAATCAATTACAAACCTACACCACTCCTGATGTGGTTCTAGAAGGCTCAAATTGCTTTATCGTAGTATCAAGAACTAAGGCAATACAATACCAAGCAGAAGACCAGAGTGCTATATTGAACAAAATTACGCAGGTTATTGCGCTAGAGGATGATTTGAACGGCTTAGACAACTCTTTGCCTGCACATGCGAAAAATGTACATACCTATCTTTTAACGCAGCATGAAGATCCGGCTTATTATTTTTTCGCTTATGATTACCGTACAGCCTATATCACCTCAGATGTGAATGCCATTTTAACTTTAAGCGCAGTAGGCACCAATGGTTGGGGATTATGGCACGAACTGGGCCACCAGCACCAAATGATGTGGCGTTGGGGAGCTTTGGGTGAGGTTTCGGTAAATCTATATAGTTTATACGTGCAACGTACCCTTACCCCTTCTATCAACAGGTTGGTAAACGATGGTGTGTGGCCAAAAGCTTTTACCTATTTAGGAAAACCTGCCGGTACCAAAGATTATAACGGATCAACAAGTTATACCAATCCTTTAACCGATCTGTTTATCAGGCTCTGCATGTTTCAACAATTAACCTTAGCTTATGGTGATAATTTTTATAGAACCCTGGCTAAGGATATGCGTGTTGAAAATCCAACTTTAGCTAATGATGATGCCAGGATGCGTTATTTCATGCTGAAGGCTTGTAGTATATCGGGCAAAAACTTAAGTAACTTCTTCCAAAAATGGGGATTGAATTTATCTACTTCAGCAGCTACAACGCAAATATATGCAGATATGGCAGCATTGGGTTTACCAGCGCCAGGCATTGATCCCTCTACCCTGCAAGACAATGTTGCACCTTTAAGCGAATTAAGTAAAACTGGCTGGAGCATCAATTCTTTCAGCTCTGAAGAAACCAGTGGCGAGGGAGCTATCAATGGCAGGGCTGCTACTTTAATCGATGGTAGCCACAGTACATTCTGGCACTCACGCTGGACCACTTCTGCAACAAGTTATCCGCATCAGATTGTGATTGATTTAGGATCTTCGAAATCGGCAAACGGCTTAAGTTTAGTGCAAAGAAGCGGATTGAGCCGTGCGATTAAAAACTTTCAGGTTTTAACAAGTACCGATAATATAAATTTTACATCGGTAAACAATTACGTAGCTCAAAATGCTGCAGGAGTGCAATATTTTGCATTTGGCAGCACCAAAACCTTAAGATACCTTAAGGTAATTATGAACTCTGCACAAGATGGTCTGCAGTTTGCATCCCTGGCAGAACTGGGATTATACAATTAACGATTTGATAAAAAAGAGGGCCAATATTTGGTCCTCTTTATTTATCACTGTACACATTGCCTTTTTGATTTTATTCAAAATCGAAAAAATGTTATTGGTATAACAGAAACAGCATTTTAATGATGTGCCTGATGGACAGGCCAATTAGAACCGACAAATCGGTTTATAGGCTTATAGGTTATTTACTTCAAAACCGCGATAGCTAAGCATTTCGGCATTATGCGATACGATCAGGCGAAGTTTTAATCTTTCGATTAGTGCTCTGGCTTGAGCAATATTTCTTTGCATATCGTTTATTCCCCTGATTTCGATCCCGCCAGCCATGAGTTTAAATTTACTGGGCTCAAACTTATCAATAAACTGCTGTAGATCCGGGCTAACTGTTACCTGATTGTTTTGCATAATCAATTATTAATTCTTTTGCCACAAAGCAAGACAAAGCATTTTAACTTATCAGCGCTTTCATATTAACTTATTAAGAAATGTTAACAAAGGGATGTCACCAACATGATCATTCTGTTATTTAGGCTAAACGGCTACAAAAAATAGTGCAATTGCAGTTATAACCGATTAAATTAATGTTTAAATTTAAAATTAATCGATAGTGTAGAATATATGGTGTATTTTATTGCACTTGAGCTGAAAATGCAATAAATTAGCTTAGAAATCAAAGCCGATCACATTTGGCTCGTAGCGAACCTCTTCCTAAAAAATAGATGATGCCCAATAACAAAGTATACCCGCTAAGCTTGCTGTTCCTGACGCTTTTATTCAGCTCTTTATCTTCAATAGGGCAAATTGTACTCAAGGATAAAAAATTTCGTGTAGACACTAAAGTATTCTCGCAAACAGATTCAGGCACGTTAAAGTTAGATATTTATTACAGTGGTAAAATAACAGAAACTAAGCCAACAGTGCTTTTTATATTCGGTGGTGGCTTTGTTATGGGCCACAGAGACAGTAAGTTATTTGATCAATACTTTAATACTTTGATAGGTCATGGTTTTAAAGTAGTGTCTGTTGACTATCGACTGGGCCTTAAGGGAAAGAAATTTCCCAGTCCATTTAATACTTCAAATTTAAAAGCAGCTATTGATACTGCTACGACTGATGTTTTCGACGCAACAGCTTATCTGCTTAAAAATGCAAAAGAACTCGGTATAGATACGGCTATGATCATCCTATCGGGATCGAGTGCGGGCGCTATTACTGCTCTACATGCCGACTATAACAAGCGGAATGCGACAGCGTTATCGGCTAAACTTCCACAGCATTTTCAATATAAAGGTGTAATTTCTTTCGCGGGGGCAATATTAAGTTATAATGGTGCACCAAAATATGCCGTACCACCAGCACCTACAATGCTTTTCCACGGCACAGCTGATAAACTTGTTCCCTACAACAAAGTGAGGTTACTTAACAGGGGCTTTTTTGGTTCCAGGTATCTTGCACGCACCTTCAGAAAAAACGGGTATCCGTATTACTTTCAGTATGTGCAAGATATGGGGCACGAAATAGCAGGTTCTCCAATGGTGGAAAACCTGCCTGATATTTTATGGTTTATTGAAAATTACATCGTTAAAAAAAAGCGCTACTTTATGGAAGTAGACTTTAAAGATGCTGACAAAAAACCCACCTTCAGCATACCTCCTGCTTTAAAAAAGAGGTAGCGTAAATCGTATGGTTTCGCTATTTTTTCAATTCGAGCACGGCAACGATAGGCAAATGATCTGAGGCATAGCGTTCAGGAATAACTTCGTGGGAAATAATTTTAAAAGGATTTCCGGTTTTAAAACCTATATGATCAATGGTTTTCCGTGGGTTGATCACAGGAATGGTAAAACCACAATCGCTACATGTTCTGGTAAAATTCGAATCGAATATTTTAATGCTTTCGGAACTTGGATCGGCGTTCAGATCACCTGCAACAATTAGCGGCAGGGTTTCTTTTGCTGTTAACCGATTAATCTCCTTAGCTTGAAGGATGCGGTTATCTTCCGGGCGTTGCGCATCAAGATGGGTTGAAGCAAAGCGGATAAAAACTCCTTTGGCAATTTCGGCAGTTGCAATGGCCAAAACTCTTTGTTCTGCTTTGGCATCATTATTTTTAGGTAACATAAAAGTCTGCTGTGCAGACAGAGGAAAGCGCGATAAAATAGCTACGCCATAGTCACCCCCATCGTGATCTATCGCTTTACCAAAATAAAAATTCATCTTCAACTTGGTGGCCAGCAAAACGGCCTGGTTAATAGTGCCCGATCTTTTGGTATTCACGTCTACCTCTTGTAAAGCCACAAGATCAGGTTTTTGTTGTGCTATCGCTTTTGCAATGGCATCAATATCAATAAGGCCTTCTTTCTCTTTTGATGGCGGGTTACAATGGTGAAGGTTATAAGACATGATGCGCAGTGCATTACTGCTTTTCGATTCAGCTTGTTTGCTGATTTTTGGTGAACAAGCACCTAAAAAACAAATACCTAGTATTAAAAAAGAGTATAATTTCATATTGGTTAAATAAATAAAACCAGGAAGTATTATAAGATTTAAATTTCGGTTCGAATGTACCCACGTTTAACTTCCCCATAAATTGGGCAGCTACGGGATTACAGTTTCAGATTAATAATATAATATAGTGCTTCTTTACCTTAAGGTTAATATCAAAAACCATCTCTTTATCTTAATGGGTTAGTTTTCATGCTCTCCGGCCTCACCGGTAAGTATCCTTTCCATTTCTATCATCATCTGCTCGGCCAGGCGTTGTTTAGCTTGCAATTTCGACAGGTAAGCATCTGCAAATGTTACTTCAAGTTCATCCATAATAAAGGCATATTTTGCCTTAAGTTCTATAAGATCAATCTGAAGTTTCTTGGAAAGATTTTGCATGGTACAAAGCTAAAAAAAGCGAGGCTATATTCCTGATAAAGGTTTTATTTTTCTTTTTTTAAAAAAAACACACTAAATAAACAAACCCGGCAAAACAATCTCCTAATTCTTTCGTTTATAAATTGATTCCGGCGTGGTTTCCGGAATAGTTTGTTTGGTTAGTTGATTAGGGATCACTCCCAAAGTGAATCCCTTTTCTTTTTTACAAAGCTTTTATCGATTGAGCATAGTTTCCAGACAATATTTTCTAAATTCAGCTTTCAAATAGATTATACAATGGAAGAAATCAGATGGGGCATTATTGGTTGTGGAGATGTGACCGAAGTAAAAAGCGGACCAGCATTTAATAAGGTAGCCAATTCTAAATTGGTGGCCGTAATGCGCCGCGATGGTACCAAAGCAGCAGATTATGCCAAACGGCATCAGGTACCCAAATGGTATAATGATGCTGCTCAACTGATCAACGATCCGGAAGTTAATGCCATTTATATTGCTACCCCACCTCTCCAACACGAAGCTTACACCATAGAGGCCTTAAAAGCTGGTAAGCCGGTATATGTAGAAAAACCTATGACTTTAGATGCTGAAGCTGCTCAACGCATGACTGATGCCGCCAATCAGCTAAAGGTGAAGCTCTGTGTGGCGCATTATCGCCGTGCCCAACCAATGTTCTTAAAAGTTAAAGAACTATTGGCTGCTAATACCATTGGTGATGTTCGTTTAGTCCGCTTAAAAATGCTCCAGTCGCCAAACCCTGCGCTAATCGCCAAAACAGCTGATAATTGGCGGATCAATCCAGCCATTTCTGGTGGTGGTTTATTTCATGACCTGGCTCCTCACCAATTAGATCTGATGACTTATTATTTCGGTGCAGTTAAAAACGCTATGGGCATCGCCACCAGACAACAGGAAAACACCAAGGTGGATGATCTGGTTGCAGGAAATATCCTTTTCGAAAATGGAGTTGTGTTCAGCGGTACCTGGTGTTTCTCCGTTTCGCCACAAGACCAGGCCGATAGTTGCATGGTTTATGGCTCAAAAGGCCACATCAGTTTCCCCATGTTTGGCAATAAAGTCACGGTTACTACCCATCAAACGGAAGAATTTATATTTGAGCCTTTGCAGCATGTGCAACAACCTATGATCGAAAAAGTAGTTGATTACTTTTTAAACAAAGGAGAAAACCCATGTAGCGGTGAAGAGGCATTGATTACGATGAAGTTAATGGATGATTTTACACGGAAGTAAACATAGAACATTGTATTGGCTTACTTGCCAAAGCTGCACAGGGAATTGATACCATATTGGGTGAAAATGGGATGAAGCTATCTGGAGCCAAAAAACAGTGGATCCCTATAACAAGGGCATTATTGAGAAAAAACAAGGTTGTTGATCTCAAAGAGATTATCACACATTCAATAACACCTTGTTGCTCAAGAAATTACACAAACTAATAGCCAAAAAAAATTATTTTTGGAGCGCAATACCTGTGCAGTTAGGCAAATTGGTACCCGTGTTACGCTTTTACACTTCGGCTTCGTACCTCAGCCTGCAGGATAACACTTCACCCAGGGCTAAATGGCTAAAACAGCATTTCATTTTTGGGGTTGCAAGGTGCAAAACGCTGTTCATTAACCTGATTGACGGGGAAAGCTCCCGATTCTTTACCGATAAATCGGCACTAAATTAGCATCGGGACTTGTACCAAAAGCAGGACTGAAGTCCGCTAAGAGTTTCTGTCCTTCCATTTCCAAACAAAAATGGACATGGCCTATCGATCATCTAAATATAGGTTAAAATGTCACCTCAAAACTATAAAAAAATGATGCTATACTCTACCTAAAGTTTCGAAAGCAAAAGTTTTACAGAGGCTCTTTTTTGATAGTTGGGATCAAAATGAACATACTTAACTTTCCCTGAACGATCGATGATATAGGTTGCAGGAACAGGTAAAGTATGTCGGGTATTGCCATTGTTGTCTTCTAAATTTATACCATAGCCCTTGTATTTGGTAAAGGTTGCCTCGTCCATCATAAAGTTAACCTTGTAGGCTTTCATAATCTCATCGTCTTTATCCTGAAGGATAGAAAAACCAGCGCTCGTTTTTTTAATTGTTTTATCAATGTTTTCTTTCGTTTCAGGTGTAACACCGATAACATAAGCATCTTTCCCGCTTAACAAACTTAAAGAATCTTGAAGTTCTTTAATGTGTTTGTTACAGTAAGGGCACCACTGACCGCGATAAAAAAACAATACCACAGAACGGTGCGCTTTAAGTGCACTTTTCAAACTCACGGTTTTGCCGTTTTGGTCCACTCCGCTAAACATTGGGGCTTTATCCCCTTCTTTTAATCCTTTTTGTGCTTTTACCTGAAAGGATAATGCAACAATTAAGGTAACAAATAGTATAATTCTTTTCATTTTATATTTATTTAACAAAAGGCAGGGAGCAAGCTTCCCTGCCTAGTTTTTTTACATTTTACTTTTCGACATTTTTCCTTTAGCCATTTTAGATTTCTCCATTTTGGCTTTTTTCATCGAATCGGTTTTCATTTTGTCCATCTTGTTCTTCTCCATTTTATCCATTTTCTTCTTCTCCATTTTGTTTTGTTTCATTTTAGACATCTTTTCCTGTAAGGAACTGTTAACCGAAGCAAAACTTGGTAACGAAAGGCTAGCCACAACTAAAGCAGCCATAAACAATTTTCCTGCTGATTTTAAAATTAGATTTTTCATGTTTTTATGCGTTTTGTTTATCCCTTAGTCGAAGCGATAATTAAAACCTTACAAGAAAAATCAATTTTTATTGATTTCTTTTTCAATCTTCTCCGTTAATGTTTTTTTAAAGGATTCATCCAGTTTAAAATCAGTGTTTTCAAACCCTACAAATACCCTGTTAATCAATATACTCTGTTGCTGATAAATTTTGCATACCGAACAGCCCGCCAGATGTATATGCAATTGTAGTGTTTCGGCAGCTGTAATTTTTCCGGCAATTCTTTTTTCGATCAAAAAAGTAGCTTGTTTACAGTTATAAATTATATTTCTTAGCGCGCTCGTCATATCAGTTCCAGTTTTTTTGAAGGCATGCCCTCAGGTTAAGTTTTGTGCGGTGCATAATTACCCAGAAATTGGCCGCGGTAAGTTTAAGTTCGGTACAGATCAGTTCCGATGACAGATCATCCATATGTTTCATCGAGAATACTGAAAACCATAATCCAGGGAGTTTAGCCAAACATTCATTTAATATACTGCCCAGTTCTTTAATCATCAAAGGATTGTCTACCTCCAAACCAAAGGCCTGTGGACGGTATTTTTCATTCCAGTGCCCTGATTCGGTGTCAAAGAAATCCTGTTGCTCGCCTTCGGCATCTGTTAGCTTTAAATCTCTTAGCCCGTTTGAAGATCGTTTCCGGTAAAAATCTGCAATCTTGTTTTTAAGGATGGCCGTTAACCATGTTTTTTCCTCACTATTCCCTTCAAAACGGTCTACACGTTGTAATCCCGCCAAAAAGGTATCCTGCACCATATCTTTGGCCACATCTTCATCCCTTAATCTCAACATGGCAAATCCATAGAGGTAATCGGCATATTTTTCAACCCAGCTCAATGGATCTGAGTGAAGACTTTTGGGAGCAATACCTTTGTCCGTTTCGTTTTGCATTTTTTACGTATGTTATATAAATATAGTGCTTAATTGATTAGTCGCGAGAAAAGAAACATCCTTACACTTTTTTTTATTTTTTCTGTAAGGATTATAAATCAAAAACGACTAAGCATAAAATTAGCAACCATGATCAGAAAAATAGTATTACCTTTTTTGGTGATAAACCTTCTCAGTACTGCCTTTATTGCAGATCATAAAACCATCCCTAAACCTATAGCCAAATCAGGTTTTGCAGTTATAGAACTTTTTACTTCAGAAGGTTGTTCGAGCTGCCCTCCTGCAGATGCCTTGTTGGCTGAGATCGAAAAAGAAAATCAAAACAAACCTGTATACTTATTGGCCTTTCATGTAGATTATTGGGACAGACTGGGCTGGAAAGATCGTTTTAGCAACGCAAAATTTTCTGCAAGACAAAACCAATATGCAGATTGGCTTAGCCTAAAAACCGTTTACACACCACAGGTTGTGGTAAATGGAAGCAAAGAATTTGTAGGCTCGGAGGAAAGCATCCTCCACAATAGCATTAAAACAGCACTTGCCACTCCATCTATGGGAAATTTAGATATTTCAACGGGCAAAACCGGCAATGGTAACCTCATACTAAATTATAATACCAATCAACCAACCGATGGTTATTCGCTGGCGGTGGCTTTGGTAATTGCAAAAGCAAGCAATCAGGTTTTAAGGGGTGAGAATAAAGGCAAGACTTTAAGCCATGTACAGATTGTAACTCAGTTCGAAACCTTTGTCCTGGGAGGAAAAACCAATGGGTCAGTAAATGTGCAAATGAACCAAGTGAACGGGGAACAGCCCACAGAATTAATTGCTTTTTTGCAAAACAATAAAACAGGTAAGATAACTGTGGCAACAAGTTTAAGCCCGCTGTTAGATCATAAGTAAGTCGTAAATCCGAACGATAAGCCCTAGTGTTTATCACATCAACAGCCTCACAATGAAAGTAATTAAAGAAAAACATTCGCTCTTAATGCGGTGGACACACTGGATTAATTTTCCGGTTTTGGCGGTGATGATCTGGAGCGGACTTTTTATTTACTGGGCCAATGATGCTTATGGCATTTCAATATTTGGCTTCAGTCTGATCAAATTTTTTCCTGAATGGTTTTACGATTACTTCCACATTTCGGGGAGGCTGGCAGAAGGAATGGCATTTCACTTTCTTTTTATGTGGTTCTTTTTCATTAATGGCTTGCTCTATATCATTTACACTGTTTTTTCGGGTGCCTGGCGAGCGCTATTACCAAATAGATACGCTTTTAAAGAAGCCTGGCTCGTACTCCTTCACGATCTGCATATCCGTAAAACTATTCCACCACAAAAGAAATACAATGCCGCACAACGCATAGCCTATACGGCCATTATATTTATGGGTATTGGTTCCATCGCAACAGGCCTGGCCATTTACAAACCTGTACAGTTTTACTGGCTCTGCTGGTTATGTGGTGGTTATCACTTCGCCAGGATTCTCCACTTTGCATTAACCATTGGATATGTCTTTTTCTTTTTGATCCATATTGTTCAAGTAGTGCTTGCCGGATGGAATAATTTCAGGGCGGTGGTAGCTGGATTTGAAGTGGTGGAAGAAGAGCCTCAACTTAAACACAAACCCGCAATACCTCGAAAAACCGAAGATAAAGATGAAAGCAAACTATAAAAAGAAGATTAAGACGCCATTAACAGTTGAGCAGAAAATCAAAAGGCGAACCTTTATTTCATTTGGGGCATTCGCAGCACTCGGAGTT
Source organism: Pedobacter sp. GW821-FHT01D05 (assembly GCF_059422505.1). Classification (NCBI taxonomy): domain Bacteria; kingdom Pseudomonadati; phylum Bacteroidota; class Sphingobacteriia; order Sphingobacteriales; family Sphingobacteriaceae; genus Pedobacter; species Pedobacter sp. GW821-FHT01D05. The sequence goes on along the minus strand of NZ_JBWKXA010000001.1, from coordinate 529,985 downwards.
GGTACTATTACTGGCTGGAAGTGGTTTTTAAACACTCCTGAAGAAACACCTGGCATTACTGGTGGTACCCGAGCTCCCTTACGCAGGGCACTAAATAAAACTGAACTCTTTTTCCGCAATTTCTTCAGCAACAAACACCTGGTTAAAACCTATCCGATAACGGAAGCTGCAAAAAACCCAAGGGTAAACAGCCTGATCGGTATTGAAGATGACGAGGGTTTTGATATTAGCAGTTGGAAACTCATTGTAAAACTTAAAAACCAAAAAGATCGATACATCAGCATAGACGCACTAAAAGCATTACCCAAAACAGAGATTGTTTACGATTTTAAATGTGTTGAGGGTTGGGACGAAATCCAACATTGGGCAGGTGTTAGATTAAGTGATTTTTTAGCACATTTTAAGCTTCAGGGAGAAGCTAAAAAACAATATATGGGCTTAGAAACGCCAAATGGAGCTTATTATGTAGGATTGGAAAGAGAAAGCATCATGCATCCGCAAACCTTACTGGCTTATGAAATGAACGGCAAACCAATCAGTATTGACCATGGAGCACCCTTAAGGCTAATTGTGCCGGTTAAATATGGTATTAAAAACCTGAAAAGAATCGGGACCATGAGTTTTAGCGATAGCAGACCTAGAGATTACTGGGCAGAACAAGGTTATGATTACTATTCAGGTTTATAAACTGACCTTACATCTTAAATTCTGGCTTTAGATAGGAATATGGCAGGGAAATTCCTTACAAATGGTTAAACTTAGGCTGAATAAAGCAAAATCAGAATTGAGAACAGCTTAACTAAGCCTGTTTTGGTACCTCAGGTTTTTCTTCTTCCTGCCCGGCTTTAAATTCTTTTATGCCTTTACCTAATCCTTTCATTAATTCAGGGATTTTTTTGCCGCCAAACAATAATAAAACAGCAACTCCAACAATAATCATTTCAGGGCCTCCAAGCAAGGCAGCGATGGTTGTATTCAACATTTTGTTTTTAATTATGGATATGTTACACTTACGCATAAACCAGAGCCTTGGTTCTTTTACAGCAAAATTTAAAATAGTTTAAAAAACCTACTTGTATTTAAAGTAATTTCTAAAGTTGTACGTCTACAGTTGCAACAAACCTAAAAACTTTTCTATATGATAGCCGTTTTCAAAACAAATGTATCCACGGATAGCGAGTTAAACGTAATCAGTCCATTGCTGAACAGCCAGTTCAAAGAAATTAAATGGAATATCGATTTATGGGATTCTGATAAAATCCTCAGGGTAGATTCGCCAAGAGATTGGACAAAAGAAATCACCGAGCTCTTTAACAGTATTGGTTTGCGCTGTATTAACCTCGAAATTTTTCATTCCGAGCCTTTTTAAGCCTAACATTTAAATTTCCGTCAATTATTATGGATATTATTTGCTGGTGGGAGGGTATATCATAAAGGCGATTTCACCTCAGTTGCTGTCATGTTGAGCCTGTCGAAATACCTTAAAGCGTATTTAAGCGGGTCCTTCGACAGGCTCAGGATGACAAATCTATATTATGATACAACCTATTGAATTTCGTTTTCAGAGATAATAAGCATTGGAGTTGCTATTGCAATTCAACATTGGAATTTACTTTATCAGTGAGATGGTAACATCTGACTGCACAAATAAAGGGTACATCTTCCTTTTGCTTTGGCTATTTGTAATAGATTATCATTAAATTGCATCATCTATTGCATCAACCCCTAATGAAAGAAATTACCGATATCATAAAGGCATATCAAAAAGCAAAGAAGGAAAAGAAAAAAGCAGCCCTTGCAACGGTAGTTAAGGTAGAGGGTTCCTCTTACCGCAGGCCCGGCGCCAGAATGCTGATTACTGAAGATGGCCAGTTAACAGGTGCCATTAGTGGCGGTTGTTTAGAAGGCGATGCGTTGCGAAAAGCACTTTCGGCAATTGTACAGCAAGAAAACAAGCTCATTACGTACGATACCACCGATGAAGATGATGCCAAATTTGGCGTTCAGCTGGGCTGCAATGGTATTGTACATATTCTGTTCGAACCCATCATCGAAATGGATGGCTTAAATCCAATTGCTATTTTAACCGCATTGCAAGGTAAAAGGGAGCATGCAGTATTAGCAACACTTTTTTCCCTAACAGATAAGCTGCAGTTGGGTACAAGCATGCTTTTTAGAAATGAACCCATTCTATCTAAAATTCCTAAGGCGATCTTCAATGAAACAATTAAAGATATCCTCGAAGTTTCTGAACATAAGACTACAGCAATTAAAGTGTATAATCTTGACAACCAACAGATTGATGCCTTTCTCGAATTCATCCCCCCCCCAATTTCATTAATTATAGCAGGTGCAGGCAATGATGCACAGCCTTTAGCCGAAATGGCTTACCTTTTGGGCTGGGAGATAACGGTGGTAGATGGAAGACCTACGCATGCTACGCCACAACGTTTTGCAAACGCAACCAAGGTTTTGGTGAGCAAACCCGAACATGTATTAGCTCAAATTCAGATAGATGAACAAACGGCTTTTGTGCTGATGACCCATAATTACAATTACGACCTCGAACTACTTAAATATTTATTAGCCACAAACGCAGCCTATATTGGTTCATTAGGGCCAAAGAAAAAACTAGTTAGGATGTTAGAAGAACTGGATTTGGCAACGCCGGCAAACCAAACACGTGTGCATGGTCCGGTTGGACTGGATATTGGTGCAGAAACGGCAGAAGAAATCGCCATTTCTATCCTCGCCGAAATCAAATCTGTTTTTACAGGTGCTTCGGCCATGTTTTTAAAAGAGAAGAAAAAACCAATCCATGTTTACGAATTAAAAAATAACTAAGCGTTGAAAACGGGCATTATCATATTGGCAGCAGGTAGTTCCTCTCGTTTGGGAAGACCAAAACAGCTTTTGGATTACAAAGGAAAAACGCTCTTACAAACCGTAATAAATGAAGCTTTAGAAACAAGCTGCAGACCTATTCTCGTTGTTTTAGGTGCAAATGCTAAAGAAATAGCCAGCCAGCACCACAATGATCAGGTTAATTTCGTTATTAATGAAAGTTGGGAAAATGGAATGGCATCGAGCATTGTAGCCGGACTTTCAACTATGATCAAAAATAATAGCGAAATTGAAAGTATCATTATTGCTGTAGCCGACCAGGCTTTTATAAAAATGAGTAACTTTAATAACTTAATAGAAAAGCAGAGAGAAAAAGGTAAAAATATAATTGCCAGTACCTATGCCGAAACGATAGGAACTCCTGTCCTCTTCAGAAAAGATTATTTTGAGTCACTTTTATCGCTCACAGGAGTAGAAGGAGCAAAAAAGATACTCAAACAGTACCCTCTGGATGTAGAAACAGTTGTTTTCGAACACGGAGAAATTGATATTGATACAGAAACAGATTACAACAATTTAATTAGCCAGCAATGATAGCAGATTCTTTTGGAAGAATACACGATTACCTGCGGATATCGCTTACCGATAACTGCAATTTTCGCTGCTTTTATTGCATGCCTGAAGAAGAGTACGACTTCACTCCTGCCTCCCGGCTCATGCAAACCGACGAAATTATTAAACTGGCAGAAGTTTTTGTGGCCAATGGCGTAAAAAAAATCAGGCTTACAGGTGGTGAACCATTAGTGCGAAAAGATGCAGCTCAAATTATTGCGGCATTGGGTAAACTTCCAGTCGAGCTCGTAATTACCACAAACGGAACCCGCATTGCTGAAATGTTGCCTGTATTAAAAGAGGCAGGGATTAAAACCATCAACATCAGCTTAGATACCCTTCAGCCAGAAAAATTCTTTATGATTACCCGAAGGGATGTTTTCCATCAGGTACGGAGTAATATCGAACTGCTTTTACAGCATAAAATCAAGGTGAAAGTAAATATGGTGGTGATGAAAGGCCTTAACGACAATGAGATCGGCGATTTTATCAGTTGGACCAAACATAATCCCATCCAGATCAGGTTTATTGAGTTTATGCCGTTTAGCGGAAACAAGTGGACGAGCAATAAGATGTTCTCTTTAGATGAAATCCTATCCGTGGTTGAAAAAGATTTCACCGTATTACCTGTTAAAGGAGAAGCACACGATACAGCCAAAAGTTTCATGATTCCTGGTCATGAAGGTTCGTTTGCCATTATCAGCACCATGACCAATCCTTTTTGTGATACCTGTAACCGCATGCGATTAACAGCAGATGGCAAACTCAAAAACTGCCTTTTTTCGGATAGTGAAACCGATCTGCTTACGGCATTGCGGAAAAATGAAGAGGTGCTCCCACTAATTCAATCGGCCATTTGGAGCAAAAAGAAAGCCTTGGGTGGGCAACTGGTAAGCGATTTCGAAAAAATTGATGCCACTACCATTCAAAACAGAAGTATGATTACCATTGGAGGATAAAATTTTCATGATTAGCGTTAAAGAAGCAAAACACCTCATTTCTCAACACATCATAGCATTAAATTCCATTTCAATTGATTTGGCCAAGGCATCGGGACACATTCTTGCAGCCGATATTTATGCTAAATACGATATTCCTGCATTTAGTCAATCATCCATGGATGGTTATGCCATTAAGTTTGAAGATCACGAACAAGAGCTCACCTTAATCGGCGAGATGGCCGCAGGAACAGCAACAACTATTACCATCCAAAATGGCCAGACCAGCAGGATATTTACAGGTGCTCCTTTACCGGAAGGTGCCGATACTGTGGTGATGCAGGAAAAAATCACACGTACAGATGAGAAAATCACTTTGCAAGATCCCAATTTAAAGCTTGGCTTGAACGTACGCGATAAAGGTTCAGAAATTAAGGGCGGAGCATTGGCAATGGAAAAAGGAAGCCTGCTCAGTCCTGCGGCTATTGGCTTTCTGGCTGGGATTGGTATTAACGAAGTTAGTGTTTATCCCATGCCAAAGATTTCGATTATTGTAACAGGGAAAGAATTACAACAACCAGGAAAAACACTCGAATTTGGGCAGGTGTACGAATCAAATTCCTATTCGCTTTCTGCAGCTTTAAAATATGAAGGCATTGAACAAATTGCCGTTTACAAAGCCGATGATGATCTCGAGATCCTTAAAAAAGTATTACAAACTGCAATAAAAAACAGCGATGTTGTGCTGCTCACCGGAGGCGTAAGTGTAGGCGATTATGATTTTGTAATCGAAGCCGCTGCGCAATGTAGCATCAAACAGATTTTTCATAAGGTAAAGCAGAAACCAGGCAAACCTTTGTTTTTTGGCACAAAAGATCAAAAATTAATATTCGGACTTCCAGGTAACCCATCATCTGTACTCAGTTGCTACTATAATTACGTATTGCCATCCATCAAATCCTTATCGCATAAAAGCAATAGTGTAATTGAGGTTCAGGCAGCACTTACACATCCTTATTCAAAAGCTGCAGGGCTAACACATTTCCTGAAAGGCAAATACGAAAATGGGCTGGTTACCCCGCTCAGTGCACAGGAATCGTACCGATTAAGCTCATTTGCACAGGCCAATTGCCTGATCTGCCTTGATGAAACCCAAGAGCAATTTAAAAAAAGCGACAGCCTAACCGTAATGATTTTACCAAACTAAACCATGCAAGAAAGTTTTATCCTCTTTTACTGCTTACTTTTTATTGTTGCCTTTTTATATGCATCAGTAGGGCATGGCGGAGCAAGCGGCTACCTTGCACTGATGGCTATTTTTGCCATTTCTCCAGCCATCATGAAACCTACTGCGCTATTACTCAATCTGTTTGTTTCCTCCACTTCCTTTATCCAGTTTTACCGTGGCGGCCATTTCAAGTGGAAAACCTTTTGGCCTTTTGCGCTTGCCTCTATCCCCCTCTCTTTTGTGGGCGGTATGATGGTAATCGAAAGTTCCATTTACAAAAAGATTTTGGGTGTGCTTTTACTCATTCCCGTCATTCGTTTTTTCTTCTTTAAAAATACCGATCCAAAAGATTTCAAACCATCAAATATTCCGTTATCGCTTGCCATTGGTGGTATTATCGGCTTACTTTCGGGCATGATTGGCATTGGCGGCGGCATTATCCTTTCTCCTATCCTGTTGCTTTTAAAATGGACCGATCAAAAACAGACCGCAGCTATTAGCGCAGCATTCATCTTTGTTAATTCGGTTGCTGGTTTAGGCGGCCAGCTCATTAAAGGCTTCGAATTTAACAGCCACATGCTCGCTTATGTTGGCGTAGCTTTCGTAGGCGGCATTTGTGGGGCTTATTTTGGTGCCATAAAATTCCCGCAAACCGTTTTAAAAAATGTGCTGGCCTGTGTATTGGCGCTGGCCGCTTATAAATTACTTTTTACACATGCATAACATGAAATACCTGATCATCGCCTTATTATTTTTAAGTTTTACTGTGAGTGCTCAAGAAAGCAAGCAATTTGTAATCGAAGGAAAGGTTAAAAAGCCATTAACAATTACTTTAAACAATTTAAGCACCTATAAATCCGTTAATTTGGATAGTATGACGATTTTTAACCACTTGATGCAGCGTAAAAGCAGCATCAAAAACATTAAAGGTGTGCTTTTGAAAGATATTTTGGCCAAAGTAGAAATAGATGCTGCTTCACCAAAAACATTAAGTGAATATTTTCTGGTTTTTACTGCAACTGATAATTATAAAGTGCTGTACTCGTGGAACGAAATTTTTAATTCGCCTACGGGAAATCAGATATTGGTTTTAACAGGTTATGATACCGATCCTGCAAAGGCTGAAAAGGGAAATATCGCCGTTATTACGCCAAGCGATTTCGCTACCGGAAGAAGATTTGTAAAAGGATTGAGTAAAATCAGCATCTTACAGGTAAATTAGCAGCATGAAACCATCATGAGCAAACACTCACAAACGGTAATAAACCGAGCCTGCGAGCGCTTGAACACAAAAATCAAATAGAAACTTGTGAAACCATCATGAGTTTACAAGTCACCAACAGAAATGCATATAAACTCATGATAGCTTCATAATAATTAAAAAACAAACATATACTGATGAAAAATATGCTCATGATAGCTTCATCACCGATAAAAAACAAAAATATACAGATGAAAATCGAATTGATCAGTTTTGGCAAGATAGCCGAGTTTATCAACAATCAAAATATTGAGCTTGATGGCATTGCTGATACCGATGCTTTTAAACAGTACCTCGAAAACCAGTTTCCTGCTTTAAAAAGCATGAAATATAAACTTGCCCTGAACAAAAATATCGTTCAGGAAAATACAGAAATTATCAATAATGCTACAATAGCCATAATGCCACCTTTTTCCGGAGGATAAACAATATATGAGTGCAGAGCGATACAACAGGCAGATTATCCTTAAAGGATTTGGGGAGGAAGCACAACAGCAGCTTTTAAGGGCAAAAGTATTGGTAATTGGTGCCGGTGGCTTGGGCTGCCCTGCCTTGCAATACCTGGCCGCTGCCGGCATTGGCCATATTGGTATTGTTGATGACGATACCATTTCACTATCCAATTTACACAGACAGATTCTTTTTACGACGGCTGATATCGGAAAGCTGAAAGTAGAGGTTGCAGCAAAACGCCTGCAGGAAATGAATACCCAGATCGGGATTATCCGCCACCCGATCCGTTTGCAGAAAAACAATATTCTCGATATTCTATCCAGATACGATTACATATTGGATGGTACAGACAATTTCGAATCCAGGTACCTGATTAACGATGCCTGTGCATTATTGAACAAAGCACTTATATTTGCTGCAGTTTCAGGTTTTGAGGGTCAGCTGGCCATATTTAACACTCCTGATCATTTAACCCCCAGCACCAATTATCGCGATCTTTTCCCCATTCCGCCCGATAAAGGAGAAGTAGCAAATTGTGCCGAAAATGGCGTTCTAGGTGTATTGCCGGGTATATTGGGTACCATGGCAGCCGCAGAAACCATTAAATTGATTGCCAAAATCGGACAGCCGCTCACCAATAAAATTTTAAGTTACAACTTACTTACACAAGAACAATACACCATCAACATCAGTCATGGAGGCGGTTATACCCTACCCAAAACTGTTGATGAATTTTTAAATATGGACTATCAGGATACGAGCGAAGGACCGCAGGGATATATAGAAATTGATGCCAGCGAACTGGTTAAACTTCAACAGTTAGAATCGACAATTTTAATCGATGTACGCGAAAGGCATGAAGTACCTATATTGGATAAACAGATCTTTACACAGGTACCAATGTCGGAGTTTGGCGCTTTCATGAGCAAAGAATTTTACCAGAAACATGTAGTGCTCATCTGCCAGCACGGTATCAGAAGTGTAGCCGCAGCAGAAGCCATGCAGGAAAAATATGGCGATGCAAAAAAAATATACAGTTTAAAAGGTGGCATTGTAAAATGGAGAGATCATTTTCTCAAACCCTAACATGAGCAAAAAAAAGATAAAGAACATATTTGTAGATGGCCCGATCGAACCTGCTTTTATAGCCGACAGTATTGCCAAACACAACAGCAAAACAGCTATTGGTGGCCATAGTATTTTTATGGGACAGGTAAGAAAAGATGAGATTGAAGGCAAATTTGTTGCTGCGATTGAATATACTGCCTACAATGACCTTGCGCTCGAAAAAATGCAGCAGATCAGGGAACAAATCTTTGATAAATATCCACTCAATTGCATGCATATCTATCATAGCCTGGGCACAGTTAAAACAGGCGAAATATGCCTTTTTGTTTTCACCTCGTCGGCACACCGTAAACCCGCAATGGCAGCCTGTACTGAAGTGGTAGACCGGTTAAAAGCAGAATTACCGATCTGGGGAAAAGAAATATTCGAAGACGAAACCCATCAGTGGAAAGAAAATATTTAATATGGTAAACATCACAAGAAAATCCAACACCTTAAGGATTGCCATTGCAACCGCTACTGTAAAGGTATCGAAGCAAGAGACTATTGATGCTATTGAACAGCGTAAAATACCCAAAGGCGATGTATTTGAATTTGCCCGTGCTGCAGGCCTATTCGGCGTAAAAAAAACCAGTGATGTAATTCCGGATTGCCACCCGCTTCCTATTGAGTATACCGCTATTACCTACGAAATTGTGGGGTTAACCATCATTATTACGGTTGAAGTACATACCATTTACAAAACAGGTGTAGAAGTTGAAGCCATGCATGGTGCCTCGGTTACGGCTTTAACCATGTACGATATGTTAAAACCAATTGATAAAGGCGTTGAAATAGAAAACATTAAGCTTTTAAAAAAATCGGGAGGAAAATCAGACCTTAAAAATGCCAGATTCCCTGAGTTAAAAGCTGCTGTTGTAGTTTGTTCGGACTCTATTTTCGAAAACAAAGCTCAGGATAGCGCTGGCAAAGCGATTATTTCGAGATTAGCTCAATGGGATATCAATGCCGGGAAGTATGAAATCGTACCCGATGAAATCAATATCATCCGGGATAAAGCCCGCGAATTAAGCCAAGGAGGCTACCATTTAATTATTTTTACCGGGGGAACTGGCCTTTCACCCCGGGATGTAACCCCAGAAGCCATTGCTCCCTTAATCGACCGCAATATTGATGGCCTGATGGAAACTGCCCGACGTTACGGACAGGAGCGCATGCCTTATGCCATGCTTTCGCGCGGTGTAGCGGGTTTTATCGGAGAAACACTGGTGCTTACCTTCCCTGGCTCTAAAAGCGGCGTAGAGGAAAGCATGGACGCCTTGTTTCCGCAGGTTTTGCATTTATTTAAGGTGATTAAGGGCGAAAAACATTAGATTGAGTTAAATCGTCATTTCGACTGAAGCGCAGTCCCGAACCTTCGGGAGAGAAATCTATTACCTATTCCATAAACATTGTTTAAAGATTTCTTCACTGCGGTCGAAATGACGACTGATTTTTAGAATCCATTAGTAGTAACTTGTTTGGAATCGTAATGCCTCAGCAATAGCTTTATTTTGCATTAAGATTTCCGCCTGCGCGGGAAAGGCGAATTCGTTTAAACCAACAAATATTAAATCTAAACAGCAAAAATGTTTTTTGTGATAAAAAATTAAGTCCTATTTTTGCGGCATGTCGTCTAAATATAAGATTTTATACTTTTTCCAAAATTCTGATACTGCTATTCTAGAAATTCAACGTCTAGGTCTGCCCGACAATGCAGATGCAGAAGCGACCTACCACTGGCTTTACTTTGATAAAATTACAGGATCACTGATTAAACTATGGTTCAGATCGATGGATTCTTCTACCGAAATTGAAGAACGTTATTTTGAGCAGGGTTATCTTAAATTCAATAAAACAGAGGCTACATACATCGAAAAGCACAATTCTTCGCAACAAAAACTCAATAACATGGGCAATAGAGCTATTGGAGATGAAATAAGTGTTTTATTAGAAAATTACCTGAAATAATTTAGGCCATTTCTGGCAGTTCTGATTCTAAACCTGCTTTACTCAAAGGATAACGAGAGGCGTGGAAATTTTGTAGCGACTGGCAAAAACCAGTGTACCATTCTTGTTTTTGCATGCTTTCTAAAAGCTGCGCACAGGCGAGTACATCTGCATCAGCCTGATGCAGTGCATGGGCAACAAAATTAACCACATCCCAAACGCCTTCCATCATAAAAAACCTAAATGTAGATAAGATTGCCGACCATTGTACTTTTTTAGCCTGAAGCAAAAAAAAACGTGAAACAGGGCTGCATAAACGTTTAAATGCCATGTAATCCTCTTCAGCGCCTTCTAAGTTTAAAAGTCCATCGCTATAAGGGAGATTTACAATTTCTGCTGCAATTTTATCACGGCCGTGGAAATAAACACTTCCTGCACAGATGGAAGATATCGATATCAGGGATAAATGATCGTAGATTTCGGGATGCATTTTCAACTTTCCATTACGTACAAATACCAGTCCACCCTTTTTAGCTGCTCCAACCTGTGTATTCATGGCCGATAAACTTAAGAGCTCAAATTCGCCCGCAAAATTAAGTGCCGTTACAAACTGTGCCGCAGCCATAAAAGTACCCCGATCAAGAGGTTTGTCGTTTATAACAGGTTCCTGAATTGAAAAAATAGAAAGTTGCAAAAATATTTAATTTGTTTGGTTCCGGTCGACTTGATCGACATTAGCAAAAATAAAAATCCCATTCAGAAAACAACTATATAGATAGCGGGTAAAGCGGGTCAGATTGGTAATCCGCTAGAAATGAGAACGAAATTTTTTCAACCTTTTTGTTCAGTTATTGATGTACCCGGTTTCGATGGCGAAATACAAAATATAAAGGCAAAAAAAAGCAGGACTAAATCCTGCTCAAAATCTTTTGGGGAAGAATTAAACAACTCTTACTTTCACTGCATTAAGGCCTTTTTTGCCTTCTTGAACTTCGTATTCAACTGTATCATTCTCTCTGATTTCGTCAATCAGGCCTGATGCATGCACAAAAATCTCAGATCCGCTCTCTTCTTTAATAAAGCCAAAGCCTTTTTCTGAGTTAAAAAATTTTACTGTTCCGTTTTTCATTATACTGGATGTTTTTAAATTAAAAACCAAAAATAGGATTAAAACCCAAAAACCAAAATTACTGGCAAACAAAATTGCGAATTATGCACAAAAAGATTTACAACTGTAAAGATTATGGCTACTATTTTACAGTTAAAGGTATTAACCACGAATGTTTATGAGCATTAAAAAGATTTTCCTTGTGTAATGGAAGAATACCAATTAATTGGGTGCGACCTTAAGTTCATACCGTCACTCTCAATATGATACAAGATAATTGGCATACTAAAATCGACAAAACGTTCTACCTGTCTGGAAAGTTTACCGAGAAAATCCATACTCGATATGCCTTCCTTTAAATGAACATAAATCACACTGCCTGTTTTAAACTCAAAGCGTTCTACCACTCCTGGCCACTCTGCTTTTATCCTGGTGAGGAAAGCTTTGATTTTGGTTTCTTCTTTTAGATTTTCCATAAGCTTATCAGGTTTTTTAATATATGCTAATTTAAAAAATTATTCCAAATAAGATTAATTGTAACAGGACCTATACAATTCGCGTTAAAAACCAATAAAAAACAAAAGAGCTGCATAATGCAGCTCTTTTAATGATAATTTTTCAACTAAAACGACAATTACCCATCAATAACACACTTAAAATCAATTATTTGAACCAAAAATCTGTTAATTTTAACTTTATATACTAAATAAAGATATATTTGATATGAAAGATTACTTTAGGGAAACAATTTCCAAACCTTCACTCTTTAATTCTTTTCCTTTAACATTTAATTGTATCGTCCCGCCTTTCTTATCTGATTGTACCACCACCACCAGTTTTCCACTGAATAATTTCATGGTTGGTTTTACAAATGATTCCAAAGAAGTAGCATCGCCATTACAAACCGCTTTAAATGTCCCCGCTCCTTTTACTTCAAAGTTTAAAGCATTGGTAGCTGTTGGACAAGGTATACCGTTTTGATCAACTACTGAGACGGTTACAAAAGACAGATCTTTTCCGTCGGCCGTAATATCTTTTCTATCCGGTGTTAACACAATTTTATAAGGTTTACCTGCTGTAGTTATCTTTTCTTCGGCTACGGGGTTTCCATTGCTGTCAAAAGCTATAACCTTTAAGGTTCCTGGTTCGTATTTTACATCCATCCACATCAACCTATAGCGGTTTTGGGGTGTTGATTTATCTTTTTTACGTACACCCAAACTTTTACCATTCAAGAAAAGTTCGGCACTATCATAACTGGTGTATACAAAAACTGGCGTAGTTTGACCTTCTCTTCCCTCCCAGTTCCAATGTGGCAGTAAATGTAATGTTGGCGCAGCTTTATTCCAACGGCTTCTGTACAGGTAATAACGGTCTTTGGGTAAACCAGCCAGATCAGAAATCCCAAAATAAGAACTTCTTGATGGCCAACTGCTATCGTAAGGGGTTGGCTCGCCAAGGTAATCGAAACCTGTCCAAACAAATTCTCCGATTACCCATGGTTTATCGTCCTGCATCACAAAATCATCGTCAGGTACATTAGACCAGCTACAATATTCAAGATCATAAGAAGAAGACTGAAAATCAGGATATTGTTTATCAAATCCTTTTACAACCGGAAATTTATATATCCCGCGGGAGCTTACCGTTGAGGCTGTTTCAGATCCCAAAATAAAGCCCTGTGGAAAAACCTTATTGGCTTCTTCGTAAAGATGTACCCGATAATTTAAACCCGGTATATCCATCAATGCACCAAAACCCGATTGCATGGTTGCCTTCACCTGATCCATCCCTACGGTAACCGGACGTGTAGGATCTTCTCGGTGGAAAATTTCCTGAAGCCATTTAGCCCTTTTAACACCTTCTGAACCAAACTGATCAGGCACTTCGTTTCCTGAGCTCCACATCACAATACAAGGGTGATTTTTATTGGCCTGTACCAGATTTACAATATCTTTTTCGGCATCGGTATTAAAATAAAGGTGGTAACCGTTTTCTACCTTGGCTTTTGCCCATTCATCGAAACTTTCGGCAAGGAACATGAATCCCATTTCATCACACAGTTCCAATTGCTCGGGCGAGGGCATATTGTGCGAACTTCTAATAGCATCGCAGCCCATTTCTTTTAAAATCGTTAATTGTCTTCTTAATGCAGCGGTATTAATCGCAGCGCCAAGCGGACCAAGATCGTGGTGCAGGCAAACGCCTTTAAACTTTCTTACCTGACCGTTGAGGCTAAATCCTATTCCTGCACTGAAATTAATCGTTCTGATCCCAAATCGCGTTTTCACTACATCTTTCAATGTGTTCCCTTCATACACGTTCGATACCGAAGTATACAGATAAGGTCTTTCGGGGCTCCAAAGTTTGGGATTGCTGATTTCTATATTTTGATCGGCTTCGTTTCCAAAGATCGATTTCGCTGTATCAATAGCCACCTGCTTACCTAAGCTATCTAAAATCTGCGTAACCAAACGAACACCTTTACCTGTTAATTTTGTTTTGATATTCACTTTGGCAAATTCTTTCTTTACTATTGGGCTTGTTACTGTAATCCCCCATTGTTCGATGCTTTTTTCGTCTTTGATGATTAAATGCACATTGCGGTATAAACCTGCCCCAGGGTACCAACGAGAGGATTTTGGCATATTTTTAAGATGGATAGCCAATAAATTACCGGTTGTTTTTAAGTCGTTAGTGATGTCTATATAAAAGTAATTGTAACCATAATTCCATTGTCCAACCTGTTTCCCGTTGAGGTACACACGAGGTTCGCTCATGGCGCCATCTATCTGAAGCAGCACTTTCTGGTTTGGTTTAAGCGCCTGGAGGTTAATTTTTTTTCGGTACCAGCCTTCTCCAATATACGGTAAGGCTCCTGTTCTACCCGTTTTTTCAGTAGCCCTGCTTTCGCCATTCTGAGTAATCGCGGTTACCTGTTTGTCTATTTCCTTATCAAAAGGTCCGCTAATGGCCCAATCGTGCGGAACAGCAACCGTTTCCCAGCGGGTATCATTAAAAGTAGCCTCGGCAGCATTCGGAAAATTTCCTTTTGAAAATTTCCAGCCTTCATCAAGTAAAATTTCGGTTCGTTGTGCAAAGGCATTTAAATAAGCCAGGCTAACCATAAAAATGGTAAAAAGTATTTTCTTCAATCGGAACATATAATTGATGGTTATTTTAAATAGATAGATTCGATAATAATATGATTTGGTTTAGTGGGGTTTCCATAACCAAATGTAACTTCAAGTTTTTCAGCATTCTTCAAACTAAAGACAGCTTGAGTTGGCGATTGAAAATAAAGTGGTAAAAAACCAGGATAAGGACGTGGAAGCAACAATTGCGCATCGTTTTTAAGCTGATTTAAAGAGATTTCTATCAATTTAAAATCTTTTCCGGCGAGAATTTCTGTCGCGAAGAAATGTGCATCAGTATCAGTTAAACCGATTTTAATCTTTGTGTTTTCGGTATTTGCTTTAATCTTGATCACCAATGTTTTTAAATTGTTCAATTCTGTAGACCTCCCAGCCATTTTATCAGCAAAGAAGCTTTGAAACCCCATCAATTGATTAGTTTTTGGCTTACCCATGGAGAGTTTCAGGTTCAGTACCGATGGATTTTCTTCTGAAACATATTCAATTTTATTGTTTCCCCAATCAGGATTATAGATATTGATATTTTTGCCGTCTTTGCCTGCATTGAAAATTTCTACAATGGCATCTTTAGCGGCCACATAGGTCTGGTAACTTTCCGTTTCAAGCTTATCCCATACATTGGGATTTCCTTTTACATTTGCCGGAAAAGTGATGTAATCGCCATTTGCTTTATGAACGATGATCTGATATTTCAGCACACCATTTTTCACCAGTTCGGCCGGAATTGTTGCATGATATTGGTATTCCTGATTTTTTTCTAGCGGAATATTTTTCCAGCGGTTGGCAGCATTCAATTGAATAAATGCTGAATCTTTTGCACCTAAGCCTGTAATTTGTGCATTGATTGGTAAGGCTATATCTTCTGAAACCGTTGTTAAAGCCTCATGTTTAACAAAAATATCCTCATTGGAAGCTTTTGGTGCAACAAATTCACCTAAGGCTATATGCTGACTAATGCTTTGAGCGTTCAGATTGGTTTTTAAGTTTTTCTTAATCAACAGATAAGCACCAGGAGAAACACTAAAACGATGTTCAACAGCAGCTGAATTAAAGGTATTGCCTTGATTTAATCCTTTGACTGTAAAGCCAGCACCCAGATCGGGAAGATCAATATCGATTGGTAAAGTAGACCAGATAATCTTTGTGACCTCTTTTTGTGGTGAAGCTTTTTCAAAAGGATCTCTGATGGCGATTGCATCTGGCATTACTTCCAAACGCCACACCCCGGTAGCCACCTGATCTATAAAATAGGCTCCCCTACCCTGATATTGAACAATTTTAGAGCTGCCCACACCTGCAATATGTTTTAGTTTTTTTGCATTGATTAGTTTTGAGGTGGTGCTATTGGTATAATAAAATTCTTCAGCAGTATTCATTTCGCTCAACGAATTTTTGTAATCAATTTTAAACGGGCCAAAAGTATTGCCGTTGTTTAAAGTATCTAAACGGCCAAATTGATGGAAAACCTTCGAAGCAATTAACATACTGATTGC
Source organism: Pedobacter sp. GW821-FHT01D05 (assembly GCF_059422505.1). Taxonomy (NCBI): domain Bacteria; kingdom Pseudomonadati; phylum Bacteroidota; class Sphingobacteriia; order Sphingobacteriales; family Sphingobacteriaceae; genus Pedobacter; species Pedobacter sp. GW821-FHT01D05. The sequence continues at coordinate 513,836 of NZ_JBWKXA010000001.1, read as the reverse complement.
TTTTGATGGCGTATAAGCGAGGTTTAAATAATGAGTTTGATACTCGGTATTGGCATAAGCAGTTGCCATCGGGTCGTAGGCAAACTGGGTTGCCCATTGAAAACCTGCAGCCCTAAAACTCCTGGCCATTGCAGGGTACATCATCGGCGCCATTACGTCACCGGCATCAAATTCGTAAACTACTTTAGCCCGGTTTTTAAATGCAGGAATGCTATCGAAAGGGATTTTATACCGGGCTACATTTGGAAGGTAATTTCCTTGTAAAGTATGCCCGGCAACCAAACCTGTTGGATACCATTGAAAGCTATGCCCCTGAACAGCTGCTTTTACAATGGCATCAGCGTACCAGGGCGATTCGCTGATGTTATAGAAAACAGGTTTTGTCCAACCCGTACTTTTTATAGCGGCAGTCATGCGGTTAACGTATTCTGTTGCCCTTTCCTTTGGTCCGCTGTGATGCGGTTCGTTATTGATCTCGGTGGCTAAAATATCTACATCCTGTTGGTAGGTTAAACCAGTGTAAGGGTTTTTATGCTTAAAAAACTGTTTCAGGTAATTTTCCTGTGCTTTAAAAGCTTCTTCATTTACTACAGATTTATCTTTACCATACTTATTGGCAAAGCTTCCGGTATTTTCATCTTTCTCCGGATAACCGTTTCCCCAAAAGGCAATTGGCGTAACCAGGGTTTTGATTTTGCGTTTCTTAAGTTCTGCAAGCAGAAAATCAAAAAGACGTAAATGTTCGTTATTGATCAGGTTTCCTTCAGCATCTGATATTTCCTGATCCCAGACATGTACACGGAAAGCATCTAAACCCAATCGCGAGAAATGATAAACATCGTCTTTTATGGCTTGTTCGGCAGTTATACCCATTTTTAAAATGGCCCGATTGCCATAGGCAAAGGGTGCGGTATAATTGGTACCGAAAAAAGCAGCTTCCTTATTATCTTTCTCCCAGCGGATTACACCTGATGCATCTACATCAATACCTTGTTTATTTTGCGCATGGGTAACGATTGCCATAAGGGCAAAAGCAACAGAAAGAGACAGTTTTTTGAGTAAAATCATAAATAAAAAATTGTTCATTAACTGCGGATTTAAAATCCGCTTCCCGCCAGGTAAGGATTACAAATCCTGACCAACTGCCAAGTTAAGGCAGAAACGCATCCATTGCAACCGTTGGTTTGCCCGTATCATCAAAAGCACCCAATTTATAACCACTCCAACTATTGTAAGATTGCGGCTCCCAATAGAAAACCCCTAATCCTTTGTTATTTGGCAACGATTTATTCTTCGCGATTAAATCTTTAATAAAAGCTTTGCAGGCTACCGCTTCTGAAACTGGCATTCCCAATTCACAGATCATTACTTCCGATCCGTAACGGGAAACCATATCCGTCATGTTGGCTAAACACTGGGTGTTTTTTGCCGACCAATCTGTAGCTGTAGGATACATTGACATCCCGATTACATCCCATTTGGCACCATTATTTTTTAATCCATCGAACATCCACCTGAATAGACTGTTATCATAACCATTAGAAATATGCACCACCACTTTCGAAGTTGGATTTACTGCTTTCACACCATTATAGCCAGAAAGCACCAGATCTGCAAAGTTTTTCATGTTTGTAGATGCTTTTCCATCATTCCATAACATGCCATTATTGGTTTCGTTACCCACTTGCACCCATTCAGGTATAATTTTATTGGTTTTTAAAACGGTTAAAACCTCAACGGTATGGTTGTAAACCGAAGTTTTTAAGCCGGCAAAATCCTGTGTTGCCCATGCGGCAGGTTTGTTTTGCTGCCCTGGATCTGCCCAAGAATCGCTGTAATGAAAATCGATCAACAAACGCATGTTCATGGCTTTTGCCCTTTTTGCCTTGGCTAAAACGTCGGCTGTATTGCAATAACCTGCAGCTGGATTTACCCAAACCCTAAGGCGAATGGTATTGACCCCTTTATCTTTTAAAATTTTAAGCAGATCTTGTTGCTCTCCTGCAGTATTGTAAAACTTTTTACCTGCAGCTTCCATTTCGGTCAGCCAGCTTACATCGGCTCCCAAGGCATAAGTGCCCACAGGATCTGGCTCAGGATAAATTTGTGTTTCGCCTTTAACTGATTTTTTACATCCGGCACCTATCATTGCCAGCAATAAAATAAATCCCAGCCATTTCATGCTGTTTATGCTTATATTTTTTAACATCTCTAGCCTATTTAATTGAATATGTATAATTTCCATCACCAGCGCTTAAATCTAAAGTAACGGTGAAAATGCCTGTTTTGGTAACCGGGATATTGATACCGCCCCAGGTTGGTGCACCAGCATAAACTAAGGCCCCATTGGCATCTACTTTGTAACTGATATCGTAACCACCATTACAGGTAAACACAAAAGTTTTGCCTGCAGTTAATGAAACATTCGCCGCAACCCACTTGCCTGTTGCTGCATTGTAAATCAATGGTGTGGATGAAGTACTCCAGGCGTTATCATCGCCAGAGATAAAAAATTTAACAGGTGTATAGGTGATCGTCAATGCATCTACATCGGCATTTACTTTCATATAAGCCGGAGCTGGTGTAAGGTACAAATTACCTCCTGTTAAGCTCATCGTAGTTGAAGTGCCTCCCCAGCCGTAAACCTTGCTCGCATCTTTTGTAGATACCAATTGAAAAGCATCGCCACCATAACCATCGGCGTTTGGCAGATTAAGATAACCTTCGTATTTCGAATTGAATTTAGCAGAGGTTAGCACAAAACCATTGGTTCTTGCGGTTGGTGTTTTCCAGGAATTACCTCCTTTTATCATCAAAGCAGGATATTCTATGGTGGCTTTGTATGGATTAACCGTCATGGTTAAACTCGAATAAATTGGTTTAATGGTTGAGGCTGTCCCGGTATTTTGGGTCACTTCTGCTTTCAATCTCACCACTACGGTACTTACCACACCTGTTGGCAATAACAGCTGATTGGCTAAAAGTGAATTAAAATCGGCACCCAGATAAGCTTTTTCAAAAGTACCGGCAGTAAGTTTAACGATTACCGCATTGGCCCAGGCATTTGTACCTACAGTATCTGCAGGCACATCAAATTCCAGTGAATAGGTTGGAATAACACTTGCACCAAAGTTTGCGGCTTTAAAACTAAATGTCGCCACCTGAGCAGCATCATTCGCTGAGGTTAATACTACATTGGCTACCGAACTTTTAAAAGCAAGGCTACCTGCATTTGGTGGCGTAACGATGTTTGTACTTTCTTCTTTTTCGCAGCCAAAGAACAGACTGATTAAAAGCAAAGTATATATGATCTGAATTGATAACTGTTTCATAATTGTTTTGGATTAATAACCTGTATTCTGACGAAGGTTTGGATTAGCCGAAAGATCGGTTGGCGGCAATGGATAAAGGTTGTACTTGCTATTTACGGCTGCACCGCCTTTAACGCCACCTTTCCACGCCCATAAATAAGCAGCGGTGGTAAACTTTCCAAAACGGATCAAATCCGTTCTGCGGCTTGCCTCGTACCAAAGTTCGCGCCCGCGTTCATCTAAAATAAAATCGGTAGTTAAAGCGCTTGAGGTGATGTTTCCGGCTACGCTTCCGTTATATGCACGGGTACGCAACTGGTTAATGTACGTTAATGCCTGTGTTAAACTACCGCCTGAGCCACCCCGTAAAACAGCTTCAGCATAAGTTAAATAGGTTTCACCTAAGCGGAAAAGCGGGAAATCGATATCCGAAAAGTCTTTGGCTACATCCTGATGTGGCGCCGGCCCACCTGAGCGGGTTTTATTACGGAATTTAGTGCTGGAGTAACCATCGTTAGAAGTATACAGATCGTTCACCTCCAAATTTTGTCCCGACATATAAAACTGAGCCCTTTTATCTGTTGCACCTGTTTTATCGGTAAAAAGATTTACAAATTGTTGGGTAATCCTTAATCCACCCCAATCGCCGTTGGATCCTGAAACTTCTGCCGGTACGTGTGCCGGACCATGCATCAGGTAAGTAGTACCCCCAAAATTCTGGGTATTTGTGCCGTCGTAATTAATGGTAAAGATGTTCTCGTCGGTATTTAAGTGATTATCGGCAATAGTTAACTCACGGTAATTGCCATGAAGCGTATAACCTGCGGCCGTAATTTTGTTGCAATAGGTAATCGCGTCGGTATATCTGGCGGTACCAGTATATACTTCTGCATTTAGATAAATCCTCGATAACAAAGCCCATGATGCAGTCCTATCAGCACGGCCATATTCGTTTGCTTTTGGCGCAGCAAGATCATTTTCAATGGCCTTAAGTTCTGATTCTACATAGGCGAATAAATCTTTACGGGCAATCTGTTTCGGCAAATCTTTACCCCCAATTTCGGTAGTTTCGGTAACCAGTGGCGGGTTTCCATAAATATCCATTAATACCGCATATTGATACGCCCTGATAAAACGGGCTTCAGCCTTAAACCTGCGTACCTGATCGGCATCAGCGCCAGTAATTCCCCTTTTGCTTAAATTATCATCTGAAGATTGATTGATAAAATCGTTGCAAAGTGTAATCTGAAAAAATGAACGGTAGTATAAACCATTGATGATGGAATTGATTGATGACCAGGTCATTTCGTGCAGTCCCTGGATACCCGCATCGTTTTGCCATGACCAAACAGCCTCATCAGTAGTTAATTCCTGCAAGTTCCAGTATAAACGAAGGAAATCGGAATTACCTTCATCTTTAATAATCTCTACCGGAATATCGGGCTGACCAACGGATGCATTTCCGGTAAGGGCAAAAGCACCGTACACCTTGGCTAATGATTGTTTATAACCGGCAGCTGTGGTATACACTTTATCGGCCGTAAGATCGTTTGTGGGCACTAAATCCAGTTTGTTGCACGATGTGATCAACATCCCGATGGCACAAACTAGCGTGAATAATGGTAAAACACGTGGTTTCATATATTTTTTGTTAAAGCAGTTCATCATCTTAGAAATTAACATTTAAGCCTAAAGAGAAAATACGAGGTCGTGGATAGATATTGTTATCCACTCCTGACGCCACCTCTGGATCCAATCCCTTGTATTGGGTAATTACAAATACGTTCTGTACGCTGGCCGTTAGCTGTACGTTTGCTTTGGTTTTAAGGATCTGACCGAAAGCATAACCCAGATTAACGTTATCCATTCTTAAAAAAGAAGCATTTTGAACATAATAATCGCTCAATAACTGCTGGGTTTTAAAATTGGTGGTCAGATAATTGGGCGAAGCATTCAAAATAATTGCAGTTCCTAAAATCTGGTTTAAATTACCGCTTTGGCTATAGTTATTGTTGTAAACGTAGTTACCTAAATTTGCCCTCAAGGTGAATGATAAGTTCCATTTTTTGTAACTCAGGTTATTACTAAAACCCAGGAAAACTTTAGGATCTGCTTGTTTTCCTTTTTTGAAATCGTTCTGATTGATTACGCCATCACCATTCTGGTCTATATAAACACCCTCAATTGGGTTTCCGTTCTGATCATAAGTCTGTTCAAACAGGTTGAAGGTATTTTTCGGTCCGCCAACCGCGTTGATAAAGGCATTTTGTCCACCAACCCCACCGGCAATGGTTCCACTCGGAAAGCCCGCATAATTTGGATCATTTGGTACTACCGTTAAATTGGTAATGGTATTTTTGTTATAAGTGGCATTAAAGCTAAAATCCCAGTTGAAATCTTTCTCTCTTATTGGGTTAAAATTCAGGGTTAACTCTGCTCCTTTGTTTTCCATATCACCAACATTCACAATTGCTGTTGCAGCGAAATTGGTTCCGGCTGGCTGAGGAATTAAATTCAACAGATCGCTGGTTTTCTTGCGGTAAACTTCCAGGGTACCCGTAATGCGGTTATCCAAAAATCCGAAATCCAAACCAATGTTGGCTGTTGCAGTTTCTTCCCACTTGATGTTTGCAATGTAAGCGCTTGGACGGTACATCTGATAAAAGGTATTGCCAAACTGGTAAGAGGCATTTAAGGCACTCAAACCATAGGTAGACATATATCCGTAATTGCCAATCCCATCCTGCTGACCGGTTATACCATAACCTACACGTAGTTTTAATGCAGAAACAATTTTACTATCCTTCAGAAAAGACTCATTTTTAATGGTCCAAGCTAAGGCCGCAGATGGGAAAACGCCATATTTAAAAGAAGGCCCGAAACGGGATGAGCCATCACGACGTACCGTTGCGGTTAATAGAAAACGCTCATCGTAGTTGTAATTTAATCTTCCAAAATAAGAGATTAAACGATATTGAGGTTTGTTAAAAGCAAAAGCAGGATCTGAGTTTACAACTTTAGTTCCATAAGCATCAAAACTGGGATAGTTGTACTGTGTAGTTAAATAATCATTGTAAGAATAACCTGCGGTTGCATCAATCCTACTTTTAATCGATTTAAATTCTTTAACATAGTTCAGGTAAAAATCCAGAACCGTATTTCTTCTATTTTGTTTGTATTGATTGTTTACGCCGTTGCTCAAAATCGATTCTGCAGCATTTGGATCTACATAAACCGTTCCTTTGCCCGAAGCCACATCATAAGCAGCGTTTAAATTAGCGTGCAGTTCTGGCAAAAAGTGAAAACTATAATCCAGTTGCAGGTTACCGATACTCCGCATTGGTTTCGCACGGTCTTCTCTTTGTTCCAATAAGCCAACCGGATTACGGCCAACTAAATTAACCAGACCGGTCGGTGTAGTTGAATCTAACCACTCCCAATAACCATTATAGTCTGGCCTGTTCGTATAAGTAGCTTGTGTTGGATCAAAACTCACTGCACCACCAATAGCGGATGTATTTGCAAAACGTGTTTTCTGCATACTTCCTTTCAGATTGATATCGAGTTTTAAGTGATTATCAAAAAACCTTGGATTAAAAACAACGGCAGCTGAAGTTTTCTGCAATTCATCCGTCCTTAACACACCTGTTTGATTCTGATAACCAATTGATAAACGGTAGGGCAATTTTTTGATTCCGCCACTAATGCTGATATTGTTATCGGTAGAAAAACCATCCTGATAAATCAGATCTTGCCAGTTGGTATTAAATGTACCCAATTGTGCTTTTTGCGTTGCCGTTCCTTTAGAATTCACAATCGCACGGATTTCATCAGCATTTAAAACATCCAACGGTTTGCTTAATTTAGAAACAGAATTTACCGAATTGAAAGTTACTTTTAAGGCATCGCCCAAACCTTTTTTTGTGGTGATAATGATTACACCATTTGATGCTCTTGCACCATAAATGGCTGCTGCCGATGCATCTTTTAAAACCGTAAAGGTTTCAATATCATTCGGATTGATGAAACTCAAAGGATTTGATGCGCCTGAAACGCCACCGCTTTCTAAAGGTACGCCGTCTATCACAAACAACGGATCGTTACTTGCGTTTAATGATGAACCGCCACGGATACGGATGGTACTTCCACTTCCCGGCTGACCGCTGTTCGAAGTAATCGAAACCCCCGAAACCTTACCCGATAACATCTGCTCTGGCGTACTAATACTTCCCTTTTGGAAATCCTTTACACCAACAACTGCTACAGAACCCGTAAGATCTTGTTTTCGGGTGGTTCCATAACCCACTACAACCACATCATTTAGGGTAGAAGCATCTTCTACTAAGGTTATGTTTAAGGTTGTGGTTTTCGAAACCGGGACCTCCCGGACTTTATAACCTACCGAAGTAAATTCGAGCATACCGGCCTTAGCAGGAATCTTGATACTAAAATTTCCATTTGCATCAGTAGAGGTGGCAATCGCCGTTCCTTTTAAGCGAACACTTACACCCGGCATACCTAAATTATCGGGCGCTGATTTAACAACACCGGTAATGGTTGCCTGCTGTGCAAAAAGATATCCATGGGTAAAAATCAGAAGTAAAAGCATTAACATTCGCTTGTTACCTTTGAAGAAAGATGTAAAAATGTGCATAGAATATTATGGTTAGAATTAACGATACAAATGAAGGATTTATCGCATTGTCCGCCTTGTGCTATTGTTCATTTCTTTTGTGCTAATCGACATATTATTGCTTTAAATTGCTTTCAATCCGTCATTCCTCATGTATCATTCCCGCGCAGGCAGAAACCACGAAGTGCTCAGCAAAGCTAATCTTAATGAATAATGCAAGCCTGGCTAAGGTTTCGAAATTCCCAATCAAGTTGTGAATGAGGTTGCGAGGATAACCATCGTTTATAATTCCGACGATTACCCATCCTCTATAATAAGGTTGATAAAAAATCAATTATCTTTATCGGCTCAGAACTGTCTGCATAAACTGTCAAATGAACACGTTAACGAAAACTTTTTTCCTGCTCCTCTTTATTTTTTCGATAGGAAATGTTAGCGCACAAAATTTAAAATTTAAGCATGTTAGTGTAGAGGATGGACTATCGAACAGCACCATTGAATGCATCTTTCAAGACCATCGGGGTTTCATCTGGTTTGGTACACGCGATGGTTTGAATAAATACGATGGCAATCAGATTACTGTTTTTAAGCACAACAAAAACGAAAATAGCATCAGTGATAATTTTATCAGGTGCATCTTTGAAGATCAAAACCATACCCTTTGGATCGGCACTTCGGATGGACTGAACAGGTTTAATGCCGAGAAAAACAATTTCTTTACCTACAGGGCCAAAAACCAAAAGAACCAGACCAACATTGTTACCTCAGTTAAAGAAACCAGCAAAGGAATCTGGGTAGGCACTTATGGTGGTGGACTGAACCTGCTCGACAAAACCTCGAATACCTTTAGCCGATATCAATATCAATCCGATGTGGCAAAAACCGACCGAAAAGATTACATCAATGATCTGTATTGCGATGCTTCAGGAAATATCTGGATGGCTACCGATGCTGGTATTCATATATTAGACCTTAAATCAGGTAAAGCAGCAATTATTAAAACATTAGAAAATGAATCCTTTAGGGTGATTAAAAAAGATTCAAATGGCTCTTTTTGGTTTGGAACAGAAGAAAATGGCCTAATCTATTACGATCCTGGCAAGAATACCATTAAAACATACCAGCACCAGGAAAAAAACAGCAATAGTATAGGAAGCAACCTGATAAGGGCAATTGTTTTCGATAAGCATAAAAACTTATGGGTTGGTGGTATCAATGGTGGCTTAAACCTTTTTAACCCTAAAAATGAATCATTTACACATTATCAGAACGAGCCTGGCAATGCCTTTAGTTTATCGCAGCGCACCGTTTCGGCACTTTTCGTCGATCAGCAGGATAATTTGTGGATTGGTACCCACCGGGGAGGAATAAACCTCTATAGCCCACAGGCAGAAAAGTTTAAATTGGTGCGCCAGGAGCCCAACAAAAACAGTTTAAGTTACAATGATGTACGGGCCTTCCATGAAGATAAAGCCGGCAACATTTATATTGGGACTGATGGTGGCGGACTCGATATTTATAACAAAATCAGTAAAACCTTTATCCATCACCGCTATAATCCCTTCAACCTCAATAGTATTGGTGCTGATGCCGTTTTAGATATTACCGCAACAAAAAGCGGTTTGTTATTAGTCGGCACCTGGGCAGGTGGCTTAAACCTCATGCACAACGATGGCTCATTTACCCGTTTTAACCACAATGCCAATCCTACTTCCATTTCTTCGGATTATGTACAAAAATCGTTCGAAGACAGCAATGGCAACCTTTGGATCGGCACTTATTATGGTGGTTTAAACCTTTTCGATGCACAAAGCAAACAGTTTAAACGCATTACCGAGGGGAAAAATGGCAGTAAATTAACAGGCAATAACATTGTTTCCCTTAATGAAGACCAATACAAAAACCTTTGGATTGGCACCGATGATGGCGGTTTAAACTGTTATAACCTCAATACCCAGGTATTTACCCATTATTTTATGGGCGGTGGAAAACGACCGGATTTAAGGGTAATCTTTATAGACAGTAAAGGAAACCTTTGGATCGGGCAGGCTGGTCTTTACCGCTTTAACCGTGCAAAGAACAAATTTGAACTTTACACCACCAAAGCAGGTTTATCAACTGAATTTATAAAAGGAATTACCGAAGATGAAAAAGGCAATTTCTGGATCTCGACTGCCCATGGCCTTACGAGATTTAATCCACAAAACCAGACTTTTAAAAAATATAATACAGCTGATGGTTTGCAGGGACTTGAATTTGAAACCAATGCTTATTTAAAAGCCCGGAATGGGGAAATGTTTTTTGGGGGAATAAACGGTTTCAACACGTTTTTCCCTGATGATATTCAGACCAACAAATTTATCCCACCTGTTTACCTTACCGAATTTCAGATCTTCAATCAAAAAATCTTACCAAACACAGCAGGTTCTGTACTCGAAAACGACATCAGTTACACCAAAGAACTTCAGCTGGATTATGATCAGGCTTCAATATCGTTCCGTTTTGCCAGTTTAAATTATGTGGCCAACGAAAATAACAACTATGCTTACCGCTTAGAAGGTGAAGATAAAGACTGGGTTTTTGCCGGCCATGTGAAACAGGCCTTTTACACCAACCTCGATCCGGGAACTTATACTTTTAGGGTTAGGGCATCGAACAACGATAATGTTTGGAATACCAACGGAACTGCTGTGAAAATCATCATTTCTCCACCTTTCTGGGCAACCTGGTGGTTTAGGTTAATCGTTATTGCAACCGCTCTTTACTTAACCTATTTAGCGCTGAGCTTTAAACGTAGATTGGAAATCAGAAAAATAGAGGAAGAAAAAAGAGAAGAAATGCACCAGACACAGCTTCAGTTTTTCACCAACATTTCGCATGAGTTCCGCACACCGCTTTCGCTAATATTGGGGCCAATAGAACGCCTGTTGAGGGAAGATACACAAGAAAGTTTCCAAAGTTATTACCATACCATTCACCGCAATGCCAATCGTTTATTGAGGCTCATTAATGAACTGATGGATTTTAGGAAAACAGCTTCGGGGGCTTTAAAACTCAATGTGATAAACGGTAACCTGAACCTTTTTATTGATGAGGTTGCCGAAGAATTTTCGGAAATGGCTGCTGAAAAAGGAATCAGCTTTACCGTAGAAAAAGAAAATCTCCCAGCCGATATCTGGTTCGACAGACAGGTAATTGAAAAAATTATCCTCAATCTGATTAATAACTCCATTAAATATACTAAAGCTGGTGGAATACTCAAACTTCAGGTTTTCAACGAACCGATCGGTTATAAACTACAATTTGAAAACCAATTGGTGATCAAAAGTGACTATGAGGCCAAAGCTTACATCTATTTCCGCGTGATTGATAGTGGAATTGGGATTTCTAAAGATTCTATCCAGCATTTATTTGAGCGCTACTACCGGATAACCGAAACGCATCTGGGCTCGGGAGTGGGATTGGCTTTCGTAAAGAGCTTAACCTTATTGCATAAAGGATTAATTCAGGTATCGAGCCAGCGGAATGAAGGAACAGAAATTATTATCGGCATCCCAAGCAGCAAGGCAGATTATACGCAAAATGAACAGTTCAGCCAAAATAACGAGCCTGGTGGCACAAGGCTCGAAAGTATCAGCTACCGGTCGGAAACTGAAGTTATCCAACCGGGAACCGAACAAACACCTGCGAATACTAAAACCAGTATCCTAATTGTAGATGACAACGAAGAACTGAGAACTTTTTTAAAGGATACGCTAAGTCCTTTTTATGCCATTATTGAAGCTTCAGATGGCCACTCAGGGCTTGAACAGGCTCGAAAAAATTTACCTGACCTGATTATCAGCGATGTGATGATGCCTAGCATGAACGGAACAGAATTTTGTAAGCGCATTAAAGAAGATATTGAAACAAGCCATATCCCGTTTTTAATGCTTACCGCTAAAAACAGTGTGGAAGCTGAAATTGAAGGTGCCGAATCGGGCGCCGATCTTTATTTCACCAAACCCATCAACATTAACCTGTTACAGCTTACCATTAAAAATATTTTTGAGCAACGGCAAAAACTGAAAGACCATTATTTAAAAAATAAAGATACTGAGCCCAAAGCGCTTGCCCATTCTGAAAGAGACAAGGCTTTCCTCACCAAATTATTATCGATCATTGATGCGGAAATGATTAATCCTGAAATGGATATCGATTACCTCTGCAAAGAAATTGGAATGAGCAGAACCAAACTTTACCAGAAAATAAAATCAATCACAGGACAATCTATTGGTGAGTTTGTAAGATCAGCTAGACTCAGAAAAGCCATTGAGATCATGAAAAGTGAAGATGTTTTGATGACAGAGGTTATGTACAGGATCGGTATTCAAACACAATCATACTTTACAAAAGCATTTAAAAAAGAGTTCGGCGTAACGCCAACCGGCTACATGCAGAACCTAAAACCTTAAGGATGGATTAAAGTAAAAAAGCCCTTCAATCCTGAGAGGGCTTTTTCATAGTCGTCTATCCCTATAAGTAGGAATCCAAAACTAATTAATGCCTTTAATATTTTTAGGGGTTGAATAAACTGAACAGAAAAAATTTTCACATTAATTCATTCTTAGTTTTTTCGGCTTTATATGCCCTTAAATGGCTATAACAAACTATTACTCCACGCCCTTTGCATTCGTTGGAATAATGTACAGCGATTTTGAAGCCGTAATAAAAAGCATGTTTTTGTTTTTTCCGCCAAAACAAATGTTACCACACCACTGTTCAGGCACTTCAATATGACCGATTTGTTCGCCTGTAGGTTTATAAATATTTACCCCTTTACCGGTTACATAGATATTTCCATCGCTATCTAAAGTCATCCCATCAGAATGCTGATTAAGGATGAGTTGCCTGTCTGTTAATTTGGCATCGGCACCAATACGATAACGATAAGTTTTATTGGCACCCATATCGGCCACATACAAAAATTTACCATCCGGAGTACCTACTATGCCATTAGGCTTGATAATATCATCTGCCACGACAATCGCTTCTTTTTTTCCTTTCGGAAGATAATATACCTTTTGCCCTTGAATCTCAGGCGATTTTCGGGTCCAGTAATCGCGCTGATAATAAGGATCAGTAAAATAAATACCTCCTTTGGCATCTAACCAGATATCGTTTGGTCCGTTTACCTTTTTGCCTTCATAATCACTGAAAAGCACTTTTATCTTTTTGTTTTTATCTATAGACCAGATCTGGTTATCCTCATCCGCACAAACAATCAGGTTGCCTTTTTTATCGAAATAAGTACCGTTTGCCCTTCCCGATTTGTCCATATACAGGCTCAGTTTGCCATCAATACCATATTTCCAGATTTTATCATTAGGCTGATCAGTAAAAAACACGTTTCCCTGTTTATCAACTGATGCACCTTCTGTAAACTTAAATTGTGAAGAAATCAACTTTAAACTATCCTGAACAAAAAGGTTTTGCCCTGCACTTTGCGCAAAAGAGATGAGGCTTAAGGCTGAAAGCGCCAAAAAGAAGAAATATTTTTTCATTTGTATTTTTTTTAAACTATCAGTTTCAAAAATCTATCAGGTTTGTAAAAGTATTAACTTACCCGTTTCCCTTTCAGTAACATATTTAATGCATCATTCAGCGTTCCGGCTTTTTGCACTTCACCTTCATTTACAAAATAAATTTCATCAGCGTTTTCGATGGTATTTAAACGATGTGCAATAATAACAAGCGTAGTTTCTTTCGACAATTTATTTAAAATACTACCCAAAAGTTGTTCGGTTATGGTATCGATGTTGGCCGTAGCTTCATCAAGGATTAACAGTTCAGGATTTCTGAGCACCGCACGCATAAAGGCAATCAGCTGTTTCTGGCCTAAACTTATACTGTCCGATCCGGAAGTAATCTGTGTATTTAACCCTTCATCAAATATGGCTAAAAGTGCATTCAGATTGGCTTCTTCAATTATTTTCTCCAACTGCGTGTCACTTACCTCCTTATATTGACTATTACCATACAAGATATTCTCTTTTACCGTTCCGGTAAATAAAAATGGTTCCTGTAAAATGAATCCGATTTTTTGTGTTCTCTCCGCTGCAGAAAATGAACGGATATCTTTACCATTTAATAAAACTGTTCCCTTTGTGGCATCGTATAAACGCGAAATTAAAGAAGCAGTAGTGGTTTTCCCTCCTCCGGTTGGTCCAATTAAAGCATAAGTTTTTCCTTTTTCGAACCTCAGGTTAATGTTATGGAGGATTTCTTTACTGTCATCATAAGAGAAATGCACATTTTTAAATTCAAGCAAAGCATCAGAATTGATATTTCCCTCAACTTCTATCTGTTTTAGGTCACTCTCCAACGATAAGATCTGCGATATCCTGTCCCAACTGGCCATAGCCACCTGAAAGCTTGTCCATAGTGCAGCCAATTGCCTTAACGGATTATAAAAATTAGTGGTATAAGCTATATAACTCACCAATAAACCCAAAGTAAAGTTTCCGGTAGAAATCAGGTAAATGCCAAACAATAAGGTAATCAGCTGTGCTATGCTTGATAATAAACCATAAACGGGAACAAAAATATTGTTGGCCAAACCTGCACCTATTGCTGTTTTATAGTTTTCAGTATTGGCTTCATTAAAACGTTTCCTAAAATAATCCCTGCGGTTAAAGGCAATAATCACTTTAAAGTTGTTCAGGCTTTCCTGTATTTCGGCACTCATTCCACCAACGCTTTTTAAGTTTTTGGCATTTTTCCCTTTTACCCAGGGTGATAAAGCCATCGTAAAGATAACGATCACCACCGCAGGCGAAAGTGTTGCGGCACCTAGTTCTAAATTAATCGAAAGCAAGAAAATACCGGCACCGATCATGGTTACAATACTGCCTATAAACTGCATTAAGGACTGTGAGAAAAACTGGTTCAACTTATCGGTATCATTATTTACCCTCGAAATCAGATCGCCAGCTTTGTTCTGATTAAAAAATGAAACGGGCAACTCCTGTAGTTTATTAAAAATGGCATTGCGTAAGGTGTATAACATTCGCTGGCCTACTCCACCCATCAACCTGGTTTGGGTGTAACCTGTAACCATGGCAATCATATACATCACTAACAGTATGCCACCAAAAATAAGCACACCATGAAACTGTTTGGTGCGGATGTAGGTATCAACAGTATGGCCTACCAGTAATGGACCCAAAAGCAACAGACCTGAGTTAACCAAAATGGCAATCAGCGCCAGCCAAAGGTTCTTACGTTCAGCCGAGATCAGTTTAAGCAGGCTTTTCAGCGCCTTAAAAGTAGATTGCTTTTCCTGCCCGGTGTTAAGCTGGTTAAGATTGTAGTTCATAATTACTGGTGCTCTGTTGTGAATTGTAAATCTGAACATATTCGGGACTGCTTTTTAGCAATTCCTGATGGGTTCCTTCTGCAATGATTTCGCCCTGCATCAGCAAGATCACTTTGTCGTAATGTTCAACAGAAGCTATTTTTTGTGTAATGGAAAGTAAAGTTAAACCAGGATAATTTTGTTGGATGTTCTCCAAAATCCTTTTCTCGGTATTGGTATCAACGCGGGCTGTAAAATCATCAAGCAATAAGATCTTCGGATTCACCGCTAAAGCCCTGGCCAACATAATACGTTGTTTCTGTCCACCCGAAAGGCTGTTTCCACGCTCTGAAACAATAGTATTCAACTGATCAGGCAAAGCATCTACAAAATCTTTAAGTTCGGCAGTAGCTATGGCTTTGGCCAGTGATTCATCTGTAACGGTATCGCTAAAGGCAATATTTTCCCTGATGCTCATGTTGAACATAATGCTGTCCTGAAATACGAAGCCAACCTGTTGGTGAAAACTCTCCTGGTTGTACTTTTTAATTTCTTCGTTATCAAACAGCACCACACCAGCATCTGCTTCAATAAGACCTGTTAAAATATAAAGTAATTGTGTTTTACCCGCAGCAGTAGGGCCGATAATAGCAGTTTTAGAACCTGCCTTGGCAGAAAATGAAACCGATTTTAAAACTGGTTTTTGTCCGAAACTTAGACTAAGATCTTTTGCCTCCACATCCCCTATCAATTGTGTAGTCAGCGTGCCTGGATGTTTGATCTCAGCAGCATTCAGCACACTTTCTATCCTTTGGTAAGATGCTGTAGCCTGCGCAATTACATTGCTCATAAAACCGATTACCAAAATGGGAAATATAATGAGGGTGAGGTAACTGCTAAAAGCGGTAAATTCTCCCAGGGTCATCGAATTGGTGATGACAAAGTGACCACCCAGTACCAGAATGCACAAACCAGATAAATTGGCTGTAAAAACAATAACCGGAATCAGTGCCGCAAACATACGGAGAATGGAAATTCCTAAATCTCTTGCTTTGGCATTTGCATCTATAAATTTATTGTATTCTAAAGCTTGTGAATTAATTACCCGGATTAAAGCCGAGCCTAAAATACTTTCGCTGATTACCTTGTTCAGCCAATCGATCACTTCCCTACTCTTTTTGAAAAGCACTTTTACCTTGCTTAACACGTAGAAAAATGCCCCACCGATTATCGGCACAATAGCAATCACACAAAGTGCCAGTTTCCAGTTAATTATCAGGAGCAGAATACTTGCCCCAACAATTAAAAATATAGACGAGCAGATAGAAACGATAGCCTGCGAAACAAACATTTTAATCGAATCAGCATCGGCTGTAAGATTGGTTAACAGTTTTGAGGGATTAGCCTGAATAATATAGGCATGGCTCTGTCGCGAAATCTGATCAGATAACCTTGTTCTTAAGTCTCTAGCTACACGTTCAGAAGCATAGGTCTGTACAATACTTTGCAAATAAGTAAAGATAAAAACCAGTACAATAGCCAGTGAAAACTGAAGCAGAATGGATTGAAGGTTGAAAGTTTTGTTGGTATAAGAATCGATACCGCTTGCGATAATCTTTGGTAAGAGTAAGTTGATACCGTTACTGAGCAACGCAAACAGGATCAGCATAAAAATTAAGCCGCTGTAGTTTCCAAGTAAACTGAAAATACTCGGCTTTTTGGCTCCTTTGGTTTTTTCCATATCAATGAAGATACCTTAAATTGTAGGCTTCAAATTTAACCCAAAGAAATGATTAAATGACTAAATTATTGAATGAGAGAATATAATTTATTCGAGGGATATGCTCGGTCAATAATTCAATCATTCTCTCATTCAATAATTATCCTACTTGCTTTCCTTCAAAACCATATCAATGGTAATGGCAGTGGCCACAATTGCAACTTTTTGATTGCTTTCGGCATAACTGGGATCGATAGATACATTGTATTTATCGGCCGTGGTGAAAACTTCTTTCAAAGCACCAGCCCACTTTTTGTTTATTTTGCCCATTTCGGCACCTGCGTTATTGGTGATACTAAAATTCCATGCTTTCCAATCGCCAGATATTTTTGCGATCTCTTCTCCAGATGTTGGGCTCGAAATGGTAAAAGTTGGCTTGAAGAATTTAAATTTTTGTTTTATAATCCCCACTTCAACACCAAGCGGATCGGTCACAATAATTTTCGACATCCAGAATGTCCACCCTCTTGTAATGGTGGCCTGTAACTGATCGTTGGTATCGGTAATTTCTAATTTAAAAGGCATCATTCGCTTATCAACCAATAAGGTTAAAGCTTTTTGCCAGCCAGAAATACGCTGTTTAATAATCCCGATCTGAGCGCCCTGATCGTTATAAACCTTGTACTCGTTCGCAAACTTTAAAAAGTTTACTTTCTCATCAATAAAATATTCGTCGCTTAAAAAAAATGGAGGAATCTGCTTGTTCATACTGTAGATTAAATATTAGATAAGTTGCTAAAATATATATTTTTTTTCATTGCAGGTTCAAATAGCGGTGATAGATCATCATTGATAGCTCCCATTTAATAGATCTCTCCACTCCGCGTTGCTTCGGTCGAGAGGACGACCGCTCTAGCCGAGTCAGTCAATGATAATCTGGCTAAAAAGAAACATGAGGTTAGTTTTTTCACCACAGATGCACACAGATCTTAGTATCAGTGTGCATCCTTTTTATCTGTGGTTAAAATTATTTCAACTGATTTAAAAACTAATTTGCAGCTAAACATTGCTACCTTTGCAGCAAAAGCCATTGAAGAAAATGGTTAAACCCAAACACATGATTGAAATAGGAAAATACAACGAGTTAAGGATTTTAAGCAAAACTGAAGCTGGATTAAACTTAACCGATGGCGATAAACTGGTCATCCTCCCTTACCAATACGTTCCGAATGGCGTAGAAATTGGCGATAACATTACCGTTTTTGTTTTTGTACAAAAAGATGGTCGCTTAACTGGCACTACCCAGAAAGCTTATGCCGAAGTAGGCGATTTCGCTTTTTTGAAAGTGGTTTCTGATGGTGATGATGGCGTTTTTATGGATCTTGGGATCGATAAAGATGTATATGTACCAGACCGCGAGCAAAAAAGGCCGATGCAAAAAGGCTATAAATATGTGGTTTACCTGTATTTAGACGAAAGTAACGACCGCTTATTGGCTTCTTCTAAGCTATACGATTTTGTTGAAGAAGACGGTTTTGATTTTGAAGAAGGTGATGAGGTGAGCTTATTGATTACAGAAGAAACTGATCTTGGTTTTAACGCCATTATCAACAATACATATATTGGTTTACTTTATAATAACGAGGTTTTTGATAATATCCAACCGGGCGAGATGCGCAAAGGCTGGATCAAGAAAATCCGTGTGGAAGGTAAGATCGATTTAACCCTGCAGCCAAGTGGTTACGGCCATATTCTCGATTCGAAAGAGATGATGTTGAGAGAGCTTAAAAAGAGTGGTGGTGTAATTGAACTGGGCGATAAAAGTTCTCCGGAAGATATTTATCACCGTTTCCAGATCAGTAAAAGCGCTTTCAAAAAAACCATTGGCTCACTATATAAGGAGCGTTTAATTGTACTTTCTGACGATTCGATCAGACTGATTACAGACGACGAAGCAGAATAAGATCGCCACAGATCAAAAGGATAAGCACAGATTATCTATAATTAGCCATGGAAACGCAGATTAACACGGAATAATTTTCAGTGATTTCCGTGCCTCCGTGACCAATATATAAATCGTCATTCGACTGAAGCAAAGCGGAACGGAGAAATCTTTTAAAAAGACTTGGGAATACTGCGATCGAGATGAAGGACCAATTTCCGTGATTTCCGTGCCTCCGTGGCCAATATATAAATCGTCATTTCGACTGAAGTGAAACGAAATGGAGAAATCTCTCTAGATAGATCTCTCCATTCCACCGCGTTCCAGTCGAGATGACGACGCTTTTTATTAGAGTATTTCATTGATAGCATAGTTGAAGGATCCCCGCTATGATCGAGATAACGAAATTTTCTTTGTGTCTTCGTGGTCAATCCTAATACGAGAGGTTAAAACCTAATTCAGATTAAACTTTTCACTCTGCACCTTCACTGCATTCGAGGCCGAAACAATGGCCACGATCATAATTCCGATTACAATAGCCAAAATAACCTGCAAGGTAGAATATACCTTCGTTCCCGAAACAAAGATCTTTGAACCTTTAATCAGATCATTACCAACTTTAGATTGTATTTTAATCAAGGCCGAAAGTTTAACCAGTGTTTCATCAACGGCATTTTCCCCCATCGACTCATAAATTATCCTTCCTTCAGCACCCGCTATGTTTATTATTTTCGCCTCCAATCCCTGTTGAACAGTTAATGCTTTTTTAAGATCGTTTAAAAAACTTTTCTCCTGTTCTACCAATAAAGTAAGTTCATATTTATTAATGACCGAATCTATTATACGGTTGTGTTTATTCATTTTCACCATACCAGTTGAGGGATGAACAGCACCATTACCTAACAATATTTCCTGAAGGATTTGATTTTTATAATATAGGTTTTCAGCAATAAAGTATAAATCTGTCGCCGGAACAAGTCTATCATTATACATTGAAATAAAAGATTCGTTAATCTTCTCTACACTTTTATCTTCCAAAAAGCGGATCAACAAGGTGCAGCACATGATGCAGAACAGCAAAAAAGCAATTTTCAGCTTGTTTTTAAGACTAAAGGCAAATTTCATATATAATTGGTTAGTATGTTCACCACAAGGGTACAAAGAAAATCAATCTGTGCAATCCTTAAATCTGTGTAATCACGTTCTAAAAGTAATCCTCCTGCGCGGTCTTCGCGAAAAGCTGAGGCGCAAAATTGACTAAATATAACTCTTTTTTTGCTCGCGTTACCGCAGTATATAACCAGCGGAGAAAATCGAGATCGATCATTTCTTCAGTCAGGTAACCCTGATCAGCAAAAACAGCATCCCACTGTCCACCCTGTGCTTTATGACAGGTTACCGCATAAGCAAACTTAATTTGCAGGGCATTATAAAAAGGATCAGCCTTAATGGCCAACATCCGTTGTCGTTTATTGGCAATATGTTCATAATCTTCATTAAGCCCGTCAAAAAGCTTTTTATTCTGTTCATAAGGCAGATTAGCACTTTCTAAATTGAGGGTATCCAACATTACTTTGCAGCTAATCTGTCCTGCAGCGGGGAAATCCATAAATTCTAAAGTGGCATCGGCAAAACGGAATCCATAACGTTCTTCTTCACCCCTCACGCGGATAACCTTTGCCATATCGCCATTGGCAATAAAAGCAGTATCCTCGTTCTCAGGCAGCCAGAAATAATTGTTCCGCACCACCATAATCTGATCGCCTCCTGTTAATTCTTCTTCGCGGTAAAGCAATCTTGCCCTGATCTGCTGGTTATATACATTGGCCGATTTATTGGAACGGCAAACCACCAGGGTATTTTCCATGCCAAATTTGCGGTAAGCATATTCCAGCCCTTCAACCAAACGCGCACCAGGCATATTATAGATATCGGTATAACTTTTAGTCAGGAATTTAGGCATCGGATTTTCAGGATTTTTAGCAATCTGATTTCTCAACATCGTAGCATTGGCCAAAATACCCGATTTTTTTCCTTGCCTAACCACTTCCTTTAACTCGACAGATGACACGGTTAAGGCAAATTTATCTTTGAGGTACTGTTCGTTCAATGCCGGACTATCTAAACTCCCCACAGGGGGCAGCTGCGCGGTATCGCCCACAAAAAGCAAAAAGCAGTTCTTGGTATTATATACAAACTCCAGCAGGTCTCTCAATATTGAAGAGCCTGTTTCGTTAAATTCATCGGCAATCATCGAGGCCTCATCGATAATAAACAACGTATTTTCCGAGAGGTTAGGAGCCAATTGAAACTGCATTTCGGGCGATGCTGCAGAGCGCTTGCGGTAAATCCGTTTATGTATGGTTAAAGCTTTTCTGTATGAATACTGGCTCATCACCTTTGCTGCTCTTCCAGTTGGCGCCAGCAGTTCACTACGCAGATTAAATTGTTTCAAAACCTTCACCAAGGCCGCAACAGAGGTGGTTTTACCCGTACCAGCATAACCCTTAAGCACAAAACAGCGGTACTCGTCATCCTGTTGCAAAAATACCGACATCCGCTCGCAAAAAAGCAATTGCTCCTTGGTAGGCGTATGTTCGTATGCTGAAGCGATAAGCTGGCTTTTATCCGGGATCATTAATGGTTAATTGTTTAAATGGTTAATCGGTTAACTGTTTTCAGGGCGCATGAATAAAACCTGGGTTTTTAGCATCGGCCCAAGTTAACTAAACCGTATTGAAGCGATATCTCCCGATCTAATCGCCTGCTTGTTTTTTGCAAAGGTTTTGATCGGGAATTTAGCGGAAAGACGGACTGTAGCAACCGACTGGCATTACAGTACCTTTTCAAACCAATACAAAGGTTTATGCTCTCTGCGCTGCCAATTACAAAAGTAAGGTTTCGATGCGATGTGCCATTACCATATTTTGTTTTTTACTATAACTAAAAATGGTAAAATGACCATCCTGAGAGGCAACCAAACCAATAGACTGCGGCTGATCGTTAACAAACTGGGCCACAGAGAAGTGCCTGGTCCCTCCGAGCTGTCCGGGATAAAGGATTTTATCTTCGCCACCTACAATGGGCTCCGAAAATGCAATCTGTTCTACGGTTGGTTTGCCTTTAGCACGGCCGATTTTTGCACCAAACGCAATTAGGTCAAATTCTTCATTAATGATCGTTGCACCGTCAACAGCTGTTAAACCGGCTAAATGCTCAACTTCGCGGCGCACAGCCCCCTGAGAGAAAATTTCGCTCTGATTACCGCTTTGTTTCGCCAGATTGGATAATCCACAGAATGGGGGTTCTACCAAATACTGTATCGGGTGGATAATAGATTCTTCCCATTTCGTATCGCCTTTAGGTACAATCAATAAGGCTCCGCCACGGCCATGGGCACGCATAGAAACAGAAAACTGGATCAGGATATTAATGGGGTCGTTCCAGCTGGCTAAAACAGTAAGATCTAATAAGGCCTGCAAAATAGGCGGACAATCTTTATTTGCACAACTGGTATCATCAACAATACGGATCTGCTCTCCTTTAAGTACGGCAACATTGGTAAACTTACCGATGCCATAAATCCTTCGGTGTTTAATTACGATTAATCCAGGCTCAGAAACATCAACAACAAAACAAAAGTTCGGAATGTTAAGGGTTGTGCCCCATATATAGAGTTCGCCATCCTCTTCCCAAACGCCTAAGTGAATCCCGGAACGTTCAATCCCAGGCGCAATTTTGGTCAAGGTATTGGCATTTAACGCAAGTTTTTTCGCAAAACGCAATGGTTTCGATGTTTGTTCTGGCGGTAAAAAAGCAATCGAAATCCGTGGCGAATGCCCTTCTTCCTTACGCAAGCTGCTCCAAAAAGCAACATCAATTATCGCTTCAATTATTTTTCGATCCGGTTGAGTAGCCAAATCTATCTCACCCTGTGCAATTGCATTTTTATGCAGTTTAACAAAATGTTGCTCAATAGTTGCTGCAATCGTGTTTGCCGCTTTGTAGGTAGGCTTGTAACTCATGTTCCGAATTTAAGCCGAATATTTCGATTTTTGAATACCCGAAAGGTTTGATTTTGGTAAAAAAACACAGACATTTTTACCACAGATCTTCAAAGATAAACACAGCTATTTTTGATGTTCTTTTAACCGCAAAGCGCGCAGAGATAAGATTAAGCACAAAAGCGCAAAGAACCCAGAGTTAACTTCATATTTTGGTCGAATATCAATTCACTCAGGTTTCCGTGAACGCCGCGTTTCCGTGGCAAAAAAACAAAGCACCCAAAAAATTAACCTCATCTTACTGTTAATCCTTAAAAAAGTCTATTTTTGTTTCAATGAGTAACAATAGTCTCTTATTAGTCGACCCGAATTTTAAAGCTGATGCATCTGCAAACTGCCATTTATTGTTAAAAATAACGAATGACAGCTTTTCTTATGCTGTGGTAGGTAAGGATACAGAAGAGATTAATATCATTTTTGATAAACAAGGTTGTGACGATGTACAAAAAGAACTGAAATCTGCCTTTGAAACCGATAGTTACCTATCATTAAACTATGCAACGGTAAAAGCCGCAATCCATACCTCAAATTTTATTTTTATCCCTGATGAATGGTTTGATGGTGAAAAGCTGGCTGTTTATGCTAAGTATTTAGGTTCTGATGCCAAAGTTTACACCAAACACAACGATAAGCTAGGTTTTAATACTGTTTTTTGTTTAGATGAGGATTTAAAAGCAAATCTACCCGAGAAAACAGATTTATTTCCCCAGTCTGAACCATTAATGGTTTTATTTAATCATTTGGCAAACGAATCTTTATTAATCGATTTTACGGCAGTCTCTTTTAATGTACTCTACATAAAAGATAAAAAGGTAGTTTTTCAAAACCATTATCAATCAGAAAACGCTGAGGAATTTAATTATTTCCTGTTGCTGATGATCGAACAGCTGGGCTTAACTGATGCCATCCCTGTTTATTTACAAGGTATTATAAACGAAGATGACGAGCATTATAATTGCTTATTAAAATACTTTAACCAACTTTATTTCTTCTTTCCTGCTGGAAAACAAAGTAGCGAATTATTGGCCGATATGCCTAAGCACTATTTCAGCGGTCTCCTTGCTTTAGATTTATGCGAATAATTGGTGGCAAATTAAAGGGTATCCGTTTGCAGCCCCCTGCAAATTTACCGGTACGCCCAACTACGGATATGGCCAAAGAAGCACTTTTTAATATCCTCAACAACAAATATGATTTCGAAACCTGTTCTGTTTTGGATTTATTCTGTGGTACCGGAAATTTAACTTTTGAGTTTGCCTCACGCGGTGCAGAAAGTATTTTAGCCGTTGATATGGATTACGGCTGCGTAAATTGGGTTAAAAACACCGCAAAACAACACCAGTTTGATCAAGTTGATGTGCGTAAAGGCGATGTATTCAAATTATTAAAACAAATGACTGGCGTTTACGACCTGATCTTTGCCGATCCGCCTTACAATATGCCTAACATTCCACAGATCCCGGTGATGGTAAAGGAACAACAATTGCTTAAACCTGACGGTCTGTTAATTGTAGAACACCAAAGTAACATGAAACTGAACAGCCAGCCCGGCTACACCGAAACCAGAAAATACGGCAATTCATCTTTCAGCTTTTTTGAGTTATAGTAGTTCAATTGTTCATTGGTCATTAGTTCATTGGTTAATGGCGCATAGTTAATTTATTTTTAGAATTGAGCACACAGCGTGTTGTGGCAGCCTTCAGTCCTGCTTTTCATTGCAAGTCCTCACCCGATAAAGGATCGGGTTCCGGGCTTTCCATTGCAATCAGGCTTAAAATGAACGGTCTGCTCCAGTATAGTGCCATAGATCACCTTAATGTTCTAAATTTCTTAATGGTAGCAAATCCTAACCAAAGACTATTCCGTGCAATCTGTGTTTCCGTGGCAAAAAATACCGAAGCCCCTGAATCGTCATGCTGAATTTGAGATGAATCCAACTTCGTCCTTTCGCTATAAAAATCTATATTTGAATCATGAAGATAGCACTATTTCCAGGCTCATTTGACCCGATCACTATTGCGCACGTAAACATTTTACAACGTGCTACTCCGCTTTTCGATAAAATTGTAGTGGGTATCGGACTAAACAGTTCTAAACAGAATTTCTTAAGTGCAGAGCAGCGTCTTCAGATTTTACAGACTGTTTTTAAAGGCTATCAGAATATAGAAATCCAAACCTATGAAGGCTTAACTGTAGATTTCTGCAGAAAAATAGATGCCACATATATGGTGCGCGGTATCCGTTCAGCTGCTGATTTTGAGTATGAAAGAGCCATTGCGCAGATTAACCAGACCATGATGCCCGAAGTAGAAACCATTTTACTGTTAAGCAAACCAGAATATTCGGCCATTAGCTCTACCATTGTGCGCGATATTTTAAGAAACCATGGCGATGTGAGTCCATTTGTACCTAAAGAAGCACTTAGTTTTTTATAGTTTTAATAATGTGCTGTCAGGTGTTGCCACCTGACAGATAGATGCATTTATGTTTCTAATTTGCATTTAATTTATTTGTGTCAGATAGCGATATCTGACAACACGATCGCCATCATAAACTTCAGCCAATTAAAAAAAATGCCAGTCTGAGCAGAGTCGAAGACTTTTAGTCTATCCTTGTTCATCCTCCTTTACAGTAGTTTAATATTATTTAAATTTAAAATGTAACGTTTTAAAAAATCTGTTACCAATTGGTTATAATATTAAATGAAAGAAACAGAAAACATATTCCTCACCCTGATCAATCAGCACAAAGCCATTATACATAAGATTTCTAAAATGTACATGAACGGTGCCGAAGAACAGCGCGATCTGTTTCAGGAAATCGTATTACAGCTATGGAAAGCCTACCCTACCTTTAGAGGCAAGTCCAAATTTACCACCTGGATGTACCGTGTATGTTTAAATACAGCTTTAATTTACTTTAAGAAGGACAATAGAAAAGTAGATAAAACACCATTGGATGAAAATATTGATGTAATAGATGTAAACGAAAGCGAAGGAAAAGAAGAGAAGCTGGCCTATCTGTACACTGCCGTGCAAGAACTGAATGTGATAGAAAAAGCATTGATATTTCTCTTTCTCGAAAACCAGTCGCATCGCGAAATTGCCGAAAACCTGGGTATTAGCGAGGTAAATGCACGGGTTAAACTTAACAGAACTAAAGAAAAATTACAATCCATCATAAAGAAAAACGGTTATGAATTTTGACGATATAAAAAATGAATGGAATGCTGAGAATCCTGAAGGAAACAACATTTCTACAGATATGCTTAAAATAAAACAGGCACATACCCCAATAGATAAAATAAGGGGAAAAATGAAACACGAGTTTTTTTATCAGATCTTCTTTTTGATACTCATGGCCTTTACGCCTTACTTTTTTGGGTTTTCATCGGTAATGAATCAGGTGTTTTTAATGTTTTATGCCATCACCTGCGGATTTACCGCTTATTATTTTTTTAAGTTTTATCTGTTCTATAAAAACTCTTACGATATGAGTTTGGATACGCGCAAAAACATCCTTTGGTTTTTCTACGAAATGAAGCTGAATATCGAACTTTATAAAGCCCTGACCTATATTGTTGCCTTTATCGGCGTCGCGTTCATTGCAATATATTTGTTTATAGAAAAGGCTTCCATTTTCAATAAAATTTTAGCTAAGCTTTCATCGGTATACATCTTATTAAACTGTTTTATTACCATTCTGATTATAGGCGTAATTACCGAGTTATGGGCATGGTATTATTATGGCAAGTATTTAAAACAAGTAAAAAAAGTAGTTGATGAGTTGGATTATGAATAATCTGTGCGGTCAGATATCTGTGCAGTCAGATGTTACCATCTGACTGTTAAAGCACCAATTCCTTAATTTTTAGATAAATTTAGATGTGTCAGATAGAAATATCTGACACCACAAGATAAAGATGCTGAAACAAGTTCAGCAGGACGATCTCTGGATAGAACACTTATAGTATTCCTCCGGCCCTCAGCACATCCATAATTGATGGAAAAGTATTTTTAACTACTGGCGAAATGTGGTTTTTATCTAACCAAACGGCTTCATCAATACCTTCTTCTTTTTGAGGTACCAATTTTGGCTCGCCTTTAACCTTCATTTTGTACCAATTGGTTTTCTTGATCACCATTTTTGTGCCAATGGGATAAACGTGATAGGTTTTACAAAGTTTTTCTTCGCGTTTAAAAACCCTGATTCCGCACTCTTCTTCTACCTCACGAACAGCAGTTTCCTTCATTTTTTCACCTTCCTCCAGCTTTCCTTTGGGCAGATCCCATTTTTTATTTCTAAAAATAAACAGAAAATTGCCATTTGCGCTCTCTACCAAACCACCGGCGGCTTTAATAATGGTACAATCTTTCTTTAACTTTTTGAAGGTCTCCTGAGGGTTTTTTGTCAAGAAAATATAGCTCTTTTTAGAACCATTTTTTAGTTTTTTGTAGAATGTTTGCAGATTAAAATCCTGAAATTCCAGTTGTTGAATTTTTTCTTTTTGCTCTGGCAAAAAATCTGAGATATACAAAGTGTTATCGTTGATATAAATTCTATAATTTCTTGGCATATATTTTTAACACACATTAAATAGAGAATGATGCTTTTTAATAGCAACCCGCTCCTTTCCCGATTACATTTAAAGAGTTCTTTCTGCGAAACCTATATATTTTGCAATGCTCTAAAAGTAGAAAAATTGTTGAGTTATTTATAGGATATAAAAAAAGGTTACAACAATTAATGTTGTAACCTTATCTAAATTAACGCTCTCAATCAAAGATTGATGCAAGGCTCTCACCCCTTGCTTGCTACAAATATAGAATAATTTATTAAAGAGTTAAAAAAAATTAATATTTAATTCAACAATAAGCCTAAATAGCTAAAAGTCATATACACTAGAATGTAAAAAAAATGGTTAATAATCTGTACAGGAACATACAATTGAAAAACAATGATGAATAATTCCCTTAACGATAATATTTTTTTATAATTTTAACCTTTTAATCTGCCATGCCCATACCTTCATTATCCGAAACAGATCTGGAAGCATACCGAAACGATCTTTCTAACCCAGAAAAATCAACTGGAGCGCTCTTTATCACATTAACTGGGCTTTATCAGCGTTTTGCCGGCAATGAACAGTTATTGGCCAATTTCGAGCACGCATCCGAACTACAAAGTTTAGAAAATAGTTACGCTTCGAAAAAAGAGCATTACAATAAAGAAATTGCAGAGCTTAAAAGGCAGTTTAAACAATTGGATAACCGTATTATTGCTGCAGAACAAAAGCTACGTCATGGTATCCCCGACGATTTGATGGTAATGGATAAAATTATAGCCGAGCAAGAATCTATCGTAGAAGATCAGGAAAAGCTTAACAATGCCGAATCATCCATCGTAGAGCAGGTTAGAATAATAGATATAGCGCATGGAAAAGACCTTCAGAAGCTAGAACAACAACAAAGCAATAGAAATAAACCGCTAAACAGTAAATTCTCTGCTTTTAATGAACAGCTAAAACAAGCAGAAAAACGTATTACATTAAAAGCAAGTGCAATCTCGATTATTGCCATTATAGGCATTCCTTTAATAATAGATATGAGCTTGGTTTCATTAGGATTGCCTGCCTTAAGCAAGAATACCAATAACCTGATCTTTACGCATTATATCTTTTTAATCACACTGATCCTGACCGAATTGTTCCTGGCCGAAAAGATCAGAAGCAGGATTTCGCGGGTGTTATCCATCTCTTACCTTAAAGATTCGCTAGGTACGCTCCAAAATCTGCTGTTGGACAATAAAAAACAGATTTCCAAAGTAGAATCTGATCATAACATCTCCATATCAGAATTTGTAAAGCAAAATTATACGGCCTAGGAAGTTGATCTGTCTGATAAACAAATAGGGGTTTAGAAACCTTTTCAGCCCCAAACCCCTTATTGTTAATGTTATCTGATATTTAGATCTACAAAGTAGCCATATCAATTACAAAGCGGTAACGTACATCGCCTTTTTCCATACGCTCGTAAGCCTGGTGGATATCTTTGATATCAATCAATTCGATATCAGATACGATATTGTTCTCGGCACAGAAATCTAACATTTCCTGAGTTTCGGCAATACCTCCAATACCCGATCCGGCAAGACTTTTTCTACCGCCAAGCAAACTAAAAGCAGCAATTTCTGCCGGTTTAGGTGGAACACCTACACAAATGTGTATACCATTTGTTCTCAGCAAGGACAGATACATGTTAAAATCGTGCTCAGCAGATACTGTATCTAAAATAAAATCGAATGTACCTCTGGCAGCTTTAACCTGTTCAGGATCAGTAGTTACCACAAAGTGGTGGGCACCAAGTTTTTTGGCATCTTCTTCTTTCTTTGGTGAGGTACTCAATACCGTTACTTCGGCACCAAAGGCTACACCAAATTTCACAGCCATATGGCCTAAACCACCTAAACCAAGTACCGCCAGTTTATGACCTTTCCCTACTTTCCAGTGTTTTAACGGAGAATAAGTGGTAATACCTGCACATAGCAGCGGTGCCACAGCGGCAAGATTTAATTTATCCGATACATGCAGTACAAATTCTTCTCTTACTACAATTGTATCCGAATAGCCACCATAAGTTGGTGTTTTACCATCTCTTTCTAAACTATTGTACGTTTGCGTATTTCCTTCTAAGCAATATTGTTCTAAATCTTGCTTACAGTTTTCGCAAACCTGGCACGAATCTACCATACAACCTGTCCCGGCAAGATCACCTACCTTAAATTTCTTAACATGATCTCCAACCTTTACTACCCTGCCCACAATTTCATGACCAGGAACCATCGGGAATATCCCAGGAAACCAATCATTTTTTATCTGGTGCAGATCTGAATGGCAAACCCCACAGAAAAGTATCTCGAACTGAACATCGTGAGGTCCTACTTCCCGGCGCTCAAAATTCCAGGGTGCAAGATCTGTCTCGGCATTTTGTGCCGCATATCCTTTTGTTGCTATCATAAAAATTCAAATTTATTTTACCATAACAAATGTAAACAGCACTTTGTTAAGAACAATTACGCAAATCAAATAAATCATTGCAAAATTCAAACAATGCTGTTACAACATCAGCCCATTTAGTAAGGCGTATTGAAGAAGCATAATCGTTTTCCCATCTCTTATTTCACCACTTTTTACCATCTCCAGGGCTTTTTCAAATGGTAATTCCAAAACTTCTATATCTTCATTTTCTTCTTTAAGGCCACCGCCACAATGCAATTTCATTTCGCTCGAATATGCAGCCACAAAAAAGTACAATAATTCGGTAACCGAACCCGGAGACATATAGGCTTCGAAAACTTTTTCTACCTGATCGATCCTAAATCCAGTTTCTTCTTCAGTTTCCCTCCTGATGCAATCCTCAGCATTATCCTGATCCAACAATCCGGCACAACATTCAATCAGATAACCTGTGTCATTTCCGTTAATAAAAGTCGGAATTCTAAATTGACGGGTAAGCACAACTGTTTTATATTGCTTATTATACAATAAGATTGTGGCACCGTTCCCCCTATCATAAGCTTCACGCGCTAAAGTAGATTTAGCGCCATTAGTTCCCGTCATCTCGAAACTTACCTTTTTAAGCGTATACCAGTTATCGGATAAAATTTGAGTGTCCAGGATATTAATATTTTTCATATTTGATCATTATTGATTTATTATGATTAATTTTGATCAAATTAAATCATTATTTATGACTTTTCAAAAAAGAGCACATAAAATCCTAGAACTTTTAGAGGAGCTTGGCGAAGTAGAGATCAGACAATTGGCAGCAGAAATAGGTGTTTCTGAAGTTACCATAAGAAGGGATCTTGCAAATATGGCAACAAACGGACTGCTGTACCGTACACATGGTGGGGCCATGAAAGTAAGTGAGTTAATAAAACCAGTATCATTTATTAATAAGGCAGCAATTAATTTTAAAGCTAAAGATGCGCTCTGTAAAAGGGCTGCAGAAGATATTAATGATGGCGATGTTATATTCATCGACTGTGGAAGTACAGTTTTTAGGTTATGCCAATTTATCAGAAACAAAAAAATAAAAGTAATTACCAATTCCATACCTGTAGTTAATGAGTTGCAAAATAGTGCCGTAACCATTAACCTGATTGGTGGTGAAGTTGATCCGATCAGGCAGGCAGTTCATGGAGCAATGTCACTTGAGCATATAGGCAGATATCGCGCTTCAAAAGCTTTTTTAGGTGTGGATGGAATTACTGCCGAGGCACTATATGCCGGAAGTGAGCACGAAGCTTCGAATACTTTGGCTATGGCATCGCAAAGTGATTGTACTTACATGTTATGCGATGCCAGCAAAATAGGAAAAACTTCATATCTAAAGTTTAATGATTTATCATTGGTAAATATTTTGGTTACAGATTATAATGGGCCTGAAATAACAGCATTCCAGTCAAAAGGGATCTCAGTATATGCTGTAACGCATTAATATTATAGGGGTCTCAATTATTAGGAGAAAAATCCATGTGTGATTTCTACAACCGCATCATCAGCATAAAAAAAGATGGTAAAGAAGCTTGGAGCCTGCGTAATTACTAAAATATCTTCACGTTTAATATGGTTCTCGTTGATAAAAAGGGTAAGGCGCTCATGCGAACTGAAATAATCAGATTTTAAAACAATCATAACTTTAAGATTTTTATTAAGATGGCTAGATCCAATCAATGTTACAATGTCCACACGGATTAAAGGTAATTTCCAGCTAAGGCAAATAGCTTTGCAAGAATCGTTTCCTGTTTCAAAATGTATCGTGAGTTTTAATTTTCCATATCCCCACTGGGAAATACTACATCCTCAAAAGTCGAATCGGCATCCGACTTGAAAATATAATAATGCCTGATATAAGGTTTTAAGGGATCTGAAGGTAAAAACTGTTTAAATTCCATATATGCCAATTGATTACAAGATCGTAAAATTAGGGCAATTCCAAGCCCCAAGATTGTAAAAATCGGAACAAATTATACCTTGTTGAGACCATTAAGTGCTGTAATCAAAGTGTCGAAGCTTAAAAATAATCCTTTACCGCAACAACATATCTCTAAGATATTTTAAGCCCTGATATTCTTTATCACACTGATTTACAAGGAGTGGCAAGAAATAGCTTTTACCATCCATCAAAATTTCCGATATTTGTATCATTTAGAAGTCGTGATTAAATTCAAATCCCGACATTTTCTTTCCCCGCTAAAACAAGTGGGGCTTAATAAACGTTATGACAAACACAAATAAATCTGTAATTTTGAGCCATGTATAATAAAAGTGATATTGAATTAAAGGTAGCGGAATTTTTATTACAGATAAAAGCAATCAAATTACAGCCAAATAATCCTTTTACCTGGGCATCTGGCTGGAAATCGCCAATTTATTGCGACAACAGAATTACCCTTTCCCATCCTCAGGTTAGAACTTACATCCGTCAGAAACTTGCACAGGCCATTCAGGAAGAGTTTGGTTCGGTAGATGTTATTGCCGGTGTTGCAACCGCTGGAATCCCTCAAGGTGTTTTAGTAGCTCAAGAACTTGGCTTACCTTTTATCTACGTAAGAGCGAAGGCTAAAGAACATGGCACTGGAAGTTTAATTGAAGGAGAAGTGGTAGAAGGTCAACGTGTGGTGGTTATCGAAGATTTAATCTCAACCGGAAAAAGCAGTTTACAAGCTGTTGATGCATTAAGAGCTGCAGGTTTATCGGTAGCCGGCTTAGCCGCAATTTTCACTTATGGTTTCGAAAAAGCAGACGAAAATTTCGCAGCTGCAAAATGTCGTTACTTAACCTTATCAAACTATGGCGCTTTAATCGATTATGCTGCCGAGCACAGCATTATTGCCAAAAGTGATATGGAATTATTAAGTAAATGGCGTTTAAACCCTTCAGAATGGGGACAAGGACAAGTTTTAAGTTCGGAGTCTTAAGTTTGGAGTAAAAATCAAAAATCTATAAAAATATATAATGACTGTTATTGAAAGCGCAGTAGAGATAAATAAACCAGTTGCAGAGGTTTATACATTTCTATCTAATATGAATAATCATCAGCAACTGATGCCAGAAAATATTTACAACTGGGAATCTACAGAAGATGATGCACGGTTTACCATCCAAAATATGGCAAAATTGGCGATTAAGATTTCGAGCCGTATCGAAAATCAGGAAATAACAGCAATTCCGAGTGAAAAAGCACCTTTCGATGTAGAATTAAAGTGGACTGTAGCCGATAACGGAAACGGAACAACTACAGCTAAACACATTATCTCAGCTGATTTGAACATGATGATGAAAATGCTGGCATCTGGTCCGCTACAAAAACTGGCCGATCACCAAACAGAAAAACTGAAAGAAATATTAGGGTAATTGATTACACCGATTTAATTGATTACACAGATAAATGAGACGAGTTAAACCTCGTCTTTTTTTATGCGTAAAAATTCCATTGCGTTCTTTTATCAGCACATTATTTTAATACCTTAGTTTTAGAATAACCTTTAAACTATGAACCTCAGATTTTTCCAGGTAACTGCTTTATTTCTTGCCCTTGCTCCTATTTCCAAAACACTTGCTCAATCCGTTACAGCCTTAAAAACCGAATATTTAGTTAACCCAATCGGTTTAGATAATCCAAATCCGCGTTTTACATGGCAAATGAACGATGCCCGCCAAGGAGCTAAACAAACGGCTTACCGTGTTCTGGTAGATACCGATTCGGCTTCGCTTGTTAAAACCAGTGCAAAACTTTGGAATACTGGCTGGGTTACATCAGCTGATAACCTGGTTATTTATTCGGGCCAGCTACTAAAACCTTTTACTAAATATTATTGGAGGGTTGATATTGCTGATGGAAGCCAAAAAAAATCAGACAACGCTTATATCGCCAGCTTTGAAACCGGCATGATGAAAATGGAAAACTGGCAAGGTGCATGGATTTCGGATAATGAAAATACCAAGCTTAAGCCTGCGCCCTATTTCCGAAACACCTTTACTACGGTTAAAAAGATCAAATCGGCCAGGGCTTACATCGCTGCAGCTGGCTTGTACGAACTATCCATCAATGGCAAAAAAATCGGCAACCACCGCATGGACCCCATGTATACCCGTTTTGATAGACGAACATTATACGTTACCTACGATGTGACCCATGCCATTAGCAAAGGCAAAAATGCTATTGGCGTACTGCTGGGCAATGGTTGGTACAACCACCAATCAACTGCCGTTTGGTATTTCGACCGCGCCCCATGGCGCAATAGGCCAACTTTTTGTCTTGATGTGCGCATTACTTACGAAGATGGCACAACCGAAACCATTAAATCGGGTAAAGAATGGAAAACAGCTTTAAGCCCGATTATTTTTAATAGTATTTATACCGCCGAACATTACGATGCCCGTCTGGAAAAAGCAGGCTGGAACATGCCAGATTTTGACGATACAGATTGGAAAAATGTGATGTACCGTTCAGCGCCATCTAAAAATATTGTTGCACAGGCCATGCACCCCATCCGCAATGTTGAAGAAATAGCCAGCAAAAGTTTAAGAAAGTTTAACGATACCACTTACCTCTTCGATCTGGGCAGAAATATTTCTGGTGTAAGTAAAATCACGGTAAGCGGACCGGCAGGAACTGTTCTAAAACTGAAACATGGCGAGCGTTTATACCCTAACGGACACGTAGACATCTCGAATATTGATGCCCATTATCGTCCAACCGATAATACTGATCCATTTCAGACGGATATCCTGATTTTGAATGGGAAAGGCGAACAAAGTTTTATGCCACATTTCAATTATAAGGGTTTTCAATATGTAGAAGTGAGCAGCTCTGCTCCTATTGAATTGAAAAAAGAAAATCTTACAGGTTATTTTATGCACAGTGATGTGCCAGTTGTTGGAAATGTTAAATCTTCAGCTCCGATCATCAATAAAATCTATTACGCCACCAATAATTCTTACCTATCAAATCTTTTTGGCTACCCTACAGATTGTCCGCAGAGAGAGAAAAACGGCTGGACAGGCGACGCACAGATTGCGATAGAAACAGGGCTTTATGGTTTTGACGGCATTACCATTTACGAAAAATGGCTCGCCGATCACCGCGATGAGCAACAGCCGAATGGTGTTTTACCTTCCATTATCCCTACCGATGGCTGGGGTTACGAGTGGGGCAACGGCCCCGATTGGACGAGTACAATTGCCATTATCCCATGGAATGTTTACCTGTTTTATGGAGACAAAAAACTGCTTGCCGATTGTTACGGAAACATCAAAAAATACGTGAACCATATTGATGAAACCTACCCAACTGGTTTAACCACCTGGGGTTTGGGCGATTGGATCCCAGTAAAATCTAAATCTCCTGTCGAACTTACCTCTACCTGTTACTATTATGCTGATGTGCTTATTTTGGCCAAGGCAGCAAAAATTTTAGGTAAAAACGATGATTATGAAAAATACATGGCCCTGGCTAAAAAAATTAAAGATGCTTTTAATGCCAAGTATTTGAATAAAGAAAAAGGAATTTATGCTTCTGGTGTACAGACTGAAATGAGTGTTCCGCTTTATTGGAAAATTGTTCCGGAAGAATCGGTTGCCTTAGTGGCCCAAAATTTAGCCAAACGAGTAGAAGCCGATGGTTTCCACCTAGATGTGGGATTATTGGGTACAAAAGCTATTTTAAATGCGCTGAGCGAAAATGGTTACAGCGATATTGCCTACAAAGTTGCTGCTCAAAAAACCTATCCGAGCTGGGGCTGGTGGATGGAAAACGGAGCCACCACTTTATACGAGAACTGGCCCATTGATGCAAAATCGGATATATCGATGAACCACATTATGTTCGGAGAAATTGGTGCCTGGTTATACAAATCGCCAGGTGGTATCAAACCAGATGAAAAACAGCCTGGCTTTAAACATGTAATATTGGATCCGCACATTATGGAAGGCCTAAATTCTTTTGAGGCTAGCCATATTGGTCCGTATGGTAAAATTATAAGTGCATGGAAAAGAGTTAATAACGGAATCAGGTACGATATTACCATTCCTGCCAACTCCACCGCTACCTTTAATGTACCGAATACAAGTGGTATGAGTGTTTATGTCAATGGTAAAATGACTAATAACACCAAAATAGATTTAGCAGCTGGTAAGTATGTAATTGAGCATAAAACCCAACAATAATTCAGACCTCGTAGGTTTTTGAAACCTGCGAGGTCTAAACCTACAAGACTAATTAATCACATACCTAGATCCAATGAGGTGACTTAGGTAGTCAATATTTTTTTTTAGAAAAGCAGGGTTCGGTGCTTTTAGGTTATGAAAGTCCTGCTATACCTCCAAGTCCTCACTCATTCTTCGCTCCGGGCTTTCCGTTCTATCAGGTTTATTTAACAAATTCAGTGGTTTTTGGCCATACATCATGCAGGCCTCGATATATCTTACAACGGTAAATACCGCGTTAGGGATTGTAAGGGTTCAGTAACGATCCTTCATCGGTACCGGAGCGCAGCGCAGCCCTGAAAAGCCCGGGCCCTTGCGCAGCTTGGGTAACGCCCAAATCAGTTAACAGTTGGCAATTCACAACACAAACTCCCAATACGACAAATTTTCAGTATAAACAATTAATTATCAGTAATTTAGTCATTAAAAACAAAATCTGACCGACAAAATTTCCGATTGTAAAATCAAAACCGCTGTGGCATTTGTTTTGACTTAAACGGGAATATGAACTTCAACAATTTTACTATAAAAGCCCAGGAAGCAGTTCAACAGGCTTCTGAAATAGCCCAAGGCAATCAGCAACAGGCTATTGAAACGGCACACCTGCTTAAAGGTTTGCTTACTGTTGATGAAAACGTTGTTTCTTATGTTTTAAAGAAACTGAACGTTAACCTAAATTCACTAAATCAAAACTTAGATGCAGAGATTGCTAAGTTCCCGAAAGTGAGCGGAAGCAATGTCTATCTGTCATCTAATGCCAATAGCGCCCTGCAGAAAGCGCAAACATTTTTAAAAGAATTTAAAGATGAATTTGTGTCTGTAGAGCATTTATTGTTAGGCATATTAGCCGTTAACGATAGCACTTCGAAATTATTAAAAGAACAGGGCGTTAACGAAAAAGACCTTAAAAAAGCCATTGTAGAATTGCGTGGCGATAATCGTGTAACGGATCAAAACGCCGAAGCTACTTACCAGGCCTTAAGCAAATATGCAAGGAATTTAAACGAATATGCCGAGAGCGGAAAGCTTGATCCGGTGATCGGCCGCGATGAAGAAATCCGCCGCGTGATCCAGATTTTATCGCGCAGAACCAAGAACAACCCGATTTTAATTGGTGAGCCTGGTGTGGGTAAAACAGCCATTGCGGAGGGAATAGCTTTTAGGATTATTAAAGGTGATGTACCTGAAAATTTAAAGAGCAAAGTGGTTTACTCCCTTGATATGGGTTCACTTATTGCAGGTGCAAAATATAAAGGCGAGTTCGAAGAACGTTTAAAAGCTGTGGTTAAAGAAGTTACCCAGAGCGATGGCGAAATCGTACTGTTTATTGATGAGATCCACACTTTGGTAGGTGCTGGTGGTGGCGAAGGTGCAATGGATGCAGCGAACATTTTAAAACCTGCCCTTGCCCGTGGAGAATTGCGTGCCATTGGTGCGACAACTTTAGATGAATATCAAAAATATTTAGAAAAGGATAAAGCACTAGAACGCCGTTTCCAAAAAGTAATGGTTGAAGAACCAGATACGCAGGATGCGATTTCTATCCTCCGTGGATTGAAAGAACGTTACGAAACACACCATAAGGTAAGGATTAAAGATGAAGCAATTATTGCAGCTGTAGAAATGAGTCAGCGCTATATTTCAGACCGTTTTTTGCCAGATAAGGCCATCGATTTAATGGATGAGGCTGCATCTAAATTGCGCATGGAGATGGACAGTGTGCCAGAAAATGTGGATGCTTTAGACCGTGAAATTATGCGTTTAGAGATTGAACGCGAAGCCATTAAGCGTGAAAAAGACGACAGGAAAGTTAAAGAGCTTTCAGAAGAAATTGCCAACCTATCGGCCGAACGTGATGAATTTAAAGCCAAATGGCAAGGTGAGAAAGACCTGGTAGATGCAGTAAACAACGAGTTAGAGCAGATTGAGCACTATAAATTAGAAGCTGAGCAGGCAGAACGCGCAGGCGATTACGGTAAAGTAGCCGAAATCCGTTACGGAAAAATTAAAGAGGCCCAGGATAAAGTTGAAAAACTGAAAGCCGATTTAGAAAGCCAGCAAAGCGATAGCCGTATGCTTAAGGAAGAAGTTACAGCTGATGATATTGCAGGCGTAGTTGGCCGCTGGACAGGCATTCCGGTTACCAAACTGATTGCCAGTGAACGCGAAAAACTACTTCATTTAGAAGAAGAATTACACCAGCGTGTGGCTGGGCAGGATGAAGCAATCGAAGCCATTTCTGATGCGATCCGTCGCTCGCGTGCAGGCTTGCAGGATAAACGTAAACCAATCGGCTCTTTCATCTTTTTAGGTACAACCGGAGTGGGTAAAACAGAACTAGCGAAAGCATTGGCAGAATTTTTATTCAACGATGAAAATGCATTAACACGTATCGATATGAGTGAATATCAGGAACGTCATGCAGTTTCACGTTTAATTGGAGCGCCTCCGGGCTATGTTGGTTACGATGAAGGCGGGCAGTTAACCGAGGCCGTTAGGCGTAAACCTTACTCTGTAGTATTGCTTGATGAGATTGAAAAAGCGCATCCGGATGTATTTAATATCCTGCTACAGGTGTTGGATGATGGACGTTTAACCGATAATAAAGGAAGGACGGTGAATTTCAAAAACACCATCATCATCATGACCTCAAACATTGGCGCACATTTAATTCAGGATAACTTTAAAAACTTAAGCGATGAAAACCGCGAGGAAGTAATTGCGAAAACCAAAAACGAATTGTTTGAAGTATTAAAACAGACCATTCGTCCGGAGTTTTTGAACAGGATTGATGAGCTGATTATGTTTACACCGTTAAACCGTAGCGAAATCAGAAATATTGTAAGCTTGCAGTTTAAACATGTACAGCAAACATTGGCCGAAATGGGCATAGAAATGGATGCCAGTGATGAAGCTTTAGATTGGTTGGCACAATTGGGTTACGATCCACAGTTTGGTGCCAGGCCGTTAAAAAGAGTTATCCAAAAAAGAATCCTAAATGAGTTGTCGAAAGAGATATTGGCAGGTAAGATAGATAAAGACAGCAAAATTAAGTTGGATATGTTCGATCATAACTTTGTGTTCCTGAACCAAAACGTTGATTAATACATACTGATCAAATCCCGTCTCAATTAAATTGGGGCGGGATTTTTTTTGTTATAAATTTTAAAGGCTTAGGAAAAAGACCAGGCATATTTTAGCTTTTTTTAACAAATAGCCTGTTGTGACAGCAGTTTTAGATGCTTAAAATTGTAACCACAACCTCTTAAAGATGAATCTAAAAACCTATCTGCTCTTTATTTTGATGTGCTTTTCGACTCAAAGTTTTTCGCAAAAATTTCAAAAATCGGCACTTTTAAAAAATATCAATACCCTACCTATGCCTGATACAGGCAAATTTGTTTCTGCGTTCTTTAGCACAAATGAAGAACCTAATATCGTAGCCACACATTTGCTTGCCCCGCAGGTTGATGCTTTGGCAACTATAATTATGACTAGCACCCTGGGTAAAGGACAGATTTTTGCCATAGGCTCATCCGAGTATTTTGAAAGCAAATTATTGAGCGATCAAAATGTCCAAAAACTATTAAAAAACATACTCGAAAATGTAAGCACTCACCATAAAAAACTTAAAGTAGCTGTAACCAAAACAGCTGATGCGGCGTTGCTCAATGCATTAAAAGCCAACAAGGTTAAAGTTTACATAGCCCATGGGAGTAAATTACAGTCAGGTACTGACATTTACTTTTTAACAAATGATGTAAAGGATACAACGGAACTTAAAGCCATTGAAAAATACATATCTGATGGTGGAAGTTTGGTATACGGTTCCCCCTATCCGGGTATTTTTAAACATCGTGACCAAACTAAATCCTATCTCAACGACCTGGTTAAAATAAACAGTTTGCTAAGCAAGGCGGGCATATTTAATGCCTATACTTTGTTAATGGCTAAACATCCCAAAGATAGTTTGATACTAAAAAATGAACCTTTTTATCTGCTATTGAAGAATATACTGAGTGAGTTGGCAAAATCTTCTCCTAAAGAGACCACCCCTACCGAATATGCTTATGGTATAGAGCCTACGCTCGACCTGACTTTTTCAAACCATGCGGATACCAGTAGGATTACCAAGAAAATAAAATCGATCCTTTCAATTAGCGACTCACTTCCTATACCAACATTAAAAAGACCACTTGATATTTCAACACCCGCTAAAAAAGCGGGCTATAAATTTTCAAAATATCTTTTTGACAAAAGCCATAATATAGATAAAGCAGCAGATTTTGTTTACCCGGAAAGTAAATCATTTCCAGGCGAAGTGCCTAAAAACGCAAAAAGAACTGTTGAGCAGATCAATATAGATGTTAAAGTAGGCTCGCAGGGATTAGCAGACCCCTATCCGGATTATTATAGGCTGCACAGTACCGGAGTTTACGTACCAGCAGGTGAGAAAGTCAGCATTGTGGCCGATCCTAAATACAAAAATCAACATTTAAAGGCTCAGATAGGTATCCACAACGACGATTTAAAACACATGGATAATCTGGTAAGGGCCGGTTTTGATTTAACCAGATCATTCGAACTGGATAAAGATACGACAAACGTTTTTTCACCTTATGGCGGACTGCTATACATCAGAATTCCAGACAGTTCTACACTTAAATCAATTAATGTTACCGCAAGTGGTGTGGTTAAAGCACCTTATTACAAGTTAGAAAAGAATACACTTGCCGAATGGGAAACGATCAAAAATAACCCTGCGCCATGGACAGAGCTGGCTACAGATAAGATTATACTCACCGTACCAACCTATCGCATTAAAAACTTGGAAAATCCAGAATCGTTAATGAAATTCTGGGATCAGGTTATGGATGCTGATGCCGATCTGGCCATCATTAACAGGAACAGAACACATCCCGAAAGGATAATCATTGATAACCAGGTTGCCTACGGCTATATGTATACCGTTTGGGATAAAATTGTGGCACCCGACGATGAAAGTTGCGAATGGATGCTAAACGAAAAAATACTGAAAGAAAAAGGAAGCTGGGGCCATTTCCACGAGTTAGGCCATCGCCATCAATTTTGGGGTCTTGATATGGATGAAGTTAGTGAAATAACCACTAACCTTTATACAATATATGTATATGATAAAGCATTAAAAAAGGGCTTATATAATCACGATGGAATTGCAAGTAGAGATAAAGTAAAGGAGAAAATCCATAATTATCTTCAAAACCAGCCTACTTTTGAAAAATGGGGAAAGAGCCCCTTTACCGCTTTATGCATGTACATCCAAATTATTGAACATTTTGGATGGGAGTCTATTATCAAAGCCAATAAAATATACCGCGAAATGGATCCTAGCAAATACTACGACTATCCGCTGAGTAACCAACAACGGATAGATCTCTGGTATACAACGATCTGTAAAACCACTGATGCCAATTTATCTTCCTTTTTTGAAGTCTGGAAAATACCGGTGAGTGAAAAAGCAAAAAGCGATACACGCAGCTATAAAACCTGGCTCCCAACCGAGCTTGTTACTTACCTTCCACATTAGGCAACAGTTAGTCATATTAAATCCCATAGAATCAATTTCTTTGGGATTTTTCTGTTTACTTTTTCAGCCGGCGTTTTATTAATGGTTTTCTATTGTTTTCATTTGTATTAATGAGTTCGGCAATGCCTCGGTTTTGGTGCTTTTTGACGCCAAAAAGAAGGAGCCCTTCGGCGGCGACGAACCGAGGCAAGACTATCCGGCAGAACAAAATAAAATATCTTTATACATCATTCATATTGATTTTTATGCAATAAATTTAAACTCAAAATGACGATTTTTGCATGAAGATCCTTCGACTACGCTCAGGATGACAACTTTCAATAGCAAAATATCATCTCAACTGAATCGTTGCCTGGATGGATTTAGCTGCGCTGAGCACTTAGGTAGTTCCCGGCTATGTTGCACCCGATAGCTATCGGGTCCTCGCGAAATGACAGCGGCGTATTGATCCCTCATTCAAAAATACATTTTAGGTAACTAACATGATAGTTCATTTTCTTGCTTTTTGTTTCAATAATGATTATTATTGATTACACACAAAAACACAAATAAAATGAAACCTAAATTAATCATCATGGCGCTGCTATGCGCTGTCAGTTGGCGCAGCTATGCCCAAACTGAAAAGGGCTCTGGCTTTATAGGCGGAAGCATCAGTTTCGGAACCTCTAAACAAAACAGTTCGTCGCCCAGCTTAAACACGTTTACCTTAACGCCAAGGGGAGGCTATTTTTTAGCCAATAATTTTGCAATAGGCTTAGAAATTCCTTTAAACCTGTCGAAGCTTAGGGGCGAAAGTTATATCGCATGGAATGAAGAATACGGATATTACGAAGACCGCTATGGTCCAAAGGAATTTAGCTTCGGCTTCTCCCCATTTGTACGCAAATATGTGGATGTTAAAAATCGGTTTAAGTTTTTTATGCAAGCTAACCTATTGCTCCAGATCAATACTTTTAACAGGATTGATGAAGAAGGTTACCTGATCCGAACAGATGCCAAAATAAAGGGATGGGGCGCAAGCATAAGCCCTGG
This sequence comes from Pedobacter sp. GW821-FHT01D05, assembly GCF_059422505.1. NCBI lineage: Bacteria > Pseudomonadati > Bacteroidota > Sphingobacteriia > Sphingobacteriales > Sphingobacteriaceae > Pedobacter > Pedobacter sp. GW821-FHT01D05. Next base: position 470,959 of record NZ_JBWKXA010000001.1, on the reverse strand, counting down.
CTTTAGTTATTTCCTATCCAGACATGCAGCCTTGGAGTTTTCATTGCCAGTTGTATCTTTCTTCCATCAAAATTATTATGCCGAAGAATCGCTCTACAATTACGACAAAACCAATAACCTGAAACTGGCTCTGCAAAACTTTACCCCAACATTTACTTTCAACTATCACTTTTAACAGCTTAAAAATGAAAAATATATTCACCAAAACATTAAGCTTAATCAGCATCAGCTTATTATTTCTTTTAAGCCTTTCCAACCAGGCAATTGCTCAACGCTTTCGTGGTAAAATAGAATATTACAGCAGTATATTCCCTTCTGAAGATGGAAAAATCAAGTCTATTAACGGCACTAAAATTGAATACTACAATTCGGTTTTTAAATCGGAAGATGGAAAAGTAAAAACAATAGGCGATAAAAGAGTGGAATACTATAATAGTGTATTCCCTTCTGAGGATGGAAAAATTAAAGCTATTGGCGATATCAGAATTGAATATTATAATTCCGTTTTTAAATCGGAAGACGGAAAAATTAAATCAATCGGTCATATCAAATTTGAGTACAATAATACTGGCTCGCAAAAAAGTGATGGTAAAGTAGAATCAATCACCAATGAAAACGACGATTCCGAATCGGAAGACGCATTAGACACCTATTATTTTATTGAAAGACTCAACTGTCAATAATTTACAATCCCATAAACATTTGAATCCAGATTAATATTTAGTCTGGATTTTTTTATTTACTGACATTCAAAAAATTAACATAAAATTAACTAAACATATAGTTTTATATTGTTTTTTTATTCTATCATTGAATACACAAAAAACACAAATGAAAATGAAAAAACAATTATTAACGTTGGTAGCACTATGCGCTATCGCCATGGCAACTCATGCCCAAACAGAAAAAGGAGATAACTTAATCGGGGGAAGTTTTAATATTTCTTCTTCAAAAACTGAATCGCCAAATTACGAAAAAAGAAATTTTTACGGCATCAATCCGAGTTATGCACATTTTTTTTCTAAAAACTTAGCAATTGGATTAACTGCGGGTTTTAGCTATAGTAAAAATTTTAATAGCAATTTTGATTCTAATTTCAACACAACCTCTACAAGAACAAGTAAACAAAAAAGTTTTTCAGTGGGGCCTGTAGTGAGATATTATGTAGATATTGTTGACAAACTTAAAGCATTTGGACAGTTTAGTGGAACGATTGGTATTGTAAAAACTAATGAAACCAGTACCTATGCTTATAATTATCCACTTAGTTCAAAATTCACACAATATCATGCATCTATACAACCTGGACTAGCATTTTTTCCAACTAAAAAACTGGGCATAGAGCTTGGTTTCCGTTTATTATCATACAATAAAATTGATTACGACGGTAAAGAGCCTTCAAATATTTGGTACGAAACAGAAGCATTTGATTTTGGGTTTAACACTTTTAGCCCATTTCTTGGATTTAACTTTCACTTTTAAAATCATAGAAGCTGTCCTATAAAGTTAATTTTAAATCGAATCTGTCACGCTGTCCAAAGGACTCCTACGGAGAGCCTGTCGAAACGCTAAAACATATATTTTGGCTAGTCCTTCGACAGGCTCAGGATGACAAAATCAATACTAATGAGACAGTCTCTTTTATTTCTTTTTCGTTTCAATATTCGGCAAGAACCCTGTTAACAAACCGATTATAGGCAGAAATGCACAAATATTAAATACATATTCGATACTGGTAGAATCGGCCAATTTGCCCAACAAAGCCGATCCGATGCCACCCATGCCAAAGGCAAAGCCAAAAAATAGCCCTGCAACCAAACCAACTTTCCCAGGAATCAACTCCTGTGCATAAACAAGTATTGCGGAGAATGCGGATGCCAAAATCATCCCGATGGGAACAATAAGTACCCCTACCCAAAACAGGTTGGCATGTGGCAGTAATAATGCAAATGGAGCAGTTCCTAATATAGATGCCCATATTACATATTTCCGTCCTATTTTATCGCCTATTGGTCCGCCCAGCAAGGTTCCGGCAGCTACCGAAAATAAGAATACAAATAAATAGATCTGCGAGGTTTGCACTGAAACATGGAATTTATCGATCAGGTAAAAGGTAAAATAATTGGTCAGACTCGCCATGTAGAAATACTTCGAGAAAATCAACAAGAGTAAGATACAAACAGAAAAAATCACCTTAGTTCTCGAAAATTGATTCACAACAGTTTGAATATTGATTTTTTTACTTCTTGAAAGCATAAATCCCCTGTACCAATTGCCTACATAGGTTAAAATAATAATGGCCAAAAGTGCAATTACCGAAAACCAGATTACGCTGAACTGTCCGTATGGAACAATGATCCAGGCAGCCAACAACGGACCCAAAGAACTCCCTGCATTACCTCCTAATTGAAAAACAGATTGAGCCAATCCCCTCTTTCCTCCTGATGCGGCGTGTGCCATACGTGACGCCTCGGGGTGAAATATAGAAGAACCTATCCCAATAAAACATACAGAAAGCAATATAGTGTAGAAATGGGTTGATTGTGAAAGCGAAATTAACCCGATCAGCGTAAAACCCATCCCTACTGCCAGTGAATATGGCTGAGGCTTTTTATCTGTATACAAACCCACAAATGGCTGTAATAATGATGCCGCCAATTGAAAGGTCAAAGTAATTAAACCAATTTGCGAAAAACTTAAATGATAACTGGTTTTGATGATGGGGTAAATCGCAGGAATTAGCGATTGTATGGTATCATTAAGTAAATGCGAAAAACTTAATGCGAAAAGTATCGGGAAAACGGTTTTTTCAATAATGGTAGTGGTCGTGCTATTCTCAGTCATATCGGTAAATTATGCTGCCAAAAATAGTGATTATAAATTTTTAAACTACTCCGTTTGTCCTTGCGAAAACCAAACATTTTTATAAAGTTCTGGTTTTATAGCTATGGAAAAGAACAGAAAAATTGTCGGCTTATGCGGAAGTTTAAGAAAAGGATCGTACAATGCCATGCTACTTAAAGTTGCAGGCGGTTTAATCCCTGAAGGTATCCAATTTGAAACGGTGACTTTCGATGATATTCCCATTTACAACGCAGACCTCGATTTACCAGAAACAGAAGAAAGGCCCGAAAGTGTATCAAAATTCAGAGATGCGCTCGCCAGTGCCGATGCTTTTATTATTGTTTCTCCCGAATATAACTATTCTATTCCCGGTGGATTAAAAAATGCCATCGACTGGGCCAGCCGTGGAAAAGATTCGCCTTTGATGCATAAACCGGTTGCCCTGATGGGCGCAACACAGGGCATGTGGGGAACAGTTAGAATGCAAACTGCATTTTTACCTGTTTTTACCTTCCTGAATATGAATCCGGTTTTACAACCAGAAGTGTTAGTTGCCCAGGCTCAAAATAAATTCGATGCTGAAGGAAATCTGATCGACGAGAAAACCATTGGTATCATCAAAAAGAAAATAGAAAATTTAATATCTGCCTGCAAAGTTTAATTCAAAACGGCAAAGATCCCTATCCAAAACCTGCCATTTAAGACACTTCAAAATCTGACATTTATACAAAAAAAGTCAGATTGTCAATTTGTCATGACCAAAAATTAATCAATCGATTAATTTTTGGTCATGCGAAAATAATATTGGCTTAACACTAATTTTATATCTGTTTATCAATTAAGCAGTTGACCAAAAACTGATTTTTTGATGACGCTAGACAAGTTTTTTGGCACAAGTGTTGACTTTTAGGCAAATATAGTCAGATATTAAAAAAGTAAAATTGACTATATTTTTATAACAAATAAATAATAAAAAAGATGAAAAAACTATTATTATCTTTAGTAGCAGTAGCAGGTTTAGTTTATGGTGCACAAGCACAAACTGAAAAAGGAAATTTTATGTTAGGTGGTAATGTAGGTGTAAACTCTACAAAAGTTGACGGCGCTCCAAAAGCAGATTTCAACTTTAGCGTATTACCAAGTGTTGGTTATTTTATCAGCAACAATTTTGCAATCGGTACAGGTGTTGGTTACGAATACAATAAAGAAGTAAGCAACAAAACTAAGGATGGTGCTTTTAAAGTTGCTCCATTCGGACGTTACTATGTTGGTTTATCTGATCAATTCAAATTCTTCGGACAATTATCAGTGCCATTGGCATTTGGTGAGTTAAAAGCAACTGATGCTAACGGCGATAACGCAGTTAAATTGGGTACTACTACTAAAATCGGTGTAGAACTTGCTCCAGGATTTGCGTTTTTCCCAACAAAAAGAATCGGTATCGAACTTTCGGTTAAAGGTTTAAGCTACGAAAATTATACTGTTAAAGCTGAAGGAACTGGCGCTAAAGTTAAAACCAACACTTTTGGCCTAAACGCTGATACTTTCGCACCAAGATTAGGTGTACAGTTCTACTTTTAATTAAACCTTCCTTCGGGAAATGTTTAATAAATGACTTTTTTTCAAGAAGCGTCCCGGTTTACCATCGGGACGCTTTTTGTTTTACTTCTTTTCTCTAATGGCTTTAAATTCAGATCCGTTTTTCCATTTCGGATAAGAATCTTCATTACTGATGCGGTAGCCCATATCAAAGAGCATTCTTACATCTTCTACAATACCTGATAAATCCCATGTTTTGGCATCGAAATTATCCTGTGGTGAATGGTAACGGAACTTTGTAAAATCGGCCACTTGTTTTAATCCCCATGTCCTGCCGTTTTTAATGTTATCTACGCCTGAACCTGTAAACAGTGAGGGTACACCAACCTTAGCCAAATTAAAATGATCGGAACGGTAATACAAGCCCGATGATGGTACAGGATCTGGCACGATTACCCTTCCCTGTTTTTTAGCCGCCGCTGTAGCATAATCTTCCAGTTCTGACTGGCCAAAGCCGTACACCACAATATCTTTGGTTTTACCGGCTATACCCATCATATCCATATTGATATTGGCGACGGTTTTGGCTAGTGGAAAAACAGGATGTTTGGCATAATACTCAGAACCTAAAAGGCCCTGTTCTTCAGCCGTATAAGAAATAAATAAAATAGTACGCCCTGGTGCTTTAGGCAACTTTTTAAAGGCCGAAGCAATTTCGAATAAAGCGGCTACACCTGTTGCATTATCAACCGCTCCGTTGTAAATCGAATCACCCTGTATTTTCTCTCCTACCCCTAAATGATCCCAATGTGCGGAATAAATAATAGCTTCATCTTTACGTTTATCGCCAGGTATTTTAGCCAGAACATTATAAGTAACCGATTTTTTGATGGTATTTTTAACCTTTACTGAAGTTGTAATGTTTAAATCGACAGCTTTAAAACCTTTTTTCCGAGCACCTAAAGCCAATTGATCGAATGATTTACCATCCAGTGCAAATAGCAGTTTCGCCTTATCTAAAGTAATCCAGCCTTCTACTACAGCCCTGCTCATTCCATTGTCTTCGCTTTGCAGGGTAAGTTTAGATTTCGACCAGCCACTTCGAACAACTGTCCAGGGATAAGCCGCTGGTTCGGTATCGTGTACGATGATGATCCCTGTTGCACCCTGACGGGCAGCTTCTTCGAACTTATAGGTCCATCTGCCATAGTAAGTCATATTTTTCCCTTTAAACAAGGTAGAATCGGCAAAGCCAGGGTCATTAATCAACACCACTACTGTTTTTCCTTTTACATCAAGGTTTGCATAATCGTTCCAGCCATACTCGGGCGCAACAATGCCATACCCGGCAAAAACCAGTGGCGAGTTATTCATGCTTACTTCATCTTGCACGCGGCGGGTACCGGCTACAAAATCAGTTAGATAATTTAAGGTTAAAGATGCTGTTTTGCCTTTAAACACCATTTTATCTTCAGGCACCGATTTAATCTCAACCATAGGAACCTCCTGAAAGAAACTGTCACCATTGCCTGGCTGTAAGCCCAATTTTTCGAACTGAGTTTTTAGATATTTAATGGTTTTGGTTTCTCCATTTGTAAAAGGCTTTCGCCCTTCTAAACTATCAGCTGCAATTACCGATAAATATTGAGTTAAACTCGAGTCATTAATGGCCTTGATGGCTAAAGAATCGGCATCAGCATCAGTGCTTTTTGCGCCTTGCTTGCAGGAACCAAAGAAAAGGAGCGCATAACTGGAAAGCAGAAGGAGTTTTTTCATTTATAAAGGATTGTTTTTTGATAATTAATCGCATTTGCTGAAAAATACGAAGAAAATGGCAAATTCTTACAGGTATTTATGAAACGTATCGTCATCTCGACCGCAGTGGAGAGATCTGAGTAAGGAAAAATTATTTCTTAATCAGCTTAAATTTCTTTAACTGCTGCCCATTTTTATTGATCACACCTACATAAACACCTGTAGATAAAGCATTAAGGGCAAATTTATTAGAACTTGTGGCCTTTTCTTCAAAAACCTTTTGTCCTAAAATATTAAAAATAGATAAATTATAATCTTCGAACGATCCGCTCAGAATGGTTAAATAATCGGCTACGGGATTAGGGAAGAAAGAAAATTCATTCTCTTTAAGGAATACAACAGATACCAGATCGCTCTGCACCTGACTGTTGGCCGTTTCGAAAGTAACGCGATAAAACTGGATGCCAGCTTTCGGCTTATCGTCAAAAATGGTATAATCGAGTTGATTCTGAACAGGTTGGGTTTGCTGTAAAACGGTGTAAGTATTAACTCCCGTCTGTTTTTCCCAAATGATATTTTTTAAATCCAAAGTACTTCCAATACTCAGATCGAGTTTTACTTTATCCTCACTTACAGATGCCGATAAATTCTTCACATAACAGGCAATGCCTTGTTGTGTATAATCGATGGTATAACTTTTTAAACCTGTAAAATCTACTCCGTTAGCTGCTATCGCAAAATATTTGCTATTAATCTTGCTTGCATCAAGCTTAACTATGGTATCAGTGAGGGTTAACACGGGAGAAAGCATATTATCTACGATATTGTACAAAGTATAATCTTTTGCCCCAGGCTGTGGATTCCAGTTGAGCACCGCCCCGTCTTTACATACATAGCCAACTTTCAATACCCTTGGACTAGAAATCGTAAATGATTGACTCAATATTACATTTCCCTCCACTTCCATTTTTATCATTGCTTTAGCAAACAAATCTGGCGTGTCCCAATGGTAAAAACCTTTACTTAAATCGATCCCCGAAGCAATTGATTTCCATGTAGTCCCTCCATCATAGCTCACCGATAAGTTTCCGGTTTTACTGGTGTAAGTATTTTCCCACCTGATGTAGTTTTGTTCATTGGCAAAAAACTGTTCGTTTTTTTCGGGATTGATGAACGAAAAAGTGTTTTTGAGTGTATAACGAAAAGCCATCGCAAAGCGCTGGCTATTGCCCTGTGCGATCCTGTTACCCTTAACATGAATCTTATAAGCACCCGCCGAGGGATTATCAAGGCTAACCTGCTGAATGGTATTGATAACGTCGGCTTTACGCACCGCTGGCTTCGAGAGGGAATCTAAATGAGGAAAGCTGCTTAACACCCAGGGCAGCGTTAAATTTCCGGCAGGATTTTCTAGACTTAAATCCAACCCATTAACCAAACTTTGTGCTGCATTTACCACAGCAGGAGGATCGTTCCAGGTAATGGTTAGTTTCACTTCAGCTACATTTGCCGGAATTGCCAGGGGAATAAGCAAATCCTGATTTTTGGCCACTTCGTACAAAGACACCCTGTTTTCATCTAAAGTTTTTAACGACTGGGCGACATTCAATTTTCCATAGCCATATAAAAAATCTAGTTGTGGTGTTCCCAAGTCATCAGCCGAATTAATTACTGTTGCTCTAATTAATGAAGCAGAAGCCGCTTTTTTATATTTCTGCCGATAAAATTGTTCTAACAAAGCGATTGATCCACTGGTAATTGCAGCAGAGCCCGATGTTCCGTCTTCGCCCAAGGCAACAAGTTCAGGTTTTACGCGTCCATCATATGCAGGACCTTTGCTGCTCAGGTTTTCAGAAATATTTTCTCTATTAATCCCCCCTATCACCAATAAGTTTTTAGCCTGCTTAAAATTGCCTGTTAAATTGGCTCTGGCGGTTATCCCTTGATAAAAACCAACTGATGGCGTTGCTGTTCCTTTATTTCCGGCAGAAAAAATATGGATCAAAGTATCAGTTTCGTAAATCTGCTTATCATACGCAGCCGCTTCCATTCCGTAGTCATTGTCTATATCGGTACCATATGAATGGTTTTGAACCTTAATCTGAAGCCGGTTTAAATCAGTCACCAAATCTGGCATTAAATTAGAAAAATCAGAATATGCCAGTTTGGATTTAGGCGCGGCACCTAAACCACGGATAAAGGAATTGCCGTTTCCTAATGCCAAAGTAGCCATAATGGTCGCGTGGGAGGTTGGCGTTTTGCCTATAATCGCACCAGGTAAAGTTTTACCTAATAGATCAAGATCGGTCGCATCGTACATCCCTTCTTTAAATGAAACATTTATTCCCGCACCATCAATACCAGGAAAAAGACTGTGGGCATTAGAAATTTGGTTTAAGCCCAGGTCGAGTCCATTAATTACCACCTCCTCTTTAGCAACAGGTAAAACATCAGCGTATAAAACGTCATCCTGCTCCAATATCAACATTAAATCAGCCGGCAAAATATAAAGCATAATCATGTTGTTGATATCATCTATTGATTTTATGCTTAATTTTTTAGTTGAACCAGGTAAAGCATTTATATTTTTAAAGGATAACCTGACCATAATGGAATCGTCCTTTTTTGTAGACCTGGCAAGCACTTTGATTAACCGATCGCTGGCCTTCCATAGTCCGTTAGCTTTTTCTTGATAAATTACATGATTGGAGAGGCTGGAAACAGCCGATTTTTCGACAATAAAATAATCGCCGGCAAGTTTCTTTTTAGGATGCAATAACTGAATTTCGGTAGCCGTTAACTTACGGTTGAACCGAACCAAAATGAGGCTTTCGGTACTTAATTTTTGCGAATTGCCCGTTTTGGAAATATATTTCTCAAAATATTTTTCTATTCCACCAGGTTGTACTTGTGCGTTTAAACAAAACACAGACAGACAAAAACATATAACTAAAAATACAGTAGCGACTCTCAATATTTATTTTATTGTAAAATTTTGTTTACATCATTTATCTTCCCTAAATTAGGATTTATAAGGTAATCCACAAATTTTATTAACTAACTTATTTAACCTAAACTAATTTAATTTTAACTAAGATGAAAAGAACAAAATTTTTATCGATTGCAGCAGCATGCCTTCTACTCACGAATTTATACTCATGTAAGAGTAATAATACAGAAAATGCAGTAGAAAACAAAACTGATATTTCAGCAGACAAGTTATCACAGATCAAATCCTTAGGCTTCAGTACCGACAATATCCGTAAGATAGATGAAGGTTATTTGGTAGAGGGAGATATTCTTTTAACTGACGACAATTTAGCTGAACCTTCTACTGGTGCAAATTTAAACATTGCCGAAACTGAACAGTACCGAACCACAAACATTGTTAAATCATTACCACGCGTAATTACAGTGTCGGTAACCAATTTACCTCAGGTATATAGCGATGCGGTTAACACCATGATTTCGAGATACAACTCATTGGGTTTACGTATTACTTTCCAAAGGGCTAGCGCAGGTACAACCGGAAATATTAATGTTGTGGGTTTTAACGAAGGTCCAAGTGGTGGCTTTATTACCTTAGGCTCTGCGGGCTTCCCTACTTCTTCAGGTCAGCCTTTTAACCAGATCAGAATGAACACCAATACAGCGGCATATGGTACCAATCCTAATTTATTGTATCTGGCTTCAGTTATCCAGCACGAAGTTGGCCATTGTATCGGTTTCCGCCATACAGATTATATGAACCGTGCCTTTAGCTGTGGCGCAAGTGGCGCAGGTAATGAAGGTGCATCAAACGTAGGCGCAATTAGAATCCCAGGAACGCCTTCAACTCCTGATGCAGGCTCATTTATGCTAGCTTGTTCTAATGGTGGCAACCGTACTTTCAACGCAAATGATGTGATTGCAGTAAATTACCTTTACAAATAAAAACATTAACGGATTACCTTAACAGATCAGAAGCCCCGAAAATTTCGGGGCTTTTTTGTTTATTAACCACAGATGGACACTGACAAACACGGATTGAATCTGTGTTCATCCTTTTTCTCTGTGGTTAAAAATAACAAAATGGTTTGTGAGGACACAAACCATGGAAGAGAAGGAAAAATTTGTTTCCCTAAAACAATAGATGGTTAATAGGAAAATGGTTTAACCACAGATGAACACTGACAAACACGGATGAATCTGTGTTCATCCTTTTTATCTGTGGTTAAATAAATAACAAAATGGTTTGTGAGGATACAAACCATGGAAGAGAAGGAAAAATTTGTTTCCCTAAAACAATAGATGGTTAATAGGAAAATGGTTTAACCACAGAT
>NZ_JBWKXA010000001.1:363505-460401 GCF_059422505.1 Pedobacter sp. GW821-FHT01D05 | reverse complement strand
AACACTGACAAACACGGATGAATCTGTGTTCATCCTTTTTATCTGTGGTTAAATAAATAACAAAATGGTTTGTGAGGACACAAACCATGGCGGGAAAAAAGTTGCAATAGAAAGGTTTAAGTTTGGAACACAACCCTAAGTTAACCAAACCTGATAGCGCCAAATAGCTCCCGATTTAAACCAATATTGTATTTAAGAAAATTTCAAATCGGGACTATAGACAATAGCAGGGCTGAAATAACCGAAGAACTACCTGAGCCTGCTTTCCAAAAAATTATAAAATGGTTTGTGAGGACACAAACCATGGCAAGGAAATTAGCTTCGCAATGACGACTTATCGTTATAAAAAATGGCCTGCGTTTCCACAGGCCATTGCAATAATTATTGTATTCAAAACTATTTTCCGTTCTGTTCGATATCTCTGTCCATTTCTACCAGATCAACATCACTTGGTTCAGAAAAATCGCCGATTAAATATTTGTTAAAATGATCAGCCAACTTCCAGAAAGCATACTCCGTCATATCTCCAAAGCCATGGCGCTGGCCAGGAATAATCAGGAAATCGAAACGTTTACCAGCTTTCATTAAAGCATTGGCCACACGGATAGAGTTTGCTGGATGCACATTGTTATCCACATCACCGTGCATCAATAACAAATGTCCTTTTAAGTTTTTGGCCAGATCAGGGTTTTTATCAATGCTGTATTTAAATGAGGTATCGCCCTTTAACGAAATGGTTTCTTTCACCCCGTGGTGTTTTTCGCTCCACCAGCGGTTGTAAATGCTATTATCGTGGTTTCCTGCGTTCGAAACCGCAGCTTTAAAGAAATCAGGATAAACCAACATAGCAGCGGTTGACATAAAACCACCTCCAGAGTGACCTGTAATGCCCACTTTCGATTCGTCGATGTAAGAATATTTGGCTGCCAATTGCTCAATAGCAGTTTTCTTATCTGCCAAACCGTAATCGCGCAAATTGCCATAACCATAAGTATGGTACCATTTAGAACGAGAAGGGTTTCCACCTCGGTTACCTACTGTAATTACGATATAACCAAATTGAGCTAAACGCTCCGTACGGTCCATGCTCTTACTAAAAGCTTTGTTTACAGCTTCGGTTTGTGGGCCTGGGTAAACATATTCAATAACCGGATACTTTTTATTAGGATCGAAATCGAAAGGTTTATACATTACGCCGTACAGATCGGTAATTCCGTCATCTGCTTTTACTTTGAAAGGTTCAGGGAATTTGTAACCTGCTGTTATTAATAATGAAAGATCTGTAGTTTCAAGATCCATCACTTTTTTTCCGGTTCCGTTATAAAGCGTCGCCTTTGGCGCTGTGTTTACCCTCGAATAATTATCAACAAAAAAAGTATTGTTATCGTTCATATTCGCCACATGGTCAAAATCACCTGCATTTAACAGTTTCATGTTCGAGCCATCAAAATTGATGCTGTATAAATGTAAGTAATAAGGATCTTCTTTACTTTCCCTTCCATTTGCCGTAAAATAAAGGATACGTTTTTTCTCGTCGATATTTACAATACTCTCGCAGTGGAAAGCGCCTTTGGTAATCTGATTTTTCAGCTTCCCATTTCCGTCAAAAAGATAAAAATGTGCCCAACCATCGCGCTCACTCCAATGAATCAGTTCATTGCCGTCATTTACCAAACCTGGGCGGTTAACTTCAACATAGGTATTAAAACGTTCGTCGATTAAAGGCGTAACTTTTCCGCTGGCAATATCAACCGTACCGATGTCGATACGTTTTAAATCGCGGCTGGTGCGCGAAAAATAGAACCTGCTATCGTTACCCAACCAAATAGATGGACGGAATTCGTTATCGCGGTCTTTATTTAATGATGGTTTGCTCCAAACTGAAACACTTTGATCTTTAAAAGCGGCAACACTCAGTTTTTTATAAGATTTTGCAGCAAAATCGAACAATAAAACTTCATCCTGAGGGGCTTCTGCCTCTCCCGGCATCTGATATTTATAGGTTTCTAACGTCGGACGGCCAGGTGTAACACTATTAATTACCCAAAGATCTTTAACCTTACGCGAATCGGTTCTGTCCAACACGAAATATTTCGAATTCGGCGACCAAAGTACATAAGCACCGCGTCGTTTTTTATTGTTTTTTTCGTTCTCTACGTTGTTCTCACCATCGCCGTCACTTCCATACGAATAAAATTTAACACCGTCTTTAGTGAGCTGATGTTCTACAATCGTGCTGTCATCTTCATTTTTGACCGCTTTTTTGTAGTTGTCTTTATCCATCCAATACAAGTTGTAGTTACGGGAGAAGATAATGGCCGACGAATCTGGCGCTACCGATCCCCATGATGGTTTTGGCTTTGGCTTACTGAAGTTTGGCACCTCAGTTAATTTCGCGCTGGCCAGTTCGTATTTGAAAGAAAATATTTTCTTCTGCATAGAATCTGCCGCTTTTTTATCTTTTCTGTCTTTTTTCAACTCATCGACCGTGCTTTTGATTTCGAAAGAAATACTTTTTTCATCAGCAGCAAATTTCAGATTTTCAAGCGGTAAATGTTCGGCATCGAATGGATCGCGAACAATCAGGGTAATATCTGCTGCCAGTTTAGCATTATCAAACATCAGCTTTTTGCTTTTTGATGCAGGATCTACAAGGTACCAGAATTTTCCTTTCGGGCTTTCGAAAGTATACCAAAAACGGTTGCTTAACTTTAGCCAATGCGGATCTACAGCCGTAGAATAAACCATTTTTTTCAACTTATTTGGCGAAAAACGCGATGCAAGCTGATAATTTGCTTTAGGCTGTGGCTGAAGACTTTCGGTTAGGGTAAATGTTTTGTTTTGTGCGGCTACAGTTAAGGATAAAAACTGCGCACACAACAGGAGTTTATAAAGTTTATTCATCAAAATTTGTTTGAGCCGCTAAATTATTTAATTATAGCATATTAAGCAGGCTTTAATGTGTAATAAAAGCGATAGTTAGCACAATTTTATGCACCGGAAAATAATTATTAACACAATTTATTTTGATAGTTAAATAATTGACAGATTTTATAGTTTTGTAGCTATATATCCACATAATGAAATACAGCTTTTTAACCCTAATAACAGCCGGAGTAATCTTATTTGCCAGCTGCCAGTCTAAATCTCAAACAGAAAATTCTGCTACGAAAGATTCTACTGCACAAACCAGCAAAACTGCAGAAAGTCCAGGAACAACCGTTGACGTTTCGAAAATAAAGGTTGCCGATGCCAAAACCATTTTAGCCCGGAAACAGGTACCTATTTTATGTTATCACCAGGTAAGAAACTGGAAGCCAACCGATGGAAAAGTAGGTAAAGATTATATTGTAGAAATCCAGAATTTTAAAGACCAGATGAAAATGCTGGCCGATAGCGGTTACCATACCATTTTACCCGATCAACTTTATGCCTACCTGAACACTGGTGCGGCCCTACCGAGCAAACCCATTATGCTAACTTTTGATGATACTGACCTGGATCAGTTTACCATTGTGCGCCCTACTTTAGATAAACTGGGTTATAAAGCCGTTTATTTCATCATGACCGTTTCGATCGGCAAAAAAGGCAAATTTGTAGATTACATGAGCAAAGAGCAGATTAAACAACTTTCTGACGAAGGAAATGTGATTGGCAGCCACACTTACGATCATAAAAACTTTAAAAAATATGCAGGTAAGGATTGGGAAGAGCAATTGGATAAACCAACCAAAAAACTGGAAGAAATTACAGGTAAAAAGATGACAGAATTTGCCTATCCTTTTGGCTTATGGAATGCAGAAGGTATCCCTGAGCTTAAAAAACGTGGTTTTAGAATGGCTTATCAATTATCAACCAAACGCGACGAAAAAGATCCGTTGTTTACGATCCGCCGGATTATTGCCAGTGGTTATTGGTCGCCAAAAACATTAAGCAACAGCATTAAAAACAGCTTTTAATTAGACGTACAACGTTATTAAATGAATATGAAGAATTTTCTGCTCTTAAGCGCTGCTTCTACATTATTTTTTGCTTCGTGCCAATCATCTGATGCTTCAAAAGGAAAAACTACAGCAAAAGCTGCTACTGAGGAAGTTAAAATAGATTCGGCAAATACTAAACCTGCCGATAACAAAACCATTCTGACACGCAGAGAGGTGCCCGTTCTGTGTTACCACCAGATTAGAAACAACATTGCCAGCGATAGCAAAAGAGCGCACGACGACATTATTGCCCCTGATAAATTTAAAGAGCACATGAAAATGCTGGCCGATAGTGGTTACCATTCTATTTTACCCGATCAGTTATATAATTATCTGGTTTACGGTGCCAAGTTGCCCGAAAAACCAATCATGATTACTTTCGATGATACGGATGAAGATCAATTTACGATTGGGAATACAACATTGAAAAAACACGGCTTTAAAGGCGTTTATTTTATTATGACGGTATCGATCGGCAGAAAAGGGCGGATCAATTACATGACTAAAGAACAGATAAAACAATTAGCTGACGAGGGAAATACGATTGCCAGCCATACCTACGACCATAAAAATTTTGCTCAGTTTACCGATGCCGACTGGACAACCCAAATAGATGCACCAACTAAAAAACTGGAAGAAATTACAGGGAAAAAAGTAGCGTATTTCGCTTATCCCTATGGTGTTTTTAAGGCTTCAACTTTACACAAGCTAAAAGAACATGGTTTTAAAGCAGCATTTATACTTTCAACAGCACGGGATGAAAATTACCCGCTTTATACCATTAGGAGAATAATTGATCCGGGAAGATACACTGCTAAAAACTTATATTACAGTATTAACAAGAGTTTTAATAAAACAAAATCATAGCAAAGAGGTTTAAAGCTTAAAGTGCTAGAATGTTGAAAGGTTAAGCACAACGTTTCAACATTCGAATTTAGCAACACTAAAACTTTATACCATCGCTATGAAATATTATTTGCATTTTTTC
Source organism: Pedobacter sp. GW821-FHT01D05 (assembly GCF_059422505.1). NCBI lineage: Bacteria > Pseudomonadati > Bacteroidota > Sphingobacteriia > Sphingobacteriales > Sphingobacteriaceae > Pedobacter > Pedobacter sp. GW821-FHT01D05. The sequence continues at coordinate 455,430 of NZ_JBWKXA010000001.1, read as the reverse complement.
CTTTTCGGATTACTAATTATATCTGCCTGTGACAACCAAAAAAATGGGGCCAATACCGCTGAAACTGCAAATGATAGTACAGCGAATGCAAAGGCAGAACTTACAGAAAGTTTTTACAAGAGATTGGAAGGTACCATTGCAGGCAAAAAAGTAGTGATGCATTTGCAAAAGGTTGATGATGATGTAAGTGGTACCTATTACTATGACGGCTCATGGCTTAATCTATCAACCGATACTTTAATCGGGAAAGATAGCATTGTACTTACTGAGTATAGTTTTTATGAATCATATTTCACTCAGGATTTTAAATCGCCGCATTTGGCCCTAAAGTGGAATGGAAGTGGCTTTAATGGCAATTGGGAAAGTGGCGATAAAACCAAAAAGTTTCCGATTGCTTTAACAGAAAAGTATCCTGAGGGTAGTTATCCGTTCAGCGCCGGGATTTACAAAGACTCAATTAAGGCATTTGTGGATCAACCAAAATCGCCTGCTGCCGAAATCAGTTTTGAATACCTGGAAAGCAAAAACAAGGATGAATACGGCAACTGGTTAAACTCGGAGCTTAAAAAAATATCGGGTGTAAAATCTACTGTTGACCGTTCTATAGGCTTTAAAAATATAGCCACCGCTTATTTTAAAGATTATAAGACCCAAGTTACCGAGCAATCAAAAAATAGCCGTGGCGACGATTTCCAGGCATGGATGAACTACACTAATAACAGTCAGCAATCGGTCAATTACAATGACAATGGTTATGTTGTGATCGATTTCCTTGCTGATGCTTATACCGGTGGCGCGCATGGCAATTATAGCAGCTTAATGTTCTGTTTAGATGTAAAAAACAAAAAACAGTTGGTGCTTAGCGATATCATCAAAATTGATTCGAATACCTTACAAAGCATTTTAGAGCGCAATCTTCGTAAAGAATATAACATTAAAACTAAAGATGCACTGAGCACTGTTCTTTTTGATGACTTTATAAAGCCGAACAAAAATTTTTATTTCAATGCGAACGGAATTGCTTTTATGTACAACCCATATGAAGTAGCGAGTTATGCACAAGGGCAGATTGTTGTATTTATCCCTTATTCGGATTTAAAGACTTATTTGGTACCAGCTTTTGCAGAAAGGATGGGAATTAGATAGCTCGCGAAGTTTAAGAAGATCGCTATAATAAATTGTCGTCATTTCGAGCACAGTGCAACGAAGTCGAGAAATCTTCCTAGACGGATCTCTCCATTCCGCTATGCTCCAGTCGAGATGACGACTTTTTATAATATGCCTTTCACTAAATATTCCTTACCATTAAACTTAAAGCTTTCATTTATTGCTTTTCCAATTAAAAACCGCCCGATTGGCGAAGCCTGCGATACCGCAAAGAATTTTTGTCCATCGGTATTAAGCTCTCCTGCACTGATGCTGATATAAAAATTACCTTCTGAGGTTAAAACCAAACTTCCGTTTTTAACCAGGCGATCTGATTCTACATTTTCGATCTGCTGCAATGCAATTTTCTGCTGTCCTGCTTCGTAAAGTAATTTACTGTTGCGGTCCATCTCCTGCTGCATCATTTCGCGCGTAGTTTCGTATTTATCGCCTGCACTACTTTTTGTATCATCGTTCGAAGCTTGCCTGGCCTGTTGCAGCGAATATTCAATGTTTTCTATCCTATTTTGAATAAAAGTTAAGCAAAGCTGATAAAGTTTAGATTTTAATGCAGACATTATAATAATGGGTAATGTAAACGGGTGATATTAAATGGAAGATAAACTATTTCCTTAAGGCAAAGGCCCGTTTTAAAATAGATTCGATTTTCTTTTTGGGGATATCTTCGAGGTGGTTAATCAATAAAATTTTCATTCTGGCTCTTTTCTCCTGCAACAAATCTTCGTGTTCAATTTTATTTCCATCCACTAAACCAATGTAAGGCTGATGGAGTTTTTTATGTGTCCAAAGATAGCAGAACATTTTTCCTTTATGGTAATAAAAAGGCATTCCGTATTTCCAATGTTCTGTAATATCAGCATAGCCTGTTAAAAGCGACCTTAAATATTGAAGGCAACTTTTAAGAGGTTCATCTTTTTTTTCGAAATAGTTATCCAAAGGATTTAGCATAATGTAAGATGATGTATAGTCCATAGTCTTCAGTCCGTAGTCTGAAGTCGATTAACCGCATCTACCAATTAACGATTGACTAATGAACCAATGAACTACTCTTCAATCCACCTCACTTTTTCTTCCATCGAAGTTCGGTTTGGCGCCCAGGGTTTTTCGTTATGATAGCCCATGTAAAATAAACCGATGCACTTTTCATTTTCGCCCAGGCTTAAAAAATCACCCAAATTGTCAATTAAAGGTGGAGAACTCCAGTAAGCGCCAACCTGCAGACTTTCAGCAGTTAAAGCCATATTTTGAACAGCACATGCAACTGCTGCTAATTCTTCCCATTCTGGTATTTTACCACTCACCTGCATATTGATGGCAATAATGCAATCGGCCTGACTCGTTTTTTCGGCAAAGCTGTCGTACTTTTTCTGTAAAAACTGTTGCGGGCTAACCAATTCCTTATATAATTTACCCAGTTCTTCACCAAGTTTCGTTAATCCCGCTTTTCTGATCACAACAAAACGCCAGGGCTGGGTTAATTTATGTGTTGGGGCATAATTGGCAGTTTCTAAAATCTGGTTGATTACTTCAACCGGAATTTCTTTTTTAATATAGCTGGCAGGAAAAATACTGCGACGTTCTTTTATAACTTTTGAAATGATATCGTATGTTGTACTCATTTGGTAAATATAAGGTAAAAGGCGGAAGGCAGAAGGTTTAAGGCTAGATTTGACGTTTAATTAACTGAAAACCGCAAACTATTAATTGCAAATTATAAACTGTTAACTGCTAATTGATAACTGTTTCCTAATCTGTTTAACCTTTGCAAAAAAAGCAATACTTTCTTTATCTACCAGAAAATCCATGGTTTGCAGCAGTTCTTCCTTAATCCAACTGTGTTCGACATTTAAATTGGCCAAAATGTTTAAACAATGTGACTTTACGGCTACAGGAATCTGCTCATCAATTAACCAGGCAAAAGTAACTTCTACCAAATGATCGGTATCATAACCGGCAAGGATTTTCTTAATTTCTACTGAGGCATTCTTCTTCGTCATAAAGGCCATAATTTTGACATAATGCCTCAATGCCGACAAATTGTTTTGTTGTGGAAATTTCTCTAAAAAATAAAATACGTAAGGCAGAAATCTCTGCTGATGGGCAGTATACACATTTTCTAAAATCCATGCGGCCCTGAAACCAATCTGTTCATCATGATAGAAACTTAAATCGATCAGATCTTTTACCGAAAAGGTGTCTTCAGAAGCTATAGCAGCTAACTTTTCTACTTTGCTTTTCTGAAGGGTAGTTTTTACGGTTTCGAGCAGGGCATGATTTGGCATGGGACTAAAATAAATATTTTACGACAAAGTACATTGAGATAAATCGTCATGAAGCTGTATTATAAATGTAATTCAATCGAATTTGTCACGTTGAGCCTCCCGAAGAATCGGAACAGGTTGTCGAAACGCCTTTTAGAGATTTAAAACAGATCCTTCGACAAGCTCTCCGTAGGAGTCCTTTGGACAGGATGACAATTCTAAATTTATGGAGACGGCCTCATCTGATTGGGAACCACAAAGTGCCCATCGAGGATAACTAAGATTCCCCCATGCGCGAGAATGACGCCCCCCTTTTGAAACAATTTATTAAATAATCAATACCCTTTAATGTTCTGGAACAAAAGATTTATTTCCAAAAATATCGATTTTAAAAATTCCCTTCTTCTTACCGTTAACGTCTTCTATAACTGTATTACCAAATACATCTTTTTTATACTTAGCTAATACATTTCCATGGTCATCTTCAACAACGGTATCGCCAAAAATATTATTTTTCTGCTTGCCTATCACCTTGCCATTGCCATCTTCTATGATGATATTGCCCGAAATATCTGTTTTATAAACATTTAAGATCTGACCACGGTCGTTTTCAATAATGGTATTACCAAAAACATCTGTTTTTTGTTTGATAGCCACTTCTGTTTTCCCATCACCAGGAACCAAACCATTTAACGGCTTTGGCACCAGATTTTGATCACGTTCACTTTCTAACACCCTGTTGCCAAAAAAATCTTTCTTTTGTGTACCTACAGTTTTTCCGGCTTCATTTTCTAAAATTGTATTGCCGAAAAAATCCTGCTTTTGCTTGGCTATAGTTTTACCATCTTTATCTACAATAATGGTATTGCCCAAAAAGTCTTTCTTCTGTTTGCCGATGGTGTTATCTTTTGAATCGACCAGAATGGTATCGCCAAAAAAATCAACTTTATATTTATACTCGGATTCTTGGCCATAAGCCACAACGGAAATAGTAGACATGATAATGCCTAGCGTTAACTTTTTCATATTGATTTCATTTTTTTGTGTGTATCACTAAAATACTAAAATTACATGGAGAAAAAGAATGAATAACCATGTATTAATCTTGTTAGTTTGAGGCTTTAATCCATTGGCCAAAAGCTTCTCCCCTTTATTAACTAAACCCGATAGTAGCGGGCATCCCGATTTAAGCACTATTTGCTGTTTTTTATGGTGTGCTTGCTTGTTTCACAGGTTTCATCGGGATAAAGCGGATAACGGGACTGCTTACCCAAAAAAGAACGGAACCCTCCATTTCATACCCTTCCAACAATCAAATGCCTTTGCACCCTCAACCTTCATTTCCAAATTATTAATCCCAACCTTTGCTCCTTCCGCCTTTTTACCCTCAACCTTTTTCCCTATCTTTGCGGCTTATTTCAATTATAGCATGATTTCAGTTTCTAATTTATCGTTACGATACGGCAAACGCACATTATTTGAAGATGTTAACCTAAAATTTACCCAGGGCAACTGCTATGGCGTAATTGGAGCTAACGGCGCAGGTAAATCTACTTTTCTAAAAATTTTATCGGGAGAAGTTAACCAAACTTCTGGTAGTGTGGCTTTTACTCCAGGCGAAAGAATGGCGGTTTTAAAACAAAACCACTACGAATTTGATGAGTTTTCGGTATTAGAAACCGTAATGATTGGTCATAAAGAACTTTATGCCATTATGAAAGAGAAAGATGCCATTTATATGAAAGAAGATTTCTCGGAGAAAGATGGCGAACGCGCCGGAGAGCTGGAGAATCTTTTTGCCGAAATGGACGGCTGGAACATGGAAAGCAATGCGGCAACCATGTTGAGCAATTTAGGCATTACCGAAGATAACCACTATAAATTGTTAAAAGAGCTAGACAATACGCAGAAAGTACGTGTGTTATTGGCACAGGCCCTATTTGGTAATCCGGATATTTTATTACTGGATGAGCCTACCAACGATTTGGATATCGAAACCATTGCCTGGTTAGAAAACTTTTTGGCCGACTATCAAAATATTGTATTGGTTGTATCGCACGATAGGCACTTTTTAGATGCAGTATGTACGCATATTGTGGATATCGATTTCGCTAAAATGAGCATTTACACCGGTAACTATACCTTCTGGTACGAATCTAGTCAGTTGGCATTAAAACAGCGAAGCGACCAGAACAAAAAAATGGAAGATAAGGTAAAGGAGTTACAGGAATTTATCCGCAGGTTTAGTGCAAATGCATCTAAATCAAAGCAGGCAACTTCTCGTAAGAAAGCTTTAGATAAGATTGATATCACCGAAATTAAAGCGTCAAGCAGAAAATATCCAGCCATTATCTTCAATAATACCGGTCGTGAGGCTGGTGACCAGATTTTACAGGTAGAAAACCTGGGCAAAAATGGAAACGATGGTGTTTTGTTCGACAAAGTTACCTTCATGGTAAATAAGGGTGATAAAATTGCTGTATTATCTCAGAATAGTTTAGCTACCGCAGCATTTTATGATGTTTTAACGGGCAGAGATGCAGATCATAGAGGAGAGTTTAAATGGGGTGTTACCATTAGTACCGCAGATATCCCGAACGATAACTCTGAATATTTTGCCGGTAAAGATGAAAACCTGGTAGATTGGTTACGTGAGTACTCTGGTACCGATGCCGATGAGCAATTTGTACGCAGCTTTTTAGGCCGTATGTTATTCTCGGGCGAAGAGGTACTTAAAAACGTAAAAGTGCTTTCTGGGGGCGAAAAAATGCGTTGTATGTTCTCTAGAATGATGTTACAACAAGCCAACCTGTTAATGTTTGATGAGCCAACCAATCACCTAGATCTGGAATCTATCGAGGCACTGAACAATGGTATGAAAGATTTTAAAGGCGCGATATTGTTTACCTCACGAGATCACCAGTTAACCGAAACCGTTGCCAACCGCATTATAGAAATCACACCGAAAGGTACTATTGATAAGCTGATGACTTACGATGAATATATCAACAGCAGCGATGTTGCAAAACTAAGAGAAGAAATGTATTCTTAGTTCTTCAATTAAAATACTGATTTAGAAGCCACATGCATCCATGTGGCTTTTTCTTTATAAAAAATCGCATCTGCTGTAGCGTTTTCATTCCGTTAATCGTTTTACAAGAAAAAAGCGTTAATGGCCATTAACCAATTTTGTTCAAAAAATTGATTTAAAACATTAAAATGAAAACGAATTTGAAAAATTTTAGCACTACAAAAATTATACTCTCTCTCTTAGCGATAGCTTTAACGATAACTGCCTGTAAAAAAGACTTTAACAACGACCCTATCGAAGCTGCTGGTATTGGCTTTGTTCATGCATCACCTGGAACAGGCGCGTTGGATTTTATCCTGGATAACCAAAAAATAAACAGCTTTACCTACACTAAAGATTTAGGATACTATGCCGCTTATCCAGGAACAAGATTGGTGGGTGTTGCTAAAAAGGATTCTTTAAAATATTTAACCACCGCTACGGCTACGTTAAAAGAAGGATCATTTTATTCGGTTTTCGTAGTAGATACTTTAAAATCAACAAAACTTTTAATCCTGGAAGATGATTTAAAAGCACCTGAAACGGATAAGGCTAAAGTTCGTTTTGTAAACTTAAGCCCGGGTTCTGCCCCATTTGATTTAGCAATTGCAGGTACAGATGCTCCTTTATTTACAGCAAAAGCATTTAAAGAGTTCACCACTTTTAGCAATATTGCACCAAACGATAGTTATACTTTCCAATTAAAGCAAAGCGGAACAGTTAAAGTTAGTTTACCAGCTGTAAAAATCGAAAAAGGTAAAATTTATACCATCTGGGCTAAAGGCTTATCGAGCAAAACCGATAGTACTGGAGTTGGCTTATCAGTGATGACAAATAAATAAAAATATTTCACTCTACCTGTGGAAACGAAAACTGACACCACTCAAAAAATTGGGTGGTGTTATTTTTCTTAAATTTGCAATAATTAATCATGATAAACCTTTAATAAATAGTCCTTTACAGGGGTGATAAAAAAAATACTCAGTTTTGAGGAAATTTTAAAAGGCTGTGTAAAAAACGACAATAGCTGTAAAGAAATGATGTATAAATCATTTTATGGCTATTTAATGGGCATTATTTTAAGGTATACGAAAAACCCTTCTGACAGTGAAGAGCTTGTAAATGACAGTTTTATCAAGATTTTTAAACATGTTGGCGGCTTCAAGGCACCAAAAAACCCAGAAGAATTACAGCGATCGTTTAAAGGCTGGATTGCCCAGATTGCTTCGCGGACGGCAATAGACAAAATACGGAGTTCGAAAGTTCAGTTTTATGTTGATGATTTAGCAGAAAGCGAACATCCGGTTACCCAGGTTTCGGTTGCTTCGGAACTACACGTTAATGATATTTTGAATTTACTAAATCACTTACCAGATACGCAGAGACTGGTATTTAACTTATATGAAATTGAGGGCTTTGCCCACGATGAAATTTCGAAGATGTTAAACATTCCTGAAAGTTCCAGTCGTGTTTACCTTACACGTTCTAAAAATAAGTTACGTACCCTTTACCTAAATACCATGGTTAATTCATACGAAAAAAATGGATAAGGAATTAATTGAGCATATCACCGCGCAACTCCAAAACCATGAGGAAACATACCCTAATGGTGCTTGGGAGCGCTTTTCGGAGAAAAAAAATAAGAGACGAGGTATCGCTTTTTGGCCTTTATGGGCCGCTGCTGCCTTAATTTTGGTCTTTGGAGGTGTATTTTTTGCGCAAAACAATACAGATCAGAAAAAAGATATTGCAATAACTAAACCTAAAGCCACGCAAAATCCGGCGGCTAACGGAAATACAAATGCGGTTACTGAAACTCAAACCAATCCTACATCATTAAATGGCAATACAACTGCTGCAAACAACCTTACTGCCAGTCGTCCAGCCAAAATTACAGAAAATACAAAACCATTATTAACAGAGCATACCGGTTATCCGTTTATTAATACATCAGACCAATTGACTCCTGTAAACAATAATCTTTTAGATAATAAACTTGCTGGTGCTAATCTTTCAAACCTGCAAACAAAACAGTTTGATATTTTAACGGAAAAGAAGAAACCTCAACCCATGGCGCAAACAAGTTTTGAAAAACTGCTTGCCCATGATAGTTATGTAAATCAGCAAAAACCGCCATCCAAAACAAGTGAAAATTCTAAATGGCAGCCTGATGTTTACGTAGCCCCAGCGATGGGTAACGATAATAAAGTAACCATGAACTATGGCTTTTCTTTATCGTATGCCATTGCCAATAAATTATCAATAAGTTCTGGCGTTTCTTATGCCTCTATTAGCACCACCGAATCACTAAACGCTTCTGCACCACAAACCTTATCGGGCAAAAACCTCGAGTCGGTTGATGCTAAAGTGCGCGGAATTAATGTTCCTTTAGAATTAAAATATAACATAAGTGATAAACTCTACACCAATATAGGGGTTTCTGCACTGGCTGTTTTAAACAACTCACAGCAGAACAACTACATTGTAAACCAGGTGCAGAATTTTTCTTCCACAACAGCAAATGGCTACGCAGATTCTAAGACATTGATTGTGAAAGAAAAAACGACCGAACCACAGCCCGAAGCCAATATAGATCCTGATAAATACATCGGATTTTATAATTTTTCTTTAGGTTATAAACAAAAAATATCCAAAAAGAACAATATTGCCATCGAGCCTTTTTTAAGGCTGCCAATGAAAACTTTCTCTAAGGAGAACCTTAACCTCACCAACGGCGGACTGCGTTTGAAGATCGATTTTTAGAAAAAAAACTAAGATATTTAGTATATTTGGTTAAATACCTCATATGAAAAATATCAAGCCATACCCTACTGAAGAAGAGCAACCTCCAATTAAAACCCTTAATGAGGTCGATTTTTCTGCGACTTACAGTTATGCCGATTATATGCGCTTCGAATTTGAAGAGCGCTTAGAGATTATCAAAGGATTTTTATTCAAGATGAGTCCTGCCCCTTCCAGGGTTCATCAAAAAATATCGGGAAGAATTTACGTACCTATCTACAATGCATTAAATGGTTATAAATGCGAAGTGTATGCAGCACCTTTTGATGTTCGTTTAGCAAAGAAAACTCAAGAGGATAAAGAAGTTTTCACGGTGGTGCAACCCGATATCGTTGTAGTTTGCGATCAGACTAAACTCGATAAACGCGGATGCATAGGCGCACCCGATATTGTTGTCGAAATTTTATCACCTGGCAACAACAAAAAAGAGCTGATCAACAAATACGAAGTTTATGAAGAAGCGGGTGTTAAAGAATACTGGATTGTAAGCCCCTCGGAAAAAACATTTTTCAGGTATATCCTTGATGATAACGGCAAGTTTCAACCAACAAAATTGCTCACTGAAGGTGAAGAGGTAACCACCACAATTATACCTGGTTTTAAACTCATTTTAGATGAGGTTTTTCAAGATTAAAACATGGACATCAACGAAAGAAGCCAAGTTTTAAACGGCAATTTGCCATTTAAAACTTGACTTCCTTGAAATCGTTTATCTATAATTAGTGACCTGAATGACCATCAGCTCCGTGAGCATGACCATGAGCCAATTCATCTTGAGTAGCTTCACGTACATTTAAAATCACGCCGCTAAACACTAAGTTTTTACCAGCCATTGGGTGGTTTAAATCTACTGAAATGGTTTCGTCGTGAACAGCAGTAACACCTGCTCTAAACTGGTTACCATTGTTATCTTGTAAAGGAATTACATCACCTACATTTGGCAATTCGCCGCCAGCTTCAGTAAACATCGTTTTTGGAAGATCAGCAAAAGCACCTGGATCGATATCACCGTAACCATCTGCTGCAGATAGCTCGAAGCCATATTCATCACCAGTTTTCAAACCGGTTAAATGTTCTTCAAATTTAGGCAACATCATGCCAACGCCATATAAAAATACTAAAGGATTTTGTTCGTCAGCTTTTTCTACAAAAACTTGTTGTCCTTCTTCGTTAGTAGTATGCAATTCGTAAGTTAACGCTACTACAGAGTTTGGTGAAATATTCATTTAAATTAATTTATTGTAAATACTCTAATGCGTCCTCAACAGTGTTAACCGGCAACTGGCATACTTTATTTCGGCAAATATAAACTTTTGTTTCATTGCTTTGCTTACCTTTTAACAGCGGTAGGTTACTTTTTGTTCCGCCCAATGTAATTTTGTTCGGAATATAATGTCCGCTTAATGCTAATTTAATACTATCGCTTTCTAAACCGGTAATGGCAATTTCGTTTATGCCGTAAATTTCGTTTAACAGTTGAATCGCCCAATTTGAGTAGGCAGAACCGTAACTTTTAATCTTTGGCTGAACCGCCGCAAGCATTTCTGATGCTTTTTCGGTATATTGTTCAATATCGAAAAGCAAACCCAATTGCTGTAAATTCTGCGCCATGGTAGAATTTGAAGCCGGGATCACATTATCCATTACTTCATGTTTACGGGCAATTAAATCTTCGCTTTCAGCCGAAGTATAGAAAAACATCGGCGAATCCGTATCCGTAAAATTAGAAATTACATAATCGGTCAATGATTTTGCCTCTTCTAACCATTTTTCATCAAAATCAGCTTCGTACAGGGCAATCAGAGCTTCAATAAAGAAGGCATAATCATCTAAGAAGCCCGTAATAGACGCCTTTCCGTTTTTATAATTACGGTATAAGCCACCGTTTTCTGATTTTAAGTGGTTTAGGATAAAACTGGCCGCAGCTGATGCTCTTTCGTAATATGGTTTATGATTTAATACCGCTGCAGCATCAGCCAGGGCTTTAATCATCATACCATTCCAGGCAGTTAAACATTTATCATCCAAGCCTGGTCTGATTCTTTTGCTACGTACAGCCATTAATTTTGTTTTGGCTGAGTTTACTTTGTCATAAAGCTGCTCTGCATCAATATCAAATTTTGCAAGCAGATCGTCATCGCTGATGGTTTTGCGCAAAATATTGGTTTGTTCTTCTTCCCAATTCCCCTCTTCGGTAACATTGTAATAAGCGCCGATTAATTGGGCATCTTCGCCCAAAACCTGATCGAATTCTGCTTTATCCCACACATAAAACTTACCCTCTACTCCTTCGCTATCTGCATCTAATGCCGAATAAAACAATCCATCTGCTGAAGTCATCTCTTCAAAAACCCAATTTATTGTTTCAACGACAGTTTGTTTAAAGGAATCGAATTTGGTACACTGATAGGCTTCAGCGTATAAACTGATGAGCTGAGCGTTATCGTAAAGCATTTTTTCGAAATGTGGCACATGCCATTTATCATCAACAGAATAACGGGCAAAACCGCCGCCAATCTGATCGTAAATGCCGCCTCGGCTCATTTCTTCGAGCGTGTGGCAAACCGCTGTAAAAACAGACTCATCATCTTTTAAAAAGCTGTAGCGCAATAAAAAGACCCAGTTATTGGGCAAAGGAAATTTTGGTGCACGGTTATAACCTCCGTAACTGATATCGAAATGGCGTTTCCATGGATCGATAATTTCAGTTAAATGTTCATGGGTATATGCTTCTGCTTTTACTGCGGGGATTATCTTTTCGCTGTCTTTGATGCCCGAGGTTAACCGTTCGGCATATTGGATAGCCTTATCGGGTTCATTCGCCCAAAGCGCGGCAACATTTTCCAGAATATTGATCCAATCGTTTTTCCTGAAATAGGTTCCACCATAAATTGGACGCTGATCGGGCAAACAGATACAATTTAAGGGCCAGCCCCCACTACCTGTCATGAGTTGGATGGCATACATATAAATCTGATCAATATCCGGCCGCTCCTCACGGTCTACCTTAATGCAGATAAAATGACGGTTCATCACCTCAGCCACTTCATGATTCTCGAAACTTTCGCGTTCCATTACATGGCACCAATGGCAGGCCGAATAGCCTATACTGACCAATATGAGTTTATTTTCCGTTTTTGCCTTTTCCAATGCTTCTGTTCCCCATTCGTACCAATTAACAGGATTATGGGCATGTTGCAACAAATATGGTGAAGAAGCATAGATTAAATTATTAGTTTCAGACATGACAGGTTATGTAAAATGTAAGCGGGAAAAAGGAATTTTAATTTGAGGCGTAAATCTATTAATAATCTACAAACCTGTTTCTATTTAGTTTTTGTTTTTATACTTTAGTTGGAAATCTATACGATGAATGGAATTGATGAGTTATTTAATCGAAATATGACGTATTGCGTCACGAATTGAGTTATACACATTATCGGCTTCTATCCCGATTTGCAAACCTTACACCCTTTACCTTCTACCCTCAACCTTAAAACCATGAAAATTACCCATACCGAAATATACCGCTTTAGCATCCCAATGGAACCTTTTGTTATTGCTACTGGAACCATGCATTTTGCCCAGAATGTATTAGTGAGGATTTTTACCGATACAGGTATTCACGGCATTGGAGAATGTTCTGCTTTCCCGATGATTGTAGGCGAAACGCAGGAAACCTGTATTGCTATGGCTAAAGACTTCGCCGCCATTTTAAAGGGTAAAAATCCCTTAGAAATTCCGGAACGGATGAACGATTTATTGGGTTATGCCGATCATAACAATACCATTAAAAGTGCTTTCGACATGGCATTATTTGATATTGCAGCCAAAAATGCAAAATTACCATTGTATAAATTTCTTGGTGGAACCAAACGCAGCATTGAAACCGATATGACCATTGGTATCGATACACCAGAGGGAATGGCTGTAACCGCATTGAAATATAAAAGCCAGGGTTGCCGCATCCTAAAAATTAAGCTGGGCAAAAAGGTACACGATGATATAGAAAGGGTTAAACACATCCGTGAAGCAGTAGGTGAAGATTTGATTTTACGCCTGGATGCGAATCAGGGCTGGAGTTTCGATGATGCTTTATTTGCATTGGGCGAATTGGACAAATACAATATTGAATTTTGTGAACAGCCCATGCGAACCTGGTATGATGATAAATTACCAGAACTGAATGTAAATTCGCCGATTAAGCTCATGGCCGACGAAAGCTGTTACAACCATCATGATGCCCGTAAACTGATCAATAGCCAGTCTACAAGCTATTTAAACATTAAATTTTCAAAATCCGGAGGCATTTTAGAAGCGCAAAAAATCCATGAAGAAGCTTTACAACGCGGCGTAAAATGTATGATTGGGAGTATGCTCGAAACCAGAATTGCGTTGAGTGCCAACCTACATTTTGCATTGGCCAGTCCGAATATTGAATTTTTTGACTTAGATACTGCACTATTGGGACACCTGGTTGACCCAGTTGTGGGTGGCTTAACTTATAACGGTTATTTTCTTGATGTTCCCGAAGAAATTGGTATCGGTGCAGAGGCTGATGAATTTTTCTTAGCGGAATGTGAAAGCTGGACGGTTTAGTTCATTGGTTTTGCCATATGATGTCAAATGCTCTGGAACAACCTATTTAAGCAATTACAAGATTGTAAAAATCACATACAATAGATCCTGAAACAAGTTCAGGATGACGGTAAGCGGGGTATATGACTAATGTACTAATGACCAATGAACTAATGACTAATGACTAATGACTAATGAACTAATAACCGATCCAACGCCAAACTATCGCCATTAAACGCATTAAAATCAACCACATGGCCGATGCCGTTAATTTTGGCTTTATCAGAGTGCTGCCAAAATTTCCAGCGGCTTTTATCCATTCTCAGCTTTGGTTGATAATAATGGGCAATCCACAAAGGATAATCATCAAAATGATCGACTAAATAATCTTCATAAAATTTAAGTCCGGTATAAACAATCGGCCTAACTTTGGTTTTCATTTCTACATAATTGAGAAAATCGGACAGTTCTGCCCTCATTTTCAAAGGAGAAACGCCATCCAGCGATTCGATATCCACAACTGGTGGTAAATCCCCTTTCTCAATATTTACCACTTGCAGGAAAAATTTAGCCTGTGTTTTGCCGTCCTTTTTTGGTCTGAAAAAGTGATAGGCGCCACAAATAATTCCCGCTTTTGGGGCTTCACGCCAATTGCGTTGAAAATAAGGATCAACCAACATTAATCCTTCTGTTGCTTTGATAAAGGCAAAACGGATACTAACCTCATCCTCTTTCATTTCCTTTACTTTTTTCCAGTTTATTTTGCCCTGATAGTAGGAAACGTCGATACCGTGAACGGTATATTTTTTGGGGATTTTGATGTTGAAACTTTCGTAGGTTCTGTAGTTCGGGTCTTGCCCCCAATCTTTAACCCAGCGCCAGGTAGCCACAAAACTTCTTAAAACATAACCGTAGTAAAATGGAGAGAGCAAAATCAACAATAAACCTGCAATAACCAATTTAAGTTGAACCGAAACACCCTGCTTCTTTTTTCTGCCTGCTGTGGGTTTTCTGGCTACAGGTTTCCTAACAGCAGGTTTTCTGGTAACAGGGCTTTTGTTTATTGGGGTTCTTTTCTCTGGCGGCATTTGATCGGTTTCCGGATGCAAATTTGTGAAAAATTATGGGATATTCTTTGCTCATATTTTTTAACCTAACAAACGGATATTGAATTCAGATGATTAAATAATATCTGGCTTTTGGTATTTTTACTGCATCTAAATACAGCATGTTCAAACTTATTTTTAACACCTATAAAACATCATTCAGCGGATTAAGCAGAGAAACCTGGTTATTGAGCTTTGTAATCCTGTTCAACAGATTCGGAAGTATGTCAGTTCCGTTTATGGGGCTGTTTGTTATTGAAAGTTTGCATAGATCGGAAATGGATGCAGCCCTTATCATCACCTTGTTCGGTGTCGGTGCAGTTCTTGGCTCTGCGACAGGCGGTAAATTGACCGACATGATCGGTTTTCGGCCTGTGCAGGTCTTATCTTCCATAATAAGCGGCTTACTATTTATTCTATTTTCAACAATATCTCACTTTCAAACCCTCTGCATTTTAGCTGTTGTAATTAGTTTTTTTTCAGAAGCTTTCCGACCAGCCAATTTTACGGCTATCGCTCATTATGCTGCCGCTGGTACCACCACTAGATCATACTCTTTAAATCGTTTGGCTACCAATATGGGCTGGTCTTTCGGAAGTAGTTTTGCTGGCATAATTGTCAAAATAAGCTATAGGTCTCTATTTATTGTAGAAGGAATTGTGAGTATCATTGTAGGCATATTGATTCTTTCATTTTTACCACAGATAAAAGGTTTCATCAAAAAAGCGAAAGAAAATGCCAGTAATATGGTAATTATGAAACCATGGAAAGATATTTTTTATGTAAAATTCATCCTCCTTACTACTGTTTTTATTACCTGCGCCTTCTTAATGTTCAGGATTGTGCCGGTATTTTTCAAACAGCAATGGCATATTGATGAATTTGCCATCGGCATTATAATCGGTATC
The DNA here is from genome assembly GCF_059422505.1 of Pedobacter sp. GW821-FHT01D05. Lineage (NCBI taxonomy): Bacteria > Pseudomonadati > Bacteroidota > Sphingobacteriia > Sphingobacteriales > Sphingobacteriaceae > Pedobacter > Pedobacter sp. GW821-FHT01D05. The sequence goes on along the minus strand of NZ_JBWKXA010000001.1, from coordinate 439,538 downwards.
AATGGAGCTGTAATCGCCCTGTTCGAGATGGTGATGATCAATAAAATTGAAGCCAAAAGATCGCCCATGTTTTTCATACTCCTCGGTGCAGTTCTATTTTCAATTTCTTATGTTATTTTAAGTGCTCCAATAAGTTTCCATATCGTAATGGCCGTGCTAACCATTATTACTTTTACTATCGGGGAAATGCTTTCGTTACCTTTTATAAATACCATTGTAATTAGCAGGAGCAATGAGCACAACAGGGGTTTATATGCGGCAGGTTATACGTTGAGTTGGTCGTGCGCGCAGGTTGTTGGCCCATTGTTTGGATTCTTTATTGCTAAAAATTTAGGTTATAACTGGCTTTGGATAGGGCTTGCCGCAATGCTTTTACTATGCACCTGGGGGTTTAACACACTGAATAAAAAGCAAACAAAAACTGTTTTACAAAAAAGTGAAGCGCAGCTGGAAATTGAATAAAACCTCCAGCCGAACAGCAATTATTTTACTTTCTGGGCTTTTACACCCTCATTTGTAATTTTTACAGGAAGAATGTTACCATCTGTATCAAACTTCATTTCATCAATACAGGTAACTCGATGATTGCCATCAGTTTCGCTCAAGGGGCGACGGTGGTAAACAATGTAATATTGTCCTTTTTTCTCGTTGATAATTACGGAGTGATGGCCTGCGCCCGTAGCAATGGCGGCATCTTGCTTTAATATTTTACCAATCCGCTTAAACGGACCGAATGGCGAATCGCCAACGGCATAAGCTACTGAGTAATCGGGACCAGTCCATCCGCCTTCGCTCCACATAAAATAATATTTACCATTTCTGATGAACATATATGGCCCTTCTACGTAATTATCAGGTGTAATTTCTTTAAAAGTTGTACCATCTTCAAAAGGTAAAAAACCGGTAAAATCTTTATTTAACTTTGCAATATTGCAGTGTTTCCAGCCACCATAAATTAAATAATACTGACCATCTTTATCTTTAAATACAAACTGATCAATAGGTTGGGCGCCATTGTAAAATTTATCAACCAAAGGTTTCCCTAAATGATCTTTATATGGCCCTTCTGGCTTGTCGGCAACAGCTACGCCGATTCCACCAATTTCTTTATCACTCTGAATATCGTTAGCACCAAAAAACAGGTAATATTTCTTGTCTTTTTGAACAATTGCTGGCGCCCACATGGCTTTATTGGCCCATTTTACAGCAGCAGTATCTAAAATATGCGGGTGTTTATTCCATTTCACCAAATCATCTGAAGAAAAGGCATCTAAAAACACCTGTTCTTTATACCTAGCAGAATAAGTGGGGTAAACCCAATATTTGTTGTTAAAAATAGCAGCATCAGGGTCTGCATACCAACCTTGAAATATTGGATTTCCAGATTGCTTAATCGTTTTAGTATCTTGAGCTAAAGAAGTCAGTCCAGATAAAAGTAAAAGAGATGAGAATAGATATTTCATGGCAGCAATTTAGAAAAAAATCCCTTGTAAAAAAATTAGTCCATTAGTTTAAACACAATTATAAAAAGTAAAAGCGCGAGGCTGTTTAAAGATGGGTACGGTCTTCGACTATGCTACCATTGACAGAATCCATAGAAAGGTCGTCATTGCAATGACGATTCCTCACAGCCTATTACTCCAAAAAAAATCCTAGGTCATCTATATTGATTTTTATGCAATAAATTATCCTTCAGACAGACGACACTTATGCTTAACTTAATGACATTGGAACCGTACTCAGTTAAATAAACCCGACAAAGCTAAATAGCCCGGAATGGAGTGCAGCGAAATGAGGACTATAAGCGATGGCGGGACTGCAGCACCTATGAAATACTAACCATTCATTTCAAAAAAAACCTGTCTAATAAAATTAAACAGGGATGGTCTTCGACTCCGCTCAGACTGACAATAAAGGTCAAACTTATTTAGTTGTTTTGAAAAGCAAAACCTGTAGCAGCTGGGGTAAAGCAGCCCTGCCCTCTGTTTCAAATCCTCGACCTCATGCTTCGGCTTTCGGTTTTTACACTACGGTCAGATTTAGGTTGCAAGGTCTGTGATCCTATTTAAGGTTTTTATAGCGGATGCATGAACGGCCTTTGCTTCGAAGAACCGCCCGCTGTTAAATAAACCCGACAGTAGCGGGCATCCCGATTTTTTCATCGGGATAAAGCGAATGGCGGGAAGCAGCACCTATGAAATACAGAACGCTCATTTACAAAAAAATCGTCACCTCGACTGAAGTTTGGCGAAATGGAGAGATCTGCTGAAAATAGATTTCTCGACTGCGTTGCACTCCGCTCGAAATGACGATCTGTTGGGTCAGAACGGATAAATTAAATCAAGCTTATTTGCTCAGTTCTGCGAAATATTTATGGAATAACGGCAAAGTCTCTATTCCTTTATAATAATTGTAAATATCATATTTCTCATTCGGAGAGTGTAAAGCATCGCTATCTAAACCGAAGCCAAAAAGCACCGATTTAATACCCAGTACATCTTCAAATAAGGCCACGATAGGAATACTACCACCACCACGGGTTGGAATGGCCTTTTTACCAAAACTATCTTCAATTGCTTTTTCGGCCGCCTGGTAAGCAATACTATCAGTTGGGGTTACCACTGGTTCGCCGCCATGGTGAGGCGTAACTTTTACCTTTACATTTTTAGGCGCAATGCTTTCGAAATGTTTGGTAAAAATCTCAGCAATTTCTTCTGAGCTTTGGTGTGGAACCAAACGCATAGAAATTTTTGCATTGGCTTTACTCGGCAATACGGTTTTTGCACCTTCGCCAATGTAACCGCTCCAAATCCCGTTTACTTCTAAAGTTGGGCGGGTACCTGTACGTTCTAAGGTTGAATAACCTTTCTCGCCCCAAACTTCTTCGATATCTAAATCCTTTTTGTATTCAGCTTCGTCGTAAGGTGCAGAATTTAGTGCTTTTTTCTCCTCATCTGTTAACTCAAGCACTTTATCATAAAAGGCAGGGATAGTGATGTGGTTATTTTCATCGTGTAATGAAGCGATCATTTTACAAAGGATAGTGGCTGGATTAGCTACTGCCCCACCGTAAACTCCAGAGTGTAAATCGCGGTTCGGACCAACTACTTCAACTTCCATGTAAGCTAAACCACGCAAACCGGTTTCGATTGACGGATGTTCCATGCTGATCATCGAAGTATCAGAAATTAAGACTACATCAGCCTTTAAACGCTCGGCATTCGCGTTTACAAAAATACCCAGATTTGCAGACCCCACCTCCTCTTCACCTTCGATCATAAATTTAACGTTACAGGCCAAAGTATTGGTTTGCATCATCAGTTCGAATGCTTTTACGTGCATATAAAACTGTCCTTTATCATCGCAAGCACCGCGGGCATAGATTTTACCATCGCGCACTGTTGGCTCAAAAGGTGGTGTATGCCAAAGTTCTAATGGATCTGCCGGCTGAACATCGTAATGACCATATATTAAAACAGTGGGTAAAGAAGCATCTATAATTTTTTCGCCATAAACAATAGGATATCCTGCGGTTGGGCAAATTTCCACCTGATCTGCACCTGCATCCTTTAATTTCTGCGCAACATAATCAGCTGTTTTTAAAACATCGCCCTTGTATTTCGGATCAGCACTTACCGATGGAAAACGCAATAACTCAAACAACTCATCTAAAAAACGTTGTTTGTGCGTTTCTACATAATTTTTAATCTCTTGCATAACAAAATGAATTTGGACAAATATAGGCTTTACCAAATAAAAGGCTCTTAAGCGATTAATAAATTATCCCCATTCCAGCGTATTTTTTTTATAGCCAGACGGTTAATGGATTTATTTTTTTTCAGAACCAAAATCACGGCTCTATTTTTTAAACATAAAATGCGTCTTCCGATAAATACAAAAAAATGATTTAATGTTTGTAAAAAAATATGACACAGCATTAATTATATTTACTTTTTTGTAAATTGCGCCAATAACAGATATCCTTAAATCCTGTACGAAAGAATTTTAACAATGAAGTTTAGCGCAAAAGTATTTCTATCTCTGCTGCTGCTTCTTGTTGTCCGCACTGCTTCCTTAGCTCAAGGAACGCCCCCTACTCGCGTAAGTTGCCCGGAAGCAGCCCAATATTATTCGAAAGACAGTATAAATATTGTAACCTTTGGAGCCAGTACTGTTGAAGGTGTTAAGGGATTGGGTTTCCAAACCATGCTGGAGAACAACTTTTTGAACTGTTATACCAATAAGGTAGTCGATATTACTAACCATGGTATAGGTGGCCAGACTACTTTTCAGGGTTTGCTCAGAATTGATAATGCAATAGCCAATAGAACAGGTTTTATTGTAATTGATATGGGGATTAATGATGCCATTGCAATGACTACGGGCAAAGGAAGTATAGCCGAAAGCGTTGCTAATATGCGCGTATTGATTACGGCAAGCCTTAAACAGAAATTAGTCCCAATTTTATGTACACTCCAGTTTGTTGACGATAGAACCGTTAAAAGTTATGTTGCTGTAAATACCAATATCAGAAACCTAAATACAGCCTACAGAAAATTAGCCACAGAGTATAAAATATATTTAGCGGATGTAAATGCGGCCATGAGGCGCGATTTTTCGCTTTATCAGGATGCATTTCATCCAAATGCACGCGGTTACAGATTGGTGAGTTATGTTATTTTCGATGCCATCAATAAAGCAATTTTTGATAAATTCTTAAAATTTACCGTTACTCAGAATTACCCGAATCCTGCTGCTATGCAAACATTTATTGATATAGTTTTGCCAGAAACGGATAAAATTAACGTACAGATTTACGATTTAATGGGCCGTTTGGTTAAAACAGTGGTGAATGAATACCTTAATACCGGAAAACATACCTTAGAAATTAATACCGCTACATTTGTACCGGGCATTTATTTCTTTAAAATTTCTTCCGATTCCGGTCAGTATAACACAGCAAAAAAGTTTATTGTAGCGAGGTAACAAAAGATTTAAATATTAGTCTATTTATAGATTAATATGTTTTATACCTTTAACCATGACTACTGAGACATTTTTCACCAATGAAGTTATTGATCTCGATCTTCTTCCAAAATACGAAAACATTCAGTTAAGCCGGCCACACTCCGATTATTGGAAAATCATCTGTATTAATCTATTGATCTTTTTTGGCTTACTGGGAATCGCTATTGGTATACTCCTGTTCTTTGTTGATGAAGTAAAACCAAATGCCAAATGGATTATCCCGCTTTATTTAGCTTTATTTGCCCTTTTTTCGATACTCTTTCGCGCCAGTTTTAAGAAACGGGGTTATGCTATCCGCACACATGATGTAATATACAAAAGTGGAATTATTGCCGAATCGACAACAATTGTGCCTTTAAACAGGATTCAGCATATCGAATTAAATGAAGGGATTTTTTCCAGAATATATAAACTGGGATCGTTACAGCTATTTACTGCAGGTGGCCAAACCGGGCATATCCATATTTCGGGGATTGCAATTGATGATGCCAAGCGTATTAGGGATCTGCTTTTAAAAAAACTAGACCTGCTTGATAATCCAACAGCAGCATTAAATGCCGATGAATAACGATTTTAGTAAACCGCAGCGCGAATCGGCCTTTGGTATCATTGTAATGGGTGCGCATACCATGTTAAAAATTGGTAAGGCTAGCTTTTTCTTGTTCATTATTGCCTTTGTAAAGATGTCGAGCACTTCTTTCACCTACCTGATATTAGGCATTTCTGCAATAATCGTATTCAGTTTTATATTTGCTTATTTATGGTATTTAAAATTCACCTTCTTTTTAGATAAAGAAAAGCAGGAATTTGTGGTGAATAAAGGGATATTTAATCGCGATCAGGTAATAATTCAACTCGATAAGATACAGCAGGTTAACATTAACCAGAATATTCTGCAGAAAATTATTGGCGTTTACGGGTTAAAAATCGATACAGCCGGTGCGCATGGAGAAGAAGTAAGCATAAAAGCAATAGACGAAACTTCTGCCTATAACCTTAAAGAACATTTATTAGATAGCAGAACCGTAACTGAAGCACCATCGGAGATTGAACATGAAAACCACAAAACAGCAGAAATACCATTTTTAAGAATAAGTGCCTGGACTTTGTTTAAAGTAGGACTTACCTCTAACTATGGGCAGAGTTTAGCCTTACTTGCTGCTTTTTTTTATACCGTTATTTACGAGGGCAGGCAATTGCTTGATGCTTTTAAAATTAATAAAGATGAAATTCAAAGCACAGTAGCGGGAATGCTCACCATTGTTACGGTTTTCATTTTAATTGCATGCCTTTTAATTGTACTGCTGATTATTAACCTGGTTAGAACCTTTTATAAATATTTCGAGCTAGAAATTAGCGAACATAAAAACACGCTTTTGCTCTCATCGGGACTGATTGCCAAGAAAAACACCTTGATTAGTCCGAATAAAGTCCAGATTACCAAATACAGCCAGAATTACTTTCAGAAAAAGATGAATATGCTGAATATGAGTTTAAAGCAGGCTCATTTTGGTCAAAGTAAAAAAGGGCATGAAATGCAGGGAAACACTTTGGAAATTCCGGGCTGTAACCCTATTGAGCGTGATGAACTGCTAAAAATGATATTGGGCCAAACACCATTAAAAGGAAAAACCTTTATCCCCGACTGGCGTTTTTTAAATTTACCTGTTTTTTTTAAACTCGTTTTACCAGTTGCTATATTCCTTATCATTGCTTTTAATGTCCCCGAGGTGAAGCCTTTTATAGGCATTGCAATCGCTTATTTTGTTATTGGGGTTTTGATGATTTACATCAGCTACCGAAGGTATCGCATTTCCGTAAATCAGGATTTTATCACCAAAACCAGCGGGATTTGGGATATTTCGAATGAGATTGTAACACCAAATAAGATTCAGGCCATTACCACTTTTCAATACCCTTGGCACAAAGGAGTGGATGTTGGTCACCTCACATTACATACAGCTGCAGGTCAGATTCATTTTAAATATGGAAATTATACCGAAATTAAACAGCTGGTAAATTACTGGTTATATCAGGTTGAGCGTAAAAATGAGAATTGGATGTAATTTTAAAGAAAAAAACAATTCATATGAATATCAGGGAACAGATCATTTTAAATGAAGATAGATTATTAACGGCGATACAGCATGGTAATATTGAGGATCTTGATCTGCTTTTGCATGAAGATTTACTTTTTAACCTGCCCAATGGAGTAACCATAACAAAGGCTATCGATATGGAAACTTATACCTCGGGAAATTTGGTTGTAAATTCTATTTTACCTTCTGAACAGCAGATTAATCTGATTAAGGATACTGCGGTTGTTAGTGTGAAAATTGAGCTAAAGGCAGTATATACTTCACAATCCATTGAAGGTATTTTCAGATATTTAAGAGTTTGGAAGTTGTTTGATCAGGAATGGAAAGTAATTGCCGGAAGTTGTGTAGCCATATAAAAATAACAGCTGCCAGGTTTAAATCCAGGCAGCTGCCATCATTCAATTAATTTTGGTATGCCGCAGCAAACTCTTCAGCAAAATCTTTAAGTTTTATGCTACCTAAAGCGGGTCTGTTTTTATAATAATCAACAAAAAGTTTATTGCTTCTGATCGCATCGCCCATTTCTACATAGTTTTTGGCTATTTCTTCAGGTAAACCTGCGCCTACCATTCCGTTAAATGCATCTTCATCGCTAAATTCTATCCATGGTAATGCTGGTTTACCAACTTCAGTACCTAATAATTTTGCCACATCAGCCGGCGTACTTTCATCATCACTGGCAACATACTGTATGGTTTTGCCTGTAAAATTGCTTTCCAATACTTCAGCAGCTACTTCAGCAATATTACGGGGATGCACCAAAACAAGTTTTGCATCAGGACCAAAATTAGATCCCAATATATTTGCATGTTTAACCATATCAATGTTGGCTAAAAAGTTGATATAGAAATAACCAGCACGCAAATGTTTTACAGCTACCCCATTTAATGTGGCAAAAATATTTTCTACATCATGTAACCCAGCAATTGGCCCCGTTCCATCTGGCAGATCTGCACCTACGCTACTTAAATTCACTACTTTTTTAACCCCCGACTCTTTTATGGCAGCCGCATAATTTTCGCCGATACTTCTAATATATGCCCTAAATTTTGGTGCTGCAAAATTTGGCGGAACCATGGTGTAAATAGCCTCAGCCCCGGTAAAAGCATCCTTTAAAAATCCGGTATCGCTTACACTACCAATCAACGGTATTGCACCCAGCGATTTAATTTCTTCGGCCCTACCGATGTTACTGCTAATAATTTTTACTTCATGGCCTTTAGCTACCAATATTTGGGCAAGCGGCTTGGTAATATTCCCTATTGATCCTGTTAATGTGATTTTCATGATTTTTTGTTTTTAAATATTGAATACAAAGCTATATTTGTACTTACTTTTATACAAGTACTTACCCCAAAGTATGTAACCATGACAGCTGTTAAAGAAAGTTCTACCCGTAATTTTAATAAAGGCATAGCGCTAACCAGCTGCCCGGTTACCTTTGTAATGGAAAAAATTGGTGGTTATTGGAAACCCATTATTATTTTTCATTTAATGAGTGGCCCAAAACGTTATAGTGAGTTAAAACGGGCAATACCACAGATAACTGAAAAAATGCTTATACAGCACTTAAAGCAATTGCAAAATGATGATCTTGTTCATCGGAATGCACAAGCGGTTGTTCCTCCGGTAGTTACCTATAACCTCACAAAATCGGGGCAGGATCTTTTTCATGTATTAGATTCGATGGTAGATTGGGCCGTGAAAAATGGCTCTGTTTAACTATTATACATACTCACCTGGGCAATCAGAATGACGAATAAATATATTGAAGGTTTTAAACCTTCATTACCAGCGCAAACTAAATGATATAAACCTTAGCGAAGCGAAACGCGGGAACCAACTTGATTACCCGCACAGACATTGCGCCCCGAGAAGGAAATAAGGCGATGTATTTTTTATTGACAGGAAATGAAAGGATAGTTTTTCATTGGAGATTGCAGTCCTGCTGTTCGCTGTAGCCCTCATGCTTCGGGGCTGCCGCTGCCATCAGGTTTACGAACAGCGTAGGTGCAAGCTGAAGCCTCAAAAATTAAATACGGATCTAGCTTTTCTAAAAACCAAAAGAAAATCATTTTGAATATGCGGGAGAGCCTACAGTATCATAATTCCCTTGATGTTTCCGGCCTGCTTATAAACTGCAATCACCTCATCAGCATTTTGCATTATCTTTTTTACGGTAATTGAAACATATTTCCCTGTTTTTGAAGCTTGCTCAATAAACTCATCATCAGGCAAAATGGCACGTAAATCTTGTATTTTATCTAACCCGCCAGTGATAATAAATTTAAAATTGTAAACACCCGGAAACTGCTCAACACTTTCCAATTTCTCTTTTAAATTAGCATAAATATCTCCACTAGTACCATCTGGGATATCAGTAAACTCAATATCTTTATTATTTTTATTCTCATCCATAGCGAAAGCATATCAAATTCTATACCCAAATAAATAGGGTGCAATTCTGACAGCATAAACGTTTTTTTAAGTAAAACACCCCCATTTCGGGCGATTAGAAGGAAAACATTATTAATGACATACAAGTTTAATTTTAACTTTGGGTTTTAAGCCCTCAATAGTAGCACAAGCTAAATTTATATAAACCTTGGCGAAGCGGATACCGGCCCAGAGGGTAATGCCTGCAGGCGTATGAGCAAAGCAAAGGGCTACTGAATCCGATGAAATACAGCTGTTGCTTTACCCCTAAATCCCCTAAAGGGGGACTTCATACCCCAAATTTAATGGCATGATGGATTCTAACCACGAAGTAGCTATTAGACCTAAAAAACAATAAGAACAGCTAATAAAACAAGTTCTGCATGACGAGCCATTACAGCGACCGATCAGGTTTTTAACTAATTACTAACAACTTTGGCAAAAAGCGATAGGAATTGTTATTTTTGAACCTCAAAAAAACAGGAGCCGATTTGGATTATTTAGCAGGATTAAACCCACAACAAAGAGCAGCAGTAGAGAACACAAAAGGACCAGTAATGATTGTTGCAGGTGCAGGTTCGGGCAAAACCAGGGTAATTACATTTCGTGTAGCCCACCTTATTCAAACCGGTACCGACCCCTTTAACATCCTGGTTTTAACCTTTACCAACAAGGCAAGTAAGGATATGCGCGAGCGTATCAGTAAAGTGGTTGGTGCAGAGGCAAAAAACATTTGGATGGGTACTTTTCACTCTGTTTTTGCCAAAATTTTACGTGTAGAGGCCGAGAAAATCGGTTATCCCAGCAATTTTACCATTTACGATACCGATGACAGTAAAAGTGTAATCCGTGCTATTTTGAAAGAAATGCAGCTGGATGATAAATTATATGCAGCTAACTTTGTTTTTAATAGAATTTCATCAGCCAAAAATAATTTAATTTCCTGGGGCGAATATCAGGCTAACGACCAGATACAGGCAGAAGATATTCAGAATAAACGCCCATTAATCGGTCAGATTTACGAAACCTATGCTAAACGCTGTTTCAGAGCAGGCGCAATGGATTTCGACGATTTATTGTTCAAAACCAATATTTTATTGAAGGAACATCCGGATGTTTTAAATAAATACCAGCAGAAATTCAGGTACCTGATGGTGGATGAGTACCAGGATACCAACTTTTCGCAGTATACCATTGTGAAAAAACTGGCGGCGGCTTATCAGAACATTTGTGTGGTAGGTGATGATGCACAGAGTATTTATGCTTTCCGTGGTGCTAACATCCAGAATATTTTAAATTTCGAACGCGATTATCCTGATTTAAAGGTTTATAAATTAGAACAGAATTACCGTTCTACCCAAAATATTGTTGATGCAGCGAGCAGCATCATTGCCAACAACAAAAATCAGCTCGAAAAAAATGTTTTCTCGGATAACGAACCCGGCGACCGCATTAAAGTTTCGCGGGCTTTTACCGATAACGAAGAGGGTAAACTGGTTGCCGAAGCCATTATTCAGGAACGCAGCACCAAGGGATACCAGCACAACGATTTTGCCATTTTGTATCGTACCAATGCACAAAGCAGGGCTATGGAGGAGGGTTTACGTAAACTCAATATTCCTTACCGGATATATGGCGGTCAGTCTTTTTATCAACGCAAAGAGATTAAAGATTTAATTGCATATTTCCGTTTAACTTTTAATCCGAAGGATGAAGAGGCTATAAAACGTGTAATTAATTACCCTAAGCGTGGTATTGGCGATACCTCTATTGACAAAATTATTGTTGCGGCAGACCAGCATGGGAAAACCATGTGGGATGTAATTTCGAATGCACACGAATATGTAGACGGGCGTTTAGCCAATCAATTGAACGATTTTGCCATGATGGTGCAAAGTTTTCAGGCCGAGGCAAAAAAGCTCGATGCTTATGATACGGCTTTGTTTATTGCCCAACATGCAGGTATTTTAAAAGAATTATACACTGACGATAGCGTTGAAGGGCGTGCGAGATACGAAAATATCCAGGAGTTATTAAATGGTATTAAGGAATTTGCAGAGCGCGAAGACATTGAAGAAAAAGGGCTGGATATCTTTATGCAGGATGTTGCCCTTTTAACCAACGATGATAAGGACGGTGATAAAAATAAGGATACGGTTTCTTTAATGACGATCCACTCGGCCAAAGGTTTGGAGTTTAAAAACGTATTTATTGTAGGGTTGGAAGAAAATTTGTTTCCATCACAAATGTCGTTAACCAACCGTACTGATTTAGAGGAAGAGCGACGTTTGTTTTATGTGGCCATTACCCGTGCCGAAGTAAAACTGACACTTACTTACGCCACTTCCCGTTATCGCTGGGGAACTTTAACCAACTGCGAACCAAGCCGTTTCATCAACGAAATTAGTCCGAAATTTTTAGAATTGGATGTAAAACCAGCCAAGTCGAACAGTTTTGATGGTAATTTCGACGATGACCGCAAAACATGGACCTCACAGCCGCGCGATTTCTTTAGCAAACCGAAACCAGCGGCCGGCGCAACGACTTCCGCCCCGCCTGTCCGTCCGAAAACAACATCTTTACTGGCAAAAGCACACGTGCCCACACCTGGCTTTACGCCATCACAACCACATGAATTTCAGGGCGGTATGGAGGTTGAGCACGAAAAATTCGGTTTTGGAAAAATTATCAGCTTGGAGGGAACCTTGCCTGATGTTAAGGCGACTGTATTCTTCCAGGGATTAGGCAACAAGCAATTGCTGCTTAAGTTTGCGAAACTGATGATTGTAAAATAAACGCAGATTTCCATTTAGCCACGGAAACTCAGCGGCACGGAAAATAACGAAAATTCGTCATCCTGATTCCGATGGAAAATCGGGATCAGGATCCATAATAGATAAAACAAATAGATGCTGAATCAAGTTCAGCATGACGAATGAGATGAAATTATGCCTAACCTTGTGTTTTCAACCTTTAATAAATAGATCGATCTTCGAGAAATTCTCCAATCTTGAGGGTAATTAATTGTTCACTATCCAATGATTTAGCTTGTACATGCCATTCATCTGTTAACTCAATAATTTCTACCATGCTACCAAAGGGGAAAAATTCACCTTTATTATCAACAGTAATTTTCACCTTTTCCCCAACTTTTGGCTCTTTAAAAAATAATTGGTTTCCTACTATATTCAGCCCTTCAATTTTTTCCAAATCTGATAAAAGATATTTTCGATAAGGCGATTGCGGATTTTGTGAAACCAATACAAAAGATTGGGTCTCCAATTCATATTGAACCTGCATTTTATAGAAAAATTTACCCCTTATTTTATCTCCGAGGTAAATTTTATCGCCTTGTGCCGTAAGGCAGCCTGTATAAAAAGATTCTATATCCATAAATTGACTGATAAGACCTGATTTCCATTTTAAACACCAAATATGGCTTAAACTTTTAGGATTCTTATTGAAAAACCACAAAATTATCCTTATTATTGAACTCGGTTCTCCCGATTACAAACCATGCAACTTACTAGGTTAGAAATTAAAGGTTTTAAGAGCTTTGGCGATAAAGTGACCATCAATTTTAATGAGGGTGTTACCGCTATTGTTGGTCCTAATGGTTGTGGAAAATCAAACGTAATCGATGCCATGCGCTGGGTTTTGGGCGAGCAGAGCACCAAAGCACTTCGTTCAGAAAAGATGGAGAACATCATTTTCAACGGAACAAAAAACCGTAAACAGGCACAGCTTGCCGAGGTTTCATTAAGCTTTGATAATACCAAGAACATCCTGCCAACAGCCTATTCACAGGTTACCGTAACTCGTAAACTCTATAGAAATGGCGATAGTGAATATCGTTTAAACGATGTTCAATGTAGGTTAAAGGATATTACCGACCTTTTTCTGGATACCGGAATCGGCTCTGATAGTTATTCGATCATTGAGCTGAAAATGGTTGATGAAATTATTACCAACAAAGAGCATAGCCGTCGTTCTTTATTTGAAGAAGCATCGGGAATTTCGAAATACAAATTACGTAAAAAACAGACCTTCAGCAAGTTAAAAGATACAGAAGCCGATTTAGAACGGGTTGAAGATTTACTTTTCGAGATCGAAAAAAACCTTAAAACCTTAGAAAATCAGGCACGTAAAGCTGAACGTTATTATAAGCTAAAAGAACAATACCGCGAACTGAGTGTTCAGTTGGCTACGCACCGTATAGCCTTTTTCCGTACCGACTTAAACGCTTTAGAAACACAAGAGCAAAATCAACAGGTAAACCGCACTGAACTCAGCAATAAAATAGATACGGGTGAAGCCGAACTGCAAAAGCTTAAACTAGGCAGTATTAACCAGGAAAAGAACCTTTCTGTACAACAAAAGGCCACAAACGAGTTTGTTTCGAAAATCCGTGCTTATGAAAGCGAGAAAAAAGTAAAGAACGAGCAAATGCGTTTTTTACAGGAAAAAGAAAGCCGTTTATCGGGTGAGCTCGAAAAAGATAAAAATCAGGTTAACCACATTAAATACAATATTAAACGTTTAAATGAAGAGGTTTTAACAGAAACTGAGGTTTTTAACCGACTGGAATCTGATTTAAAAAGTTTAAAATCTACGCTCGACACTTTACGCGAACAACAACAAACCGAGAAAAACAGGATCGACAACCTGATTAAATCTGTTAACGACCTGCAAAATCAGGTATATCAATCGCAAAAAGAAATTGATATCCTAAATATCCAAAAAGATGCGCTGGTACAGGAAACCAACCGGAATGTTGATGATACCGAAACCAAAACATTAGAATTAAAAGCTTTCGATCATGCTTTGGCCGAACTTGATATTCAGGTTAGGGAGAAACAAGCTAATATTAAGAACCTAACGGAAGCTGAAGAACTTTTAAAGGAAAAGCTGGCTACTTCAGAAATGAATTTAAGTTCGAACAAGGAAAAACTAACGGCCGAAAACCGTAAAAAAGATGCCAAGCAGAACGAATATAACCTCACCAAATCACTTGTTGATAGTTTAGAGGGCTTTCCTGAATCGATCCGTTTTTTGAAGAAAAACAACGCTTTTGCTAAAAGCGCCCTGCTCCTTTCTGATATTTTATTCTGTAATGAAGACTACCGCATAGCCATTGAGAATTACCTGGAACCGGTAATGAACCATTATGTGGTCGATCAGTATGCAGATGCAGTACAGGCCATTAACCTTTTAACCGATGCCAGCCGCGGACGGGCAAATTTTTTCATTTTAGAAAATGTACCCGATAAAAACCCAGTGATTGGCACGCATGAAGGACTTATTTCGGCGCTATCAGTTATTGAAGTTGATAAAAAATACCAGCACCTTTGCAATCTGCTTTTGCAAAATGTTTACATCGCGGTAGCTGAACAAGAAAATTTGTTTAAAGCAACACCAACAGATAGTTTAACCATTTTGGCTAAAAATGGAAAATATGCCCAAACCAAATTCACATTGGCGGGCGGCTCGGTGGGTTTATTTGAGGGTAAAAGGATTGGCCGTGCCAAGAATTTAGAAAATCTGGCAAAAGAAATCAAAGCTTCAGAATCGTTGATTAATCAGTATGATGCTGCAATTAAAGCCGAAACGGATAACATATTTAACCTAAAAGAAGCTTCAAAAATCAATCAGATCAATGCACTGCAACAAGAAATGAACCGTTTAAACAACGAACATATTTCTGTGCAGACCCGCCGCGACCAGTACCAGGAGTTTATTACCACCAGCGAAAACCGTAAAACAGATATTGCCCAAAAGATCGTATCCATAGAAAAAGCCTTATCTGAAAAATTGCCAGCATTGGTTCAATTGCAAAAAGACCAGCAAGAAGCGCATATAAATTTGCAGGAACAACAACTTAATTATCAGGAAATTGCCGATCAGGTAAACGAAAGTGCGGGCAAATATAACCAGGACAACATCCGTTTCCACCAGCAACAAAATAAGTTATCAGGCTTAGAAAAAGATTTAGATTACCGTTTTGTACAGGAAGAAGCTTTAAATAAGCGCATCGCCCAAAACGATAAAGAATTACAGGAAGCACTTACCCAAATTACGGCAACGTTACAGCACACTGACCTGAATGATGATACGCTTTTAGAGATGTATCAACAACGTGAAGAGATGGAAAAAGGGCTTGCAGAAGCTGAGCAAGCTTATTTCACAAGCAAAGGAAGCATTAACGAGGTTGAAAACGACCTGACCAATATCCGTAAAACACGTGAAGAAACCGATTTCCTATTAACGGAGATTAAGGATAAAAAGAACGCCTTAAAAATCGATCTGAATGCATTAAAAGAACGATTAGCTGTCGAATTCAATATCGACATCAACGATCTTTTAGAAACAGATACCGAAATTGAAGCTTTAGAAAGTGAGTTCGATCTCCGCCAAAAGGTAGAGCGGATGAAACGCCAATTGGACGAATTTGGCGCCATTAACTCCATGGCCATGGAGGCCTTTAAAGAAATGGAAGAACGTTATACTTTTATCCAGAACCAGAAAAAAGATCTTAATGCCGCTAAAACCGATCTTTTACAAACGATTAAAGAGATAGACGATACGGCCAAAGATAAATTTATGCAGGCCTTTACCCAGGCCCGTGAGCACTTTATCGTGGTTTTCCGTTCTTTATTTAACGAAGAAGATAGCTGCGACCTGATTTTATCAGATATCAATAATCCTCTGGAAGCCGATATTGATATTATCGCCCGTCCGAAAGGGAAAAGACCATTATCCATCAATCAGTTATCCGGTGGGGAAAAGACTTTAACGGCTACAGCGCTATTGTTTTCGCTTTATCTGTTAAAACCTGCGCCATTCTGTATTTTCGATGAGGTTGATGCGCCTTTGGATGATACCAACATCGATAAATTCAATAATATTATCCGTAAATTCTCTGATCAATCACAGTTTATCATTGTATCGCACAACAAACGGACCATCGCCAGCACCGATATTATTTATGGCGTAACCATGGTTGAACAGGGCGTCTCGAGGGTTGTAGCGGTCGATTTAAGGGAAGTAGCGGCTTAACTCATCTTTTTCGTCATTGCGAGGAGGTACGACGAAGCAATCTTTTATTTACATTTTTCCAATTAGAAAATGAAAGATGTGATTACTTTTTTAATTCCACTTTAATTCGATCGTTATGCTGAATTTATTTTATTAGTGTTTTTTATTTTTTTAAAAGTCTAATAGCTACTTCGTGGTCATCATCTTTCCTGCAATAAAGACCCTGAAATGAATTACCTTCGGTGAGCTCACTAAGGCCCGGTTCAGGGTGATGCCTTCTATATATCCCAATAATTAATATCTTTAGGGAAATTTAAACGACTAATCGTCCTTTCGAGCGATTGCAGCGAAGCCGAGAAATCTACATCAATAGATCTCTCTCCCGACTTAACGTCGGGACTATGCTCCAGTCGAGATGACGATCCTAACTTATTACAAAATAACAATGAAAATCCTATATATCCTCCCCTTAGCCATGATGCTAAGCTGCTGTTCATCAGTAAAAAATCAAAACAATACTGCCTCTGGCAAGTTAGATGCCCAATTGTTAAAAGATGTTGAGGTCTTATCTTCCGATGCTTATCAGGGTAGAAAAACCGGAACAAAAGGCGCTGAAATGGCCAGGGCGTACATTATAGAAAGATTTCAAAAATTAGGATTAAAATCTTATCCTCAGCATGTAAACTATGCCCAGGAGTTCACTTTTAATGGAAGAGGCAATACAAAAATAAATGGCACCAATATCATCGGCTACATTCCGGGTAAAGGAACCAATGTTATTGTGGTATCTGCCCATTACGACCATTTAGGTATAGTAAAAGACGAAGTTTTTAACGGTGCTGATGATAATGCATCGGGGACTGCAGGATTATTAAAAATTGCCGCCTATTTTGCTAAAAACAAGCCAAATAATACAATTATTTTCGCGGCTTTCGATGCGGAAGAAATGGGTTTACAAGGTGCAAAGGCATTTGTAGGCAATCCACCAGTGCCTATTAATACTATCGCCATTGATCTGAATATGGATATGATCAGCCATAGCGATAAGGGTGAGCTCTATATATGCGGAACTTTTAAATATCCTGATTTAAAGAAGTATGTAGATACGACTAAAACCAATATCAAATTACTTTTCGGCCACGATGATCCTAAACAAGGTCACGATGATTGGACCAATCAGAGCGACCAAGGCGCATTTAATGCCAAAAATATCCCTTTCTTATATTTTGGTGTAGAAGATCACAAAGATTACCACAAAGCTACCGACGAATATGCTACCATCACCAAACAATTTTTCAGCAATGCAGCAAGTGCCGTATTAGATGTTGTAAAAAGTATCGACAAACAAACCGGCTTACAACAGTTGTTAAAAGATAAAATGATCATGATGGACAATCCAAGAAAGTCGGAAAAATTTTAACAAACCCGATCGATATAGATATAAAACCTGCCCTATCCGGCAGGTTTTTTTATGCATTATAGATTTCACAATAAATTATTCACCTATATATCAGATAATTACAAATAAAACTATAAAAATAGTTTGCAAACTATTTTTATAGTCGTAACTTCAATTAACCAAACTACAAAAATAGTTGCTATGATAAAAGAACTCACAAAAGCAGAAGAACAGATTATGCTCATCCTTTGGGAAATGGGCGAAGCCTTAGTAAAAGATGTTATCGAAAAGATGAACGAACCCAAACCCGCTTACAACACAGTTTCGACCGTAATCAGGGTTTTAGAAACTAAAGGCTTTGTTGATCATAAAGCTATCGGCAATACGCATATCTACTTCCCCATTATAAAAGAAACTGATTATAAACGTTTTGCATTAGATAAGGTAATGAGCAACTATTTCGAAAACTCCTACGAGAGTCTGGTTTCTTTCCTGGTGAAAGAAAAAAGTATGGGTACTGAAGCACTCAATGAAATTATCCAATTGGCAGAGAAACTTAAAAAAGAGAAGTGATGAGCTGGTTATATTATTTACTCGAAGCAAATCTATATCTTATCTTATTTTATGGATTTTATAGATTATTCCTCCACAGGGAAACCTTTTATGGATTAAGCAGATACTATCTGATTTTCAGCTCGATACTGGCCTTTATACTTCCATTTTTGCAGCTGGGATTTTTAAAGGAAGAAATGGTAGTCGATTATTCCGGATATACTCAAATTGAAGCGCCGGTATCTGCTTTAAATATAGCAAATGCCCTTTTATTACTCTACCTAACGATTTCTATCATATTAATGCTAAAAGTTTTGTGGGGGTTAAGGTACATCGCAAAGTTAATGCGGGGCGTCAGTAAAAATAAACAAAATGGTATCACATTTATAGAGATCGAAAATTCAAAAATGGCCTTTTCATTTTTCAATCTACTGTTTATTGATCCCGAAATGAATCAAAAATCTACAGTACTAAAGCACGAAATGGTTCATATCAAACAAAAGCATAGTCTCGACATTCTACTATTCGAAATGATACAAATCTCCAGTTGGTTCAATCCAATTATCTATTTAATTAAGAACGATATCAGGCTCGTCCACGAATACCTTGCCGATGAGGCCACCACTAAAAAAGACATTACCAAATATGATTATGCTTTATTCCTGATCCAAAATTCTTATGGAAATCAAGAAGTTACCATTAGTAATCACTTTTTCAATTCTTCACTACTAAAAAATAGAATAAGTATGTTAAACCAAAAAAAATCGGCAAAATGGGCCAGGCTCAAATTGTTATTTATTATTCCACTAGTTGGATCTATGCTGTTCTTATCTACGACAGCATTTACAAAAGACTATAATACCATCCAATTAGGGCAAAAAAATGAAACCTTAACCATTATTCTTCAGGACACTACTAAGAAAAAGTCTGATAAAAAGAGATTACCCCCACCACCACCAAAGGAACCATATACAGCCAAAGCCAAAAAAGTTACGGAAATAACGATAAATGAACCTATTATTAAAAAAGACGACAAAAGAATACCACCTCCTCCACCGGTAGAACCCGGCTCCTTAAAAGCGAAAAAGCTTAGTGTACCAAAAGTGGATCAAGTTCGTTTTGCTCCTCCTATTGTTAAAAAAGATGGAAAAAAAATGCCTCCACCTGTTGTGAGGAAGGATAAAAAAACATTACCGCCGCCACCGCCCGTTGAGCCAAAACCAGAAAAAAAAGCGAATGAAAATGAGCCAACTACGGTTAATCTTGTTCCAGCTACAGAGACTAAGGCAAACAACCGGGATCACTCGTTATCCTCAGATCAAAAAACTATTAAAGAGGTAACGGTGAAGGGATATGCTACTACTTCAAATGCAAAAAATAAAGGTGATGTAAACACAATCAGGATAACGCCTGTTAAAGAAATCACAATTACAGGTTATCCAAAAAAGCAATAACTACTGCGGTACGTAAACCACATATTTAGTCTCAAAAAAATCTTCTTCAAAATAAGCTGAAAGCGGGTATAATTCTGCTTTCAGTTTTGATTCTTTGATCTCTTCTGCCAAATCGCCTCCTTTTAGATACAAAATCCCATTCGGAATGGCATTTAATGAATCTTTTTTAAATTTGCCCTGTATCCATGGATAAAATTCGCCCAAACGCGTAACCGCTCTCGATACCACAAAATTAAATTTCTCCTTAATCTGCTCGGCTCTTAAATGGTCGGCCCTTAAATTCTCCAAACCTAATGCCGAAGCCACCTCTTTTACCACTTTAATCTTTTTTCCGATAGAATCGACCAGATAAAACTGCGTTTCTGGAAACAAGATCGCCAATGGGATGCCCGGAAAACCACCACCTGTACCTACATCTAAAACCGATTCGCCGGCTTTAAAATTGCATACTTTAGCGATCCCCAACGAATGCAATACATGGCGCTCGTATAACTCTTCGATATCCTTTCTCGAGATTACATTAATCTGTGCATTCCAAAAACGATATAAATCAAACAATTGCGAAAATTGAGCAATCTGTTTTTCACTTAGGTTAGGAAAATATTTTAAAACGATATCGGGTTTTACATCAAGCATATTGTAATTGCTAAGGATTATTGAATTTATTTCCAGTTTACTTTTTTCTTACCAAACAAGGCTAAAAATCCGTTCAGGGTCAAAAACAGAAACAAAAGTATGTCTAAAATTGGGAACCACCAACGCAAATCGCTATAGTTTAAGCGTTTCAGCAATTTTGGATAGATAAAACACCTGATGATGATGCTTAATCCGAGGATGCCTAAAGCAACATATTGCGCCTCACGGCTAAAAAACATACATGCAGCAAAGAACGCATAAAACAAAAACTGAAAAACAATCTGAAGACTTAAGATAAACTTGTGCTTCGATTTATAGAACTTTCCGGCTCCAAAATGACGCTTTTTCTGCCTCAGGTAACCTCTCCAGGTACTGTTGGGCTCGCTCCAAACGTGGCTATCCGGGTGTAAACGGATCTCTGTATTGTATTTATTGGCGTGTGCATTTACAAATAAATCATCATCTCCAGATGGGATATGCATGTGTGCTGCAAAACCTTTATTTTTAAAAAAAAGCGATTTTTTATAGGCCATATTACGTCCAACCCCCATATATGGCATACCTTTAAGCGCGAAAGCCAGGTAATTTACAGCAGTAAAAAAGGTTTCGAAGCGGATTAATGCATTTAGCAGACTTCTTTTCTTCATATAAGGCGAGTAGCCCAAAACGATCTCCGTATTTTCATCGGCAGGCTGTTGCATATCCTTTAACCAATGCTCAGAAGCTGGTGTACAATCTGCATCAGTAAAAACCAGCCAATCGTATTTGGCAGCCTTTATTCCCATGGTTACCGCGAATTTCTTACCTGCTATAAATTTATCGTTATCTAAAATTTTAACTACTTTCAGGTTACGGTGTTTCTTCTCTAATTGTTCTAAAAACTCTTCTGTACCATCCCAAGAGCGATCATTAACCACCACAACTTCGAACTCCGGATAATCCTGGCTTAATAATGCAGGCAGATACTGCCCTAAATTTACAATTTCGTTTCGGGCACAAACAATTACACTTAACGGTTTTTGTGCAGATAACGGGATCTCCTCTATGCTTACATTGGCTAATTTCAAATGAACAAAAAGGACATAGTAAAGCTGAACCAAAAGGCAAAAAGCCAATATCGAGAGCAGAATAATTTCAAGCAGGGTTAATATCACGATGGTAAAATAAATAGGCGCAAATTTCTCATTTTTAATCTGTAAATCACTTTTATGTGGATAAAAAATTAAACAAAAATATGCCCTCAATTTTTGCTATTTTTGGCAGATTTTCGACGAGAAAAAACACATATGAACCGCCTACCGTCAAAATAACAATTAGTTTTAATAAAACGTAATTTGATGGTGGTAAGCTCCACCTAACAATTGGAGAAAAATAAATAGAAACAGATGAAATTTAGTTTACAGGCTAACGATCCACTATCTAAAGCCAGAGCCGGAACGGTAACAACTGCTCATGGCGAAATACAAACCCCTATTTTTATGCCTGTGGGCACTGCAGGAACGGTAAAAGCCGTACATCAGCGCGAACTGAAAGACGATATTGACGCAAAAATCATTTTAGGCAATACTTACCATTTATATTTACGACCCGGACTAGATATCCTTGAAAAAGCTGGTGGATTACACAAATTTATTGGCTGGGACCGTCCGATTTTAACAGATAGTGGCGGCTACCAAGTATATTCCTTAAGTAAAGTTCGTAAAATTAAAGAAGAAGGCGTTACTTTCCACTCCCATATTGATGGATCGAAACACCTTTTCACACCAGAATATGCCATGGATATTCAGCGTACCATAGGTGCCGATATTATTATGGCCTTTGATGAGTGCACGCCATACCCATGTGACTATACTTATGCAGCGCAATCCATTAAAATGACACACCGTTGGTTAAAACGCTGTTGTGCCCGTTTTGATAGCACCGAACCTAAATACGGTTTCGATCAGACCCTTTTCCCTATTGTTCAGGGTTCAGTGTATAAAGATTTGCGTATAAAATCGGCAGAATTTATTGCCAGTATGAACCGTGAGGGCAATGCCATTGGCGGTTTATCAGTTGGTGAACCGGCCGAAGAGATGTACGCCATGACAGAAGTGGTGTGCAATATATTACCAGAAGAAAAACCACGTTATTTAATGGGCGTGGGTACGCCGATCAATATTTTGGAGAATATTGCACTGGGCATCGATATGTTCGATTGTGTAATGCCAACCAGAAATGCCAGAAATGGCATGCTTTTTACCAGAAATGGTATTATAAACATCAGGAATAAAAAATGGGAGAACGATTTTTCTCCATTGGATGCGGAGAGCGATCTTCATGCTGATTTAGTAACCAGTAAAGCATATTTAAGACATTTGGTACATAGTAAGGAGATGCTTGGCGCTCAAATTGCTACCTTGCATAATCTGCATTTCTATCTTTGGCTGGTAAAACAGGCCAGAGTAAAGATCATTGCAGGTGAATTTTACGAGTGGAAAAACAAAATGGTTAAAGTATTAGGCAATAAGCTATAAAATGAATCTGTTAAAAGGAAGGATAAAAATCATCGATCAGTATATTATCGGGAAATACCTGGGTACATTTATTTATACCCTGGCCATTTTTGTGATCATTATTGTAGTGTTCGATTTATCGGAAAAGATGGATGATTTTATGAAAAGTGGACTGAGTTTTTGGGGGATTCTCTCTAAATATTACGCAGGCTCTATTCCTTTTTATGTGAATATGCTTTCACCACTGATCAATTTTATTGCGGTAATTTTCTTTACCGCAAAAATGGCCGATCAGACTGAAATTGTACCAATTTTAAGCGGTGGGGTAAGTTTTAATCGCTTTTTATTTCCTTACCTGGTGTCGGCTACGATTATTTTCTCAGCCAATTTACTTTCAAATCTATACATCCTCCCTTATACCAATACTTTAAAAAACAGTTTCGAGAATACGTATGTAAAACGTAATGATCCTTCCACAAAATCAAACATCCACATGAAACTGGATGATAAAACCTATATCTACATTGATAATTTCGACAACAAAACGAATTCAGGATATCGGTTTTCTTTGGATAATTTCAGCGGAGATGTACTTACCAAAAAGATCGTTGCCGAAAATATAAAATGGGATTCGCTTAAACGCAAATGGCAGTTGAACAACTACTCCATCCGCAAGATCGATGGCCTGAAAGAAACCATGATTTACGGTAACGGAAAGCAAAAAGATACCATCCTGGATATGCGTCCGGATGATTTTTCGGCATATGACAATGTGGTGCAAAATTTAACCACGAAGGAACTTTCTGATAAGATCAGGAAAGAAAAAATCCGCGGAACGGGTGTGATGAACGATCTTCAGTTTGAAAAATACAAACGTTACCTACACCCACTTTCAGCCTTTGTATTAACGCTAATTGGTGTGGCGCTGTCGTCGCGTAAAGTACGTGGCGGAGTCGGAGTATCGTTAGGCATCGGAATCTTCATCAGCTTCGCTTATATCGTATTTAACCAGTTTACGCAGATGTTTTCTACCAAAGGTGGATTACCGCCTTTTGCGGCTGTTATTATGCCTACATTATTCTTTGGCTTATTAGGTTTTTATCTATTAAGAAAAGCACCAAAATAGCGATGGACGTTACCAAAAAGAATTTACTCATCCTTCATCTTACTGTATTTGTTTGGGGCTTTACGGGCGTGCTCGGGAAATTAATTTCTATCGATGCAGTACCTATGGTTTGGTACCGGGTACTGATTGCTGCAGCTACACTTTTTGCGTGGTTTTTAATCACCAAAAAGAACATTAAGATCACTAAAAAACAGTTCATCCAATTCTTTTTAACTGGCGGAATTGTTGCCATTCACTGGATATTTTTCTTTCATGCCATTAAGGTCTCCACTGTTTCGGTAACCCTGGTCTGCCTCTCCTCCTTTACTTTATTTACCGCAATTTTAGAACCGCTGATCAAAAAACAACCGATACAAATGGGCGATATTTTAATCGGTTTACTCATCATATTGGGCATATACATGATCTTTAAATTTGAAGGTCAATATACTTTGGGAATTATTTTTGGTTTGCTGGCGGCAGTCGCATCAAGTCTTTTTTCAACAATAAATTCTACTTTGGTACAAAAAAGTGAACCTTCCATCATCAGTTTTTACGAGCTTGTTGGTGCGCTTTTCTGGATCACTTTGTACCGTTTATATGATGGAACACTGTTACACACAGCATTCAACTTAAGTGCTAAAAACTGGTTCTTTCTTATTCTTCTTGGCACACTTTGTACATCCGTTGCTTATGTTGCAGGTGTTGCAGTAATGAGAACTTTATCGGCTTTTAGAGTGGCATTAATTACCAATCTGGAACCTGTATACGGAATAGTATTAGCCTTCGTTTTCTTTCAAAGCAAAGAGCAAATGACAGGTGGATTTTATATTGGCGCAACTATCATACTGGCCTCTATTTTTCTCTATCCGATCTACAAAAAGAGAAAGAATCAACTGTAAATACAATCTAGATAAATTCAAATTTTCTTTAGAAACTATACCTGCAGAAAGGACGGTTTCAGTTGTACCTATTAAAGGCGCATATTTTTTATCTGGGTAGATCAACTCAAATTTTCTCCATTAAATTTCCAGATAAAGATTAGATAAAAGCGAAATTAACAAGTTTATCAAAATTACTCATCACCACCCTTTAGTTCACATCATAAAAGCTTCCAGCTCGCCTTACATAGAGATGCAAAAGTTAATAATTAAAAGCAGCGAACGAGCATCTAAGACATTAGGAATCTAATGCCTGAGGTCTACTATATGGTTAAACTTATTAAGCCATCAGAATAAAAACGAAAGCTTTAAATGAGGAGAATTACGGCTTAAAAAAATGTAATCTATCCGGGAGTGAAAGATCAAAAATAAACATGGTTCACAACCATGTGAATTACTTCGGAAACAGAAAAAGCCCATGCAAAAGCATACCTAAATCGAGATGAATCACCATGCCAAGTTTATTGAGCGAATTAATATTTTTAAGTTAAAATTTACGAATCACCAGGCGGGATTCCAGCACCATCCCTTACATATTTCAGTCAAAAGAAGAAGATACATAACGCAGTAACAAGATCAGGAAAAAACGAACAAAGCTTATATAAACAGCTTCAAATCCGATGCTACAATACAAGTTTAAGGATCGATTCTTAGACTTGAGAAACAAAGAATTTCTTGCTAGAATGCGTTGAAGCATTGGCCAATCAAAATGTTTAATTCGAGGTCATAATTGGCGTTAATAAAAACGAAGATCCTGAATAAAAAATTGATAAAAACGATAGCCATTTCAAAGCCAAAATAGCAGTCTGACTGTAAGCTTTTCCTCGGGTTATTACCAAGCTATTTCAGCAAAAAATAAGTCTATAAAAAAGCAAAAACAGAAACCAACAATTTTTAAAAAAAATACTCAAAAACTGAATAATTAAAAGCATTCAAAACTGCAACAAAAAGTTGATTTAAAGCTCCATAAAATAGGACTAAAACAACCAAAAAAAAAGACTAAAATTTATGTTCAAAATCGATACCAGATGCAAGGTATTTTTTATTCAGATTTCATATAACGATGAGTTACCAAACCACAAGTTAACCAAGATATCTTATCTAAGCTATCCTAGCCTTCAGTCCAGAATTTTTTCAATCACGATAAAAACTTGGTAAAGGAGTACAAAAAGATAAGGCATTTTACAGTTAATCAACATAAAAATATTGGCAAAAATCACAGCTGTAAACCTAATTTTCAGCATACTTTTCACCATACAAAGGAGAAAAGCCATCAATTTTGAATTTCAATTGGGGAAAGCCTAAAAACGCAAAAAACCTCATTTAAACACCAAAAAACACAATTTTTAAGCAAAAACAAAAATTACTCTAAAGTATTTCGAAAACACCGTTATTCACGAATATCGCCGGGAAATTGCATTATAAGGCCAAATTATTACAGATTTCGGGGTTCAAAACCTCAAAAAAATATACAATTCCGAGCGCTGAGATTAAATTTAAAGCAAGAAATCGAGGTTAAAAATTAGACTTAAAGCTGTATTAAACCCACAATTAACGGCGACATTACCAGCATTTCAACGGCATCATATCCATTAGAGCTGAGCAACTAATACGAAGAGCAAGAAGAAATATCACCAAAGTACTCCTCAAGCAATTGCTAAAAAATAAAGACATTTTGTCATAACAATCTAATCTGAAATATCTAGGTGGATTTTTAACAGGCAGTTTACGACATA
Organism: Pedobacter sp. GW821-FHT01D05; assembly: GCF_059422505.1. NCBI lineage: Bacteria > Pseudomonadati > Bacteroidota > Sphingobacteriia > Sphingobacteriales > Sphingobacteriaceae > Pedobacter > Pedobacter sp. GW821-FHT01D05. The sequence continues at coordinate 412,622 of NZ_JBWKXA010000001.1, read as the reverse complement.
CATTTTGCTTCAAAACATTACAGACAAAACGCAATTTCTAAGCAGGTTTTCGCACGCTTAACGTAAATTTTAAAGCAGATAATCCTGACCAAAACGCTAGCCATTCTTACAGTATTAAAAGTCAAAAAGCATCGATGAGCATTACAAAATCCAGCTGCATTTTAAGCTATTCCTGAGCCTGATCGAATTCTAAAGAACTATACAAAATTTAAAAAAGGCAATAAAATTTTCAAAGAAAATCGATTAATAAGTGTAAATTAAATCAATAAAGTTAATGCGATTAAAAATGTTGAGAGAAGCCTTAATCAACAATAAAATTCATTAAAAAATAAAGGCAAAATCAACAAATTAAGAATTTATATAAAATTCATTAATATTTAAAAATCAATAACTTAAATAATTTTATATAAATTAAATATTCACAAAAATCAACACTTGCAAATTTTAAAAAACTAAATATTTTAGCAAATAATTTAGATGAATTTAAACCCATCAAACAAAATACTAATTATCAAGTATTTAAGTGTAATCACTTTAAGTTTCACATCACTATCAGTTTTTGGGCAGATTTTCAGTACTGCGCAAAACCCACTTAGTGTAAAATGGAACTATATTTATTCAGGTGGCTTTAAAATCATCTATCCGCAAGAACTGGAGAAAGAAGCCCAAAGAATGGCCAACACCCTACCCTTTATCTACCCTAAAATAGGACTGGGATTAAGGCAGCAAAAAACCGCTATTCCGCTCCTACTCCAGAACCGCGGAACGGTAGCAAATGGCTTTGTACAGCTCGCGCCCAAGAAGTCTGAATTCTATACCACTCCACCTCAGTCTTTCGACAGCCAGGATTGGCTAAACAACCTCGCCGTTCATGAACTTAGGCACATTGCCCAGTTTGACAAATTGACAGGAACGCAAGCACATCCCTTTCCTGAACTGGTATACTTCGCTTATTTCGGTGCGGGCATCCCTACCTGGTTTTTCGAAGGTGATGCAGTGGTTAACGAAACTGCTTTGACTAATTCGGGCAGAGGCAGACAGCCCAACTGGATCATGCCATACCGGGCTTCAATTTTGGAGGGCAAAAAAATCTCTTACAGTAAAGCCTATTTCGGTTCGAACAAAGACGTTACTCCCGGCTATTACCAAACCGGATATTTGATGGTATCGGATATGAAAGAAAAATATGGGCAGTTCATTTCCGACAGCCTACTTAGCGACATTAAAAAAAGGCCGGTAAGGCTGTACCCCTTTTCGCAGAGCTTAAAAAAATTCACAAAGCAAAATTCCAGATCGTACTTTCTATCCACCCAAGATAAGCTTACTGAAAGATGGAAAATACAGCAAGAAAAATCCATTACAGAAAGCTATGAAAGTTTAAATAAAAAACCAGATTTAGCCACGGATTATTTCCTTCCTGTCCGGCTAAATAAAACCCAGGTTTTAGCCCTCAAAGAAAGCAAGACGGATGCACGATATTTTGCAATTATTAACGAGGATAAATCGGAGCAAAAATTATTCGGAATTGGTTACCAGGAACAGCCTTGGTTCAGCTTAAAAAACAACCTTTTGGTTTGGGATGAAATACGCTACGATCCGCGCTACAAACAACGGAGTTATAGCGTAATCTGTTCGTATAATTTAAAGACTAAAGAATTCAAAAAATTAAGCAGCAAAAGCAGGCTCTTCTCGCCCAGCCTTTCTAATGATGGAAAGAAAATCATCGTTTCAAAAGTGGAGCTGAACAATCAGTTCAACCTGGTTGAGTTAGACGCCAGCTCAGGAAAAATTTTAAAGACCTACCCTAACCTTGAAAACGAAATCCTGCAAACACCTTCCTTCGATCAATCAGGAAATAAGGTTGCCTATATTGGCGTAAATGAAAAAGGAAAAAGTTTATGGTTGATTGACGGAGAAAAAAAATCGCAGCTGATTTCGAATAGCCGACAACAGTTAAGCCGACCGGTTTTCATTAACGACAAAATTGTTTTCAATGCACACTTTAATGGCATCGACAATATCTACAGTATCGATCCTGATTCGAAAAAAATAAATGCACTCAGTGCCTCCAAGTATGGGGCCTTTAACCCTAGCGAAACCGCTGATGGAAAAATCATTTTTAACAGTTATAAAATCAACGGTTACGAAATTGCAGAGGCAGCATTATCCGAAAAACCTATAGGCGAAAATAACTTTGTCGATTTTTCGGCTGCTGCAGAAAAACAGGAAAACGTGGGGAATGTTTTCGATAAGGTTCCCGACAGCACCTACCAAACTAAGCGCTACCATCAGGCTTTAAATCTTTTCAGTTTCCACAGCATTATCCCCGTAATCGACAACGAATATGTTTTCGGTCTGGAGCTGCAATCGAACAATCTGCTCAACACCATGGACTTTTATACAGGTGCAAAATACCACCGCGATTTAAAACGTTTTGAGTACACCGCAGATATTAGCTACAAGGCACTTTATCCTGTATTTAGTGTATTGTATCGCAACCGTCCGAAAAGAACGTTCTACAGGACTAAAAACGCGGTACAACAAGGCGACTGGAGAGAGAATTATATCAAGCTTAATGCATCGGTCCCGCTATCGTTTAATATGCGCAATGAGAACTATGCTTTCACTTTAAATGCAGCAACCAGTTTTACTCAAAGGTACATGCCAGAAAATATGCCAACCGGTTTTATACGGGAGCTTAAATTTCCGATGGAATACAACTTTACTTTCAACCACAGTGTGCGCACTACCGAAAGAGATATTGCCCCCAAGTGGGCACAAGTGTTTAGGGCAACTTACAATCACCAACCATTTGACAAAAATTTAAAAGGAGAAATCTTAGCACTCGAAAGTTTCCTTTACTTTCCTGGCTTTGCCAAAAACCATTCTTTTTTAGCGAGCTTCAATTACCAAAAAGCAAGTGGGGTAAATCAGTACGCAACCGAGATTGCAACTGTTTATGGGTACAACAATATTTTAGCGAAAAATGCATTACAAAACAGTCTGCTTTTCAACTACCGTTTTCCCTTTGCTTTTCCGGATTGGGAGCTGGGCCCTTTAGCTTACATCAGAAATTTTAGGGCGGGTTTGTTTTGCCATTACGAGAACATTGGAAAGGGCACAACCTTTAACGATCCGAAAACTTATGGTGTAGAATTAAACACGAGTGTAAACCTTTTGCGCTATCAGCCTGTTGTAGATTTAGGAGCAAGATTGGTTTTTGTTAATCAGATTTACAATCAAAATCCGATATTAGAGTTTTCATTTAATTATAGCTTTTAAAACCATGAGCGCAAAAACAATCTCCATCATTATTTTAACCGCATTATTAACGGCCTTCTTATTTTTAAATAGTGACGAGGTGCCATTTAACTTTATCGTTGCAAATGACGTTCAGGTATCAAAATTGATAGTTATTGGCGTTTGCATCATCATCGGTTTTATTATCGGCTTTGTGGTGGGTCGCCCGAGAAAAACAGTGAGCAGTTATGATGATGAGATTGAAAGGAATCAACCGGTTTCGAATAAAAAAGAATTGAGCGACGAGGATAGAGATTATATTAGCTAGGGCCAGGATTAAATAGGATTATAAGATTTCAAGATCTTCGCGCTTCAAAATTTCGGATCATGATGTTTCAGCATTATAAGATTTCAGGATCATCGTGCTTCAAGATTCCAGATCATGATGTTTCCAATATTATTAATTTCAGAATCATTGCGCTTCAGGATTTCAGGATCATAGTGTTTAAGTATTATTGCACTTTAGGATTATATAGTTTATCTTAGTTCACAAGAGAATCCCTATTTCTTACAGTAAATTTTAATTTATTAATATGAAATATGGCGATTTAACAGGCCGAATTATTGGGTGTGCAATGAAAGTCCACTCTTTTCTAGGTTCAGGTTTTCAAGAAAAGATTTATCAAAAAGCCTTGGGTATCGAAATGAGGATAGAGAAATTATCCTACAAGGAAGAAATGACAATGAATATTTTTTATCGTGATATAAAAATTGGATATAGAAGGGTAGATTTTTTTGTTGAAAATACAATTATGTTAGAATTGAAAGCTGTATCAGAATTAAATGACGCACATCTAGCGCAAGCGATTAATTACCTTGAAGCATATAAACTGCCTGTAGGATTGTTAATCAATTTTGGAAGTAGGAGCTTAACTTTTAAAAGAGTTTATAATACGAAGCATCCGGATAACAAGAGACATGACTAGTATGATCTGAGAATGGCAAGACTTAAGTATCTAAATAATGCATGAAGAATATATATGTCAGGACTAATGTGATTTAGGGATGGTAAGATTTAGATGCTGATAAGAAGTGAATTTTATGAGCCCTGATCTTGAAATCCTATCATCTTAAAAATCCTAGCTTATCGAGGTCATGATCTCACCATATAACAACCCGCTACCTCCTCCATAATGCTGGATAATTTTCAGGTCTGGCCTTAAGGCGAGAAGCTTATTTTTCAGCTCAGATTCTGATTCCTGATCGATTCCATTTCCAAGTAAAACCAAGTCAATGTGTTGTTCTTTACAAATGGAAATGGCTTCTTCATTTTTACAAACACACAAACCCTTCCATTCGGGCCTGGCATTTAACAGTCGGTTCATTACTGCGGTAATTTCTGTATCCCGACCGATATAAAGTATAGTAGTTTGCATAATTTTAAGTTTAAGAAATATCGTTGTACTTAAATAAAATCGTCATTTCGACTGGAGCACCGATCTTGCATCGGTAGCGAAATGGAGAAATATTTGGTCTCTACTCCAAGATTTCTCCACCACGGTCGAAATGACGATTCTTCTAATTAATTCAGTTCCATTGGAACGTCCATCAATAAAACCTCTGCATCTGCAGTATTGGCTTTAAAACTAATGCTATCAGTATCCCAAACGCCTAATCCATCTCTTTTGCTCAACACTTGTCCGTTTATGGTTACTTCGCCACTGATTACGAAAGCATAAACACCGTTTCCAGCTTTCTTGATTTTGTATACTGTTTCAAAACCTTCATCAAACTTACCTAATGAAAACCAGGCATCCTGATGGATCCATACGCCGGCATCATCAGCGTTTGGCGATAAAATCTGCTGGAAGTTATTGTGCCTTGCTGCAACATCTAAAGTTTGCTGATCGTAACGTGGTGTAACATTTTTCTGGTTCGGAAATAACCAGATCTGCAATAAATTTAACTGCTCATCTGCATTTGCATTAAACTCGCTGTGGCTAACACCTGTTCCGGCACTCATTACCTGGATTTCTCCATTTTTAATTACGGCCGAATTACCCATACTATCTTTGTGTGCAATTGCACCAGCTAATGGAATGGTAATAATTTCCATATTATCGTGTGGGTGCGAGCCAAAGCCCATTCCACCATCAATACTGTCGTCATTTAAAACCCTTAAAACGCCGAAGTGCATCCTTTCTGGATTGTAGTAATTAGCAAAACTGAATGAATGGTGTGCATCTAACCAACCATGATTAGCATGGCCTCTGGTGTTTTCTTTGTGCAAAATAAACTGTGACATAAATTTCCTTTCTTGTTTATGATACAAATTTACTGTAGCGAATTTTGTTAGACATTGATGTAGGGTAAGAAAGTTTAGCGCGACGCGTTTAGCGTGGGGCGTTTGGCGGTAAGCGGTTTAAAACCTGATGCACTAAAGCCCGTGCTTTGCCAGTACGGCATCGCTATTAAGCTCTCTCAAGGCATCTAAAGCTACCCAGTTTGCTTTTTTGTTGTTTTGAGCAAGGATATTGTTTGCGGTTTGGATGGCATGCTCATGCAGGAAAACATTTCGTTTGCCAATCTGCCTTAATGCCCAGTTTGCGGCCTTTTTAACAAAATTCCGGTTATCGTAAGCCTCCCTTTCGATAATTGGAAGAAAACTTAAAAAAGTTTCGTTGGCTTCTTTTTTAAGGTGTACAGCTGCCTCGGCCATCAGCACAAAGCCGGTACGTTTCACAAATTCGGCTTCAGCTTTGGCAAACTCAAAAGCTTTCGACTTAAAATAAGGCGTTTTAACGAAAAGATTTCCGCAAGCCTGGTCACATATATCCCAGGAACTAAAATCATTCGTCCATGCATTTATTTGCGCTTCTCCCACTTCTTTATAATCACCTATAAAGGTTGCTAAAAGCCGAGCTTCATGAAATCCAGTCTCCCAAAGCAGTAAAGACAGTTCCTGGTTTTTACCAATCTGTTTGGCCAGCTTGCGGATTTTGGGTACGCGAATACCAAAAGCCTTAGAAATATCGATCCCAAAATGAGCCATTTTCACTAAATACTCAGGCTCACTGATGGATTTTAATTCGGCAAGGACAAAATCTAGATCATTCATCATAATACGAATTTAGTTTTTTTGAAAGATTTCCGAAGTCTGGACAAAACAATTTGGACTACCATAACATAACCAATCCTTAACACCGTTTCGGTTTTAAATTTACACCGATCTTTTAAACTTGTTTAAATTTAACCATACAATCAACCTTTTAAAACCCATGCAAAAAAACATCATTTGGATGCTATTAGCACCTTGCCTATTCGCATTTTCCTGCAAAAAGAACAAATTGCCTGAAGAGAACCTCTACACAACAAACCAAAAGAAAAACACCATGTTGGCCACTGCCGCAGAAACCAGTGCTGCTGTAAGTGTAAATGCCTACACGAATACATCAAGCTACATCAGCGCGGGTTTTTCATTTTTAAACCCAACACAAATTGACAAAAACCGCCAGGCCATTGGTGGCAGTGCTTACACTGAGGTATATGGCTTTAATGTTCCTGAAGAGAATAGAGTTAGAGGTATAAGATGGAATGAAGATGATGAAACCACATCAATATGGCGCCCACAGGGAATTGCCGGTTTCTCCAGAAATGGTGTACGCTATTTATTGGTAAGCTGGTATGCCAAAGATGCTGCAGAGAGCAAAGGATCGAGAATCACGCTGATTGATATAAGCCCAAGTTCGAGCACTTATTTAACTTACCGGCATATATTATTGGTACAGCCTACCCTTCCAACCGGCACAGTGGATTATACGCAATATGGCGCTTACGCCCCTTTAAATGTGCATGCAGGTGGAGTAGCTTATTTTAATGGTAAAGTTTATTTAAGCAGTACAAGTTTAGGATTAAGGGTATTCGATTTAGACAAAATTATTGAAGTGACTACAGGGACCGGCACTGATGATAAGTGCGGAAAAGATGCCAGCGGTAATCTTTATGCTTTTAATTACAGGTACATCCTTCCACAAATAGGTTATTATAAAATTAATGAGGCAAGTCCTTTTTCAACCGTACAGGTAAATTATGAGAACAACCAATTATGGACAGGGCAATATTACGCCGGCAGTGCAGATGCATCAATTGTACCTAAAATATTCGGGTTCCCGATAAACACATCGGGAGAATTGCAGAATTCGGGTATACAAACTGTGATTCCAAAAAACAGCCTATTTACTTCAGATCATGCGCATGGGATACAAGGCGTTTTTAGAAAAGGGAATAGAACCTGGCTTTCTTGCACTGGGTCGCCTAGCGAATCGTACGGATCAACCGCCCGCTTAGCAAGGTATACAGATGGTGATACGAATACTGTTCGATACAGGTGGCCATACGGCGCTGAATCGTTATATCTTGAAGCGCAATACGGGTATTTATGGAGCTTAACAGAATTTGAACCCAATGCCGGAGCTCAAAACGGCAGTCAGGTTAACCGTTGTATATTCGCGGTAGATTTTTCAAAATACGAATAGCAGCTTTAATCAAATAAAAAGAGGCTATATCATATTTTTAAATCTATCTCGCTGAGAAAATTCGTCATTTCGACTGAAGCGTAGCGAAATGGAGAAATCTTTTATCATAGTACAAAGATTTCTCCACTACGGTCGAAATGACGATATCATGCCTTAAGCCAATGCCTGTTCAATATCAGCTAAAATATCATTGATATGCTCTAAACCGATTGATAAACGGATGGAACCTTGCTCAATACCAACTTCGTTACGTTGTTCTTCGGTAAGTTTGCTGTGTGTACTGGTAGCAGGGTGTGTTGCAATTGAGCGGGTATCAGCCAAATTTGCTGAAATAGAGAACATTTGCAAACTGTTCATAAACTTACGTGCAGCATCTATACCGCCTTCAATCACAATGGTTACAATACCACCACCCTGTTTCATTTGCTTTTTGGCAATATCGTACTGCGGGTGTGATGGTAAAAACGGATATTTAACCAGTTTAATTTTCGGGTGTTTTTCTAAATATTCGGCAACTTTTAAAGCATTTTCGCAATGGCGGTCCATACGGATGGCCAGCGTTTCTAAACTCTTAGATAAAATCCATGCATTAAAAGGCGATAATGCCGGCCCACTGTGACGGGCAAAACCAATTACATCTGCGATTAAATCTTTGGTACCTAAAATAACGCCACCCAACACTCTTCCTTGCCCATCAATATATTTGGTAGCTGAGTGGATCGAAATGTGTGCACCATACTTAATCGGCTGTTGCAGATATGGTGTTGCAAAACAATTATCAATAACCAGTAATACATTGTGTTTTTTAGCCAGATCGCCCAAAAATTCAAGATCGATAATGTCGATACCTGGATTAGATGGCGTTTCCACAAAAATCATTTTGGTGTTGGGTTTAATCAAAGCTTCCCAATCCTGTGGTTTATCCAGATCGGCATAATCGAAAGTGATGCCCCAGTTAGAAAAAACATTGGTTAATAATTGATGTGTAGAACCAAAAACCGATCTGCTTGAAACCAAATGGTCGCCACTTTTTAAAAACGCACCAAATGTGGTAAAAATCGCGGCCATACCTGTTGCAGTGGCGAAACCATCTTCAGCCCCCTCTAAAAGGCACATTTTCTCTATAAACTCTGATGTATTTGGATTTGAATAACGGCTATATACATTCCCTTCCTTTTCGTTGGCAAACAAAGCACGCATTTCTTCCGCATCTTCAAACTTATAACTCGAAGTAAGGTAAATTGGCGAAGAATGCTCTTTGTGCAAACTGCGTTCGGTTTGAGTGCGTATAGCTATGGTTTCAAAATTTTCGGATTTCATTTTTAAGTATCAAGATTTTAGTATCAAGGGATAGGTATCAATATTTTAGTATCAAGATTTGAGTATCAAGTATCAAGATGTAGTGTGAGAATAAAATCGTCATTATAAATTTTAAGATTTGCTTCTCGATACTTGTTACTTGCTACTTGTTACTTTATACTTCTCTACTTTATCATCCCTACCTTCCTATTTGTTTATTTTGTAAGTAAAATTAATAGTTGCAGAGCGGCCTAAAATATTCGATACAGAACAATATTTATCGAAAGTCATGGCTAATGCCCGTTCTACTTTTTGAACGCTTAAATCGCCAAATAAATCGAAATGAATATCGATTACATCAAAAATCGGTGGCATTTCTTCCTCTTTTCTGGTAGCATTTATAGCAATTTTAATATCATCAAGTGGCTCCTTCTGCTTGGTTAATACATTTACCATATCAATACCGCTGCAGCCACCCAATCCAATCAGTAACATCTCCATCGGCCTGAAACCCTTTCCTTCGCCACCAATGGCAGCTTTTGCATCCAACTCAACGGTAAAACCGCTCTCGTTTTCTGCTTCAAAATTAAATTTACCGCTCTTGCGAATTAGATTTATGTTCATATTAATCGTATAGAGTATTGAGTATCAGGAAACAAGACCTTAAGCCTTCTACCTTCTAACCCTCTACCTTAATTTAAATATTATAAAATACTAAGTTATTTTCTTCCAGTTCGGGCAATTTAACCGGATGGTCGAAAATTGCAAAAACCGACGAACCGCTGCCACTCATTAAAGCGAATGTTGCGCCTGCATCGTATAAACTGGTTTTTATTTGACGAATTTGGGGATACTTTGCGAATACCGATAGCTCGAAATCGTTGATAACCTTATTTTTCCATGTTGTTGGGCACAAATGTATGATTTCTTTTAACGATTGCAAAGGTTTTTGCGGTTTTACCTGTGCATAAGCATCGGCCGTACTCACGTGTACTGGCGGTTTTACCAAAACTTTAAACCAGGCTGACAAATCTATTTCACACTTTTCAAATTCATCACCTTTATTAAAAGCATAAACAGGTTTGTTCTCGATAAAAAAAGCACAGTCTGCCCCTAGCTTACGGGCGTAACCTTCCATCTTATCAACCGACATTCCTAAACTGAATTTCTCATTCAACAATTTAATCAGGAAAGCACAATCTGCCGATCCTCCACCCAAACCTGCACCCACAGGAATATTTTTCAGTAAATTGATCTGCTGCGCCGGAATATCATAATCATTTTTTACCAATTGATAGGCTTTAACACACAGGTTATCGTTCGCATCGCCAGGAATATCAATGCCATGGATTTTGCACGAAGTTTCTTCCGCATCGGTAATTTCGACCGAATCCCTAATATTGATCGGATAAAAAACCGTTTCGAGGTTATGGTAACCATCAGCACGTTTTTCGGTAATATTTAAACCAAGATTTATTTTTGCGTTTGGAAAAGATAACATTTTAGCGTGAGTCTGTAGTCAATAGTCTTGAGTCCATGGTTTAATAGTCAATAGTTAATGGCCATTAAAGTCATAACCCTCGGCACAAACATACAAATTTTCCGTAGGTCCCGGCTTCACACCGGGACTACTCGCGAAAATTACACACCCTGACTACACACAACCGATGTTAACAATTAAACATTAAAATGATTTACAACACCTGATAAATTTTAGATATTTGTAAATTATCAGAACAGTATGAAACAATATTTAGATTTAATGCAGCATGTGCTCGATCATGGCGCTCAAAAGCACGACCGTACCGGTACTGGAACCATAAGCGTTTTTGGTTACCAGATGCGCTTTAACCTTCAGGAAGGTTTTCCGATGGTGACGACAAAGAAACTGCACTTAAAATCTATTATACATGAGTTAATCTGGTTTTTAACCGGCGATACCAATATTAAATACTTAAAAGATAATGGCGTTCGTATTTGGGACGAATGGGCTGACGAAAACGGCAACTTGGGACCGGTTTATGGTTCGCAATGGAGAAGCTGGCCAACACCCGATGGGCAGTATATCGATCAGATTACCAATATCATCAATACGATAAAGAACAATCCCGATTCGCGGAGAATTATTGTTTCTGCATGGAACGTTGCTGAAATCGAAAATATGGCTTTACCCCCTTGTCATGCCTTTTTTCAATTCTATGTAGCTGATGGGAAGTTAAGCTGCCAGTTATATCAGCGCAGTGCCGATATTTTTTTGGGCGTACCTTTTAATATTGCATCTTATGCTTTACTAACCATGATGGTGGCGCAGGTATGCGGCTTAGAAGCCGGAGATTTTATCCATACGCTCGGTGACGCACATTTATACAATAACCATATCGAACAGGCCAACCTGCAATTAAGCCGTGAGCCTAAAGCATTGCCAACCATGAAAATCAATCCTGAGGTGAAGAGCATCTTCGATTTCAAATTTGAGGATTTTACTTTGGAGAATTACGAAGCGCATCCGCATATTAAAGGGATAGTGGCGGTGTAACATTTGTTCACTGATCATTAGCCATTGGTTCATTTGTTTGGATGCAGAATTGAATACCCCTATTTTTTTAGAAAATCATCCCTTTAATTTACTTAATCAAGAGAAATCATGAATTATAAATTAGAGGATTTAGAAGTCTATAACCTATCAGAGATAATTTCTGATAGAATCTGGATATCGTTATGGAATGGGATTATTTCGCCAGAGACACCATCGGAAAACAAATATGCAGAGCTGCAGATTCGATTAGCGCTAATATTGCTGAAGGATATGGCCGATACCACTATAAGGAGAACAAAAACTTTTGTTATTACAGCCGGGGTTCAATTTTAGAGGTAAAATCATTTCTTCGGAAATCAAAAAACAGAAATTTGATATCTGAAGATTGTTATTCAGAACTTTATATGGAATTGCAAACAATCCATTTAAAACTGAATGCTTATATAAAATATATTGGAAAAAATTTAAACAAGTTTTAACTTGTCGACGCATGTGGGGATCATACTTAGAAATTATGCCCTAATGCACTTTACAGTGCACTAATAAACAAATGACTAATGACTAATGAACTAGAAAGCCCTTCGCTTTCAATAGCCGTAGCTGTAGGTGAGAACTTCGCAATAGGTAAAAACAACCAGCTTTTATGGCACATGCCGGCCGATTTAAAGTTTTTTAAACAAACTACATCGGAGCATACCGTAGTAATGGGCCGCAAAACATTTGATTCTGTAGGCAGACCATTACCAAACCGCAGGAATATTGTAATTACCAGAGATCCGGATTTAAAAATTGAAGGCGCTGAAGTAGTAAACAGTTTGGATGAAGCTTTAGCCATTACCCAAACGGAAGATAAGCCCGTATTTATTGTAGGTGGAGCTGAAATTTACAGACAAGCCTTACCAAAAACAAAAACACTTTATTTAACCACCATCCACCACGATTTTGATGCAGATACTTTTTTCCCTGAAATTGACCGGAACGAATGGAAATTAATAAGCAGCGAAGCCCATAAAGCCGACGAAAAGAATAAATACGATTATACTTTTGAGGTTTTAGAAAGGATTTAGCAACGAAGATACCTTTTTCTTGGGTCGTCACCCTGTCCCGAAGTTTCGGGGATCAGGGTCTATCTTGCAAGAAAGACGCTGACCACAAAGTAGCTATTAGACCTTTAATACTATAAAAACTGCTAATAAAATAAATTCAGCATGACGGTCATTTTAGTGAATTGAACTGAGGAGACTATTATTGCTAGTTTAATAGCACTTCTTCCCTTGCCAGCTAAACCCGATATACGTGGATGCCCCCGATTTTTCTATCGGGGCAGAAACATTAGCGGGACCGAACCAGAGCCAAAAGTGCTGCACCTGCTTTCCCAATCATGATCGTATCAAAATGCAAGTATTTAGTAAAACGATTAGCAGACAAAAAATGAGATTATTGCCCGATAAAAATTAATGTTAATAAATTATCAATTAAGGGGTTCTATAATTTAAAAATTTAATTAGATTTGCCGACTTGTTAAAAAACAGCGAAAGACAAATTATTTTAAACAAACAATGCAAGGAAAAGGTTTTATTAAGTTTATAGCGATAGTATTGGCTATCGTTTGTGCGTACGCACTTTCTTTTACTTTGGTAGCATCCAAGGTGGAAAAAGACGCAAAAAACGCTGCGAAGGGTGATTTGGCCAAAGAAAAGGCTTACTTAGATTCGATGAGTACCGTGAAAGTTTATCCAGTAGTTGGATTTACTTATCAAGAGGTAAAAGCGAAAGAGATTAATTTGGGTTTAGACTTAAAAGGCGGAATGAACGTAACGATGGAGATATCGTTAGCAGAGTTGGTAAAATCATTAGCGGGCAACCCTACTGATGCTAACTTTAACAAAGCAGTTCAGAACGCACAGATCCAGTTAAATGCCGGTGGTAAAGATTACATCAAAATTTTTGTTGATGAATTCGAAAAATTAAGCCCTGGAGTAAAACTTGCAGATTATTTTTCTAACCAGGATAACGCATCTCAGTTAAAACCTAACGCAAGCAATAGCGATGTTGAATCTTTCTTGGAAAAAGAAGCTACTAGTGCGATCGATCGTTCATTTACAGTTCTACGTTCACGTATTGATGGTTTCGGTGTTGTTAGTCCGAACATGCAAAAACAAGAAGGCAGCAACCGGATCTTAATCGAAATGCCAGGTGTACAAGATAAAGAGCGTATTGCTAAACTTTTACAGGGTTCTGCCGAATTGCAGTTCTGGCAAGTATACCAGGTACAAGAAGTTGCACCATTGTTAGAAAACATTAATAAAATTTTAGCTGCAACATTAAAAGCTGATGCGCCTGCAACTAAAGATACAACGGCTGCTCCGGCTGCTGGCGGCAAATTAGCTGGTTTAGAAAAAGCTGCTGCTAAAGACACTACAGCTAAAGGTGGCAAACTTGCTGGTTTAGGTAAAAAAGATTCGAGTGCGGTTAAAGCTGAATTGATTAAATCTAACCCATTATATGCTGTTCTTAACCTTCCTATTTACCAAGGCGAAAACGGACAACAACAATTAATGCCTGGTGCAGTTGTTGGTATGTCGTTACAAAAAGATACTGCAAAGGTTAATGCTTATTTAAAACTTCCTGAAGTTGCTGCATCTATTCCATCTACGATGAAATTTATGTGGAGTGTTAAACCTAGAGAAGGTTCGAAAATTTTCGAATTATATGCAATTAAAGTGGTTAGTGCTGATGGCAAACCAGATTTAGGTGGTGAGGCAATCAGCGATTCGCGTGCAGATTTTGATCAAAAAGGTAAACCGGAAGTAACCATGTACATGACCAGCGAAGGTTCTGCTAAATGGAAAAAAATTACTGCTGAAGCTGCTGCTGATCCAAACAACAAAAAATCTATTGCCATTGTATTAGATAACCAGGTTTATTCTGCTCCTACCGTACAGAATGAAATTGCTGGTGGTGTTTCATCAATTACCGGTAACTTTACCCAAGCCGATACTAAAGATTTATCTAACATCTTAAAAGCTGGTAAATTACCTGCTCCTGCACGTATTGCAGGTAGCTATGTAGTTGGTCCAACTTTAGGTGCACAAGCGATTCACGATGGTTTAATTTCATTCGTAATTGCCTTTATCGTAATCTTAATCTTCATGGCGTTGTATTATCACCGTGCAGGTTGGGTTGCTAACTTTGCATTGTTAATCAACTTGTTCTTCATCATTGGTATCCTGGTATCACTTGGTGCAGTATTAACCTTACCTGGTATTGCTGGTATCGTATTAACCATTGGTTTATCGGTAGATGCAAACATCCTTATTTTTGAGCGTGTACGTGAAGAGCTTGCCCATGGCAAAAATACGGCTAATGCAATTAAAGAAGGTTTTAAACATGCAATGCCTTCAATTATCGACTCGAACGTTACCTTATTTATTTTAGGTGCTATCCTGTACGTTTTCGGTAGCGGTCCGGTTCAAGGTTTCGCAACTACATTATGTATCGGTATCCTTTCTTCATTATTTGCAGCTGTAGCCATTTCGAGAGTAGTTTTCGAATCGTTATTAAACCGCAAAATCGATGTAAGTTTCGATAACAGCATCACCCGTAACGCATTTAAAAACATCAGTTTCAACTTCGTTGGCCGTCGTAAAATTTACTACGTAATCTCTACCATCATTATTATTGCTGGTATTGGTATGTATTTCAAAAATGGCGGATTAAACTTAGGTGTAGATTTTAAAGGAGGTAGAACTTATTTAGTTCACTTCGATAAAGCAGTTAACACTGAAGATTTAAAAGCTAAGTTAAACCCGGTTTTCGGTAACGAAACGCCTGAAGTTAAAACTGCAGGTGAAGATAGCCAGGTAAAAATTACCACTACTTTCCACATCGAAGATCAGGACATTAAAACTGATAAAGTTGTAGAAGATGCTTTAAACAAAGGTTTAGCAGGTTCTAAATATGAAATTGTAAGCTCGCAAAAAGTTACGCCTATCATTGCAAGTGATATCGTAAACGGCGCTTTCTACGCAGTATTGATCTCATGTTTATTCATGTTTATCTATATCGTAGTACGGTTCAAAAAATGGCAGTATGGTTTAGGTGCGGTAATCGCATTGTTCCATGATGTGTTAATGGTATTATCTTTCTATACTATTTTAGATGGTATTATGCCGTTCTCATTAGAAATCGGTCAGGATTTCATTGCAGCAATTTTAACGGTAATGGGTTACACCATGACAGAGACAGTTGTTGTATTCGACCGTATCCGTGAAAAATTAAAAGAATCTGGTAAAGAAGATTTACATGGTGAAGAGCGTAACAACTTAATCAACTTCGCGTTAAACAGTACATTAAGTCGTACTATCTTAACGTCATTAACCGTATTCTTCGTGTTATTGGTAATCTTTATTTTCGGTGGCGATAGCATCCGCGGATTTATCTTCGCCTTGTTAATCGGTCGTATCATCGGTACATATTCATCATTATGTATCTCTACTCCTATCGTAATCGATTTGGGTAGCTCAGCCGAGAAGAAAAAGTAAGAGATTAATTTCTTAAAATATATAAGCGCTCCGATGTATCGGGGCGCTTTTTTTTGTGCCTTTTTTTTACCACGAAGGCACAAAGAACACAAAGTTGTTTGCTATATTTTTTGATTTTTGAAAAGCAGTACCTGTAGCTCTTCGGTTCCGAAAGCCCTGCTGTTCGTTTTATCCCGATGAAGAATCGGGATGCGCACTACCATCAGGTTTAATTAACTTAAAATAGTGCAGCAAAACCTAAAAAACTCTGCTTCGTCATACCAGCGTTATATCTTTATTATTAAGCAAGAATAACTGCCAAAACCTCATTTCCTAAACCTTTTGGCCATCTTTTTGTTACATTAGCAATAGATAAACGGATACGAAAATGGATTTACAACTTCCTAAAAGCGAATACCCTAGAGTAGTTATAGTTGGCGGTGGATTTGGAGGAATTGAGTTAGCTAAACGTTTAAAAAACAAACCCTTTCAGGTGGTTATGCTCGATAAACATAACTATCATACTTTCCAGCCCTTACTTTATCAGGTAGCTACAGGAGGTTTAGAAGCCGATTCGATCGCTTTCCCACTACGCAAGATTTTTAAAGGACAAAAGAACCTTATTTTTCGCGTAACAAAAGTTACCGAAGTTAACGCAGCAGAAAACTGTTTACAGACTGATATCGGCAGAATTAATTACGATTATCTTGTTATTGCTACAGGTTCTACCAGTAACTTTTTTGGCAATAAAGAAATTGAAGCCAACTCCATGCCAATGAAATCCATCCCAGAGGCGCTGGATTTAAGAAGTTTGATTTTACAAAATTTCGAAAAATCGCTGATTGAAAAAGATGTAGATAAAAAGAGTGCCTTATTAAACTTTGTGGTAGTTGGCGGCGGTCCTACAGGGGTTGAGACCTCTGGGGCTATTGCAGAGCTTAAAAAACATGTTATTCCGAACGATTATCCTGAAATGGATTTTAGCAAGGTAAATATTTACCTGATCGAAAATTCGCCGGAATTATTAGGGGTGATGTCGCCACAGGCACAGCAAAAAGCCAAAGATTTCCTTACCGATATGGGCGTTACGATCATGAACGAAACCAGGGTATTGGGTTATGATGGCCATACGCTTACCTTACAGGATAAAGCACCGATTTTAAGCGCTACGGTAATTTGGAGTGCAGGTGTTAAGGGGCAAGTTTTAGCTGGTTTAGATAAAGCCGAAGTGGTAAGAGGCGGCAGATTGAAAACTGACACGCAGAATTTAGTGGTGGGTTATCAAAATGTATATGCCATTGGCGATGTTGCCGCTATTATTGATGAAGAAACACCAAATGGCCATCCTGGAGTTGCTCCTGCTGCCATCCAACAGGGACACCACCTGGCTAAAAACCTGATCAACATCAAAGAAAATAAACCTTTGGAGAAATTTAAATACTTTGATAAAGGCTCTATGGCTACAGTAGGGAGAAACAAAGCCGTTGTAGATATTGGCAAAATCCGTTTTCAAGGGGTTTTCGCATGGTTTACCTGGATGTTTGTGCATTTAATGACATTGGTAGGCTTCAGAAACAAGATTATTGTTTTCGTAAACTGGGTTTGGAGTTATTTCAGTTATGATAGAGGAACCCGTTTAATTATCAGAACCTTTGCAAAAGATCGAAGTGTAGATTATAGAGACGAAGTACCAGCCATAAAAGAAGAAGTTAAGGTTTCTTAGTCTTTAGTCTTTAGTCTTTAGTCTTTAAGGTAACTTTGATGATAAAAATTTGTTTCCTGTTTCTTCTTTTCTTTGCGAAAAACTTTACGCATTTTGCGGTTAAACCAAAAACATGAGCCAAAACAACTTCAAATTAGTAGAATGTCCACGCGATGCCATGCAAGGACTACACGATTTTGTTCCAACCGGACTTAAGGCCGAATATTTGAATCTTTTGCTTCAGGTAGGTTTCGATACGCTCGATTTTGGAAGTTTTGTATCGCCTAAAGCCATTCCACAAATGGCCGATACCGCCGAAGTTTTAGCACAATTGGATTTAAGCAACACTTCTACCAAACTCTTGGCCATTGTAGCCAATTTAAGGGGGGTAGAAAGCGCTGTAAAGCATCAGGCCATTGATTACCTTGGTTTCCCTTTTTCGATCTCAGAAACCTTCCAGCAGCGTAATACCAATTCGAGCATAGCACAATCATTAAATACGGTAGAAGAAATGCTTTCTCTTTGTGCTAAAAATAATAAAAAAGCGGTTGTTTACCTATCAATGGGTTTTGGCAATCCTTATGGCGATGAATGGAATTATGAAATCGTAGAAAAATGGGCTGATGTACTGGTGAGTAAAGGTGTAGAGATTTTGTCGCTGGCCGATACTGTAGGTGTTTCCACAGCAGAAAAGATAGAAAGTATATTACCTAAACTGATTTCGAGGTTTAACACTATTGAAATTGGTATTCATTTACACTCCACTCCTGCTGAGCGTTTCGAAAAGATAGAAGCTGCTTATCGTTCAGGGGTAAAACGTATAGATTCGGCATTAAAAGGTTTTGGAGGCTGCCCAATGGCTGCAGATGACCTCACAGGCAACATTGCTACCGAAGATGTAATTGGCTATTTGACTGCTAAGGGAGAAAATCTCAACCTTGATATGGATAAATGGAATGAGGCCACGGTTTTATCAGGGAAGATATTTAGGTAAATTTCTATTTGGCGCCTAGGCCGTCATTTCGAGCGGAGTGAAACGCAGTCGAGAAATCTGTATCTAAAGATTTCTCCATTTCGCTGCGCTTCAGTCGAAATGACGATATGTCTAGTTTCGTGCCTCGCAATGACGAAATATGGAGTTGAGTTGTGAGTTTTGCATTCCCCGTGGCTAACCATCTTTAAACCTTCTTCACCATCTTAAAATGCTGTATCCCAGCTTCCTCAAATTGCTCCCCCTCTGCTACAAAACCAAATTTAGCGTACAAACTCATGGCATCTAACTGCGAGTTCAGGTAAATATAATGTGCATCTTCTGGCAGGTCAGATAAAGCCTCGGCAATTAGTGCACGACCTACCCCCTGTCCTCTAAAATCTTTTAAAACCGCGAAACGTTCCAGCTTATAACCATTATCCGTTTTACGCCATCTGCAGGCACCGCAAGGTTGTCCGTTATTTGTTGCCAGAAAATGTGTAGATTCATCTTCATGTTCCCACTCCAATTCCGGTGGACAGTTCTGTTCGTCTACAAATACAATCTTACGGATCGCAAATACTTTATCTAAATCTTCGGGATGGTTAACTTTTTGAACGTGCAGACTCATTATCGTGGTGTTTAAAGTGTTTATTCAATTTTAATTTCGATTCATTTAATGCCTCAGCAACATCAATTGAATGCGAACAATGAATATCGGCCTCTTTTTTGGCAAGTGTGGCAATCGTAACGTAAAATTTATGTAACTGATCCAGTTCTTTTTCGCTCAAATCTTCAATATCTACCATCCGGTTGCTTGCACCCTGTTGCGCAGCAATCAATTCATTCAATTTTAACTGAATGGCCTTGCCATCTTTATTCTGTGCTTTCTGGATCAAAAAAACCATCAAAAAGGTGATAATCGTTGTGCCCGTGTTTATTACCAATTGCCAGGTTTCAGAATAATTGAAAAGTGGCCCTGTTACTGCCCAAATCACTACGATTGCCGTTGCCGCTATAAATGCAACAGAGCTGCCTGTAAATTTGGTTGCCGCATTGGCAAATTTCTCGAAAAAATTATTTCTTTTGGTATCGTTTTTAGATTTTGCCATTACAATTTGTTTGCTTAAATATAACCATAAAACAAACAAAAGCGCCATAAGTTTTTAACCTCATGGCGCTTTTGCCTAATTATCGAGTGATTGATTTTTGAATGATTGAATGTAAATCCAATCTTCAAAACCAATCGAACTTATAACTTATCGTTAACGTTGATACAGTTTAGATCTTCGAAAGCAGTAGTTAAACGTTTCACAAAAGTTTCTTCACCTTTACGTAACCAAACGCGTGGATCGTAATATTTTTTATTTGGTTTATCATCGCCATCAGGATTACCAATCTGACCTTGAAGATAAGCTTCATTCTTTTTGTAATATTCTAAAATACCTTCCCAAAATGCCCATTGCATATCAGTATCGATATTCATTTTAATTGCACCATAAGAAATTGCTTCTCTGATTTCTTCCTGAGTTGAACCAGAACCACCGTGAAATACGAAGTTGATTGGTTTCTCTGCAGTTAAGCTGAATTTTTCTTTGATAAAATCCTGAGAATTTTTCAAAATTACCGGTTGCAATTTTACGTTACCCGGTTTATAAACACCGTGCACGTTACCAAAAGCGGCAGCAACAGTAAAGCGAGGAGAAACTTTGCTTAATTCTTCGTAAGCATAAGCCACTTCGCTAGGCTGAGTATATAATTTAGAGCTGTCTACATCGCTGTTATCAACACCATCTTCTTCACCACCTGTAACACCAAGTTCGATTTCGATAGTCATGTTCATTTTAGCCATGCGCGCTAAGTATTTAGCAGAAATTTCCATGTTTTCTTCAATCGACTCTTCCGATAAATCCAACATATGAGATGAAAACAAGGGTTTTCCAGTTTCAGCGAAGAATTTTTCACCGTGGTCTAAAAGTCCATCAATCCAAGGCAATAATTTTTTAGCGGCGTGGTCGGTATGTAAAACCACAGCAACACCATAATGCTCTGCCAATAAATGTACATGTTTAGCTGCCGATACAGCACCTAAAATACATGCTTGCAATTTCTCATTATCTAAAGATTTGCCTGCATAAAACTGCGCACCTCCATTAGATAATTGAATCATAACAGGCGAATTTACTGCCTTAGCAGTTTCCAATACCGCATTAACCGTATTTGTACCGGTTACGTTAACTGCTGGTAAAGCAAACTGATGTTTTTTAGCCTGCTCAAACAATTCTTGAACGGCATCTCCGTAAATTACGCCTTTGTAGCCTTTTAAACTCATTTCTTGTTAATTTTATTAAGTCCGAAGTTATAAAAAAAAATAACATTCCAAGCTTTTCTAACAACAGAATTATTTGCCTAACAGCAAAATAAGGCCTATTTAGTGTAAAAATCACATTATCCTTAGTGTAAAAAAGACACACTTAACTTTACAATTAGCAGTTAGCAGTAGCCAGAACCAAGTTTTCAATTACCTACCCAACGCTTGAATTATTGCCAATCGACTATCAACCAACTCACCATTGACTATTTTTACAGCTAATAAGGGTCGACTTTATTTTATTTTTCGTTTCTTTGCAATCCAATTCTTCAAAAAATTATATGGCTTGGTTTAAGAGAGAAAAAAAAGGTATCATCACCACAACAGAAGAGAAAAAAGAAGCACCAGATGGTTTGTGGAATAAATGTCCAAATTGTAAAAAACCGCTACATCAGGCAGAACTTCAGGAAAACAAATACGTTTGTCATTACTGCGATTACCACCTGAGAGTAGGCTCAAAAGAATATTTCGAGGTTTTATTTGATAATAACGAGTTTAAAGAACTGTTTCCTAACTTAACATCGGGCGACCCTTTAAATTTTAACGATAACAAACCTTACACCGATAGAATTAAAGAAAGCCAGGCTAAAACAGGCCTGAAAGACGCTATCCGTGCCGGTGTTGGTAAAATCGAAGGGCAAGACCTCGTAATTGCCTGTATGGATTTTGCTTTTATCGGCGGTTCGATGGGTTCAGTTGTGGGCGAAAAAATTGCAAGATCGATCGATTACAGCATTAAACATAAAGTTCCGTTCCTGATGATCTCAAAATCAGGTGGTGCACGTATGATGGAAGCCGCGTTTTCATTAATGCAAATGGCCAAAACATCAGCCAAACTCGCCTTATTAGGTCAGGCTAAAGTTCCATACATCTCTTTATTAACCGATCCAACTACCGGTGGTGTAACTGCATCATACGCGATGTTGGGCGATATTAATATTGCAGAACCAGGTGCACTGATCGGTTTTGCTGGTCCGCGGGTAATTAAAGAAACCATTAAAAAAGATTTACCAAAAGGTTTCCAAACTTCAGAATTCGTTCTTGAACACGGTTTCCTCGATTTCATTGTCGATAGAAGAGCCATGAAAGCTAAATTAGGCGCTTTTATTAAAATGATGAACAACTAGTTGGTTAAATAATTCATTAGCCATTTGTTCATTAGTGCAATCGACCAATAAACGAATGAACAAATGAACTACAATAAGAAAAGCAGGGCTTGAATGACTTCGGTTAATTCAGCCCTGCTTTTTGCTTCTCCCGATTTTACATCGGTACCGCGGCAATCAGTTTTAATTAACATGGGCCAGTGGCTCTTTTGAGGGGTTTTCCTAGCGAGTGCTACAACCACCCCGCCCGGCGGGCACCCCTCCAAAGGAGGGGAATAAATAATCACAATTTTTCTTATTTTTAAACTAACCAAACCATAAACTAAATGAAAAAATTATTCCTATTCATCTCCCTGATCACCGTTATGCTCGCTACACAAGCACAGGAGAAAAAAGCTAAAGCCCCTTATGATGAAGCATTAGCTAAAAAGCTCGGTGCCGATAACTACGGCATGAAAATGTATGTGCTGGTTATGCTGAAATCGGGTACGAATACCACAGAAACCAAAGCCAAAACAGACAGCTTATTTGCCGGGCATATGGCAAACATGGGTAAAATGGTCGAAGCACAAAAACTCGTAATTGCTGGCCCAATGGGCAAAAACGATAAAAATTACCGTGGTATTTTCGTTTTAAATACAAAATCGATCGAAGAGGCAAAACAACTACTCGAAAGCGATCCGGCCATAAAAGCTAAATTACTGGAACCAGAATTATACAATTGGTATGGTTCTGCAGCACTAGCTGAGTATTTGCCGTTTCATGATAAGATCCAGAAGAGTAGTTTTTAGGATTGTTTGCCACGGAAGCACTGAAGGCACGGAGAAGTTAACATAGTGAGGTCAGATGCTACCATCTGACCTTTCATTTTATTGAATCATTCACTATTTAACTATTTTCTTCCTTCCAAGCTTGATGGCTCACTAACCTCACTCAGTCCTTATCTCAACTATATCCTATGCCCTTGTAGTGAGGTCGGATGTTACCATCTGACCTTTTTAGTTTAGTCAGTTTTTGTGCTGTTTTTTCACTACATTAAAAGAACCTGCATCCCACATCAAATCTTCATTAAATTTAGGCACCATTTTGTGCACTTGAGTCGGAGTTTTATCTCCCGTAGTGATAAATTTCCACGTTTTACCTTGATCAGCACTGATGGCAAGTAATGTTGTCCTTAAAATCATTAACCCATCATCACCACTGCTTTTATTTTCCACGGAAATAGCACAATGAAGTTCTTTTCCCGCATGATAAACTTTTGAGATACCTATTATTTTTTGACTAACCGTTTTTATATTAATAAGTTTACTATGTTCATCGTTAGATTTTAACAGCATTACAAACTTATTTCTACCACCTCTATATTTAATTTCTGTAGGGTATAAAAAATTGACATAGTTTTCATAATCTTTTTTTAGATAATTATCTATCATCAATTGTGCTGTATGCTTGGCATTTGCAATAACATTCTGTTGAGAGAAGGAAAACTGTCCAACTAGGAGCAGCAATAGTAAAGAGACCGTTTTTTTCATCTTTTATAAATTTGCTTAAAGTATGGAAATATAGGTGAAAAAAATATATTAATATAATTAAGAAATTCTCTTCAAAGCTTAATGGCTCACCAACCTCAATCCTTATTTCAAGTATAAATCCTTAACCTATGCCCTTACGAACCGAGGACAAAAGATTGCCACGGCGATGAAAAATCGCCTCGCAATGACGATCTTATTTACTGCAACATTTCCATTAACATCCTTCAACCCTACTCCTTATTTCATAAATTAGCTTATCAAATAATCAACCCTAACTAATTATGAATAAAAAACTACTATTTTCTGCGCTATTGCTATGCACTTCAACCTGCATATTCGCGCAAGACAAAAAAATAATCGACAATATTGTTAAAGAAGTGAACGAAAATTCTCAATTGGAGAAACTTGCTCACGAACTTTTAGATGTTGTTGGACCTCGTTTAGTTGGTTCACCACAAATGAAACAAGCCAACGACTGGGCCGTAAAAAAATATACGGATTGGGGTATTTCTGCAAAAAATGAAAAATGGGGCGAATGGG
Source organism: Pedobacter sp. GW821-FHT01D05 (assembly GCF_059422505.1). NCBI lineage: Bacteria > Pseudomonadati > Bacteroidota > Sphingobacteriia > Sphingobacteriales > Sphingobacteriaceae > Pedobacter > Pedobacter sp. GW821-FHT01D05. The sequence goes on along the minus strand of NZ_JBWKXA010000001.1, from coordinate 388,268 downwards.
TTGGCTGGGAAAGGGGCATTACACACATCGATTTAATAAGTCCACGGGTTAGAACCTTAGAAGGTACGCAATTGGCCTGGAGTCCTTCTACAAATGGTAAAACCATTAATGCAGAAGCGATTATTCTCCCAGAAATTACAGATTCGGTAGCTTTTCAAAAATGGTTGCCAAATGTAAAAGGTAAAATCGTATTGATTTCGATGAACCAACTATCTGGCCGACCAGAAAAAAACTGGGAAGAATTTGCCACAAAAGATTTATTCGAAAAGTTTAAAAAAGAAAAAGCCGACGCCGCTAAAGCATGGGCAGCCAGCATAGCCAAAACTGGTTTAACAGCAAAAACACTTCCTATAGCGATAGAAAATGCAGGTGCAGTAGCGGTGGTGATCAATAACTGGTCGCAAGGTTTTGGCGTAGATAAAATTTTTGGCGCAAATACTAAAAAAGTCCCAACTTTAGATTTATCTGTTGAAGATTACGGCCTGGTTTACCGCCTTGCGCTGAACGGTGATAAACCTAAACTAAGAATCGAAGCAGATGCTAAGAAATTAGGCGTAGTACCTACTTTTAATACCATAGCCGAAATTAAAGGCACGCAGAAACCAAACGAATATGTGATGCTTTCTGCACATTTCGATTCGTGGGATGGCGCAAGCGGCGCTACCGATAATGGTTCTGGTACCATTTTAATGATGGAAGCCATGCGCATCCTAAAAAAAATCTATCCTAACCCTAAACGTACCATTTTGGTTGGCCATTGGGGAAGTGAAGAACAGGGCTTAAATGGATCGAGGGCTTTTGTAGAAGATCATCCGGAAATTGTAAATAATCTTCAGGCTTTATTTAACCAGGATAACGGTACAGGCCGGGTGGTGAATATTGGCGGACAAGGCTTTGCTAAATCGAAAGACTACATTACCCGTTGGTTGGCTGCAGTACCAGATACCATTAAAAACCAGATCAAAACCAATTTCCCGGGGTCGCCTGGTGCAGGAGGTTCTGATTTTGCTTCTTTTGTTGCCGCCGGAGCATTGGGTTACTCGTTAAGTTCTACCAGCTGGGATTATGGCACTTATACCTGGCACACCAACCGCGACAGTTACGATAAGTTGGTTTTCGACGAAATTAGAAGCAATGTGATTTTAGCCGCCATTATGGTTTATATGGCCTGCGAAGATCCGGAGAAAACCTCGAACGAAAAAGCGACAGATTTACCTGTAAACGAACGTACCGGAAAGCCAGCAACCTGGCCTGTACAAACCAAATCGAATAGAAAAGGTGGTTTGTAGCTAAAGATTTCGAATACATTTTATAAGAGCATTTGGAAACAGGTGCTCTTTTTTTATATATTGAATTTTATTAAACTAACGCAAAATCTAATCATAATGCTTTTCAAAAAATTATTCGGCAAAAGAGAATACGCTAGAATTGACAATACAAACCTGCAGAATTACCACAATAAAGATAAATACTTTGTAAGGCTGAAGCCATGGGATTGGCTAAGTGAAAAGGAAATTTATGTCGCATCCATATTAAATGATAAACCTACGATGATAACAATGCATTTTTGGTCGCAGGAGATTTATTTGAACGCTAACGGTCAGATTACGGTAACGGAACTCTTTTCTATTGCCGAAAAACAATATTTGGATTGTCGGATGGATGTACCAAAAGGTTTAGACTTGGCACTCATAGATTCGTTGGAAGGTTTAGAGAACGAATTAAAGATAATTGAATTTAGGGATGAAAGAACTGAATTGCCTATAGATTTACAAATACCCATGTCGAAACAGATAAAAGACTAATCAAACAACAATCCATTTGTCTCATGAATAATTATTCAGGTCTAATTAATTTATTCCTTAGCGGATTAATCTGTATTACCTTAATTGCGACCTTGGGTGCATCGGCCTCCAGGAAATTCAATTTTAAATACACCTATCTAGGTATGTTATCTTTTGCCATATACATTGGTATTGGCTATCTCCTATCTAGTTGGCATTTCGAATCAATAATTATTTTAGCTATATGCGCACTTTTAGGCTTATATGACAGTACAATAGGACTAAAACTATCAATCAGATTTAAGGCTAATTCAGAAAACATCAATATTATCAAATATAGCACTAGGTTGATGATATCAATGATATCAGCAGCAATAGTTTTAGGTTCATTTGGATGCTGTATATATAGATTTTCGACGTTTTTATCACAGCAATTTTAAACACAATGCTTCCCTCCCAACTAATAACTCTTGGCTCCAAACTTATTATTTATTCCTCTTTCTTCTGGAACTTATAAAACAGATACCCCAAAAAAGGCAGAATCAATACACTCCCCAATAAAAGTGCTAAACCTAAACTATAAATGGTTTTTTCAGGCCCTGCAGTTTCAAGAAGGGAGATTGCATCACCATTTTTTAAACGGATAAAGTTTGGAAAGTGGGCATAACTAATGGCCAAAAGGATCATCGTCACCTGGAAGCCAGCTAAAATGCGTAAAACTTTTGTTTTACCTTTAATTAGCAGGTACCATAACAACACAAGAGATAAACTGGCCAAAATAATGGCCGATAAACCAACATTGCTCTTAAAAACCCAATCAGTCAGGGGAATTTTATCCCTTTGAGCAGCAATAAAAACCATCGCCCCGAAAACTACGGCAGCCACATTCATAAATTCGGCCTTTTTAATAAAACGGCGTTTATCATGCGCTTCTTTTGTTTCACCAATAAGATAAATCGCAGCAAGAAAACCACAAAGAGAGACCGTAAACATGCCTACAGCAACAGAAAACCAGTTCAGCCAGCCCGAAATATAGGCGGTATAAAAATCGTTAGCCTGCGTATCGATATGGCCTGAAATTAAGCTTCCGGCAATAATGCCAAGGAACAACGCCGTTACAAAACTCGAATACCTGAATATGCGGTTATAAAACCACTGCATATCATCTTTAACGGCATCGTAATGGCGAAATACAAAGGCGGTACCCCGTGCAATAATTCCGATGAGCATAATCGCCAATGGAATATGCAGATAAACCGACATGGTGGTATAAATATGCGGGAAACCCACGAAAAGGATTACAATGGCAATAATCAGCCACATGTGGTTAGCCTCCCAAACCGGACCAATGGCCTGATACATGGTTTTACGGGTTTTACTTCTGTTTTTTGTTGAAGTAAACAGTTCAATAATCCCTGCACCAAAATCAGCCCCACCCAATAAAAAGTAGAGCAGAATGGCCATGCATAAAAATGTAATTACAACTTGTTCCATCATTTATTTTTTTGCCACAGATTTACACAGATTTTAACAATTCGACTGCAAGTCTCAAGCCTTCATCCGTGTTCATCCTTTTTATCTGTGGTTAATTAATTATTTTCTTTCTGGTTTGTTATAGAGTACTGGCACCATTTTAATCTGACGGTAAAGCAAAAACGTTACAATAATGCTTAGAGAGACGTAAATGGCCGAGAAGATATAAAACGAGTAAGCAATACCCGGCATCGGTGTAACGGCATCCTTAGTGCGCATAATGCCATAAATAATCCATGGCTGTCTACCAACCTCCGTAACTACCCAGCCGGCCTCTAAAGCGATGTAACCAAGCGGAATGGCCACAACAAATAATTTCAGCAGCCAGCGTTTCTCGGTTAAGGGTTTCTTTTTAAATAAAATGAAGAAATAAGTTAAGGATACTAAAAGGAGCAGCGTACCAATCCCAACCATAATCTGGAAAGCATAATGGGTGATGGCTACCGGAGGATGCTCGTTTTCGGGAATCTGATCTAAACCCTTTACTTCAGCTTTGAAATCGCCATGGGCCAGAAAACTTAAAGCGCCAGGGATTTCGATTGCACCTTTTACCGTTTTATCTTTTTCATTCACAATGCCGCCGATTAATAGTGGAGCAGGTTTTTCAGTTTTGTACAATGCCTCCATTGCAGCAAGTTTAGCAGGTTGCCTTTTGGCTACATCTTTTGCCGAAATATCACCACTTAAAGGCTGCAATAATGCGCCAATGCAAGCAAATATGGCTGCTATTTTAAAAGCTTTCAAGTGAAATGCTGCATTACGGTTTCTCAGGATCATTAAAGCATGTACACCTGCCACAGCAAAGCCCGTAGCGGTAAATGCGGCTAAACACATGTGTAAAGCCTGACTAAACCATGCTTTATTGAACATGGCCTGTATGGGATCGATATTCAGGTATTGCCCGTTCACAAAATCAAAACCCGCCGGGCTGTTCATCCAGGCATTTGCGGCAACAACCAGTATTCCGGACGCTAAACCACTCACCCCTACAACCATCCCGGTAAACCAATGGAACCATTTATTTAACTTATTCCAGCCATACAAGAAAAAGCCAAGGGCTATCGCTTCGATAAAAAAGGCTGTTCCCTCTAGCGAAAAAGGCATCCCGAATATTGGCCCGGCATGATCCATAAATTTTGGCCAAAGTAATCCTAATTCGAAAGATAACATGGTACCCGATACCGCACCGGTAGCAAAAAATATGGCTACACCTTTACTCCAGGCTTTAGTCAGATTTTTATATACCTCGTCGTTCGTTTTAAGCCATTTATAATGCGATACGGCCATAAAGAAAGGCATAACCATGCCAATACAGGAAAAAATGATGTGAAAGCCTAACGATAAGGCCATTTGGGAACGGGCTGCTATAAAATCATCCATGAGCTGTAGATTTTGAATTGTAACAAATATAGTTGTTAAACACTAAAGCCTACGGTAATTCAATGACGTTGAAAGGATTATTTTAAATATAGAACGTTTATAAATTGAAAAAAGATTTGGAGTGCTGTATTACAGGAACGATAAATTTTTAATCAGAATGAACCAATACCGTCATTTCGAGCGAAGCGCAACGTAGTCGAGAAATCTGTAAAGACAGATCTCTCCATTCCGCTGCACTTCAGTCGAGATGACGACTTTTCTTATGGAATATGAGGTTAAACTCCCTTCAATTCATCATAAGCAGCGCTTAGGCTTCTTTCAATACCTTCTCCCTTCCATTCGGGTGCATTTGGGATTGTAGTCGTTTTTAAAATATCTTCTTTGCTTTTACCTGCTTTGATTTCTCCACTCACAAAAGTTAAAAGGTTCTGCAGGTAATTTTGAAAGGCTTTAACATCTGCTTTGTTTCCGGTTACTTTTTCAGGATCTAAGCTGTGTCCCCAGATAAACAGGGTATCATTATCAAACTGAGCCAAAATTTTATCCAATGCCGTGATCCAATTGCCGATGTGTGCGCCGTTTTCCCGATCGATGTAAGGAAACTTACGGTTGAATACCAAATCGCCTACATGCGCAATATTTGCATGCTCAAAATGATAAACTGCATCGCCATTGGTATGACCAGAGCCATAATAGTAAGCTTTTATGTTTTCGTCTCCTACTTTTGCGGTCCATTTTGTTCCAAAAGTAGTATCAGGCAGTAACTGTTTGTCTAAATTATTTGCTTTTTCTGCGGCTCTTTTCTGATTCACTAAGGAATTTTGATGTGCTACAACTTTTTCGGCCAATCCCTTAAAGGAAATATTGCCCGCGGTATGATCGCCATGATGATGGGTATTAATCAGGTATTTGAAAGGTTTTTCGCCCAGTTTTTTTAATTCTTCGATCACATGAGGTGCTGAGGTTGGGAACTGGGCATCTACTACCACAAAACCATTACTCGAATTTAACCAGCCTATCGTACCGCCCTGTTCGGTAAATATCCCCACATTATTGCGCAATGGTTTAAAGTTGTAAGCACGCATTAGCGCTTGCTGTGCAAAAACATCTGTTTTATAAATTGAAAGCAAGGCCATGGCCAATGCCGAGTTTTTGATAAAATTTCTTCTTTCCATTTTGGGATTTAGCTAAAAAACCACAGCAATTGCTGTGGTTTAAATTTAATCATTTTGTTCGTAAATTATATTGCGAACAATTATATTCCTGAGCCCGGTGTTGGTCCGGGTTCGTGACCTGGCCCTAGTGGATTATTCTTTCGTTTATCCTCTTTGTTAAAAAGATTAGTGGTTATTTTCGATGATTTATTTTCATCTAAAGAATCATGATCTCTCACATCTTCTACTTTTTTATCTAGCAAATCGTTCTCAACAACTTTACCTTTTTCCTTATTTGTTTCCATAGTACTGTAAATTGATGTATTAAAGAAACAAGTGAAAAATAAGATTGTTTTTGCTTAGTTGTTTTGGGAATGGGTTTATTGGCACCAAATTTCCATGTTTGGTGACTCACCAAACAAATACCTTCTCTAGTCTTAGCGTCTCGCTAAGACCTTTCAATTAATCTTGTTTTTATGTTTCAATAGCAAAAACTAAAGTCTTAGCGAGACGCTAAGACCAGGTGCTGACAAAACGAGAAAAACATTCAGTGTCTTTCGTGTTTCCGTGGCAAAAAACTTAACTTAAAAGTCCACGTTTAATACCTCATCAAGTACAGCATAATCTTAATGGTTGTTGCGTCTTCAACCAAAGCATTATCTCATCACACAAAGAAGTAATTCGCCTCTCCTTAGAAAAGCCGTTAGCATTAATTAAACAATGTTTACCTTTCGCAATTACAACATTGCTCCGGGAAGTTTTCCTAATTCGTGAATGCAGCCGAAAGAATGAAATCTTCTTTTGTGGATTTTGTTGAAATGGTTTGAAGATTCAAACGAAAATGGATTAAGGATAAACTTGTAAATGTGTTTCCTTTCTTCATTTAATTTTTCTTCCTGCTTCGCGTTCTCTAGGTTTTGATTGTTTTGGCTCTTTTCCATGACGATATAGATTATTGAAAACATGGCTAGTTTTCAGGGTTAACAATTTTAATCAGCATGCTTTTTTAAGCTGCAAAATGCATTAGTAAAAAAGCTATTTAAAATTTGCTTAACCTTATACCACGGGGAATTTGATAAGGTTTCGTTCTGGAACTACATTAAAATGGCGTGGATTGCCTTTATCTTAATTAAATATAAGCTTTATTTTTGAGTTTTGCAAGAGGTTTTTATTAGCTTAATAGTTAATTGCAAATTATTTTAAAATTGATTGTTTATTGGAAATCAGTCACAGTGGTATTTAGGCAGGTACAGTCCTGCTCTTCACTTTATCCCGATAGAATCGGGATGCTCGTTCCGATCAGGTTTAGGTGGCACAGTCTGCAGTACTATTTGAGGCTGCAGGGTGCAGAATAGATCAGGCACCATGCCATTAAACCCTCAATAGCAGCACTGGCCTCAGTTTGTAAACCTGATTGAAATGGAAAACCCGCAGCCCGATTTTCATCGGGCTAGGATTTGAAATGGAAAGCAGGACTAACCTCAAAATGAAATGCTGCCTTTGCTTTCCAAAAAAAATAGACTTCAAACTATGTTTATTGCACAAAAAAAGTCCCGATTCTCACCGGGACTCTCCTATTTGGTTAATGATATTTTAAGCTAAAGCATTTTGCTTTACTAACATTTTAACTTTTTCTATTACATAATCTAACTCTTCTTTTGTAGTGTATTTGCTAAACGAAAAGCGCACCGAAGGACGGTTAGGATCGGCATTAATGCCATTTAATACATGCGAACCAATATTTGAACCGGAAGAGCAGGCACTGCCACCAGAAGCACAGATACCATTGATATCTAAATTAAACAACAACATATCGGCCATATCCATCTCAGGGAACGATACATTCAGTACCGTGTACAAACTTTTATCGGCATCGGTTTCGCCATTAAAAGCAATACCGGGGATTTCGGCAATTAACTGTGCTTTCAGATAATCTTTTAAGCCCTGGATATGGGCCTGATGCTGATCCATTTCTGCATAAGCAATTTCTAAGGCCTTAGCTAAACCCACAATACCATATACGTTTTCGGTACCACCACGCATATTACGCTCTTGCGCGCCACCATAAATCATCGGTGGAATTTTAATATTGCTGTTTACATATAAAAAACCAACGCCTTTAGGTCCGTGTAGCTTGTGCGCCGCGCAAACAATAAAATGTGCTTTAAGTTCGCGTACGTTATGCGGGTAATGGCCCATGGTTTGCACCGTATCGGCATGGTAAATGGCATTGTATTTCTCGCAGATATCGCCAACTTTAACCATATCGGTTAGGGTACCCAACTCGTTATTGGCATGCATTAGCGAAACAAAAGTACGTTCGTTATTTTGAAGCAGTTCTTCTAAATGCTTGTAATCGATATTCCCTTTTTCGTCAATATTAACAAAACTTAATTTATCGATCTCGCCATTTTTAAGCATCGTATTTAAAGTATGCTCAACGGCATGGTGTTCTATTTTCGAAGTAATGGCATGTTTTATGCCATAGGCAGCGATACCGCAACGGATAGCTGTATTATCAGCTTCTGTACCGCCGGAAGTAAAAAATACTTCGGATGGTGAGGCATTTAACAACCCGGAAACGGTTTTACGGGCTTTCTCTACCAGCGTTCTTACCTCACGGCCAAGTGCATGAATGGCAGATGGATTACCGAAATAGTTTTCCATCACGTTTGTCATTTCTGCGATTACTGCTGCATCTAAAGGCGTTGTGGCCGCATTATCTAAATAGACCCTTTTCATTTCTACGAATATTTAAAAGTTAGTATGTTGCAAAGATACCTTGCTAAGGGCATTCTCTGTTATAAATATTCAGGGTTTAATCGTTTTATTAAACCCTGAACAGGTATGCTTAATCCTGAAATCTTTTAGCGATTAAAGGTGTAAAATTTCTTTAATGTCAGAAATAATTTTGTTCGCCAAATTCTCGGCAATGGTTTCATTTTCTGCTTCACTGTAAATCCTGATGATCGGTTCAGTGTTCGAACGGCGCAAATGTACCCAAGTTTTATCAAATTCTATCTTCAAACCATCAATTGTACTGTATGGTTGATTTTTATACTTCTCTTCTACCTGTTTCAACAGATTATCGATATCCATTTCTGGTGTAAGGGTAATCTTGTTTTTAGAGATGTGGTATTGAGGGTAACTGCTTCTTAATACTGAAATTGATTTGCCAAATTTAGCTAAATGTGTTAAAAACAAAGCAATACCAACTAATGCATCTCTGCCATAATGCGATTCGGGATAGATAATCCCACCGTTGCCTTCACCACCAATAATGGCATTAGTAGCTTTCATTTTGTTTACTACATTCACTTCTCCTACTGCTGATGCATTGTATCCGGCTCCTGCTTTTTCGGTCACATCGCGTAATGCACGTGTTGATGAAAGGTTCGAAACTGTGTTTCCCGGTGTATTTTTCAATACATAATCGGCAACAGCTACCAAAGTATATTCTTCGCCAAACATGCTACCATCTTCGTTTACAAAACATAAACGGTCAACATCCGGATCAACTACAATACCTAAATCTGCATTTTGTTTCTGAACTTCTTTCGATATTTCAGTTAAGTTTTCAGGAAGTGGCTCAGGGTTGTGCGGAAAATGCCCGTCTGGTGTACAATATAATTCTACCACCCTGCTCACGCCCAAAGCTTTTAACAAAGCAGGGATAAAAATACCGCCAGTTGAATTTACGCAGTCGATTACAACTTTAAAATCGGCTTTTTTTATCGCCTCAACATCAACCAATGGTAATGCTAATACCTTATCGATGTGTTTTTGAAGGTAAGTATCGTTTTTAATTACTTTACCTAATTTATCTACATCAGCAAAATCAAAATCAGCGCTTTCTGCCAAATCTAAAACTTCTTTTCCGTCAGCATCGCTAATAAATTCGCCACTGGCATTTAGTAATTTTAAGGCATTCCACTGTTTAGGGTTGTGGCTCGCGGTTAAAATGATGCCGCCCCCCGCATTTTCGTCGGGTACGGCTACTTCTACAGTTGGTGTAGTAGACAAACCTAAATCGATCACCTCAATGCCTAAGCCTTGCAATGTTCCGATAACCAGGTTATTTACCATCTCACCCGAAATACGGGCATCGCGACCTAAAACTATTCTTTTATTGCCTGTTTTTTGTACCACCCAACTACCAAAGGCAGCTGTAAATTTCACAATATCAAATGGGGTTAAGCCGTCTCCAGCCCTTCCACCAATGGTTCCTCGTATTCCTGAAATTGATTTTATTAAAGTCACTGTATATAATTTAATTGAGGCTCAAAAATAAGAAAAAAAACAAGATAGCCGCTATTTAGGCGTGTTTGTGCACGTTAATTTACATTGCTTTTATATCTATTTTCACGATCAATTTTCCAGAATTGAGACTACGGCCAAAAACAAACGTGTGTTTAATCGGATACTGTATTCATAATATTCTTGCAACTTTATTGCATAAAAGCATATTCTAACTTTACTAGCGACTGTAAAACCTTATATTTGCATCTTTTTAAGATACAAACGGCTTATTTATGCAACGCAAGTGGTTTCAATATTGGTTTAATTCGCCATATTATCATATTCTTTATCAACAACGGAATGATGCTGAAGCCGAATTTTTCATCGATAAACTTACGCAATTTTTACACCCAAGGGCCGATGCTAAAATGTTGGATATTGCCTGTGGCAAAGGCCGACATTCAATCTATTTAAACAAAAAAGGCTTCGATGTTACCGGAATAGATCTTTCCGAACAAAGTATAAAATACGCCAAGCAATTCGAAAACAATAAATTACATTTTCTTGTACACGATATGCGCAGGTTATTTTACATCAATTACTTTGATGTGGCCTTAAACCTGTTTACCAGTTTTGGTTATTTCGATACCGAAAAAGACCATGTAAATGCGCTTAAAACCTTTCGAAAATGCTTAACAGCTGAGGGAATTTTGGTGCTCGATTATTTTAACACCGAAAAAATTATCCGCAACTTAAATCATTGCGAAACAAAATCGCTCGATGGCATAACTTTTAATATCACCAAAAATGTGATCGACGGAAAAATTATCAAAAAGATAAATTTCGAAGACAAACAAAAGGTATACAATTTCGAAGAGCGGGTGCAGGCATTTAGTTTTGAAGATTTTCAGCGTATGCTTACCAAGGCTGGGATGGTTATCGAAAAAACTTTTGGCAGTTATGGTTTAGACGATTTTGAGGAAAACAGTTCAGATCGGTTAATTTTAATCTGTAAAAAAGCATGATAGAAAGCATACAGCAATTTGACGTAGAATTGTTCTTGAAAATCCATCGTGGGCTTTCAAACAGCTTTTTTGATTGGTTGATGCCTTTAATGCGTAACCGTTTCTTTTGGTCGCCCCTTTACCTTTTTATTGTTGTTTTTTGTATTAAACAATATAAGAAACAGGGCTATTACATTATAGGCATGGTCCTCTTCACTTTTGCCATGGGCGATTTAATTGCTTCAAGAGTAGTGAAGCCATGGGTAGCCCGGGTAAGGCCCTGCAATGATTTGAGTTTGGCGAACGATATTATCCACCGTGTTCCCTGTGGAAGTGGTTTGAGCTTTCCGTCTGCACACGCTACCAATCATTTTGCCATAGCCGTTTTTTTAATCTGCATTTTTTATAGCCGATGGAAACCTATTTTGCCTATTGGCATTTTCTGGGCATTTATCATCAGTTTTGCTCAGGTATATGTTGGTGTTCATTATCCTGTTGATATAACTACCGGTGCTCTACTGGGCATTACCATAGGGATTATCTGTTCTAGAATATTTAAAAAATTACAACCTGATTTTTAACTTATGGAAATCTGGAAACTCTGCGTACTCTTTTTCTGTGCCTTTTTAGGTGGGACAGCTATATTTTTAGTAAAGAGCGATAAATCTAAACTACTGAAACTGATTTTGTCTTTCAGTGGGGCCTATTTATTTGCCATTACAGTTTTACATTTAATTCCCGACGCTTACAGCGGCCCTGACAAATGGCAGATTGGCGTTTTTATTCTGATTGGTTTCTTACTGCAGATTTTCTTGGAGCAGTTTTCAGAGGGTGTAGAACATGGCCATATCCATAAACATCACGACGGGCATATTTTCCCTTTTGGTATTATGATCAGTTTGTGTTTGCATGCTTTTTTAGAGGGAATGCCATTAGCAAAAGAACAGCACAATGAGCTGATTTTCGGAATTTCGCTACACCACATTCCTGCTGCTTTTGCACTGGCCAGCATATTAATGCAAAACCATTTCAAAAAAAGCAGCATTGTATTTTATCTGATTGTGTTTGCCATCATGGCACCATTGGGCTTTTATGTAAGTGTTGGCTTAAGCAATGGCACTATTGGAGGCATTGATGCTTATTTCAATAAAATTATGGGTATTGTAATCGGTATTTTCTTACATATTTCTACCACCATCTTATTCGAATCGAGTGCCGATCATAAAATCAATACCCGCAAAATGATTGCCGTTTTATTGGGAATTGGTGTAGCATTGATTGGTTTCTTTGCAGGACATTAGGATTAGTCATTAGTCTAGAGTCCTTAGTCGGCAGTCGATTAACCGATTTAAACAGTTAACCGATTAACCAACCAATACCCATTTTAAACACTTAATCGTTTATAATATTTATCCTTACGTAAAACATCTGTAAATTCGTATATGGATGAGATTGTAAATGAACCAGCTGTAGCTTATCGAAAAAGGCGTTATACCATTGAAGAGTACCTGGAGATGGAAAAAGCATCTACAGAAAAGCACGAATATTTTCAAGGCGAGATATTTGCAATGTCTGGTGCAGCCTTTAACCATAATCTTATTTTTTCAAATGTTTTCGGGCACCTTTACAATAAACTAAAAGGTTCGAAATGCATTCCATTCGGAAGCGACATGAGAATGAACATTCCTGAAAACACCTTGTTTACTTATCCGGATATTTCTATCTATTGTAACGAGATCAAACATTTAAGCGAAGATAAAGACACTATTCTCCAACCAACAATCATCATTGAAATCCTTTCGCCTTCAACCAAAAATTACGATAGAGGGAAAAAATTTAACTTGTACAAAGATATTCCCTCATTAAAAGAATACATTACGATCGATTCAGCGTCTCTTTCGGTTGAGGCTCATTATATTAATGATGAAAAAAACTGGTTGCTTACCGAACATAAACAAATTACGGATGCATTAACTTTTGTTTCGATGGGACTTGATTTGGCTTTAAAAGATATTTATGAACATGTTATCATTTGAAGTCCCATAACAACGTCGTTTTCAGTTGGGTTTAGCGACCTAATATTTACGCAACAAACTAACAAACAGAAAATTAACTCACTATCCGTTTTAAACGTTTAATCGTTTATAGTTTTGACCTTTATGAAAAAACATCTGTAAATTAGTATATGGATGAGATTGTAAACGAACCTGCTGTAGCTTACCAAAAAAGGCATTATACTGTGGAGGAATACCTCGAGATGGAAAAAGCATCAACTGTAAAGCACGAGTACTTCCAAGGCGAAATATTTGCAATGTCTGGCGCTGGTGATAACCACAATGAGATTTTCAGCAATGTTTTCATTAAAATTGGGAACAAACTTAAAGGCACGCCCTGCAGGCCTTATGGAAGTGATAAACGAATGAATATTCCTGAGAATACTTTATTTACCTATCCTGATATTTCCATTTACTGCAATGGTCTAACGCACAGTGATGTTGATGAAGACACCTCAATTTTACCAACTGTAATTATTGAAATTCTGTCACCTTCAACCAAAAATTATGACAAAGGAAAAAAATTTAACCTGTATAAAGATATTCCATCATTAAAAGAATACATTATGATTGATTCGGAATCAGTGTCGGTAGAGGCCTATTACATTGATGATGAGCAAAATTGGGTACTCAACAAACACGAAGAGATTTCTGATGTGCTAACTCTTGCTTCAATGGGATTTGACGTGCCCTTGGCCAATATTTATGAGTATGTTCGTTTTAACAAGGAGAAATGAGTTGTAGACAAAATTGAGAAACGTGAACTGAAAATTGCCAACTACCAACTGAATCACTTCTTTTCTTTCTTCTTCCCATAACCCCACGGGCAGTGCTTACATTTATTCTTGCAGCAGTAACCACGTTTTAAATGGTAAGCCTCGGTAAAAACCATTAACCCATCTTCGTTAAAGTAAAAATCTTCGCCTTCTTTCATATATGATCGATTAAAGATCCTGAAACAAGTTCAGGATGACGAACAGCCGATATAATGCCACTCTCCAATTATAATTACTAATTGAGTATTTTAACCTCAAGTTTGTCTTTAAAAAAATCTTTAAGCTGCTTACCATCACCATGTAAAGTCCATACTTGTTTTGGTTTAACTTTTTGTATGGTTTCTAAAATTGCATCCCAATCGGCATGATCAGAAATATAAAGTGAAATTCCGTTTTGTTGTTGCAGGTTCTTCCATCCAGAGGCAAAGGCGCGTACTACATTAATCGCCTTATGGTAACTGTGAAAAACCATTGGCGGCACAATATAAACCTGATGCTCCTGATTATTTTTCATCACTTTTCTATCGTACATTTTGTAATGCCCTACTTTCATGCCATAATCTTCATAGATTTTAACAAAAGGCATAATGCTATGATGAACCATAATGTTCTTCGTAGGGCAATGTGCATTGAGTAATTGGATAATCCGCTGGCTTTTACCTAATGCATAAGAACCAAGCATAATATTCGCATTGGTTTCGTTCAGCTTTTTAATTTCGTCTACCGGTGATGGATGTTTGGTTTCGGGATTAGCAAAAGTACTTTCAGTAATCAGCACATCTGTTTCAACAAATTCGAAAGGCTCACAGGTATTATCGGGCTCTATCTTATAATCGCCAGTATAAAGATATTTTACCCCCTTATACTCCATTAAAACCTGTGCGGAGCCTAAAATATGTCCCGCAGAATAGAAAGTAATGGTAACGTCTTTTATTTTGAAGGATTCATGATAGCTTTTGGTAAAAAAATCGACCGCGGCAAATTTGCGGTAACGGTGTTTCATAAACGTTGCCGTAGCAGCAGTACAGTACACATTCTGGCTTCCTCCAATGGCATGATCGCCATGTGCATGTGAAACCACTGCTTCTTTAACGGGCTGTTGTGGATCAAGGTAAAAATCGCCGTAAACACAGTACAAACCCGTTGGGGTAATGGTGATAAAATCTTCTAAAATCATGATCAGGATGAAAGGATTTAAGGATGTTATGATTTAAGTTGATTAAGCCATGCCATTCTTAAATTCGGTGGCCGCCTTCAGAAATTCTTGGTGTAAAGCTAAAACCTGTTCAATTATAGATTCTTGCTCATCATTTATGATAAAATGCTTGGCCATTTTCGATTTTTCTTCATCGCTGAGCTGTTTATCCATGCGGGCCTTCACTTGCTCTTCAGTAACACCATCACGTTGCATTAAACGCTTTAATTTAACTTCGTAAGGGGCGGTAACCAAAATTGTAGTATCGCACAATTTATAAGAACCGCTTTCGAACAGTATTGCTGCTTCTTTTAAAGTATAAGGAACTGTTGCAGCAATGGTTGCTTCCCAGGCATCAAAAGCCCTGAAAACGGCAGGATGTACCAAAGCATTCAATTGCGAGAGTGCTTGCTCATTATTAAATACAATGCCAGCAATGTGTTTATTATTTAGTTTTCCATCTTCAAAATAACTTTCATTACCAAAAGCAGCTTTAACTCCTTCTATCAATAAAGTATCTTGGGTCATGATTTCTTTAGCAACGGTATCTGCATAAAACACAGGTATCCCCAATACTTCAAAAACCTTACAAGCCGTTGTTTTACCGCTGCCTATACCGCCTGTTATACCTACTTTATACATTATTTTTCTACAATAAAATCTATTTTGGATGGCATTACGCTTACCAGTTTACAATAATCAGGAAACTCGGTTATCTTCACCGTAAACTGACGGTGCTTTAAAATTTGCCATTCGTCTACGTCAATTGTTGCGGTAATAAAACTTTCGTCAACCTGATCGTAATTACTTAACGCGACTAAGAAGGTAACTTTAACTTTTTTAGGATAGAGTTTAAGATTGTTATAATTTCTGTTGTTTGTAATTTTTAACGGCACTTCGATGGTCTTCTCTGTAAACTCATCAACAGGTAACCTAACCTCTACAGATGAAGGATAAATGCTTACATTTTTATGGATACTGTGCTGTAAGGCAATCCTTGTTGTGCTACTGCTTTGTATTTTATCCTGCTTAAGCGTATCGGTAGGCCAGAATTTTATTTTGTCCAGTTCTTCTATAGGTCCAGCTACTTTAACATATTTTGGGTTAAGTATAACCTCACTAGAAATGCCATATTGTTTTTCAAAGTTCAGTTTATCGATCAGCTTTACAGGAACTTTTTTAACTACGCGTTTGGTGAAATCGAAATACAGGGTATCGGGCTTAACAGAAATTACCTTTTGGGTACTTTCCAATTGCCTGTTGATATTGAAAAGCTGATCGGAAAAAACAATAAAATCTTTGGTATTGAGCTGGCTCAAATTAACCGAAACAGATGGTGGACTGATGCGTAAACGGGCAAAAAGCAATTGCCAGCCGGTGCCTTCAACCTGTAAATCTATCGTATCAGACTGTAAGGGATAAAATGCCCTTTTGGTAGGTGTATTTTTAAAAACCAAAACGGTTTTTGCTACATATATATACTTGTTGTTTAATGCCATAAAAAGCCATGCAGCTATAGCCAGCAGCAAGCAGGCCAATAAGCTAAACACACGTCTTTTTTCAATCTTCGTTAACCTAATGAAGGGCATAATAAATTAAATATTAGCTGTAAGCTGGAAAAATACTATCCAAAATGCATTTGATCAAATGTAGTAAAACAAAAACAGTCCCGAAAGTTTTCGGGACTGCACTTAAATTTTATTAATTTATTAGGCTTTAGGCGCTATAACTGCTTTTGTTGCATCTAAAGAAACTGCTGATTTATCGAAACGGATTTTTACACCACCTTCAACTTCAATTAAAAAAGTTGTATCATTCATATCAGCGATACGACCGTGAATACCTGCGGTAGTTACGATTTTATCTCCTTTTTTTAATTCTTCAACCAATTTTTTATGGTCTTTAGCTTTTTTAACTTGCGGGCGGATCATAAAAAAGTAGAAAACTACCATGATTAATACCATTGGTACAATTGTAGTTAGCATGTTACTACCACCTGCTGCTGCATCTAAAATTACTGTTAATGTCATTTCTTATTTATTTGTGTTTTTGTGAATTTTGATCATTATGGATTACGCCATAAAGAATCTAACCAATTTATTTTTTAGCAAGTACTTCTCCTACCAAATGAACAGTGGTTACTGTTGGATTTGCATTTGACGTAACGGTTACTACTTTATCTTGCATGCCCATTTTACCTTCGCTATTAAAAACAACGCTAATCACCCCTTCTTTACCTGGCAAAATAGGTTCACCTGGCACCTGCGGAATAGTACATCCACAAGTTGCTGTTGCATTCGAAACAATCAGCGGGCTTTTACCTGTATTTTTAAGTTTGAAGTCGTGCTTAACTTTTTCGCCCTGCGTTATTTTACCAAAATCGAAAATATCGCGTTCGAAAACAATAACAGGCGCATCTGCCGGAGCAACTTTAGCTGTTTTTGAAGTATCGTTGCCAACTGAAACAGCTGTTGCAGTTTCGCTGGTTTGATTATTTGCATTACGACATGCTGCAAATGAAAGTGCAGCAATAGCCAAGATAAATATTCTTTTCATTTTTAATCTTCGATTAATCCGCGGCCAATCTTTTTAATGGTATTGTTTTTCTTAAGATCGCCTAAAATTTTGTCTAAAATACCGTTAATAAATGAATTACTCTTCGGCGTACTGTAATCTTTTGATAACTCTAAATATTCGTTGATGGTTACTTTAACCGGAATAGATGGAAAGTTTAACAATTCGCAAATGGCCATTTTCATTAAAATCGTATCCATTAATGCAATACGCTCCGATTCCCAGTTTTTGGTCCTATCGGCAATCATTTCCTGATATTTTGCATCGTTCTGCAGCGTATGTACAAAAAGATCCTGAACAAATTTGCTGTCTTCAATCCAATCTGCACTAATTTCCGTCAATTTATTTTTGAAAGGATCTTCGGATGTAAAGTTTTTCAAGGTTTTGGCCACCATCCCTTTCATCACTTCATGATCTACCTGCCAGTTGATAAATTTCTCTTCAAAAACCTGCAAAATGGCCTGGTTTTTTAAGATGATTTTCCTGAAAATGTATTTGATGATATCTTTTGATGATTCTAAACTTTCGTTCGGATCGGCAAGATAATCGGCATACTCTTTTGATGCTTTTAACGAATTGTAAACTGTTTTACGGATTTCCGGATCGAAGCCCCAGTCTACTTTATATTTTTTAACTGCAGATACGTACTCGGGATTCTGCTGCATTAAAACGCTAAACTTATTGTGTAGCAATTTCATGTTGGGATTGATATCCTCTGCAGTTTTAATAAACTTATTTGCGCGCTCTGCGGCGTCGTTAGCAGTAAATTCGGTAACTTCTACCATTAAAGATAACATCCAGATGTACATTTCGTACACGCTATCGATGCTCTGCATTAAGGTTTTCAAATCACCTTTAATGTCTTTTTTGTCTGCCATGTGCCAAGCAAAAATATTTTGCAAAGCTTTGATTCTTAAGTGCCTTCTGTTTAACATGAATGTAAGAACGAGTGCGGTTTTTTAAAACCTGTTTTAATAATTATGATTTAATATGACGATTTAATTTTTTTAACATCTGCAATGCGTTTCTCGGCGATGCGATTCGCGGCAATATTGGTTGATATGTTTTCGGTTTTGCTTAATTTAATTACACTTCGTGTAGCATCGTAAATATTCTCTGTAAGCTGTACAGTGCGTTTTTTACCAAAACCGGTTAACTCCGAATAACATGAAATTAATCCACCAGCGTTGATTAAATAATCAGGTGCAAATAAAATCCCTTTCTTCAAAAGTAATTCGCTATCTAAAACCTCATCTTTTAACTGATTATTTGCTGAACCTGCAATAATTGCGAACTTCATTTTTTCGATGGTTTTGTTGTTAACGGTTGCGCCCATTGCACACGGGGCATAAACATCGGCATCAGTTGTAAAAATTTTATCGGCTTCGATCGGTTTTGCTTTATATTTCCGGGCAACATAAGTTAATTGCTCCTGGTTAATATCGCTGATCAAAACTTCGGCGTTTTCTTTTCGTAAAAGTGCAACCAAATGCTCACCAACATTTCCGATACCTTGAACTACAATGGTTCTTCCGGCTAGCATATCTGTACCGAAAACCTCTTTAACACTTGCTTTAATCCCTAAATAAACACCTTGCGCAGTAAAAGGAGCAGGATTACCCGCACCGCCGATCGATTCGGGAACACCAGTAACATAATTGGTTTCCATACGGATATATTCCATATCGCGCGTATTGGTACCCATTTCTTCTGCGGTAATGAATTCGCCATTTAGGTTTTTAATAAACCTGCCGTAGCTACGCATTAAAGTTTCTGTTTTATCTTTCCTGGAATCGCCGATAATTACGCCTTTTCCACCACCCAGATTCAATCCTGTTATCGCTGCCTTGTAAGTCATTCCACGCGATAAGCGCAGTGCATCTTCTAAAGCTTCGCCTTCTGTGCTATAACTCCACATGCGTGTTCCGCCTAAAGCAGGGCCCAATGTGGTATCATGTATAGCAATAATTGCTTTTAAACCTGTATCTGGATCATTGCAAAAAACCAACTTTTTATGGCCATAGGCACTTAATTGATCTAAAATTGAAAAATCTGACGGAGAATTTGCTGGCATATTGAACGTTCGGATAACCTGCTGCAAAATTAAAATAAAAAACCATTATTACACGTATTTAACGAAACTATAACAAAATTAATTCGGTTCTGGATAAATTAATAAACCTTTAAGATTTTTAAAATGTTATGGGCTATAACTTAAATGATTAAAAGAAACGCAGTTAAATTCACTAATTTTTGGTTGTTGAGGACACGAACCAAGGCGTAAGACCCGTACCTCGCCTGCGGGTTTTACGCCCCTATTGGGTTTAGGTGGCAGGGACTTCCGAAGCTTCAAAGGACAAAGTGCCGGCCAATTTCGGAAGCTTGAGATAACGCGAGAACGCTGCGTTAGGGATTGTAAGGGTTCAGTACCGATCCTTCATCGGTACCGCAGCGAAGCGGAGCCCTGAAAAGCCCGCCCCCTTGCGCAGCTTGGGTAACGCCCAAATTAGTAAAACCGTTAACTAACATACAAACGCACAGCCCCCCAGCCTCGAAGATTGGAAAGAGTGTCATCATTTTTTAAAGCTTAAGCACTAAAAGATAATTATGCGTTATGAAATAACAAAATTAGCTAAGTTTGTATGGAATGAAACATTTAAGCCGATTAAACAAATACTTTCTTAAATACAAATGGTGGATTATACCCGGAAGTATTTTCGTGGTCATTTCTAATATTTTTGGTGTAGTGCCAGCCCAGGTAATTGGTTATGCGGTTGACCTGATTACCGAAAACATTCAGATATTTAACCTCTTTTACGGTTTTGATCGCCAGGCCATCATTTACGATATATTTAGCAGCAATCTCCTTTTTTTTGGTTTGCTGGTTATCGCACTTTATTTATTGCGGGGGCTTTTTCTTTTCTTTATGCGCCAAACCATTATTTTAATGTCGCGGCATATAGAGTTCGATATGAAAAACGATATCTACCAGCATTATCAGGAACTTAGCTTGGGTTTTTACCGCCGGAATAATACTGGCGACTTAATGAACCGTGCCACAGAAGATGTTAACCGGGTAAGGATGTACGTTGGTCCGGCGATTATGTACACCATTAACACTTTTGTGTTATCGGTACTTATTATATGGTCGATGTTTGATGTAAATTCCAAGCTGGCCATCTATTGTTTATTGCCCCTTCCCTTCCTTGTAATCATTATCTATTATGTAAATACCCTAATCTTCAAAAAAAGTGGAAAGATACAGGAGCGCCTCTCCGATCTTTCGAGTTTTGTGCAGGAGCGTTTCTCGGGGATCCGGATCATTAAATCATATGTTCGAGAAGATTATACGCGAAACATGTTCGCTATCCAGAGCAATGATTATAAAAAAGATTCGATGAGCCTGGTTAAAGTATCAGCCCTGTTTTACCCTACTATGCTTTTGTTGATTGGCCTGAGTACCATTTTAACCATATACATTGGCGGTATCCAGGTAATGAATGGCAGTATCACGGCAGGAAATATAGCTGAATTTATCATTTACATTAACCAGTTAACCTTTCCGGTAACCATGCTGGGCTGGGTTACTTCTTTAATCCAGCGGGCTGCGGCATCGCAAAAAAGGATAAACGAGTTTTTAGATATCCCCTCTGACATTCAATCGAAAGAAACTGCCGAAATTGAGCTACGTGGCAATATTAAGTTCGACCAGGTGAGTTTTACCTACCCTGATACGGGAATTGAAGCTTTAAAAGAGCTGTGTTTTGAGATTAAGAGTGGCGAATTTGTAGCCATTATCGGGAAAACGGGCTCCGGAAAATCGACATTGGCCAATCTGATTATGCGGATGTATGATGTAGAAAATGGTTCCATTGAGATTGATGGAAAAAACATTAAAGCCTTAAATCTAAAAGATTACCGTAGCCAGATTGGCTTTGTACCCCAAGAGGTTTTCCTCTTTTCGGATACCATTAAAAACAATATTGCCTTTGGTTTAAATCAGGTTACCGATGAAGAAGTGCATCATGCAGCGAAAAACGCTTCGGTTTATACGAATATTATCGATTTTGAAGAAAAATTCGAAACCATGCTTGGTGAACGTGGAATAACGCTCTCCGGCGGGCAAAAACAACGGGTTTCTATCGCCAGGGCTTTAATAAAATCACCTAAGATTTTAATATTTGATGATTGTCTTTCGGCGGTTGATACTAAAACAGAGGAGGAAATACTGCAAAATCTTGGTAAAATTATGGCTGGAAAAACAAGTATTTTAATTGCCCACAGAATTTCTACCATTAAAAATGCAGATAAGATTTTGGTACTGGATAATGGTAAAATCATCGAACAAGGCACACACAATGAATTACTTAACCTAAATGGCAGTTATACCGAGCTTTATAACCATCAACTTTTGGAGGAGGAAACCCGAACTATTTAAATTGTATTAAAATTGTATTTTGAACTTTAAATATTTGCTTTATATTTACCGAAACCAAAAACCAACATCAATACCAACCATGGGAGAATTCGACAACAAGGAAAGAGAAGAAGTTTTTTCAAAGAAAGTAAGAGCAGGTAAGAGAACTTATTTCTTCGACGTGAAGGCTACTAGATCGGGTGATTATTATTTAACAGTTACCGAGAGTAAGAAAAGATTAGAAGACGGTGTATTTGTAAAACATAAAATCTTTTTATACAAAGAAGATTTCGAAAAATTTGCAGAAGGACTAAATGAAACTGTTGATTACATCAAAACTCACCAAGATGTGGTTGAAAAACGTTATGAATATTCTGAAAATGGAGAACATAGCACTAAAGCAAGCGACGATTTTACTTTTTAAGTAATTATAATTTCAATAAAAAAGCCTCCTGATTTAAAATACCGGGAGGCTTTTTTGTGTGCGTAATATTTTATTTTATACCTCCGCCTGAGAGTACTGCCAACAGCAAAAGAAAATAACTGGCTATCAATACGATGGTAATTACACCCCAAAATTTAAAGAGCGATTTTACATGGGCAATGGCATCATTTAAATTTTCCTGATCGCCGAACAAAACCCCTTGTTTGCCTTTGGCCGAAAAACGCAGCAACAATAAACTTGGATAAAAAAAGAACAAAGCCAGCAGCAGGTAAAATATGGTGATGCCTGTTGCGCCAATACTGCCCAATGGCCCGAACTGATTGAGTATCCCTGGATTAGCCGTTACCGCAGCCCCTATCCCAAATGAACCTAAGGTTAAAAATGCCGAGATAACAAAACCCACAACCGATAAAAATCTTGCCCATTTACTCATATCATACAAGTAGCTCCGCATTTCTTCGGTTACTACTAGTTTCACTTCCTGAGGCACTTCATTTTCAAAATCTTCCATTTATCTCTATCTATTTTGGGCTAAACTTAGATAAAATATAGATTTGATACAAGAGCAAGGGTTTAAATAAAGGTTTTAAAAGCTTATCTTTGCGCGGAATTTAAGGTGGAAGGTGGAAGGTGGAAGGTGGAAGGTGGAAGGTGGAAGGTGGAAGGCGGAAGGTGGAAGGCGGAAGGTGGAAGGCGGAAGGCGGAAAAAGGTAAAATGGTTGATGGTTTGATAGATCATAGCCAAAACGCGAACTAATACTAAAAAAATGAAACACTTGGCTATTAACCATAAAACTATGAACCAATGGCCAGAATACATAACTAACGTTCAAAAATGAAACACCAGGCTATTGACCATAAGACAATGAACCGATAGCCAAAACTAAAGATATAAAGACTAATAAATAATGGCATTACAATGTGGTATAGTTGGTTTACCAAATGTTGGGAAATCGACTCTTTTTAACTGTTTATCAAATGCAAAAGCGCAGGCTGCAAACTTTCCCTTTTGTACTATTGAGCCCAATGTTGGCGTAATTACAGTACCTGATGATAGATTAACCAAACTGGCCGAGTTGGTTAAACCAAACAAAGTGCAACCGAATACAATCGAGATTGTAGACATTGCGGGTTTGGTAAAAGGTGCATCTAAAGGTGAAGGCCTGGGAAACCAGTTTTTAGGAAATATCCGTGCTACCAATGCAATTATTCATGTTTTACGTTGTTTTGACGACGGAAATGTAATTCACGTTGATGGTTCTGTTGATCCGATCCGCGATCGTGAAATTATTGATACTGAATTGCAGCTTAAAGATTTGGATACCGTTGATAAACGTATTCAAAAAGTTGAAAAAATGGCTAAAACAGGTGGTGATAAAGATGCTAAACGTACCTACGAAATTTTAACAGTGGTTAAATCTCATTTGGAAAGTGGTAAATCCATCCGTACGGCACCATTGGCTCAGGAAGATTTCGATTTTATTGAAGATTTAGGTCTGCTTACGCAAAAACCGGTCATGTATGTTTGTAATGTTGATGAGGCATCGGTAATTAACGGCAATAAATATGTTGATTTGGTTAAAGCAAATGTTGCTGATGAAAATGCGGAAGTTTTAGTGATCTCTGCTAAAATTGAATCAGAAATTGCTGAACTGGATAGCTATGAAGAGCGTCAGGAATTTTTAGCTGATTTAGGCTTAACTGAATCAGGTGTAAATAAATTAATCCGCGCAGCTTATAAATTACTAAACCTCTATACTTACTTTACCGCTGGTGTACAAGAAGTTAGGGCCTGGACAATTACAAAAGGTTTTACGGCGCCACAAGCTGCCGGTGTAATCCATACTGATTTCGAAAAAGGATTTATCCGTGCGGAGGTAATCAAATACAACGATTTCGTAACCTTAGGTTCTGAAAATGCCTGTAAAGATGCGGGCAAATTGGGTGTTGAAGGAAAAACCTATGTAGTGGAAGATGGCGACATTATGCACTTTAGATTTAATGTATAACCCCTAAATCCCCTAAAGGGGACTTTGAATAGCATAGCGCCACTTGAAAGAGTGGCTTTTTTTGTTTGAAGAGTTTTTTGCCACGGAGACACAGAAAGCACGGATACCCGCACGATTGTCATGCTGAGCGGAGTCGAAGCGCTTAATCAACCACAGATAATATGGATTAACACAGATAATTAAGCACGGTGCTTTTTAT
>NZ_JBWKXA010000001.1:335546-363405 GCF_059422505.1 Pedobacter sp. GW821-FHT01D05 | reverse complement strand
TAACACAGATAATTAAGCACGGTGCTTTTTATTGCTTTATAGCAGTTAGTTTACCACTTAATCCAGCAGCTTAAATGAACTTATATTTCTTAAATGGTAACAATGCTAAATATTAACTAAAGATCCTGAAATAAATTCAGGATGACGAACGCTGGAAGGTACAGAAAACACAGAATTATATTGCTGCACCCAGCCTAAAATATTAGCAGGTACACTGCCCTTTAAACCCGATTGAAATGGAAAGCCCACATCCCGATTTTTTCAATCGGGAGAGGACTTGTAATGAAAAGCGGGAGCAAGCTTTAAAATATCTACTGCCATTGCTTTTCAAAAAAATATTTTAGCTATTGGTACACAGCATTTATTTAATCGAAAGTTGAGAACTTAATAATACAGTTGCATGGAAAGTAGCTTCAGGGTGTCAGATGGTAACATCTGACACCACGAAAATGTATTAAGATTCCCGTATGCACGGGAATGACGGTCATTTATTTAATTTATTCTGCGGGAATCAGCGAAATCTGCGGGAAATAACTTTAAAATTAAACCTCTAAGCCATAAGCAGCTAACTGTGCTTTGGTATCTTCGTAATCGGTATGATGAATACCTCTTAAGCCTAAACCTTCGGCAACCTGCACAAAAAGCATCCTATCGTCGATATATAAACTCGTTTCTACATCGCTCTGTGAAATATCGATAGCTACTTTAAAAATATCGGCATCGGGTTTGCGGAAATGCACAAAACTAGATGACACGAAAAAATCGACAAATTCGTTCAGTTTAAACGTATTGATGCGGTATTGGTTTAACTCCCTGCCCTCGTTGCTGATGACGGCTACTTTAAGGTTGTATTTCTTTTTTAAATCGCAGATCAACTGAATCATTTCGGGGTAAGGAAGTGATTTTTTGAACATAAATTCTTTAAAATCATCGTAGGTAAAATTGCGTTCTTCGAAGAAAACAATACGTTCTAAATATTCATCAAGGGTTAATTTACCCACTTCATAGGTATCGAAGGTAAGGTGATGGCGTTCTTCGAGGTCAACAGAGTCGAGGTTAAAAAGTACTGAAGCCTCCCCTCTTGCATGCCTGTCCCAGCCATTGGTTAATAAAACGCCACCGATATCGGTAAAAAGTGTGGTAATTTTCTTTTGCATGATTTAGATTTAGAGTAAAACGCCTTTTAAAATTAATACGGCAACACTGAAATAGATTACAATTCCGGTAACATCAACCATAGTGGCTACAAATGGTGCTGATGAAGTTGCTGGATCGAGTTTTAGTTTTTTCAAAATAATTGGCATCATCGAACCAATTAAACTGCCCCATAATACGATGCCAACAAGGGTAAAAAATATGGTTGCCGCAATTAAAAACGAATGCGGACCATAGTTATAGAGGTGTAACTCTTGCCAGGTTACAATGCGGATAAAGCCAATTGTGCCTAAAATGATGCCCAGCAAGGCTCCTGAAACGAGCTCGCGGCGCATTACGCGCCACCATTCGGCAATAGTTACTTCACCTAAGGCCATGGCCTGGATAATTAATGTTGAAGCCTGAGAACCACTGTTACCCCCGCTACTCATAATCAATGGAATAAAAAGCGATAATACTACTGCTTTTTCGAGTTCGATTTCAAAGTGCTGCATGGCTGTTGCAGTTAACATTTCGCCTAAAAAGAGTACGATTAGCCAACCTGCACGTTTTTTAACCAGTTTTAGGATTGGGATATCGAGATAAGGTTCATCCAAAGCCTCAGTACCCCCAATTTTGTGCATATCTTCTGTGTATTCTTCGTTGGCAATCCACAAAATATCATCAACCGTAACAATACCTAAAAGAATGTTATTTTCATCCACTACGGGTAAAGCCACACGGTTGTTCATCCTGAAGATATTGATTGCATCTTCCTGAGGATCGTTAGCTTTTAGGGCAATAAAACGTTTATCGGTAAGTTCGCCGATAATTGCTTCCGGATCGGCCAGTAAAACCTCACGGATCCTGATATCATCTAATAGTACCCCTTCTTTATCGATCACATACACTACATCAATGGTTTCGGAGTTTTTTCCATAGCGCCTGATGTGCGCCAAAACCCTGGTGATAGACCATTCGGGCTTTACAGCGATGTAATCGGGCGTCATTAAACGGCCAATACTATCTTCTTTGTAGCCTAAAAGTGCAAGCGATTCTTTACGTTCTTCGGGTGGTAAAAGGGTAATCATTTTTTTTACCACATCGCCTTTTAATTCGCTAAAAAGTGCGGTACGGTCATCGGGTGGCAGATCTTTGATGATCTGATTGAGTTTATTGCCCGAAAGTTTTTTAATGATCCGCTCCTGGGTAGGAAAATCCAGAATCCGAAAAACGTTTACCGCCCTGTTAAGGGACAGGGTTTCTATAAATTTAGCTGCATATTGTGGAAGTTCATCAATCAGTTCTTCAACATCCGAAATATTCAGTTGATCGAGATATTGTTTTAAAGCCTTATCATTCTCTTTTTCAAGCAGTTCCTGAATCTCTTCCACAACCAATTCTTCCATAAAAAACAATCTAATTTATTACATGCCTAAACCTCTATTAATGGTTCGCAAAGGTGCATTTTTATTTCTTAAAAAGCCAACGGTGTACCTTTAAAATTAAACAAAAAGGTTTCTTAAATTAAACATAAAGGAGAATAAACGCAATTAAGCTGTCTGTAGCTTTATGATTTAATCATTTTTTAACATAAAAGATATCTCAACAGCAGGAAGTTAATTTTTATATGAACTTACAGATTAAAAATAGCCTTGTTTTTTTAATAAAATGATTTTGATTTTTCTATATTTGCAGCCTTATGCTCCCGTAGTTCAATGGATAGAATTATGGTTTCCGGTACCATCGATATGAGTTCGAATCTCGTCGGGAGCACCTCACGAGACAAATCAGTTTTTATGCGGTTTGTCTCGTTTCATACCCTACACAAAACTAGTAATCAAGCATTTAACCCAACCCTTCATTCAGCTTTAGTGTTCGATAGGCATGCTCATGATACATTAATTTTTCGGGAAAAATTGCTGCTATAATTTCAATTTCAGGGCTATTTCAGCCTCAAAATATACTTTCTGGATATAAGTGCTGATGATGTAGTTTTTAAAACGCTTAGCATCAATCGGTTTGATTATGATAATTCTGAAAGAAAAACAGGCAGATTTCTCTCGAAAAATCTGCCTGTTTTAAGTTTAGTAGCCAGGATTTTGATATGCTTTCTTTGCCTCGTCAGACATTTGCATGCCATCTATCTGTCCTTGTGGAATTGGACGGAGATAAAGATTTGGTGTAATTGTTCTGGTAACCGTAACTGGTGTATGGTCGCCATATCCTGTACCACAAATACTGAAGGTAGTGGATAACTCTGCCCATTTTTGCGTTCTAATGAGGTCGAATCTCCTGTATCCTTCCGCATAATATTCACGCGATCGCTCTGCTAAAATATAATTGATATCAATTGTTGCCGGGGTTGCTGCAATCATGGCTGCACTATTGTCGGCTACTTTTGCCACATTACCATTATTGTCCCAACGCCATTTTCCGGCACGGGCCCTCACCACATTGATCAGTTCGCGCGCGCTTTTACCTGCTTTAGGTGTAGCACCTTTTACAGCAGCTTCGGCAGCTACGAAATAAAGTTCAGAAAATTTTGCAATAGGGTAAGGCCGCGTACTACCTGCATTTGGCTGACCTAAACCTGTGCCATTATCTGTGCGGTAAGGGCCCAGTTTCCAAAGACCCGGATAAACAATTCTGCTTATTCCGGATGGGGAAATTACATAATCTGCCCTTCCTGGCAGTGTGCCTGCGCCAACATTACTTGTTCCGGCTCCGCTTGGATAACTTACGGCGCTATTGTCAGCATCCAGAAAGGTTAAAACGGCATTTCCGGGAACGATAGACAAGCCATTGGCATTAACCAAAGCGGCTGGAGCCGATTCTGGAGGATTATATCCTTTAGGCCAGTTTCCACGATATACTGTTGTAAATGTGCCATCATAACGCGAATCCAATGTTTTATCGGCAAAAGTATTTTTAAACACTTCAATGGGTGGAGCCATCCGGTTCCACGGCCTGCCAAGATGTTGCTCCGCTTCACGCTGAACCGAACTGATTCCTCCGCTTCTGATATTGGTGTAATTCCAGGTCATCATCCAGCCTGCAAAATTATCTGGCGCCCCACCACTACCAAAGGTTAAACTACCGCCATTAAAACGTTCGCTCGTTTGGGTATGATCAGCATATAGCAACATTTCCTTATTACGATCATTCGATCCTAAATTAACATCATAATAGGTATCTACCAAACCGTAAGATCCAGGACTTTCTATAGCTGCAGTTGAAACATCATAAGCTTGTTGAAAATACCAGTTTGCGTCATGTCCGTCAGGATCAGTACGGTTTGCTGCAGGATAGGTTGGGATATTGTTGGGATTTTGCAACCACCATCCATAAGTTAGGTAGGCTTTTGCCAAATACAGTCGCGCCAAAGTTTTTGTTACCCCGCCTGTAACGCGGGCTGTAACTGGTAAATCGGCAACAGCCGTCAACAAATCAGGAAATACTGCCTTTGTGTATACCTCGGGAACTGTATTGCGAACTGATGTTCTTACAGGGCTGGTATTGAATTTAAGTGGTCCGGCACCTAAATCGAGTGGTACCCCGCCAAAGGTCTGTACCAACAAAAAATAATCAAAGGCACGGAAGAATCTTGCTTCCGCAACCAATGAAGGGGCAATACCTGCGGCACTGGCATTTTCAATTACGCCACTTGCCGTATTAATATTCGGAAAGGCTTCTCCCCATAATACGCTACTGGGATAACTTGTAGAAAGTATTGACCCCACCCCTGAACAATCCATATCCTTAAAATTGCCATCAGCATCTTTGCCCCAGGTAGCCTCATCGGTACCGGTAATTAGCGAATTATAATAATAGGCCTGCCCATACATGTTGCGGAGGTGACCGTACATGGCTGTAAGACCACCATTTACCCCTGTTACTGTTTTAAAGTAATCTGGTGTAAAGATACTGCGGGGTTCTTCTTCAAGAATTTTTTTACAGCCTGAGAAAACCACCATCCCAAGCCAAATGCCCAATGTTATATTTAAATGTATACGTTTCATATCGGTATATTAAAATGTTAAATTAAGACCAGCTACATAGTTACGCGTAGACGGGGTATTGGTACCAATGGTTAAGATTCTCCGCGGGTAAACCGATGCTACCGCAGCGTTTTCATCGCCATATGAATTTGTTTCAGGATCCATGCCCGATTCGCGGTGATATGGAGAGAACATCACAAAAGGATTCTGAACGGTTAAGTACATCCGGAGCTTCACTCTGGAATCTTTTAACAAACTTCGATTGAAATCATACCCTAAAGAGATGGTCCGGATTTTTAAGAAAGAAGCATCAAAATAACCTAATGTACTTCCATACTTAGGGTTATCACCACTTGCAATACCACCGGGTTTTGGATACTTTGCTCCTGTATTTTCAGGTGTCCAGTAATCAACTTTAACGTTATTTCTTCTACCAGATAAGAGATTCAGGTATCCGGAAGAACCATATAATGTACTCAGCAAAATTCCACCGTCTTTAAATAATCCTACTACATTGAGGTCAAATCCTTTATAAGCTACTCTTGTATTAAATCCTCCTGATAATTTAGGATCCACATCCATGATCTGTCTATCTGCTG
This sequence comes from Pedobacter sp. GW821-FHT01D05, assembly GCF_059422505.1. NCBI lineage: Bacteria > Pseudomonadati > Bacteroidota > Sphingobacteriia > Sphingobacteriales > Sphingobacteriaceae > Pedobacter > Pedobacter sp. GW821-FHT01D05. The sequence continues at coordinate 357,671 of NZ_JBWKXA010000001.1, read as the reverse complement.
CTCCGATAGGCCTTGTTGGTTTGCCGGTCGCATCAAAATCGCCCGTGTATTTTACTTTAATCATCCCCACATTACCGCCTGGCTCTAAAACATTCAGGTATGGATCTCCGGCCTGCCATAAACCTACTTTTTCAAAATCATAAATGGCATTGATATTATGGCCCACAAACCAGGCATTTCCTTCATCTCTCGTTTGACCTGATGCAAGGGCAACCAGTTTGTTTCGGTTTGCATAAAGATTAAATCCTACATCCCATGACCAGCCTCCCTTATCGTTAAAAATATTCCCGTTAACACTCAGTTCCCATCCTTTATTCTGTGTTTGTCCGATGTTTGCAGTATAACTGCCCACACCTGCGGTAGAAGGTAGTGCAACGCCTAACAATATATCTTTGGTATTGGTTACATAGTATTCAAATGTTCCTGTCAGTCTGCTTTTTAGTAAGGAGAAATCGAGGCCATAGTTCCAGGTTTGTGAATATTCCCAGCCTAAACCCGGGCTAGGTAACTGAGAAACATAATATCCGGTGGCATAGTTATTATCGCCAAAATTGTAAGGGCGCGAACTTAGTAAACCAAGGGTTTGATATGGATTTACCGCTTGGTTTGATGTTTGCCCGTAACCCACTCTGATCTTCAACCTGTCGATAGCGGTTATCCCTTTCATGAAATTCTCATTCATCAGGTTCCAACCCACAGAAACAGCCGGATAAGTATTCCATTTATGCCCTGGCGCCAAGCGTGATGATGCATCAGATCTGATGGTTGCACTGATTAAATAGCGATTATCATAAGCATACATTACTCTTCCCATGTAAGACATGAGTCCACTTAAGCTGTAGTTCCCGTTACCGATTGTTAACTCTCCATTGGCCTGGCCAAGGTTGTAAAACTGAAAAGCATCAGACGGAATATCACGTGCTGACATGGATGAGGAATTGAACTTATTCTGTTCAGCAGAATATAAGGCCACTACATTGATGTTGTGCTTTTCGGAGAAGGTTCTGTCATAGGTCAATAAATTCTCAAGTGTCCAATGGTAGGTTTGCGAATTGCTAACCCCGGCAGTAGAAACTGTAGTAGCGGTAGCACTTCCAATTCCAACACCTGTATAGTTACCATTATTGCTCTGGATAAAATCAAGGCCGAGATTGGTACGGTATTTCAGTCCTTTTACCCATGGAATATTAAGCTCGCCATAAAATGAATTATAAGTAGCAAAACCACGCGTTTCATTAAGCCATTTATCACTAAGGCTCTTAGTAAGGTCGCGGGTATAAATCCACGATTCATCCTGAGGCATTCTGATTGTTCTTTTTAGGCTGCCATCTGAATTATAAGGATTTGCGATAGGCGAATTGCTAAGGATTCCGTAAACACCAAGTTGATTGCCTTCACTTAAGTTGTAATTGTTATTGGTGGTAAATCCAATCCTTAAGAAACTGGCAATTTGTTGATCCATAGATGCTTTCATTGAATACCGGGTATACTGTTGAGTTGGGATCAGACTTTGATTCTGATAATAGCCGCCCCCAAAACTGTAGCTGCCAGTTGTAGATCCGCCAGATACACCAACATCATGACTGGTTACAACTGCCGATTTATTGTAGAATAAATCTTGCCAATCGGTGTTTACATCATTAGCTTCATCTACGCCATTGGTTGTAAATAATCCAGCTGCCTTGCGCAGGGCAACAAATTCTGGCCCATCCATCATTGGATATTTGGCAAAAAGGGTTTGTAAACCAGTATATGAGTTATAGGATACTTTAGCGGGAGCGCCTTGCTGGCCGCGGTTAGTGGTTATCAATATCACTCCATTGGCTCCCCTCGAGCCATAAATTGCAGTAGCGGAAGCATCTTTTAAAATGTCTAAACTTTTAATGTCGTTGGGATTAATATCGCCAATAGAACCTGGAAATGGAATCCCATCAAGCACCACCAAAGGGTCGTTACTGGCTGAAAGTGAACGCTGACCGCGGATCAGAATCTGCATGGTTGCACCAGGTTTGGTAGAGGTTTGCGAAATGTTTACCCCAGCTATTCTACCTTGTATCGCCTGTGCCACATTGGGTGCGGGTATTTCACGAACTTTATCGCCCGATATGTTTGCCACAGAACCCGTTACCGATTCTTTGCGCTGGGTTCCATAGCCCACCACTACAACTTGTTCAAGTTCAGCAGCGCTCGGAAGCAATGTCACATTGATTTCGGTTTGATTTCTCACCTGAACCTCGCGACTCGTAAATCCGATGTAAGAAAACACCAGTACCGAATTGCTTGTTGGAGCCGTAATACTGAAGTTTCCTGTGCCTAGGGTTGTTGTACTGATTGAGGTTCCTTTGACCAGAATACTTACCCCTGGAAGGGGTTTTCCCTGATCATCCACAACACGCCCTTTTACCTGGGTTTGTGCATGTGCAGCAACCACAAAAAGCGCAAAAAAAGCAATCAGTGATAGTTTGGCCAGACATTTGGAAAGTCCTGCACCAGGCTTTACAAAAAACTGTAAAAATTCATTCCTCATAAAAATTTGGTTTATAATGGTTAAAACTCATGCATCATTCAGCTATGAGCCGACTGGTTATCCCAAAAACCGGATAATAAGTAGCGCTAAACAAGAGCAGACAAACATGATAGCAGTAAAGTTATTCGATGAGAAGAAAAGGGTAAGTGTCAATTGTTCATAAATATGGAATAAATGTTCAAAGGAAGGAATTGACCAAAAAGCGATTGTTAAACGAAAAAAGTCCTTCGACCTCAAAATATGGCGCCATTTTATGCAATCGATTGTAAGTTAAACAGATGTAACATAAAGCCAGCTCAACTACTAGACCGAAACATTTGTCGCCGATTTTTATCTAAACGTACACCTCCCTATGTTAAACTATTTGGAACTTGCACAAGTCAAGAAAACCAAATATAATATGGAGAATCGAACCTATAGGTATTTCAAAGGCAAACCTCTTTTGGGGTTTGGATATGGATTAAGCTATTCTACATTCAATTATCACAACTTTGTCTTACCTTCAAATCTTAAATCAGGCAAAGGAACAAGTTTGTCTGTAAAGATCACCAATACCGGAAAAATGCAGAGCGACGAGGTTGCCCAGCTGTATGTGATGTACAACAATTTAAAAATCAAATCAGCTAAAAAAGCCCTTAAGGGATACAAAGGGTTAGCTTAGCATCTGGTGAAAGCAAACTTGTTTATTTTAAGGTAATATTAAAACCAAAAAACTAATAATCAACCAGATGAAAAAGATTACCCTGCTATTGATTATCATTACAGTTACTATCCATTTTCTGAAGGCTGAAGACGGACACCAACTTTGGCTCCGCAATACCTCGTCCACGCGGGTAAAGGTTATATCGCCAAGAAAGTCGTCCGTATTAACCATCGCTGTACAAGAAATTAAAAACGGGTGGCTGGGAAAAGATGGTGCAGAACTAAAATTTGATTTTGTTAAAGATGGGTCCATTACAAATGATGGATTTCGCTTGGAAGGCCATAAAATTGCCGCTAAAACGGATTTGGGTATGCTTTATGGCAGCTACGAGCTCCTTAGAAGGCAGTATTTAGGAAAGTCTGATCAAAATTATGCTTCCAATCCCTCCTATTCAAGAAGAATCCTTAACCATTGGGATAATCTGGATGGTTCTGTAGAACGCGGGTATGCTGGTGCTTCGATATTTTGGAGGCAGGGCGATTCTTCGCTCCAAATTAGTCAGGCAGATATTGCGTTGTACAAAGAATACGCAAGAGCCAATGCCTCCATAGGTATAAATGGCACAGTACTCAATAACGTAAACGCTTCGGCAAAAATCCTTACCGTCCCTTATCTCCAAAAGGTTAAGTCTATTGCCACAGTATTGCGTCCATATGGCTTAAAAGTCTATTTATCAGTCAACTTTTCCTCACCTGTTACTATTGGAAAACTTAAAACCGCCGACCCGCTTGATCCTGCTGTTAGGCAATGGTGGGCAGCTAAAGCCAAAGAAATTTATTCACTTATTCCTGATTTTGGAGGATTCCTTGTAAAAGCCAATAGCGAAGGGCAACCTGGCCCTCAAAATTTCGGAAGGACACACGTTGATGGCGCCAATATGATGGCCGATGCACTCTTTCCTTTTGGAGGGATTGTAATGTGGCGTGCCTTTGTATATCAACCCAGTAATGAGGACCGTACCAAACAGGCCTATAATGAGTTTTTAAAATTTGATGGTAAATTCAAGAAAAATGTAATTATCCAGATTAAAAACGGACCACTTGATTTTCAGCCCCGGGAGCCATTCAGTCCCTTATTCGGGGCCATGATTAAAACCCCTGTAATGCCAGAGTTTCAGATCACTCAGGAGTATCTGGGCTGGTCGAATCACCTGGTTTTCTTGTCTACCCTTTGGGAAGAATGTTTACAAAGCGATACCTACCGAAACGGTAAAGGCAGCACTGTAGCGGCCTGTACAGATGGGACATTAGATAAACGAACCTTCAGTGCAATTGCAGGGGTATCCAATATTGGCCTGGAGAAAAATTGGACCGGGCATATTTTTGCACAGGCCAATTGGTATGCTTTCGGCAGGCTAGCCTGGGACAATAAACTTAAGAGTGAAGATATTGCAGATGAATGGATTAGGCAGACTTTTTTAAGTCCTACGGAAAAGAAAATGGAGCGAACCCTTGTAAAGCCGATAAAAGAGATGATGATGCAGAGCAGAGCAGCCGCTGTGGATTATATGATGCCCTTAGGATTGCACCACATTTTTGCTGAAGGCCACCATTACGGGCCTGCCCCATGGTTCTCGAATAAAGCCATCAGAGCCGACTGGACCTCGGTATACTACCACAATGCAGATCTTTTAGGAGTGGGCTTTAACAGAAGCAGCACTGGTAGCAATGCCGTTGAGCAGTACCGTGAACCACTTCGATCTACATATAACAGCCTGGAAAGTTGTCCGGAAGAATACTTGTTGTGGTTTCACCATGTGCCATGGACTTATAAACTTAAAAATGGGCTCGACCTTTGGACTGCGCTTTGTTATCGTTACGATTCGGGGTTGCAACGTGTTCGTGCTTTCCAGCGCACTTGGGACAGCACCAAGGGCTTGGTTGATGATGAACGGTTCAAATCTGTGCAGTCGAAGCTCAAGATCCAAAGCCGTGATGCACAGGTGTGGAAGGATGCCTGTTTATTATATTTCCAGCAGTTTAGCCAACGGGAAATTCCTTACGAGTTGGAACGACCGATATATGAATTGGATGCATTGAAAAAGCTGAGCAAAAGTAAGGACTATGAATAGCCTGTTTTCATCAATGCAAAACCAAAAAAATCGGGAAATGCGAAATTTTTGGTTGCAAAATAGCGGCAGCTATCGTAGAGAACCTTGATCCTCAGGGGAGATTAATTCCCTTAATTTTATCTACTAGCTCAATCACTATTTCATTTAAAGGTTTTTTCCGATCATAATACTTATAAATAGCTAAGATTTGAGCAATAGCCTCAGCTTCCCAAGCATTTACTGTATAATCAACATTATTTAAATATTTCTCAATCCCTTCTTTATCGGCATCTTTCCCTATTGACCTATACACTTCAATTTCAAAATCTGCTAAGCTAAGCACGGGCCGCGGCCAATCATTCATCGCTGCAACTAATATGCTAATCACTTCATATGGTAATTTTGTTAATTTCCCTGATTCTTTTAGATCCTCAAGGTAGTCTAATGATATGATCATGGTTTTAAATTCTTAAATTGCTTTTGATGCCATTTTTGATATTTGATCTTCACCCATCTAGCGCAATTCTTAGCGCGCCCGACCAAGCACAGGCCTGAATGTTCTTTAGTCAAATCAATACTAATCTCTTAAGAAAATTTTAAAGCACATTTAGCCACCTACACTGTCCTAGCCCGCTAAGGCTTGCGCTCGGAATGGCTAGTGAGGTAATAAGTCATTACATTCTTTTTCTACATTTGAGGATGAAATCTCAACACCATGATACAATTCAGAAAATTTAAAGTCATAAGGCTCTCTTTCAAAAAAAACAAGTAGCTTCTTCAATTCCTGAATAACCTCAGCCTTATCTGTATAATTCGCATGAACGCTTATCCCAACTGAATCAGATTCAAACCCTAATTCTTTCGGTATAGGAAACAAGTTGATATTGATTAATTCTAAAAGTTTATAATCATGATAAAACGATTGCCAATTAATCGATTTTGTATTATTAGCTATAATATTTATGAGTGCCATTATCTTAAAAAATCAATAAAAACAGAATTTTTAATCCCAATACAATTAAATATCTCTAGTAAGTTCCTTTTGAAAAAATCAGATTTTGATATAATTACCCCTTGTCCTCTAATATCAAAAGATAGCCTAATTGCGACATTTGGAGGAAAGTTTAAATAACCCCAGCTTGTTCTTCCTACTACATATTTAATTACTTTCTGAGATTTTTGCAGTGTTGAAATATCACAATTGAAGACCATCGTGATTTCTTTCAGCATCTCATCATAACCTTCTACTATAATTTCGTCCCAGTCCAACCCATAGACTTTAATTTGGCTTAACATATGATTATAATTTGTTCTAAAATTAACGTTTACATTCTGACTTCCTGCCTGTGTAGAAATTTTATTATTTATGTAGCTTGATTTACATTCTGTCCTCTTACATCAATAGTAACAATTTGCTTAGTTCCTTTTGGTAAGTTTCCCAATCTTTGACGAACTTGCCTAACAACATTATTAACCAAATTTCCCCAAACTGGTGCGAGCTTGTAGCTCGTATCCAAATTAACTTAAATTATATCAATTTCTAATAAACCCTTGCGCTACAAAAGGTTTACCATTTTGGCAGGGTAAGTAAATTAATAAATTGACCACTAGTAAAAAGCTCATCAAATAGAACTAAACAATATCCATTAAAATATTCACGAGAAGCTCTTTGCGTAACTTCATAGTCAGTTAGTATTTCTAGTACATTTATTACCATTTTATTGATAAAATCTTTATCATTATAAAAACGATTCACCGTATCATTTATAAAATACAAATATTTTAAGGCATAAGTTTCCTGATTAACAAGTGCATCACGAGTAAACAACGCAAATTCTCCTAAAAAAGAATTATAATATTCTTCACCTAAATCCTCTTTATAAAATTCTTTAAATTCCGGGGCAGCTTCAAAAATTAGTATGGCAATATTGTTAAATTCCATTTCATCTATTTTTTAGTGGGTGTATTTTTAAAATAATCGTAGTGTAACCTCAAGCTGGTGCGAGCTCGTATCCAAATTAACTTAAATTATATCAATTTCTAATAAACCCTTTTCTCCTGAAAAATCTACTACACTACTATACTTCCAATGGTAATCTTCTGTTACAAAGCCTGCCTCAACTGGATTGTTGTGTTTCGAAAATTATGAAAGTTTAGGATTGCGACTTTCTAAATATTAGAACTATGGCTTTTATGTATTAGTACAAGTTAAAAACTCGCACCAGCACAATTTATCTAATTGCAATCCGCTCGGACTAGCAGGGGACTGTTATAAGCCTATGCCTCCCTCACTAGGAAACCTAACGCCTATCGTATCTCAGAAATGAAATTCAATAGCCTGTCGATATTATTTTTATCTGAAATTAAATCAGTCAAGCTATCGTCAAGCACATCACAATCAACTCTTTCCAATTCCCAACGATCATGAATCAGTTTAATATTAAAAGTAATAATATTGTCATTATACAAACCTACCCAAACCTTTCTTAAAAAACCGTCTCTTTTTTCTGGGTCTAAATGAATAAACCCTGTAAAACCCAATTGATTAAACCTTGAATCATCCATATTTTATTTTTTCTTAAATACAACATCAACTCCGGTATAATTGCCTCCTGCATCTTTAGTGGTGTTTTCAATAACAGCTTTTCCAAAACCATTTTTTTGAGCCAATTTACCGGTAAAAGTGCCAAGAAAGGCCTCTTCAAGAAATTTCTCCCCAAGCTGGTGCGAGCTTGTAGCTCGTATCCAAATTAACTTAAATTATATCAATTTCTAATAAACCCTTTTCTCCTGAAAAATCTATTGCACTACTATATATCTCGAAAATTATGAAAGTTTAGGATTGCGACCTTCTAAATTTTAGAACTATTGCTTTTCATATTGGTACGAGTTAAAAACTCGCACCAGCACCATTTATCTAATTACAATCCGCTAGGACTAGCAGGGGATTATTATGTCTCAAAAATTAAGATAGTTTAAGATGCGACTTTCTTAATTTTAGAACTATGGCTTTTTTATATTGGTAGGAGTTAAAAACTCGCACCAGCACCATTTATCTAATTGCAATCCGCTCGGACTAGCAGGGAGCTAGTGAGGGGTTAATCTAACCCTGGAAGTGATCTGAGATTATGATATCCCACTATAATACAAATATCTCTTGGACTTTTATCAACATTATTTTTATGATTAGGATCTGCACCGGAATTTAAATATAGTTTTACGATTTCAAATCTATCATTTCTTCCTTTATCATTAAAAATAGCAGCCCATAACGGTTGATTGCCATATTTATCCTCTATAGATAAATTTCCTTCATTCTCTAATGAAACTTGTGCAATTTTTAATTGATTATAAACTGCTGCATAGTGTAAGATAGTTTGTCCTTCATTATCTTGCAAATTAGGATCTATTCCTTTTTGAAGCAACAATAACGCAATGTCTTCTTCATTATCACGACTAGCGATGTGTAGCGCACTATATCCAAACTCATTCGTATCATTAATATTTATTCCTTGTTCAATAAGCTCTTGTACTTTTTTAATATTCTTATTCGCAATTGCTTGAAATATTGTTTCCATTTTACCAATTTTAATACTATTTAATTTTTCTTTTCAAATTTATGCGACACATTTGAAGCTGGGGATTCGGGTTGATAATTATTGGGATTATTATACTCATCTAAAAATTGTTTCTTTGTTATTTTCCCATTCTAGCGCAAGTCTTAGCGCCCCGCCCAACCAAAGGCCTGACTTGCGCTCTAGTCAAATCAATATAATAATCTCTTAAGAAAATTTAAAAGCACAAGTCAGCCACCAACACTACCCTAGCGACTAAGACTTGCGCTAGTGGTGCGAAAAATCAATAGTTTGCATAAACCAATGAGTCTGGAATCCTGTGTTCTCGAACGTAAATTCTGGCCTCATCAATTATTTCCGTTTTAAATCTTCTTTTAATTCTTAGAATCTCTTCTTTACTTAGCTGTTCTTTACTATCAATTACTCCCCCAGATATCCTTTTATTAAAGATATAAATTAGCCAAGGAGGTGTAGCATTAAAACCCACGTAGTACGCTTCCTGTGGAAACGTTTTAAAGTAAATGACCTTATTTATGCTGTCAGAATATTTGCCAGAAGGAAACAGGTGAATAATAGAATCAGGTATGACATTTTTTTTCGAGTACACCTCATCAATATAATGTGAAAGAAATGTACTTTTAAATTTAGACTCTTCTAAATTTATATTAAGATATTGACGTTCATTGACTCCATAAAAAACACCAGTACAGTTTTTACAAGAAGATAGCGACAATATTAACACTAAAATTTTAACAGCTTTAATTATTTTCCTCATAAATTACTTTGCTTTTGGTTTCCAATCACCATTTTTATCTTGTGTCCACTTCGCAAGCTGGTGCGAGCTTGTAGCTCGTACCCAAATTAACTTAAATTATATCAATTTCTAATAAACCCTTTTCTCCTGAAAAATCTATTGCACTACTATAATTCCAATGGTTAATCTTTTATTACAAAGCCTGCCACAACTAGCTGATTGTAAACATATTACACCTCGAAAATTATGAAAGTTTAGGATTGCGACTTTCTAAATTTTAGAACTATGGCTTTTTTAGATTGGTACGCGTTAAAAACTCGCACCAGCACCATTTATCTAATAGCAATCCGCTCGGACCAGCAGAGGATAACAGGAAGAAGACAGCCTTTTGTTAAAAGCTTTTAATGAAGGTATTAAGATCTCCCAACTGGCCAAACTGCATGGGCGCTCCTATGGCGCAATAAAAGCCAGGCTCATCAAAATGGAGATACTGGAAAAGTAAAAAGCCCGGCATATGCCCTGATAAGATTATTTATTTTCATACTGCCTTATATAATATTCTAGTGGATATGCTGTACCAGTAACATATTTTTCTCCAGTCAATTTATTAATAATTATTGGACTATTACCCACTATCATGTCAGAGAAATCATTTGTTTCTAAAAATTTTTTATTCGTATAGAAAAAGACCCAGAATTCTTTATGTTCAATTGTCTCATCACCCAAAACAATTAAACTATCATCAACATATTTATACTTTTTATTTAAATATACCTCTAATTCTTCTCTAACTAAATCTACTTGTCTCATTGTTATTTATTATTAGTTGGAATGAATGAAAAATCTTTATATCCAGAGCGGCTGGGCTCCTAGCTACTAAGACTTGCGCTAGTGAAAATCCGCTCGAACTGCAGTATGTAGACCTATTAATTCATATAAATTTCTTCATTATTTTTTGTCTTTTTTCTAACTCCATCGACAAGAAGTACTTTATACAAATAGCCATTTCTTTGACGGGTTTTGGATAATCGTACCGAAACTTCAGTATCTACAAAATCCTTTTCAAGATGCTTGCCGACCTTAATTCTTCCATCTTTTATTAAGTTATCTTTTAAATAAGATTCAAAATACTTGTACATGGAAGTAGAATGTGAAAAAAACTCAACACAATGTATTTTTTCGTTTAGGATAGTAATCCTAAAGCTTTCATTCTTTAAGCTATCTTGACTGTTATAAGATCTTATTTCATAATTCTCTTTTGAGCCAGCATACTTCTTGGTGTCAGGGTCTATTTGAAAACCATAAAGAGATATCTTGCTATCAAGTTTTTCTACAGAAACATTAAAAAGAATATTTTTTAGATCTTGATATTTCGCGTAATATTGGGCAATTAATTTACCATTAAAAGCAAATAGCATACAAATGGTCAAACTAAAAATCCTGTAGTTTTTCATACTAGTTAGTGTTTATGCCGCCCAAGCTGGTGCGAGCTTGTAGCTCGTATCCAAATTAACTTAAATTATATCAATTTCTAATAAACCCTTTTCGCCTGAAAAATCTATTGCACTACTATACTTTCCAATGGTAATCTTTTAATACAAAGCCTGCATCAACTAGCTGGTAGTAAATATATTATATCTCGGAAATCATGAAGGTCTAGGATTGTGACTTTCTAAATTTTAGAATTATGGCTTTTTTAGATTGGTACGAGTTAAAAACTCGCACCAGCATAATTTATCTAATTGCAATCCGCTCGGACTAGCAGGGGCCCGGCAAAAGAGCCAAGCTAGTTATTTTAAAGCACAAGTCAGCCACTTTACTTCCTCACCAGTTAAGACTTGCGCTAGTAAGGAGCTAGTGAGGGGGCAATTATGAAAATAATATTCTATTTCTGTAAAGAAAGAAACCAAGTCTATTTCAAACTCCCAACTATAAGCATGTCATCGAAGTCCCTTAGTGGTTAACCATCTTCATTGCCCCTTCACTATAACGCTCGCCAGTGATAGGATATCGCTTGATCAGTTCATCAACCGCTGTAAGATCGTCAACTGTCAGTTCAACTTCAATGGCACCTACATTATCTTCCAGGTATTTTCTTTTTTTCGTGCCCGGAATCGGGATAATATCATCGCCCTGCGCCAGTACCCATGCAAGGGCTAGCTGTGCAGGCGTGCAGCCCTTGGTACCTGCCAGTGCAGCAAATTCAGCAATGAGCCTATTGTTACCTATAATATTTTCTTGCTGGTAACGTGGCAGGGTTCTTCTAAAATCATCCTCAGCCAGGATATTTACATCAAGTGTATTGGTAACCAGCCCCCGAGCCAACGGAGAATAAGGTACAAGTGAAATGCCAAGTTCACGGGTAGTCTGCAATATCCCATTTTCCACATCCCTTGTAAGCAACGAGTACTCACTTTGCAATGCAGCAATCGGATGCTCGGCATGTGCTTTGCGTAAAGAAGAAACAGAAGCCTCGCTAAGTCCAAGATAGCGTACTTTCCCCTCTCTTACCAGATCGGCCATAGCGCCAACGGTTTCTTCAATCGGAATGTTCGGGTCAACCCGATGGGCATAGTAGAGGTCTATGGTATCGATTTTCAATCGTTTCAGGCTCTGTTCAACGGCAACTTTCATCCAGGCCGGAGAACCATCAAAATAGGTTCCCGTTGCGCTGCTGGGGCCGGCAATTCCATCTTTAAAACGGAAGCCAAATTTGGTTGCAATAAATACCCTGTTGCGGTTAGGTACAAGTACCTTAGAAATGAGCGTTTCATTGGCTCCGTTTGCATACATATCGGCCGTATCCCAAAAATTGATCCCAAGATCAAGTGCTTTTTCAAGCGTCGCTAAACTTTCTTTGTCGTCTGTAGGCCCATACGCAAAACTCATGCCCATGCAGCCTAAACCAAGTGCAGACAGTTTCTCGCCGGTTGTCCCTAAATTTCTATATTTCATTTTGATAAGATTTTGTTACCTCAAATGTAGATAAGAAAGCAAAACCGCGACTTATAAGCATCAAACAGATCGTTATAATATTCAAACAGTCTCTCTTAGTCTAGTAGGTGCAGAACCAGTGTGTTTTTTAAAGAACAATGTAAAATAAGAAGGGTATTCAAAGCCCAGGCTGTAGGCAACATCACCGATATTCCAGTCGGTATGCTGCAATAGTGCCTTAGCCTCTTTAACGATCCTGGCAGCGATATGAGCGCTTGTGGTTTTACCGGTAACTTCTTTTACAGAACGGTTAAGGTGATTGATGTGTACGGATAAAGCGTCGGCATAATCGGCAGGGGTTTTCAGTTTGAGTACAAGCGTAGGAGAATCTATTGGAAACTGCCTTTCCAGCAGTTCAAGAAATAAGGCAGAAACCCTTGAAGAGGCATTAGCGTAGGTATTAAAATTTGTGGCCGGATTATTTTTCATCGCCTCATGAATCAGCAGGTGCAAATAGCTACGCAGTACATCGTACTTGTGCGGATAAGTTGAGTTCATCTCTGCCTGCATCTTTTGAAATATGGCCGAAAACTCGCGCAATTGAACTTCATCTGGAAAGAATACCGGATTACAGCCAACCTTAAACAAAGGCGAATCGCGCAGGTTATTTACCCGTTCGCTATGCTGAATGAAATCTTCGGTAAAAAGACAATACCAGCCCGACTGCTGATCTGAGTCTGCTTCCCAGGAATAAGGCACAATAGGGTTTGAAAACAGCAGCGCAGGCCGGTCAATTTGTATCCACTTATCTGCATAATAGATCTTTCCCTTACCAATAATAAGTGAAACCTTATAAAAATCGCGGCGACTGTATGGACTCACCACGGCGCAGCTCTCTCTTGTAAACACGTTGATGTGCCCAATGCCAGCATTATCGAGCGGAACATCTGTGGGCGCATGGCCCGGCAGCCTGTTATAAAAATCGATAACGGTCTCTGCTTGTTTCATGCTGTAAATTTATAAAAATCAAATAATATACCTTGCATAAAGCAAATTGATTGACCCTCTATCGCCAATTCCATAAGTTCCTAAAACAAACTGCTGATCAGAATTAATTAAACATGTGTTTTTGATGGAGAGATATCCATAGATTATGTTTTTTCCAATCTATTTATCCAAAGCCTTTACTAAACCAAAAGTATCTTCCAATAGTGTGTAACGATCAATCCCTCAACAATATTTATTTCTGTGCGCTCATATAGCGTTTAGCGACGTACATAAGCTGGTTTCTCAGCATTATCAATCATAAATTGCCTTGATAATATTTTAATGGAGTACGGCTGGTTATCGGCATCTTAAATGATAATATTTCCTGTGTAGCTACTCATTGCAATAGACTGCCTGTCATCTGAAATAAATGAAATCCAGGTATGCAGTTCATTGTCTTTTTCAAATGCGGGGATTTCAATTGTCTCCATGCCATCAATTCTTCTTGCACCACTGAGTTTAAAATATGCCCGCTGGGCTTTAACATTATAAGCAATTACCATCACCTGATCTGTTTCCCTAATCGAGTTATTAGCTGTGTTATTTTCCCAGCTGAAATGAAGGCCCACATCGTCTTTAACTACGCTGGGCTTTTCTGCACCCAACAAAGTTCCAAAGGTTAGACATACCTTTGCACAATCAATTTCGCCATTTGCATCTAATGCGTTGAGCATATTGTACGACTTGGCTGCATTATGCGCAGTCATCATCCTCAGTTTAGATTCGAGATTGTACCCTACCCTAATGAATGTAATTAAGGGTTTAAGGAAATGCTGCATCCTGGTAAAACCAAACCTGCAACGCTTTTGCTGGGCTGTGCCTTTTTTATTTTTTACACTGGATTTAGGTAAAGCTTTCATTACCCATTGTCCATTTAGTTGATAGCCTATTACGCTCCCAACTTTCCCGGTGAAACCACCGTTGATTCCTTGTTTGAATATTGCCATAATTTTAAAAATTATGGGATGATTAACACTAAGATAAAAAAAGAATTGTAATCGATATACTATTTCAACAAATTTAGCAGGGACTTAAAACATAGTTGGTTCGGGTATAATTGTCACAACGCTGTTTTAAGTCCGAACCAACTCCGAACCAAGCCCGCCCTAACCCTTAGTTTTTCCAAACCAAATCCCGATTCATCAAGAAGCTTAACTTAACAAGTTGAATCGAATTTAACTTTAATATACAGCCTCCTTTTTTCTAGGTTAAAAATCTACATGATAATCTTTGGAGAACGGTTTTGCTGCCCAGGCTTTTTTTGATGTCCACTCTGCAGAAGGTGCCGCCCAAAACTCATCGCTAGCCGGCAAGCCCAAAGGAAGGAATGATAGTGTAGCCATATACAAACTGCCTGTAGAAGTATAATAATCTGCTATTTCAGGATCATGGCCGCAAAAACCAAGCTGTAACCATCCTTTTGCATCAAAAGTTCCGGGAACATCATATATGTTCTGTTTCACTTTAGTTAAGGCAGAACGCACTTGAGCAGGCTGAATAGTGGCTGGTAATTTATGCATTAAAGCAATTTGGCTTAATGCCTGAAAAGCGCCTGTCCTGTAAGTAATTGAACGCCCAATTGGTGGGTAGGTTCCTTCGGGAGAAATCATGCGCTCTTGTCCTACTACGTAACGCTGCATCCTTTTTACGGCAAGATCGTACCGCTCTTTTTTGATTAACTTTTTATCAAGCATAACAGCTAGCGTATCCACCATCATCGGATGGATTACAAATGAATTGTAATAATCAAAAGCCATGTTTACGCCATCACCATACCAGCCATCTCCTTTATACCATGCGTTTAAAGTATCAACACCCTCATTTAAGCGGCTTTCATCGTGTGCTTCGCCAATTGATAATAAAAAGGCTTCGGTAATAGAACCAAATAACAGCCAGTTGTTTTTAAAGGGCTTTCTGTTCCTCAACGATTTAAATGAAGAAATAATTTCGCGCTTCGTTTCGGGCTTTAAAGGCTCCCATAAAGCTTTAGGTGCCCTTAAAAAAGTTTGTGCCAGGTAGGCTGAATCAACAATCGGCTGATAATCTTTGGTAAAATTTAGTTTATCAGGACTGTTTGCCGCAAAACAGCTATCTAATCCCCGAATAGCCTGTAATTTCAATGTGTTTCTTAAAACACCTTCGCTTGTGGTATCATCAGGTAACGAAAGCCAGGGTGCAATTCCGGCATAGGTACGGCCAACAGCTTCTAAGTATGATACAGCAGGTGTTCTGGAGTCGAATTTCGGTGCCGTAACCACTGGCATATTTTTAATCAGGGTTCCATTGGCCAAATTGGAAACAACGGGGCTGGCAATTTTATACAGTAGTTTATACCAATATTCTCTGTCGTTTTTTGGTTGAGCACCTGTATTTTTATTAACTTTTGTAGCGGATAAAACTTCGTTGGGATTAAACAGTCCAAATATGCCAGTTAATGACAACGCGCCTATAAATTTTCTTCTTTCCATTTTATGTGTGTTATAAATACCAGTTTTTATAGCGCATTAGCGCCTCTAGATAGTAATAATCGGCGTAACTCAGCGGAACGTCGACTTCTGATTTAAGGGGTAAGGCTCCTGTACTGTGCATCAGTAAAAAGCCGCCATTTTCACCCAGCTTTGCAGTATACGTATCAGATGAAAGTGAAATGATCATTTTCTTTGCTTCGCTTACATATAATTTTCGCTCGCTTTTTGTTGCATACTGTCCTAATTCCAACAAACCAGAGGCAATAACCGCAGCGGCAGATGCATCGCGGTAAGTATCTGGAATGTTCGGTGCGTTAAAGTCCCAATATGGAATCTGATCGGCAGGCATATTCGGGTGGTTGATGATAAATTTGGCAATGTTTTTTGCCTGATTAAGGTAATGTTTGTTCTTGGTAAAACGGTACATCATGGTATAACCGTATAATCCCCAGCCCTGCCCGCGGCTCCAGGCCGATTCGTCGAACGCGCCCTGGGCTGTACCCCTTTTAAGCACTTTGCCAGTGGTCATATCGTAATCTACTACATGGTAGGAACTATAGTTTGATCTGAAATGGTTTTTAAGCGAAGTATCGGCATGATTGATGGCAATTTTCTTGTATTTCGGATCGCCGCCATGATCAGACACCCATGCCAATAACTCCAGATTCATCATATTATCAATAATAACAGGGCCTTTCCATTGTTTACTACTATTCCACGATTGGATTACTTTAGCAGCCGGACGGTAACGTATGGCAAGTGAAGCAGCGGCAGTATCGATAGTAGGTTTATATCGCGCATTACCAGTAATGCGGTAGGCATTGCCAAAACTGCAGAACATCATAAAACCTAAATCGTGGTTTCCGGTATAATGCTTCTCTTTCTCGAGTACAGCAAGGCGTTTTTCTGCCTCTTTTAAGGTGCCGGAATCTTTGGTATATTCGTAAATATAAAGTAGGGAACCTGGATAAAAACCACTGCACCACCATTTGGTATCGCTGGTTTCCAGCTTATTATTTTTTGCGTAATAGGTTTTCGGCATGCGGTCTGCCGGTGTATTTTTGGCCAGTAACCGATATTGTTTCTGCGCAAATTCAAATTGCCTGTCGAGCAGGTTTTTCATTGCTTTTTTTTCATCAGCTGCCTGTTGTGCGTTAGCCATTACTGCTGCAGCCAGAAAACATACGGCGAACAATAATTTCTTCATAGGTTAGGTAAATTTGTAAAATTCATTTTGCATTAAGCCTTAACATCGGCTTTTGATCTTGGTTGCGGCAAATTTGTGCTTTTACAAGTTTAAAAGAGGTGAAAATCGGAAATGATAGGGTAGAAAATCGGAAATCAACTACCTTTTTAGGGTTAATTTTACATCAATCCATTTTCCTGACCGTGTTTATGCAGTTGACCGTTTCTTTTTGAAAAATAACACTCAATGGGTGGTTATAGGATTTGAAATCTGTAAAAACGACTGCCTCCCATCTGAGAACAGCCTTTCTTACAATTTCACTGGTCTTTAATCAATGGATTATATTGATTAATAATGGTACTTGATTTCGTTATACAGACCTTATTGAAAATCAATTGATTTTTAACTCGGCATAGTGTTTAATAAACCAGGTTAATGCCGGATTTTTATTCGATTCCTTATAAGCCAATACCACTTCGGTATTAACCGGAATAGCATCAAATTCAATAAAAGACACTTTCAGCTGTGCATATTGTTTTTTTAACGACAAGGGCAGAATAGATACCCCCAGGCCTGCTTCTACCAGCTGTAATATAGAGTGTACATTGTTTGCCTCATGGGTAATATCTGGACTAAAGCCCATCCGCTGGCAAATTTCCATCAGCTTCTGGTTATACTGAGGCGCAAAATCTTTATTAAAGAATATAAAGGGACTTTTCTTCAAAAAATCGGCAAGTCCGTTCCTGGCATCAATTTTTTGGTCGGTTAAAGGAATAACCACCACAAATGGATCAAAAAACAAAGATTCTACTTTCAATTTTTCTGATAAAACCGGGGCTCTTAAAATCCCCACATCTAAACCACCATGTTCTAATTCTTTAATTTGAGCAAGTGTAGGTACTTCAAACAAACTCGTCTTCAGATAAGGGAATTCCTGGTGCATCAATTTTAAAATTTCTGCCAGGTGCGACTGGTAAACCGAGCTGATGTAGCCAATCTTTAATTCGCCGCTAACGCCTTCATGAATTTTACGGACCACTTCTTTACTTTCTTCGAGTTTGGCAAACATGGTATCTACTTCAGCCTTAAAGTACTTTCCGGCATTTGTTAGTGCAACCCGCTTATTACTCCTAAGAAACAATTGTACTTCGAGTTCTTCTTCCAGCTCTTTAATCTGCCTGCTCAGCGGAGGCTGCGAAATGAAAAGTTTTGCTGCAGCTTTAGTAAAATGAAGTTCTTCTGCAACAGTTTTAAAATACAACAAATGTCTGAGTTCCATATTTATAATACTTAATAGGTATCGTGATATGCTAAAATTGATATTTTACAAATATGATTAACAGCACTAACTTTACAAAAAAATTAAAGCAATGAATAAAGATTATTCGCATAAGGCAACAAATGAAGAAATTAAAACAAGGTTTGATAACGATGTAGAACGTTTCTCTAACTTAGAGAGCGGACAGCAAACCACCATCGATGCGCCACTTACTATGGAGTTATGTACCGGAGCAGCCAGATACATTAATCCGAATGCGAAAGAACTGTTGGATATTGGATGTGGTGCGGGCAATTACACCTTAAAAATGCTCAGTAAAATTCCAAACCTTAACTGTACACTTAACGATTTAAGTTTACCGATGCTAGCGCGTGCAAGCGATAGGGTATCGGCACAAACCACGGGAACAGTAACTGCTATACAGGACGATATGCGGAACCTTAATTTACCTGATCATCACTTCGATATTATACTTGCTGCGGCAACATTTCATCACTTGCGCACTGATGCCGATTGGGAACTTGTTTTTACTAAAGTTTACCGGGCTTTAAAACCTGGAGGCAGTATCTGGATTTCAGACCTCATTGCACACGATTCTGTATTGATCGATAACCTTTTTCAAGATCAGTACGGGGCCTACCTGGAAACACTTGGCGGTGCAGCATATAAGCAAAAGGTATTTGATTATATTGAATATGAAGATACCCCTCGTTCTTTAAACTATCAACTGGCTTTATTGCAAAAAGTTGGGTTTAGCGTTACCGAAATTCTGCATAAAAATTCTTATTTCGCAGCTTTTGGCGCGATAAAATAAAACGATTAATGCCAGGTGATATTACAACTATGACCTGGTTTAATCTTCTCCCACACTTAAATTAGGCGGATAAACGATTATATTTCCACCAAAAAAAATAGTCTTAAGTTTATTTAGAAGTGATTTATTTGCCCCCCCGGCAGAATTACTCATAGCTAGGCTTAAAACCTTTGCTTAATGCTATTAATTCGTCTTTGTTGATCAGGTTCGGATCTTCGGCCTGTCGCTTTAAAAAGTTAACCGGAACTTTTACGGTACCGTTTGTAGTACGCAATATGCAAACTTCTTCATTTGCAGTTGAGGATACATAATGCCCGATTTCGGATTCAATTTCAGATAAACGGATCAGCAGTTCGTAATAGATATAGAGCGGAAAATTCACAGCACAAAGTTAACATTATAAAAGCCAATGTTTAATTATTGTTATGTTAAGGTTAACCGATCCTGTAATAATAATTTAATAAACGAAACCATTCCTTTTAAGGCTATATGCGATAGATAAACGCGCTTTAAAATTAATCCCGGCTTAACAATAGTAGCTTTAAGTTTGCTCTTAAAATTAGGAAAGGTAATGACAAACCCCATAACCCATTTAAAAAGAATAACTTATTACAGCATTTATCTTGTCATGCTATTTTTAGCCATTCTGCCATCTTGTAAAAAGGGCAATAAAAAGCCCGATTATCCAATTGGAAGCAATGAGAACATCAACACCTGGATACTCGATAGCCTTAAACGCTACTATTATTGGAATGAGCAATTGCCTGCTGATCCTAATCTCAGTTTATCACCAAAAGATTTTTTTAACTCCATCCGCAATTCATCCGATCGCTTCTCCTATATCAGTATTCCTAACGACCCCACCACAACGACTCCAAGTAATAGAAATTTTGGTTTTGATTATGCAATGGTAAGCGACCAAAACAGCACTAAGGTTATCGGGATCATTAAAGTTGTACTAAAAGATTCTCCGGCTTCAAGGGCTGGTTTAAAACGTGGAGATTATATCAGTAAAATTAATGGCAAAACCTTAACCGCTGGTAATGCACAGGCTTTGCAAACCGAAATATTAAACAGCGACCGCTTTTCATTAGGTTTAGCCGAGCTGAATAACAATACCTGGACAGATACGCGCAGTGTTGAATTAAGTAAAGGTATAATACTCGACCAAGGGGAAATTAGTAAGGTTATAGAAAGCGATGGAAAAAAAATTGGTTACCTCTATTTTCTGGATTTTAATGGCGGTTTGGCCAGCTCGCTCACCCCAATTTTCAGTAATTTTAAAACAGCAGATGTATCCGAACTTATCCTCGATCTCCGTTATAACGCGGGTGGCCAGGTAGCAGAAGCAGCTGGCTTGTGTGCCATGATTGCTAAAAATGTATCGTTCGATAAACCTTTCATTACCTACAGGGGCAATAAAAATGGCGGAGCCAAAACAGAATCTATCGGTACTGCAGCTACTTTCGATGGTACCGTAAATTTCAATACCCTCTTGCAACAAAACCTTGGCCTAAGCCGGGTTTATATTTTATCAACAGCCGCCACAGCATCTGCATCAGAAGTCATGATCAATAACCTTAAGCCTTTTATCCAGGTGGTGCTAATCGGCGAAAAAACAAGGGGAAAGGATGAAGCATCGTTCAGGATATTTGATGCCCGAAGTCCGAAACAGGTGAACTGGGAAATGCACCCGATTGTTTATAAACTTTTTAATGCACAGGGCATCGGCGGCTATAGTGCTGGGATAAACCCTGATATCGCAATCAATGAACTGGGTATTTTGCCCTTGCTTCAACTGGGTGATGCTGCAGATCCGATGGTAAAAGCAGCAATTGCTGCGATAACAGGCAAAGCCATCAAAACTTCGGTTGCCATAAATAAAGTGGTTTCCGAAACCTTTCGGGCAGATCGTATTTTAATGGATTCGGGGGCAGAATCTGCCCAACAGAGTACCGTAACTACGCACCGATTAAGGTGATAGAAAAGGTTTTCATTGTGTTAACATTAACTTTAAACACGACCACTAACTTGCCTCCCATAACCGCTACTTATGGAACAGTTGGAAGATTTTAAAAACGCAAAACTCCTGAATGCAGTAAAAACTGGCAATTCAGCTGCTTTTAATGAAATTTACCATCAGTACCGCAAAAAAATATACGGTTATGCTTACCATTTTACACGAGACAAAGAAGAAGCTGAAGAACTAACACAGGATGTTTTTGTGAGGCTTTGGGAAAACAGATCGAAGATCGATCCGGAAAAGAATTTTGATGCCTTTCTTTATACGCTTATCCGAAATAATTTCCTCTCTACACTTCGTAAAAAAGCCAAAGAAAAAGCCTATAGCAATGAAAACCTGAAGCATGAGCAATCTTTTAATGCCATAGAAGACGAACTTAATGCCAAAGAAACTAAACAGATTGCACAGGAAGCGATAGAAAGTCTTTCTCCGCAGGTAAAAAAAATATACCTGATGAGCAGAAATGATCATCATACACATGAGGAAATATCGCAGTTGATGGGCATCTCCAAAAACACGGTAAACAATCACCTCAAAAAATCGCTTGGAATTATGCGGAAATACTTTAGAACGTACGCTCCAGAAACAATCTTATCTTTACTGGTATTGTTTTGTTAATGGGTGGCGTGGCGCCTTAAGAAAAATGCCCTGTCCCATTTCCCACCATCCATTTTCTATCTTCCGTCGTTTCACCATTAAGAAATTAAGGACATTAAGATTTTTATAGCGCCTCCCCAAGACGCGTCCTCCTGAACTTGTTTTATT
>NZ_JBWKXA010000001.1:0-335448 GCF_059422505.1 Pedobacter sp. GW821-FHT01D05 | reverse complement strand
TTGCAAGTAAGACCCTGAAATAAATTCAGGGTGACGAATCAAGAATTAGTTACTGCAAATTGATCATTGGTTATTAATTCCATTTTCCCTCCTCCACTATTTCTTAAAAAAATTTCATTCTCTATAGCTGTATCCAGGGTTTCGTGCATATATACAGTAGTGCGCAGCATAAAAGCTTACAAACATTAAAGTGAAAGAAAACATTAAAATATTATTTGAACAATACTTGGCAGGTAAAACCGATCCGGAGCAAGAAAAAATCCTGATGGCGTACCTGGCCGACCCAGCGAACGCCGATAGTGAATTTCATGGCGTAATGGAAAGGGCCTGGACAAAACAAACAAGTGAAACCGATTACTCATTAACCGCTGTTCAGGGACTAGCCCAGATATGGGATAAAGTTGAAGAACGCCAGCCAAAAAGCAGATCACTCTTCCCGCTATTAAAATATGCCGCTGCAATTGTGGTCATCATTTCTGCATCACTTGGATGGTATACTTATAAGAAAACACAACAACCTTTACAAACGGCCATTGCTTTTTTAAGTAAAACCACTCAAAAAGGTGAAAAAGTGAAGTTGATTTTACCTGATAGTTCTATCGTATACCTTGGTGCCGGAAGTAAGCTTACCTGGCCATCGCACTTTGTGAAAGGCAGTTTAAGAAATATACAGCTCGATGGAGAAGCTTTTTTTGAAGTAAAACGCGATACCACCAGTCCTTTTATTGTACACAGCGGGCAAATGCAGACACAGGTTTTGGGAACCTCGTTTAATATCTATGCTTACCCGAAAGATGGAACCTTTAGTGTTGCCGTGCGAACTGGTAAAGTAAAAGTTTCGGAGAACAGCCAGGGTAAATTAAAAGAACTTTCGCTACTTACTCCTGGCATGAAAATATTGTATCATTTAAAGGAGCATAATTATACGGTACGCACTGAACGGGTAACAGAAGTAAATGCCTGGATCAAAAACAGCTTCGCTTTTAAAGATGTAACGCTGTCAAATATGCTCAAATCATTGGAAAGATATTACAATGTACACATTGAGCTAAAGCGCAATAAACTTAGTCAATGCAGGTTTAACGCCACTTTTTCGAACAAAAGCATCACCAATGTAATGGAAGAGCTGCATGTGATGAGTGGGAAACACCTGAAATACAAAATAGATGCAGGTACTAAAAAAATTACCGTATGGGGGGAGGGCTGCCAATGATAGGTTAGCTTATACTTAATGGCGCAGTATACAGGCGCAACATTACCGGATTTATACCTATGAAAAATAAATTAAACCGCTTAACACAAACAAGGAGCCGGATTGCTCGAACAATCCAGCTCCTAAACAAAAGTTTTTAACCCGTGAGAATTAAAAAACATCTTGAACCTATGAAAATAGGATTTTATGAATATATAAAAGAATATATTATCAATTTCAATTACAGACCGGCCGCATTTATGCTGATGCTGTGCACCCTTTTGTTTAATCAGGCAATAGCAAGAAACTTTGAGCAAACACCAGGAGAAAGTGGCGTAAGCATTAAGATAGCTGAAATGAGCATCTCTGATGCCCTTAGTCTTTTAGAAGAAAAAGCAGGCCTGTCGATCAATTACAATAGATCGATTTTTAGCCAGAATAACAAGATAAGCCTCGAAGTGAAAGACATGCCACTTGAGCTGATCCTCAAAAAAATACTTTCAGGAACCAGGGTAGCCTACAGATTTGCCGATACCAATACCATATTGCTTTACAAACTTCCTGATCCGGTAAAACCTGGGCGCATATCAGGAAAAATACTTGATGAAAAAGGTGAAACCCTTCCTGGCGCCTCCATTAAGGTTGTCCAAACCGGTAAAGCCACGCAAACCGCCAGCGATGGAAGTTATACTTTAAGCATTGAACCAGGCACTTACACGGTAGAGATTAGTTATATTTCTTTTGTTACCCAGCGCGTTAGCGAGGTAAATGTAAAGGCTGATAAAAATACACCATTAAACGTTTCGTTAAAACCCGATGCTAAAGGCCTACAGGATGTGACTGTAACCGCCAGCTATAAAAAAGCTTCGGTTGAAGGATTACTGGCCCGCCAGAAAAATGCATCTGAAATTAGCAACGGAATTAGTGCCGATCAAATTGCCAGAACACCAGATAAAAATATCGGTGAAAGTTTGAAACGCATTAGTGGGGTAAATACCGTAGACAATAAGTTTGTTATTGTAAGGGGTATTGGCGAACGATACAATTCGGCCCAGCTGGATGGCGTTTTGCTTCCAAGTGCCGAGGCACAAACGCGTAATTTCTCATTTGATCTTATCCCCTCCAGCTTGGTTGATAATGTTGTGGTGAGTAAAACCGCCACGCCTGATATGAATGCCAGTTTTGGTGGCGGGCTGATCCAGATTAACACCAAAGATATCCCTGCCGAAAATTTTATGAGCTTTACAGCAGGTACTTCATATAACGATCAAAGTACAGGCAAAGATTTTTTAAGCCGTAAACGTGGTAAATATGATTATTTTGGTTTTGATGATGGCAGAAGGGATTTTCCTGAGGGTTTGCAGCACACAAATCGTGGTGTAGAGCCTAACATTAATTTAACTGATGCCGCTTACAACAAAATGGTTGAAGACCAAAGTAAAAAATTTACGAATGATAATTTTACCATTTATAAATATAAAACGGCTCCTTCCCAAAATTATCAGTTTACCATTGGCCGCTTACTAGGGCTTGATACGGCCAAACAGAATAAACTGGGTTTCACAGGCTCGCTTACTTACAGAAATACACAAAACATTAACCAGATTGATAATGTACGCCGGGGCGACTGGGAGTACAGGTATAATAATAACGGAAATAAATACCTGTTCAACACCACGTTAGGCGCATTATTCAACATTGGTTTACAACTGGGGCAAAACCGCTTAAGCCTGCGCAACACTTATACCCATTTATATAATAATGAACTGGTAAGAACTATTGGTTATGATAATAATGATGGATCTACCTTGGTAGGAACAGGCTTTCCACCAAACCGCATACAGGAAATAGACGACCCTACATTTACCGATCTTTTACAAAATAAATTAAGCGGCCAGCACCAGCTGGGTAAAGTAAAGCTAGAATGGAATGCGGCACGAACAGCCATTGAAAGAAAAGAAAAAGACATGGGCATAGCTACCAGTATGCCTAAACTTATTGGCAAAGAATACCTGTACTATTATATTACCTCACAATTAATAGAGGGAAATATACTTCCAACCTCACGCCACGATTACAGCAACAGCGAACGGCACTATTCGTGGAGTTTAGATGCATCTACCCCATTTAAACTTTCAGGCACACGGAATACGGTAAAGACCGGCTATTTCGGCATCAATAAAAAAGCGGGTTTCGGCTGGCAAATTGCAAGTTTGGTTAATAACCCAAACATAGCCGACAGCTTAAGATATATCCCTATAAGCGAAATGGTAAACCCTGCAAATTTTAATATCAACAGCTATACTTATGCTATAAACCCTTGGACATTAAAAAATGATGGTTACGAAGGTTATAGTAATACGCACGCAGGTTATGTAATGCTTGATGACCGGTTGACGGAAAAAGTTCGATTAGTATGGGGCTTAAGGGCCGAGTACTTTAAGTACACAGAAGTAAGAAACGAAACTAATGTTAAAGGTGGTGGCACCGAATTTAAATTACCTGCAGAAAAAAAATGGCAATGGTTACCTTCCGCAAACCTTACCTATAGCCCAACTAACCAAATTAATTTGAGGGTAGCCACATCCGCAACTGTAATCAGGCCCGAACTGATGGATAACAGCCAGTTTTTCAGGTACGATCCTAATCTGGGTGCGCAGTTTAGCAACAGGGGCTTGGCGAGCACCAGAATCAACAATTACGATTTTAAGGCAGAATGGTTTCCGGGCTTGGGCGAGGTGATATCGGCAGGGGCTTTTTTTAAAAAATTTGATAAACCTACCGAACTCAATTTTGACAGTAGTAATGGAAATATATATTACTTTCTTAGAAATGCAGACAATGCTAAAGTATATGGTTTAGAGTTTGAATTAAGAAAAAACCTGGGATTTATTGCCAATCATCAAATATTAACCAACATCACGTTATATGGCAATTTGACGCTTCAAAAATCAAACGTAACCGGCACCTACCAAATAAAAAATCCTAATGGCCCTAATCTTCCTGATATTTTACTTCCACTTAATCAGAAAAGGCCTATGTATGGACAGGCACCGTACCTGGTTAATTTTGGCTTGCAATACACCGGTGATGCTTTAGGTTTTAATATCGCCTACAACAAATCAGGATATAAAACCTATATCGTGAGTTCGAGTTTCAACCAGATAGAATACGAGCAGGCCCGCGCGCAAATAGATGCGCAATTGAGCTATAAGTTTTTAAAAAAACGATTGGAGCTTAAAGTTAACGCAGCAAACCTGCTCAACAAAGCATCAACATTTTATATAAACAGTGCCAGTTATGAAAGAAAAACCGACTATAAGGTGGGCGACGGCGACCTCGATATACAACTTAAACCAGGCTTTAGCGATAAATATGATGAGGGCGATATGATTATGTACAGGCAAAAGTTTGGCCGCACCTACAGCACTTCCCTCACCTACAATTTTTAAACGACCATGAAAAACAACAGCAATAACTTTACACTATTTAAAAAGAAAGGAGGAAGATACTTTCCTGTATAGCCATAAAAAAAACGAAAGGTTGTACCAGAACCCTCCGTTTAAACCGATCATTTCTAGTGGAACGGCAAATCAGGATAAACCCAAAATATTTTAAAAACCTTACTGTTAAAAACCAAGGGTGCTAACAGTTTTGCTTAGCTATCGATAAGAAATACTAAGATAAAAAAAACATTCAATTTAGATACAAATAGGCTTTTATTTCCTTAAAAAATAATGGATTAACTGGTCTCGCATCTAAATACTGCAAAAAATCAACCTAAAAACATGGATCATACCTATAAGATCCTATGAAAAACAAAAAACGAAAATGAAAAATTTCAAAAAATTAATCGGTCTTTTATCAATTGTGGCTGTTTCTTTTACAGCTTGTAAAAAAAATGAAGGTGGTTCTGATTCATTTGGTAACCGCAGCACTTCGGCAGCAGATTATTCACAGTCATCATTGCCAGTAGTGCCAGTTAGTGGAGACATTACCAGCTCTGTTACCTGGACTGCAGGAAATGTGTATGAATTAAGTGGTGTGGTAACGGTTAGAAATGGCGCAACCTTAACCATCCAGGCTGGCACTTATATTAAAGCATCGGCAAATACGCCAGGTGTACAAAATGGTGTATTGGTTGTTTCAAAAGATGGTAACATCAGTGCAGTAGGTACAGCAGAAAATCCAATTGTATTTACCAGCCGTCGTTTATTAGATGGTGATGCCAGCACAACTGGTACACCTGGCGATTTTGGTGGTGTAATTATTTTAGGTAATGCAAAAATCAATGTTTTAAATCCGAGCGGTAAATTAATCGAAGGTTTAGCCAACGAGGATAAATTCTACTATGGAGGTTCAAATAACGAAGATAACCGTGGTACTTTCCAATATGTGCGTATTGAGTATGCTGGTTTCCAGTTGGCACCAAACGTAGAGGTTAATGGTTTAACTTTAGGTGGTGTGGGTAGTGGTACTACTATCGATCACGTACAGGTTTCTTATGGTTTAGATGATGGATTCGAATTTTTCGGCGGAACAGTTAGCCCTAGCAATTTAATTGCTTTAGCATCTGATGATGATCAGTTCGATTTTGACAACGGTTTTACCGGAACATTAACTGATGCAGTAGCCATTGCCGATAAAAATGCTACACACAGCACAAGCGGAGGCAACAGCGATTCTAACGGTATCGAATCTGACAACAATGCCCCTGCTGAAGATGCAACCTTTAGCTTAACACCTAAAACACACCCAACTTTGATCAATGTTAGCATCTTCGGAACTGAAAACACCAGTGGTATCGCAGGTTTAGGTTACCGTAATGGTATCCGCGAGCGCAGAGGTTCGGAGGTTGAATTAATTGATGTAATTGTATCTGGTTACAACACAGGTATAGCTTTCGATGCAGATGCCCCGGCAGGTGTTTCAACCATTAGCACTACTTCAGTTCACGGTTTCGTTAACTCAATCACTACAGCATCTGGCACTTACGTTGATGGCGGCGGTAACTCATTGGTTGTTAATGCAACTAACGCAAGCGCTTTTGGTGTTAGCCAACCATGGTACAACACACCAGGTTCTCCAGCTACTGTTACGCTACCAAGTTGGGCAGCTACGTGGTCAAAACTTGTATTCTAATTTTTTCTCTCTTAAAAAAGGTGGCCGTACCCCAAAGGGTACAGCCCCTTTTTTATAAAAACAGACAGCTGTTTTTAAATGTAATTACCCTTTATATGAAACTAAAAATTTTTACCTTTTTTTTTCTTTCTGCTATTGTAGTCTTAAGTTTATCTTGTCGCAAAGCAGAACTTCTTCAACCGGAACCAGCTAAAGTTATTCAGCTAAACATTTCCGGAGCAACCAATGTTGAACTGGAATACCTGTATAGAGACAGTATTATAGCTACTCCTCCAGCAGGTGGTATTAGTTTAAAAACCCTGCTTAGCGTAAAAGATCAGGATAACGTATTAAAGGTCAGAAAAAAGGGTGCTTCTGAAATATTACTCACCAGAACGATTACGGCCACTCCATTTGATCAGAACATCAGTATTTTTTATGATGGGACCAAAATATACAACAATGCCATTTCATTAGAGATTAAGGGCTATGCCTTATCTGGCGAACTCGAATTCTTATTAGATGGAAACATAATTTCTTCAGAAACCGGAAAAGTAAATAAATTGCTGTCTATACTGATCGACAAAGGCACCACAAGGGAAATCCAGATCCGTAAGAAAGGAGAAACAGCCATTCTGCTTGCCAAAACAATCGAATCTACCATCCCAAAGCAGAATATCGGTTACTTATTTGATGGCACTAAAATAGTGGATAACGTAAAACTCGATCCTCCGAAGAATCCTACCAATATGATGGTGAGCGCTAAATTTGAAACCTCATTTCCAAATCAGTTCAAAAATGTAGATGTCGATCTTATTTTTTACACCAGGCTTAAAACCGCATCGAACACTACAGTTGGAACCAAGGTAATGCCCGAACTCCGGTTTACGCTCCCGAAAAATGGTTCTTTTAATTCGATAGAATTGCCTCCTTTACCAGGGTCTGATTATATATATAGTTTCGATATCCTTGAAAAAGAGACCAATAACGCTCCTTACAACCCTACCAGTCCCCTGGTACCAAGTGGATTTACACTTAAACCCAACGAAGGTAGAATTACTTCAGCCTTTGCCAGCGATGGATTTAATTTTCAGGCAGGAACATCTAAATTATTTTTAATTACCGATGCCAAGACAACAGTTACTTCCCCTACAAGGTCTATCTATGTGTCTGGCGGAAAATTAACAGATCTTTCACAATATTTTCAATAGGATTTATATTTATTGTATAGAAAATGGGGAAAACCAGGCAATTGCAGCGGGTATTCCCTTTTTCTTTTATTATAATTCTTACTATTGGCAATCACCATTGAACTGGTAACACGATTTAACCCAGCAACTGATTAACTTATTGGAATACTTAAAAACCGGTAGAAGCAATACTGATGTTACACGAATAGATTTTAATGGCTGATCTGATGTGATTTCCTTCCAAGTACCCAGCGGTTACGCATGCAGCGGTAACACCTATAACGTTTCATAGGTAACCAGAACAACAGGGTTTTCATCATAAATGTCCGTGGAATTCTCTCCAGATCCGATTTATCACCCTTTCCACATGGGCATACACCTTGAAAATGATCCTTGCCGATTGATTCGATTGCTGCTGTCATGACATAAAAAATTGAAAACTTATATTAACCCTATAGATAACCAAAAATACAGCGCTAATGTTAATATAAAATAACCTGTTCAATACCAAAACAGGTTTATCCCATGAGTATCAGCGAATGTTCGCAGTTATTTCCTGATCTTTCTATAAAGCCTGGCTATTTTTTTAGCATCTTTTTTAAATGTTTCGAGATAATCTTCTATTTCTTTCTTCGATAATGTTTCGATCTTCGCTTTAACCGCATGCTTAAAACTACCTACTGCAAGTAGCTGGTTTTTACTGTCACGAAATTTAACGTTCGGGAAAAGTTCTGAAATATGACGTTTATTTCTTTCCCTGATTTCGCTCAGTTTAGTAAAAGATTTTGAGTTTGTATCGCAATTTAAATCTGTGAGCGAATCGTAATAATCATAATCGTTAATGTAATTGATCACGCTGAGGGTAACAATATTCGAATCCATATTTACTTTTGTTTCAGTTAAATATAACTGTTTGTGTTTAAAATACACAGCGCTGTTTAAAATATGTAACGCAGCAAACAAATCTGGTTCAGCAATTAATTAGGCCGCAAAAATCTAAACCGAAGTGTTTTTTTGCCTGCTGATTACTGCATAGGCAATACCTGCACAGACTTATTCACAGTGTTCATCTTAAAATAATCCGAACTTTTTAACTCATTTGATGTTAGATATTTAGCTATAGTAATCAAATTAACGGGACTAATAATTTGTAAACCTTAATCCCCACAATATGAAATTATTCCGATGCACGCTAATTCTATCACTTACACTGGTTATCCAGCAGCTAAGAGCACAAAACGACAGCAGTTTTGTTAGTCTTTTGAATAAAAAATCGGTTCAGTTAAATGTGGGTACACAAGGTATTGGCGCCGAATTTATTTATGGGGTATTGCCAGAACTTGCTGTAAGAGGAGGCCTTAACTTTATCCCAATTAAAGCAAATGATGTATTCAAAATTTCAGGGTTTAATTCCACATCCAATGTTGCAGCCGATTTTTACAGCATTCATGCTTTTGCAGATTATGTACCGTTTAAAAATGCTGCATGGTTTCGTATGGTTGGCGGCTTTTCGTACTTTTTTAAAGCTAAAGGCAACTTAAGGGTAATTCCATCTGATGATTATAAATATGGCGACTTGGTACTCACAGAAGACCAAATCGGTTATGTAGACCTTTCAGTTGATTGGGAAGGCCTTGCACCCTACCTCGGCGTAGCTTTTGCGCACACCTTCCCCCGCAAAAAATTTAACATTAATGTAGATGTAGGCACTCATTACCTCAGCAAGCCACAGGCAAAAATAGTAGGTACAGGTTTATTGGAAGGCAATTCATCTCAAACCTCCCAACTACAAAACAACATAAAAGATTATCGCTGGCTCCCAACTGTTCAAATCAATTTTAATTTTAAACTGTAAAAATTTAAGATCATGTTTAGAATAAATACAATGTGTATGGTACTGATAATGTGTATCTTTTCTGCCTGCAAAAAGCCTACTGAAAATATAAAAATTGTAATCGATACTGATGTAATAAAGTACACAGCAATGATAAATGTTACTGATGGGCAAGATGGGAACCCTGCTCCTGCAAATTCAACCATCACCATATCCGGTAATGCCGCCAGCAATATTTATGAACTTTCAGGTAAAAAGAATATCCAGTTAAGTGCCGGCATGGTTACGATAGGCCTGCACCCGAGTATTGCTCCCGCAGCAGATCAGCCGATTAGCATTATTGCTGAAATTAATGCTCCAGGATATAACAAAGAATCCAGACAGATCACCTTCACTGCGGAAAAGAAACAACAGGTGGTTAACATCCAATTAACCCGAACAGGCTCGACTGCGCCGCCAGTAGTTACGCCACCACCTCCGGTTTATAATAATGTTTCTTTAACATTTACCGGCCGATGCCCAAACCGAACGGATGTAGAGATCAGGCCAAGCGTTTATGTTTACTTTCGCGCTGCAGGCAGCAATGCAGCCTTTCAATACCTGGGCTATATGGATAAAGGAAATATTAGTACAAATTTGTTGGCACAAAATGCAAGCTATGATTTCCAGATCGTTTTTGGCGGTGAAACCTATAAGGTAAATCAAAAAATAGATCAAACGGCTTATAATTTAACCATAGATATGCCAGCAGCCTGCAATTTCTAAATGCAGAGTGCTTATCAATTGAATAACATAAACAAAAAACTATATTTTTAAATTTTGAAATATTCGTACTTTTTAACCAATTTTTAGGACTTATAGACCTTTTTTAGCAATGGTTCTTGAGCGAAATTTGTAGTCTAACTTATCGGCAGAATCATGTTTATTGATTTTTCTAGCTGATGACAAATACAAATTCAATAAAAAATGGTCAGTCCCACTATCTCATCAAGCCCAAGCGGTCTAAAAACTGCTATTATCCGATTTCTTATTTATGGTTTAATAATCGTTTTATTGTCTGAATTTCTGAAGTGGAATGTGCAGCATGAAGCAGGAAGTAATAAATTCAGTGAACAATCAATTGTAGAATATGTGCAGAGCTTGCTGCTACTATTAAGCGCCCTTACTTACCTTTATATTTCATTTAAACATAAATCGTCATTCCCACTTGCTTTTGCCTTATTTAGCTTCACAATGGCATCTCTCATCAGAGAGCAAGACGCTTTTCTTGATGAACATGTTTATGATGGAGCATGGCAAACCGGCGCTTTTGGTTTACTTTTTCTTGCAATTATTATTATATACAGAAATAAAGGACTCTTTTTTTCTAACCTAAACGGTTTTGTAAACAAATTTTCCTTTGGGATACTATTATCTGGAATTTTAACTACTTATATTTTCGCACGTTTATATGGTAGAAAAGTATTTTGGATGGCCGTTATGGAAAGTCAATATAGCCGTGATGTGAAGAATGTATCAGAAGAATCGCTCGAACTTTTTGGTTATACACTCATCCTAATCGCCAGCGTAGAATTTTACCTGCTTGCGAAGGCAAAAAGCAACTGCCAGGCTTTAACCATGCGTAACAGCCAAACACCACTTAACCTTTCGGCATAAAATTATATACTGAAATATCGTACCTGATCAATGCTGGTTGTTTAATTACTAATGGCGTTGATCAGTTTTTTCCCAAAGTGCTTCAAAGCTGTATTGCGCATTAAATAATTGAAAGAAATAATACCTACTATGGCGCAGCTTAATCCGGCTAATACATCAAGCGTGTAATGATGACTGGTATAAATAGCCGAAAACCAGATTCCAATCATTACGATAGCAAAAAAAATGTTGATCTTACCCAAGCGGTTTTTTAAGCCATAATAAACAACAATAACAGGATACGAAGAATGTAAAGATGGCATAGCCGCAAATACATTAGAACCTTTGCTGTATATACCATGAAAAAGTGTAATGTTAAAATAATGGTCAAACCGGGCCAATCCAGCGGTATTACCAGCAGTTTTCGCGATAAACCCGAAGCCATGTTCCTGCACATACCATGGTGGTGCAGCCGGGAAAGCATAGTACAACACAAAGCCTAACAAATTTACCCATACAAAGGTGAGCGAGAAACGGACAAACTGTTCCTTATTCTTAAAAAAAAGATAAGTAGCAAATGCCAGCGGAACAGGTACCCACATCAGGTAGAAAAACCCGGTCAATACATCTAAAAATGAAGTACTGTTTATTTTCCAATACTCGTTAGGTGTAAGTATTAAGCCATGGTAATTAATGCCGAAAGTATTTTTTTCGAGTTCATATAAATCTTCAATATGTACCGTATTAAAAAGGTAGTTCGGAAATGCTTTCATGTAATCAAACAGTATCCAGTAGACAATAAAGATTGAAAAGCCGAGGATAAACTGCCTGGTTCCCCTGGAGATATAAAACAAAGCATTAAAAATAAAAATCAGCACCAGCTGATCGGTTTTAAAGCCGACCAGCAGTACCGATAACAATAGATATCCAACAGATATAGCAACTGTTAGATAAATATTCCGAAGATTATAAAAACTGTTTTTAAGCAATACTTCTTGCTGCATGTTATTTTTTATCAAAATTAGACCTAAAAATATGGTCCCAAAAAGTCCAGCTTACCCCATAACCCTTGGTCGAATCGGAATAGTGGTGAAGCATATGATGCTGTTTTAACCGTTTCCAAAAGCCGCTTTTAAAATTGGCATGGTGAAGCGCGTAATGTACCATGTCGTAAAAAAGATAACCGATCATAAAACCCGAGAAAAATGGATAAACCACGGTATCGGGCAATAACCAATCGAAGAGAAAGTAAAACCCCAGAGCCATCGGAATACTGGCCGAAGGTGGCATCACCAGCCTTTTGGCATCGTTAGGGTAATCGTGGTGTACACCATGAAAAATAAAATGGATTTTCTTGCCCCATTCCACATCTGGCTCAAAATGGAAAACATAGCGGTGCAGGATGTATTCGGTAATGGTCCAGATGGCCAGTCCCAACAAAAACCAGCCTGCAAAATTTAAAACGGGCATTTCGATTTGCCAAAGCGCTTTCCAAAAAAGAAAGGCAATAACCGGTACATAAACAATCAACGGTACATAAAACCTAACTTTTGATAGGCTTTCTAAAAAGTCATTTTTAAACATCCTGATGGATGCGGTCGAATTTGAAACAAAATTCTTTTTCATTGGTAATATTTTTAACTGGTCTTCGACTCGGCACATGTAATCGTCATCCTGAACTTGTTTCAGGATCTTTTCCTCAAACAATTTATCATTCTCAACGTAGTGGGTCTTCGACTCCGCTCAGACAGACAAATCGATATAGAAAAGTCGTCATTGCGAGGAGGAACGACGAAGCAATCTTTCATGCTTATGAGCCCTGCTGTAAAGATTGCTTCGTCGGCTGAAAAAGCCTTCTCGCAATGACGAACTTTGTGAGGACGCCACCCGCATTACGCCCTCCGTCAGACCTTAATCCTTTCAACTAACACTTTTGAAGGCTCCGAAACATCAAAACCTTTTATTTCTACATATTTTACATTCGGAAACCAAAAGGTCCCGCCCTCAATCCGAAGGAAAATCCGTTCTAGCTGCATTTTTTTATTGTTGATCGTAGCAAAAACATGGTATTTTTTATCTGCGCCAGATTTATTTAAATACATCGGCAGTTTTTTATGCGAGGTAAACCGCAGTTCGAACTGACCGTTACCCAGACTTTTGCTGATGATGCCATATGCAAATTTCCGCTGGATATAACTCAGCTCTTTCTTTTCGCCTTTATCTCCGTAGCGCATCCAAAAAACATTTACAGGCTGTTCTTTATTTACTTCGCCATGTTTATCTACATTTAACTGGCAGATAATGGTATTGGTATTCGGATCGCGCTGTAAATAAAACAGCTGATTAGGGATATCTTTCGGTGTTGGAAAAGCAATCGGAGAAGGATCTGATCCTTGCGCATTTGCGTTAAAGGACAGTACTCCGGTTAAACTTCCCATTAATACCAAACCCGCAATTAATGCAGCCTTGTTATTTCCTTTTCGCTCATTAAGCTCTTGCGCTTCGAGCCCTTTTTTGGCTTCCTGTAACCTTTTAACAGCCGTAATATTGGTTAATACCGCCATTAGTGTTATGGGCATGGTAAAAATCGACATCGTTTCGAAAACATGGAATGAAATGCCTGGCAAGTAAACTTTGTAATCGCCACCAATAAAATGCCCCGCAATACCACAGGCTATGGCAAAAACGCCAATGGTTACTACCCTTTCCGGCCTTTGCATTAAACCGCCTTTACACTCCACGCCTAATCCCTCGGCTCTTGCACGGGTATAACTCACCATCATCGAGCCGATCAATGCAATAAAGGCAAATAGCGAACTTAAGAAATAATGATGTGCAACCAGGTAATAACAGATGCCCAAAAACATGATCATTTCGCTATAACGATCGAGTACCGAATCGTACAAAGCACCAAACTTCGAACTCATGTTTCCCAATCGCGCCACCTGCCCATCGAGCATATCGAACAGGCCTGCAAAAAGCACCAGTGCCCCTCCCCAGCCGATGTATGACATATCGCCACGGTTAGATTTTTCGGCACCGAGCACAAAAATTACGGCTACGCCAATATTCAGGATCAGACCAATGGTAGTTACCGCATTAGGTGTTAAACCGATTTTAATCAAACCCTTTACAAAAGGATTGATCACTTTATATATGCCTTGTTGCAGGCTGTCCCTTAGATTTTTTTCCATAGCTTATTTCTTAAAAATCAAATTTTACCCTCGCCCTTATTCCCCACTCCGAAACTTCCGGATTATTGAGGTAGTTGAACCGTTTCACCACGTCGACCCTCAATAATTTAAAGATATTGCCTACACCAACACTACCTTCCATGTACGGCTCATTACCCAATGCATAAGTTCTTTGGGCACCATTTTCGTAAACCGGAAGGCGGTATAATCCTGTTTGAAAATTCGGATTATTTTCGTTCCGCAAACCACCATATAGGGCTTTGAACGACACCACTTCCCTCAATTTTAATTTTTTGATCAATGGCACTTTATTAAAAAAGAAGCCATTAAAATTATGATCGATATTGATGCTCACATAATGGTCGCTCACAAATTCGAGGAAGTTCATCAGGTTGTAAGAGTTGAGCTGATAAGCATAGGTTTGGTTGGCGCGATGTATATCTAATAAAGGAAAAGGCACTTTACCGGCAATATAACCACCCTCGAAAGTCACATCACTATACCCCAACTGCGATAAATAAAAGCGTTTATCGATACTGCCCATGATGTTATGATAATTGTATTCGCCACCAAAAACCCCTTTTAAACCTGCGGTATAACGCAAATTAAATACCGGATAACGGTCGGCAATGGGCACTCGGTATATTTTGCCCTGATAAAATTTCTCGTTTGGCGCATACCTCAACTGTAGAGAAAGTTCGCTGGTGCTTAACCTGTTTACCAACTGATTATTTGAATTTACGTAGTTAAGTCCGCCAGCTGGCGTTTGGCTCCATTTTTTAAAGCCTAGATTGTACGAAAAGTGATTTTCGAATTCTCTAACATAATCCAAACGGTAAAAATCGTTGTACAACAGCATGTCGTTTACTCCGCGTTTAAACGAGAGCAGGAAATTGTCTTCCTGCACAAACTGAAGTTCTTGTCCGGGTATTTTAGTATCGCGTTGAAAACTTGCCCTGATATAATTCTGTGGGAATTCGTAGATCGATTTATTGTTTATCGAATAAGTTCCGGAAAGGAAAAATTTCCATTTCTCATCTTTAATCCCATAGGCCAAATAATTTTCGAAATAATAACGTTTACTAAGCTCAGGTGTTGTTCGGCCACCAACCCGCAGCCTTAAACCTTCTACATTGTTAAAGCTATAAAATGTATTTACCGGGCCAATTTCATAGGGACCTAAATTCTGATAACCTGCAAACAAGAGGGTAACAATTTTCATAGTGCGCTTAAAAGATGGCAGATTTTGCAGGGTATCTATATTGCCATAAATCTTCAGCTGGTTCTTCGAAATGGTATCCAGTCTGTTTTTCTCCCAGAATTTATCATCTTTTTTTGCTGCATCGGCCATCACTACTGTACTTTTCCCTTGAAAAATAGTATCAGGCAACACCGTATCGAACTGGTAATTCTTATAGGTAACGGTACGTTCGCCGGTAAAACCTATGCCTTTGGTTTTGCCAATACCGAAATCGGCCAACAGATTACTTTTACTTAAACTATATTTGCCTTTGTTGTTGGCTTCGAAATTGAGATCGACTTTTAGTGCACGTACAAAATTGAGGTTAATGTTTTTATTTACCCCAAATGAAGCCCCTGTAACAGCATAATGGCTATCATTGGTTACATAAATCTTTCCTTCGAACAACATATCGTTTGTATTTCGGGGGGTAAACGACAGCTCAATAACCTGAGGTTTTTGATTCTTTAACGTATCGGTAATAAAAAACTTATAAAAAGCCGGTGCACCATCTGCAATCGGGCTTAAAAATTCGTTACTGATTACAGAAATGTTGTTTTTATAAATATCAATATCCTGGTACATCCTATCGAAATAAGTTTTCATTCCTTTATTGTCGATGTACCTGCTATCGAAGTTTACCTGTTTCTCGGCAAGAACAACATTTTTATTTTTTTCAGGATCTTTACTGAGGTAATGATCAGATAATTGTTCCTGAATATATACAGGTAGGAGATTTTTTCCGCCAATTAAGGTCGAATCCTGCTCCTGAAACAAAAACTGATAGTTTCTGAACATCTTTTTGTTCTTAAACTTATCTGACACATTGCTCAACGAAAACAACATCTTTTCATACTGCCTAAAAGACACCGTATTGTAACTCTTAATCCGGTTTTCATCTTTGTGTGCGATTACCTGGCGGATCAATTCTACCGCCGGATTATCTTTATTGCGGTATTTTACTTTTTTTCCGCCCACAATAACCACTTCATCCAGTGCTCTTGAATCGGGTACTAAGGAAATATTAAGTTCTTGAGTTGCAGAAGCTACAATATTCTTAAAAACTGTACGATAGCCCACATAATTAAAAGTAATTTCGTTTTGAGCATCAGGAGAAACCAATGTGTACTTTCCGTTTACATCAGTCTGTATGCCTATTTTCGTATCTTTAAAGAAAACGGAAACATTTGGCAATGTTTCTTTGGTAACCGCATCGCGCACGATGCCAGATACCACTGTTCTTTGGCCAAAAGCATTTACCTGCAAAATAAAACTGAGCACCAAGAGGAGAAAAAATGAATAGATCGGTTTCATTTAACTTGAAAAAATAAACTGCTTTTGCATGATATAATTGTAGCTTAACCCAGTTATAACTGAACTAAGCACTTTAGCGAGAACATAATTGAGGTTAAAATAATGGGTGAGCATAAACACACCTGCGGTTACGATAATCAGATTGCCTGACCATACCAAAATATATTTCAATATCTGCCAATTAATGGCTTTAGATTCACTTTCGAAAACCCATTTACGGTTCACATAAAAATTAACTGCTCCACCTGCAACCGTACCCGTAACACTTGCTGCCAGATACCACCAGCCCAAAATATTTACGGCAAAAATGGTCACACCAAAATCTGTTGCCGAGGCCACTAGGGATGACGCCTGCGCTTTTAGATAAGTGAACATCATGGTTAAAACAGTGCTAAAACAACAACCAGTTGCAGTATAACATTTGCATAAATACCGGCCAATACATCATCAGCCATTACACCCCAACCACCTGGCAATTCTTCGAGTTTTCGGATGTAAAGCGGCTTAAGGATATCAAAAAACCTAAAAAGAATAAGCCCTATTAAGGTGTATTCCCATTTTAAAGGCACAAACAATAGGGTGATGCACATTCCGGCCACTTCATCAATCACCACCCTACCGTGGTCTTTTCCCCAAATCTCTTCCACCCGATCGGCACTCATTACCCCCAAAATCACGATGAGCATAGTGAAAAGTACCGGCCATAAATAAGGGTTGGTATAAGGGCTCTGGAAAAGATGCCAGCAGATGCAGGTTGCTATTGCAGCATAAGTACCTGCGCCCTTGCCGATATACCCGATTCCCAGAGCCGTTGAAAGAAATTTGTGGATAAACACTATACCGTTTCTATCAGTTCTTCTTCATAATCCTGACCTAAATGGGTGATCAATTCTTCGCCCATGATGTAACGTAAGGTATTCTGAAGTTTCATTAACTGTTTAAAAATATCGTTTTCTGCAGGTACACCTGGAATCGTTTGTGGCGATTTCAGGTAGAATGACAACCATTCCTGAATGCCCGATAGGTTTGCACGCTTAGCAAGATCGATAAACAAAGCAAGATCCAATACAATCGGTGCGGCTAAAATCGAATCGCGGCAAAGGAAATTGATTTTGATCTGCATTTTATAACCTAACCAACCGAAAATATCGATGTTATCCCAGCTTTCTTTGTTATCACCGTGAGGCGGATAATAGTTGATCCTGATTTTGTGGTACATATCTCCGTATAAATCAGGGTTAACTTCTGGTTTAAAGATATCTTCCAGTACGCCCAGTTTAGATACTTCTTTGGTTTTAAAGTTATCAGGGTCATCCAATACCAAACCATCGCGGTTACCTAAAATATTATCAGAAAACCAACCGTTTACACCTAACGAACGTGCCGCCAAACCAGGAGCTAAAATGGTTTTCATTAATGTTTGACCAGTTTTAAAATCTTTGCCGGCGATTGGGGTATTGGTTTCTTTAGCCAGCTCGATCAATGCAGGAATATCTACCGTTAAGTTTGGCGCGCCATTAGCAAACGGAATACCTAATTTTAATGCAGCATAAGCATAGATCATACTTGGCGCAATACGCAAATCGTTGTCTCTTAAGCCTTGCTCAAACGCAGCCAGCGATTCGTGAACTTCCGATGCTTCGAAATAAATTTCGGTAGAACCACACCAAACCAATACTATACGGTCGCAATTGTTTTCTGCTTTGAAGTTTTTAATATCTTCCATTACGGCTAAAGCCAGTTCGTAACGGTTATCGATATCTTTTACATATTTGCCATCCAGGTTTTTTACATAATTTCTATCGAAAGCAGCGCGCATCGGTTTGATGGCCTGCAATTCTTCACGCACATCGCGCAGTAAGTTAGCATCCAGTACACGGGCATTCATTGCCGCTTCGTAAACGTTATCTTCGTACACATCCCAGCCACCGAAAACTAAGTCTTCCAAACCCGCTAGCGGCACAAAATCCTTAATTTTTGGTTCTTTTTTTTCTGTTCTTTTTCCCAAACGGATGGTACCCATCTGTGTTAACGAACCGATAGGTTTTGATATCCCTTTTTTTATTGCTGCAACTCCGGCAATCATGGTTGTTGCTACAGCACCTAATCCTGGCATTAATATTCCCAGCTTGCCTTCAGCTGCTTTTACTTCTTGTTTCATTCTATTTTATTTAAAATCTTATAACCAATTGTTTTTACGGTACCAGTGTATGGTTTCAGTGAGTCCTTGTTCCAACCCGAATTGAGGCACAAAACCAAAGTCGTTCTGAATATTTTTAATGTCGCAGCCCCAATTCAGAGCGGTGAGTTCTTTTATCTTATCTACATTTAAGGCCGGGACCTTATTAAACAGTCCATACAACCTTTCCATCGACCAGGCAAGGCTTTTAATCATTTGCACAGGTAAATTCACGGTCACTGTTTTTTTGTTTAAAGCCTTACGCACATGGGCAGCCAGCGCAGAACGGTTATAAACTACCCCATCAGAAATGTTGTAACTTTTGCCAACCACATCAGATGCGAGTGCCTTTACGATGATATTGGCCAAATCGGTGGCGTATACAAAGCTTAGTTCCTGTTCCTGTTTGCCGATATACAGCTCCAGCCCTGCTTTAATCGTTTTAATTAATATAAAAATATCTTTCTCCCTTGGCCCATACACTGCTGTGGGCCTAAAGGTGATCAGGGGCAGATTCGGAATCTGGGC
Organism: Pedobacter sp. GW821-FHT01D05; assembly: GCF_059422505.1. Classification (NCBI taxonomy): domain Bacteria; kingdom Pseudomonadati; phylum Bacteroidota; class Sphingobacteriia; order Sphingobacteriales; family Sphingobacteriaceae; genus Pedobacter; species Pedobacter sp. GW821-FHT01D05. The sequence continues at coordinate 316,021 of NZ_JBWKXA010000001.1, read as the reverse complement.
CAAGTATGTCTCGGCAAGTGCCTTGCTGATCCCATAATTGGTTACCGGATTTGAGCCCCCGTTATCAGTTAGTTTTTCATTCTTTTGCGTTAAAGGCCCAAGCGCAGCCAAACTGCTGATAAATACAAATTTCTTTAGGCTATGTGCCGATTTTGAAGCCGCTAAAGCCAGGTTCCGGGTATAAATGGCGTTTACCTGATTGTAATCATCGAGTTTTTTGGCCTTGGTTACTGCAGCCGCATGCACGATATAGTCGTATTTTTTTTCTTCTATATTTTCTTTTAACTGGTAAATTGAAGAAAAATCAAGATTCACGTAATTGATCGGAAAATCTTTAAGATGCGCTGCAGTAGCCGATTGACGTACATTTGCATACACTTCGAGATCATTCGCCAAAGCAGATTTAATCAGGTGATACCCTACAAATCCTGTCGCTCCTGTAATCAACACCCGCTTTTTCATATCGCTTTCTCTAAAATCCTGTATTTACGATATAGTTTTCCACCAATATCTTCAATAGGTTTATTGATCAGATCGTTATGATCTAAAGTCCAGCTGGCCTCCGCATATTTCATGTTTTTAGCCTTGAAATGTTTAATGATACGGCCATAAAGACAAGCTTCAATCCCCATTTTACGGTAACCATCTACCACGCCAAGCAACAAAATACGGATGCCATCAATTTTCTTTTTATTGGCCAAAAGCTTGATTAAACCTGTTGGAAACAACCTACCGCGTTTAATTTTGATCAGGATCTGATTGATATCGGGAATGGCCAATGCAAAACCCACAATCTTGCCGTGCTGCTCGGCCAGGATACAAAACTCAGGGTCTAGGATCAGTTTTAAGTCATTTGCCGTATAGTCAAACTCTTTATCCGTCATCGGTACAAAACCAAGGTTTTTATCCCATGCTTTGTTGTATACCTCCCTCACCGCATTACACTCCTCCTTGAATTTTTTCATGTTGATTTTACGCAGCACGATATCGTTACGGAGTAGCCGTTCTTCTATCCTATCCAGCAGTTTAACCGATCTTTCGCTATAGTTGCCCGCGGTGTAGCGGTAGGCCCTTAAATCGACATTTTTCTGGAAGCCGGTCTGCTCTAAAAGCGACAGATAATATGGCGCATTATAAGGCATCATGGCTACAGGCGGCCCGTCGAAACCTTCAATCAGTAATCCGCATACTTCATTGGTCGAAAAATTTACCGGACCTAAAACTTTTGTCAGCCCTCTTTCCGATAACCAATTCTGTGCTCCATTTAAAAGTTGCAAGGCAGCCTTCACATCGTTTATACAATCGAAAAAACCAAAGAAACCGTCATGTCCGCCGTAAACCTTATTGTGGTTTCTATTGTTAATTGCTGCAATGCGCCCAACTACTTTACCTTCGTCGTACAGCAAAAAAAGCTGTATTTCCGAATGCTCGTAAAAAGGATGTTTGCCCGGGGTAAGCAGATCACGCTGGGCAATAAAAAGTTCGGGCACGTAATTTACATCGCCAGCATATAATTCATGAGGAAAATCTACAAATGCCTTCAATGCTTTTTTACCGGAAACCTTTACCAGTTCTCTCATGATTGGCTTCCTACTAATTCTACATTAACAGCTTTAAAAGCAGCGCTTAGTCTTGCTATGGCCGATTCGATCTGATCGAAAGTATGTGTAGCCATTAAAGAAAACCTGATCAAAGATGAATCAGAAGGCACTGCAGGCGAAACAACTGGGTTTACAAATACCCCATTTTGCTGAAGGATATTCGTAATCATAAAGGTTTTGGTATTATCGCGAATATAAATGGGAATAATCGGACTGTTGCTGTGCCCGATGTCGAAACCAGCCTCAAGCAAAAGTTTTTTCGCATATTCTGTATTGGCCCAAAGTTTATCAATCCGTTCAGGCTCAGATTCAATAATATCTAATGCAGCAATTACACTGGCCACAGCAGAAGGCGGCATACTTGCACTGAACATCAGTGAGCGGGCACGGTGCTTGATATATTCGATGGTTTCGGTACTGCCCGCAATAAAACCACCTAACGAGGCCAGCGATTTACTAAAAGTACCCATAATGAGGTCTACATCTTCAGTAAGGTTAAAATGTGATGCTGTACCAGAGCCATTAAAACCAATTACCCCTAGGCTATGTGCATCATCCATCATAATATTTGCACCAAATTCATTGGCAATATTTACCATTTCAGGAAGATTAACCAAGTCGCCTTCCATGCTGAAAATCCCATCAGAAACAATCAGTTTAGCAGCATCTTCAGGTAATCTGCTTAGTTTTCGGCGCAGGTCCTGCATATCATTATGCGCATATTTAATGGTGCGCGAAAATGCCAAACGGCTTCCGTCGATAATTGAGGCATGATCGTACTCATCCAATAACAGATAATCGTTACGATCTAACAAACAGGATATTACCCCTAAGTTGACCTGAAAACCAGTACTAAAAAGCACTGCCGCTTCTTTGCCCACATATTCGGCCAAACGATTTTCCAATTCGAGGTGAATATCGAGCGAACCGTTCAAAAACCGCGATCCTGCGCAGCCGGTGCCATATTTTTCAATGGCTGCTTTTGCGGCTTCTTTTATTTTAGGATGATTGGTTAACCCTAAATAGGAATTTGAACCAAACATGAGTACCTTTTTTCCATTGATAACCACCTCGGTATCCTGGCCTGATTCTATCGACCTGAAATAAGGATATAATCCCTTTTCTTTTATCACCGCCGCATCCTTAAAAGAGGCAATTCTATCTTGTAATTTTTTACGCATGCTGAACACTTATATTCTTCAGTTTTTAAAACCCTGTTCTGAAAATTTAGCCTGCGCCTGAATGCTACTTGTAGAGATTAAAATCAACTAGGTAGATTAAGGCCGCATTAACCAAACGATTTGATAACACAATTTTAACGCGGAATTGAAGCCAAAAAAAGGTTCAAATGTGGGATATATTGGTCAAAATGTAGGATTGACGAAATGTGACATTCAGATGAATTGACCAATTGACATTCTGACTTTTATTATAAAATAGTAAAACGATAAAAAACACACAAAACAGCTCAACAAATAATATAAATTACTGTTTTTAAGTCAATTAAAATTTCATATTTATTAATCAAAAGATTGAAAATTAATCAGAAATTAGTCATTTTAAAAAAATATTCTTGCAAAATTGATCTCGAACATTACATTTGCGAGTACAAAATCCAACAGATAAAAGGGCGAAAAACTATCCGTAAAAGGGTGGCTAAAATTGTAGTGCAAAAGATGATCGAATCTGTTAAGAAATTATTAAAAAAACGCTGATCGATTTTATGCAACAAGAGTTACTCAATAAAACTTTTTCAGAAAAAAACCATGAGGAGGCACTTTCTTTAAATGATGGATTGATGGCAAAAATCCACCATAGCAGTGATCCTCATTATTGCAGTTCGGAACCTTTCCGCGTATCGAGTTATGCCTTAATTCTGATCACCAAAGGAAAGATGAACCTTCGGATAAATTTTGTAGAGCATGTATTAAATCAAAGAGATATTCTACTCATTTTTCCACATGCCGTTTATGAGATTAAGGATAACAGTGATGTTTCTTTCATCAGCATCCATTTTAATAAAAATTATTTAAAAACCAAGGGGATATTCTTTAATAGCGGAGAAGCTTACAGAATGTTCCAGAACGATCCTACTCATAAATTTTCATTATCAAAAGAAGAATATACATTCATTTACTATGACATGCTTGCGCTGCACAAAAAACTGAATGTACCTAAAGATACTCCTCAGATTAAAAACATTGTGCACAATAGCTTCCTGGAGCTGCTGTACGACCTCTTTTTGTTAAAGAATAAACAGAAAAATCCAATACCTTTTGCTCATGATAGCAAGACAGAACTCACCAATCGGTTTTTATCGTTGGTATCAGAAAACTTTAAGAAGGAAAAACGTGTAATTTATTATGCCAACTGTTTACGCATTACGCCAAGGCATTTATCACAGGTTGTTAAACAGGTAACCGATAGAACAGCGGGGGAAGTTATTGATGAAATGGTGATCAGGGAGGCAAAGTTATTGCTAACCAGCCATGTAATGAATATCTCGGAGGTAGCCTTGGAACTGCGTTTTAGCAACTCCTCTTTTTTTGGAAAGTATTTCAAAAAACAGACGGGAATTACGCCATCTGAGTATAAATTATCGAATAATATTGCGGTATAGATCAATCTCATCAGACTGCTAATTACCTTCGGTAAGCTCGCTTAAAGCTCGGTTTACTTCGTAGCTTTCCGTTTCACTACAGGTCAGGGTGACGATCAATCGGGGATAACGCTACCAGTCACCCTCCCAATATCATTAAGTTAAGCATAAGCGTTGTAAGTCTGAGGGATAATTTATTTTTTAAAATCAATATAAACGACGCATATCCTTTTTTGTCCAGAGGCTCATTCTTGCCTCGGCTCACCGCCGCCGAAAGGCTCTTTCTTTTTGGCATCAAAAAGAAACAAAAAATGCCGGCTGAAAATTTTTCTTTAAGAGCAAGTGGTATGGCTGGGTCAGCAGAATCCGAAAAATTTGTTAGGCCGGATTTAAGTGGAACGGGGATACGGTGCTGTGGCCTAGCTGGGTGGAAATGTATAGTATCGCAAATATCTTATTAGTAAGCAATTGCAAAATAACGTTTCCTCCTTAACTTAACGGCATTGGTTACCCACCTGCAACGGGGAGGGTTTTATTATGTCAATAAGTTAAGTATTCGCCATAAACCAAAATAATTTAACCACAGATAAAAAGGATGCGCATAGATATGGAAATCCGTGTTTATCTGTGTTTAAAACCTCTTAACTTAACGACATTGGCCACCAGCTTGTAATGGGCAGGGCTTTATTTCACCACCATAGAAGTACTATTTCTGCCTCCTAAACCTGATCGAAGCGAGATGCCGATTTCCTTCAAATTGGCAGAAGCGGGAGCAGGACTGAACCGCCCTAAATGCTCCTGCAATTGCTTTCCAAAAAACACATGTTAATGTTATGGATTTACACTAGTCAGTTTTTTACCTGCTAGATCTTCCCATTTATAAAAATGGAAGGTTTTATCATCGCTCATGGCCACCAGCAAACCGTGTTTAAAATCGTTATTTAAAGGAACTGAAACCACATCAATACCATCGGTTTGGTTGGCTGAATATTTAATGGTGGTTAACAATGCGTGTGGATGAGCAGTATTGGCTTTAGCCACCCGGTCATACACTTTTAGCTGCTTAGCACCCTGATCGGATACCAGGATATATCCCTTATTCCCTGAGGTTTTATAAATGGCAATGCCTTCGTTGTCGACAGCAAAATCGCCCTGCCCAAATAATGCCAGCTCTTTATTTCCTTTGGCTGGGTCTGCATAATACTTGCGTACACCTACCTGCTCATCGCAATAGTAAACGTATCCCAACTCATTATCAACGGCAATGGCTTCTATTTCCTTTTTGCCACTATACTGGCCGAATTTCCGCACCAAATCTGCTTTAACATTGCCTTTTCCATCATCGGTTAACAGGTACTGCCAAAGATAACCTCCGTTTTTAGGCCCCGTTTTACGACCAACAATTGCATAAATTTTTCCGCTTGGATCGGTATACATCGAAATCCCCATCAAATCGCGGTACTCTGCCCCTGTTTCGCCTGTAAAAACAGGAATCCCACCATTATCGATTGCTTTCATATCGGGAAGCGAAAATATCCGCAGTTTATGTGTATAACGTTCTGTGGTTACGGCAATATCTGTTTTTTTTCCAGCGAGTAACAAACCATAGGCAATATCAACATTATCTGGTCGCTTTAAACCCTTTACAGTTTTCGACTTGATGATTTTACCTTTCAGATCGAAAACGTATAAGCCGCCACTGCTATCTTTATCGGTACCGATCACCAAAGACTGTGCTGGATCATTCGGGTTTACCCAGATCGCAGGATCATCGGTATCAAAATCGACAGGATCAGATACGTATAAAGGTTTTACTACTGCACTACTTTCATTTTGTGTACCTCCATTACAAGAAATCGTAAGGCTTAAAACCGCAAAAGCGGCAAGTTTTAATATATTGTTATGTTTCATTTTATATTTTAGTTCCGTAGGCACCAACAAATGTTGATGGTGATGGTGAGCTATAGGTGATACCATTTTTCATTATAATTCCAGCCTGGTGATGGCGGGTAAAGTTAGTGATGCCCTTACCCAAAGCTGGTGAGTTGCCCTGCAGGTGAAAATCCCATGCGGTATTAAAATCGGCATTGGTAACCGCTGTATTTAAAGGATAATTCACAAATTTAGGGTCATTTGCTCCGGCAACATTGCTAATTACATCATTTTTACCGCCCACAATGTCGCCAGATGGCTGAAACTGATTTACGGTAGCCTGATCGAAACCATAATACCAGTTATTGCTGTAAGCAGAACGGTTATCTTCAGGCTTTTTTGGATCTCTTTTTACACCAAAACGGGTATTGGCGAAAAGATTATTATACAGATCGGCACGCACAGTACTTTCCAGCCAGATTGATCCGCCTTTTGCAGTTGGTCTTCTCCAGCCCGTATTCACCATCGTATTGTTGTAAGCAATAATATATGTTTGTGGCGTTTTATCTCCTGTATTAGATAATTTTAAGGCATTGGTATTGGTGCTATAAACCAAATTATAGGCTATATCAGCCAAACATCCCGACTTAAAGTTCATGGCTTCTCCTCCTGTTACACCTGTGGTATAAAACACATTATTGGCAAAAATGATTCTTCCACCTTCAATATAAGTACAATCTTCCTGAAAATTTCTGATGGTACTATTTTGAACCACCAATCTGCCCCTGGCATTGGCAAACCAAAGTGCAGGTAAACTTTCGCCTGCAACAGCCTTATACAGGCCCATTTTTACCGAAGTAGAAGCATCGGATGTTTTAGCACCGCCATATTCTAGAATGACGTGGTCAAGCACCAGTTCTTCGCATGTTGGACCAGCCAAAATACCGCCCCAGAGTTTACCAAACTTGGTTAATGGCGTTTTGTAAAAATCATTTACGGTAAATTTGATTGGATTTTCCGTGGTTCCTAAAGCGTACAAATTGCCTTTTATAATAATTTCTGGTTTGGCAACCGTATCCATCAGCACCGTTACTCCTTCTTCAATCGTTAGCGTTTTCCCTTCCGGAATTACGATATCGCCTTTAATTACCTGTGTACTGCCTTTAGCCCAAACTCCAGAAACCTCACCAATTGCCGAACCATCAACAGCGGTGGTATCTACATCTATATTGGCTTTCTCGCATCCTGCTAAGGCTAACACCATCAGGATCATCAACTTAAAAATCTGATTCGATTTCATGTCTTTATATCTTTAAATTCTATTAATTAAACTTATATCTGAAGCCAACAAGGTAGTTTTGGCCATAATAATCACTTCTGATCAATGTAGTCCCGTTTTTTACCAGGTCTTCGTTGATGTTGTTATTCTCAGGATTGGTGCCTTTTATAAATAATTTTGTCGGCGTATTTAAGATGTTATTGGCCTTTACAAAAACACTAATACCGCCTTTAAAACGTTTCTCGGCCGAAGCATCCATCTGTATAAATCCTTCCTGCCACAAATCGTTATTTAAGAATTGAGAAATCGTGTTGATGCGAGGCCCTGTGTAGGCACCTGCAACCTGAACATCCCAGCCTTTTTTAGTGTCTTTAAACAATAACGATAAGTTGGCAATATGTGCTGACTGACCATAAAGCGGGCGTTCCTGGTTAACATTGGCCGGCTCTGTATCTCCGGTAGTACTGTTGATGACCCTCGTGGTTTTAGTGGTGTTAATACGCGAATGGGTATAGGTATAATTGGCCTTTACGCCTATTTTGCTGAAATATTTGATATAATCTACCTCTGCGCCATAATTATTGGCCGTACCAAAGTTTCCCGGGGTATAATAAGTGTCCTGTCCACGAACGGCATCGGCCTGAAAGGTATATTCAATAGGATTTTTGATCCGCTTATAAAAAGCACCCACCAACAATTGTTCTGAAGCACCCGGAAAAAGTTCGTAACGTAAATCGAAATTATCGGCTAAGGCACGTTGCAGGTTCACATTACCGCGCTCTATAAACTCTTCATTTTTCACCTTTCCTGGTACAATTTCATAAAAACCAGGGCGGTTAAGGGCTTTGTAATAAGAGGCATGTAATTGTGCTTTTGCACTTAAGAAGTATTTTGCGGTTAAACTGGGCAGCAGATCAGTATAAATCTGATTTCCTTTTGGAAAAGCCTCACCTGCAGGAAAAAGCAGGTTATAACCCTGATTGGTATGTTCTACTCTTAGCCCTCCTATCACTTCTAATTTGGCTGAATTAAACTTAAACATACCATAACCTGCTGCGATTTTCTCGCTGGCATCGTAGGTTAATGCATTAGCTACTGCTCCTGTAGAATTACTCACCACAAGGTTTAAATCGGTATAATTTTGAAAATTCACGCCGTAAAGATCAAATGCATTGGCTGCACTTGGGGCAAGATTGTAGTTGTTAAAGAAACTGCTTCTTTGTTTATCGCGGTATAAACCGCCGGCCATAATATCCAGTTTATGCTCGCCAGTCAAAACCTGATAAGTCAGGTCCAGGTAGCCGGCTAAGTCCTCATCAGTATTACGCTCCCATCTACGGGTAACTGGATTAGTATTAACCAAACTGGTACGTTTGCTTTGAAAATTCTGCTCTATCCCATTTAAACTGATACTGGTATTTTCGGGCACATCGTTTTTGGCCGAAGAATAAACAGCCGACCATTGTACTTTAAATTTATCATCAAAAAATTTATGGTCGCCATGAAGCGTAGTATTGTAAATCTGCTGCTCGGTTAAGCGGCTACGGGTATCGTAAACCAATTCGGCATTCCCAGCTGTTGGATTATAAACGCCATTGTAGGTAGTGGTTACAGCATCTCTAACCTGCTGATTTTTTAGGTTAACGTATACATTGTACAAACTAATCTGGTGATCTTTATTAAAAACATAATCAATTTTTCCATGTAAACCCGTTCGTTGTTGCTGTTCGGAATACTCACGGTAACTTTTGCTGGTAATTTTGGCATAAGGATCGACGCCTACAACAGCATTATTGTAAAAAGTACTGTTGCTGCCACGGTAAGTATTTTGATAACTTCCTGCCAGCACCACCCCTAATTTATTATCCAAAAAGCGTTTACTTAAGGATAAACTTCCGATTAAATTAGGCGCAGGGTTTTTATATTTATAATCGAGTGTTCCCTTACTAAAATCGTTTTGTGTAGCATTGTAGTTTTTCCCGTTTATTTCGTAAGGCGATTTATAATTAACACCCGAAGCATTGTAACTGGTAAACTTACGATCGAAAAACAATTGGTTATAACCTGTAGCAACATTGGCATTTACCTGCAGCAAGCCTGGCGCATTTTTCATCACCATATTAATGGCACCGCCAATGGCATCGCCCTCTAAATTTGGCGTAAGTGTTTTGTACACCTCTAAACGGTCGAGTAAATCAGAAGGGAAAAGATCAAGCGGAACATAACGGTATTTATTATCCGGACTTGGGATTTTCACACCATTTACCAAAGTATAGTTGTAGCGTTTATCCATTCCTCTTAATATGGCATATTGCCCATCGCCATTGCTATTGCGCTCTATAGACACACCCGAAATACGCTGCATCACATTGGCTACCGTTAAATCTGGCGAAATCTCAATCGACCTTCCTGATACGATATTCATCAGTTGTGGGGCATTTTTTTCCAGGCGCCTTGCACCCTGATCAGTAGAACTAACTGCATTCGATTTAATGGTGATATCATCAAGGCTTTTCGAATCGCTCTCCATGTAGAACTTTAAGTGATCGTTATCCTCTTTCAGTATCATTAAGGTTTTCTCGATGGTCCTGTAAGTAATATAGCTTACACTAATTTTGGCAGTACCTACTTTTACATCCTTAAATTCGAAAGTACCATCTAATCCGGTATTGGTTGTGCGCCTTGGGTTTTCTAAAACCACTGTTGCACCTACAATGGCCTCTCCAGTTTGCTTATCGTAAACATGGCCTTTCAGTTTTGTGGCACTGGCTGTGCCTGCACAAAAAAGAAGTAAAAACAGAATTTGTAATCGTTTGTTCATTGCGTTTGGTAATGTCTTTTTATTATCGACGGGGCAAAGGTGTATACACCATTTTACACAAAGAAATTATTGAGGTTACATAAAGGCAACAGCGTTACAACAAGCATATATCAAAAGGCAACACAAAAACATAACCAATTTATTATCAATAAATTAACTACTATATAAAACGCCGTTATGCTTTTATTACCGTTACATTAACAAATTGTTAAGCCCTAAAAACGAGCAAAAAAAGGTTGTATGTTACAGCTGATGTAACGGTTATAACGCCTGGATAAATGCCGATAAATTATCGCCTTGCGCTAGATTTAGCTTTTTCCTTAACCTATATCTCGATACCCTTAAGCTATCGGTAGATATACCAAGTAAGGTTGCAATATCAGCTGAATCGAGGTTCATTTTTAACAGTGCAATCAGGCGCATATCAGCTGAAGTAAGCTCATTACTATATTTTTTTAGGCTTTCGAGAAACTGATGGTGCACCTGTTCGAAAGCCACCGTAAATTCTTTCCAGTTGCGTTCGTGATTAAAACTTTGATTAATCTCCGTGAGGATCTGGTTCATCTGTTTTTTCTGATCGCGCTTATCCTCTTTTACCATCGCTTGTAAGGTGCTCCTAAGATTTTCAAGGAATTGGTTGTGTTTAATCAGATTTAAGGTATGGGTAGAAAGCTCTCTGCTTTTAACCTCCAGCAACTGTTTCAGATTTTGTTCTTCGAGCTGAAGATTTTTGAGCGCCAAACTGGTCATATCATGTTCTATCGCTTTCTGCCGTGCCAGCATCTGTTGATCTCTCAACTTTAAGCGTTGTCTGCTAAAAATAACAAATCCCAAAACAACCAATAATATCACTACAATTGTGGCAGAAGACGCAATGATCCTGTTCACTTTCCGGTCGTTTTTCAGTTTATTAATCTCATCAGATTTTTTATTGATATCGTAAAGCACCTGCAAAAAGGCGACCTGCCGGGCACCGTCTTCCGAATACAGATCGATCGTGTATTTATAGCCGAGTTTTACATAATGGTAGGCGCTGTCCATATTGTTCAACAGTTCGTATGCCTTGCCCAAATCTCTGCAGCAGGAACTTAGCTGATAAATATTGCCCATCTTTTCGGCCAGTTTTAACGCCGTTTCGGTTTGCACAATACTTTCCTTATACCGGCCTGTTTTACGGAGGATATCGCCCAAATTATTAATTACTTCGATACTCCCCAGGTCATTATGATCTGCCTGATATAAATTTAACGACTGTTTAAAATGCACATACGCAGAATCGTAACGCTCAAGATCTTCATATATACTGCCCAGGTTTTCGTGTATTTTGGCCACCCCGCTTTTATCGTTAACCTGTTCGTTTATTTTTAAAGCGAGTTTTTGATAGTAAAATGCACTGTCGTAAAGTTGTCTTTTTTCGTATAACTGCCCAATATTGCCCAAAACGGTTGCCTGTCCGGTTAAGTTATTCGATCTTTTATAGATACCGATGGCTTTGTTATAGCTATGCATGGCCTTGTCTTTCTGCTTCATATAGTAGTAGAGCACACCCGCATCGTTAAGGTTTGCGGCCAATAAATGGGTTTGATTGGCATTATTGAATATTTTATCGGCTTTTAAAAAGAACTCTAACGATTGGCTGAAATGCCCCTGCGTATAACAAACCCTACCCATTTGCTGCAAACATTTGCCTTCTAAAAGCTCGTCATTGCCATCGATAGCTTTGGCATATATTTTTTTTAATTGAGCCAGGGCTGCAGTCGGATCTTTTTGATTCAGGGCAATAATCGATTCGAATTTTTCTTCCTGGGCAACCGCATTCGAAACGAAAAGCAGAAAAAGCACTAGAACACTAAAGGGTTTGATCATGTTAGAAGCATCTATATCAGGCAATGCTGAACAAAGAAAGAGCGTATATGTTAACTTAAGGTTAAGTTGAAGAATTAACTGAGGATAACGAACGCCAAACCTAATAGCGAAGCCGATTTTATATTAGTCCATTAAGTGATATTTTGTATTTTAGTAGTAAAACCTATTGATATGAATATTACCTATAAAATAGGTGTTACCCCTACACCAGAAGTAGCGTTTAGCCCGAAGTCTTTGGTCGGGAGTCCGAAGTCCAGTTGCCAGTTAGCCTTTAACTAAAATTAAACCTGCTTTACAAAGCACATCTGGCTTCCAAATATCCATCTTATTGTTAAAGAATTACTCCTATCTTGGTATCCCTTTTTTCTCAAATCTCAAATCTCAAATCTCAAGTCTCAATTATCCCGCAATACCGCATTTCGGCCGCCATCAATTAAATAGGTAGTTCCAGATGCAAAACCGGCGTACTTGCTGGATAAAAAGACACACCAGCCTCCGATTTCTTCTATTGTACCCAGTTTTTTTACCGGATGAAGATCTATGGTCCGTTGCCTTTCTTCTTCGGTCCGTATAAATGAATTAAACCATTGCTGGTTACCGGACGTATCGATAAAGCCCGGTGCAATGCCTATTGTTCTAATACCGGGCCCCGATTCTATAGCCAAACTTTTCACCAAACCCGTTAATGCAGTTTTGGCAATCTTATATGGCGCACAGCCGGAGATACTGGCAAAAGCATGGCTGGATGCCATTACGATAATTACTCCATTATTTCCATCTAGTAACGACTTGCAGCGTTTGGCCAAACGCCAATGTGCAGAAAGGTTTAAATCCAAATTAAACTGCCAGTCTTTTTCGGTACTATTTTCTAAACCTGTAAATACATTCTGACCAGCGTTAGAAACCAAAATATCCAATCGTCCATAATCACCGGTTATATCTGATACAAGACCATCAATATCTTCAGTTACCACCATATCAGCTTTAAAATAGTCTGAATGTGCGTCAAAAGCCCCCATTTCTGCTAAAAACCGCTGGGCAACATCACTCGTTTCACTTTGTTCTGCACAACCGATCACGGTACAGCCCGCTTTAGCCATCATTTTGGCAATCCCCAAGCCAATACCGGAGGTAACACTGGTTACCAAAGCTATTTTCCCTTTTAAATCTATTGTTAGTGCCATAAAATCTAATTTAAAGAGGGTATCCAAATATTTTGGACACCCTCTTAATCATTATTTATTCATTGTGTGTTGTGTGTTTTCTAATAACCGCTATTTTGCTTTAAAACGCCTTTAGAGAGATCTATCTGATCTTGCGGGATTGGCATTAAATATAATTTATCATTCCAGGTTCTTTCTTGAATCGGTTTTGCGGCATCGGCAATACTATATATTGGTTTCATTACCTGTGGAGCAATTTTCCATCTTCTGATATCCATATAACGTTGTCCTTCTATTGCCAATTCAACACGTCTTTCATTTCTGATTAACGCCCTTAAGGTCTCCTGCGTGGCATACTTAGATCTATCAACAACAGGCATGCCCGCACGCGTCCTGATTTTATCCAAAGCATCATATACACTTGCATCAGGACCGGTTAATTCGTTTTTAGCTTCGGCATAGGTTAATAAAACCTCAGCATAACGGATTAAAATATTATTTGCATGGTTATCAATCTGATCTCTATAAATTTTAGGATCGACCATTTTACGCACACTGTAACCAGTTAGGGCGGTGTTACCTGCACCTTCAGTCCATTTAAATGAATAATCATCTTGGATGGCATTCCATGGGTTTCCATCAAATAAAATACTGGCGTAAAAACGCGGGTCTCTATTTCTATATTCGTTTTTAAATGCCGGATCTTTCGCTTTATACCAGGAAGCTCTTTGTGCTGGCGATGGCGGTGTAATTAAATCGCCTGTTTTATAACTTGGATAACTATTTACCAATTCTTGTGTGGGTGCAATAGAGCCCCAACCACCCAGATCGCCCGAAGGCAGCAAGGTATTTAAGAAATTAGCATCTTGTTGCGGGATGCGCTGTCTATCTAATATTACTTCTACATTGCCTTCATTTGCCTGGTAAAACAAAGCTTCATAACTACGGAGTCCTACACGGAATTTTTTCTCATCATCGGCATTTGCGAAATCGACCCATGCGCTATAATTATCTTTGGCATTTAGGGCATCTTCGGCAGTTACTTTAAACAAATCGTAACCCAATGTCATTACCTGGCTTGCCGCGTCGGCAGCCAATTGCCACTGGCCTTCGTACAAGTGAGCACGTGCTTTTAAAGCCAATGCTGCTCCTTTGGTTATGCGACCTTTTTCGTTTGGTTTACCACCAGCATAACTTTGTGGTAAAATTTTAGCAATGGCGTCTAACTCATCTACCACAAATTTTAATACTTCTGCTTTTGGTGTTCTTGGTATATTTTCTCTGCCAAGCTCAACTGTTTTAGTCGACAATGGCACGTCACCAAATTTACTAATCAACCAGAAATAAGCATTTGCTCTAATAAAACGGACCTCGGCCTTATATCGGTCTAGTAATGTTTTATCCATGCCAGTTACTTTATCAGCATTATCTAAAAAATAATTGGCACGACCAATTCCGGTAAAACCCCAGCCTGCATCTAAAGTAGAGTTTACATTACCCGACGATACTGCCGTTGCCGAACTCTCCCAAGGATACTGTGCATGCGCATTATCTGCAGCTGCATCATCATACACCATATCATCGCCAGGCAACTGATTGTATACACCGTTTACGGCCAAGTAAACATCATTGGCATTCTTCCAAAAAGTAGCTTCCGACACCTGGTTCAAAGGTGGTCTTTCTAAAAAGTCTTTCTTACAAGAAACAATAACACTTAATAAGAGTACACTTGTAATTATATATATCTTTTTCATTTTTCTAATCATTTTATAATCCTGCACTTAAACCAAACGACCATGTTTTAATACCTGGGTAACCTCCACGGCCCGAAGCAGACTCAGGATCATAGTCGCCTAAACGCTTATCGGCCATAATGGTGAAAGGATTGTTGGTTGTGCCATATATTCTTAATTTAGACAAACCAATTTTTTTCACTGCATTTTGAGGTAAAGTATAACCCAAAGTAATGCCTCTTACCCTGAAATAAGAGCCGCTAAATAGGTAGAATGACGAGAATTGATCGATATTATGTCCGGCATCTGCAGTTAGTAATGTCCGCGGGAAATCGGCATTTGGATCAGGGTTTTCTTTTGTCCAGCGGTTTAATAACTGTACTTTGGCATTTGCACCGTTAAAGAAGGGTGCTGAAGCTTCCTGGCCTAAATAGGTTTTTACTTTGGCCACACCATAAGTAAGGATATTAAAATCGAAACCTTTGTAAGCTGCACTTAAATTAAAACCATAGTTTACAAAAGGTACATCGTTACCAATGATGGTACGGTCTGCAGCATTAATCACATTATCTCCATTAATATCTCTGTATTTAATATCTCCGGCTCTGGTACGTGCATCCTGAAAAGCATGTGAAGCAACCTCTCCATTAGTAACAAAAAGACCATCAGCAATATAACCATAAAAAGATCCGAGCGATTCGCCAACCCTTTGAATATACTGACCATCAAATCGATCGTTATTATTATCTCCAATTTTGGTGATTTTACTTTTGATCAATGATAAGTTACCACCAATGCTAAAAGTAAAATCTTTTCCGATTCTGTTGTTATGGTTAATGGCTAACTCTACACCAGTATTACGGGTACTTGCCGAATTGGTAAAAGGTACGGTTAACGGATAGGTTGCAAGGGCTGCATTACGTAATAATAAATCTTTGGTGTCTTTAATGTAATAATCTGCAGTAATGTCCACTTTACCTTTTAACAAAGTCATGTCTACACCAAAATCGGTCATGTATACTTTTTCCCAGGTTGTGGTTGGCCATGATCCATCGGCCTGCCAGATTCCATCTTGTGCTGTACCTTCAAAACTGTACTGAAAGCCAGCGTTTAACCTGTTAAAATAGTTGCCTACAGAAACCACATCCTGATTACCTAACGAACCATAAGAACCACGGAGTTTTAAATTATCAACCCAGGAAATATTTTTCATAAAGTCTTCTTTGGAAACTACCCATCCTGCAGAAAACGATGGAAAGAATGCTTTACGCACATCTTCACGGAAACGTGAAGAATAATCGATGCGGGCATTTACCTCTAACAGGTACTTATCGTTAAAAGCATAGTTAAAACGGCCAAACATCGATCGCATTGACCATTCTTCAGCAGCGGTTCTGTTGGCTAAGCCAAAAACGCCGCCAATAATATCATCTCCATTGTTATCTGATAACATATCTTCTCCGTTACCAGAACCATTGATAATGGTGCTTAAATCGTTATTAGGAAAGTTTCTTCTACCAATAAATGCACTTCTAAGCACATTGCTTTCTTGCGATGCACCTACAGTTAGCTTGCCATAATGTTTACCAAATGTACGCTCGTAATCTGCCGTACCTTGTATCAACAATTCTTTTCTTTTAGACCAGTACTCTCTTAAATCGTTCTGGGTGCCTTGTCCGGCAGGCAGCGCAATAGGATTACCGGTTAAAAAGTTATTAATCGGTGTCATGGTATTGTTAAAGGCTGTGCTGTTGTTGTTGGTAAACTTTAACGAAACCAATCCATTTATCGATAAACCTTTTAAAGGTGTTAACGTAGCATTTGCAGCGGTCTGAAGTAAATTGTTCCGGTTACTGCCTTTCGATGATTCGGCTATCATTCGGGCCTGGTTACGATACGGAATTGAGCTACTGGCTACAGTACCATTGTTTACCGAACCCCATTGGCCATTGCTCTGGCGAAAAACAGTAGTTGGTAGAGAACGGTTTAACTCTGTCCATGATAAATTGCCCAAACGGTCAAAAGCCTGGTTAATGAAAGAGATATTGGTACCTATCTTTAGTATATTCTCGATAACCTTGGTTTCGGTATTTAATTTTGCATTAAAACGGTCCTGGTCTTTATTCGGAATTAACGATTCTTGAGTTTGATAATTTAAACCCAGGTAACTACTGGTTATTTTACCGGGTGCATTGATGTTTAAATTCACATCGGCCAGTGGTGCACTGGGTCTTAAAACTTCTTTATACCAATCTGTATTTGGATATAGATCTGGCTGAGAACCATTTCTGTATAACTCTATCTGAGCTGGTGTATACATTGGGCTACGGCCAACATTGGTGAGTGCCTCATTATAGAGTGTTGTATAATCTACTGATCCTAAATATTTCGCGATACGAGTGGGCGATTGCCAGCCGTAGTTCGCATTAAACTCGATGGTTGCTTTTTCGCCACCACCACGTTTAGTGGTTACCATAATTACACCGTTAGCCGCTCTCGAGCCATATAAAGCTGCAGAAGATGCATCTTTTAGTACCGACATGCCCGAAATATCATTTGGATTAAGTGTGGCGAATTCTTGCGAGCTGGCCGGAATACCATCAATAATATATAATGGCGTACCTGCCCCTGCTAAACTGCTTCTGCCCCTAATATTAACAGCAGTACCTCCTGTTGCACTTGCACTTACATCGCCAGGGCGTTGCAAAATGGTTAAGCCTGGAGAAATACCCTGTAAGGCATTTTGTATGGAGGTTACAGGGCGCTCTTTTAATTGTTTAGGGGTAATGGTTGCAATAGCTCCGGTCAAACTCGATTTTTTCTGTGTACCATAAGCCACAACTACCACCTCATTTAAATCGTTGCTTTGCGGCACCAAAGTAACTTTTACTGTTGCCGAAGCTTTTACCTCTTTGGTTTGATAACCTAAATACGAGATCACTAAAATGGCATCTTCTGCCACACCAGTAAGTTTAAAGTTTCCGCCTTCATCACTCATGGTGCCCTGCTCTTTTCCTTTTACTTTAATGCTGGCGCCAGGTATACCTTTACCGATTTCGTCTAAAATAGTACCAATCACATCGATAACCTTGTTTGCTGGTGTACTTTGTTCTGGCTTATTGGCAGGGACAACATTTACGGGCCGTTCTTTAACCACAATGGTGTTGGCCTGTATAGAATAAGTTAAGGGCTGGTTCTTGAAGCATTGATTTAAAGCTTCGGTTAAAGGCATATCTTTTATATCGATGCTTACCATATTCGCCTTTTTTAAATCGCTTTGGATAAAAAACACATTATAGCCGCTTTGATTTTTTATTGCCTTTAATACTTTTTGTAAGGATGCATTTTTTTCGTTAAGCGTAATGTTATTTTGCGCAAAACTACCCGCGTTAACGTGTAAAAAGGCTACAAAAAGCAATAAGATGGTTAGCTTCATAGATAACAGAATTTTATTCTTTATACAGTTTGACCCGTATAAATTAAAATCGTAAATTTTCATACATTTGTTAGGTTTTAGATTGAGTTAAATGCTTATAGCAGTTGCTATTACATTTACAATGTTTTAACTATTTGGTTATTGTTGGAACAATTTTAATCTAAAGCTTTAAACGGGTTTCGATTGCACTCGAAATCCGTTTTTCAGATTAAAAACTTAAGGGGTTATTTTAAAATTTTAATCCTCCTTCCTTCTATTTTAAATTTAAACTTATCAGTAGATTCTAATATTTTTAAGGTTTCCTGCAGGTTGTTGTGTTTAGAAAAAGATCCTCCGAAATAAATCCCATCAAAATCACCAACATATTCGATATCAACGTCGTACCACCTGGCCAATTTTTGCATAGCTTCTTTAATCCCTTCATTATTGAACATAAAGAAGCCATTTTTCCAGGCGATATATTCTTCTACATCAACATTGCTCACTTTGAAACCTGTACCGTGAAAAACAGCCTGCTGCCCGGGTTTTAGCAAACCTGTGGCCTGTGGATTGAAGTTTTTAACGGCTACCCCACCTTCTACAAGGGTTGTTTTAATTTCGGCATCATCTGCATAGGCACTCACATTAAAATGGGTACCCAAAACGCTTACTTCCTGCTTTGATGTTTTAAGTTTAAAAGGCTTGTTTTTATTCTTAGCTACTTCGAAATAACCTTCACCAGCAAGCTCGACCATTCTATACTTGCCTGTAAAAGTGGTAGGGTATTTTAATGATGACAGTGCATTTAGCCAAACTTTGGTCCCATCGGGCAGCGTAACCTGATACTGGCCTCCAGCTGGTGTACTGATGGTGTTAAATCCTGGTTTAGCCGAGCTTGATTTATTTTCTAAAATGGTATAAAGCAATTGTCCATCAGCAGTTTTGGTAATCTGAATTCCCTCCTGCCTGGCTATTGTACCATTTAACGCCTGATCTAAATTAATTTTAGTTCCATCGGCAAGTGTTAAAAAGGCTTTATTGCCACCGGGCTTAATTAAGCTAGCTGATTTATTTATTTTTTTAAGATCGGTACTTTTACTTAAAATAAACCAACCAAATCCTAAAACGGCAATTAATGAGGCGGCAACAGCTATACGATAAAAATACCTGCCCGGTCGTTTTTTCTCTTGCTGATCTATTTGTTGATTAATCTTATTAAAAATCTTTTCGCCAACATGATCTTCTTCATCAAACTGTTTTTCATCCGCCAAAGTATTTTCGTTCAATTGATCGTTGTACCAGGATTCTAATTTAAGGCGTTCTTCTCCACTGGCAGTACCGGCTATGTATTTTTCTGTTAAACTTGTTAATTCTGCTTTTTTCAATTGCTTGTGGTTTGGTGTATGTACCCAAAACGAAGTATATCCCCTAAAAGAAATTATAAATTTTACATAACACGCTATACAACAGCTAATTAAAATTAAACAAAGTTAAGTAACGGTAAACAATCAAATTGAAATTTGCAGGAGAGGATAGGGACTGATTTATTTATCCCAAATGCCGGCCAGTAATAAAATAGCCCAAAATAAGAATTCGCCCATATCGGTACGCAGGCGGCGTAATGCAATGGTAATCTGGTTCTCTACCGTTTTTGGTGAAAGGTTTAACCGGTCGGCAATTTCTTTTACACTAAGGTGCTCTTTTCTGCTCAGGATAAAAATTTCTTTACATTTTTGAGGCAACAGCTCAATACTCTCATCTAAACGTTGCGCGATCTCTTTTTCAGCAAAAGCATTTTCGGCATTATGCGGACTCACCAAAAGGTCGGTATCATGAAGTAAATCGGCGCGGAATTTCCCATCTCTAATGGCTTTAAATACCTGAAAACGAACAGAAGTAAACAGATAATTATTGAGATTATCGACTGAGGTATACTCCCGTTTTAACCAAAGGCTCACAAATATTTCTTGGATAATATCTTCAGCGGCCTCCCTATTGCGTAAAATATGATAGGCTGATAAATATAACTTGCTCCAATACCTGTTGTAAATTTTTTCAAACGCAGACCGATCATTGCTTTGCATATCGCTAACAAGCAAACTATCAGGCCATAGTTGTAAATTATCAGGTTTCATTAATATAAGGAATATCTTTGCAATACTAAGCAAAAAAATAACGGCTCAATTTACTTATTTTTCGAAAAGCAGCATAAATGTTGCATTATTGAAGAGACAAAATAAGAAAATGAGGGAAGGAACAGTTTACAGTTCTCAGTTTACAGTTCTCAGTTTACAGTTCTCAGTTTACAGTTCTCAGTTTCCAATGAACTAATGCCCAATTAACCAATGACTAATGAACCAATCAACTAATACATCTCCCTAATCAACACCTCCATTAATTCTTTTGCAGATGTATATTTTAAGTTTACCGCATTTTGTCCCGACCAGAAATTGTACATATCTGTTTTGCCCTGTTCAATGGCAGCGGCTCTTAACGGTCCCATTAACCGGGTTTGCAGTGGAAAGGGCAACACCTCAGTTTCATAACGAATAGCACTGGATATCCGGTTAGCAATCATCCGGCCCATTCTCCCTGTTAATGATTTAGAAAGTACTGTATTTTTTGATTCTTCGGAAAAAAGTTTTGCCTTGTGCATAGGCGTTGCATTAGATTCGTCGGTTACTAAAAAGGCGGTACCGATCTGGACTGCATCTGCGCCAAGCGTTAATGCTGCCCTTATACCTTTCGCATCGGCAATACCACCGGCAGCAATTATAGGTGTTTTTGTTTTCGCTTTTACCTGCTGGATCAATGCAAAAGTTCCTGTTAACGATTCATCTGCCGGTTTAAGAAACGAAGGACGATGTCCGCCGGCTTCAAATCCTGTTGCTACAATGGCATCAACCTGGGCTTCTTCGAGTGCTAAAGCTTCATCTAATGTGGTTGCTGCACCCACCGTTTTAATGCCTAGCTTTCTTGCTTCGTTTAATATTTCTTTTGAAGGTATACCGAAGATAAAACTAAATACAGCAGGTTTCAGCTCGAAAATGGTTTCTACCTGTTTCAAAAATTTTGAAGGAATATTGGCATCAAGATCGGGTAATGGAATGCTCAATTCGTCAAAAAAAGGTTTGAATAATAGTTTAATTTCCTCTATTTTCTCTGATGGATAATTAAGCAAACGCTCATCTACATCTTTCACTAATAGGTTGATGTTATAAGGTTTAGCTGTTTTTGTTCTTACAATTTTATCGGTTTCGATAATTTCTTCAGGACTTAAGGTATATGCGCCGATACTGCCCAAACCACCAGCGTTTGATACGGCTGCTAAAAGCTCAGGTGTTGAAAATCCACCGCCCATTGGGCCTAATAAAATCGGATATTCGATTTTTAAAAGTTCGGTTATTTTAGTTCTGTTCCACATCTTAATAAATTTTTACGTTGGTTAAAAGTTTATTCACAATCACCCACCCGCTATCGGTTAGACTTAATGATAAAAGGTCGTAATAATTAAAATCAAAAATAGGCAGATGAACTTTGGCAATTGCAATAGCATTGATAATTTCTATAGATAATATTTCCATTCGGAATGTTTCATTGAGCTCCTGCGGACTTTTGCGCTTACTTACTCCTTCTAAATATTCATCAAGTGTTTTAAAATATGGAATGCCGTTTACATCACCAGCCAATATAGACTGTGGGTGAAATATTTTTCTGAGCAGTGCGGTATCTCCATTAAAAACGCCCTTAAAATAAGATGACAGTACCTCTGCTATTGCATTTGCATTTTCGCTGTAATTGTTCATGGTTTTAATTTTTAAGGTATGCCCGGGCTTAATGATTTCCCTTTGCATACCTGGTTTTTGTTTAATTTTTATCCTTAGCCAATGTGATGACCTGCTACATGACCTCCGTCTAAATTGATGATTTCGCCTGTTACAAAATTACTTTCTGCCAGGTACAGGGCAAGTTGAGCAACATCTTCTGTTTCGCCAATACGGTTTAATAAATGTAAACCTGCAAATGCATCCGCATCACCAATGCCATTTTTGGCCTGTAACGGACTTCTAATAATCCCTGGTGCGATGCCATTTACCCTGATGTTGTTTTTGCCGAACTCTGCAGCCAATTGTTTGGTTAAGGCATGGATACCTCCTTTACTGGAAATGGGTGCTGTTGCAGGAAAACCTCCAATGGCATGATCTACCAATACAGTTCCGATGTTAATAACAGCACCACCATCTTGTTTCAACATCTGCGTGATGGCTGCCTGCGTGGTGAAAAATGTGCCTTTTAAATTGATGTTCAAAAATTTATCCAGATGTGTTTCATCTACCTCTAAAAAAGGTTTTGGCTCAAAAATACCGGCATTATTTACCAGCACATCTACAGCGCCAAAACGCGCTACTGCAGTTTCTACCAATAGTTTACCTGTGCTCATGTTGCTGATATCGCCTGCTACCATCGCCAATTGATCGTGCAACCCTAATTCGTTAAAAGCAGTGATTAAATTGTTCTCATTTGCAGCGTTGATCACTACATTGTGACCCTGTTCTAAAAATAAAGCTGCAATGGCACGACCAATACCTGTTGATGCGCCTGTTATAATGACAGTTAGTGTTTTCATGTTTTTGATGCTTATTTATGGTTTGCTGTTATCCCTTTTTCGCGCAATACCGATACCTGTTCGCCTGCATATCCCCAATCATCCAGTTCGATTTCTTGAATTACTACATGGGTAAGCTTCGGATCTTTATCCAATACTTCGGTAATCAGTTTGGTTATTCCACTAATTAGGGTCTGTTTTTGTTCGCGTGTAACCCCTTCGCGGGTTACTTCTATTTTTACGTATGGCATGGCTGTTCGATTAAATAGTTAATGATGCGGTTAATTTTACATCGAGCTCAAATTCATTGTAGATTAGGTTATCGCCAAGGTTGGTGAAAAAGTTACCTGATCTGAATTTCATATTGTACCTGGTACGGTCGATAAAGATTTTACCGGAAGCTGTTAACGTATTGCCGTTAACCACAACATCTGCCGCAAAAATTACAGCATGTGTAATGCCTTTAATGGTTAAATCGCCGGTAATTACGGTATTATCTTCATTGGTTTGATCAACAGCTGTAATGACAAATGTGGCCTCCGGGAATTGATCGGTGGCAAAAAAATCGTCAGAGAATAAATGTCCGGCAAACTGTGCATTGGTTGCAGGGTCAGTAACATCCAATATTACAATAGAGGTAGTATCGATAATAAAGTTCCCGTTGCTGAGTTTACCATCGTTTAAACTTAGTGAACCCGATTTAATCGTGATGGTTCCGTTGTGTGCTCCGGTAACTTTTTTACCAGTCCAGTTGATGTTGCTTTGAGCACTTACAATTTCAAATTTTGTAGTTTCCATTTCTTTGTTTATCAATCGTTAGTGATTTGACAACACAAAGTAAAGGAGGAAATTTACAGGACTTAGGTGATGTACATCACATTCTGCAAACGCTATTTTTGAGCGTTGTAAAGCCTGCTCAGGGTTTCTCTCGAAACACCCAAATAAGCAGCAATTAAATGTTTGGGTACAAGATTATACAATTGCGGGTACATGGCCAAAAGTTCTTCGTAACGGGCTTTGGTATCATTATTCATAAAAGATAACAGCCTTTTTTGTGAAGCCAGATAGCCCCTGTTTGTTCTCCAGCGGAAAAAATG
This sequence comes from Pedobacter sp. GW821-FHT01D05, assembly GCF_059422505.1. Taxonomy (NCBI): domain Bacteria; kingdom Pseudomonadati; phylum Bacteroidota; class Sphingobacteriia; order Sphingobacteriales; family Sphingobacteriaceae; genus Pedobacter; species Pedobacter sp. GW821-FHT01D05. The sequence goes on along the minus strand of NZ_JBWKXA010000001.1, from coordinate 291,969 downwards.
TTCAGCCTGATGAATTTCGCTGCAGATTTTTTCGCGGTCATCGTTAGAAAGGCATAACACTTCTGCATCGCTAATGCAATCTACACTTATGGTTGCACGGCTATGGTTGTATAGGGCGCCATAATCTGAAGTCCACCAGGTAGGCATAGCAAACTGCAGAATATACATCTTAATTTCATCGTTGATAAAAAAAGCTTTTAAACAACCCGAGATCACAAAATATTCATGATCTACCCTATCTCCCTCACTAATGATGGCCTGCCCTTTTTTAAAAGACTGTAACATGAAATGGGAAAATAAATAATCAAACTCTTTGTCGGTTAAAGTAGCCGTTTTTAAAATATGTGCTTTTAGTGTTTCTTTAGGATCCATAGCTTGAATAAAGGTAAGAATTAATGGGGTTAGTCGGAAGCCGGGGAGTCAGGAGTCAGAAGTCGATTAAACGATTGATATATACGCTGATTCCCCAATCGAAATGTCACCCTTACCTTTGGATGTCACCCTGAGCGGAGTCGAAGGGGACTTTATATGAATTTAAACAAAATGAGGAATTAGATTAATGTAACGGTTCACTATTTTCTTTTTAGAAAGTGAAAGTAACAAGCTCTATGGCAGCCTCCTGCCCTGCTTTACTCTTCAAGCCTCATCCGATGAAGGATCGGATTGCGGGCTTTCCGTTTCAATCAGGCTTAATAACAAAGTTTGCAACCCATCAAAGCGCAAACCTTTAAATATGATAATCTGCGTTTATCTTTTATCTCATAAAACCGATATAAATAACAAGAGAATTTAAAAGATAAAATCTCCTCAGATAATCTTCATCCGATAGCTATCGGATGCGAGAAGGCTTTTTCAGCCGACAGCCTGTCCCGACCTCACAATGACAACTTTCCATGTACAGCTGTTAATGGTATCGGAGTTGAAAGACAATATTAATCAGCAATGAATGAAACGACATAAAGTTTACCGATTCCGCAATTAACTAAATAACACAGTACTTGATTTATAATTTTTTAAATGTAACTTTGTTGCATTGAAGTATTCAGTGTATACATATCGCAAAGAAATTTTTGCCCGCATATGGGCGGTATTACTATTGGCGGTATTTCTTAATGCAACACTGATAGAAAGCCTGCATCATCATGGTGCCGAAAAAACCAGTTACAGCAAACAAAGTTCTCAGGTGTATCCACAGAAACAATTGAGTTCCCCGAAGCTAAAATGTAAATTGTGCGAGGTATTGAAACACCGATCGCACTTTTTCGATCTTCCCGCTCCTATTGAATTTACACTATCTATAGTTAAACCAACAATTATACCTTGCGTTCACCACATGAGGCATCCGGTTGTTTCTATCTTATCCTGTGCCAATAAAGGCCCGCCTAGCCTAACGGCTTAACCTTCATACAAGAAGTTTTCTTTTCATAACCTTCAAATTTACTCTGTTTAACGCACATGCCTGTTTGGTATGCGCCAATATTTTATTATGCTTCAAGCCATTTCATTATCCAAAAATTATCAATCTTACCAGGCCTTAAATCAGCTTAATTTAACCGTTAACCCTGGTGAAGTATTTTGCCTGCTGGGCCAAAACGGCGCCGGAAAAACCACTACCATCAATTTATTTTTAGGTTTTATTGAGCCAAGTAGCGGAAAAATCTTAATCGATAACGAGGAAATCGCTGTGCACGATGACGAACGGCGGAAACATCTGGCCTACATTCCCGAGGTGGTTATGCTTTACAGCAATCTTTCGGCCATCGAAAACCTCGATTACTTTTCTAAACTGGCAGGGTTTAACTATGGTACTTCAAGCTTGATCGGTTTTTTAAAGCAATGTGGTTTACAGGAAGCTGCCCACCACAAACATTTATCGGGCTTTAGTAAAGGCATGCGCCAAAAAGTGGGGATTGCAATTGCGTTAGCCAAAAATGCAAAAATCATTTTAATGGACGAACCTACCAGTGGATTAGACCCAAAAGCCACCGCAGAATTTACCCAACTGGTTAAACAATTGGCTGCCGAGGGCAAATCAATCCTGATGGCTACGCACGATATTTTTAATGCGGTAAATGTAGGTTCGCACATTGGCATTATGAAACAAGGCGAATTGATCCATACACTCAGAGCCAGCGACATCACTGCAGCCGACCTTCAGGAATTATACTTACAAACTATTTAAAAACAAATCCATTTCATGTATCCAATATATAAAGGTCTTCCTATTTTCCGTGCAATCTGTTTCCTATTGCTCTTCAGCACATTTAGCCTGGTCGCTTTTGCTCAGCTAAAGGTGAGTGGAAAAGTGATCGATACCCAAAACCAAGCTATCCAAAAGGCCAATATTAAATTTAAGAATGGGAAAGATCAACTGAATACAAGCAGCGATTCGCTCGGTAATTTTTCGTTTGTTTTACCTCAAATGGGCAATTACACCATCACCATTAGCGCCATAGGCTACAGCACTTTTAATCGCATTTACCCCGTTAATGGTATTGGTGATTTAAAACTGGATGCGATTGTGCTGCAAAACACCAACGAAGAATTACAGACCGTTGAAGTGGTAGGTACCAATAGCAAAAAGTACTATGGTAACTACTCTTTTTCGGCCACCAAAACAGCTACTTTGAACAAGGATATTCCACAGGCTATTTCTTCGGTTTCGAAAGAATTAATTGCCGACAGGCAGGCGGCTGTACTGGCCGATGCGGTTAAAAATGTAACCAGTGTATCGCAAAGCAGCTATTACAACCAATTTTCGATCAGGGGAATTAACCAGAACGAAGAAGGTGCTATTATTAACGGCATGCGTACCCGCCAATATTATTTTAACCAGCCCTTAACCAATAACCTGGAACGGATAGAAGTAATAAAAGGTCCGGCAAGTGCTACATTTTCGAGTGTAGACCCAGGGGGAAGCATTAACCTGGTAACCAAAAAACCACTGACAGAAGACCGCAAAGAGATTAGTCTCTCGGCCGGAAGTTTCAGCACCATTAGAGGCGCTTTAGATTTTACGGGCCCTTTAAATGCTGATAAAACGCTTCTTTACCGGCTTAATGTAGGTTATGAAGACAGTAAAAGCTTCAGAGACCTGCAATACAGAAAGGGTTACCTGATTGCTCCTTCTTTTTCGTACATCCCGAACGATCGAACCAGCTTAAATGTAGAAGTGGTAATGAACAACAGCAATTCGAGGTTAGACCGTGGACAGGCGATTTTTGGCGCAATTGCTGGTAAAACAGATTTAAAAAGTACACCGATCAGTTTCAATATGGGCGCCAGTAATGACCGTTTTAACAGCCAGGATTTAATGTTGATGACCAATTTTTCGCATAGCCTTACACAGGATATTGTATTTAATGTGGCCTATATGAAGCAAAACTGGAACGAGGATCTTTTAGAACATAGAACCACCAATGCTTTTGGCGTTGACGAAAACAATCAACCGATCCCTACGTTAGCGGCTATGCGTGCCGTTCAGCGTCAACAAAAATGGCGGACCGACAATTTAAGCACCTATTTCAGTATAAACGCCAATACTTTCAGCTTAAGCCACAAGCTGGTGATCGGGTACGATAGAATAAACACCCAGAAACTGCGGGGCGGTGGCGAAAACTCGGCTCAGGGTTACCGTTTAAAAGATGGAACCATCGCAGCAAGGTACGATCCCACTAAAAAGGATCTCTATTTATTTAAGGCAATAAATGGTATAAATGCACCCGTGCCCAATGTAGAACACTTTAACCTCGCCAACCCGAGCTATACCATTAAAAATTTAAGCGATTACGTATTTACCAAAACAGAAATTCCGGCTGCATATAATCTGGTTAACGCAGTGTACCTGCAAGATCAGATAAAATACCATCAGCTCACTTTAACATTGGGTTTACGACAAGAGTGGTACGAAGATTACAGCAATTACAAATTGGCTACCGAAAAGAAAATTTATCAGCATAAGCTTTTGCCAAGGGCCGGAATTACCTATGCCATAAACGCAAACATTAACCTTTACGGAACCTATTTACAGGGGTACCAGCCTCAAGGAAATACCTCAACCCTGGTTATTGTTCCACCACCTGCAGGAACCAATTTTAAACCTTTAGAAAGTGATTTAAAAGAGATTGGTGCAAAATCTGAATGGTTGAATAAAAGTTTGATGGTTAACATTTCGGTATTCGAAATTAACCAGAAAAACCTATTGATGAATGCAAACGATCCGTTGGATGTAAACCGCCTGATAGAACGCGGTGCCCAACGCAGCCGTGGTGTCGAATTCGAAGCTTCTGGCTTTATCAGGTCTAACTGGCAGTTTAATGCAGGTTATAGTTATGTAGATGCCATTATTAAGGATGATTTTAATCCTGATTTAATTGGTCAAAGGGTGCAGAACACACCAAAACACAGTGCCAGCTTATGGACACGCTACAACTTTGAAACACTTAAGCTAAAGGGAATAGGTTTTGGAGCCGGTTTACAGTATAGTGGCACTAAACTTCCGTTGTACATCAGAGATTTCGTACTACCTGCTTATACCCTTTTTGATGCTGCGCTTTATTATTCGCCCGCTGGTTCTAAAGTTCAACTGGCTGTAAATATGAATAACATTTTAAATAAAACCTATTGGGTTGGCGCACAAAACTATCTACGCCTTTTCCCCGGTACGCCAAGAAACATAATGTTTAACGTAACCTATAGAATATAATGCCAAATAGAATAAGCACTATAGCCAAACAAACTTTTAAAACCGTCCTTAACAACAGGGCCACCTTAGCCTTAACCCTTTTATTAGGTTTATCGCTTGGTTTGGCTACCTATGTAGGCTGGCAAAATTTTAAAACACAAAACAATCAGCGCCTGCACTATAAAGAATTGGTTAGGGCACAATGGCTGGCCAAACCAGATAAACATCCACACCGGATGGCGCACTATGGTTACCTCGCCTTTCGCGAGAAACACGAACTCAGTTTCTTCGATTTTGGGATAGAAAGTTTTGCTGGTGTATCGATCTTTTTAGAAGCGCATAAACAAAACACAGTGAATTTTAGTGAAGCAGGTTTTTCTAACGGCATGTTGCGCTTCGGCGAAATTAGTGTGGCCATGGTTTTGCAACTCCTGGTACCACTTCTCATTTTCTTTTTAGGTTACAACAGCATTTCGGCTGAGCGCGAATCGGGAACATTAAAAATCCTGCTATGTCAAAATGTAAGCTGGAAACAGCTCCTCTGGGGCAAAACATTGGGCATAATTGGTGTTTGTTTGTCGATATTTATACCGCTTATGCTGCTTACCATTTTGCTATGGGCCTCGCTAAGTCATTGGCAGATTAGTGGCGATGCCAGTTTACGCTTACTGGTATTGATTTTTAGCTATGCAATTTATTTCTTCATTGTATCTGCCATAACGGTTTTGGTTTCGGCATTTGCGCGCAGTTCTAAATCAGCCCTAACTACTTTATTGGCCTGCTGGATATTTTTTATGGTCATTATGCCCAGGATTACCCAGGCAATCGGCGTAAAAATCTATCCCTCGCCATCTAAAATAGAATTTGCAGATGCCATTGCTGCCGACATCCATAAACAGGGCGATAGCCATAATCCAGATGACCCACATTATGCTGCGATTAAAGACTCACTGCTCAAAACTTACGGTGTTACCGATGTAAAAAAACTGCCATTTAACTATGGTGGCTATATTATGGCAGAGGGCGAAAAAATAACGTCAAAAATTTACAGTAACCACCAAAAGGAACTGAATAAAATTTTTGAAAAGCAGAACAGCATTACAAAGGTAGCAGGTTTCATAAACCCTTACTTATCCCTCAAGCATATTTCGATGGCCATAACAGCCGCTGATTTTAACACCTTTGTTGATTTTCAGAACCAGGCAGAAGCCTACCGTTATCAGCTGGCTCAAAAGATGAATAAACTACAAATTGATAAGATCAGTAACATTGCCCCAGGAGAAGAAGAAAAACCTTTGGCCATTAGTAAGGCAAACTGGGCCGAGCAACCTGATTTCAATTACCACTTTGGCAAATTAAGTTTAGTAATAACAAATGAGTTATTGGCACTGAGTGCTTTAGCCTGTTGGTTATTGGCAACGGTTATGCTGCTACAGTACACGACCAGGTGGATTAAAACGATATAGCTATTAAGGATGAAAAAAAGTATATATAACCTCGAATTTAAACTGTTTTTTAGAAACAGCTCCTCATGGACAGGCATCATTGTGCTGCTGATTACAGGCTTTGCCGGTTTGTATTTCGGCAAAACATTAATTGCCAAGCAACAGGCCGTAATTGAAAAAGCAGCAATGTTACAAAAGAAAAACACCCTCAGCAATATCGATCATTTTGGTAAAGATATTGGCTTATTGTTTTACCACAATAAATTTTCATTGGCTAATGCACCAAATGCCTGGGCCGCCTTTGCTAATGGGCAGCGGGATATTAACCCTTATTTAATCTCGGTAACCATGCTGGGTTTAGAAGGTCAGATTTACGATACAGATATTAATAACCCGGTAAGCCTGCTTTTGGGCAACATGGACCTGAGTTTTGTATTTATCTTTTTATTCCCCCTGGTAATTATTGCCTTTAGCTATAACTTACTTTCGGAGCAAAAAGAGAGTGGAATTTGGTCGCTTTTAAGGGCGCAGACCAATGAGTCTTTTCGGGTAATCTTGCAAAAATTTTTAGTTAGGGTAGCCGTAATTTTTTCTGTTGCTTTATTCCTATTATTTGTAGCTATTCTTTATCTGCATTTGCCTGTAGATTTCATTTTCTTTTCAATAACCACTCTCATCATCCTTTATCTGGCCTTCTGGTTTGCAGTTTCATTTTTTGTCATTTCTTTAGCAAAATCATCGAACTTTAATGCATCGGCATTGGTTGCTGTTTGGGTACTTATCTGCATTGTAATTCCAGCATCACTTAACCTTTTTCTTACCCGAAAATATCCCATGCCAGAAGCACTGCAACATGTAATTAACCAACGCGAGGGTTATCACGAAAAATGGGACATGGCCAAAGAAGTAACCATGAAACCATTTTTTGAACATTACCCGCAGCTGAAGCAATATCCCTTCCCGCAAGAGAAAACTTTTAGCTGGTTCTGGTATTATGCCATGCAACAGATGGGTGATGACCAGGCAGTGGCAAGCAGGCGCGCAATTGAGAATAAACTGGCCGCCAGACAGCGATTTACAAATACGTTTGCATTTTTCTTCCCTACCATACAAACCCAGTTAGGGATAAACAACATGGCTGGGTCGGATCTTAATACCCATCTCGATTTCCAGCAGGCGGTTAGAAAATATCACGAGCAGATCCGCTTGCATTTTTATCCAACAATTTTTCTTAATAAGGCAGTAGACAGTACAGATATTAAGGCCTATAAACTGGAAAAATATACTCCGCAGCAAAGGCCTTCAGTTTGGGTTAATTTGCTATCTATATCGATCCTCACCGTAATCTTAATTGGAACAACAGCTTTTAACTTTAAAAGGCAGGAACAATTTTAGGTTTACAGTGGTTGAAACAATATAAAAATGGTCTGTGTTTACATGGACCATTTTTTTATCATAAAAACGTTTAGCACGTTAATATTGAATAAGATAGCCCCTCAAATAAAAATTAGCCAAAATCAAAAGCAGTATGAGTTAAACCCTAAGTTGCAGCAAATAACTATTGAACCATTTACTAAAACCTATTACCCAAAAAAGAAAATCTTTACATCTGGCTGTGCCTACAGGATGGAACAGGATGGACTAACGAAATAAAAGTTCTAATCTCGTATAACCAAATATAATCAATTATTAATCGATACTTATATGAGCAAGAAAAACCACACATCAAACAATGCAATCGTTTGCACTTAATTGCCCCCTATATTGCCATTTAAAGCCTTAAAAACGAAGCAAAGACTATTGTAGTCAAAAAAAATTAAAAACTAACTCATTTTTCATTCAACAACTGCTAATTCATCCCAATAAACAATGGATTAATTGCTTAATCATATGCCCTCAAAACAGATAGCACATTCCATCTGATATGCTATTTGGCTAAATAACCAAATATTTACATAACCAATAAAACTATGGATCTTAATTTTTATCCAGAAAATCTAAAGCGACGAAAAGGCTCTTCGTACAAAAAAATCCTGTTTACGGGTATGTCGGCATTGTGCCTACTCTGTGTGGCGAATACTGCAGATGCGACCAACCGTAAAGCAATACCAAGAACTGTGGGTACAAACATTTCAACGAGCAAACGAGATGTTAACCTTAAAGGAAAAATTGTTGATGAAAAAGGTGAAACTTTAGTTGGCGTTAGCATTAAAGTGAAGGGCACTACCATTGTTGCTTCTACCGATGCCAACGGTGCTTTCTCCATTACTATCCCATCAACCGTGAGCAACCCGGTTTTGGTGGTTTCGTACATTGGATATACCACACAAGAGGTACCTGTAGATGGAAAAACAACGATCAGCATCCAATTAAAAAGTTCCACAAATGATTTAGACGAGGTTGTAGTTGTTGGTTATAATACCGTAAAGAAAAGTGATTTAACTGGATCGGTTGTAAGCGTGGGTGCAGAACAGATCAGATCGAGACCCGTACAAAATGCATTACAAGCCATACAAGGCAAGGCAGCTGGGGTTGATGTTACTTCAAACGAGCGCCCAGGTCAGATCGGCTCCATTTTAATCAGAGGCGTACGATCTATAAACGCCAGCAATTCACCACTTTACGTGGTAGACGGTATTCCATTTTCCGCAGGCGGTATCGAAGCTATCAATCCTAACGATATTGAAACCATCGACATTTTAAAAGATGCATCGGCAACTGCAATATATGGATCCAAAGGAGCAAATGGTGTTGTTCTGGTTACCACTAAAAAAGGTAAAGCCGGCAGATTAACTTTAGATTATGTGGGTACAGCAACTATCGAAACCATCCAGGATAGAACACAGATGATGAATGCTGCCGAATATATCGAATTCCGTCGCGATGCTTACCGTCGTGTAGGTTATTTAAACCCTGCAGCACAGGCAAGCACTACTTATCCTGTTATACCAACACAAGCAGATGATAACCGTATATTTCCTAACGATAGTTATGTAACGGCAAATATTGCGCAAGGCTGGCAAAATGGAGTTTACAATGGCAGTTTAGTGCCCACAACAAACTGGACCGATTTGGTTACACGTACTGGTGTTACACAAGACCATGTATTAAGCGCCAGTGGCGGTACAGACAAATTAAAAGCCTACGCCTCATTTGGCTACTTAAACCAGATTGGTACAGAACTTGGCCAGGATTATAACCGTTATACTTCTAAGGTAAGTGTAGAATTGAATCCGGTAAAGTGGTTTAAATTCGGGGCTAACATTACCGCATCTTATGGCTTGCAGAACTATGGATTTTCAACAGGTAATGCAACAGGGCCGAGCAGTTTATATGGCGCAGCACTTGGCATGCTGCCTGTTGCTGTACCTTTTGATGCAAACGGTAACAGGATCAATTTACCAGGTGCCGACATCAATATTCAAAATCCAGTGGGTGAGGATCAATACAATATTAACTTACGTAAAGTGTTAAGAACAATCGGCTCTTTCTATGCTGAAGTAAGCCTTTTAAAAGGATTAAAGTACCGTATTAACTTCGGTCCTGATTTTTACAACAACTACAACGGAAGATATCAGGACGCAAAATCAATCAATCGCGGTGCGGGCGAATCAGGTTCTACCAATTATGCTCAGCTTAACCAAAACAACAGATTTGCCTATACGCTAGATCACTTGGTTTACTACGATAAAACAATAAAAAAGCACAATTTTGGCGTTACTTTATTGCAGAGTTCATCACTCTTTAAAGAAGAGAGTTCATCAATGACCGGAACTAAAATCCCTTTAAGTAACCCACTTTGGTATGGCTTAGGCGGGGCCAATATTCCGAGCCTTGATGCTTTTAGTACCGATTTGAGCCGAAACACGCTTGTATCTTACATGGCCAGGGTTAATTACAGCTTTAATAGCAAATACCTATTAACTGCATCTGCCCGTTGGGATGGTGCATCGCAATTAGCTGAAGGCAACAAATGGGACTTTTTCCCTTCTACTGCAATTGCATGGCGTATAGATCAGGAAGATTTCATGAAAAACATTAAATGGGTTGATCAATTGAAACTTCGATTAGGTGTGGGTAGTGTAGGTAATTCGGCCATTTCTTATGGAACAACTCTAGGTAAATTACAGCCCTTAACTTATACTTATGGTGGTTCGGTACAAACCGGCTATGTAGCTTCTGATGCATCACTGGCCAATCCGCCTACCTTACCAAACAAGGCGCTTGGGTGGGAGCATACCTTACAATATAACCTTGGTCTTGATTTTAGCTTAGTTAAAGGAAGAGTTGGCGGTTCCATAGACTTATATAAATCTAAAACCACCGATCTGTTATTGCAAAAAGATATCTCTTCGATAAATGGTTATACTTCATCTTTCGATAACATTGGAGAAACCCATAATAAAGGTATCGACATTACCCTGAACACGGTGAACTTAAAAAACAAAGATTTTAACTGGTCTACAACATTAAGTTTCTCGGCGAGCAAAGATAAAGTGGTTAAATTGGCCAACGGCGATGTAATTGGCAGTTTATTGTTCATCGGTCAAAGGGTTAGAGTGGCCTACGATTTTGTAAAAGATGGCATCTGGCAAAATACGCCTGAAGACTTAGCTGAAATGGCAAAATTTAATGCTAACCTACCGGCAGCAAGCGCTTTTAAACCAGGCAGCATTCGGGTTAGGGACTTAAATAACGATTATAAAATTGATGCCAATAACGATAGAATGATTAGAGGAAGTTACACGCCAAGCTGGACCAGCGGGATGACCAATACCTTTACTTATAAAAATTTCGACCTTTCTATTTTTATTATTGCTAGATATAATTTCTTAATTGCCACAGGTGCGGAGTCACTACAAGGCCGTTTTGCCCAGCGCTTGGTTGACTATTGGACACCAACCAACCCAACAAACGATTATCCTGCACCAAATTATGGAAGTGCAGCCGGCGACCCTTACAGAAGTTCTATGAACTACCAGGACGGATCTTTCGTAAAAATCAGAAATATCTCATTGGGCTATTATTTCCCAGAAAAAATTGCTAAAAAATTAGCATTATCTAAATTAAGGGTATATGCACAGGCCATTAACCCGGGTTTAATTTACTCTAATGTTGGTTGGGTTGATCCTGATTCGGGCATCTCATCCAACAATACCGTTACCTCAACTTTTAACCGAGGTGTAGTATTTGGTGTTAATGTTAGCCTGTAATCCTTAATCGCTATTTAAAGAAATTGATCATGAAAAAGATTATAAATATATTATCGGGTGCTGCAATATTGGGAGGATTAATGATTTTCCCTACTTCTTGCAAAAAAAGCTTCTTAGATGAAGAAGTTGTTAATGCCCGTACCACTGCAGATTTTATCACAACTGATGGCCTCGACGGTTTAACCATAGGCATGTACCAAAGTTTAAAATTTCATTTTAATTATACCTGGGCATACACTACATCTAACTATGGAGTGGATGAATTTACCGTTGGTGGAGATAGAACCGAACAAATGTGGAACTCTTACGACGCAAGTTTAAATTCCCTTAATTCGGATGTGGCCAGTGTATGGGATAATATGTACGAAAACATAAATTCGGCCAATATTCTTATCAAGAACGTGCCACTGTATTATCAGGGTACAAGTAAAAACACACGCCTGGGCGAAGGTTATTTTATGCGTGCTTTCGATTATTTTAAACTGGTAAAACAATATGGTGGTGTTCCGTTGAGGTTAGAAGCACAGGATTTCATTCAGGAAGAATTTACAAGGAATAGTGCAAAAGAGGTATATGAGCAAGTGATTCAAGATTTTACACAGGCTTATAACTTTTTGCCAGCAACGGTAACAGAAACCGGGCGGATTACCAAATGGGCAGCTGCGCACTTTTTGGCAAAAGCGTATTTATTCCGTGCAAGCGAAATAAACAATGCATGGAATAGTGACACCAAAACTGCTGATTTACAAAATGCAGTAAAATATGCCGACCTGGTGATTAACAGCGGTCAACATACCCTGGCTACCAACTTTAGCGATTTATGGAATTTCACCACCATTGATGGCGCGAACGAAACCAACAAAGAAATCATATTAGCCGCACAATTTTCTGGCAATACAGCTACTCAGGGGCGTTATGGTAACCAGGTACATTTGTATTATCCCTCTATTTACCAAAATTTACCCGGTATGCAACGTGATATCCCGGGCGATCGTGAATTCCAGCGTTTAAGATCTACGGATTATGCCCTCGACGTTTTCGACCGTGTAAACGACTCGAGGTTTTGGAAAAGTTTTAAAACACGTTATTTATGTAATAGGCCTGCCGGAGCACCACTTTGGACAGCAGGAACAGCGCCAACACCAGATCTTGTAGGTAAAGCAAAATTTGCCGGCGGAGAAGAATCTATTTTATATATCGTTAATAATGCAGGCGATACCAGGTATACACCTGCCGTTGCAAATGCAAACCCTGCACTTCCCACCGATATTGGCCGCCGTAAACCAAGTATGTATATAAGGTATTTTGCTGGCCAACCCCAAAGTTATTTGGGTGGGCATGGAAATTATGGTGTAAGTCAGTTTGTTGCTTTATCAAAATTTATGGATGGTTCCAGAAATGCTGTTGCCTCGCAATTTGGTCAACGTGATGGCATTTTAGCCCGTTTGGCAGAAACCTATTTAATTGCGGCTGAAGCTTACGGACGAATGGGCCAGTTTGCGCAGGCCATTCCATACCTAAATAAAGTTAGAGACCGCGCTGCGTATAAAGAGGGAGAAGACAGATCAGCGTATGTAGATGGTGGTGCGTCGTATAAAAACAACCCTGCTGCAAACACAGCGCCATTTGTTTCATACTCTGATAAAAACAGCTATTTCGAGTCGAATAACCTAACCGCCACAACTGCCACTACCCTAACCGGTATGCACTTAAATAGCGAGGCCGATATATTTAACTCCAACAAAGAGTTTTATGATAAAATTGGTGCAACCTCACAAGAAAATAAGTTTACAGCTTTTATCTTAAACGAACGCTCGAGAGAGCTAATGGGCGAGTTATTGCGTTGGGAAGATTTGGCACGTACCAAAACATTGGTGACCAGAACCGCTGCCTTTAACGATGAGGCAAAACCTTCAGAAAGCAAACATTACCTGCGCCCAATTCCTCAAAGTTTCTTAGATGTGATTAAGAGCGGGGGCGCAGCATTAACACCTGAACAAAAACAAGCTATGCAAAACCCTGGCTGGTAAGCAAATTAAGCCTTAAAAAGAGCAATTTACCTTCGGGTTTATTGCTCTTTTTTTGTTTGGATATTTACTATTTATTGTAGTGAAACCGGCATTGAATAACGGCACATTGTTGATCTTTACCTTTGGTACCCGATATTTGATAAACCAGACGATGCTCCCCGGTAATCCGCCGCGACCAAAAGCCCTTTAAATTATGCTTTAATGGTTCTGGTTTACCCAAACCATGAAACGGAGTTCTCTTTATGTCCTTCAACAGTTCTCTGATTTTTCTTTCTGCTTCCGCATCGTTATCCATCCAATATTCAAAATCTTCCCAAGCTTCTTCAGTGAATACGATATTCATAGCTTAGTCCTCAACCGATTTTCCGTCTTCTAAAGAGAATCTCCTAGTTTTACCTACTTTCAAACTTTCAATTGAGTTTTCTAATCTTTTACGATTTGCTTCCGTTGACATGAGATGTGCAGTTTCGGTAAGTGCATTATATTCTTTAATTGAAATCACTACAATAGCATCATCTTCATTATTATTTCTTGGAACAATCAAAACGTCCTCTGTAGCACTTACCTCATCGAAATAGCCTTTCATGTTTGTTCTCAGAGAAGAAATGGTCACTGCTTTCATATTTATAAAATTTGTACAATCAAATGTACATCATAACGTACAAAAAACCAAATAAAAATAAATAACATGACCTCTATTATTATTTCCTTTCATCTTATATTCGGCTCCGTTAAATTGTATTACTTTTGTTACCACCTCGCTATATCGGATAAAGCATTCTTTCAAGCATTTGAAAAGCGCTAAAAGCTGTTTATCCATATGCAACCCATTCTCTACAGGATAGAGCAGGATGGCACTCTCAATTTTAAACGTTAATCTCGTTTAAACTATTTAACCAAATATTTCCTTTTTATTAATGGCGTTTTTATCCCAATGGTATAGAAACTGTCCAATAATGATCAATTTGAGATGAAGAAACTCCTCCTTACCTTTTTAGTACTGTTTTCTATATGTGCTTTTGCTCAAAAAAGCAATAAAACAACGCTAGTTTCCAAGCCATTGTACAGCGATCCTGTTTATAATGGTGCGGCTGATCCGGTCGTGATCTGGAATAAAGGCGAAAAAAAATGGTTTATGTTTTATACCAACCGCAGGGCCAACGAAAAAAAATTAGATGGGGTAAGCTGGGTGCATGGCACGAGGATTGGCATTGCCGAATCGAAAGACGGTGTAAAATGGAAATACCGCGATACCTGCGATATTCAATATCGGTTAACCGATTATACCCATTGGGCACCCGAAGTAATCGAAAATAAAGGACTGTACCACATGTATTTAACCTATGTGCCCGGCGTTTTTAAAGATTGGCGCCACCCGAGGTATATTGTCCACCTCACCAGCAAAAACCTCATCAACTGGAAATTCGAATCGAAACTAAACCTTGCTTCCGACCGTTGCATTGATGCCTGTGTGTTTAAACTGCCCGACAACAAAGGCTGGCGCATGTATTACAACAATGAAATGGCTGGTAAATCGATCTATTATGCCGATAGTAAAGATCTATACAACTGGGAAGATAGCGGTAAAAAACTGATTGGCGATAAAGGCTGCGAAGGTCCGAAAGTTTTCTATTGGAAAAACACTTATTGGATGGTGGTCGACAACTGGAACGGTTTAGGCATATATTCATCTACCGATCTCCTTACCTGGAAACGACAGCCTAAAAACATTTTACAGGCACCCGGAAAAGGAACTGATGATGGTGTAATGGGCGGCCATGCCGATGTGGTAGTGAATGGAGATAAAGCCTACATCTATTACTTTACCCATCCTGGCCGAACACCCGAAAATAAAGGAATCGATAACTACACCACCAGAAGAAGTGTGATTCAACTGGCAGAATTAGATTACGCCAATGGCGAAATCAGCTGCAACCGCGATAACCCCCTATCCATTAAATTAAACCCCTAAGCAAATATAATGAAGCATATTTACCTCTTTTTAATGGTTGCGTTCCTACCCTTTATCGCTTTGGCCCAACAACCAGCTACCCCACGAAAAACCTACAACTTTAATCCTGGATGGAAACTGTATGTTGGCGATTTACCTGGTGCAGAAGGTAGCGATTTTGACGACAAAACGTGGAAAGCCATTGCCCTTCCCTACGCCTGGAACGAAGATGAAGCCTTTAAAAAGTCGATAGAAGATTTATCAACAGGCATTGCCTGGTACCGCAAACATTTTACCATTCCAGAAACCAGCCAAAGCACTAAAATATTCCTCGAATTTGAAGGCATCAGGCAGGCCGGTGAATTTTACCTGAACGGAAAGTTTATTGGTCGGCATGAAAACGGTGTAATGGCCTTTGGGTTTGACATAAGTAGCTTAATCAATCAGAACAAAGAAAATGTGATTGCAGTTAGGATCGATAATGCCTGGAACTACAAAGAAAAGGCAACCAATTCTGGCTACCAGTGGAACGATAAAAATTTTAATGCCAATTATGGTGGGATATCGAAAAATGTACGCCTGCATGTAACAGGCAACATATACCAAACACTTCCACTTTATTCTACTTTAAAAACTACGGGTAACTATTGTTACGCTAAAGACTTTAATATTAAAGGTAAATCGGCTGTGATTGTTTCCGAATCGCAGGTAAAAAACGAAAGCACTGCAGATCAGAAACTGGTATATGAAGTGGAACTAAAAGATCTTGACGGAAAAATTGTTAAAATCTTTAAATCCGTAGAAGCCCATATCAAAGCGGGCGATACTTTAACTTTAAAAGCACAGGCATTGGTAACAGATTTAAACTTCTGGAGCTGGGGCTATGGTTATCTGTATACCGTTACCTCAAGGTTAAAATCTGAGGGCAAGATTATCGATGAGCTGAAAACCAAAACCGGATTTAGAAAAACAGCATTTAAGAACGGGATGGTTTATTTGAACGACCGGGTATTGATGATGAAGGGTTATGCCCAGCGCAGCAGTAATGAGTGGCCGGCAATAGGCCTATCGGTACCACCTTGGCTAAGCGATTACAGTAATCAACTCATGGTAGAAAGCAATGCCAATTTAGTCCGTTGGATGCACATTACACCCTGGAAACAGGATATAGAATCTTGCGACCGTGTAGGTTTGATTCAGGCGATGCCTGCCGGAGATTCGGAAAAAGATGTAACGGGCACCCGTTGGGACCAACGAAAAGCGGTAATGACGGATGCCATTATTTACAACCGCAACAACCCGAGTATCGTTTTTTACGAGTGTGGAAACGAATCGATCAGTGTAGCGCACATGCAGGAAATGAAAGACATTAGAAATCTTTATGACCCAAATGGCGGCAGAGCTATCGGATCGAGAGAAATGCTCGATATTCCTGAAGCCGAATATGGCGGCGAAATGTTGTACATCAATAAAAGTGCAACTAAACCAGTATGGTCTATGGAGTATTCGAGAGATGAAGCCTTACGGAAGTATTGGGATGAGTTCTCCCCTCCCTTCCATGTAAATGGTGCAGGTCCGAAATACAAAGATGCCGATGCCAGCGACTACAACCGCAACCAGGATTCTTTTGCCATTGAAGATGTAATCCGTTGGAACGAATATTACGAAGAACGCCCCGGAACAGGAACTAGGGTAAGTTCTGGTGGGGTGAACATTATATTTTCTGATTCGAACACCCACCACCGCGGGGAAGAAAACTACCGCAGAAGTGGCGAAGTGGATGCGATGCGCATTCCAAAAGATGCCTTTTTTGCGCACAAAGTGATGTGGGATGGTTGGGTTGATGCAAAAAAAACTGGCATCCACTTAATCGGGCACTGGAACTACAGGGCCGGCGTTAAGAAGAATGTATATGTGGTGGCCAGTGGCAACAAGGTAGAGCTGATTTTGAACAATAAATCGCTTGGTTTTGGTGAAAAAAGTAATGGTTTTCTATTCACTTTTAAAAACGTTAATTATCAGGCAGGAACAATCAAAGCCATCTCTTATTCTTCAGTAGGAAAAAAACTGGCCGAAACACAATTAAAAACAGCAGGCAAACCAGTAGGATTAAAACTTACTGCTATGAAAAACCCAAGCGGTTTTAAGGCTGATGGTGCCGATGTGGTATTGGTACAAATTGAAGTAACAGATGAGAATGGAAACCGTTGCCCTACGGCTTCAGATATGGTCAAATTTAGTTTAGATGGACCAGCCGAATGGCGTGGAGGTTTGGCCCAGGGACCCGATAACTATATTTTAGCTAAAGACCTGCCAGTTGAAAATGGAATAAACAGAGTGCTCATCAGATCAACAAGCACTGCTGGAAAAATTAATTTAACAGCAAAAGCTGAAGGCTTAGAATCTGCCAGCCTTTCTTTTGAAACTTTAGCAGTTAAAACTGAGAATGGATTATCTGGCCAATTGCCAAGCGATGGCTTAAAACCAAACTTAACCAAAGGGGCAACACCAGTTGATCCATCATACACTGTTTCGCGGAAATCGATCAAAATTGTGTCAGCCGAAGCTGGTGCCAATAACGATAAAGCTAATTTAAGTTTTGATGATAACGAATTGAGCGATTGGGTAAACGATGGAAAAATCGCTACTGCATGGATTAAATATACTTTAGCGAAAGAAAGTACAGTATCAGCAGTGTCTTTAAAATTGAATGGTTTCAGGACTAAAATTTATCCATTAAGGATCCTGGTTGATGGAAAGGTGGTTTTTGAAGGCAATAGCAAACCAAGTTTGGGTTATTTTACAGCAAATTGCAAAGCAACAAAAGGAAAAACAGTGACTATACAATTGGTGAGTTCAGGTAAAGAAAAAGAAAACTCATATATTGGCGTAGAGGTAAATGGTAAAAAACTCGATGATGGTGTTGACCGTGCAGAAACCAAACTAAAAGGTGGTTTAAGTATTATTGAAGCAGAAATTTACGAGCAGCCTTAACCGATGAACTGTCTGTAGCGTTAAGCGCAGCGTCTCTACGGAGTTAATTATAAGATTGAGTTTCAAATTCAACTGACAAGAACGAGTCGGAGACTCTTTTCCATTGATAGTCCGTAGAGCCCTACTGAACGCTACGAACAGATTTTGAGATCTTTGAACCAGGTTATTGAAATGAAATTTAAAAGATTTTGCTTCGCAGAGCCTTTGGGTTCTCCTCCGAAGGAGTTCCTTTGGACACTGCGGTCGAAATGACGACACTTCAGGGAGACAAATTAGCCCTCAGACTGACATTAAATAACATGAACTGTCCGTAGAGTTAAGCGCAGCGTCTCTACGGATTTAATTATAAAATTGAGTTTCAAACTCAACTGACAAGAACGAGTCGGAGACTCTTTTCCATTAATAGTCCGTAGAGCCCTACTGAACGCTACGAACAGATTTTGAGATTTTTGAACCAAGTTATTGAAATGAAATTTAAAAGATTTTGCTTTGCAGAGCCTTCGGGTTCTCCTCTGCGGTCGAAATGACGACACTTCGAGGAGACAAATTAGCCCTCAGACTGACATTAAATAACATGATATGAAAACATTTAAAAAAGCTTACCTCCTACTCTTTAGCTTAACCGCTTTCATCCATACGGCAAATGCACAGTCTAAAGCCAATATTGAGGTTAATTTCGACAAGAATATAGCGCCCATGAAACCCATTTGGGCCTGGTTTGGCTACGATGAGCCAAATTACACCTATATGAAAGATGGCCAGAAGTTATTGACCGAGATTTCAAAATTAAGTCCCGTTCCAGTATATGTACGTGCGCACAATTTACTTACCTCCGGAGATGGTACACCAGCTTTAAAATGGGGATCGACGAATGCCTATACAGAAGATGCCAAAGGCAATCCGGTTTACGACTGGAAAATTGTTGATCAGATTTTCGATACCTACGTAAAAAGAGGTATGAAACCTTTGGCTCAAATTGGCTTTATGCCCGAGGCGCTTTCAACCAAACCTCAACCCTATCAACACAAATGGAAACCTGGCGCCCGGTATGATGAAATTTTAACCGGCTGGGCCTACCCACCTAAAGATTATAAAAAATGGGGCAATTTGGTTTACGAATGGGTGAAACATAGTGTAGCACGTTATGGCAAAGCAGAGGTAGAAAGCTGGTACTGGGAAGTGTGGAACGAGCCAGATGGCGCTTATTGGAAAGGCACACAGGCCGAATTCTTTAAACTTTACGATTATGCTGCCGATGGACTTAAAAGGGCTTTACCCACAGCAAAAATTGGTGGCGCTAATGTAACAGGTGGTGGCACCAAGTATTTAGATGCCTTTATTAAACACTGCTTAAACGATACCAATTATGTAACCGGCAAAATTGGATCGCCTTTAGATGCCGTACTTTTTCATGCTAAAGGTTCACCAAGGGTGGTTAATGGAACCGTTGTGATGAATGTAAGGGCTCAGCTCCGCAATATTGATGGCAACTATAAAATTATCAGTAAATACCCTCAGCTAAAAAACATACCAGTAATTATTGGCGAATCCGATCCTGAAGGCTGTGCCGCTTGTGGCATGAGTACCAATCCTGAAAATGCCTACCGAAACGGCACCATGTATTCGAGTTATACAGCAGCCTCTTTTGCCCGGCTTTACGAACTTACAGATAAATATAAAATCAACTTATTGGGCGCTGTTACCTGGTCGTTCGAATTTGAAAACCAGCCTTGGTTTGCGGGTTTTCGCGATTTAGCTACCAACGGCGTGGATAAACCTGTTTTAAATGTATTCAGAATGTTTGGCCAGATGAAAGGGAACCGTGTTGAAGCCATAAGTAACCGCATGTACAATTTAAACTCTATTTTAGATTCGAGCATCAGAAAACTACAAACAGACATAGGTGTTTTGGCCACCAAAGCAGAGAAAACTGCTGCTGTTATGTTTTGGAATTACCATGATGAGGATAAAACGGATTCTAAAGATGTTGTATCCATCTTGTTGAATAAATTGCCTGCAAAAATGGTAACTATTACAGCATATCGCATTGATACCGAAAACAGCAACGCTTATTCGGAATGGAAAAAAATGGGTTCACCTCAAAATCCAGATGCGAAACAGATTGCAGCATTAGAAAAAGCAGGCCAGCTAAAAATGATTGGTAAACCCAGAAAATTTGATACCGCAGCTGGTGCTTTTGAAATTGAACTAGCCAGGCAGGGTGTTGCTTTGTTGAAGCTGGATTGGTAGCATTTTGCTTTTTTGCCACGGAAAGCACGGAAATAAGGAAGGTATTTTTCTCCAATTCCGTGGTCTGTGTCTCCACAGATCACCTAAATATTCTTTTTTCCGTTCTGTGAGGACACAGACCCAGGATGAAGGTTACTCACAATCTCAGCCAACGCTCGTTTCTAACAAGCGTTAAATAAACAATCGTTTATAACGATATAATCGTAATGTTATTTACGCACTCGTTTGGAAACGAGCGCGAGCAATGAAAGTTGCCGTGGTTTGCGTCTCCACAGATCACCTAAATATTCTTTTTTCCGTTCTGTGAGGACACAGCCCCAGGATGAAGGTTACTCACAATCTCAGCCAACGCTCGTTTCTAACAAGCGTTAAATAAACAATCGTTTACAACGATATAATCGTAATGTTATTTACGCACTCGTTTGGAAACGAGCGCGAGCAATGAAAGTTGCCGTGGTCTGTGTCTCCACAGATCACCTAAATATTATTTTTTCGTTCTGTGAGGACACAGACCGAGGTTAAAGTTGACACTAAATACTTTCACATTTAGAGCGCAAGGCCTATAGTAAATGCTAAATTTCTTCCCGTTTTCCGCTTATACGCTTCGCTTCCTCGTGCCTCGTTGCTGCAGGGTATTGCTCCAACAGCGGCTTAGCGGCTACAACAGCATTTCATTTGTAAAGTTGCAGGGTGCACAACCCCTTGTTCCTAAACCCGATTGTAATGTAAAGCCCAAAGCGTAGCGAGGACTTGAAATGAAAGCGGGACTGAAAACCGCCAAGAACCACAAGCCGCTTATTTCCTAATACTAAAATATTTTTAGGGGAGCACAATGCTTGTACTACACAATTTACCGTTGCCCGCTGACTGAAATTATTAGTTATCTTCAGCACTAAGGTTTAACGATCAATGGTGCTCCGTTTACCATTACGTTCTCAATTTTAACATCCTGGTAGCTGTTTTTCAAAAAAGGTGTTTTTGTAGTTACTCCCAAATCTTTAAAAAGAAAACCCGATACCTTATCTTCAGGGTTTCCATCCATTTCGCCAAATTTTGTTGCTTCTACTTTAATGTTTGAGATCTTGATGTTTCTGATTGTGCCAAATGGTTTTGCAGTGCTGCCTGCCAAATCGAAAAACTGTTTCCAGGGATTTAAGTCGATAATAGCGCCGCATTTTCCTGTAATGTTTTCTACCGTAATATTTTCGTAAAGCTGAAAAGTATCTCCACGCATTTTCATTTTTAAAATCGGGCAGTTATTTTCTACCTTACAATTTCGCATGGTAATATTGCGTGCATGAATACACTCGCTTCCCATGGTTAAAGTAGCATGTGCTTCGCCAATGGTACAATTTTCTATTAAAATATCCTCAACAATACCATTTTCTGGGCGTTTCTGTGCATCAGGGCCTTTACCGCCTTTAATGCAAATGGCATCGTCATTTACCGAGATATAACAATTCCTGATCGTTACTTTTTTACAAAAATCAATGTCTATACCATCAGTGCTTGGTGCTTTTACGGGCCTAAATGGCGAACGGATATCGCAATTCTCAATTAATACATCATTAGATTGGTATAAATGGGTTGTCCAGAATCCAGAATTACGCAATTTTACCCCTTTAATATTCACATTATTACATCCCCAGATAAAAAGTAACCGCGGACGGCTCACCTCCAGGTTTGTAGATTCCCTTCCTAATTTCTTAAGCGAATCGCGGTGTGCCCAAAATGTTTTCCAGAATTTAAGTCCATTTCCATCAATGGTACCTGGGCCTGAAATACTAAAACCATCTACTTTTGTCGCATTAATTAATGCAGCAAAGTATTTAAGGCTCCTCCCTTCCATACGCGATGGGATAAAAGGGTAATCTTTTATGTTATCAGATCCTTTAAGCACAGCACCTTCTTGCAGCAGCAGTTTCGTTTTAGGTTTAAAAAAGAGTGCTCCGCTAAGATAAACACCTTTAGGGATTACGATCGTTCCTCCTCCTTTTTGATAAGCCTTGTCTATTACGGCCTGAATAACTTTCGTGTTTAATTTGGTGCTATCTGATCCAACGCCAAATTTTGTGATGATATAATTTTGAGCCATGGCATTTGTACCAATGGCCGTAAACAAAGCGAGTATAATGAGTTTTTTCATGATAAAATGCATATTGATTTGTACAAAGCAAGATTTCCGACTGCGCAGGAAAGACGGTATACGATTAATTAAAAGCTGTAATGCTTACCGGGCCGATTAAGCCTGAAGGCATTACGTTCCAGTTTGATGCATCAAAATCCTTATAGTTAATATTTACGAAATTGATTTCATGGTAATTCCGCCATTGGACTTTTTTGATATCCATATCACGGATGCGGTTCGCCATCAAATTAACCACTTCTATTTTGATGGTATTATGCCCTGCTTTTAAATATTTGCCAACACGGGCCTGAAAAGGGATACTCCATAAAATCCCAACCTCCTGCCCGTTGATCCATACACGCGCACTCTCATCTACCTCATTCAGATTTAAAACATACTCTTTAGCCGTTTTTGAACTCAGCGTAAAGCTTGAAGTATAAACACCTGTACCAGAAAAGGTCTGTAATTTAGGGTCGTTTAAAGTAGTCCAGCTTACCAGTTTAGCTAACTGCTGATCTGCAGGAAGCTCCGGCCCACCTTCGGTAAAATGTAAATTCCATGGTTGGTTAAGATTGATCGAATGCGCAGCTTTGTTTAAATAAACCCAAGGCGAGTTGCTTGTTCCATTCTGATCAACCTTTAAAAACAAACCCTCTCCAGATTTAAGTTGTACACGAACTTTTTTATCGCGTACTGCCGCCAACCCCACATTCGAGCTTTGCGGATCCATGATTAAAACCTGCCCCCTTTCGTTTAAAGAAAGTTCGGTATCAATATCTTTAGCCGTGTGGTTTACCAGATAATAATATCTGCCAGTTGTTGTTTTTCTCCTGATAAACTGTAGTCCGCTATCGGTTAAAGTTTCTCTGTTAATGGCGATTGCGCTTAATGCTTTTTGCACATCGTTAGCCAATAAAATTATTCCAGCGCCAACTTTAACCTGTTTAATACCCTCTGCGCCATCCGTAAAAATCAATTTAGCCAAGGTGGCCTTTAGCTGTGCCCTGCGGGTTTCCAGGTTGTTTAAACCCGGAACATCTTTAGGTAATGCCTGAAAAATGACTTTCGCTCCGTTACCGGCCAATTTAATCATTTGATCCAGCGTTTCCGGGCGCATCATTTCGCATTGCGGAACAATCAACACCTTGTACGGCGAAGCAGTCGTGTTAGTACTAATCAATGCCTTGTTAACCGTTGATTGTTTTAACAGTCGATCGGATGCAAAATCAAAAGAGTAACCCGATTTGGAAAGCGCTTTCGATAATTTATAAAAAGCCGTTGGATGTAACCACTCGTCAACATCATGTACTTTTAAGGCCATATCTAAACCTTTAGCCTTGTTCCATACATCATATATTGGCCAGTAGATTAAAAGTTCGTTGTCTGACTTTCCTGATTGAAGAATAGATTGACAACGGGCGATGTAATTATTCAATCCCTGAGCCTGCGGCCATAAACTGTTGTTCGGATTCATTTCTACCGAGGCATAAAACAGCCATCCCGGCCAGGAAACATTTGCTGGCGAATTGGTGGTTCCGTGATAAAAGATATGGTTTATGCCTGCCAGAAACAACTGTTCTGCTTCTGGTTTACATTGCGAAAATGATGTTTTAAAATGCTCGGTTAGCCAGGTAAACGTTTCGGAAGACACCAGTTTTTTGCCGCCTGTATGTGCTGCAGATGATGCAAATTTGCTCATTATCGGATCGGGATCTACATTACGGATATCTCCTGCATCGCGCCTAAGGCCTGGAATAGGGAAATAACTCGAACCAAAGGTTTCCGTTTCAGGAATATCAACCGCTCCATAAAGATCGAGCAGATTGCCTGGCGAACCATGCGACTGGTTTTTGGTCACCGATTTAAGCTGATGTGCCCAACTACTCCAGTTTTGCGTAAAATTATGGAGCAAAAGTTCATCCATGGTTTCGCGGTAATCAGATTTTAAACGGGCAATATTTGCATTCGTAGAATCTTTACCAGTTAATTCTTTAATATGAGTGGCCAGATCATAGCCCCTGTTTTTCTTAAATTCCTGAAAAAAAGTTGGCGTCCATGTTGCGCCATAAACTTCATAACTATCATTAAAAAACGAGCGAACACCTTGGGGTTTACCTCCAAAAGCGTCCGAAAATCTTTTAAGATAAACATCTACTGCATTTTTATCGAGGTGATCCAAAGTAAAACCTTCGCCGCCAGGTGCTGCACGTTTAACCATTTGTCTGGTTTTACCTGCAAAAGCAGCATAAATATCCCAGCTGCCGCTTCCAGGCGACCAATTTAAAAATCCATCAGTCTGAACTTTAGAAAGCAGGTTGAGCACCTCACCATTATTACCATATGCGGTTAAAGCCTGTAACTGCGCGAAATCCTGTTTGGCTTCTTTAACCTTAACGGCTTCAGTCAACTTCTCGCCACCTTTGAGCGTGTATTGCTGGGTAATCAGTTTGGTTGCTGCATGCTCTGGTTTAATCTGCGGACCGCCAAATGGCCATCCTGTGCCAGTGTTCATATCTACACCCAAGCCTAAAGTATTGGCTTTATTTATCGTGTAGTGTAGTATATTCATCCACTCTGGCGATAAAAACTGTAAATATTGCTTTTCAAAGCCCTTAGCACCATAAATTGGCGTAATTTCTACACCGCCAAGACCAGCATCTGCGTATTTTTTTAAAACCAGGTTCAAGTTCTGTTCGTCTACAGCATTTCCCATCCACCACCAGCGGGTCCAGGGTTTCATCTGCTTTTCGATAACAGGCCAATTGCCTGTATTTTTAACAGGCTTTTGTGCTTTAGCCAAACTAAAAGCTAATGTGCTTAACAGCAGAACAGAACAGAATCTTTGTAATTGCATAAGTTTAATCTAAATGGAATACCATTTCTAAAGGGAATGTTTTTGGGGAATTATCGGCATTGGTTTCCATAATATCGGCCATGTATGCCCACCATTTTTGCACAATCTGGGTGCTGCCCAAATCTTGTGAGGAGCTTCCGTTTTGTTGTTGCACAGCGAAAAGTGTGTTTGTTTCTTCATCTAAAAAGATAGAATAATCGCTGATCCCATTTTCCTTTAACAAAGTGGATAGTTCTGGCCAGATCTCATCATGACGCTTTTTGTATTCTGTTTCAAAACCGGGTTTAAGTTTCATCTTAAATGCAATTTTCATGTGATCAATTTTATTATTTAATCGGGTTAAAACTTATATGTACTCATTAATACTCTATTATCTCAACAAAATGTTTGTCAGTCTGAGCGTAGTCGAAGACCCTTACGTTAAATAATTAAAAAAAGATTGTCCTTCCCTCGCCGTGGTTTGTGTCCGCACGAACCGCTAATATTATTTATTTTATACTCAAACTGAAATCGTTCAGTTTCGGTCTGTGAGGACACAGACCGAGGAACTACCCCACTATTAATTCACTACAAAACTCAAATCTGCACTGTTATCTCCGGCCGATTTAATCCATAATATTTTATTCTTGGTATCATAAAACCAGCCCTCAGTTTTATCTAAACGATCTGGTGTTTTTAAAACTTTTAGTTTTTGCCCATTCTCCGAAACTGTTGTAGGATCAGCTTTTCCTGTCCAATGTATTTTAGCCAGATATTTATGCTTAGCAGACTGAAAACTACCTGCTGGTTTAGCTACTTTCAGCGTTAAAGTCGACGCTGTTAATGAGGAAGTGATCTTGGTTAACGCAAAGTTTCCTGTTTTGTAGGCAGCACTTAAATTATCGTCTTCGTACATATCACATTTAGAAGTTCCATAAGGAAAAACGTCAAGCGTAATCACATCAACAGGTTTTTCACCACTGTAGGCCATTTCTGGCTGCATCGGAATAATACTTCCTGCCTTAACAAATAAAGGAATGGTATCCAAAGGTGCTACCACATGGCGATAACTTTTACCTTCGTATTTTTCATTTGTCCAATAGTTAAACCAGGTACCTTCTGGTAGATAAACCGAACGGGTAATGGCACCTTTGGTGGTTACCGGAGCAACCATTAAGTTATCTCCAAACATATACTGATCACCAATTTCGTACACATTTTCGTCATCCTGATGGTTGAGCACTAAGGCCCTCATCATTGGCAAACCTGTTTCGTATTGCTGATGCATACTAGTATACATATAAGGGAATAAACGGTAACGCAAGAGATCGTATTTTTTGAAATTACGCAAAGCATCTTCACCATATTTCCAGGGTTCTTTATAACCGGGGTGATCCATTCCAAAAACGAGTGCAATCGGGCTGAACATCCCAAACTGGACCCAACGGATATACAGCTCCGGATCGGCCTGATGCTCGAAACCGCCCATACAATGTGCCCAGGAACCTACACCCGAAAGACCAACATTTAGTCCTGCCTTAATTACCGGAGCAAAGTATTGCCATTCGCTTGGCCAATCGCCTGCAAAAATATACGGATAACGTTGAATGCCCGAATAACCCTCTCTGGTTTGATTTAATCCCCTAAAACCATTAAACTTTTCGAACTCCAAAAACGGTGCTTTGGCATAAGCTATTGGAAAAAGATTGTGCAAACGTTCTGCATCTTTCCCTGTTGGGCCAACCTTCTCACTTTCGTTGGCTAAAGATCCAAACGCACTACCTTCATCCGTTTTCAGAAATTTAGCACCTAATTTTGCTACGCGCATTACGCCGTTATCCCACCACCATTGCGTTGCCTTTTCATCAAAAAAGTTTACAAATTCGCCGGGTTTACCGTTTTCGGGATAAGTATAGCCCTGCGCCCTGGCCTGATCTAACAGGTTTAATTTTTTGGCATTATCAAACCGTGGACGCAGGTGCAATCCAACCATTTTATAATTCAAGGCGTAAATGCTATCGAACATCAATTTTGGATCTTTAAAGGTTTCTCTCCATTCGAAAGAAGTTGCACCTTTACCTCCATTTTCGCCGAATAAGCGCCAGGTAGAATCTAACCAAAGCAGATCAACCGGGATACCTAACGACCTGTATTTCTTTGCAAGCTCAACCACATAATGATCGGAACTTTTTGCCTCATAACCCCATGTACCTCCACTATATGTACCGGCATGTAAGCCCAAGGCAAACTGCGGCAACATGGGCGATTTGCCAGTAATATTTGTATAATGATCTAAAATAGCAGGGAAAGTTGGCCCATATATGAAATAATAATCCAATTCACCATCAGCTGCTTTAAAACTGTACTGATCTTTTTTAGAAGCGCCCATGTCCCATTCGGTAGCAAAAGAATTATGCAAGAAAATACCATAGCCTTTTGTACTCATAAAAAACGGAACCGGACAATAATTGGCTTCCAATATATTGTAAGCGCCAATGGCATGCGGCAAACCTTTACCACGCCCAACATTTAAGGTTACTTTTTTAAAGCGGCGATCCATAAAATCCATGCGCTCGCCAAAACCAAAGAAATGCTCGTCGGCCTGCAGTTTTTTGCTTACCCCAACCTGCGTATTTTCTTTATTTACAGATCCGTTCACTTCGCTGCTCAGCAATTTACCCTTGGCGTCAAAAACATCAATCCTGAAAGGGGCTTTGTATAATTTAACCACCAATTTTGAGGTAGCAAGCAAGAAATGATCCTTTTTATCCGAAACTTTAACTACTACATTAGCCCAGTTGTAATGAATCACCATCAGGTTTTCGTTGGCTTCGAATTTTCCGTTCCAACTGGTTCTGATCCTGAAGATTTCTGGTGTACAGAACTCCAATTTCACTTCTCCCTTTGTGGTTAAAAATGAAATGGTATTACCCGTTTTTTTAAAACCAGATTTATAATCGCCAATGCTTTGCGCCCTGGCGATGGCAAGCATAAAAATTAAGGATAGGGCAAAAGCTAAAAGTTTCTTCATCATATTTATTGTATTTCCAACTGGTTAATTACCAAGCCCGGATCGAGCATATAAATTTTCACAGTCGATTTACCTGTTTTATTAATCTGGTGTTTGGTTATGCCTGAAGCGTAACCCTGTAATACATTCTGTTTCCAGATATTATTTTCTGAAGCCGGAGAAATATTAATCACCTGCGGCTTGTCGTTATTTACAGAAACAGCATAACGCACTTTAATCCCATTATTAACGCCCTGGGTAGGTAAACATTTCACTTCGATCTGGTGTTCGCCTTGTGTTTTGAAATCAACTTCGTAAATAGTAAAGGCGGCATTTTGAAGCGCTGTTTCCCCGAATGGCTTAAAAGTAAAAGGATAAAGAGAAATACCATCACCACCTAAACCAAGTCCTTTTAGGGTTTGTAAAGATAGTCCCTTCGGCACTGATTTCTCGGCATATTTAGCCGCACCTACAATAATCTTATTTTCAGATTTCGCGCTAATGTCTGATGATTTCGCAGCTACAGAATCGGCCACTTTTGGCATTTTAAAAACGGCTAAATCGCGTGGCTTCCAGCTCATCATTCCGTTCCATTTGCCACCAGCAATTTCTTCATTGTATTTTTTGGTAATCAACTGAATCTGCTCAAAAGCAGCTTTTGATTTTTTCGAATAAGTTAAGGCCGATTGATCGCCGTTTGCCGCTAAAACCAGACTTTTCTTTGCGTATAAAATCTTCTGGTTCATCAGCATGGCGCCTTCAACCGGGTATAAAATTAATTCAAAATAAGCATCTTTTAAGCGTGCTGGCATCTGATTATTTAAACTTTTGGCCTGACCATAAATCTTTTGATATGCAGCCAAACGTTCTTCGGCCTGGGCATCGGTAAAATTAACACTGGCCATATGCTCTGGCTTAGCAGCATGCGCCAAGCGGTAATAAACAGCTTTTATTTCGGCAATGGGTTTTGCAAATTCAGCTCCGAAAGTCTCTGCAGCCCAGCTTTCAGCATATTGATCTGCGTTTTCGGGTTTCCACTGGTTTACATTCCAGGCCAAATCCATGGCAAACTGCATTTCCATTTCTGCAGGTTTAATATCGCCTACATTTACAACCCAAAGTCGGTCGGCTTTATACTGGTAAGCTTTGCTTAACTCATAAGAAATCAACGATGGAGAAATAGACGAAAGCCAGAGGTAATCTTGTGGCGCACCCCAGTAAGAAATATGGTAATACACCCCGCTTCCACCCGAGCGTTTTTGCTCTTCAGGGTTCGAAAGCTGACGGATATAACCATGGTTATCATCAGCCCAAACAATCGTTACATCATCAGGCAGTTTTAATCCGGCCTGGTATAAGGAAAGCACCTCTTTGTAAGGGCAAAAAATCTGCGGAATGGAACTTACCGGTTTAGTAATATTCTTACCGAGAATAGTTCGTTGATCGGCAATTACCTCACCCAACAATTTCACTTTTTCATTTTTATCTTTCGGGCCTGGCATGCTGCCATCGTGGATACCGCGCATCCCCACAGTATAAACCGATTCGTAATTTTTTGCCTGTTTTACACGGTCGGTCCAATAGTTTTCAATTTCATTTTTATTCAGATCGTAGCGCCATTCGCCTGGTTTTTTACCATATTCGTGCTCGAAATTCTCAGCCCATTCGAAAACATTGTTCCTCAGCATCGGCTCACAATGACTCGAACCTAAAACAATGGCATATTTATCGGCCATTATGGGATTATTGGCATAATAATAAAACGCTTTGGTTGAAGGATGCATACCTGGCCAGATGTAGTTAGCTTTTAGCCTGAGTAGCAGTTCGAATATTTTAGTATAAGTTTTTGGGCCGATATCTTTCACATCGGTATCCATCATTTTAGCTGCCCAGGGCTGGATTCCCCAATCTTCATCATTGATAAAAATACCACGGTATTTAACTGAAGGCGATTCTACCAAAGGCCGACCAGCTTTTACGTATAACGATTTTTTTGTTGCAGGTTTCACATCGGCCCACCAGCTCAGTGGAGATACACCAAGCATCCTCGACAGTTGAAAAACACCAAAAGCCGTTCCCCGCCTATCGCTACCGGCAATCACCAAAGCTTTTTTTACTCCTTTTAAAGGATTTTCAATCACTGAAATAGAAAAGGTTTCCCATTTGCCGTATAAAGCGGCTCTGTTTACTTTTCCAGTTTTAACCAATTGATCTATGTAAAGCGAATGCCCCATGGTACCAATAATGATGGGGTAAGCACTTAAAACAGGATTATTTCTCAAAACCGAAGTCATTGTTCCGGTTAATAAGTGAATATCGTCTTTAAACGCTTCGGCAGCGATACCAACAACTTCTGCATCTTTTTCATCGATATAAATAGAGGCTGCTTTTCCTCTATCCACAATGGGGAAAGATGAAATACTATTAATTTCAGAAACGGCAATGCCTATCCTTTGCGCCATATTTTGTTTAGGCAGAAAGAATAATAATAACATCAATACCGATAAGCCAGCTAGATTTCTGAAATTCATCTTAATTATTTTTTAAGCTTGTAAACCTCAGTTCCGGCCAATAAGAAACAACCCAAACCATAATCTTCAAAATCAGGTACACTAGTATAACTTACGGGCTGTCCATCTTTTGGTTCCTTACCTGTCCCTTGCATAAAACCGATAAAACCATTTTTTTGAACAGCATCTTTCGTCATGGCGTTCCATGCTTTGGTGATGACAGGCAGATAAGTAGCTTTATCTAAAATACCCTGATTTACACCCCAGGCCATACCATATACAAACAAAGCAGTACCTGAAGTTTCTTTACCGCCAAAATGTGTCGCATCGTGTAAGCTTACATTCCAGAAACCGTCAGCACGTTGAATCGGCACCAAAGCTTTAATCATTTCGTTATAGGTTTTTAAATATTCATTGCGGTGAGCTTCATTTTCAGGGATAATTTCTAATACGCGTACCAGCGCAGCAACTACCCATCCGTTTCCTCTAGACCAATAACAATCCTCGCCATTTGGTTCTTTATAAGGGGGTACAAAATCTTTATCGCGCCACCAAAGGCCATCTTTAGCATTGTACAAACCACCACCTTCAGTATTTTTGGAATGCATATACATTTTGTACATGTAATTGTAGTAAGTGGTATCGCTATATAATTTACCCAGTCTGGCAAAAACCGGCATCCCCATTTGGATGGCATCAATCCATGTCCAATCGTTTACCTTGCCTGATTTGATTACCAGATCAATAGAAGCTTTAATGTCTTTAATGCGTTCTGGTTGTTTATCAATCAGATAAAGATCGATATAGGTCTGCCCACAGGCCTGATCATCAGCATTTTTTGTTGTGATGCCATTTCTTAAACCCCAATTGTGTTTTTCACCCCATTGAACGGCATAATCGTAATATTCTTTCTCAGGATGGATTTTATAAAGATTCATCAATCCTTCGTAATACACGGCTCTTGTCCAGATATTGCTTGGCCGCTCCCTGTTGGTTATAATAGATTTCCCGGCATCAGGCCACTTATTCATAAAATAAGCATTTGTTGCTTTTAATGCCTTTAAAACCTCTTTTTTATTAGGTATTTTCTGTGCCAAAAGTAGCTGGATAGATATACTGAATATTATTGCAGCGCTGAATATAAATTTCTTCATGGTGATATTTCGCTTATCTTAATTGGTTTTTGGTTTTACTTTTAACTCATCCGGACTATCTTTTGTAAAGGTATCGAACTGAATTTTCGACGGGCTTTCGAAGATATCTTTCACGGTATTAAAAGCCACTTCATATTTTGGATTAAACCCGGCAGACATCATATATTGCTGTAAACTGAAATAAAGTTGCTGCGCGGCAGGTGCATCTTTTAAATCAGGTGATAGATTGGCACTCGAAACCACCAATTTCCCCTTACCTACTTTTGCTTCGAAAACCAGTGCCAAACGGCGGTTCAAAAACCAGGTATCAATTGGTTGAATAATTGGTTTAAATCCCGAAGGGAAATCTTCAAGGTTCATCACCTGCGATTTGTTTACGATTTCCCACCACTGCATATCGCTGTGAAAATCGGTCGGAAAATTATTAAAAGCGGCGTGTTTTGGATCACATAAAATACCTAAAGTGTGTGGCGGGCGCATTTTGAACCACGAGGTATTCCAAAAAACAGGTAGGAAAGTTTGCACCACTTCTTTTCCTTTCACTACTTTGCCTGCTGCATTGAGAAAGACATTGCCTCCCTCGGCCAAAACAGATTGGGCTTTGTCATCTAAACTGGTACAGTAATATACATTGCTTTTAACCTGTGGCAATTGCACAGGGTAAACCCAGAAACTCCAGTCGTTGGCAAATTCAGTTCCATCAATGGTAATCTCCAGTTTTAGTTTTGTTGCTTTTGTAATATTATTTAACGGAAATTTAATTTCTCCGATGGTAATACAATTGGTAACTGCTAAGGTTTTAGGACTGAAACTGCCTTTTGCCACATTTGTGCCACTGTCATCTTTGAGTGTCCAAGAGAGTTTTGCATTTTCAATTGGTGCCTTTCCAAAATGTGCCACTTCTACTGCAGCTGCTAAGGTTTCGTTATTGGTAAAAACAAATTTTGAAACTTTTAGCAAAGGCACTGTACTGTTAGAAAAACTCTTGAATTCTTTAGCTGTGATATAACCCTTTTCATCCCAAAACGCATCTAAAATGCCAACAAGTGCTGTTCCCTGTCCTGGGTAATCATTTAGCGACAATAACTGGTAACCATTGTAATTCGGCGTTCTCAATGCTTTTTCGATTTCATTTTTATAACAAAGGGCCTGTAATTTACCCGAAGCCATTAAAAAGTCATGCCCTTGATCGGCCATATCGTGGTCTTTAAGATCTTCCTGAAACATTTCGAAGTTTTTCGCACGATAAACACCAGTATATTTTTTTATTTCAACGAAATTAGGGAAAGCACAATACTGTCCCATTTCATGTGCTACAAAAGGCACGTTAAACTGTTCGATCTGTTTGGCATAGGTAGAAATACTTTCTGGTTTTCTACCCCAGTCTAAACCCCTGGCACCTGCACGCACCATATATTCATTGTTTTGAATAACTGGCCAGCTGCCACCAACCGATGCCCCAGTGTACAATCTTCTAGAATCTTTAGCTTTCCAATAATTATTGAATTTAGTAAGGTACTCCACTTGCTTTCCCCGTGGTTCGTTGCCATAGGCCATCATGCAAAAGGATGCATAATTGCCATAGCTTTTAGCCATGCGATTGGTTTCGTCGTAGATAAACTGGTCGATTGGTTTTCCATCTCCGATAGATGTACCGTGATTGGCCCAGCTTGGTCCTTCTGGCTGAAGGTAAAAACCGACCTGATCGGCAGCAATAAAAGCTGCTTCTGGGGGGCAAAACGAATGAAAACGCATGTGGTTTAACCCGTGAGCCTTTGAAATTTTAAAAATGCGTACCCATGCGGCAACATCCATTGATGGATAACCGGTTAACGGAAATTCGCAATTATTAACAGTTCCGCGTAAAAAAACCGGCCGGCCGTTAATTTCAAAAGTTCTGCCTACGGCTTTAAACTCACGCATACCGAATTGTAGCTTTTTCTCGTCTTTTTTACCATCTTTCAATAGTAAAGTAGCTGTTAAACGGTACAATGCCGGATCGAACTCATCCCAGGTGGCTATTTTATCGCCCATTGGCAAATTGATTTCCAAAGCACCGTCACCATTTGTAATTTGATAAACTGCGGTTACAGGCTTAACCTGAAGTGCATTTTTGGTATTGAAAGTTGTAGCAGTAAGCGTAATTTTTCCGGTGGAGGATTGCTTAGCATTGGCTTTAAGCTGGATTTTAACCTTGGCCGATTTGTTCTTTAAATCGGGGTAAACCTGAATATCTTCAAAATACACGGGAGAGCCGGCCACCAGTTCCATTTTACCTACTACACCATTCCAGTTTCCCTGTGTATGGTCGGTTAAACTATGTGAATCCTGCCCAACATTTATGGTCTTGATGCGATTGTCTATTAAGAGCGTTATCGTATGTTTTCCTGCTTTTAAATTTGCCGGGAGTTCGAAATTTTGCGCAACTACAAAGGTATACTGTGTTCCAATTTCGATATCATCTATCCAAACCTTTGTTTCTGAATGAGGATATTCTAAAGATAACACCAGTCTTTTACCCTTCCAATTGGCAGGAATTTCGATATCTTTTTGATACCATGCTGCGCCTGTATAATGTTTGGCAGGAGTTAACCAGAAAGGTATTTTCAGGTTACCTGGTTTACGGTATTTTTCCAAACGGGGATGAAAAAAGTACGAGCTATCGTAAATACTTCCAGTCCATTTTGTTTTAAGGGTAATGTCATCGCCCTTTAAGTTTTCGGCCATTGAGCCTGGCAGATTAACGGATTCGGGAAGAACGGTTGAGTACCATTTTCCTTTAACCCCTTCATCTTTAGCATCAATTTTGAAATGCCATTTGCCAGCTAGCGAAATGCTTTGGGCATGTATCTGCGTGATGCTTAAAAATATAAAAGCAATGCCGATCAGCACTTTGAAAACCCGGTTAACCTGTATATGCATAAAATTAGACGGTTTATCACCGCTGGTATTTGGTTAGGCGGTTAAAATAATATAATATTGGCAGTAAAGCATCCTGTAGTATCCTGCCCGATGGTTATTTCAGGTAGCTATTCAGTTTATTGTTTTTTAATTTCTTCAGGCCTTCTACAACAGCTGCTGCATTTAACTTCGCTCCTGCTTCGTTAGTATGCGTATGGTCTTTCTCGGTAAAAAAGGTCTTCACTTCAGTTGCGCTTAAAGTGGCATATTTATCTTTAATGATCTGGTTTAATGGAATAAAATCGACTTTTTCGGCCTTTGCGACTTCTTCGGCCCAACCTGCATAACTATCGTTGGCTAAAACGATAACATTATCTTTAACCGGATTGCGCGGAATCGGTGAACATATAATCGCTGTTGCGCCTTTAGCTTTAATATCGCTGATAAATTTGCGCAGGTACCAACCATAAGTATAAACCACTTCTTGCTTTTTCTTAATCGGGTTATAAATTTCTTTACTTTCCGTTCCGATGCCTTTTATGGTACCACGGGCACGGGAAGTATCGTCTAATGGGCTGCTATCATTATGACCAAACTGCATCATCACGAAATCTCCTTTTTTCACTTTTGCCAAAACAGCATCCCACAAGCCATTGGTTTGAAAAGTACGACTGCTGGTACCGCCAAGTGCATCGTTTTCGAGATTGATTTTCTCGGAATTAAATAAATTTCCGATAAAACTTCCCCAGCCCCATAAAGCGCCGTCGCCTTTACCTTTTCCATTTTTAACGGTCGAATCGCCAATGAGGAATAAAGTGGGTTTTGCCTGCTGTTTTAAGATGATGCAGGAAGAAAAAATAATGAATGCTGCTAAGAGAACAATGCTTAAATATGTTGTTATTGGTTTCATGCTTAGTTTATTAAATTTACCGTTAGCGGTTTGATTAAACAGATTATTTTGGAATCGTCATTTCGAGCGGAGGGCAACGAAGTCGAGAACCCGAAGGCTCAGCGAAGCTAAATCTATCTAGATAGATCTCTCCATTCCGCTATGCTACAGTCGAGATGACGCATTTTTCGGTCATTGCCTTTGGTCTTTCAGCTTTAGTCTTTCTCCTTTATTAAAGCAGGTACTTTTTCAAATTACAGTCTTTTAATTCCCTGATTCCTTCTACAACAGAGGCCGCGTTAACTTTTGCGCCTTCTAAATTTGTGTGGGTATGGTCGCCCGGGAAATACAGTTTTACCTTATCCGGACCGAGCGCATCATATTTATCGGCAGTTATTTTATTCAGATCAATGAAATAGGCATTTTCTTCTTTGGCTACATCAGCGGCCCATTTCCCAAAATCGTTATTGGCTCGAACTACTTTACCATCTTTAAAAACATTCCTTGGGATCATCGAAAGTACAATCGGTGTAGCGCCTTTTGCTTTGGTTTCGCGCACAAATTTGCGGATATACCAACCGTAAGTATGTACGGTTTCTACTTTTCCATCGGGCCAGGTTAGTACTTTGGTTTCTTCACCGGTGCCTCTTAGCACCCCTCTTCTTCCTGCTTTTGTGGTATCAGGAACACTTCCATCGTTGTGACCGAACTGCATGGTAACAAAATCACCCGGTTTTAATGTTTCCAAAACTTTGTCCCACCTGCCCTCCGATAAAAAGGTGCGGGTACTTCTTCCGGCCATGGCATTATTCTCTACATGAATTTTTGTCGTATCAAATAAGGACGCAATCGGTGTTCCCCAGCCCCAGGTTTCTTTGTTTGAGTTGCGGACTGTAGAATCGCCAATGGTATGAAGAGCGGGTTTATGCTGCGCAATAAAGGCGAAAGATGAAATGATGATGATCATTCCCGCCAGGATAAAGCTATATTTTTTCATTCTTGTTTGGTTAAAATCTGTTTATGGTACTCAATTAGTTTAATATTTGGCTTTGGTGGTTTATTCATATCGTCGCCCATATAAAAACTGGTATGTGGGGGCTGATTATAGCCCACATTTTGCCATGCAATACTCAAACGGTATTGCGGATCGTGCATGAAGGTATAAAAACGGTGCGTTGTTGGAATGGTAGTGGTAAATATCCTCAATTCGCTGGCGTCGGCGGTGCGATAAATCACTTCTTCGCGCCAATCACCTAAAATATCAGCCGATAAAGCCGGGGTTGATTTAGTGCCATTGTTTGATAAACAGTTATATATCCTTGCATTGAGCAACCTAACCGTTTTGGTATTTTCGTAATCCCATTTATCGATAGCCGTAGCATTTAGAATTTCACTCTGGCAATCCCCATCCCAAAAAATACCAAAGTTAATACTCGGGGTAATCGACGAAATTTTGTTTCCCTTAGCA
Organism: Pedobacter sp. GW821-FHT01D05; assembly: GCF_059422505.1. Taxonomy (NCBI): domain Bacteria; kingdom Pseudomonadati; phylum Bacteroidota; class Sphingobacteriia; order Sphingobacteriales; family Sphingobacteriaceae; genus Pedobacter; species Pedobacter sp. GW821-FHT01D05. The sequence continues at coordinate 254,509 of NZ_JBWKXA010000001.1, read as the reverse complement.
TCGAACATTCCGGTTATGCCTGCACCTGCAACCCAGCATTCTGAACCTCTATACCTTGGATCGATATTTAAAGCTAGTCCCCTACCAGGTCCTTCGCCATCTTCGCCGGCTTTTACAGATGCTTTCTTCCATAATATTTCTCCGGTTCTGGCATCCCTGAAGCTTGCTCCGGCATCAGAAAATTTTTCCTGAATATCAAAAACCTCTAATCCTGGTCGGTCCGGATCCAGATCGCCAACATGTAATGCATCTCCGTGCCCTAAACCAGTGGTGTACAAGCCCTTTCCATTATCATCAATGGTCATGGCACCATAAATAATTTCATCTTTGCCGTCATTATCTACATCTGTAATGCTTAAATTATGGTTTCCCTGCCCGCTATAGCCCTTATTTCCGGGTTCGCCACTGTCAAAAGCCCACCTTTTGTGCAGGTTTTTACCTTTAAAATCCCAAGCGGTAATAAAAGTTCGGGTATAGTAGCCCCTGCTCATAATTAAACTGGGATGTTTTCCATCGAGATAAGCTATTGCAGCCAAAAAACGGTCCATTCGGTTTCCATATCCATCACCCCAGATTTTTTTTAATTCTTCGGTTGAGGGTTCGAGATTTGGCGAACGTGGGGGATTAAACTGCGCGGTGGTAATTTCTGCTCCGGTTAAGCCATCAAAAACAGTTAAAAACTCCGGCCCTGCTAAAATGTATCCATTTTTGTTCCGCCAATCTTTAGTGGTATCGCCTATAAACTTCCCTTTTCCGTCCATAGTGCCATCAGCTGTTTTACAGGCAACTTCTGCTCTGCCATCTCCATCTAAATCGTACACCATAAATTGGGTATAATGCGCGCCCTCACGGATATTCTTTCCTAAATTAATGCGCCATAAAAACGTACCATCTAATTTATACGCCTCCAGTAAGGGATCTGTTGTGATACCCGCCTGCGAGTTATCTTTTCCTATACCCACCTGGTGTAAAACAATTTCATATTCCCCGTCGCCATCTAAATCTCCGACCGAAACATCGTTTGGGGTATAACCTGCCTGTGTTTTTAAGGGAATAGATAAATAAGGTTTTGCCTCCGTATTTTGATGCAAGGTGAAAGCAGCACTTTCTGTGTTTTCTTTCCCATTGATAATGGGTTTTACAAACCATTGATTTTCAACAGTAAAATCTATCTTTTTATCCGTAAAAATTGTTGCTCCGGTTATTGGTGTTTTATTCAGTTTTACAGGATCTGAATGGTTTGTTCTCCTGTAGAGATTAAAAGCAATGTCATCGGGATCGGTACCTAAAACCCGCCAGCTGACAAAAACACTATCGCCAGGCATGTGTACGGCCACAACACCTCTGCCGAGCGTTTCCATTTCACGTTGAGCGAAAAGCTGAGTAGTACAGAATAAGCTAATAATGAAGCAGGATGCTATAATGGTTTTAATCATAAAGGCTTATAATTCTAATTAAAATATAGGGTTGATTCATAGCTTATCTAATTGGTTATTGAACTTTATAGACTGTTTTGGCCGCTACAGCCACTCCTTTATCAGTAATTCCATCTGCTTTGATCAAAATATCGGCTTTGTTATCTCCGTTGAAATAAGTGATGGTTGCTTCGCCGTTTTCGTTGGTTTTTACAGCTGGGGACCAAAAAATAGTGGTTCGTAAATCTTTATTTGGTGTTGCCGGACTGCTATAATTTGGTGAATAGAAAGTCCTTGCAGCATAATAACCATTTAAATTGAGGTTTAGCAAGTCTAAATTTGGTCCACGCAAGGCCTCATCTTTCAAATTTAGGCTAATCAGGTACACATCTTTTCCAGTACTATTTAATAAATGCTGAATTCGAACCTGGTTAATCTGATCCATAGTTAAGCTGTAGTAATCTAAGCGTTCGGTAAAGAGCTCCTCTCGGTTATTTACCTTAATAACAGGCCTAACTTTTTTTCCGTTGGCGAGAAAAGTGACTCCTTCGTTGCCCAAACTATCGTTTTCTTCTGCCGGATAACTTCCTTTAGCTTTTGTTAACAGGAAATGTTCCAATCCCTTGTAAGAATAATCGGCTGCCGTAATGTTGAAAACTTCCTCGGGATACCCGAATGAGGTAAGTACATCCTGAAACAGCACCACCTTGTTATTTTGAGCGGCTTTAATCTCAATATCGTTTAAACTGATCGAATCGCCAAACTTGTAAGTACGGTTATAATCCATGCGTTTACCGATTTCTACGTTCAGGGTGTTCGAAATTCCAGATGAAATCGTTTTTAAAGGTGCTAAATTTAAAGGTTTAATCAGCGTATCAATCTGCAGCCAGCCACCTTTTTTCCCTTTATCATCTTTTGATGAAATTTTCACCGCTTGATTGCCATACCAGCTGAGCCCATCCAGAAAATATCGTCCGCTCTGATCGGTTTTCGTCGTAAAGATTTTATTGCCTGTAAAATTGGTGCCAAACAGGGTAATGTTCATATTCGGAATGGGCTTATCGGCCAGTTTCTCTCTTACCAATCCTTTAATTGTGATGCCAGGCTCAGGCAAATAACTTATTTTAATGGCCGAATCGGCCAGTTTTCGCCAGATATAATCTCTCCAGCCCTGGGTAAGCAACAATAAGTCGAGCTGTTTTAAACGAGATGGATTTTTAGCATCAAAATATTGTGCAGCGTTTTTAATATCTCCCTTAACCTCCGATTGCAGCATCAGATACGAAACAATATCATTTCCATCATCCGGAATAAGTCCATCAACAGCAGCTAAGGAAAATGCCGTTTTAGCTGGCTGACCAAGAAAATTGGTTGCTTTTACCCTAATAAGCACTTTCTCTCTTGGTTTATAAGCTGTTTTGTTTGGGGTTATCGAGAAATTGACCTTATTTTCGTCTTGTATAAAAATAAGCCGTTCACAATGAGGTCTGTTCTGGTCATCTAGCAAGGTTATACTTGCAATACCATTAGGAAAACCTTTTGTTGGGATAGATACCGATACTGTAGCTTTAGTTAATTTGATCGATCCGGAATAAATATTATCGCTGGCATGTTTAATTACGAGCGTAATGCTTTTATCCTTCAACTCGCCAAACATCAACGCGTTGGCACTAATACTTGCTTTGATATTTAAAGAATCGGTAGTAATATGTAATGAGAGGCCTTTTTTAAGGCTTAAGGGCATTTCAGACGAAAATTTTTCTTTGCCATAAAAGCCCTCAACCTTATATTTCTCATCCGCTTTGGGCGTAAAAGCAAAAATGCCCATGCCCGCATCGGTACTTTGAAAAGTAGTTACGGTATCGCCTTTTGACGAAATTATACTACCTGTAGCTTTAATCCCGTTCCCAGCATCATCATTGGTTTTAAAGGCCACAATACTGGTTAATCCTTCAACCAGCGAGCCGCCCTCCGGAAAAAATGCAATCGATTTTTTCGAATTGGAAACATCTGTTTTTTTGACCGGATTACGCGTAAAATAAGAAGCGTTTTCGACAATATTATTGCTAATGTGGATCCGTTTCTGGAAAACAAAATCATCACCAAAGTTTCGCATCCAATTGGTGTAAGCCCTAATGCCGTACCAACCAGAAGGAATAGAATCTTTCAGCTTAAAATCTCCCTTTCCCAGTCCACCATCCAACCTGATCATTTTCCGGTCTAAAACTTCCGATTTTGGCGAAAGCAGCTCCACATATAAATTATTGCTGGTAGCGGTTAAACTGCTGCTTTTTCCATTTACCAAATAGGCGCTAAACCAAACATCTTCTCCAGTGCTGTAATAACTGCGGTCTACCTGTAGGTACGATTTCTCAAAAAAGAGTTTAACCGATTGTTTATCTGCAGCTTTTTGTTGCGCCGAACCACAGAGGGTTGCTGCACTTAAAAAGCCAAGCAAAGTATATTTTTTAAGATTCATAGTCCTTTTATCAAGCATGTGAACCAGCTATTTTGCACATAGAAGCCCTGCTGATTAAAATAGTCAATATTTGAATACTGAAGAAAAGAAGGCTCATCATGTGTTATTGGTTAGTGGATCATACGGCCACTGGGTAGCAGCCATTAAATGATTCATGTCGAATGTAAATAGTATATCTTTAAGGTGCATCCTGTAGTATCCTGCTTTTTGATGATGACAATATGTTATAAGAAAGATTTTAAAGGTTTCGGCAAAATAAATTTTAAACATCAAGTAAAAAGTTACTTTACTAAACCCTTTTACTACCTCCATCACTATTTCTGTTGCTTAGATCATTTTCCCTAATGCTAAGATTGTAGAATTTATCGACAAAATCAGCAATGAAGAAAAAAATAAATGTTCAAATGACGTTTATTATTTTAAATATTTTACTTTTACCATTAGATCTTCCAAATATTAAACCGTATGAAATTAAATTACCCTGTAAAAAGTGTGTTTTCGGCATGCATAGCGTATGCTGCAATTGGAATTGGATATATCCCAGAAATGCAGGCGCAAACTGCAAAAGTAATCAAAGTTAAAACAGACCATTCTATTGCCAAGGTGCAGCCGAATATGTGGGGTGTTTTTTTTGAGGATATTAACTTTGGTGCTGATGGCGGCATTTACGCCGAACTGATCAAAAACCGCTCTTTCGAATTCGCAAAACCGCTGATGGGCTGGACCATCCAACGCAAAAGACCACAGGAAGGTGAAATTTTGGTGGTAAACCGCAAGGAAGTAAACACCGCCAATCCAAGGTACCTACAGGTAAAAAAACAAACTGACGATTTCGAACTGCTAAACGAAGGCTTTAAAGGTATCGGCGTAAAAAAAGGGCTTCGCTACGATTTTTCGATCATGTACCGTCAATCAAAGCCTGGGGTTAAACTCGTACTATTATTAAAAGATGCGAACAATAAAATTATCGGACAGGGAAGTTTAACACCGGACCAAACGGGTGGCGACTGGAAAAAACAATCAGCAAGTTTTACCGCTACTGAAACCGATCCAAAAGCTAAGTTCTCAATCTTATTTCAAGGAAATGGAAACATTGATCTGGATATGATTTCGCTGTTCCCTGGCGATACCTGGAAAAACCGTCCGCAAGGATTAAGGGCAGATATGGTGCAATTATTAGCCGATATGAAACCAGGTTTTATCCGTTTCCCAGGCGGCTGCATTGTGGAAGGAACCGATCTTGCCAATCGTTATCAATGGAAAAAAACCATTGGTCCGATCGAAAACAGGCAATTGATTATGAACCGCTGGAATACTGAATTTGCCCACCGCCCGGCACCAGATTATTACCAGAGTTTTGGTCTGGGGTTTTTCGAATATTTCCAACTGGCAGAAGATATAGGTTCGGATGCATTACCGATATTAAATTGCGGTATGGCCTGTCAGTTTAATTCAGCTGAAGTAGCGGCTCTTGACGAACTCGATCCTTATGTACAGGATGCTTTGGACCTGATCGAATTTGCCAATGGCGATGTAAGTACCAAGTGGGGAAAAATGAGGGCTGATCTTGGTCATCCAAAACCTTTTAACCTAAAAATGATGGGTATTGGAAACGAAAACTGGGGGCCACAGTATCTGGAAAGAGTAGCCATTTTCACTAAAGCCATAAAAGCTAAATATCCAGATTTTAAACTGATCAACAGCTCGGGTACCGATCCTGAAGGTGATCGTTTTAACTTACTAAATACCACTTTAAGAAATAACAACGCCGATTTTATAGACGAGCATTATTACCGCCCTGCCGATTGGTTTTTAAAAAATGCTGGGCGTTACGATAATTACCCAAGAAACGGAAGCAAGATTTTTGTTGGTGAATACGCCGTTCATGCGGATAAAAATTTTGTTGGCAGCAACAGAAACAACTGGCAAAGTGCGTTGGCGTCTGCTTCGTTAATGACAGGCTTGGAACGCAATGCCGATGTGGTACAAATGGCTTCATACGCGCCACTTTTTGCCCATATTGATGCCTGGCAATGGGCACCCGATATGATCTGGGTAGATAATTTAAAATCGTACGGAACACCTGATTATTATGTACAGAAACAGTTTTCTACCAATAAAGGAACCGATGTAGTTTCGATTACGCTTGATGAGAAGAACATTATCGGCCAGGATGGGCTTTACGCTTCTGCGGTAACCGATCAGCACAAAAAAGAATTGATCATTAAAATTGCCAACAACTCCGATCAGGCACAAAACATCGATTTCGACCTGGAAGGAAAAATGAAACTAAAAAGCAAGGCCACTAACGAAGAAATAGCAAACAGTAACCTAAATCAACTCAACTCTTTCGAAAATCCCGAAGCGGTTAGCCCCCAAAAAAACGCCATCAACCTAAAAGGTAAAAAACTCAACATCACTTTAAAACCTTATTCTTTTAACGTTATCAAAATTCCATTTAACCAATAGATTTAACGAGATCATGATGAAAAAACTTATCTTATCTGCTGCTGTATTCTGCAGTTCTATTTTAGTGCATGCACAAAGCGAGACCCAGCTAACCATTAAAGCTGCTGGTGATCAGATGGTGAGCAAACACATTTACGGTCATTTTTCCGAACATTTGGGCCGCTGCATTTATGATGGTTTTTGGGTGGATGAAAATTCGACTATTCCCAATAAAGGAAGAATCCGTTTAGATATTGTAGATGCTTTAAAGAAGATAAAAGTTCCAAACCTGCGCTGGCCAGGCGGCTGTTTTGCCGATGAATACCATTGGAGAGATGGCATAGGGCCGAGAAATCAACGTCCGAAAATGGTAAATACCAACTGGGGCGGCGTAACTGAAGACAATAGTTTTGGTACACACGAATTTCTAGACCTCTGTCAGATGCTCGATTGCGAACCTTACATTGCAGGTAATGTGGGCAGCGGAACCGTTGAAGAAATGGCCAAATGGGTAGAATACTTAAATTTTGATGGTGTAAGTCCGATGACGGCTATCCGCAGCCAAAATGGTAGAGAAAAACCATGGAAAGTTTCTTTCTGGGGTGTGGGTAACGAAAGCTGGGGTTGCGGAGGAAACATGACGCCTGCTTATTATTCCGATTTATACCGCAGGTATGCCACTTATGCACGTAATTATCCGGGCGCTCCGCTAAAAAGAATTGCCAGCGGTGCAAATTCCGACGATTACAACTGGACAGAAACCTGCATGAAAAACATCGGCAACCAGATGTGGGGATTAACTTTACACTATTACACCATCCCAACCGGAAACTGGGGCAAAAAAGGATCAGCTACCAAATTTGATGAGGCACAATACTTTTCGACCATGAAAAACTGTTTAAAAATGGAAGAACTGGTAACCAAACACTCAGCAATAATGGATAAATACGATCCTGAAAAGAAAGTGGCCTTAGTGGTCGACGAATGGGGAATCTGGACGGATGTAGAACCTGGAACAAACCCTGGTTTCTTGTATCAACAGAACAGTTTACGCGATGCATTAATTGCTGGCACCACTTTGAATATCTTTAATAACCACTCCGATCGTGTTAAAGTAGCCAACCTGGCACAAACTATTAATGTTTTACAGGCCTTAATTTTAACCGAAAAGGATAAAATGATCTTAACCCCTACTTATCATGTTTTTGATCTGTACAAAGTGCATCAGGATGCCAAATATCTACCGATTGCCTTTACCAGCCCTGATTATACTGTAGGCGATCAAAAAATTCCGGCTTTAAATGTTTCTGCCTCTCAGGATGCAAACGGCGCTATTCATATTTCGTTGGTAAACTTAGATCCAAACAAGAAAATTGCCTTAAGTACCGTTTTAGATGGTTTAAAATGGAGCTCCGTTACCGGACAGATTTTAACCTCAGCCAAACTTACTGATGTAAATACATTTAGCGATTCTAACAAAGTACACAATGCAAAATTTACAGGCGCAAAAAAATCAGGAAATTCGCTTAAAGTTGAGTTGCCTGCGCAATCGGTTGTGGTACTCGAATTAAAATAAAATGATGAAAAAACGCATATATCTTTTTATAATCTTACTATCGGCTTTTTTTAATGCCCAGGCACAGTCGAAAAAGGAGGTTTATCTCTTTGCATATTTTAAAGGTAACGGGGAAGACGGGTTGCACCTGGCCTATAGTAACGATGCATACAAATGGACCGCGCTTAAAAATGACCAATCATTCCTAACACCTAAGGTAAGCAAAGATAAATTGATGAGAGATCCTTGTATTATCCGAGGAGCTGATGGCTTATTTCACATGGTTTGGACAGTAAGCTGGAAGGATAAAGGTATTGGTTATGCCAGTTCGAAAGACCTGATTAACTGGAGCGAGCAGCAGTTTTTACCGGTAATGGCTAAAGAAGATGCTGCAAGAAATACCTGGGCACCTGAAATCACTTATGATAGCCGCACCAAAACTTATATGATTTATTGGGCTACAACGGTTACAGGCAAGTTTAATGAAACGGCCTCAACTGAAGAAAGCGGTTACAATCACAGAATGTATTACGTTACCACCAAAGATTTCAAAACCTATTCGGAAACTAAACTGCTTTACGACCCAGGTTTTAATGTAATTGATGCTACTATTGTAAAAAACGGGAAACAGTTTATTATGTTTTTAAAAGACGAGACCCGCGAGCCTGCTCAAAAGAATATCAAAATAGCATATGCCGATCAATTAATTGGTCCTTACAGCAAGGCGGGAAATCCAATTACGGGAAATTATTGGGCCGAAGGACCAACAACCTTAAAAATTGGCAATAACTGGATGGTGTATTTTGATAAGTACCGCGACCATAAATATGGCGCAATCCAATCTGCAGATTTAAAAAACTGGACCGATGTTTCTGATAAAATCTCCTTACCAAAAGGTTTAAGGCACGGAACCATATTAACAATTAAGAAAAAAGAACTGGAAACCTTATTAAAGCAATAAAACATGCTAAAGAAGTATAAAACTTTCTCAAACAAGATCCTGAAACAAGTTCAGGAGGACGATCGCATTGGATAATCCACCCGTGATCTGTGTCCGCACAGACTACTTTGTTAAATCACATCAATTTACCTGCCACGCGTCATGCTGAACTTGTTTCAGCACCCCATCAAACTTGGTATAAAACTCCATAATAGATCCTGAAACAAGTTCAGGAGGACGGTCGCCTTTAATTCATCGTCATTTCGACCGCAGTGGAGAAATCTATCTTGATAAATCTCCTCCACGCGTCATGCTGAACTCGTTTCAGCACCCCATCAAACTTGGTATAAAACTCCATCATAGATCCTAAAACAATTTCAGGAGGACGATCGCCTTTAATTCATCGTCATTTCGACCGCAGTGGAGAAATCTACCTTGATAAATCCCCTCCACACGTCATGCTGGGCTCGTTTCAGCATCTTTATAGTCTACACATATCCACTTCAAAAACCTTCCTCATAGATCCTGACCACGAAGTAGCTATTAGACCATTGAACACAATAAACACAACTAATAAAACAAGTTCAGGAGGACAATCGGTCTGAAAATGCTAGTGGTCTGTGTCCCCACAGACCACGGAATAAGACGAAATGACGCCAGCTATCTATCTCACCAACCTCACCTCATATATATTTGCAATAGCTGATCCCTGATCGGCAACAAATTTCAGTTCTAAATCTGCTTTTAATAGTTCTTTGGGGATTTGGTATTCCTGTGTATAAAAAATATCACCTTTGCTTCCATCCAGCTTTACTTTTTCAATTACAACGCCATTAATCAAAATAGAAAAGTTTTTATTCTTTTCTTTTCCGTAAAAAGTTAAGCTCAGCTTATTTGCCGATAAATCTTTGTTTTTAAGCACATAACTAAACCATGCTTTTCCATTTCTAAAATGCCTTTCCTGATACGTTCCGTTATCGGTTTGCTCACCCTTAAAATTGTGGTCTGATTCTGGCTGCTGTTCTCCAGTGTTGATCAGATCGACGGTACGCTGTTCCGTTTTCATTTTTTCTTCTTCTGCCAACTTAATCGCCTTTGCACGTTCCGGCAATGCTTCTGCGCTGCTGTAAGGAAAATAAACCACATACCGCTTTTCGGCCAGGGTGTAAAAAGGAACCAATTTTAAAGATTTGTATTTTGGCTGATAGATCGCATTTTGAGCACTGAAGGTTAAACTGTTTTTATCAGTCAAAGTAATTTCATTTGCTAAGGTATTTTTAGCGCCTGTAACGAGTGGTGCATCGCTAATCGGGAATAATGGCCCTGAAGCAATATGCCCCATCCTACTGCCATCGGCTAATAAATTAGGTTGATTTAATGTATCCATCGCCGCAGCAAGCACAACCGGGCCACGAAGAAAGGCCACCCAATCAGAACCATCGGGCATAAACTCAGTGGTGGTGTGCATGGGCAAGGAAATGTTAAGCACATCACCGGTAGCCCAAACACGATCGATACTGGCATACCCATTCGCATTACCTTTGGTGGTTACTTTTTTTCCATTCACCAAAACAGTCATTTTTCCATTTTCTACCCAAGCCGGCTGACGAAGATGTAGGGCAAAACGTTGCTTGTTCTTTAACTGAAGTTTGATCGTTGTATTTTCTGCATCAGGAAAAAGCGTTTGTTGAGTAAGCTGAATACCTTTTTCCTTCCAGTTTAAGGTAGACGGAATGAAAAGATTTACATACATATCATTCTTGCCATGAGCATAAATCAACTCTCCATACTTACCATGGTTTTCCAATCCGGAGCCTACACAGCACCAAAAACTCTCCTGCGGGCTCGAATAAGTACGGTAATGCCCCGGCCGCATCGGTGTAAAATATACAAAACCACCTCCTGGTCTTTGAGAAGAAAGGATATGATTGTAAAGCGTACGTTCGTAATAATCGAGATATGTATTAGAAGGCGCGGCCAAAAATAGCTGTTTAGTGAGCTTCAACATATTGTAGGAATTGCAGGTTTCTGGCCCTTCCCGCGATTCAGTCATCGAAGAAAAGTTATTGGCCGGATGAAAGTGCTCTCTAACACTATTTCCACCTATGGCCACCGTTCTATGTTCTACTACTGTTTTCCAAAAGAAAGCAGCCGCATTCGCCCAGGAAGGGTCTTTATCCAGCAAGGCGATCTGCTCAAAACCGATTACCTTAGGAATCTGTGTGTTTGCGTGCAGACCATTAAGGGCATCCGTATTTTTTAGCAATGGATTTAGGATAGATTGATCCGAAAAGCGTTTCGCTAGTTGAAGATACTTTTGATTACCCGTTATCGCATAAACATGCGCGAAAGTTTCATTTAATCCACCATGTTCGCTTTTTAGAAGTTCTTGTACTTGCTGATCAGATAAATTCGAAACCAGATCTATACACCAATCGGTGAGTTTTAGAAGCATTTCCTTTGCTTTTGCATTACCCGCAACCGCATAAGCATCGTAAAGCCCAGCATAAATTTTGTGGATATTGTACAAAGGAACCCACTTTCCATTCAGCGAAAAACTCGACGACCTGATGTTGCCAGCTTTGATCTCCTTCCAGATTTCTTTCCCACCTGGAATGCCTGCCAAATAGCCATCACCATTTTTTACCTGGCATTTATCCAGTTCGGCAATCATGTATTCCATTCGGTCTTTAACCTTGGCATCACCAGTTGAGGCATACATTAAAGCCAGAGCGGATAAATAATGTCCGCCGATATGCCCGTCTAAACCTGTGTTTTCCCAGTTTCCGTAAGATACTGCTTTAGGTTTTAATCCTGCCTCCTTTAGATAAGGAGCCAAAAGCCTGTCCGCATCTAGCGAAAGCATGTATTTTTTATCGGTTTCCTGTGCCTGCTTAAACGGCCCTTCGAGCAAACGGACTTCCGATAAATTGAATGGTTGCAAGCTGCTTTGCGCAAAGGCAGCACTACAGGATATTATTAGCAGGAAAGCAGTGATTATCTTTTTCATTTATAACTTATTCTAATTCCCATCTGGTTTAACTACACTACTTTTGGGGCTCTCTGGCCAGTGCCAATCTGCAGGATTATCTGGTTTTGCCGGATCAAATTTTGGCAGATCATCAACCAGGTATTTCGCAATGCCTAATTTCTGTTCTTTAATCCCTAAGATAACACATTGTGCAATTTCATAAGCCCCATAAGGATTAAAGTGTGTGTTATCGGCCAGTGCCTTATCCTGGCCAGGATAACTGTTAGCAGGATAATGAACAAATGCTTTTTTTGATGGCTCCTCGCCCAAAGCATTAAACAAAGTCGATGTCATGGCATTCAGATCAATTAAAGCAACCTTCTCTTCGGCAGCTACTTTACGTGCAGCATCCGGAAAATCGCCAAGAGAATTTACGATTTTTCCATCCGGGCCAAAAGACCTTCTACTGGTTGAGGTAACCACAACAGGGATTCCTCCTTTTTTCTTTACTTCCGAAATGAATGTTTTTAACCTTTCGGTATACGATTTATAAGCACCATCATTGGGTCCTTTATCTTTTTGATCATTGTGTCCAAATTCAATAAAAAGGTAATCGCCAGGTTTCATTATACTTAAAACCTTCGTTAATCTTTTGCTCCCTAAAAATGAGCCCAATGTTAAGCCCGATTCTGCATGATTGGCAATGGCAACACCAGGTTTAAAAAAACGGGGAATCATCTGCCCCCACGATGCCCATGGTTCATCGTCCTGGTTCACCACGGTCGAATTTCCAGCCAGGAAAACAGTAACCTGATCTTCAACCTTCGTAATTTCGAGTGCCTGTAGTGCGGTTTGATGGTCAAACTCCAAAGTAAGTTTATCATCCCAATCGAGTTTGGTGAGTTCGCGCGGCTTCAGCGAAACCAATTGCCCATCAGCAATATGTTTATCTTTAACATTTACAATAAAAGTTTTGGTTAACGATTGTCCTGTGGTGGTTTTTACATCTTCCAGCATTAACCTTCTCGATTCAGCTTTTACTGTGCTTAATGCGGCCCCCTTCGGATCGCCAAGTGTAACTGTTATTTTGTAATTCCCTTCGGGCACCGCAATCGAAAAATAAAAAGGTTTATCACTCTTAATCAGATCGGCAGTTAAAAAATTCTTCCCGCCATAATCTACCCCCTCAGCTTTCGAATCAAAATCGAAACCATAACCCTTTTCTTTACTATAAACATCAGTTGGTAAAACTGGTGTATAACCTTTAGCAACCTTTCCGGTACCAAAATCAAATTTGTAATTGTTTTTTTCCTGGGCCTGGGATAGATTGACAATTAAACCAAGAAAAATGAATGGTTTAATAAACTTTTGAATGCTCATATGCTTAAGGTTTGGAAGAGCTGTTTGATGAATAAATCAATCATGATCGCTTTCCTATAAAATCTGGTTAAATAAACGTCTACCCGACATTTATAAACGAATATAAAAACAATTCTCAATTAAAATGAAAATGAATAGCGTTTTTAAAATTTAAGCATTTTTTTAATAAAAGTGTGCTGTCTACAAACACAAAAAATAACAAACATTTAATTACTGATACTAATTAATACTACAAAGATAAACAATTCAAAACGCAACATAAATTTCTTCAATTTTTAATTAAAAATTTACAAACACAAAAAATATGAAGTAGCAAGACTAAAAACTCTATTTCGCGAACTTAAATAAATAAAAATTCAATGATTTTCAGTAAAAAAAGTATAAAAATTAAACACAAAGCATAACAAATCAATCAATTACAAAATAAAATTCATAAATTAACCCATTATTAATATTAACCCAATGTAAGGCCGCTTCTTTTGTATATAAAATTTAAATAAACCATATATAGAAGCATAATTGAAAATATTAATAAGAATTTTGTTCATAAAATTCATTTTTAAATGAACTGAACAGGTGCTTTACAATTGACTGTTCACTTCATTCATTTATAAATTTTTAAAACAATTTGACTTAATCAAGTCGTATATTAGTCTAATTAATCATACACACTATCTCTAGCGCTAAAAAGCTGTGTTATTGTGTATTACGGCCTGCATAAAGAACCATTATGCTGCGCTTAAATCATCCACCAAACAGAAGATTAGAATCAAAATCTAAAGCCATGAACAAACACGCCATTATTGGAGTAACTCCCTTCGAAATCCCTGATAGCAGATTGGTTTCCAATTTACAAAAAGCAGATTGCTTTCCGGTTCTCAGTCTTGGGCACAACATAACCGAAACCGAAAACGCACTTCATTCACTTGTAGAATTGGGTATTTCAGATTTTGGTGTAAGCATCAATTCGGCGGTATTCGCCAACATTGATCTTCCTGCCCAGGTAAGTTTAATTATTGCTCCGTATGATTTCGTGATAAAGCGTAAAACATCTGCAAAAATTATCTATCAGGTTTATGACCTCGAATCGGCACTGGCTGCACAAGCAAAGGGTGCCGATGGAATCATAGTAAAAGGAAATGAAGGTGCTGGCCGTGTGGCCTACGAATCTTCTTTTGTACTTTTTCAACGGATTATTAAAGAAATTACACGTATTCCGGTTTGGGTTCAGGGTGGTGTGGGTATCCATACTTCCGCTTCATTAATGGCTCAAGGCGCAGCAGGGATTATTTTAGATAGCCAACTCGCCTTATTCCCAGAATGTTCCGCTCCTGAAGATTTAAAAACTGTTTGTGGTAAGTTAAGCGGAACAGAAACCAAACTGATCGATAAAGCCCGCGTATTGGCCCGTCCAAATTCGCCGGTATTGGCAGAAGATATAGATTATAATGGTCTTCAAAAACATTTTAAAGGTTACAATCTGGAAACAAATTATCTTCCAATGGGTCAGGATATTGCCCTATCGATTGATCTGGTTACCAAATATAAAAAGCTTGATAAGTTGATTTTCGGCATAAAGGAAGCCATTTACGGCCATTTAAAACAAGCCAAAGCCATCAATATAATAAAAGCGAATAACTCGCTTGCTAAAGATTTAAACATCACCTACCCTATTGCGCAGGGGCCGATGACCAGGGTAAGCGATGTAGCGCCGTTTGCAGATGCAGTTTCGGAAGCTGGTGCCTTATCATTTATCGCGTTATCCTTATTAAAAGGAGCGTCGGCAAAAAACCTGATTGAAGAAACCAAAAAATTGGCTGGCGAAAAAACCTGGGGTGTAGGCATTTTAGGTTTTGCACCACAAGCGCTTAGAGATGAGCAACAGGAATATATATTAAATGCGAAACCTCCTGTTTTACTAATTGCAGGCGGAAGACCATCGCAGGCTAAGCCCTTCGAAAAAGCCGGGATCAAAACTTTTCTCCATGTACCCTCTGCTTCTCTTTTAGATATGTTTTTAAAAGAAGGTGCTAAACGCTTTGTATTCGAAGGCCGCGAATGTGGCGGTCACGTTGGTCCCCTATCCAGCATGGTATTGTGGGAAAAACAGATTGAACGTTTATTAAAGGAAGAAAATCCGGAAAGCATCAGTGTTTTCTTTGCCGGTGGCATTCACGATTCTTTTTCTACTGCATTCATTTCAGTAATGGCGGCTCCTTTGGCTGCCAAAGGAATGAAAATCGGTGTATTAATGGGTACCGCTTATCTATATACCAGGGAAGCTGTAAGCACAGGCGCCATTTTGGATAAATTCCAGCAGGAAGCCATGCAGGCAAATGAAACTGTACTGCTCGAAACTGCTCCAGGGCACGAAACCAGGTGCTTAAATTCTTCATTTGCCACTTTCTTTAACGAAGAAAAACAGAAACTTCAGGCAGAGGGAATGGATAAAAAAGAAATCTGGGCAAAACTGGAAACACTAAATGTTGGCCGTTTACGTATTGCCGCTAAAGGCATAGAAAGACGCGGCGATGAACTGGTAAAAATCGACGAAGCTGAACAAACTGATCTGGGCATGTATATGATCGGTCAGATTGCACCTATGCATAAAGAGGTGATGTCATTGCTCGATCTTCACCAGGATGTAGCCGACAACAACTATTCACATATTTTAGACGCCACACTTTCATCACCTCCTGAAAATAAAACCAAAGCTTTAGATGTAGCTATTGTAGGTATGGCCTGTATTTTCCCTGGAGCTAAAAACCTCGAAGAATACTGGCGTAACATCATTCTAGGAAAAGATTCGGTAACCGAAGTACCGGATGAAAGATGGAATAAAGAACTATATTATAATCCAGATTCTACCGCAGGAGACATGTCGCACTCTAAATGGGGCGGTTTTATCCCGAGGATAGATTTTGATCCCTTAGAATTTGGTATTCCACCGCAGTCGCTTGCGGCCATAGAGCCTACCCAACTGCTTACCTTAATGGTAGCCAAACAGGCCATGCAGCACGCGGGTTATGCCGATGGTGGTGTAGACAATGAAAATGTATCTGTTATTATCGGTGCTGAAGGTGGAAACGATCTGGCCAACAGTTATAGTTTCAGAGGTTTTTACAAACAGGTTTTTGGCGAAATGCCAGCCGAAGTAGATGCCATATTACCAAAAACAACAGAAGATTCTTTCCCGGGTATTTTGGCGAATGTAATTTCGGGCAGGATCACCAACAGGTTAAACCTGGGCGGTCGAAATTATACGGTTGATGCAGCCTGTGCTTCATCTTTGGCAGCAATAGACCTGGCTTGTCAGGAGTTATTTTTAGAGAAATCGGATATGGTTTTGGCTGGTGGAGCAGATCTGCACAACGGCATTAACGATTACCTTATGTTCTCGAGCACACATGCCCTTTCTAAAAAAGGAAGATGTGCCACTTTTGATGCCGAAGCAGATGGAATTGCCCTCGGCGAAGGGATTGCCATGATCGTATTAAAACGATATGACGATGCTTTACGCGATGGTGATACGATTTATTCTATTATTAAAGGTGTAGGTGGATCGAGCGACGGCAAAAGCCTTGGTTTAACTGCGCCACGTAAAAACGGACAGGTAAATGCTTTAGAAAGGGCTTATAGCCAGGCTGGAATTACGCCATCACTGATTGGCCTGGTAGAAGCACATGGTACAGGAACCGTAGTTGGCGATAAAACTGAAATCAGTGCATTAACTGATATGCTTAACCAATCGGGCGCAACCGCCGGACAAACACATTTAGGCTCCGTAAAAACGCAGATTGGCCATACCAAATGTGCTGCTGGTATTGCTGGCTTGATTAAAGCATCGCTGTCCGTTTATCACGGGATTAAGCCACCTACCATCAATTTAAAAACACCAAACAGTTTCTACAACGCCCAAACCAGTCCATTTGCTTTTCATACCGAAGCTGGTTTATGGATGGAAGAAAAAAGATATGCTGGCGTTAGCGCCTTTGGTTTTGGCGGAACAAATTTCCATGCGGTATTGGAAAGTGCTCAGAATACTGAGAACAAAAATTCGATCTTAAAATCGTGGCCTTCTGAACTGTTTGTTTTCAGGGGCGATACTTACGAAGAAGCCAAAAACTACATAATTTCGGTAAAAAATCTCTTGGATCTGAACGATCAGATCGAACTGAAAGATATTGCATATAGCCTTGCAACGGTTAATGCAAAACCTGTTCAATTGAGTATTGTTGCCAATCATGCAGAAGATCTGGTAATGAAAATCGACCTTGTTTTATCTGGTGTAGAAAGCAAAGACACCTACCTTACTCAAAAACAGAATGGCAAGGTTGCTTTTATGTTCCCAGGGCAGGGAAGCCAACGGGTAAACATGGCAAGGGATCTTTTTGTGGTTTTCCCTGAAATGAGAAAACTGCTGAAAGCTTATCCTGAATACGAAAAAATCCTTTTCCCAAATACTGTATTTAATGATGCGGATGCGAAAGCACAAAAAGAACGCATAAAAGATACCCGCATGGCACAACCGCTATTGGGTATTGTTGATCTTGCAATCGCTAACTTCTTAAAATCATTGGGTATTATGCCTGATATGGTTGCGGGTCATAGTTATGGCGAATTGCCTGCGCTTTGTTTTGCTGGTGCTTTTGAAGAAGAAGCCCTGGTTCACCTAAGCGCAGAACGGGCAAAATCTATTTTAAATGCAGTAGAAAACGGCGATCCAGGCACTATGCTTGCCGTGAGTGCAAAACAGGAAGATCTTGCGCAATACCTGGGTGATATTAAAGAAGTTTATCCGGTAAACTTTAATGCACCAACACAATGTGTTATTGCGGGCAGTACAGCAGCTATCGGCCAGCTGGCTGCAGTGTTAAAAGAAGCCAAAATATCTTTCCGCCCGCTTGAGGTGGCCTGTGCTTTCCATAGTCCATTGGTGGCCAAATCGAAACAGCTTTACCAACAAGTGCTTTCTGGCGTAAACTTTAATGATCTAAAAATTCCGGTATGGTCTAACACCACGGCAAAAGAATATCCAACTGAAGCTGCCGCTGTAAAAGAACGTTTGACCGACCATTTAATAAAACCTGTCCTTTTTGTTGATGAGCTTAGGGATATGTATGCTGCCGGCGCCAGGGTTTTCGTAGAAGTTGGCCCTGGCAAGGTGCTAAGCGGTTTAACAAAAGCTTGCATCGGTAAAGACGAAGTGATTTTACACACCGAAGATCAAGGTCAGAATAAACTCAGCAATTTGTTGGGCACACTGGCTGGTTACATGGCTACCGGTCGCGAAATCAAACTCGAAAAATTATTCGAAGGCCGTTCTGTTAAAAGCATCAAATTGGATGAGCCTTCAATTTATAAAAAAAGTCCCGCTATCTGGTATGTGAACGGTCAACACGCTGTTCCATCAACAGGTAAACTTCCGGCAAATGGTGCATCTCCTATTACTAAACCGATCATCCTTATGAATAACACCTCTATACCAACTGAAAATCAACAGGTTAATGGCTCAGCCAAAGACTTGATGATGCAGGAGTACCTGCACAGCATGAAAATGCTGATTCAGGCACAACGCGATGTAATGCTTTCCTTTTTAGGACAAGCTCCCGCCATGCCTTCGCAAATCGTTAACCAGCCCCTAACATCATATCAGGCACCTCAACCAGTCCGTATCGAAAATCAGATTACGGCAAAACAAGAAGTGCCTCAGGCGCAAACCATCGAAGTAATAACACCTGCGGTTGCACAAAAAGACTTAAAACTGGTGCTTTTGCAGATCGTAAGCGATAAAACCGGCTATCCGCAGGAAATGCTGGGCATGGAAATGGATCTGGAGGCCGATTTAAGTATCGATTCAATTAAACGCGTAGAAATTATCGGTGCTTTACGTACCGAACTGGGTGGTTTTTCTCAATTGAACCTTCCGGAAGATAAAATTATGGAACAGCTTGCCGGACTTAAAACCTTAAGCAGCCTTGTAAATTGGCTTACAGAAAATACCGAACAGCCAAAAGCAGTGAGTGCACCTGCTGTAGCAGTAACTCCAATAATTGAAGCAGAACAGATAAAATTTTCATTGGATCAGTTAAAATCGGCCATTCTTGATGTGGTGAGCGAAAAAACCGGTTATCCAAAAGAAATGCTGGGCATGGATTTAGATCTTGAAGCTGATTTAAGCATCGATTCGATCAAAAGGATGGAAATTATCGCCTCACTTAAAGAAAAAATCGGTTTTGGCTCACAAAGCGAACAAGCTGATGATTTAATGGAAAAACTGGCCGCAATCAAAACCTTAAACGCCCTGATTAACTGGATTGCCGATGTTGAAACAGAAAGCTCGGAGGTGCTTACAGAAGCAAAAAAGCTTATTGAGGAGAGCATCGATGACCAAACGGTTAAAGAAAAATTATCCCGTTTAAGATTTGAGCTAACTCCTGCTGCATTGACCATCACCGAAGCAGCCATTTTAAAAGGTCAGCGTTTTGCCTTAACCGATGATGGTGGCGGACAGGCGATCAAAATCAAGAAAGTGCTCGAAAAACATGGTGCCATTGCCGATCTGGTGAGCTTTGAAGACTCATTGGATGGCTATCAGGGCCTCATCATTTTGAACATGTTCGAAGCACAGCAAAAAGTAGGCATTCTCGATCATTTCGCAACCATTAAAAAACTAAATTTTGATACCGTAAAATGGGTGTACCTAATTGCAGATACCAAACAATATTTTAACGATCAATCTGATATTTCTTTCTTACGGAATTATCAAGGTTATTCGGGTTTCTTTAAAAGTTTAGACCGTGAATACGAGCATACCAAATGCCGTTTTATCAGTCTCGAAACCAAAATGTCGCCAGATGAAATCACGAATATCACCTTAAATGAAATCCTGAATCCGGATAAACCTTCGGAGATCATTTACAACGACCATAAAAGACACATTATGGAACTTGTACCGCATCAATTGAGCACCGAAACCGATGCGCATATCCATCTGGATAAAGATGCTGTAGTAATGGTTTTAGGTGGTGCGCAAGGTATAACCGCCGAACTGATGATCCATTTCGCAAAAGATTACCCTTGCAGGTACATTTTGGTGGGCCGTTCTGCAAACCCTATTGCCTCCGCAAATGAAGCCAGCTCTTCGTTAAAAACCAAAGATGAGATCAGACAGTATGTGATTAAACAGGGCGAGATTAAAAAACCTGCCGAGATAGAACAGGAAACGAATCGGATTTACAAAAACAACCAGATTTTACGCTGTATTACAACTTTAGAGGAAGGCGGATCGACAGTAGTTTACGAATCGTTAGACCTTAAAGATGAAGAAGCGTTAACCCGTTTGATCAATCAGGTTTATGAAGATTATGGTCGCATAGATGGCGTGGTACATGGTGCAGGTTTATTGGAAGACAAACTGTTCCACAGCAAAACTCCTGAATCTTTCGGACGTGTTTTCGATACCAAAGTAACCCCATTAAGGGTATTGGCGGAACAATTAAGGCCAGAAACCCAATTTGTGATCCTTTTCTCAAGCATTGCTTCTGTTTATGGAAACCGCGGGCAAACCGATTATGCCGCAGCAAACAGTGTAATGGATAAATATGCCTGGGCCTTAAAACAAAAAATTCAAGGCAAGGTAATGGCTATTAACTGGGGACCGTGGAAAGGTGCAGGTATGGTTTCGCCAACATTAGAAAAAGAATACCAACGCAGGGGAATTGCATTGATACCTTTACAGGATGGAATGGAAACTTTCCTGAACGAACTTAAATATGGTAAAGAAAGCCAGGTACTAATCATGGCCGGAAACACCTGGACATAGAAGGATCGATGTCGATACTTTTAGCCCCGCCAAATTCGTCATTGCGAGAAGGCTTTTTCAGCCGACGAAGCAATCTTACAACGATCGCTACCAGCTTGCGCATTAAGATTGCTTCGTGCCTCGCAATGACGGCCTTACGATTAGAACTG
The DNA here is from genome assembly GCF_059422505.1 of Pedobacter sp. GW821-FHT01D05. Taxonomy (NCBI): domain Bacteria; kingdom Pseudomonadati; phylum Bacteroidota; class Sphingobacteriia; order Sphingobacteriales; family Sphingobacteriaceae; genus Pedobacter; species Pedobacter sp. GW821-FHT01D05. The sequence continues at coordinate 233,347 of NZ_JBWKXA010000001.1, read as the reverse complement.
TCATCCTGAGCTTGTCGAAGGACCGTTTTTAAATGTCTTACAAAGCGTTTCGACGGGCTCAACGTGACAATTTGATTGAATTATAATATGATACAGCCTAATGACGATCGTGTTAGTTAAACAGGCTAAAAATAGATAGTAGAATAAAATTAATAGAACTAAGATTCGAAAGATCCCCCTAAGCGAACAAGATGAAGAAAAGCGACGTAGCAATTATTGGAATGTCTTGCATTTTTCCGGGTGCGAAAGATGTGCAGGCCTTTTGGGAGAATATTATCAACCGCGTAGATTCTACACAAGAGGTTCCGGCTGATCGGATTGATCCTGTTCATTTCGACAAAACAGTTAGCGGGGTAGATCGTTTTTATTGCAACCGTGGCGGTTTTATTCCCGATCATCAATTTGATCCACAACGTTTTGGCATTTTACCCTTGGCTGTAGAAGGTACCGAACCCGATCATCTGTTAACCTTAGATCTGGTTCACCAAGCATTAGAAGATGCTTCAGTATTCGAAAAAAAATATTCCCTCGATAAAACCGGGATCATTATTGGCAAAGGCAATTATGTGGGACCTGGAGCAACCCGCGCCATTGAAATTGTACGTACAGGCGAACAGATTTCGAGTGTATTAAAAGACTTAATGCCACAACTTACTGATGCAGAAATTGAAAAGGTAAAACACGAATTTCAATTGCGTAAAGGCCGTTTCAGTGCCGATACCGCAATGGGACTGATTCCTAATTTAGTGGCCTCGTTGGTAGCCAATCGCCTTAATTTAGGCGGACTGGCTTTTACTTTGGATGCTGCCTGTGCCAGTTCACTCATCGCGGTTGATCACGGCGTACAGGAACTGAATAGTGGCCGTTGCGATATGATTATTGCAGGCGGTGTACATTTAGGTCAGAATGCTGCTTTTTGGAGCATATTTTCTCAATTAGGTGCTTTATCCAAACAAGAAAAAATAAAACCTTTCGATCAAAATGCCGATGGATTGATTATAGGCGAAGGTTGCGGTTTTGTGGTACTCAAACGCCTCGAAGATGCCATCAGAGATCAGGATAAAATTTATTCAGTAATTAAAGGTGTGGGCGTTAGCAGCGATGGAAACGGAACCAGTGTAATGAGTCCCTCGGTTAAAGGCCAATTGAAAGCAATCACCGAAGCCTGGAAAAACGCTGAACTGGAAAGTAAAAATATTGGCTATTTAGAAGCCCACGGAACAGGTACCCCACTTGGTGATAAAACCGAGGTTGAAACCTTAAAACAGTTTTTTGGGCAGGATACCGATCTGCCAAAAGCAGGTATCGGTTCTGTAAAATCAAATATCGGTCATGCCATGCCCGCAGCAGGTATAGCAGGATTGATCAAATCGAGTTTAGCACTCTACCATGGCATCATTCCTCCTACCTTGCATTGCGACGAGCCCGTAGCGCAGCTGGCTGAAACCCGTTTTTCTGCCGTGCAAAAAGCGGCAGACTGGAATCAATCGGGCTTACCAAAATTAGCGGCTGTAAATGCATTCGGTTTTGGAGGGATCAATGCTCATGTAGTTTTAAGTGCTTACGAAACGCCTAAAAAAGATGAGGTATTGGTTATTGCAAGGCCAAGTCACGAAGCTTTGATCGAATCGCTCGAAAATGGAGATTATAGCATTGGGAATGGAAATTTCCGTTTGGTATTGTTCAACCCAAGCCCCGAGCGGATTAAAAAAGCTTTAAAAATTGTGGCTAAAAATTCTCCCTGGAGAAATAAACAGGACATCTGGTACACCAATGCGCCATTATTGGTGAACGATGGGAAAATTGCATTCGTGTTCCCTGGTTTAGATGGACTTGCGGGTGGCGAAATTAAATCGGTAGCCGATTATTTCAACATCAGTATCGACGAAAACGAAAAACAGGACGGCCTTTTAAGCGAGGCCCTGAACATCCTCAACAAAAGCAGCGTTTTAGATCAGGCTTTAAAACAATTGGGCATTAAATCTGATATGAATGCAGGGCACAGCCTTGGCGAATGGCTTGCAGCAAGATCTTCAGAACTGGCAGAAGAAAGTTCGGTAATGAATTTACTGAATGTGCTTAACCCCGAAACTTTTGAACTGAAAGATTCGCGTTTTATTGCCGTGGGTTGCGGTTTAGACACCCTTCAACCCATTATCGAAAGTATACCCGATTTATACCTTTCGAACGATAACTGCCCCCAACAGGTCATTCTTTGCGGCAGCAAAATCGCACTTGAAGAACTTGTTCCGATACTAAAGGTAAAACAGATTTTTCATCAGATTTTGCCTTTCCAATCGGGTTTCCATTCGCCGTTTGTAGCCGATAAATTGGGATTAATTCTCGAAGGCATGCAGGATATGCAGTTCCGGAAAACCACTACACCACTCTGGTCTGCTACTACTTTAGAAACTTATCCCGAAGGTTTTGAAGCCATCCGTCGGTTAAGTGCCGAACATTTAATTAAACCGGTGCGTTTCCGCGAACTTACTGAAAAATTATATGCAGAAGGTGCACGCGTTTTTATCCAGGTGGGTTCGGGCGGTTTGGTCGGCTTTATCGACGATACTTTAAGGGGAAAAGAAATTAGCACCATTAGTGCCAATGTGCCGATCCGTTCGGGTATTACGCAGTTGCAAAGGGTTTTAGCAGCACTTTTTATCGAAGGAAAAGAAATTGGCCTCAATTATTTGGGCAACATCAAATCAACCCCGCCGCAAAAAAACAAAGGCATTAAACTCGAGCTGGGTTCGCCGATTATCCATAACCTGCAAACGCTTAAAGGTTTAACCATTAAGCAAGCTCAACCAACACCGTCTAAAACTTTTGTAGAGGCTAAACATCCTGTTTTACAGGCTTTTAACGAGAATGTGATGGAAATGATCAACATGCAGAGCGAAATGATCGAACTGTTCGAAAATGCAGCTTTACAGGTCGATCAGCCAAGCAACTGGGCACCAGCCAAACCAATAAAACCCGTAAGGCAGCCCTTTAGCCAAAAACTTGATGTGAGCCTGGAGAACTGCCCTTACCTGATCGATCACTCCCTATTGAGGCAACCCAAAGGCTGGCCAACGGTTGAAGATATGGATCCGGTAATCCCAATGACCATGATTTTCGAAGTGTTTGCTGAAATCGCCAACGCGCAATCGCCAGAAGAAAAGGTGCAAAAAATCATGAATATGCGGGTTTTTCAATGGATGAATGTGGTTAAACCTTTTCAGGAGATTGTAACTGGCGAATGGAAAGACGAGCAAAGAGTTTACCTTAACCTAGAGCGTTTTGCTAATGCAGAAGTGCAGCTGGCTGCACAGTTAAGTGCCGCACCTAACAGAACTTTCGATATTGGAAAATTATTGGATATCGACCGTACTGCCGCACAGATTTACGATGCGCACATGTTCCACGGACCAGATTACCAGGGCATTAAAAAATTAATTGCAGTGGGCGAAAAAGGAATTACAGGCATCATCGAAGCATCTGGCGGAAAAGGCTCATTGCTTGATAATGCCGGTCAGCTGTTTGGTTTATGGCTTCAACTCACTTTAGAAAAAGATAGGATTGCTTTCCCCGTTAAAATTCAGGAAATAGAATTCTTTGGCGATATGGCCGACCAGCAAGGTACTTTCGAATGTACCTGCGTGCTCACCGAAATTAACGATGAATTTGCCACTGCCGATATCGTAATGAAGCGAGATGGCATCACCTGGCTTATCATTTCGGGATGGCAGAACCGCAGATTGGAAATAGACGAACCGCTTTGGAACGTGTCCATGTCGCCACTCCATAACCGTTTATCAGAAGAGATTGCACCTGGCGTCTTCCTTTTCGGCAATGCTTACTCACGTGTGGTATCATGGGATTTTATCCTGAAAAGATATTTCAACCAGACAGAAAAGAAACATCACAACAACCTTTTACCCAATAAAAGAAGAACGTGGATGATCAGTCGCGTGGCGGCGAAAGATGCCGTTCGGAATTTATTAAATACACAGAAAAACCAGGCCTGTTACCCGATCACCTTCGAAATCTATTCGGATGAATTCCGCAAACCTTATGTTAAAGGCGGTTTAACAGAACACATCAATATCTCGATTGCGCATAAAGGTACCGATGCCGTTGGCATAGCACGTTTTAACGAACCTGTTGGTATCGATATTGAACATATTGAAGAACGGAGCGCCGGTTTCTTCGATCTTGTGTTTAACGATCACGAAATAGCCCTGCTCGAAAGCCGCGACAAAATAGAATGGGCAACCCGGTTCTGGGTAGCTAAAGAAGCTTATGGGAAATACCTGGGCAAAGGTTTACAGGGCAATCCCAAAGCATATACCGTTGAAGTAATCAACGGCGAAGAACTATGCATCAATAACATCACAATCAAAACAATCAAACATAAAAACTATATCATCGGATGGACACTATAACTACAAAATTAAGCAGCGAAGAAATCTTCAACCTCATGAAACAATTCATCACCGAAGTAATCGGCGAAGAATTTGTTGAAGAAATGGATATCACCCCTGAAAGTTCTTTCACCAAAGATCTGGAAATGGACAGCATCGAAATTGTATCTTTTTCCGAAAAAATCAAAGCGCATTTTGGCGAGCAGATCGATTTTACGGGCTGGTTATCATCAATGGATTTAGATCAGCTGATCAACTTAAACTTAGGCATGATCATCTCTTATATCGAAGAATGCCAATCATAACAGTAAACGGCAAATCGGTTCACATTCAGGAGCTCAATAAAGAAGCTACTGAAACCATCTTCCTCGTTCACGGGATGTTCAGTAACCTGTCTGTCTATTATTTTAATATCGCACCGCTTTTGGCCACAAAATATCATGTGGTACTGTACGACCTAAAAAGTCATGGTATGAGCGAAAAGGCTTTGGAGGGATATGACCTGGAGAGCATGACAAACGATCTGTTTGCATTAATGGAGGTTTTAAACCTTAAAAAAGTGCATTTAGGTGGTTATAGTTTCGGTGGATTGATTGCTTTAAAAATGGCCATTCGCTTTCCAGAACGCATTAACAAACTGGCCATAATTGAAGCACCAGATCCAAATGATGATAAAACAAGGGGAATTATTGATGAGTACAGCCGTGAATTTTTAGAACATTACGTTGAAAATTTCACTGACACCACAAAAGTGAAAATGGGTAAAAGGCAGATGGAGCGCAACCACCGCATGTACGAGTACCTTTTTTATCAAACTTCGATTAAAACCGACATGGAGCTGGAAAAGGACTTTTTTGGCAGCCCTGCAATCGAAACCATAAAACAGTCTACCCTATTGCTATATGGCACTGATTCCAATTGCCTTAACGCAGGTAAACATTTAGACGGAATGATTAAAAATGCCTCGTTAATTGCTGTGCCGGGGGATCATAATATCCCAATACAACAACCATTGGTAATCGCCGAAGCATTGTTAAACTTCTTTCAGGAAATATAAAATTAAACACTATGGCAAAATTTGTATTTGTTGTTCCTCCGCTAACTGGCCATATTAACCCTACACTGAGTATGGGTACTGCCTTGCTTGAAAGGGGCCACCGTGTAGGATGGATTACGCTAGATGAATCATTGGGGGATAAACTTCCTGCTGGAGGCGAGTTGTTGTTGATCAGTTACGACCAAAACGACCAACAGAAAAAAGATTCAGAAAAATACCTCGACATCATCACCAAAAAGATTGTTTACGGTATCGATAGCATCAAATTTCTGTACGAGGAAGTATTGATTCCGCTTAACAGGCACAGTTATGATGGTATTGCCGATATACTGGATCAGTTCAAGCCCGATATCGTGATAACCGATCATCAAATGTTTGCAGGGGCCATTGCCGCAAGCAATAAAAATTATCCTTATGTTACATCAGTTACTGCACCTGCAGCCATAAAAGTAATGGATGAGCTGCCCAAAGTGCATGAGTGGGAAGTAAACCAGATTGTAGCCCTGCAAAAAGAATTCGGTATAAATACCACAGATTCTATTGCCTGCTCTGATCTTGCCACTTTGGTATTTACCTCAAGGGATTTTTTCGGGGAGATGGATTTACCTGAGCATTTTAAATTTGTAGGCCCCGTTTTTAACCTTCGTAAAACTACAATTCCCTTCCACTGGGAAGCATTTCATAACAGCAAACCAAAAATATTGGTCAGCATTGGTACCACCTTCGATCACGAGCATAAAAAAGCCTTTTTTGCCAAGGTAATTGAGGCTTTAGCAAATGAAGACTTACATGTGGTTGTCGTTTCAGATCCTGCTTTATTTGAAGAATGGCCAGCTAATTTTACGGTGCAGCGCCAGGTACCACAATTAGAACTTTTGCCTCACCTCGATGCTGTGGTTTGCCATGGCGGACACAATACCGTTTGCGAAACTTTGATGAATGGACTGCCTATGGTGGTTATTCCAATAGCATACGATCAAAGCCATGTTGCAGGACGTGTTTTCAGGGTAGGTGCCGGAGAGCGTTTAAACTTTAACCGTTTTAAAGCCGATCACCTTAAAGAAGCGGTAAACAAAGTGCTGCAGAACGATAGTTATAAAATCGCTGCACAACAAATTAAACAATCCTTTATCGAAGCTGGCGGAACAGAAAGCGCCGCCGATTTATTGGAAGCTTTAAGCAACAAAACCTCAAACGTATTCATCAGTTAAATTATACATTATGTCAAAATTCCTTTTCGTTGTCCCCCCTTTTTTTGGCCATATCAGTCCAACATTAAGTATTGGCGCCAGTTTGCTGGCCCGCGGCCATGAGGTAAAATGGCTGGGTATCACCCCTCTTGCGCAGGTACACCTACCAGAAGGTGGTGAATTTATTTATCCTGAAGAGGATTTGGCAGCGTATGCGGATGAAATACAACGCATTTTAAAACGTCAGGATGATGGCCCTGCGTGCTCTGGTCCGGAGGTGATGAAACTGGCCCTCGAAGAAACCTATGTTCCTTTTGCCAAAATGATGATGAAAGGGCTCAACAACTTTGTTGATGCCTGGAAACCTGATGTAATTATTAATGACTGTATTACCTTTGCCGGTGCGTTAAGTGCACATTTAAAAGGCATACCATCTGTTACCACTACCCCAGTGCCACCAGATGTGATGGGCGATACCGCCAACAGTGCGCCCAAAATATTCGAATGGCAACAAAACTTAATTAAAGGTTTACAAAGAGAAGTAGGCATTTATAGCGACGATATCCACATCCATTCGCGCCAACTGAATATGGTTTTCACCTCAAAGGCATTTGCAGGTTTCGAAGAAAAACCGCCGCATATGCATTTTGTTGGCCCGGTAAAAGGCAGACCAAATTTAGCACCATTTGATTGGGAACGTTTAAGTCAAGCCACCACCCCTAAAGTTTTTGTTTCGTTGGGTACGCTGTTGGTTGATATCCGTAAAGAATTTTTCCAAAAACTGATTACTGCTTTCGAAAACCAGCCAGTAACCATTGTGGCGGCAACCAATCCCGACATCTTCGAAAAATGGCCTGACAACTTTATTGTAAGCGGTTTTGTGCCGCAATCAGAGCTGATGCCACACATGAATGCGGTAATCTGTCATGGGGGTTTTAATACCGTAAACGATACTTTCACCAATGGTTTACCGATGTTGATCACGCCTATCGCCTATGATCATTTTCATACTGCTAAACTAATTGAACAAGCAGGTTGTGGGGTTAGCATCCGTTACAAAAGATTGCGCATCAACGATTTAAGAGATACCGTTTTCGAGCTTTTAGAAAATCCGAAATACCGCCAGGCCGCACAAAAAATAAGAGAAACATTTATCGAAGCTGGTGGTAACGATAAGGCTGTGCAATTATTGGAAGATTTTGCAAAAACAGCCCGAGCTGTGGAAACGGCTTAATGGTGAGTTGTCAACTTTAACAATACGGTCGCTAAGGACGGTCGTCATGCTGAACTCGTTTCAGCATCTTTCCTGCTATTAAGATCCTGAAATAAATTACCTTCGGTGAGCTCGCTAAGGCTCGGTTCAGGACGACGGAACGCGTAAATTCGGGATGACGAAACCTTTATAATACTAAAAAATGAAAAGAAAACTGTTATTTGGCGAAAGGATGTTATACGGTGATGGAAAAAGCCCGTTTAACATTGTAATACCTTTCAAAATCAGGGGAGAAATCAAGGAAGATGATTTGAGGTTTGCCTTATTCAAAATCCAGAAAAAACACCCCTGGTTAACCGCCGCTATACGTTTTGACGAAGATAAAAGGCCTTGGTTTGTAACCAATCTTACCGAAACCTTTAGCATTCCGGTCCGCATTGTAGAACGGTTAAATGATGAGCATTGGGAACAGGAATCTACCTATGAATGGAAAACTGTTTTTGATGCTTCAATTGCACCACTTTGCCGCATTACATGGGTTAAAGGTAAAGCCGTATCTGAATTTTTGATGGTATATCACCACTGTCTTTGCGATGGCACTTCGGCACTTTCTATTTTAACAGAATTGCTTCAGCTTTTGGATGACCCTGATACCGATATTGGCAAAGAAATTCCAATTATGGGCATAAAGGATGTGATTCCTAAAAAGGTACTAAACAGTTACCGCAACCGAACCAAAAACGGACTGATCGGCAAAATTGCCACTTTAGCACTTTGGATCATCCCGATCAAAAAGGTAGCTGTAGCGCGAAAAAAGGATTTTATGCTCCGCTGGAAATTCGATCAGGATTTCACTACACAGCTCATCCAGTTTTGCAAAACCAATCAGTTCACTGTAAATACTTTGTTGAGTGCCGCAGTTTTAACGGCCTTTAAAGCGGTGAGAAAAGAAAAAGCATTTAACAAAATATCATTACCGGTTGATATCCGGAATTTTAACCCCATCATTAAAAAAGACCACATTTTTGCCTTCGGATTAATGATTGTACTTTCTTTACTGCCAGAAAAAGACTTTTTAAGCAATGTTAAAGCCTTGCAAAAGGACGTGAACGATAAATCGGCCAAACTAAATCCTTATAGTTTGATGATGATGATGGAAGCCTGTCACCCTGCGTTAAACAACTTCACCAATTTCTTAAAGTATGGAAAATCGAGTAATGATTGTATGTTTTCCAACCTGGGTAAAATCGACATCCCATACCGGTATCAAAACTTTGAAGTAGAAAGCATTTTCAGTCCTTCAGTAATGGGGCCATTAGGCAATACGACCACCATGATCGTCTCAACTTACCGCAATCAAATGGACTTTACTTTTGTGGCCAGCGAAGGTTATGTTCCATTCGTTGAAGCTGAGGCCATCAAAGAAAAAGTAGTGGCTATCTTAAAAGCTCAGGTTGAAAAACCGATTGAAACATTAACCGCAACTGCATGAAAAGAAGATTAATTTTAGGAGAAAGAATAATGCATGTAGATGCCAAAACACCGCTAAACTGTGTTTTTGGCGCCAAAATTTCAGGTAAAATCAGTGAAGAAAATTTGCACAACGCACTGTTTAAAGTCCAGCAGAAACACCCACTGCTGCAAATGAATATCGATGCTACAGGCAAAACACCATATTTCGTACGGAACGAAAATATCAGCAAAATACCCGTTAGAATTGCTGATCGTTTAACAGACGAGGATTGGTTAAAACAATCAAAAATAGAGTGGTATAAACTTTTTGATGCCCCAAACGAGCCGTTAGCCAGGTTAGTTTGGTTAAAAGGCGAAAACGAATCAGACCTTTTGCTCGTGCTTCCACATTGTATTTGCGATGGAACTGCCATTTTAAATCTAATGCGGGAGCTGATGACTTTGATTGATGATCCTGAACAAGATCTGGCTCCATATGCTTCATTTCTTTCTGTTCGCGACCTCTTACCAGAAGATTTTGTAATTAGTAAAGCGGGCCATTTTAAAGGAAAAATTTTTGCAACACTTGGCCGTTTGTTTTTCTTTTTAAAAGCTACTTCAAACAATAACATAGACAGGAGCAATTACGCCGTTCATTGGAAAATCAGTGCAGAAGACACTAAAAATCTATTAATAAAGTGTAAGGAAGAAAACACAACGGTGCATGCCGCCATCTGTGTGGCCTTTATGGAAGCTTTTAAACATGTGCAAGGCACTAAAGCCCATGGCAAGGTGATCTGTCCGGTTGATATCAGGCGCTTTGTAGAAGCCATAAAACAAGATACCATGTTTGCCTTTGCACCCATTGTAGAGTTAAAACTCGCACAAGGCGAAAATGATTTCTGGACAAAAACCCGAATCTTAAAAACCGATCTGGAAGCAAAAGTGGCAGAAATGAAAGTTCACGACCTGTTAAACATGAGTGAGTATTTCCATTCATCGGTAAATAAAATGATTGGCTTTTTGAAAACAACCAAGGGCACACACGATGTGACGCTCAGCAACATGGGGCTTTTAAACATCCCAAAGGATTATCAGGATTTTTCTATTGAAACCATTTATAGTCCTACGGTTGCTTTCCCATGGAAAAATGCCAATACTTTAGTATGCAGCACTTTTAACGGACAGCTGGATTTCTCTTTTATGTCAAACAAATCATTCCTTCGGGAATTTGAAGCCTGGCAGATCAAAGACAGGGTAATGGAGCTGATTAAGGAAAATTTAAACGAATTGGTCAATGTCTGATAAAGTGGAATACGATGAGCAGACGAAAGTGTCGAACTGGCGAAAGTTTGTGCGCAAAAACCTGCTGATACACCTTATCCCAAACACGGTATTAAATACTGTAGTGCCATATTTTGCTTTTAAAGCACAAAACTCGGTGCATTTATTTAGTGGCGAGCAAAATCTGGCCAGGTTTTTATTGCCGATGTCGTTGCTCCTCCCCTTTATGATTACCCTTGATATTTTAAAAAAAATAAAACTGTTGCAGCACTCTGGCGCCATTAACTATAAAGTAAACGAAAAAATTACGGGTTATCCTTTTATATTGAAAAAAGCAGGCTTAAATGGCTTGTATAGCATTTTGGTGGTATTTGCATTGATGCTCGCCCTGCACTTCTCTTTCCCTAAAAATCACGATTTCGGAATTACCCCTTCTGCTGTATGTGCAGGATTGTTGGCGGGTTTATATTCCATTACCTTTTTTTATCTCGCGATTAGGCGGTTTAGGATTGATGCAGTAACGTAATATCATTTTGAAAACAATTGTCATTCTGAACGCTATGAGAATAAAAGCGTGTCGTCATCTCGACTGAAGCGTAGTCCCGAATTTTCGGGAGAGAGATCTGTTAAATATAGATTTAGCTTCGCTGAGCCTTCGGGTTCTCGACTGCGTTGCACTCCGCTCGAAATGACGATCTCAGGTATAGCCATTATTCCAACCAAACCATTTGTGTAAAAGCACCATTAGTGGCAATATCCCAGGCCTCTACCCTTACCCACTTACGCCCTTTTAAATTAACTGCCCAACTGTAATTCTTTTTCCCAAAAGCCTGCGTATCGTTTAAATTAACACGGCTACGATAAACCTTTGCCCCATCACCCGATACAATTTCGACAAAACTTAAGGGGAATGTCCAGTTGAGTTGCATATTTATCTTTGCTTTTCCACCATGATCAACCTTCAAAGTCTCTCCTGCACCTTTTCCATTAACATTAAAGCTCGGGATCAGTACCTCACCTGTCGATACAAAAAACTTTCCTTTCCGCATTACATCTAAAACAGGCTGCCAGCCATCGGCATAATTAGGTACCTTATCCAACTGCAGATAATTCACGTTTAAGTGGGCATACATTTCATTTTGCTCAGTGATGGTAAAGATATCAGCCTCTGAAATAATATGTTTTTTCAAACCCCAGTTGGCCATATCATCCATCAGGTTCAGTACCCGTTTACTTAAGGTCGGCAACGAAAGATCTCCTGGAATGGCCTTCCAGGCTGCGCCCATAAAAGTCTCCGATTTAAAAAAGTCTTCTTCTTTATATTTGTCTGGGTAACCTGTCGAAGCCTTTGTTCGGGCATGGGCAGTCCAGGCCAAGCCATGTTCTTGTTCCAGTAATTTGAGCATTTCTGCTTTATCATTAATGCGGTAAACTTTACCATATTTCGGGTCGTTGGTTTCGAAAGGCAGATCGCTTTTTCTCGACATCACCCAATAAATTGGTTTAGGAAAAAATGCCAGCCAATGTCCACCATAAAAATTATTGGCTTCTTCTCCTGGTAACAATAAAAAATTTGGATCAGATAATCTTTTAGTCTGTTTAAACAAGGCATCTAATTCTTTTAAACGAACAGAATCTGGTCCTTTTGGATGTCCTGGTCCGTGAAATTCGGCAAGCTTAACAATATTTAAACCAGCCTTTTTCAACACCTCAACAAATTCGGGCTTTTCCGGAACGGCTTTTCCGCTCAGCACTACATCCGAAATAAACTCATTGTGGAAATGGCTAGCCATTGTTTTATAACCCGCCAAGGGCACATAAGTATCATTGTGCGTAAACTTTTTAACTTCGTCCAACGCTGCTCCTGCCTTCCCAGTGCTCAATAAACAGAAAAAATTAAGGCGTTGTTGGGTATTGGGTGGTGCATTAAACCAGGGTACATAACGTTTATCGCCCAATGGATCCTGCCTGATCCCAATACCAAAATCGGGAATCAGATTTAAATAGTTGCTTCCTTTCCAGGTAAATTTAAGGTTAAAAGCTTCGTCCAATGGATAGAAATATTGATGTGGAGCAGGAAAAACGGCCAAACTTCCTGCGGTATTTTCTCCGATAACGGTACGATATTTTACTTCTAAATTTTTACTTGGATCTGCTGGTGCTGCCTTTTCGCGCTGAAGATTTCCCTTTATATCAGACCAGGCAATATTAGACCAGATATCTTTTTTGCTAAGCAATCCGGCATCGTATAAAATAGCCGTAGAATCTTTTGGGGTTGATACCACAGCAGCTACATTAAACAAAGGGCTTCCATTGTAAAGTGTTATTTCTAACACACCGCTAAAGGTTTCGCATCGAATTCCATTTATTCGCACTACAGTTTGCGAGCCCTTCGTTGAAACACTGGCTGCTCCTTTTTCGAATTTTACAACATTTGTGGTATATGGTCTGGTTGGAACCCGGTCGAAAAAAACATCCCAGCCCCCACTGTTTGGACTTAAAGTGCGTTTACCTATTCTCAGCACAAATCCAGGGTCAAGATGAGCAGCAACTTCTTTTAAGGCGCCTTGCTTACCTAACAATAAACTTTTAAACAATGGTTTAGTACGATCAAGATCTAAAATCATTTTACCTAAGGTCCCTTTACCAGCTGGCCAGGTGAGCACGAGTTCTTTTTGATGGGAAGAAACAGTAGTTCCGTTAGCTTTAAAGGCTTTTAGATTTACCTGGCTCTGTGCACAAAATGCCGAAAAGCATATTATCAATAATATAGAAATACTGTTTTTCATACAACTTAATCGTTTTAGTAAAGGTAATAATTAACTTCAAAACATAAATTATCTGCTAATTAGCAATGCATTTCGTTCATTATTTATTTTTTTCCAAAAAACAAATAACATTACTTAACTTAATCTGGAATTAAAGCCAAACATTTTGCACCCTATACTGATCAGAAATAATGTAAAAATCCTTGGTGAAGGTAGCCAGGTAATTGTATTTGCCCATGGCTTTGGCTGTGCGCAAAGTTCCTGGAAATTTATTACAGATGCTTTTCTCCAAGACTACAAAGTCGTACTATTTGATTATGTTGGATCAGGAAATTCGGACCTCAGCCAATACGACCAACGAAAATATGCTACACTCGAAGGATATGCCTGTGATGTAATCGATATCATAGAAGCACTTGATTTGACCAACATCATATTTGTTGGGCACTCCGTAAGCAGTATGATTGGTATGATTGCCGCATTACAGATGCCGGAAGCATTTAAAAAACTGATTTTTATTGGCCCTTCGCCAAGATATTTAAATGATCGTGATTATATCGGTGGATTTAATACTGAAGATATTGAAACCATTTTTGAGCACATAGCAGATGATTATGTAGCCTGGAGCAAACAATTGGCACCGCTGGTGATGGATAACCCTTCCAAACCTGAATTAACTGATTTTTTACAGGAATGTTTTGAAGCCACCAACCCAAATGTTGCCCTGGCCTTTGCAATGGCCACCTTTAAAGCCGATTACAGAGATAAATTAAAAAATCTCGAAGTGCCAAGCCTTACCCTGCAAAGTACGAAGGATATGATGGCTCCTTTATCAGCCGGCGAATTTATCCATAAAAATACCCCAGAGAATTTTTTGGTTGTAATGAAAGCTACAGGGCATTTTCCGCACATTAGCGAACCAGAAGAAACCATTAGGGAAATAAAAGATTTTATTGAAGATATTAGTTTAAAATCGGCATCTGCTCATTTGTATGCTCAATAGAAACCACCATAACATAATTCGTATTCAATTGATAATGAGATACAAAAAATACTAATAAAGTTACAAATCTGTCATCAACCGTCTGATGTATTTTAAAATGCTAAACGCTATCAATGACAGACTCCTAAAATTGCGCGTCATTTCGACTGGAACATGGGTTCCGGATGTTCAGGAGAGAAATCTTTGAACGATGTTAAAAGATCTCTCCACAACGGTCGAGGACGATGATTTACCCCTTTAGAATAACAATCCCTCAGGTTTTGCATTTCAAAAAGATTTGGAAATGAACAGACAATGATTCTTGGAGGCCTGCTGTCCCGCTCTTTGTTCCAAGTCCTCGCCCCCATGCTTCGGTCTCCGGGCTTTACACGTCGATCGGGTTTAGGAACAATGGTTTATGCTGCAAAAGCTAAAAATAAATATAAAAATCAGACGCGATCTGCAATTACAAAACAGCTAAACCAGGTCACCAATCTTTGCCAGCAAAAACCTCGGAAGTTAATCTGCAGTCAATCCGAACTTTCTCTAAAAATCAGGGCGTTATGATGACAAGGTCTTAAACATTTGCTTCTTCTCTATACCTTGTGCTCACGAGTAAATCAAAACCACTTTTTTAAATCGGTGAGGCAATATCATCATGTCTGGTGATTCCAGCACCCTATTGATCCGCTTCTACATTATTAATTAAACCCACCAATTATTTAGTAAATGTCATTACTTCCATATCAATACAACTGTAGGCGCTATTTTATTAAAATAATAATGAACAAAATGAATAAAATATATATTTGCAAAAACTATTCAAGTTTTGATCACGTATGTACCCACGTTCGTCTAGGATTTTACCCCTCCAATGCCTAGATTAAGCTAAAAATAATCTAATGACATACCAATAAACCATTTTCGTAAAAAAAAAGAACAAAATGAACAAATTTAAAACAATCGCCGTTGCAGCATTAAGCTTATTGTGCATTTACACGGCTAAAGCACAATCTTTTAAAGAACCTGTTAGCTATAAACTTAAAAACGGCATGAATATCATTATTTCGGAGAATGAACGTTCGCCAAAGGCATATTCTAGCTTTACCTTAGACACTAAGGCCTTTGAAGGCAAAAAAGATGGTATAGTGGAGTTGTTAAATGCCGTATTAAACGAAAACTTAAGTAAAAACTCAAATATTAGCTTTAAAGATAACAGCGGTAAGCTGGCTACATTAAATGCAGATCTTGATAAAGACCTGGCAACAATGGCTTCGGTAATTCAACATGCAAACTTCGACCAGAAAACCTTTAATACGGCTAAAGCTAAATTAATTGCCAGTTTAAAATTGCAGGATTACGATTATGACCAAACGGTAAATGAAAATTCGGTTAATGCATTAACCTTGACCGATGTTAAAAACTTTTACAGCCAGATCTCTCCGGAAAAAACATTTTTAACGATTGCCGGAGATGTTGAATTAAATAGAGCCAAAGCTTCAGCTAAAAAAGCCTTTGGCAATTGGAACCAAACACAAGAACTTGCATTAACTGTGGCAAGGTAATATTAAAATTAAATTCGGGCCCTTTGATTCCTTTCAAAGGGCTTTTTTATGCCCAAAATGTTACAAGGGATCAGGTTTTAGCTACCCGTATTCCAGTAATCATTCTATATATTCGTTTTAAATAAAACCATTATTGCTGAAAAAACCGACAGATGAAAAAAATCTACACACTCCTACTTCTTGTTACCATAAGTTTATCGCTACAGGCACAGGTTGTGGTTAACCGAAATCAGGATATTGATAAAATGGTTAAAGCCGTAAACCAGGATTCGCTAAAATCATATATCAGTAAAATGGTTTCTTTCGGAACAAGAAATACGCTTAGTGATATTAAAAGTAAAACGAAAGGAATTGGGGCTGCCAGAAATTGGGTCGTAAATAAGTTTAATCAGTTTGCCAGGCAAAGTGATGGCAGGCTTACCGCATACCTGGATACCATTACCTTTAAACCCGATGGCAAAAGAGTAGATCAGCCTACACTTTTAGGCAATGCAGTAGCTGTACTAAAAGGCACTGACGCAAACGACAAACGTGTTTATGTGGTGAGCGGGCACCTTGATAGCCGTGTTACCGATGTAATGAACAGAACCAGCGATGCACCCGGCGCCAATGATGATGGTAGTGGTGTTGCGGGCGTAATTGAGGCTGCAAGAATCATGAGTCAATATAAATTTTCTGCCACCATAATTTTTGTCGCCGTAAGCGGTGAAGAACAATCGTTGTTAGGCTCTGGTTTTATGGCTGCAAAAGCAAAAAAGGAAAACTGGAATGTAGATGCCATGTTAAACAATGATATGATTGGCAGCAACAACAGTAGTGAAACACAAATTATCGACAATACAAGGCTCCGTGTATTTAGTGAGGGCTTACCCAGCTTCGATCTGGATAAAAATGCAAAGAGCATCCGTCAGTTTGGTTTAGAGAATGATGGTAAAAGCCGTCAATTGGCACGATATGTTAAAGAAATAGGCGAGCGTTATGTAGATCAGTTAGAAGTTAAATTAATTTACAGGAACGATAGGTTTCTCCGTGGCGGAGATCATACCCCATTCGTAGAAAATGGATTTACAGCGGTGCGCATAACTGAAATGAACGAAAACTTCGATCACCAGCATCAAGACCTTAGAACGGAGAAAGGCGTTAGGTATGGCGACCTTCAGGAATTTATGGATTTCGAATATTTACGTAAAAATACAGGTGTAAATATTGCGGTTTTGGCCAATCTGGCCAAAGCTCCCTCAAGCCCTACCGAAGTAAAAGTTGATGTAAAAAACCTGAGCAACTCTACCTTTTTATACTGGAAAGCACCTGTTAATGGCGCAGTAAAGGGCTATTATGTTTTAATGCG
Source organism: Pedobacter sp. GW821-FHT01D05 (assembly GCF_059422505.1). Classification (NCBI taxonomy): domain Bacteria; kingdom Pseudomonadati; phylum Bacteroidota; class Sphingobacteriia; order Sphingobacteriales; family Sphingobacteriaceae; genus Pedobacter; species Pedobacter sp. GW821-FHT01D05. The sequence goes on along the minus strand of NZ_JBWKXA010000001.1, from coordinate 216,082 downwards.
CGAAACCAGCAGCGCTGTTTGGGAAAAGAAATTTTTCACTTCTGCCACTGAATTACGATTACCTTATAGCAAAGACAATTATTTATTTGCGGTACAAAGTATTGGAAATGACGATACTGAAAGCCTACCAGTAGTGCCGGGCATTGGCAGGTAATAAAACTTTTAGGGTTTACCGTTGTTTAAACTCAAATTTAGCGCATGAAATTTAAACCTTTAGCTTTTATTGTAAATATAGCCATCACACTGGGTGTTGGTGCTTTAGGAGGATGGGCAACCGCTCAATCGGTTAAAACGTGGTACCCAACGTTAAATAAACCATCCTTTAATCCACCAAACTGGCTTTTTGCACCTGTTTGGACCACATTATATATACTTATTGGTATTGCGGCCTATCTGGTGTGGATTAGACGCGATAAAATTGTTCATTTCCCGAGAACAGTTGCCATTTATTTAATCCAGTTAATTTTAAATTTGGGCTGGTCGTTTATTTTCTTTTATCTGCACGAGATAGGTTTTGCCCTGGCCGAAATTATTTTACTGTTGATCATCATTGTCATCAATGCATCCATGTTCTATAAAATAAACAAATGGGCGGGTTTAATATTTATCCCCTACATCCTTTGGGTAAGTTTTGCATCATTTTTAACATACAACATTTTCATATTGAACTAATTTTAAAAGAAAACCCTATTTTTAGGGAGTGGTAGCTTTTAAAAGATCCTTGCTGATACTGTTCGTTCTGTGCTGTAACCAATTGCAGGCGCAAAAGGTAGGCCTTGTGTTTAGCGGTGGCGGTGCGAAAGGATTGGCGCACATTGGCACATTAAAAGCTTTGGAAGAAAACCACATCCCTATCGATTACATTACTGGCACATCGATGGGTGGCATAGTTGGCGCCATGTATGCCGCAGGTTATAGCCCCGCGGAGATAGAAAAAATTGCACTGAGCAACAACTTCCAAAATTGGGTAAATGGACGATACACCAGCGATTACACCTTTTACTTTCAGAAAAATGCCCCCAATGCATCCATGCTCACCGCAAAAGTGGCTATTGATACCGGTTTTCATTTTAGCTTCCGCTCTAACCTGATTAACGATATCCCCTTAAATTTTGCCTTCCTTGAGCTTTTCGCTCAGGCATCGGCCGTTTCTAAAGACAATTTCGATAACCTGTTTGTTCCCTATCGTTGTATGGTTGCAGATGTACTTTCACAAAAAAGCATCACTGTAAGCAAAGGAAGTTTAGCAGAAGCAGTAAGAGCAACCATGACGGTTCCGATTATCTACAGGCCCATTAAACTAGATGGAAAATATGTTTTTGATGGTGGACTTTACAATAATTTCCCTGCTGATGTAATGGAAAGAGACTTTAAACCTGATTTTGTGATCGGTGCCAATGTTTCTTCAAAAACCTATAACGAATACCCTAAAAACATCGACGATCGTTTAATGAACCGCTTTTTGGTATACATGTTTCTATCCAAATCAGACTCTACCATGATCGGGAAAAACGGTGTATACATCCAGCCCAACCTGGCTACTTATAGCGTAACTAATTTTGCTCCCGTAGAAGAGCTGATTAAAAAAGGCTATGATGCAACAATAGCCGATATGCCAAGAATTAAAGCTTTAATCAGCAAAAGAGTGAGCGATGAAGAACTGGCAAAAAGAAGGGAAAAATTTAATGCAAAAAAGCCTGATTTAAAATTCAGCAACATCATCGTAACCGGCGTAAACAGTCAACAGAAAAAATATGTAGAAAGGCTTTTCAAAAGCGATAAAGTTACTTTTAACCTGCAGGATATTAAACGTGGATATTATAAGCTAGTTGCCGACCAGACTTTCGAAACCGTATTTCCTAAAATTTCATATCAGGCTGCAACAGACAGTTATACTTTTGAGGTGGTGGCACAGCCAAAAAAGAGCTTCAAACTCGAATTAGGCGGCAATATATCTACAAGGCCTATCAGCAATGTTTTTTTGGGTGCCCAGTACAATTACCTCAACCGAAAATCGTATACTTTTGGAACCAGCTTTTACTCTGGCCGCTTTTACGAATCGGTACAGGTTAATGGCCGGGTAGATTATCCAACCAGACTGCCCTTGTTTCTGGCCGCGGAGTTAACCTATAATCACTGGAATTTTTATAATACCAGCCAGATATTTATCGAAAACCCACGCCCCATTTACATCGAACAATCTGACCGTAAGATTGACCTTACGATGGGAATGCCTTTAAATTACAATACCAAAATTGTTCTTCATTCTACTTTTATAAACAATAATGATCGCTATAGCCCAAACAATACCTTTGCGGTAGGCGATTTATTAGACCAAACCATATTCAACGGTTTCAGGGGCTCCTTAAACTTCGAAAAAAATTCGCTGAACAGAAAACAATATGCCACCAATGGCCAGAGCTTTTCGCTAAGTTTCAATTACACCACAGGCCGCGAAAACTATAATCCCGGGAATATTTTCCGCAACACCCCAGGTTTTGTAAAAATTCCGGGCAGCAGTCATTTGCGCCAATGGGGAAGTATAAAACTTACCCAGGAAAATTACTTTTTACACCTTAAAAAATATACATTGGGTTATATTGTGGAAGGCGTTTTCTCTAACCAACCTTTATTTAGCAACTATTATGCAACACTGTTAACTGCTCCGGCCTTCTACCCCCTGCAAGATAGCCGCTCGCTCTTTCTGGATAAGTTTAGGGCAACCACCTATGCCGCTGGCGGAATAAAAAACATTTACAATGTTAAAAAAAATCTCGATTTTAGATTGGAAGGTTATTTATTTTTACCCCATAAAGAGTTTGAGCTGAATAATTTCCAGGATATAAATTACGCAAAGCCCATTACAAAATTACGCTATGCGGGTACCGCTGGCCTGGTTTATCACTCCCCGCTGGGGCCGGTTAGCCTAAGTTATAATTTATATAATGATGCTGTTAAAAGAAATGGTGTATTATTGCATATCGGTTATTTAATTTACAATAAACGTTCTATCGAATGAAACGAATCTTACTCTTGCTTTCGCTGTGTTTAACCGGGTTTTTCAGCCATGCACAAACCGCAGCAATCAATAATTTTCTGGTAAAAGAAAATTTGCTTAAAAACAATAAACTGGCCATAATTGCGGCCGATTCGTTAAACAACCCCAACGAAAATATTAACGGAACCTACACCTTTAGTGTAAGTGGTTTTACACAGGTATTAAAATTTAACGATGGCATAGCGGTGCTACCTTTACCCATCGATAAATCTACTTTCGTTTACATTAAACATCAAAACGACTCTGGTACGCATAGTAAACTGGTGTATGTGTATAAAAAAGATACCGATTTAAGTCCTTATGCCATAAATAGTTTATGGCTTTTCATCATTCCTATTATATTGGTAATTATTGCCTTTGCCTTCCGCAAACTGATCATATTTGTGGTCATTGTTTTTCTGGTATTTGTGTATTTTAACCACAGCAATGGTTTAAACCTTTCTACCTTTTTTGAAAGTATATTCGATGGGTTAAAGAATTTGATTTGATGGGCGGAAAAAAGAGTTGTCAACTTTTATAACTTGGCTCTCTCGCCAAAATCGTCATTGCTGAAGCTGGGCTAGAGCGAGCCGAAGCAATCTTTCCCCATAAATTGAAATGCGTTTCATGCTCACGCTCGTTTCTAACGAGTGTGAAAATAACAAATCGTTTTTAACGATTAACTTTATCGTTTAGCGTATAAAGGTCTAATGCGAATTCTCTTTTTAGAAAAGCAAGGCCTGTAGTGCTTCGGTTATACCAGTCCCGCCCTTTGCTTAATCCCGATAAAATTATAACGATAAAAAAATCACTTTAAATCGGGATAACGCTGTCGGTCGGGTTTATTGAACATAAGTCCCCTCATTGGACATCTGAGGCAAAAAACTTAAGTGATCTGTGAGGACACAGACCACGGCGGTAAAATTCTTTCGTGTTAATCTGTGCATCTGTGGCAAAAATAAATAGGTTTGTGAAAACACAGAGGTAGTCGTCATTGCGAAAAGGCTCATGCTCACGCTCGTTTCTAACGAGTGTGAAAATAACAAATCGTTTTTAACGATTAACTTTATCGTTTAGCGTATAAAGGTCTAATGCGAATTCTCTTTTTAGAAAAGCAAGGCCTATGGTACTTCGGTTACACCAGTCCCGCCCTTTGCTTAATCCCGATAAAATTATAACGATAAAAAAATCACTTTAAATCGGGATAATGCTGTCGGTCGGGTTTATTTTACCACAGATAGCAGCACTGTATCCCCGCCCTAAATCTATGGTGTGGACACATCTTTTTGAGATTATTTTTAGGCGTTTTGCTAGCTTCCTCGAATAACACATTGTTTTGACCGAAGAACCCCGTCAATCCCAAGGGCCCGGGAAATCAAAAAAACAGTTGTAGGAAAGAAAAAATAGTGCTGCCAAACCTAAACGCAGTGGTTTTGTGTTCATAAACGCTAATTTAAAACTTTAAATAAGTATTGAACACAAAACGAAGTGCCGCTGTTTTTTTGATGTGTGTAGGATTGTGTAAAAGGCCCATTGTTGGATTGACAGAGCGTTTTGGGTACTTTGGCGCTCCAAAGTACCATGCCCCGCGGCAAAGAGCGGAAAAGACTGCTTTCCGAAAAAGAATCATGCTCACGCTCGTTTCTAACGGGCGTGAAAATAACAAATCGTTTTTAACGATTAACTTTATCGTTTAGCGTATAAAGGTCTAATGCAAATTTTCTTTTTAGAAAAGCAAGGCCTATGGTACTTCGGTTACACCAGCCCCGCCCTTTGCTTAATCCCGATAAAATTATAATAATAAAAAAATCATCTCAAATCGGGATAACGCTGTCGGTCGGGTTTATTGAACATAAGTCCCTCATTGGACATCTGAGGCAAAACTTTAGTGATCGGTGAGGACACAGACCACGGCAGTAAAATTCTTTCGTGTTAATCTGTGCATCTGTGGCAAAAATAAATAGGTTTGTGAAAATACAGAGGTAGTCGTCATTGCGAAAAGGCTCATGCTCACGCTCGTTTCTAACGAGTGTGAAAATAACAAATCGTTTTTTAACGATTCATTATTATTTTTTACTAAAATTTTTAGTAAATTCGCTTAATGGAAAATCTATTTTTAGTGTGTTTAGTGCCTCCTGTTTCAGTTGTAGAAGACATAGACGAGATTAGAACATACATTTCAGAGAAATTTAATGTGCATGAATCATTAAAACGGCCCGCACACATCACCTTATACCCACCGGTAAAGCTTTCGGCTTATGATGCAGAAAAAAAGTTTTTTAAAGCTTTAGAAGATGCTTCTTTCTTTGAGCCATTTACACAGGTACTCCGAAACTTCAATTCATTTCTGGAGCATACCTTTTATCTCGATGTTGAACAAAATGAGGGATTAATGCGCTTGGAAAAAAAGATTACCAAAGCATTACAACCTTTAAAATTGATCGCGAAAAAAGAAAAATTCAATCCACATTTAACTTTGGCATTCAGAGATGTAAAACCACCCATTTTTAAACAGCTTGCTGCTGATTTTAAAGACCGGAAATTTAAACGCGAATTCCCGGTTTCATCCTTTTCTGTTTACAAACATATAGATAAAAGATGGCAACCCTTTAAAGAATTTTCTTTTAAAGATCCAAATACCAGACCTAAAACATTAAGCCTTTTCGATTAATTAGAATGGCATACCAATACCAAAGTTGTACTGTATAAAACGATAGGTATCAGGCCCATGCGTGGCATTATAGCTATTTTTAAAATCTCTGGCTCCGGATAGAAATTTGCTGATTACCCACTGGTCTGATCCGATAAACTGAGGATCTTTAAGTTTCAGTCCCACATCAAACCTGAAAACAAAATACTGAACATCATACCTTAAACCAACACCCGTACCAACAGCAATTTGCTTAGCCAGTTTACTAAGCTTAAACACGGTCAATTCATCCAATTCAGGGTATTCAAGCGTAATCGACTCTCCTCTGCGGATATTCCAGATATTACCGGCATCAACAAACGCAGCCCCTTTCAGCGTAGCCCCGAAAAATTTGCGGGCAAGTGTAAACCGATATTCAAAATTAGTTTCTATCCGTAAAGTACCCAATTGATCCAGCCCAAAAACAGCCTTCCGCACCTCATCGCTGGCAAGTACCTGTCTATTATAATTACCAGGACCAATGGTCCTGGCCTGCCAGGCCCTTAAGCCATTAGATCCACCAGCAAAAAATTGCTTTTCGAAAGGAATACCTGTTAAAATTGAATTACCATAAGCGTAGGCTAATCCGGTGTTTAAACGGGCAATAAATTGTCTTTCACCACCCAAATGTTTATACCACCTAATATCCACCTCTGGCCTGGTGTACTGGTTAAAAGGCAAGCCCAGTATCTTTGCCGGGTCGTTGTTTGCCGGATCATGCTTTGAACCTGTTAGCTTCGATATGCCCTGCAACATATTACCTGCAATATCCATCCCTGCCCTTAAATAAACAAAGGTTCTCAGCTGGTTCAATTTATCGGCATTCAAGGTGTAGGTATATTTCATACCCAGTGTTAAATCTTTACGATCGAGCAGTGAAGAATAATACAGGTTGTTAAACCTGGTAACGGCATCCACTTTTGAAGTATCGAGGTTACCAAAACGGTACTCGAAATTTAATGGGGTAAAAGAGTGGAGTTTAGACTTGGTTTCAAACCAATCGTAAGTAATGGAATTAATAAAAATCCTTCTTACCGAAACATCTTTTTGTAGGGCATAAATGTAACTCGTAGCAAAGGTAGTGTGCGGCATTCCGTTGCCACCTAAAACCGGATTGTAGAAAGGGATCATCAGTCTTGGCACCGAAATACTGGCACTGATTGAAAAATCGCGCTGATAAATATCACTAAAAACTTTGGCCCCGTTGCCTATACGCGATTGCAAACCACCTTTTACCTGAAGTTCAAATCGTTCTGCTCCTCTAAAAATATTGTTGTTGGTATAGGTATTTCCGAGGGTAAAGCCAACGGTACCACCATTAAACGGAATCTCGCCCTCCACGCGGTTACTCATTACCTTTTGGGGGGTAAGCAAAATGATCGCATTGATTTTATTGGAGGTACTGTCTCTTCTGAAATAATCGATCTTTACATTTTTAAAAACGTTGAGCTCATATAAGCGATCGTAAGTGAGGTTTTCATTCCGGATATCATAAAGATCGCCTTGCTTCAGAAAATCGTAACGAACGATCGGATTACGCCTGTAACGCTTAGAGAAATCGGTATAAATAATCCCGTTCAAAGTATCTTTGCTTAATTTATATCTTGCCGAATCGGGCAAACCATCTGGATTTGGCGCAATTAACAAATGTGTGTAACCAATATTAAACTGCTTATGCGGACCATTTGCAGGATCTGTTACATTAAGATTCAAATCTATTTTGTTAGTCTTAGAACTGGGTTCGGCACCATATACATCAAAATTTACGTAAGGCCTTAAGAAATAGAAATATCCATTTTCTTTCATGATACGATAAATCTGCTCCCTTTCGTAAGTTAAAGAGTCTTCATCGTACTGCATTCCCTTGTGTAAATGGGATATTTTAGCCTTATTCGATTCGTAAAGATTTCTAATATTTACATTTGGGATCGAATCGGAAAGTTTCTCGATAAAATAAGCAGGACCAGGTTTTGCGCTGAATACAATTTCGGCCTTTTTATCTGCAATTTTTATGGCAGAAGTTACCTCAGCCTGGCGGTAGCCCTTACTTTTTAAAAACTTCTGTATCTGTGTTCTGGAAATCTCAACCAATGTACTATCCAAAATGGCAGGCGGTGTACCAAACGGCTTAATATCGCTGGTTTTATACCGACCATCTTTTGTATTGAATAAATTGTACAAAGGTACATTGATACTCAGCTTAGATGCCGGCCTGATATCTTTCTGAACATAATTGTATGCCTGTTCTTCAAATTTAGCATCAACGCTATCAATAGTAACCTTTTTCACTATCGATTGATAGTCGGCAATGTATTTAGTTGATGAGCAGGCCTGAATTAAAACAATAATAAATAGTAATATTGCAGTGCTTTTCAGTTTAATATTTATTGAGTTTTGGTATGCTTTCAAAATCACAGATTAGTTTTATAAGGTCGTTACATCAAAAAAAATACCGTAAAGAGCATGGTTTATTTATTGTTGAAGGTATAAAATCCATAAAAGAATTTTTTCGATCAAGCTACCAGATCCATACTATATATTACAACAGCGAACAATACAATTTGTTACCCAAATTGCCTGCAAATATAAACTTATTTGAAGTAAAGAACGCCGAATTAGACAAGATTAGTACGCTGCAAACGCCGCAAGGCTTTTTAGCACTCGTCCATATCCCCAAAAACAGAGAATTAGCACTAACAGCGCTGAAAAATCAGTTCACTTTGGTTTTAGATGGCGTTCAGGATCCGGGTAATATGGGTACCATTATCAGAACAGCAGATTGGTTTGGCTTTAAAAACATCATTTGCTCTGCAGACTGTGTAGAAGTATTCAACCCAAAAACTGTACAGGCTACCATGGGCTCTCTGGCGCGGGTAAATATTTATGAAGCAGATTTACCAGCATTATTGGAGAAAAATACCATCCCTGTATTTGGGGCATTGTTAGATGGCGAATCGATTTACAAAACGCAATGGGGAGCAGAAGGATTGGTGATTTTGGGCAATGAAGGAAAGGGAATATCGGCCGAAGTGATCAAAAAAATAAATAAACCGGTAACCATTCCGAGAATTGGGGAAGCCGAATCGTTAAACGTGGCAGTAAGTGCGGCAATCTTTTGTGCTGAGTTAGTGCGAGTTCGAAATTAAATTGAGATATTATTTGCGGGCTAACTAATAATTGCTATTTTTGCAGCCTTGAATTTAAGGGTCGAGTGGCCGAGTGGCTAGGCAGAGGTCTGCAAAACCTTCTACAGCGGTTCGAATCCGCTCTCGACCTCCATTTGTACAAATAAAATAATTAAAAGGTTATTACCATGGCAGTTACCAGATTAAAAAGAAAAGACAGAAGAAATAAAAATACAGCTCACCAAGAGGTAGCATTTTTAAAGAGAGCAACTAACATCGAGTTGGGAAGCCGCTCTGCACAACCTAAAAACGATCAATTAGCTAAAAACAATGCTGTTTTAGCTGCTTTGGCAAAATAGTTTTTAGAAATTCTTCTTAAAGAATTTAAAGCATCCTTCTGATCAAAGGATGCTTTTTTTATGCGTTAGTATTTTTGATACGCACAGCATTTATTGTAATTCTAAGCCCCTTTCTAATTCAATCGTCATGCTGAACTTGTTTTACAAGTGTAAATAGTGCTTTCAGTTGTCTTGTAGCTACTACGTGGTCAGCATCTTTCCCGCAAGATAGACCCTGAAATAAATTCAGGGTGACGATGTATACTAACTACCTAAAATCTTAACTTTATGCTATCAGATTTACGAAGACACATGAATCTTACAGAAACTCTTTCAAAACTAGAATCGCTCGGCGAAGAAAAAGTCCGCGCCATGCACATTAAAAACGGTGCCAGAGAAAACATTTTCGGCGTTAAAATGGGCGATATTAGAGCCATCGCCAAAAAGATCAAAACAGACCACGAGCTTGCACTTCAACTCTGGGAAACTGAAAATATTGATGCCCGACTGCTGGCCATCTTAATCCTTAAACCAAAAGCGCTGTCTGCAGAACAGATTGAGCAAATGGTAGCCTCAGAAAACTTTACCTGGGCAGCTGATTGGTTTTACAATTACATTGTTAAAGAATACCCCGATAAGGAACAATTCAGGGAAAAGTGGATGAATTCGGGAAATATTATGCTGGCCCGCGCAGGCTGGAGCTTAACCAGCGGACGTATAACAAGGGCACCTGAAGGAATAGACATCCCAGCAATTCTTGATCGGATTGAAAAAGAAATGCCAAAAGTAGCACCCGAAATCCAATGGACCATGAATACTGCATTGGCCCAGATTGGCATTAACCACCCTGTTTATAGAGAAAGAGCCTTAGCCATTGGCGAAAAACTTGGCATTTACCGCGATTACCCCGTTTCTAAGGGCTGCACCTCTCCCTTTGCGCCCATTTGGATTAATGAGATGGTAAGCCGGCAAAAGTAGTTTTTTACCTATTATCAGCATATTTCATGCATGATATCCCGCTATTTGAAGCAGGCCCGGCAAATAGCATTTAATCATAAAATTCAGACCTTGTTAAATAAACAATCATAAGCATCCCGATTTTTTCCATCGGGTGAAGTAAAGCGGATGGCGGGGCTACAGTACCCATGAAAAGCTGAACTTTCATTTCCTAAAAAAGAAAAAATATTAATAATGACTAAGAAACGGCTGGCTCCATTCTTTTGGCAATTTCAGCCCCGCTTTTATAGACAAACCTTGCTAACTAAACCTGATAATAGCGTAAAACCCGCAGGCGAGAAACGAGTGATGGCTCGGTGCAGGGTGAATATATTTAAACCAGTTCTTTACAGATGCTTTTGATCAGCCCTGGTCCCTCATATATAAAACCAGTATACAATTGAACCAAACATGCACCAGCATCTAATTTTTCTTTGGCATCTTTTGCCGAATGAATACCACCTACCCCAATAATTGGAAATGCTTTGTTCGATTTCTCCGAAAGATAGCGAATTACTTCAGTGGAGCGCTCTTTAACAGGTTTACCGCTTAAACCACCAGTTTGCGTAGTCAGGTCTTTCTCTGTAGCCAGATTTTCCCTGCTAACGGTTGTATTGGTGGCAATAATACCAGCAATTTTGGTTTCTGCAACAATCTCGATGATATCGTCCAATTGCGCATCAGTTAAATCAGGAGCAATCTTCAATAAAATCGGACGTGAAATATCGTTTTTACGGTTGCGTTGCTGTAAGGTATTAAGGATTTTTTTTAACGGTTCTTTTTCCTGCAGCTCGCGTAAACCCGGGGTATTGGGCGAACTTACGTTCACCACAAAATAATCGACCACATCAAAAAGACGGTCGAAACATTTAATATAATCGTTTACTGCATCTTCATTTGGAGTAGCCTTGTTTTTACCGATGTTTCCACCCACAACAATATCAGGATGTTTATCTTTTAGCAAGCGCAAACGCTCAGCCATTACATCTACGCCCTTATTGTTAAAGCCCATCCGGTTGATTAAAGCTTCATCATTAGGTAAACGGAACATCCGGGGTTTATCATTGCCGGGCTGAGGCATTGGCGTTACCGTACCCACTTCAATAAATCCGAAACCTAAATTGCTAAGCGGCTCCACATACTCGCCATTTTTATCAAATCCGGCGGCCAAGCCAACAGGATTTCTGAATTTTATGCCAAAAACCTCGCGCTCTAATCCTTTAATGTGTACATCAAAGCTGCTACGGATAATGGTTTTACCTAGTGGAAATTTATCATTAAACCATTTTAACCGCTTAACTACAAAATAATGTACGTTTTCAGGGTCAAATTTGAAGAATATTGGTTTAATAAGGCGATACATGCCACGAAGATAAGAACTTAATACTAATTATAAAAAAGGTTAGTTGGTTCATTAGTTCAATAGCCATTCGTTCATTAGTCTAAGTGTCCAAATCCATCCCTGATCCTAACATTGGTTTATAGTTCATGGTCAATGGTTTTATGGCCATGAACCATCAATCCTAGGCAACCTGCCATCCACCAATAACTAATGACTAATGAACCAACTTCTTTAGTATGCCGCTGTAAACTGCTCCTGGTGATGTGCATTATTCTCCAGCTCATCAGCAATAACAATTGCTAAATCTTCTACTGATAAAATAGAACGGCCTTCTTCATTAAAAACCGGACTTGTTTTACCCAAACGGTATTTCCCGGTACGGCCAATGGTGATGCCCTGGTGCATTTCAATAGCCGGACTAAAAAACAACCAATCTAATTCTTTCTCCTGTTTTAGCGTATTAAAATAATCTCTTACCGCTGTTGCAGCTGGCTTGTATTCGGCAGGGAAGTTTGGCCCATCTACAATTTGGTGACCATCAATCTGCAAAGTACCTGCTCCACCAATAAAAATGTAACGTTTAACGCCCGATGCTTTTACTGCAGCCTGAATAGCCTCTGCTCCCTGTACCGTATCGTTATATAAATTCGGATTGGTCCAACCTGCGTTAAAAGCACTCACTACTGCGTCGGCGCCTTTTAAAGCCGCTGCTAATTTTTCAGTATCCAAAACATCAACTGCGATCTTACTTACCTGATCATTGTTATTTTCAATTTTAGCGATATCGCGTGCAATGGCAATTACTTCGTTTCCACGACTTACCAATTCGTTTAAAATGGCTTTGCCTACAAATCCAGAGGCTCCAATTAATGCTACTTTCATGTTATTTAATTTTTAAAATTTATTGATCTAGTTTAAATTGTAACTTTTTTTATTACAGTTATGTTCAAAATTTTTTACTTAAAACCTGCACTAAAATCTTGTAATGTTTTAGCTGAAAGATTTTTCACCAAAGCGGTTTCGGCTTCATCATATAAATCGTTTAGGTGTTTGGTAATCTGTCTCCCTACCGGGCAATCGGGATTAGGTTCATTTTTACTTTCACCCAGTAAGCTTTTTTGCTTAACCGCCCTATACACATCGCCCAAATTAATATCGGCAGGATTTTTAGCTAAGGTTGAGCCACCACCCTTCCCTTCTTTACTTTGAACAAAACCGTATTTATGCAAATTGGCCAATTCCTTTCTCACCAGAACAGGATTACAGTTGATACTACCCGCAATGTATTCCGAATTCAATAGCTGTCCCTTCACCTGATCGAGAAGTGTAAGAATGTGGAGCGATATGGAAAAATGACTACTATTCATACTGTAACTATTTTTATTACAGAACAAAGGTATGATAATTTTTACACATCATAAAAATTTAACATCATTTAACCCTGTACTGACAATTGTAACGCGTTACTGTTTAATAGATCAACTAAAATTTGAGGATATTGAGCAGGGTAAGCGTTATATCGGGCATCAATTTAAAACGGTAATAATTATTAAACAGGTACTTAAAAGCTTTTGTTTTTACAAAAAATGATTTTTAATGCTTCCGCGATACCAATTAGCAGGTATTGCTTTCCTAAAAGCCAATTAATGTTGTTGGCTTATCCTATTTGACTTTCCAGCTGAAAAAAGCCTTTAAATTTCGTACTTTTGCAGCCGAAATGATTTCAATAAATAATTTAACCTTCCTGATTGGCTCAAGGGCCTTGTACGATGACGCGAACTGGCACATTAAACCTGGCGACAGAGCTGGTTTAATCGGCGCCAATGGAACAGGAAAATCAACACTTTTAAAAATAATTGTAGGCGAATATGCACCGAGTTCGGGTACTGTTTCCATGTCTAAAGACCTGAAAATTGGCTACCTAAACCAGGATTTACTTTCTTACGATTCGCACCATAGCATTTTGCATGTGGCCATGGAAGCTTTCGAGCGCCAAAACCAATTGCATGATGAGATTGAGGAACTGCTTAAAAAAATAGAAACGGATTATAGCGAAGAGGTTTTATTTAAATTAAGCGATAAACAGCAAGAATTTGAAGCTTTAGACGGCTATAACATCGAATACAGGGCAAATGAAATTTTGGCTGGTTTAGGTTTCAGCACCGCAGACCAATTGCGCCCGTTAAATACCTTCTCAGGGGGTTGGCGTATGCGTGTAATGCTGGCCAAAATATTACTGCAAACGCCTGATATCCTATTGCTGGATGAGCCTACCAACCACATGGATTTACCTTCCATTAAATGGTTAGAAAACTACTTAATGGGCTTTGAAGGTGCCATTGTAATTGTATCTCACGATAGGTATTTCTTAGATAAGATTGTAAACCGTACGGTAGAATCGCGCAAAGGTAAGTTAACCGTATACGCGGGTAACTACAGCTTCTATGTGGAAGAAAAGGCCTTACGTGGCGAAATCCAGAAGGGTGAATTTAAGAACCAGCAGGCTAAAATTAAACAGGAAGAACGTTTAATTGAGCGTTTTAAAGCGAAGGCGAGCAAGGCTAAAATGGCACAATCGCGCATGAAAGCTTTAGATAAAATGGAGCGTATTGATGATGTGGATGATGATAACCCGACCGTAAATTTCGCTTTCAAATTCTCTAAACCATCGGGCAGGCACGTTGTGCGTATAGAACATGCCAATAAGAGCTATCCAAATGTGCACATTTTAGATGATGCTGAAGGTGTAATTGAAAAAGGTGATAAAATTGCCTTGATCGGTGCAAACGGTAAGGGTAAATCTACTTTATTGAGAATGATTGCCGGAGCTGAAAAATTTGAAGGTTTTTGCGAAACGGGTCATAATGTGACCACCACTTTCTTTGCACAGCACCAGTTAGAATCGCTGCATTTAGAAAATTCGATTTTAGAAGAATTACAGGCATTTGCCCCAAAACATAGCGATACCGAATTACGTAGTATTTTAGGTTGTTTCCTTTTTACCGGCGATGATGTTTTCAAAAAGATCAAAGTACTTTCGGGAGGGGAAAAATCGCGTGTGGCCCTGGCTAAATCGTTAACCACAGATTCTAATTTCCTGATTCTGGATGAGCCGACCAACCACTTGGATATCCAATCGGTTAATATCCTGATTCAGGCATTACAACAGTTTGAAGGTACTTTTATTGCAGTATCTCACGATAGGTATTTCTTAGATAATGTGGCCAATAAGATCTGGTTTATCGAAGGCGGAAAAATTAAACAATACCCTGGTACTTATGCCGAATATGAAGAATGGAATAGCAAAAGAATAATTCCCGCAGCTAAACCTATTCCGGTTAAAATGCCTGAGAAAAAGGAACAGCCAAAAGTTGTTACCCCAAATACAGCCAACCAATTAAAAAAGCTGAACGACGAACTGCAAAAAACAGAAAAACTGATCACCGAACTGGAGCAGAATGTTAAAAATATTGAAGCAGAACTGGCAGATGAGCATGTTTACGCCAAAGCCGATAAATTAGCTGAAGCCAATAAACGTTATTTAGCGACAAAACAGGAGTTAGACGCTAGCCAAAATAAATGGGAAAGTTTAGCTGCTGAGATTATGGAACTTGAGGGTTAGTTTTAGCCCCTATCAAAGCATATTAAGGCCACAGAAATGCTGTGGCTTTTTTTGTTGCCACGGAAGCGCAGAAACACGGAATACTAAACATATGATCAACTGTGTACTAGGTTTAAATCGAAGCGTTGTCAACTTTCAGGCTACCTTGCTATTCAAGTTGACAACGCTGAACAAATCAAATTTCCGTAAAAAAGATCTCTCCGCTACGGTCGAGATGACGCCCCAAGAGAAATAATGTGCAGCCAGATGTTACCATCTGGCTTTGTTTATGAATTCATCGTTTAGTGTCAGATAGTAATATCTGACACCACAAAAAGATTTCTCGACTGCGCTACACCCGATAGCTATCGGGTCCACTCGAAATGACGGCACGCGGGGAAGCTTCCGTGTCCATCCGTGCTTCCGTGGCAAACATCCAATGTGTAGTCAGATGTTACCAGCTGGCTTTGTTTATGAATTCATCATTTAGTGTCAGATAGTAATATCTGACACCACAGATATCGTTGCGTCATCTCGACTGAAGCAACGCGGAACGGAGAGATCTGTTTAGTAGATTTAGCTTCGCTGAGCACTTCGTGGTTCTCGCCTGCGCTGCACCCGATAGCTATCGGGTCCACTCGAAATGACGGCACGCTGAAAATCTTCTGTGTCAATCCGTGCATCCGTGGCAACCATCCAATGTGTAGTCAGATGTTACCATCTGACTGTTAAGTGATTCTTAGGAAATCCTAACAAATAGAATTTATATGCAAATTAATCAGATCAGTGTCAGATAGAAATATCTGACACCACAAAAAGATTTCTCGACTGCGCTAAACCCGATAGCTATCGGGTCCACTCGAAATGACGGCACGCTGAAAATCTTCCGTGTCAATCCGTGCCTCCGTGGCAAACATTAACGATGCGTTTTGCCACTTCCCAATAAAACTTTACTTTTAACCATGCAGAAAATATTAATTCCGGTTTTATTTTTCATCTCTACCCTGGCTTTCGCACAGAACGACAAAACGTTTATCAACGGGAATAAAATTTACCTTCCAAATATTAAAACTGTACTTTGCTATAACAGCAATAAAGAGCAGAGCCTACCTGTAATTATGCTCAATTCGTCAGAAACGATAACTTTTTCGTTCGACGATTTACTTGCAGGTACCCAAAACTACTGGTACACCATAGAGCACTGCACTGCAGAATGGGAAACTTCGAAAATTTCCAGTATAGATTATTTAGGAAGTTTCAATGATGACCGCATCATTAATTATCGCTACTCTTCTAATACCGCCCGAAAATACACCCATTACGAAATCAGTTTACCCAATACCCAAATCCAGCCCAAAATTGGGGGCAACTACGTGTTAAAAGTTTATTTAGATGGCGATAAAAACAAACCTGTTATTTCTCAACGTTTCTACATCCTCGATAGTCAGGTTGCTGTAGCGGCAGAAGTAAACAATTCCATGCAGGTGGAAAACAGGAATTACAAACAAAAAATCAATTTCACCATTAACCATGCATTTCCCATCCCAAACCCCTACCAGGATATAAAAGCAGTAGTGATGCAAAACTTCAATGCCAATACTATCCAGGTTAATACCAAACCTTCATTTGTAAGGCCAAACCAGTTGGTTTATAACGACCTCAATACGAATGATTTTTGGGGAGACAACGAATTCAGAAAATTTGACACAAGGAGTTTGCGCTACAAGGCTGATAATGTTAAGGATATTTACCGCGACAATCAATCCGTAAACGTAATGCTTTTTCAGGATGCACCCCGAACTGTTGGTGCATTTGCCAACCAGTACGATGAAAATGGAAACTTTTTTATCCGCAATACCGACGGACGTGACGATAAAACAGAAGCAGAGTACATGAGTGTTTTATTTACATTAAATGCCCCTGCACCCAGCCCGAATGGCGATGCTTATGTTGTTGGCCGGTTTAACAATTATACCATGAGCAATGAAAACAAACTGCTCTATGATGCCAACAGGAAACAGTTTTACGGTAATGTTATACTTAAACAGGGCCTATACGATTATGAATTTGCCTGGTTTAATAAAGACACCAAGGTAATGGAAACCAAACCTTTCGAAGGTGCATTCTTCCAGACCGAAAACAGCTACCAGATCTTTGTTTATTATCGCCGCCCCGGAGCGCGATGGGATACATTGATCGGTTATACCAACCTGAGTAACAAGGTTTCAGACAGACGATAGTCGCTAGAATTAAGCACTTTAATTAATTGTCAACTTGACTTTTAATATAACAATACTTACCTTTATTGTTACATAAATTTTCTTTGTTTTAAATGTGGTTATTTACTTTAGCGTTTCAGAAAGCAACCAGATAAACACCTAGAAAATAAGTGTATCTAACCAAAAATTATGTTTAAAAAGTTAATTGCCGTAGCATTAATCGCCTATCCCTGTGCACAGATTTCAGCACAAACTTCTAGTGAATCGTACACGCAATCCATTAATGGAACAAAATTAAAATTCGACATGCAGGCTATACCAGCAGGCAAATTTAAGATGGGAAGTAAAACAGGTAAACCCGATGAACAACCCGTTCACGAGGTTAAACTCGATGCTTTCTGGATCGGAAAACACGAAGTAACCTGGGATATTTTCGAACCTTTCCTTTATCGCGATTACGAAAAACAAGCCAGCATAAGTGCTATTCCAGCGGAGGTAGATGCGGTAACCAGACCTACAAAACCTTATCTCGATATGACTTTTGGTATGGGTAAGGAACACCAGCCAGCAGTAGCAATGACGCAATACAATGCCATCCAATTTTGCAAATGGCTTTATGTGCGTACAGGAATTTTCTACCGTTTACCAACAGAAGCTGAATGGGAATATGCCTGTAAAGCAGGTACGGAAACCAATTATTCTTTTGGCAATGATGCAGCCAAACTAGGAGATTATGCCTGGTATAAAGACAATAGCGACAATAAAACCCATCAGGTAGGGCAAAAAAAACCAAATGCATGGGGATTATTTGACATGTACGGAAACGTTAGCGAATGGACTTACGACCAATATATCGCTGATTTCTATAGTCAAAGCAAGGATAAAATTGTAGAAAATCCTGTGGCAGTTCCCGAAAAACTCTACCCAAATGTAGTTCGGGGTGGCTCTTATGACGAAACGCCAAACAACCTGACTTCAACAGCCAGATTGGCATCCGATCCATCTTGGAAACAATTAGATCCACAGATTCCGAAAAGCAATTGGTGGTTCCCCGAAGCGCCATTTGTAGGCATGCGTTTAGTACGACCAGCTAAAACGCCATCAAAAGCCGAAATTGATGCTTATTACAATAAACAACCTATAAAAGACTTTTAACCGACACTATCTAACCAAAATAAAAACTAAACACATGAAAAAACCAATCAACCAACAAGATCGTCGCGATTTTTTAAAAGCGACTGCAATGCTAGCAGGCGGTGCAATGTTAAGCAATATCCCATTGGCCGGAGCTTATGCTTCAGGATCAGACACGATTAAAATTGCCTTAATTGGCTGTGGCGACCGTGGTACAGGAGCCGCTTTCCAGGCCTTGAGCACTAAATTCAACATTAAATTGGTCGCTATGGCCGATGCTTTTCAGGATCGCCTGGACAGCAGTTACCAATCATTAAGCGGAAAATTTGCCGCAAAGATGGATGTTCCAAAAGAACGCCAGTTTGTAGGTTTCGATGCTTATTTAAAAGCCATCCCATTAGCTGATGTAGTGCTATTAACCACGCCTCCGGGCTTCCGCCCGATCCATTTCGAAGAAGCGGTTAAACAGAACAAACAGGTTTTTATGGAAAAACCTGTTGCTGTAGATGCACCGGGCATTAGAAAGGTATTGGCCGCAGCCGAAGAAGCCAAAAAGAAAAAATTAAATGTGGTAGTCGGTTTACAGCGCCGTTACCAGACCAACTATCGCGAGTCGATGAAACGCATTAACGATGGTGCCATTGGCGATATCATGTCGGGCCAGGTATACTGGAACAGTGGTGGCGTTTGGGTACGTCCGCGTAAGGCAAACCAAACCGAAATGGAATACCAAATGAGAAACTGGTATTATT
This sequence comes from Pedobacter sp. GW821-FHT01D05, assembly GCF_059422505.1. NCBI lineage: Bacteria > Pseudomonadati > Bacteroidota > Sphingobacteriia > Sphingobacteriales > Sphingobacteriaceae > Pedobacter > Pedobacter sp. GW821-FHT01D05. The sequence goes on along the minus strand of NZ_JBWKXA010000001.1, from coordinate 196,849 downwards.
TCAACTGGTTATGTGGCGATCATATCGTTGAGCAACATGTACACAATATCGATATTGCCAACTGGATAAAAAACGGACATCCAGTCTCGGTACAGGGAACAGGTAGCCGTGCCTGGAGAACAGGAAAAGATTACGGAGAAATTTACGATAACCACTCTATCGAATTAACTTATGCAGATGGTGCGGTAATTAATAGCCAGTGCCGACATTTCGAGGGTATCAGTAACCGTGTAGATGAATCTTTTCAAGGTACCAAAGGCAAAATTTATCTTTCAGGCAGCAATCAGGCCATTATGAAAGATTATAGTGGTAAAGAACTATATAACCACAATACCAAAGGAAACGCTAATCCTTACCAAACAGAACACGACGAACTGTTCGATGCGGTTTCTAAGGGAGAATATAGATTCAGTAATGTAGACTATGCTGCAACAAGTACATTCTCTGCAATTATCGGTCGTTATGCTACTTACTCTGGTCAAACCATTAAATGGGATGAGGCTTTAGCTTCGAACATCAGTTTAATGCCGGAGCGTTTTGCATGGGATGCGAACCCAAGATTAATGCCTGATGAAAAAGGACTATACCCTATCGCTATGCCTGGACAAGCAAAGGTGATCTAAAACTAAACTGATGCGTTATAGGTTTTTGCTTTTCCTTTTACCACTGATTTTTGCTTTCTCCTTGAAAAAAGAAGTGAAGCAATACAAAATCAATGGTTATGCACAGGGAACCGATTATGCTATAATGTACTATGCTACCGATAGTTTAGCCACTAAGGCAGGCATAGATAGTTTATTAAACGAAATTGATTTATCGATGTCGCTTTACAAAAAGGGATCATTGATAAATCAATTTAATGCTGCCAAAAAGGAAATCAAAACCGACCGATTTATAAATGATGTGCTCAAAAGGAGTTTCGAGATCAATCGGGATACAAAAGGTGTTTTCGATATTACCGTTGCGCCATTAGTACAAGCCTGGGGTTTTGGGCCAAAAGAGGCTAAAAACGAACCCGATCCAGCAGTCATTAAATCGATACTCGCCTGTGTAGGCATGAAAAACCTAAAACTAAAGAACGGCTTATTAAGCAAACTAAAGCCTTGCGTGCAGATTGATTTAAACGGAATTGCCCAGGGTTACAGCGTTGATTTAATTGCCGCTTATCTCGAAAAAAAAGGAATTAAACAGTACGTTGCCGAACTGGGGGGCGAAATCCGTATTTCAGGGCCTAAGCCCAATGGCGAAACCATGAAGATCGGTATTGAAGGTCCGGATAAAGATGGAACGCCGGTAATCAGGCATATCGCTGCCATCAATTCAGGAGCAATTACCACCTCTGGTAACTATCGGAAATTCCACCAGAGCGGAAAGAAAAAGATTTCACACCTGATCGATCCCAAAACAGGTTATCCGCTAGATAATGAGATGATCAGCGTAACAGTATACGCTAATGATGCCATTACAGCCGATGGCTACGACAATGCCTTAATGGCGATGCACCTTAAAGACGCCATTGCCTTTGTGGAAAGCAGAAAAAACCTCGAAGCTTATTTTGTATACCATCAAAAAGATGGCAAAGTGGCTGATACCTTAACTACGGGGTTTAAAAAATTAATTACACAAAATACCTATCGTTTAAAAACAAACCGATGAAAAGAAGTGAATTTATAAGAAACAGCTTATTAACTGCTGGTGCAATAACTACAGGAGCCGGAATTACCGGTACTTTTGCAGCTGAAAAGTCGAATGCATTAAGTGATAAGGTTTTTAACATGGATTATGCCCCACACCAGGGCATGTTCGAAAACCACGCAGGCAAGAGTTTTTTAGATCAGATCCAATTTATGTACGATAAAGGTTTCCGTGCTATCGAAGATAACGGCTACCTAAACCGTTCAGTAGAAGAACAGGAGAAAATTGGAAACCTGCTGGCGAAACTGGGTATGCGCATGGGCGTTTTTGTGGTAGATGGTGGCGATAACTGGAAAACTTCTTTAACCACTGGCAAAAAGGAATTTAAAGACAAATTTGTAGAAACCTGTAAAAAATCGGTTGAAGCCGCAAAACGTTGCAATGCAAAATGGCTTACCGTAGTTCCTGGGTTTTATGAACGCAACCTGCCTTATGGCAATCAATTTGCCAATGTAATTGATGCCATGCGTGCAGGGGCCGAAATTTTCGAACCCCACGGCTTGATTATGGTTTTAGAAACCTTGAGCGACACCCCAGAGCTTTTCCTTCAAAAAACAAATGAAACCTACGCGGTTTGTAAAGCGGTTAAAAGTCCTTCGTGTAAAATCTTATACGATATTTACCACATGCAACGTACGGAAGGTGACTTAATTAAAACCATCGACCGCTGCTGGGATGAAATTGCCTACATCCAGATTGGTGATAATCCAGGCCGAAAAGAACCTACAACCGGCGAAATCAATTATAAAAACCTATTCAAACACTTGTATAAAAAAGGTTATAAAGGGGTAATGGGTATGGAGCATGGCAATTCGAAAGGTGGAAAAGAGGGCGAATTGGCTGTTATTTCTGCTTACAGGGCTGAAGATAATTTTTTGTAGGTATACATTAGAAGGATCGTCATCCCCAACTTGATTGGGGATCTTAAAGCATTAAGCTGGGTTTGCAAGCTGTATTAGGATTCCCGTCTGCAGGGGAATGACGCATGGATTAGATGCGAGCGTCATTCCCAACTTGATTGGGAATCGTAATGCATCACGCCAGGCTCTAGGATTCCCATCTTTAAAAGATAACAAAATGTGTTAACGTTAAAAAGTCACAAATCCTCATTAAACAAATCCAGCCATTGAGGATTATTATCGCTGATCAACTTAATTTTCCAATCCCTATTCCATTTCTTTAATTTCTTCTCTTCAGCAATTGCCTCCTCAATGCCAGGATAAAACATAAAATATACCAGCTTTAAACAATTGTATTTGGCAGTAAAGGAAGTTGGATATCTTTTGCATTTATGATCAATTACTCTTGAGTGTAAGTCAGAGGTAACACCGATGTAATAAACCGTGTTAAAGGCATTTGTCATAATGTAAACACAACCACCGCGTTCCATATCTTAAAAATACATTATTTCTCGTAATAAAGGTCAGCGGAGTTCGTAAGTCGCATTAAGATTCCCGTCTGCACGGGAATGACGCGTGGATAGATATTGAGCCTGGGCATGGAATTGACAGTACCGTTCCGTGGTCTGTGTCCCCACAGAACACAATATCAACGTTTATCCAAGGGTTGGTAGTGATCTCCAATAATAACCATAAATGGTCTGTGAGGACACAGACCATGGCGTTGACGGATTGCAATACCTACCCCACCTTCAACACCCACACTGAAACACTTCCTGCGTTGCAGTGAAACTCTGCCCAGCCATTTTCATCAATCGTTACTTCTTGTTGTCTGTAACCTAATGCATCAACAAAGGTTTTTCCGGCAAAGTGTTTACCAATTTCCATTTCTTTAAAGCCTTCTTCCCCTGTGCTTAACAATACCGCCAAACCACTATTTTCATGTTCCTCATCACCTGCACGGGTCCATCCTACGCAAATGCCATGGTCAAAATAATCGCGTTGTTCACCGTAAGCAAAGGCTGTACGGATTTTACTCATGGTTTCTACTGCAGGAATTGCAACCAACTCCACATGTACCTCATCGCCTTCCTTGTCTTTATCATCATAAATCCCTCCATACAGATCAGGAAAGAACAAACACGGAATCCCTTGTTCACGCAACAGGATGATGGCATAAGCCAAAGGTCTGAACCAAAAATCGACATAAGATTCTAGTGCCTGCAAAGGTTGCGAATCATGATTATCAACAAATGTTACAGCCAGATCAGGCTTTACCTGAACCAGGGTTCCATCAAAAATCGTCCGCATATCAAATTCCTCGTCCTTACTCGCCAGGAAAAAATTATGGTGCAAAAGCGAATCGAATATTTGCGTCCGGCCGCCGGTAATTTCAATATAATTCAATTGCCCCGCTATATCCACTACGTTCCAATCTTCGGCTACGATAAAAAACTCCCGGTTAAATTTTTGGTTCAGGTGATCGATCCACTCTACAATAAAATCCGGATTGATGTGTTTAACCGCATCTAACCGAAAACCATCTACTTTGGTGGTTTCCACTATCCATTCTCCCCAGTATTTTAATTCTTCAATTACGGCCCTGTTGCGGTAATCGATATCGTTAAACATCAGATAATCGTAATTTCCAAATTCTGTAGAAGGAACCTCTTCAAAACCTTCTCCTAAATAGTTCTGAATCGAATAGATTGCTGTTTTTTGGAGATCTTCAGCCCAATCTACTCCACTAAAGCATTCATGGTTCCATATAAATTCAGAATATTTTCCCTGCCGCCCAGGGAAAGTAAATTTCGTCCATGCTTGTATTTCGAAAACATCGCTGGTAAATTCGTTTCTATCTTCTGGATTTACAGTTCTAACGGCTATTTTTTCGAGTTCATCGCCCCCGGCTTTGTGGTTAAAAACCGCATCGGCCAAGACTCCAATTTCATTATCGTGCAGAGCTTCAATAGCTTTGATATACTCATCTTTAGAGCCATGTTTGGTATTCACACTCCCTTTCTGATCGAACTCGCCCAAATCGAAAAGGTCGTAAACGGCATAACCAACATCGTAAGCCGCATTATTTGATTTATAGGCTGGCGGCAACCAAACAGCAGTTACTCCAATTTCTTTTAAATGACTTGCTTCGGCAGCTACTTTAGTCCACAAATTTTGTTCTTCGTTATAATACCAATGGAAAAATTGGATCAGGGTCTGATTTTGCATTAATTCGATTTTTTGTATGATAACATGATAGCTGATGAATTTGTTTTTGAATTACAAGAACAATGTTTTCGTCATTGCGAACTGAAGAATGGGCCTTGCGTTGGAGTGAAGCAATCTTTTTAATTATAAATTACAGAACAGCTTGCTCATCCCCCGCTAGTTGAGCAGATCACAGCAGAAAACAAAATAATTAATATATAATTTTCCCGCTCTATGCCGCGGAGGCATTGTACTTTGACGCGCCAAAGTACCCAAAGCGCTTTGTCAATCCAGCAAGGTGGCTCCGCACAGCCCATTCACATCAAAAAACAGCGGCGCTTCGTTTAATCAGTTTTTGTTTACGTTTTCTATGGGCTGATTGAGCCCTCCGGGGTTTGTGTTCAAATTTCCAACGAAGTTAAATTATCGTTTATGAACACAAAACCACTGCGTTAAGGCTTGGTAGTGCTGTCTTTTCTTTTGTGCACCTGTTTTTTGATTTCCCCACCACTTGGGATTGACGGCGTTCTTCGCTACAGCCTGTGGTTTTTTAAGGCAACCATAGCATAGTGCCTATAACTAATCTCCAATACAAATCGAAAAGGTAAAGTACTATACAGATTAGTAAGGAAAATATTATTCCAATCTGCGAAAATCCATTTGATCTGCGGGAACAATCTTACTGATGCTTTTCCCCTTATTTCGCCGATACCCGCAGGAACCACGTACCTATGTCTTTCCCGCTGATTTCGCAAATCACCGCAGAAAAAAATCCTTCCAATCCGCTAGAATCTAAGGAATCGCTTTTAAAACATAACGCCTGTGCAATAATTAATTAGTCACCGAAACACAGAAATCACAGAGGAGAAGTAAGTTTTTCCGTGTTTTTCGTGCTTCCGTGGCAAACATAATGCTTAGCTATGCACAAAAAGAAGATCTTTCCCGCTGATTATGCAGATGGCCGCAAAAAAACAAAATAATAAATCTGCGAAAATCCGTTTGATCTGCGGGAGCAATATTACGCATGCTTTTCCCTTTATTTCGCCGATACCCGCAGGAACCACGTTGCCTATGTCTTTCCCGCTGATTTCGCAGATCACCGCAGAAAAAACAAAATAATAAATCTGCGAAAATCCATTTAATCTGCTGGAACAATCTTGCCTATCTCTTTCCCGCTAATTACGCAGATCGACGCAGAAACAACTTCTAAATCCGCCAGCATCTATTTGCAATACCATTTTACCCACATTTTACTTACTTTTGCCATCAAATGAGTTTAAAAAAGAAATTTGCCAAAGAAAGTTTTACCATCATGAACGAATTGGTATTACCAAATGATACCAATACCTTAAATAACTTAATGGGTGGGCGCTTGCTCCATTGGATGGATATTGCAGCGGCAATTTCGGCTCAAAAACACTGTAACCGTATCGTGGTAACGGCTTCGGTTGATAACGTTTCTTTTAAACAACCCATTAAATTAGGTGATGTAATTACCATTGAGGCCAAAGTGACCAGGGCTTTTAATACTTCAGTAGAAGTTCGTTTGGATGTTTGGTCAGAGAATATTCCAAGTGGTGCACGCCAAAAAAGTAATGAGGCTTATTATACCTTTGTTGCAGTAGATCAGAGTGCCCGTACCATCCCTGTGCCAGAACTAATACCAGAAACACCCGAAGAAATTGATCTATTTGATGGTGCACTACGCCGCAGGCAATTGCGTTTGGTGTTAGGTGGAAAAATGAACCCTGATGATGCCAGCGAACTGAAAGCTCTTTTCTTTAAAGCATAATTTTTACATTAAATTTCTTTCTGCTTAGCACGATTGTTTTATTTTAGCGGCTTACCCTACGCTGAAAAATATGACAACTTATACCATTCTTATTATTTTAAGCGGATTAGTTATTTTCTCTTATCTGTTTGATTTAGTGGCCAGTAAAACCAAAGTACCATCGGTTTTATTGTTACTCCTTCTAGGTATTGGTTTACGTTTGCTGGTCGATAACCTGAAGATACATACCTTCAATTTCCTCTCCATCCTGCCAACATTGGGTACCGTAGGCTTAATTTTAATTGTTTTTGAGGGCTCACTCGAACTTAAATACGACCGGAATAAAAACAAGGTTATTCGCAGCGCTTTTTTCTCTGCCTTAAGCATTTTAATTGGAACCATTATAGTAATCACAGGCATTATTTACCAGATCACCCATCACGATTTATATACCTGTATTGCAAATGCCATTCCCTTTAGCGTAATCAGCTCGGCTATTGCCATCCCTTCGGCAGCGGCATTAAACAATACCGATAAAGAATTTGTAATTTATGAATCTTCTTTCTCTGATATTTTAGGGATTATCATCTTCAATTTTGCCATTACCAACCATTCGATCAATACATCTGCTTTTATTGGGCTGGGTTTAAGTACCTTCCTCATCCTTTTACTATCGGCCATTGCCTGTGTGGTGCTGTTATACGTAATGGGCCGATTGGTACACCACATTAAATTCTTCTTAATTATAGCCATACTGATTCTGGTTTATGCCATTGGTCAGTCTTACCACCTATCCTCTCTGGTGTTGATTTTGAGCACAGGCCTGTTTCTGAACAATGCCGATACGATTGAGAATGCCTGGTTCAGAAGTGTCTTTTTATACAAAAATTTAACAGCCGATTTATCCCAGCTCTATCAGTTATCGGCCGAGAGCGCTTTTATTCTGCGTACTTTTTTCTTCGTTATTTTTGGCTTTACGATGAATATCGGTGACTTAAATAACAAAATTGTACTGGCCAATGGCCTTTTCATTTTGATATCGATTTACATCATCAGAGTGGTATTTCTCAAAATATTCAAAAAAGAAAACCTGAGTCCGATTTTATACATCGCCCCCCGCGGTTTGATCAGCATTTTGCTTTATTTTAACCTGCCAGCTTCCTTAAAAATACCTGAAGTGGGCACGCCATTCCTGTTCCTGGTGGTATTGGGATCGAGTATTGTAATGACGCTGGGGATAACGCTAAGTAAAAGAAATGGTAAGGTTCATTAGTCATCGGTTCAGTAGTTCATTGGTCATTGGTTCATTGGATTGATCGTATAGACTCTAGTAGAATGATCGTCATCTCGACTGTAGTGCAGCGAAATGGAGAGATCTATCTGGACAGATATGTCGTCATTTGTTTAAACCGGTTAGTAGTCCATTGGTCATTGGTTCATTAGGTTAAACCGTATAAATTCCAATAGAATGATCGTCATCTCGACTGTAGCGCAGCGAAATGGAGAGATCTATCTAGACAGATTAGCTTCATTCTACGCCAAACTCCCAACGCTACCCGCAACACGCTAAGGCTTAAACGTAGCTGAAATGCTTTTTAGCTGGTGCAGCTCGGCGAGCACATTTGGATTGGCCTGATAGTAAATGGAATAATAACTGAGTTCGTTTAACTTATTTTTATCTATTTTATTAAAGTTAAAACGTGCCAGATTCGGATTAATAGCATGGATAGGCATTGCAATAGCATTTGCAAGTGTTGTAAAAACCACAGAGTATGCAGTTGCTGCCGCATCTTCCTTCAGACCCGGCTCTTCCTTACCCCATTTATCAACCATTTTACCAGCTGTATTCATTTTATATTCTTCTGCCCGATCTTCACCTATTTTTATAAAACTCGTTCCTTTATAGCCCTTTTTAATCGTTCTGATCTGTACTGTTTTAATTTCATTAATCGGAACCTTAATAAATTCGCTGTCATGATTCAGGATCGCATTTACTGAATCTATTTTGTATAAAATCCCTTTGTATTTACCATTTTGGGTTTTTAGAATGGCGATGTAAGGTTTTATACCCTGAGCATTTGCCAAAGTAAAGGAAAGAAAAAAGAGGAGTGTAAAACAGATGGTTTTCATATCAAGGCATTAAGATTTATCAATATTTTATCAATATAATAAAATTTGAAGAATTTTCAGGTTTCTGAGTTAACTTGCGCCAAAATCCCTTAATGGAGATCTAAATCATTTTGCGAACCTTTACCTTATAATTAATAGATCCTGCGATCTGCTTTCGTTTACGACCCTGCAGGTCATCAGCATAATCAGCATTCCAACGATTTATACTCCGCCTTAAGCGTGTTAACCTATTAAATTGTTAACTGAAAACCGCCAACTGACAACCGTCAACTGCTAACTATAAAACTGCCAACTGTAAACTGAAAACTGCTAACTGAAAACTGCTAACTGAAAACTGATTTAGCTTCCCATTTCCAAAATCTTATCAAACTCAGCAGCTTTAAGCGGCATTACCGATAAACGCCCTTGTCTAACCAATGAAATATCAACCAAACTCGGTTCAGCCTTGATCTGCTCTAAAGAAACCGGATTTTTCAGGCTTTCTACCGGCGATAAATCAACTACTACCCAGTTGGCATCATCAGTAGTTGGATCCTGGTAAAACTCCCTTACTACTTTGGCAATCCCCACTACATTTTTACCTTCGTTACTGTGGTAAAAAAGCACCAGATCTCCTTCTTTCATCGCTTTCAGGTTATTTCTAGCCTGATAATTACGCACGCCATCCCAAAAGGTACGGCCATCCTGATTAAATTTTTCCCAACTGTATTTAAAAGGCTCTGATTTGACTAGCCAATATTGTGTTTTTTCCATCTTTAAGGTGGTTTAAAAGGGTTTTTTATGCGATCGTTGACAAAACCGTTGACAAAAACACGAACAATCCCGTTGACACCTCCTCAAGGCATACGATTTAAACCTTAGAAATTTAAAGCAGTATGAAACAAGTAATGCCAAACCACAGTCCGAAAACCACTTCATAAAGGAATGGAATGGAACGGAGTTCAATCTGTCGATCCCCGCAAAAATAACACATTCCAACAAACCTTTCATATATTTTTATTGGCCCAACCCGGACAATTACGCACCTTAGAAAGGGCAAGAAAAGGCGGCATTGGCGGGGTGAAAGACAGCAGGATTTCGATCAAGAAAAAAGCGGTCGCTGCCGTTGAGGCGGTCATCCTGATGCTTGGAAAGGGCTGGAATCCTTTCACCAATGCCTATATAGATCTTGGCGTACAGGTTGACCTTACTATTCTCAGCCCCATTTCAAAATGCCTCGATGTCTGGGTCGAACATCGCGAGGAGTCCTTGCTTTCCTTCACATTATCGGATACGGTTCCTTTATTCTCCCGTCCTCATATTAAAAATTTTGTCATTAATAATATTTAGTGCGTCCTCATAGCTGAAAGCTGTTACCCCACATCCCATTTTTTTTACCAAATGGCACTAGGACGTAATTTTCAAAATCAAACTCAAACCAAGGCTAATCAAACTAGGACTCCTACAGAAATAACAAAGTCCGGCAATTTTTAAACTGCCGGGCTTTGTTATGTAACTTACATATGGCCTAAGCGAGATGCTAAGACCAGAATGGAGCCTACCAATTTTTACATTGATAGGCTTTTGTTTTATTTATTTTAGCACAAGCCATAGGCTTCCACTAGCTAACCGATTAAATACACTACGTTACATCAGAAGGAGAAATCTCATTCAAATTCAGGGTAATTAATAGGATATTTATTCCCTCTTATAAGCTCTAAAATCCCTAATGGATTTATCACTAATCCAATAAATGCCTTTCGATTTTGTCCTTCTAATTTTCCTACTTGAGTAAAATCAGCATCATTAATTCGCCATACATACCATTTGTTAGATTTTTTTATGGGGTCTTCCCCAGCTTTTGAGCCATAATCATCCGTACCCCTAAACAAAATCTGTGTGGTATCCCCAATTACCATGATGTTTCCAACTTTCTCCCAAACTTTCATTTTCAAACCCAATTTTGTAACACAATGGGCATAAAACTCTACTTCTCCACTGACGATTTCTGATAATTCAATATCGGCGTTCAAAGGATATACTTTCTTAAAAGCCCTGATTACATCACTATTTAACTGTGTTGAATCAAAAGCGATTAACTGAAAGTATTTTTTTCCACTATCATCGACCTTAACACAAAAAACATCACCTATACTTGTATTTACTCTAGCCATAACTTAAGGTGTTATTCCAAACTGCAACCAATTTTTAGGAGCAATTGAATTAATTTTATTTAAAGTTGTCCACCATTCTTCATTAACCCCAAATCATTTATTAAATTCTGTTCCATAACTCTTGCAGCAGCCCTGCTCAACCCGCTTCTAACAACACTGTAATCCAACAATTCACGCCCAGTTCCTGTTGAAGCCAAGTGTTCTCCAAATCTCTCCATGGCATTTCTCCCTGTTATCCCAACATACCTAACCACACCTGCTGCATCAACTCCATGGTAAACTAAATTTGAACCATTCTCTGCCAATCCTGCCATAAAGCCAGCATTTCTTCCAGCTTGTCCTGCAAGATAAGCAGCTCCAATTTCACCTCCCGCAATACCGCCGGCAGCAAGTCCAGCAACTATTTCCGATGTAACTTCTGTTGCTTTAAGGGCTGGAAGCATACCGCCAAGGGCACTTTGAAAATCACTCCATCTAGAACCAACAGGCGTTTTATCAGTCACATCTGCAAGTTGATAGTTCCAGCTTTTATCGGGATTTAAACTTACGCCATACCCCTCCTTAGTCTCATATTGAACCGATTTACCTAGATATGTTTCGCCTGCTTTTGTTGTTTCTTGAGAAGTGGCTTTTTCGTCCCAGTAAGGCTTCTTATTCTTACCCTTCACCCAATCTGTACCTTCCATTCCATCGGGATCAACAAACCTAAGCGGGTTATTAAATACAAAAGTATAAGGAGAATACCGCCTCATCTTCTCCGCCAACGGATCCACCACGTTCCATCTTCCTATAACCGGATCATAGAACCTTGCGCCGTAATCCAACTGCCCACCAAGCTCATCCTGAACCTCTTTCCCATTGTAAAGATATTTATTATTTCCAGATGTTAAACTGTTCCGCTTGCCAAAAGGATAATAATTGTCCACCTGCAACGGCCTGATCAGCCCATTGTAAACATCAAAGGTATAACGAACATTGCCCAGGTGATCGGTAAGGTTATAGTGGTAACTATAGCTGTTATCACCGTTCCGCTGCGCTACCCCTTCTTCGGTATGGATATAATATCGATATTGTTTCCCTCATACTCGATCCCGTCAATATATTCCCTAAATGTAGTCAAGCCATTCTCTGTTACGACCTTTCTCAGCTTGCTGCCATCGGCATCATAAATGTAGCTCAGTACCTTTCCGTTTCCGCTTGCCCCAGAAGGCAGGTTCAACAGGTTATAGCTTAGCTGCATCCCCGTCCGGCCATCAGTAGTGGCGTTTCCGTTCGCGTCACAGACATAGGTTCCTGCAACATTATCTATCCTATCAAGCCTGTTTCCATTGTAATAATACTGGTTCATCACACCACCGTTCCTGCCCAGCTGATTGATGTTGCCCATGTTGTCGTAGTTCAGCACCTCGCTCATATAGATCCCCGTACTGGTACCACTGGTCAGCCTGTTCAGTTTGTCATAGCCATAGCTGAACACGTTAGGCGAGGTCGAAGGCGAAGTATTCTGCGACCAGTATTGCCTGCTGATGTTTCCGTTCCACTGGTTGCCCCCGTTCTCCTGGTAGTCAAGCTGGATACTGAACTCCCCGCTAATACTGTTCTTCAGCCAACCACGTTCGTTATAGGCCATGCCCGTGGTCTGCATGCCATTATGCAGTCTCTTCGCAGTCAGCTGGCCGATTTCATTGTACAGAAATTCATCGAGCACGATATTCGGACCGGTTACGCTGCCGTTGTTGATCTGCTTATTGGTGCTGTGCTTACGGCCCACATGGTCATAATCATAGCCTGAAACAATGGTCGTTACCGCACCGCCAACCTCATGTGTCCTCACACTCGAGGTCAGTTCCCCTGCAAAGTTATAACTGTTCACCGTCCGGTCCTTGCCACCCTTCGCATTATCGGATACAGTTTCCTTCACCCTCCCGTCTTCATCGTAATAGGTAACCGTCAGGAGTTTGGTCGCAGTGCCCAGCACACGCACAAAACTTCCTGTTAAAAGCCCGTTGAGCTTATCGCTAACCGCAACACTGGGCGCATAGCTGCCGTTATAACCCGGAAAATTATAGCTGTCATAATAATTCATCCTATGGAACTCCACATTCACATATTCCTCCCCTACTCCCGGATGTGTGCTGTGCGTATAACCTTCCAAAGTTGAGCCCGTACGGACTTCCCATTGTGCCGGAACCCCGTCGTTATAATCCTGCATTCCCTGCCGGCCGATACCCTGGCCGTTTTCAATCCCAGTAAGAATCACCCGGCCCAGTGCATCGTATTTGGTCCAGCCCCATTGGCTATTTGCACGCTGGTTAGCGTCCTGTGTGTGGGTAACCTGGTCAAGTTTATTTTACACCATATACTCCCAGCCCTTGCCCGGCACTTTTTTCTCCACCAGACGCTTCCTGCCTTCATAATGGTAAGCATAAATAAAATAGCCGAACACCGGATCTGATTCCGCTTCGGTAAAACTGTTGACCGTTACCGCAGGGGGCACCACATACCGCAGGTTCCCAAGGTCATCATAGATATAATAGGTGTTCAGTTTTTCGGTATCGCTTTTGTATAGCCTTCTCAGCACAACCCTTCCCTCCATGTCCTTAAACTCCTCGGTATTGCCCGCATTGCCCGAAACCCAGTTCTCATCCATCGACACTGTTTTATAAAGCCTGTTAGCGGGAAAATATGCCGATGCCGATGCACCGAACCCGCTAACCTGCCACATCAGCACATCGCCTGCAATATTGCTCCCGTAGACAGTCTTTGCCGTATGCCCCGAGGTACTTCCCGTTACCGGCTGCCAGTCTGTGCCCGAGGGGTAGGGATACCTTTACTTAGCATAATTCAATTATTTTTGTATGTTGCTGTGGCTAAATCAGCAACAGCTACCAATCGCTCTAGCTAAGGCGGGAATATCATCAATAGACTCATCTATTTTTTTTCGATAACGACTCTCTCCATACAAAGAAATGAAGTGCGCCTTTTTGTCCCAACCAGTATAATTTTCCTTTGATTCAAAGATAATTGGTAAGATTAAGAAGTTTTCACTTTCAGGCTTATTAACTAAGTCCCATTCCAAGTTTCCTTTAAAACTGCCAATTGCATTTTTAATTTTTGTATAGATTTTATCCTCTTTTGTTTTGTTTTTGAACTTAAATCTAAAAAAAGGTGAATGACTGTATTGGTCTTCAATATCGAACATTGACACCCTAGATGTCTCAATTGAAGAAATATTTTCTAAAGTTTCAAACAATAGTCTGTTTATTTCATTTAATTCCATGTTACAGCTTTAAAATTTTAATTCCTGCTGAGTTCATCTTTTGATAAGCTTTGATAAAGTCAGATTTTAAAACAGGTTTACTACTAAACATTGGGTCATAAACATATTTTCCTTTAACAAATACCTGATGGTATGTAAATTCAGTTTTAGAACCATACTCTATGCCTGTCATCCACTTTCCACTCTTGGGTGTCATCTCTAGGATGTATCCTCCACTATTATTTCTGTTTAATGATGACGCGATATCACTACAATCTAAATAATTATCAGCAAGCCTGTTATATTCAGCAACTTCGGCAGCTATACCTGAATCATATTGTGCTCGGGGCAAAGATACTCTGTTTCTAGCAATAGAACCTTGCAGGCCCACTGAAAATGTTATTGCATTTAATGGATCCTCGTCTAGGTTTCTTATAAAAGACGCAGTACTACCAATAGGAGTATAATCAAGAAGGCCTAGCCATTTATTTAAGAATTGATTTGTTTTTATATCTCCCTTTTGCAAAGGAGTTACAGAATCTTTTCGTATTATGGTGCCTGGCGTATTTACTATAGTTTTGCCTTTCTTCTTAGGGGGATCTTCTCTTCCCAATCCCATATAAAACGACTGAGAGCTAAATCTTTCTTGCCAATCTTGACCTGTATTATAATCGGGTATCATCCCATCAGGATCAACAACCTTATCGGATTATTAAAGCAATAATTATAAGGCGAGTATCTCCTCATCTTCTCCGCCAACGGATCCACCACGTTCTATCTTCCTATAACCGGATCATAGAACCTTGCGCCGTAATCCAGTTGCCCTCCAAGCTCACCCTGAACCTCTTTCCCATTGTAAAGATATTTATTATTTCCGGAAGCTAAAGGATTGCGCATTCCAAATGGATAATAATTATCCACCTGCAACGGCCTGATCAGACCGTTGTAAACATCAAAGGTATACCGCACATTGCCCAGGTGATCGGTAAGGTTATAGTGGTAACTATAGCTGTTATCACCGTTCCGCTGCGCCACACCTTCTTCGGTATGGATAATATCGATATTGTTTCCCTCGTATTCGATCCCATCAATATATTCCCTCGATGTCGTCAAACCGTTTTCTGTTACGACCTTTCTAAGCTTGCTGCCATCGGCATCGTAAACATAGCTCAGTACTTTTCCGTTACCGCTTGCCCCGGAAGGCAGGTTCAACAGGTTATAGCTTAGCTGCATCCCCGTCCGGCCATCAGTAGTGGCATTTCCGTTCGCATCATAGGAATATTGCCCTGCAACATTGTCTACCCTGTCGAGCCTGTTCCCGTTATAGTAATATTGGTTCATCGGGCCTCCATTACGACTGAGTTGACTAATATTGCCCATATTGTCGTAGTTTAATACTTCGCTCATATAGATCCCGCTACTCGTTCCGTTGATCAACCGGTCCAGCTTATCATAACCATAGCTGAACATATTAGGCGAGGTTGAAGGCGAGGTATTTTGCGACCAGTATTGCCTGCTGATGTTTCCGTTCCATTGGTTGCCCCCGTTCTCCTGGTAGTCAAACTGGATACTGAATTCGTTGCTGAGTTCACAGTATTGTCCTTGCCTTCCTTCACATTATCGGACACGGTTCCTTTATTCTCCCGTCCTCTTCATAATAGGTTGCCATCAATAATTTGGTGTCGATTTTGTTCGTTGTGCTCACAGTTTAAATGCGGATGAGTTGCGATTTTTGCCAAAATGCCCAATCATCATTATATTGCATTTTATCCCAACGAAAAAATAACTCATGCACCAACATTCATAGCAAAAGCAAAACCCAACATTTCTGATGGGTTCTGCTTTTTACAGTTAACAACTGTGTCATACCGAAAAACTACGGCTGGAAAGAGATTTAATATTTAAAACTTTGTTCTGATACTTCCTTTCGAAACTATCGACAACTTCGATAATTTCAAACCTTAAAATCCTTAACTCCTCTCCTAAGATCCCATCTAAAAGTATCTCACAGGCAATTTGTCTTTCATCAATAGATAGGCGGCTATCAACATTTTCACACTTAATCAATATTTCAAATGCGCCATCATCATATTTTAACAAGACATATTCCCATGTATTTGCGTTTACTTCAATCTGTTCTCCTGAATCTCTATAGAAATCAAAAATAAGATCCCACTCCTTTGGTGGCTTAGCATAAAAAAAATCCCACCCTTTGCACTTTGGAGAATATGAAATAATTTTTTTGGTCTTCTCTAATAAACTTAACTCACCGTTTGGAGAAATAACTAGCATGTTGCTCGAATTAATTCCGGGGCCCAACTCCCAGGTAAAATCGCCAAGCGAACTAATTCTTCTATCCAAGTCATCAGTTAAGTCGTAATTATCAAAATCCTCTCCGAAATCTTCACAAATCGTAGCAAACCATTTCCAAAATTCTTTTATAGAATTTATGCTTAACTCTTTATTCATGCTAACATAGAAAACAAATTACAGCAGGTAAGTAATCATTAGACAGAAACTTCATTTTGTCTAAAGGCGTCATAAGCTAGCATGGCAACATAATTGGAACTTATTTCACCTTTATCAAGAATCAATACCCGCTCAGCTGCTTTAAACCACTCTTCTCCAATGCCTGGCTTTGCTTTTTTGGGAATAAATCGATAATTAAATGTATCATCATTGTTGGATACTTCCTCAATAACAAGAAGCGATAACCTGGAAAGCTCGTTCACAGCTGAGCTTTGTTTTACTTTTAAAATCATGCCTGGTTGAGCCAAAAATCTATCCTCAGTGATCTGCACGGCTTTTAAAAACTTATCTAATGCGCTAATATCATTCATATCCCACCAAGAATCAACTACACCATTCTTAGTGTACTCTTCCTCTAAAAGCTCTAGTCGTTCACTTGCTTCTAAAAAAGACCCAATCCTTTCATAAGATTCAGGAGGGATATCATCCCACACTGAACCCCAGTCAGTAATTTTAGAAAGATAGAAAGCAGCTGTAAATTTTCCTAAGTTAAAATTAGAGTATGTAAAGCCAAGAGTAAGATAGAGTTGATCGTCAATAACTTTTAGATAGAGGGTATCTGCAACGGATGAACCCAGAATCACCTTCCTGTAACCAAGCGTTGTTAACCTTTGCTCAATTTCTTTCTTGAACTTATTTCTATTTATTTTCATCTTATTTATTTTTCGGGCCTATGTATGTAGGAGAACCAGGCTGGTAAGCGGGATTTTTAGGATCATATAAAATGGTTTCAGTTTTGACACCATTTTTTTCCATTAATTTTTCCCTTTTTTCCGCCGACTTTTTACCAGAATCAGTATCTGGTTTAATAATAACTGCTGTTCCATCAGGCCTAACTCCGTCTTTTCTAACATTTGTCTTATCTTTCAGCCTCATTGGCACTTCAGTCTTACCGCCTCCTTCTCTTATTTTTTTCTGCTCTTGTCTGTGCGCTTCTTGTCCCGTCTTAGCTGTTTCTCTTAGTTTTTTGTTTTCCTCAGAAGGACTTTTTGTCTTCTCTCCACCACTCGATTTCGGCTTAGCGTCCGCATTTAATACAGCTTTCGAACCATCATCGGAACTACTATGAAATTTATCCCACAAATACACAGCAGCAGCACCGATAGCTGCACCTGTAACCACAACACCTCCTGCAACCCAACCTACTGGCGCTCCAACAACAGTTACCGTTCCTCCAGCAGCAATAGCACCTCCAGTAGCAAGCCCCCCAGCAAGGATAGCTGATGCCCCTGTTGCACCCCAAAGGGCCCCTGATGCTATTCTCTTTGGTTTGGCTCCAGCAGGATATTTCCCATCCGGATCGGTAAAAACAATAGGGTTATCCAGGACGTAAATATAAGGCGAAGTATTTTCTTGGTCAAGCTCAACCAGCGGGTCGACCGAATTCCATCTCCCGGTAACGGGATCATATAACCTTGCACCATAGTCTAATTGTTCGTCGAGTTCATCCTGAACTTCTTTTCCATTATATAGATATTTATTATTTCCAGATACTGCACTGTTCCGCTTACCGAATGGATAATAATTATCCACCTGCAGCTGTCTGACCTGGCCATTATAGATATCAAAAGTATAGCGCACATTCCCCAGGTTATCCGAAAGATTGTAGTGGTAAGAATAGCTATCATTACCATTTCGCTGAGCTAGGCCTTCTTCGGTACGGATCATTTCTACAACACCATTAGAATATTCGATCCCATCAATATATTCCCTTACCGTAGTCAACCCGTTCTGGATCGATACTTTTCTGAGTTTTACGCCTGATGCATCATAAAGGTATTGTACATTTTTTCCATTACCATTAGCACTTGATGGAAGGTTAAGCAAGTTATAGCTCAATTGCATTCCATTCCTGCCATCCGTAGTCGCATTACCGTTCGCGTCATAAACATAGGTTCCCGCAACATTATCTATCCTATCTAATCTGTTCCCATTATAATAATATTGATTCATCACCCCGCCGTTCCTACTCAACTGGTTGATATTACCCATGTTGTCATAGTTCAGTACTTCGCTCATGTAGACTCCAGTACTTGTTCCGTTAATCAGTCTATCCAACTTATCATAACTATAACTGAACATATTTGGAGAAGTTGAAGGCGATGAATTTTGTGACCAAAACTGTCTGCTGATATTGCCATTATATTGTCCGCTACCATTCTCATGATAGTCCAGTTGAAAACTGAATTGGTCACTGACCCTACTTTTTATCCATTCGCGTTCATTATACGAGATCTCGGTTGACTGTATCCCATTATGGAGCTTTTTGAGCTTTAACTGTCCGATTTCATTATATTCTCCTTCACTGAGAATAATATTATCCCCTATCACGTTCCCGTTATTGATCTGTTGAGAAACTATACGCTTCCTCCCAGTATGATCGTACTGGTAACTTTTCAAGATAGTCGTATTTCCTGCTCCTGTGTGGTGTATCCGGTTGGTCTCGGTAAGCTCATCAGCAAAATTATAAGTATTGCTTACTTCGTCATAATTCATCGCCTGAATACTACCTCCAAGATAGTGTTGGCTGTAGTTCTTAATTACCCGCCCATCCTCGTCATAAAAATCCACCTCCAGTAGCATGTCCGATGTACCGAGAACATTCGTCTTTTTGCCAGTTGCGAGCCCTTTGGTCTTGTTACTTGATCCGGCAAACGAAAACGTATTCCCTCCAGGAAAAGCATAATCGTCATAGTAGCTAATTGTAAGGTATTTGCTCACACCAACATTCGGATAAGCATTATTGGTATATCCATTATCCGATCCAACATCTCGACTTTCCCATAACGGATAGTTCTGGGCATTCAGATTCGTCTGGAATATCGCCCTTTGGGCATCATCCAGGTAAATCCCGGTCATGACCACTCTTCCCAGAGCATCGTACTTAGTAAAAACCCATTGGTAAGCTAGCCGCTGCTGTGCATCCTGTGTAAATATCACCTGATCCAGTTTATTGTACACCATATACTCCCAGCCCTTGCCCGGCACTTTTTTCTCCACCAGACGCTTCCTGCCATCATAATGGTAACCATAGATAAACTGATCGAATACCAGATCCGCTTCGGTAAAACTGTTGACCGTTACCGCAGGGGGCGCCACATAACGCAGGTTCCCAAGGTCATCGTAGATATAATAGGTGTTCAGTTTCTCAGTATCGCTTTTGTATACCCTTCTCAGCACAACCCTTCCCTCCATGTCTTTGAACTCCTCGGTATTGCCCGCATTGCCCGAAACCCAGTTCTCATCCATCGACACCGTTTTATAAAGCCTG
This sequence comes from Pedobacter sp. GW821-FHT01D05, assembly GCF_059422505.1. Lineage (NCBI taxonomy): Bacteria > Pseudomonadati > Bacteroidota > Sphingobacteriia > Sphingobacteriales > Sphingobacteriaceae > Pedobacter > Pedobacter sp. GW821-FHT01D05. The sequence goes on along the minus strand of NZ_JBWKXA010000001.1, from coordinate 176,934 downwards.
TTCGCGGGAAAATATGCCGATGCCGATGCACCGGCCCCGCTAATCTGCCACATCAGCACATCGCCTGCAATATTGCTCCCATACACCGTCTTTGCCGTATGCCCCGAGGTACTTCCCGTTACCGGCTGCCAGTCTGTGCCCGGAGCACCCTGTTCAACAGTGCGGTCCAGCGGGCTGCTTTCAAAGACTGTAAGGCTGAAAGGACTACCCGTCCGCACCACCCTGGCATCCCAGCTGCCAGGAGAATAATAAACACCCAGCGAAGAAACACCCGAAGCTTTAAAACTACCATCGGCTCCCGATTGCTCCGCATAGGGAAGATATTTTTTCGCTTCCCTGCCAAAGCCATCGTATTCGTTCACCTGCACAATATCCTTTTTGCCCGGGCTTCCCTGCCACTGTACCGTCTGCAAAGGACGTCCAAGGCCATCAAAGTACTGGATCTTACGGTTCACAGAATCCACGGGGTAACCTGCAAGGCTGCCCACGGTTTTATGACCCGCAGCACGTACCGATGATTCCATTACATAATTTCGGTCAGCACTTGGGCTTTGGCTGTATGCCAGGCTTATGTTCAGCAGGATAAAACCTGCAATGAGTTTAATATAGTTTGCTTTCATGTTATTCTACAGTATCTAAACGTGACATGTTGATGACGAAATTTCCGTTTGATAAATTGACGTTGTTCAGGTAATACGCGCCAACTGGTGCATTGGTATTATAAAACAAACCGACAACGGAGCCACTGGCAGCAAAAAGATATACTTTGGTCCATCCGTTATGTGTCGATAGATTGTAAGTGGTTCCATAGGTAATAAACTCAACATTGTAAATACCCGGAGGGAAAGTCACCCCAGCACTAAGCTGGGCCTCGGTAAATGAATATAGTACTGTGCCATTGCCGTCTTTTAAGTTAAGGGTGCTAACCCCTGCCGAATTATTCTGGGTATCCTTAGAATAACCCATCGTTACATTGGCGGTTGAGCAGGTACCATGATCATTGGCATAGGCCTGTCCGTTTGCCTGAACCTCTGCTATGGCCTGATTATTGGCATCGGCCTGGCTGATATTTGAAGCATACGCACCCGCGGCTACAGCATAACTCATCATACTACCCACTCCAGCCGGGCATTGTTTAGTAAAGGATTGTGCCTGCTCGGTATTGAGATAAACTGGGCCATTGTTGTTTAACCCAAGCACTTCGTGATAGGCATAAGTCTTAACAATGTCCCTGTTCCGGTCTTTAATATTTAACAAGCGTTCAAAAGTATCGTACTCATAATAAGTGGTATTGCCTTTCTCGTCAATGAGCGAGGTGATGCCCACTGCTGGATCCATCGTAACGCTTTTAAGCAGGCCGTCGGCAGGGTAAACTGCAACATCGTCTATTGCATCGCCGGCAGTAAGATTAATCGGACCTGAATAGAGCTGCTTGGCAAACTTCCATTTTCCGTTTTCCAGATAAAAATAAGTCAGTTGGTACTGGCGGCCATTAGGCGGGCTCCAGGTTACCGTATAATCGCCGCTACGGAAACGTAGCCCTGTGTGCCCCTCGCCCAACGTTTCGCCGGCACTGTCTTCGAAATTTTCGAAGAAAAATTCTGATGGCAGCGCATTTTTGCATTCCGCAACAGGCAAACTGTTTTGATAACCATATTTATAGCCCGATTTGGCACCCCCGGTTTTAGACTGCGCGAGCAATTTACCCTCACCATCATAAGCATCAAAAGAAATAAAATCCTGATAGTTCCCTCCTGCTACAGCAAGCTTTACGGTTATCGGTTCAATGACCCCGTTCCCCCAGTTCTGGTAAGCTGTAAGAGAGGATTGGGTACTAACGCCCCCAGCCAAATCGGTTTTCACAATCGGCGTGGTAATCCGGTTGGCCGCAATCAGTTCGGTATACCCAGAAAAGTTGCCATCTGCCACCATTTCATGGGCATATTTAATGTTCATTTCACTTTCCCGTCCATCGCTCATATTCGAAATGATCCGGTTGGGCTGCAAATGTTCGGTATTATTGTAAACCTCAACAGTCCTACTGACAACCGGGTTGTCTCCCTGTACATCATAAGTGGTTACGGTTGTGGTATCAGCATAAACCCAGGTACCAACGTGGTAAAACATCGACAAATCAAAAGGCGTAAACATAAAATCGTTTGGCGGGTTATAGGTAGCCGTTGGTGTGTACCTGCGCTTCACCACAAAATTAGCCTGGTCTATCAATCTCCTGGAATCAGAGAGATAGTGTTTTTTTACCTCTCTGATTACTTTATAGGTATATCCGCTACTGTTACTGCCTGTGGTTTTAAAATCCCTTGTCTGATCTTCCAGGCCATTCTGAAAACCATAGGTCGTCAAAGGAAGTCCATTTAGTGCCGAGCCCCGGACGAGCAGCGCATCCCATCCGGCACTCCCCAGATAATGATGTGCCGTTCCGCCGTTTTTCCATTGCTCATCGTCTACTTCAATTACATCGCGGTAGTATATATGTCCGCCCGAAAGGTAGTTCAAAGGTCCGATTGGCGATGAGTTGGCAATCCGGTAAGCACATTGTGAAACGCTCCAGTCCGGGCAGTTCTTTCCGTCAATCAGGTCCGTATAATATTTTCTGGTATCAGGTGTTTCACGTAAAGCACCGGAAGAAGCGTACTGCTGATCAAGGGAGGCATAAATTAATTTCTTACGAACCGTTCGCCCCACTGCTGGTACAGAAATATTTCTCGACACCCTCACACCGCCTGCTTCGTAGTTGGTGGTCAGCGGATAACCCTGGGGATAATAACCCACAGATATCTCGCCCAGCGCAGCTTCTCCGTAGACTGTCCAGGTTACGGTGTAGGTTGTTGCACCCAAAACCAACATTTTCGAATAATTTTGCCCTATCGGTAATACGTAATTATAAACTGAATAATTGTTCTGATCGCGCACATCCAGGATAGCGTGCTGATGAATCTGATCGTTCACTCCTGTTCCGCTATATTGGCAGGAAATATCGAAACTTACGTTCTGTGCACTTCCCAAATTAAGTGTGGTGGTATAGCTGACAGGACTACTGTTTCCGGTTCCTTGCCTAATGGCATGCAAAGTGGTTTTAGGAAATTGGGAAGTACGGCTCTCATATGCCGTATTGGCCTCATATTCCAGGCTATCTGCACCGCCAGTAGGGTACGTGATTTTACGCAACAGGCCCAATACTGAGAACGCCGCATCCGGTTCCCTATTCGCAAGCGAGGGAAAGAGTTGCGCATCAAGTGGATCAGTACTGTTAGGCAGCAAATGGCTGTTATTCTTTCCGTTCGAAAAACCCCAGAAATCCTGCGCATAGGATAATCTTGAAGGAAGTCCGTTGATGTTGTTATAATCAAATACATGTTTTTGATCATCAAGTCCGGCAGCCGACCGGATGACTGATGCCAGGAAAGGACGGGTACAAAGCACTGTTGAGTTTCCCTGTGAATTGTTATAACTGTTGTTATAGCCGTTCACATAATTTAAACTATAATAATCAGCCGCCGTAGGATTAGCAGTCGCCGGGTCTTTCTTGCTGAAAGAAACCCCGGAAACCAAATAGTCACCGTTAATATCTTCACGTGTTGTATAACTAAAGGTCGCAGTAGAAAACCTGCACGATATTCCCGTAAGTAACACCCCCTGGCTGCGGAGATTACTGGCACAAAGCTGGTCTTCACTGCGCTGCGGGCAGTTTCCGCCCGGGCATGCCGGAGCGCTTAAGGTGCCCTGCGGGGTCCTGATCATGGTTTCGGTAAAATCTGCGAGATAGTCAAAAGCGATCGGACTGTAGCTGAAAGAAATAAGCTCGCCATGTACCCCCTCGATCTTTTTCAGATACCAGGCCGTAGCGATAAAAACATCAAAACTTTTACCACAAGCAGCCCCATATGGAACTGTTTTTGTTTTTTCGGTTGCCGTTGAGCCGCCAAAGTAATATTTGATCCCATTGGGATCGGTAATCCGCAAGGTCCAATCGGCAGAAAATTCGTTATTGAAATTCGTTTCAATCTTTAAGGGAGAGGCTGCAAGCTGAACCACTTTTGTTTTTTCGGTTTGCTTGAGGTAAAACTTTCCTGAATAGCCGTTACATTCAAAACTGAATAAATCTGCCTGTGTATCATACAAATCCTTTCCGGCACTATCCAGATAATTATACACTTCGGGAGTATTGGCCCCGCTACTTTGCAGATTCGCAGGCGGGGTTAGCCATTTGGTACTTTCATCCGGTTTTCCAAATACCGTTCTGGAAATCACACCACCGGCATTGATATTCCAGTTCGTTCCTACCCTGGATGCCAGCTGGTTGACTTTTACACCGTTTCCAGAATTGTATGATAAACTGATGGGCACGGCTAACGCGCCATCTGTCACCTCGCCCAACGGTATCGTTGCATTAGCTGTACCATTTGAAAGGCTTAAGGGCAAACCACTGTATTTAGTAAGCTGATAAGCATTGGGCGCGGGCGGAAGCACTGCTGAAAGCGAGGGAGCATCAATACTTTGCTGGGTATTGGTCTGGGCCTTTGATACAGACACCATAAACATGAGGCAAAGCCATACAAAAGATTGTTTTAATTTCATTCTAAGCGGTTAATATTGAGATAAAATGTGACTACAGATAATTTTCAAGTTTGTGTCAGATGGATAATGCCATATCGGGGCGCATTGACCAGTCCTGTGTCAGAGGCCAGCACAATTATTTTATTGGCCCTAGCGTGGTAGGTAAGCAAGCTAGCCAGACCGAATGTCAAAAAGAACAAATAAATAAACGAAAGTTTTTGACGAACGAGGGTTTTCTGTTGACGAACGTGGGTATTTTTAATATAACCTAATATCAGAGTTTAAAACGTTCTAGTTAATGTGCTGTGCTAGGTATTAAAATAAGTTTCAAAGCACGTGGCTGTCCTTAGCGCAAAAAACCTTTTGCACATAATCCAGTTCCAAGATAGCCTAACCTGCTCGGCATTTCAGCAAACATATACTGAAATATACCCCTGATTAACCAATTGGAACAAAGACCGGACCGTAGTTCTAAGGTCATTGATTGTACTTTCCCGATTAAAGCTAGCCTTCCCAAACTTGGACTACTCAAGAAATAACAAAGCCCCGCAATTTTTAACCGCCAGGCTTTGTTCTGTAAGTTACATTTTGGTCTCAGCGAGACACTAAGACTAGATGGTTGCTGGGCGCTAATCAAACAAACTGAAGGATCTATGATATAGCTTCAGCATCAATTATAAATGACTTATCTCTTAAGTCTTATTGGTTTCAAAGAACCTCATCGGGAGCTTCATTAACTTAATTAGGAAATCCGTCAGTATAGAATATTTATTCTTGTGCTAATATGCAGTAAAATCCAAGATCGCATAAAATCTACGCTAAGCCGGCCTACCAAGAGCATTAATTGGGCCAGCAGGATAACATAAATAAAATTTAGGTTCCTTGTATTGATCCCAACATCAACGACAGATTGCGTTAAAAACGGAAAAATAAGTTGTAACAGGCTACCAATACCAATTCCTAATATGAGTTGAACAAGCAACGACTTATATCTAAACAGATAACCAAGTATCTGTGACAGATTCGCAGGCTTTACCTCATCCTCTTCATGGGCAAAAAAATTCAGTTGTTGGCGTAAGAGACAACAATATCCCGGTTTTTTGCTGCCCGGAATTTTCGTTTGACCAATGATGTAAAAACTCTCCTGCTATATTCGATCAGACCTTTTGCCGGATCTGCAATGTAAAAAATTTCTTTTCGGATTTTGTATAATACAACGAAGTGATTCTGGTTCCAGTGAAGAATTACAGGAAGCTCTGTTTTCTCCAATAAAGACAGGTTTAACTTTGAGCCTAATGTCCTGAATCCAATTCGTTCCGCGGCATCGCTGAGCCCCAAAAGTGAAACACCTTCGCGGTTATACCAGAAATTTCTCTAAGCCTCTGAAGACTAATGTTTTTTCCATAGTGCTTACCGATCATTTTTAAGCAGGTAGCCCCACAGTCCATTTGATCAGGCTGTTTGTAGAAAATAAATTTTTTCAAGAAGTTTATGGTTTTATTTAGGCAAAAGTTTAGCTAGGATAATTTGCGCATGTACAAAATCCTAAACATATAATTTGAATGGCCGCTTGCCAAACCGCTACCACCTATTATGATATTTTAATTATTTCAGATTTTCACCCAAAAAATATTTTAATTCGATCGGTGAAACATCTGTTGCCACTATCTTACCCTTTTGATCCAAAAGAAGGCTTGTTGGGTATATTTTCACATTGAACCTGTGCGCTTCGACGCCATTTAAATCCAAATACTGCGGCCATGGCAACTTGTGTTTTAAGATCACGGCTTTCCAATCGTTAACATATTTTTCCTTATCTGTGGAGATAGACAAAATCTCGAAACCCTTACCTGAAAACTCGTTATAGATGTCTTTCAGATCAGGGAACTGGGCGATACATGGAGCGCAGTGGCTGTACCACAGATCAATCAGTACGTACTTCTTGCTTGAATATTTTTGAAAATCAATTTTTCTCCCATCTTGGTCTTTTACATTTAACGCAGGAAGCTCGGATCCCGTAGCAATTTGCTTTGCCACATTTATCTTTTTTAACAAAAACTCACCATAAGGCGATTTTTTTAGCGCTGCAGAAAAACTTCCGTATGCCTCGCCAAGCGTCTGATTGTATCCAAAGTCGACAATATGATATAACTTAAGCAAAGCATAATACGAATTCGGATTGGCTTTAATGAAATTCAGCATCGCGATGTCATTCGCGGCATATGAATCCTTTAATTCCTTTCTGCTCGCATATTCAACTTCACCAGGGAAATTTCCCGGGTAAATTACTCTCAGGCTATCATAATGCTTTCTATATAGCTGTATTTTCAGTGCAGCATCTTTTAGGTAGTAGCTATACTTTCCCTCATCAGCCATTACAGAATTGGTATTTTTAGGAGAACTGTTGTTTGAATCTACATTTAGGCTTATTAGCTGTTCTCCCGGAGCAATAGCCGTATTGTTTGAAGAATACTTATCTCCAACCTTGAACGATACCCAGATCGGATACATGGTTTTACCTGTAATTAAAAATTTTCCATTTTTAATCGCAACTGAGAAATTTTTAAATCCGTCAGGATATAATGCCTGGTTTTCAGCCATTTCAACATCCAGCCTTCCGGTATCCAAATTAATCTTACCCTCAACTCTGAACGCTGTGGCATTTACATCTTGAGCTGAAGCAGCTAAGGGCATTAAACCCCATATGATTAAAATAATTCTTTTCAATTCTTAAGTTTTAAATGTCTAAATATAGGAAAAATTGGGTGGCTGTTTACAGACCACCCAATACAGATATAGCTGCTATATTAGCATTTTCCACCGTTTCTTGAAACACAAACGCCTGAAGTATCGCAGCACCAGCTATCCGCCTGGCAAACCACTTTATCACATGGCATAGCAGGTTCAGTATTTCCACCCATTACATTTTTCATGTCCGCACGGCTCAATAAAACTGCACCAGTTGTGTTTTCATTGTTGAATTTTACGCTTTTCATATTGTTTTTGTTGAAATTTAATATCCAAAAATTCTTCTTCGCTGATTTTCCACCTTTTTTTAAATTCGTCCGCAAAAACCACATTACCGTTTTCGATCGATTTTACCAGTACGAAACGTCCACCATTTTCTTTGAAATGCGCTATAAAAGGAAATAGTAAGTCGTGGGCATCGTAATCTTCCCGTTTGATAAAATAAGCCTGGTTTTCAATCTTCCAATCCGAGAGACAATCGCTCAGAGCAAGTAAGCTTGGATAACCAGGGTCCTCCTGCAAACAGTAGTCGGCTGTCGACTTTGTAATCCGGACACTCAAGCTGGTCAATAATTACTGGGTTATACTTTCAAGATTGGGACGGATGACTTTAAAAATCTGCATTGATGTACGGTAAATTGCTAATATGGATTTCGATCCGAAGAACATGCCTCCTTATTGAGCGCAAAATATAACATTAGCAAACACCGTACTATTTAAAAAGACAGAAATCCTTTATGAAGAGTAGTATTTTCGTTATAAATGACGTATTCTTTATTTAACACAATTTAATCTTTATATTACAATACAATATCAATGATTAGTTTTTATTTCAACAAAGCCTTTTAAACTGGCACATTGGTCTCTGCCATAAAAACCATCGTTGATGATTTATCCGGGATTAGCCTTTTTCAAGGTCAATATTTTCCTTTAACTTAAGTAATTCTTCTTTCGTAAACTTTCCTGTCATACTCATTTTGTTCCCGGAAAATTCTCCAAATATTGTTGAAACCTGAATAAGTTTGGAATTGATTACAAGTCCCATCTCCCGTCTTGCAGCAGAACCATCGGCTAAAGATGCAAGTTTTGCGCTTGCCTCATTATCCAGGGTAAAGTTTAGTATTGGATTAACCTTATTACTGTATCTCGCAGTAGCAAGGTCTACACTAATGATATGGTGAATCGATATAAATATATTCTTTTCGATCTTATATCTTCTGTCAGATTTATCTAAATTAATCGACATCGAATTTTTATTGTCCGTTATCAAATACCATCCGGATGCTAAGCTGTTTCTAGGGTTTAAACTCAGCGCACTACCAGATGAAATGATAAGTATGACTATAATGTTAACAATTGTTTTCATAATTCTAATATAGCTATTTAATAGCTTTGCCGATCATGCCGGGTTAGATATACTCATTATTGTTTATTGAGATCAGTTCTTTTAATTACCCACTTCGCTTTTGCTGGAAATCATTTTCCGAACAGAATGACTTCTGGATCACTCACGTACGGTTCCGCACAAGTTTCCATACTGACCAGTTCCAGCCCTTCAGGCATTGTGGATCTGAGCCTAAGCTTCGCCCAGCAGATTTGTGATTGCCGCTGTCTATTCGATCTGTGGGGAAATCTATGCATATAGTTTTTCCAAATTCATGGGCATACATTTTAAGTTAACGGTTTGAGCAGCAGCCAACCAGCTATCGGTGAAAGCAGAATTTTAGTAAGGTGTACATAACAAATGCAGATAAGCGGTGTTAAAAAGATACATCCTTCCGACAGGACACCAATAGCCAGGCAAACGTGCTGAAGTATAAAATAGCGGACCTACAGTATTTTAAACCGAAATCAAAAACCATGAATATTGGTTTGTCACCTACTAACCATTCAAAAATTCGAATTTTACTGGTTCGCCGCTTTCGAGCCAATAATTTTCTTAAAAAACTACCACTTTTTGTCTAAAATTTACATGAAAACCGTTGACAAAGCTTACTGCAATCGCCCTTTTTTGGTATATTTAAAATAATTAATAATGCCCTGTAGCATGTTTAAATGCACTTTATCTGGCTAGTACGTTACGATTTTACTAACCAATGATTCATTGTATTTCTGTGTTTAAAGCTCAAAAACAGAACGGATTAGAAAATACGTTTAAAAAAAGAGCTTTCAAAAATTGATTAGTTTTTCGGAAATATCATTTCAATGAAAATTAATATCTTGTGGAAATAAATTAGCAATCACAAATAACAGAAATGGCAGAATATGCTTTACCATATTTCGGAAATTTATCGACAGAAAATTTGGAAGAATATTATGATGTTGATATTGAATTAAATGGAAATGAAATTCAAGTAGACCTTAACTTTGAACACAAAACGGTTGGCACATTAATACTGGGCAAAGTAAAAAATTTCATTGAAAATTTGGAGAACTTTGACAAGTTGAATAGGACATATATTCTCAATGACTATAATGACGAAGATGGCGACACCGTAAAATTTTACTTAGAACATCACCTTGAGGAAGTTGATAAAGACGAACTTACAAAACTTGTGAACTTTGACGACACAATAATAGAACCCGAACTGCAGCTTCTGTCAAAATTGAAATTAGTTAGAATTGGACTTTATCCTGATAATGAAAACAACTTCGCGACTTTTGACTACTCAATTGGAAAAGATATAACAGATCAGTTGGTAGTAGTAAATACTGATGAAAACGGACAACTGGAGTATTTAACAATGGAAAGCTAAATACCTATTGCCAACATCGGTTTGGCACATTTCCATATCGCTTTAGCAGAGATTTAATTGACGGATTGTTAAGCACAAGTCAGGCCTATACTCTGGCCAGGAGCACTAAGACTTGCGCTAGATGGAGATAATAAGAAAAATTACTGTGAATATTTAAGAACAACAAACATGACAAACAGCTTCATCGCAATTAGAGGTAACCTATTCGACAAGGCAGACGAAATCTTTGAAACTTTTAAATATGTTGACACCAATCAAGACAAACAGTTTAGCGACTGGCAGGAGTTCAACGATTATTTATTTGACAATTATTTTGAGCTTGCAAATAAAGAAACAGCCATTAGAGGAATTTGGACAGATAATGGCTGGACAATAATTAACGATCCTGAAATGGTGGATACGGTTGACGATGAAGCTTTATTACGACTTTCAAGAATTTTAGATACCGACATTATAACATTCCTGATTCAGACTACTTCAAACTCATTTGGATTTACTGTATTTAACAAAATCATAAAAAGACAATTCTTTGTTTCAGACGGAGAAGTAACTGACAATTTAGGTTACCCTTTAGAACAGGAAAATGGTTTGAACATAAACGAGCATATTTTTTCTGACGACATTTTAAAGCTGGCAGGCAAATTTGGAATCGATTTGGAAGGAAAAAATAAACTTACCTATACCGTTAAACAACTAGTCTACAACGATGAAATGAAAAAGGAACTTGAACATTTTAAACAACAGAAGCAAGAGACAACTGAGGATAATAAGCCTTGGTGGAAGTTTTGGTAGTGACAAAATCATAATATTAAATGGAATTTCTGAAAAAGATATTTTCAACAAAGACAAAAGATAAAGACATACCGCTACCAGAAAGGTATCCCGAAAATTCTATTGGAGATTTTTATGTAGAGAACCAGGTTTGTATTACTTGTGGTGCACCTGAAGCAGAAGCACCAGACTTAATAGAACATTCTAAGCTTGAATATGGACACTGCTATTTTAAGAAACAACCTTCTACTCCAAGCGAATTAGACCGAGCAATTAACGCTATGCTAGTATCTTGTATTGCGGGCATTAGGTATGGCGGTAAAGACAAAGCGATACTTAAGCGGCTTTATGATTTGGGTTTACAAGCAGAATGTGATTATAAACTGGAGGATTTAGAATAATACAGATCCCATTACCAGCGCAAGTCTTAGTGTATAGGCTAGCGCGCTGGATGACTTGTGCTTTGATGAGTGATTTAATTGGAAGTCTTTTTAACACAAGTCAAGCTAAGGCTTAAGGCTATGAGCGCTAAGACTCGCGCTAGATGTGGAAATAGACCTTAGCGGCTGCAAGTTCCCCTCGGAGGGCGACTTTATCATGGTAAAGAACGTGTCGAAGCTATTCCTAAGCTGAGGGAATTTATGCTAAAAAACTGGGAAGGTGCTGAGCTGGAACAGGGACTTTCGTTAATAGATAACCTCTATTTTTGCAAAAAAAATACGGCATGACGACTGATGTCATTTCCACTTTGCACAGCGAATATCTTGGCAAAGGTTTCCAGGAAAAATTAGACGGTTTAATAAGGAAATATAATGCTATCTACATTTAATAGAGACCCTGACCACGGCACCAGGAACACATACTCTTAAAAAATATAGAAAGATTTTATCATACCTTGGCCTAAGTTGTATCTAGAAAGGAAACTATGGTCCGCTATTTAGATTTGGATAATTCTGCTGCCAGCAAAGGCATTCCCTTTTTGACCCAGTCTTTCTTTAGGGCATTTCGGATACAGTTACCCAATAAAGGACTTCTCCATAATGCACAGTGCCAATTGTTGTAGATAAACGGTACTTTAGTTGAAAATTATTTTGATGTTATCAGAGGTTCAAAGGCAATCATTTAGTAGCATATAAGGAAATTTTCAAGTCTCCGGCCGCAAAATGAAACCGATCTTTAAAAAATATGGGGATAGAATAAATGGAAGTACTACCAATTTTCACAGCAGAAAAGTCTTTTATTGACCTCTTTAGGGAATTTCTATTGGGGTATAACGAAACTGAACTCGATGATGAAGATGATGACACACTTTTCTTCAATAAGAAGGGAAAGGGATTTCATGAGATTTATTTTCACAACTATTTTGATGATACCAGACACGAGCTTTCGTACAATTATAGCGAGTCAGAAAAGTCAATAATCGAAAAATTCTTTGAAGGGAAGGAAATAAGGTCTTTTTCTATCCAATATAAAGATCTGGAATTCCTAGATATGGTTTTTCGCGACCTTAAATTTTTATTAAAGGAAAAGAAGAACGTGCTGCAATTTACACTCCTAGTCCATCCACTTAAGGGTGTCGCTAAGTTTTCCGATTTTTAATAAATAATTGTTTCATTGTAAGTTTCGCAAAAACTGGTTCTTAGTCGCTTTCTGCGAATAATTAGACATTCATTAATTAAAAAGTTTAGGCTAGATCATTTGGCTCTATGGTTTTTAAATCCTGAGTTAGATGATCGAGGTTATAAAAAAGGTATTATATAAAATCAATTATTTGTGATACTAAAATTACGGCATTAGGTTCTTGAAATTGTTTTTTAGTAAAATTTAAGTGGCTGACTAATGGCTGAGTTTATTATAACAAATCCATTAGGGATAAAGTTAAAACCGATTACAAGCGAATAGTTTTTAATGCAATATTCTCCCCAATTGATAGGATAAAAATAAATTCTGTTCCGAATCGTTCTTCCTAAATTTTATAAACTGGAGGATTTAGAATAACACAAATCCCATTACTAGCGCAAGTCTTAGTGTCTAGGCTAGCGCGCTGGATGACTTGTGCTTTGATGAGTGATTTAATTGAAAGTCTTTTTAACACAAGTCAGGCCAAGGCTTAAGGCTATGAGCGCTAAGACTCGCACTAGAATGAGAATATTTAACCTCCTAAAATTAGATTGATCAATAAAACCTGATTTCAAAGATCTCTCCGTTTCGCTGCTGCCCTAAAAAGGCACGCGCTCCAGTCGAGAAGACGATTTCACTCGAAGAATCGTCCTCCTGAACTTGATTCAGGATCTTAGCTTAACGAATTGTGTATGGTAAATGCACAAGTCATCACCCCAAGCCCCTGCGCGCTAAGACTTGCGTCAGTAGGGGTTGTGCTTTCAATACATTAATCTCACTAAAAATCTTATCGAGTGGCTACAGTATAATACACAAGCTGTTCATCACGCTGCCTTGTAAACGAACACTTCCGACGCTAAAGAGGTTAACAATTAGGAGGTGATATCTACAGATTTACTTCGGGCTTTGTTCGGGTACAATTGTAACAACGCTGTCAGAAGTCCGAACCAACTCCGAACCAACCCCGTCTCAACCCTCTATTAGAGACAACGATTTCACCTTTTTCTCTCCGCATTTACACTAAAAGTAATTCGGTACAATGTTAGGCATGAACAAGAGACCAAAAATTGAAACAATTGAATTTGCACTAAAACGAAAAGACGGAAAAATATGGGAAGACATTGCACTTGGCACAAACGACCTGACCGAAGGTGAAAAAGAATTCATTAAAAATAAGGGTTCATTTAGTACACCGGTCGACATTATAAATGAAAGATGAACTTAAAACTGCCTTTTCTTGTATTTGGCGATATTGGATCTGAAGTACTTTTTCATCTATCAGTTGGTCTCCCAACCACCGAAACCTAATCGGCATCATTACTAGCGCAAATCTTACTATCTGCGCTGGTAGATGGATGACCTACACTTAAACAGAGATTAATTGATCGTTTAAACACAAGTTAGGCCTTTGCTTTTGGCCTAAGCTCCAAGACTTGTGTAAGATATTTTAATAACTCATTTTAAATCAAAAACCCCTATTCCCCACGCGTTAACACCTCATCTATCATTCCAAATTCCTTTGCTTCGATGGCGGTCATCCAATAATCGCGACTGGCAATTTCATTTATCCGCTCATAACTTTGGCCACTATGTTTCGCCAAAATATGGTACAGATCCGACTGGACTTTCAACACCTCCCTGATCCTGATATCCATATCAATGGCGGTTCCCTCTGTCCCACCCGAGGTTTGATGAATCATGACCCTCGAGTGCTGCAGGGCCGAACGTTTACCGGCAGCTCCCGCGCACAACAATACCGAACCCATAGAAAGTGCAATGCCCGTACAAATGGTGGCTACATCTGGCGCGATATACTGCATGGTATCATAAATGCCAAAGCCTGCATACACCGATCCACCGGGCGAATTGATATACAACTGAATGTCGCTTTTGGTATCAACCGACTGCAAAAAAAGCAATTGTGCCTGTATTACATTTGCATTCCGCTCATCAACGGCTTCCCCTAAAAAAATAATCCTGTCCATCATCAAGCGCGAGAAAACATCCATTTGTGCCACATTCAGCTGGCGTTCTTCCGTAATATAGGGCGTCATGGCAACAGGCATGGTATAAGCAGCTGTTCTGCCCATATACCGATCTACATAGAGGCTGTTTAAGCGTTGGTGTTTTACCGCGTAAAGGCGGAATTCTTTGTTGATATCCATCATATTGATTTTAAATTTTTGGCATAACAATGCCCCTGCCCCGATAACGGAGCATGATTGATAAATTAAATTGATTGTTTATTTGCTGAACAAACGCATTACCTTTTGCCTGAAGCTTTGATGCGCATCGGTATTAAACAACGTTTCGTGTATGTTATCGATTTCATTTTTCAACTGCTTCCGGCCATAATCACGCACCATTTGGTAGGTTTTGTTTTGCCAGTAAATCTGCTGCTTCAGTTCAGGCTGCAGGATCATTTTGGCTTCGAAGAGGAAATTTTCTCCATCCTTATCGTCCGACAGCAGATAATGTTCTATCAAACGGAGCTCATTCAACGATGTCTTCATATTTTAAGGATTTTGCTTTAACCGTTTCTTTTACTTTTTCGAGGCATTTAAATTTCTGAGCGGTTGCAGAGCGTGCTCCCGAAAAGCCAAACCGCTGTGCCAGTGTTTCCATATCCAGTTTTTCGTAATAGAAAGCACTGAGCAACTGCATACATTTCTGTCCGGCCTGCTCCAGTAAATGCATCAGTTTACCCGAAGAAACTTCCTCATATCCGGTATCTGCCAAATCGATCTCTTCATTAAGGACAAGGCCAAGTGGATTAAGGGAAAAATGCTTGTCGTTTTCTTTATAACGTTTGATCCATAAATATTTGGAAATCCCAAATAAATAAGCTTTCTCCTGATACTTCAGCCGCAGGCCAGCAACCTGTACTTTTTCGTAATACACCACCAGCGCATCCTGAAAAATGTCTTTCGCTTCCTCAAATGATCCGCCCATCTTGCTTATGTGCCTTGCCACCAAAGGAAAAGCCTCTTTGTAGAGTTTGATAAAAAGTGCTTCGCGATGGCTGGGCTGCTCTTTAGTGGATGTTGCTGTCATGATTACTATGGCTTTTATAGTATGTGGGGATTTTTGATCAGATATCACCTAAAATTAACAATTATTTTTTTCTGTCCTTAAGCCTATTATGAAAACACATATTGTAAAACTTGTTTAGGGCATTATGCTAGCTTGCTTTGAAAACACACAGCCCTTACCGAAGCACGCCCGTCAATCCCAAGGGCCAGAAAATCAAAAAAACAGTAGCACAACAGTACAAATGGCACTACCAAACCTCAAACGCAGTGGTTTTGTATTTCATGTTTGCAAAAACTTTCACCCACCCTTAACTAACAAAACAAAGTGCCGCTGTTTTTTTGATGTGTACGGGGTTTGTGAAAAAGGCCCCTTGCTGGATTGACAAAGCATTTATTTATAGTTTAAGTAGTCTAATTGGTATAAATGAGCTACGCTATCGCTTCGGTTTTGCATACTTTTGATGCCTCAAAAGTTTGATGCCCCCGCTGCATAGAGCGGAAGAAGAATCCACGCAGTACCACATTAACCAATTCCCATCCTAACCCTTCAACTTACCCGGTGTTAAGCTAAATTTCTTTCTAAAAGCATTGCTGAAGTGTTGTACAGATGAGTAACCAAGCATAAATGCCACCGATTTTATGGGTAGACCATCCAGCAGCAACTCTTTTGCATGGTTGAGTCTATAATCACTCAGATAACCGAATATGCTGTTATCAAACAGGCCTTTAAAGCCCTGTTTAAGTTTAAATTCGTTAATGCCACATAATTTAGCCAATTCGGCAACCGATGGTGGTTGATGGATATTGGCAATGAGGTAATCCCTTGCCTGATAAAGGCAATCCCTATCGTAAGCAGAATGTAAAGCGGCTGGCTGTTTTTGGCTAATGGCACGTTCAAAAGCCTCGGCCTGTAGCACAAGCAGTTCAATACATTTCGATTCGATAAACATACTTTTCAGGCCTTCTGGGTAATTACAATCGAGAATATCGCGGATGCAGTGCTGCATGGTCCATGAAATGGGAAGGTTTTGCTCCGCCAGTTGCGTATAACGACCGGTATCGGCATAATCTGCCAAAACCTGCAATGCTTTGGTAGAATGTTCTGCCAGTTGCAAAAACTTTTCTTTAGCAAAATGGACCTCAAAAAAGCGGTAGCTATGGCTGGTATCGTATTCGCCTTTACCATCAAGCTCAGGCATGTAAATAATATTCTGCTGGTTGGAATTAAAGATGTACTGCTGTTTATTTACCCGGTTAAAGATGGTGCCATTGCCGGAGAGCGTAAAACGCAGTTTAACCATATCGGGCACATCGTAAGTGGGCCTGAAATACATCTGTTGCTGTTTAAATATGATATCGCCATACACAATATAGATACCGGGGATATTGATCTGCACCAATTCGGCATCGCTAAAAGAAAAACTGTATTTCTCCTTCCTTTCTGTTACCAATCCATCCCGAGCAGGAAGATCATCAAAGCTGCCCCCTACCTTTTTCCAGGCGCCGTAATCCTTACCAACATTGATTCCCATAAAGGCAATTATCACAAAAAAAGCCCAGCTAAAGTAATGGGGTTATCCACAATTCGGTTTTGTGTAAAAGAAAATCCCTTTGATGTAAAGGCGTACAGCTGCTATTTTTCAATTTTGCCCGAATTGCGAAATGCACCGCAAGAGACTAATAACGATACCATGGAGGAGCAAAAAGACCTGAACACATTAACGCCAGACCAAAAAATTGGCGCTCTCCCACCCAAAAACACCCTAATTTTTAAACTCATACAAGATTTACCGTTAAAAACGAATGCAAGAGTATTGGAAATTAGCCCAGCGGACATCGAACACCTCCCTTATTTGTTTCAAAAAGCAGAAAATATCAGTTATTCTGGCACTTATTCTACCGAATCCGCAATAAAAGAGGCCTTTCTTACTTACCAGGCTGATGGTAATGCTGTAGAGTTGATTAAAACAACGGATAATAAACTCGATTTTCAGGATAATTTCTTTGATTATTGTTTTACCGCAAATACCATTTATTTCTGGCCGGATCCGCTAAAATACTTAACTGAAAGCTACCGTGTGTTAAAACCCCGGGGAAAAATGAACCTTGCCTTTGTTGAAAAAAACTTTGGCGGCGACCTGCCCTGGACACAGCTCGATTTTACATTTTATGAGATTGATGAAGTAAAATCGTTTTTCAAACAATCGGGGTTTGCGAGTATTGAAGTAAAGAAAATGATGGAAACGATAATGGATCAAAACGGAAGGGAAATCAGCAAACCGTTTATCGTGGTGTCTGGCCGGAAATAATGGATGATCTGATTAAATTTAACAAAACATTCCCCTTAAAAGATCGGAGAGGCACAAAAGATTTTGGAAAAATTGCACTATTAAAGGCTCGATATAGCCAATAAAAACACAAAACAGCCAAATGCGCTCAATAGCGCATTGGCTACCTTCGACATTAAATTATTGGCACCAACCTCAGCAGATATTTAAAGTTCTGCCATAATACTTTTGGCATCCTGGTCGTCATATTGATCGATAAGGTTGTTTAATCTGCCTTTTAATTGAGCCACAATATCTTCGTACTCTTTTTTGCCGTATAAATTATTTTCTTCTGAGGGATCATTCTTCAGGTCGTATAATTCCCAACTATTAACACGTTTGTAAAAGCGGATTAATTTATATCGTTCGGTTCTAACGCCAAAATGAGGCGATACGGAATGTTCGCCATTTTCATAATAATGATAAAACATGGCATCCCTGAATGCTACTTTTTTTGTTTGAAACAAAGGCAACATCGATTTCCCTTGCATAGCCTGTGGCACTTTAAGCTTGGCTGCATCAAGCAAAGTTGGCGCAATATCAAGATTCATCACAAAAGCCTCGCTTTTGCTTCCTGGTTTAATCACACCGGGGTAACGCATCACCATTGGTGTTCTGAAAGATTCTTCATACATAAAACGTTTATCAAACCAACCATGCTCGCCTAAATAAAAACCTTGATCTGAAAGGTAAATTACAATCGTATTTTTAGTAAGACTGTGCTTTTCAAGGTAATCAAGCGTACGGCCAATATTGCGATCAAGCGATGCTGCTGTGCTTAAATAATCACGCATATAACGTTCATACTTCCATTCTACTAAGGCTTTGCCTGTTAAATTCCGGCTTTTTAAATCGGCTTCGATTGGCTTATAGTAGGCATCGAACCTGGCTCTTTGTGCTAAGTTCATTCGGTTAACGCTACCCTCTCCATTTTTGCTATATGAAAGCATTTTCAGGTCGTAGCCCATTAACATGGTTTTATCGATGGTCATATCCTGTACTTTTGCCGCTTCCCGGTTTACATAATTATCGTAAAAATTTTTAGGCAAAGGGAATTTCACTTTATCGAATTTCCCCATATCAGCCGTATCCGGAAGCCAGGTACGGTGCGTGGCTTTGTGCCCAATAACTAAACAGAAGGGCTTCGATGGGTCTCTATTATCTAACCACTGCTCAGCGGCATCTTCTATGAGATTGGTTACATAACCTTCTTTATGCACGGTTTTACCATCCATACCGATAAAATCGGGGTTGTAGTACTGCCCCTGATCTGGCAGAATGCTGTAATAATCAAATCCCTGAGGTTTATTACCCAGGTGCAACTTGCCTATCCATGCAGTTTGATAGCCCCCTGACTGAAGGTGTTTGGCAAAGTTATCCTGCCCATGATCAAAATGAGAGGTTTCATTATCTTTAAAGCCGTTTTTATGGCTATACAATCCTGTTAATATAACGGCCCTGCTTGGTCCGCAAATAGAATTGGTTACATAAGCTTTGTTAAAGGTTACCCCCGACCGGGCAATACGATCGATATTGGGTGTTTGCGTTAATTTACTACCATAACTGCTTATGGCCTGAAAAGCGTGGTCATCAGAAATGATGATTACAATATTGGGTTTTTGCTGGGCATAGCCTAGTTTGCAGCATAACAGCGCAGTGATTAATATTATTTTCCTCATAGATGATTTTGATATGAATCGTATATAAAAGGCTTATTATTAACGTTTTTAGCTTCTTGCTAAAGCTGAGTATGATGCGTACCCTATACCCGTAAATTTACAAAATGCCTGTTATTTTATATACTTTGGTAAAACGGGATTTACTATCTACCCTAACAGTTATGATTAATTTATCGTTATGTTGCTTAAAAATGATCTTCTTTGCATCTCCAAGTACTGTAACGTGTGGTACAAAATATACTTTAATTTATACTGATGCATCGTGTATTTTGGGCGTGCCCCCAAGCTGAGCAAGAGGTCGGGCTATGCGCTGCAAGTCCTCGCTCGTGCCTCGCTGTGGGCTTTTCGCTTCTATCCCTCACGCTTAATAACATCAGCAATAGTCCTTTGCTTACTTTGCGAAACCCTTAGCGTTCTTTGCGGTTAATTCATCATTCTAGTTAAGGATATTATTCATATCCGTTTTCAAAAACGATGGTCTGTCGTTTTTTCAGGGTCACTTCGGCAATTCCATCATCGCCCATTTTTACAATCTCAGCAGGTATATCCCTTACCACATAAGTTTTAAAAGGCAGCTTAATTCTAAGTACACCTGCTTTTTCTGCATAAACTTTTACTGTTGTTGGCAAACCGTTTTCTTTATTTCCGCTGACTAAAAAGGCGCCTTCAGCACGCAGATTATTAAAAGCTACATCTTTCCAGCTTTGTGGTACAGCTGGGAATGCCTGTATATACCCATTTCTGCTTTGCAATAAAAGTTCCTGTACGCCTTGTGCAAAGGCAAAATTGCCTTCTAAGGTAAACGGACGATAGGTAAAATCAGAGTATTGCCCACCTTTCTGATCGCCGTTTAAGTGAAAACTATTTGGTGAGCAGAAATTTGAAGCAAAAATTTCCAGTTGTTTTGCGGCTTTATCGGCCTGGTAAGCTCTCGCATACAAAGAAGCCATCCAACTAAAAGAATAACCGCACCATGCCCTTGTACCAATTTCTTCCAGCCGTTTTAAAGAATTGCCAATAATGTTTTTATCCCGCTCGTGGTTAATATCCAATAAATCGAGTGGATATATGGCCATATACTGCGAAAAATGCCTGTGTGAGCTCGCTAAATTAGATCCTGGTGCAATGGTAAAACCAGTTTCATTTATTTCGTAATCTGGTAACTGATTCAGTATTTCCGTCCAATGTTTGCTTTCGTCTATTTTACCTTTTGCCCGGCTTACTTCTGCCGCAGCTTTAAATAAGAACTTGGCTAAGGCCAAATCGAAATTAGTCCAGTTTAAGAACCAGGCTTTAACACTGTTATCGTTATATTCAGGACTAGAGCTCAAAGGCAGTGAACGTTTGCCGTCTTTCAACCTTGTAATATTCTCCAGATAGGTTGCCGCTTCATGAATATACGGATAGGCCCTGGTTTTAAGAAGCCTATTATCCATGCTATATTTCCACTGCCAATAAAAATGTTGCGCGGTCCATGCACTTACGGTTGGCGAAAGCGAGTATTGGATCCAGCCACCCATTGGGTCACCATTTAAGGTGGCCACACCAGGAACATTTAAGCCTTCAACACCAAAATACTGTTTGGTATAGGTCAGGTTACTTTTTCTGATTTTCCATAGCCAATCGGTAAAAGTGGCTCCTTCGACCAGGTGGTTAGCAGTATATGTTGGCCAATAACTTAATTGAGTATTTAAATCGTTATGGAAGTCGCCCTTCCAGGGGGGTAAGCTGCCATTATCGGCTGTCCAAACGGCTTGCAGAGTAATAGCGGGTGCGCCTTTTCTGGCTACACACCCTAATTTATACATTTCTAAATAATATTGTTTTTGAATAAGCTGATCCGGAACAGAGATATTCGATTTATTCCAGAAATCTTTCCACCATCCAGTATGAGAATCCCAGCCCGTCGGCTCTTTCGCTGTTGAAGAAATAGCAGGTAATTTTGCCGCTTTATCACTACTAATGGTCCAGGAACCGATTACATTGCCGTTCTCCATTGTTGTCCATTTAACCAACACTTCATAATAATGGCCATCATAAGTAGGCTGACGGTAACGGACACTATTTACCGTATTGTTAACTGTTCCTTTTGCATAGCCCAGTTTTTGCAAACCCTCACCTGCGTGGCTGTCATCGCCTTTTTCTATCAGATTATTGGCGTAATTATGCACAATCAGGTTAGGTATGATTGCCGTAGATTTAAGATTTTCGAAACTAAAATATCCCTGTTGCCGCTTTGCATGGATGTAACAGTTAAAAACAGTGCCATTATCAAATTTAACCGTGTTTAAAGCCGTTTCGATATCCAATTCGTTCGATACTACTTTACCTAATTTAGCAATATCAAACTCCATTGCCGCCGCAGGCAATTTGGTTGGGTATGGACTGTTATCATAAGGCTCATCACCTATTTTTTGAACGGCAGCGTAGTTGTTTTGATGAACCTGCTCTTCTACCCACTTAAAGTTAATTTTCGAAATATCCAGCGCTTTACGTTCATCCCACAGATCTGCACGATCTAATGAAAGGCGTAGTTTATTGTTCTTTTCCCATATTAATACGCCTAACATCCCATTCCCCAAGGGCATGGCTTCGTCCCATTTATTGGCAAGTTTAGGAAAGGAAAGATTATAAGGTTTTAATGATTGGGCATAAATAAAGTTCCCAATGCACTGAAGCACTAACAGTAAAAGGATTTTAGTTTTCATTTGTGTTTAGAAATGGTTAGTACCTGTTAATGAGGTATCGATTTCTAAAATAATGATATTAAATTACAATAAAATCCAGAAAATTTGCGCAAACGTTTGATAGGTAATATAAAACAGGCTTTTGCGAAAAAAAGGTTAGTGTACAATTTTGAAAACGAGCTCTTTTAACAGCTCTCCATCTTCAACATTTCCGGTGCTATCTAAACCCTTGCTTTTTAAATCGTATTCGCGGAGTAAACCAATCACCTGGAAAACTTTGCCTGTATTGTAATTTCTTGCAGCTACCTCATAATCTTTAATAAAGAATGGAGGCACACCCAAAGCCGATGCCGCATCGGCCTTATTTGGGATGTAATGGTATTTTAAAAGTTTAGTAAAGTAACCGCCTAAATTGGCCAAAACCATTACCGTTGGGTTGGCTTTAGGGTTGCTGGCGAAGTAATTGATAATTTTATTACATTTCAGCACATCGCGGATAGCCAGTGCCTTCTGCAGTTCGAAAACATTATATTCTTTACTAATGCCTATATTTTTCTGAACCAGGTCGGTATTAATGGTTGTTTCTTTTGGAACATTGAGCATTAACTTTTCGATCTCGTTGGCAATTTTAGAAAGGTCGGTTCCTAAATATTCGGCCATTAAAGCCGATGCCTGCTGATCAATCTTGTAACCTTTATCTTTAATAAATTCTTCAATCCAGGGCACCAGTTTATAATCGCGCACAGGATCTGACTGAAAAATCAACCCACTTTTATTAATGGCTTTGTAGATTTTTTTGCGCTTATCGAAATTGGCATATTTAAAAGCCAATACCAAAATGGTGCTGGGCAAGGGTTTTTCGAAATAATTGAGCACAAATTCGCCCTCTTTGCTGCTCGAATCTTCTTTGCCCCACTTTAAATCCTGTGCCTCTTTAACAATTACCACCTGATAATCAGACATCATCGGGTATCGCTTTGCTGCACCCAAAACGGTAGCCATATCAGTATCTTTTCCGTATAGAACCGTCTGATTGAAGCCCTTTTCGGCATCGTTCAACAGCTTATCTTCAATATAATCTGTTACTTGATCGATATAATAAGATTCTTCGCCATGCAATAAATACACAGGTTTGAATTTTCGGGCTTTGATATCTTTAATAATTTCGGCAGCAGTCATTGCCCGTAAAATTACGATTTAGCTTTAAGGATTTAGGCAAATGTTTATAATTTAAGAGAGGTGAGATATTAGAGGTGAGATTTGAGACCCTAGATTTGAGAGGTGAGATGATTGGAAATTTCCTTGCATCGCTTAGAATTAATTAACTTTGCCACAATGACAATTGATAGCCTGTTCCATTGTTAGCGGAGAACTTTCAACTGTTAACTGAAAACTGATTACTGCCAATTGCAAACTGATAACCGCCAACTGAGAAAATGTTTACTCCTACTCCACTTAACCTTCCTCCGTATCCGTTTAAAATTACCCAAAAAGATGATGTGGTTTTTATTTTCGATGAGTTGAGGAAAAAGCACCTCGTACTTACACCCGAGGAATGGGTACGTCAGCATTTTATACAAAACCTGGTTTTGGAAAAGAAATTCCCCCGCACACTGATCCAGATTGAAGGCGGTTTAGTGTTAAACCAATTACAAAAGCGGAGTGATATTTTAGTGTATAATACGGCCGGCGAAAAGCTGATGTTAATTGAGTGTAAGGCACCCAAGGTAAAGATTACGCAATCGGTTTTCGATCAGGCATCGCGGTACAATTCAATCCATCAAGCGAAATGGATTGTG
Source organism: Pedobacter sp. GW821-FHT01D05 (assembly GCF_059422505.1). Taxonomy (NCBI): domain Bacteria; kingdom Pseudomonadati; phylum Bacteroidota; class Sphingobacteriia; order Sphingobacteriales; family Sphingobacteriaceae; genus Pedobacter; species Pedobacter sp. GW821-FHT01D05. The sequence continues at coordinate 152,940 of NZ_JBWKXA010000001.1, read as the reverse complement.
TTAACCAATGGTTTGCAACATGTTTATGCGAAGATGGACGTTGAAAAAGGTAAGTTTAGCTTCGTACAGGAAATGCCAGAATATTTGGGGCTATAGCAAAATAATTTTGCTAGGTAAACACGGTTTTCTGTCGTCCTGATCCGATAGCTATCGGATGCAATGAAGGATCTTTATAGCATAATTCTTCTATTCATTTATCGGTTGGTGTCCCACCGACCGAAACTTAATCCGCATTCACAAAACTAAAGTAGAATAATAGTTCTTCTTGGTCGGTGGTACACCAATCAATAGAAAAAACCTGATTGACGCGAAAATCCTTTTTTGTCACCCTGAGCGGAGTCGAAGGGCAAAATAAAATGAAAGTAGAATAATATTCTTCTTGGTCGGTGAGACACCAGCCAATGGAAAAAAATCAACAGTAGCAGATCTCTCCATTACGCTGCGCTTCAGTCGAGATGACGATATTTAGAATGCTTTCAGAATGACTAAAGAGAATATGATCTAAACACGATATTCATTTATCGGTTGGTGCCCCACCGACCGAAACTTAATCCGCATTCACAAAACTAAAGTAGAATAATAGTTCTTCTTGGTCAGTGAGACACCAACCAATAGGAAAAAACAACAGTAGCAGATCTCTCCATTACGCTGCGCTTCAGTCGAGATGACGATATTTCGAATACATTTTTGTGAAGATGACAGATCACTTATACGCTATACTCAGATTTCCAAAACTGCTTATTACCACTGTAAATCGCCTCGTTACACATGGCCACACAGATAGCCGCTTGCGTTCCCGTATTGATATTTGATACAGGTTCTTTCCTGGTTGTTATCGATTTATAAAATTCATCTAAGGCATAATTTGTACCATCAATGGTGGCTTTATCCAAAATCGGGATTCCGCCATCTTTATTGACCACAATCTTTGTGGCCCCAGTTACGCCGTCAACAATGCCTAATTCTTTTTTAACACTTTCTTCAGGGTAAAACAAACCGGTATTGGTAAGCAAAGAAACCGAACCCTTAGTTCCTTTTATTTTAAACAGGTAACCATCATGTGCATTACCGCAAGTGGCTCCAAAATTGCCAATCATGCCTTTTTCGTTATAACGGAGAATGGCCTGAATATTATCGTAGGTTTCGCGTCCGTCTTTAAACACATCTATCCCTCCCGATCCCATAATTTCATCTGGCTGCGTTTCGAAAGCCCAATTGATAAAATCGATCTGGTGCGATAAAAGTTCGGCAGCTAAGCCACCAGAATATTCCTTGTACATCCGCCAGTTAATTTTGCGTTCTAAAGCTGGATCTGGCACTGCCCTACGCCAATTACCATTGCGGTCCCAACGGCAATCGATCTGGCTAACCTTGCCCAAATAACCACTTTGGATCATATCCTTCACCTTAAAATACAAAGGCGAATAACGATACTGATACCCCACCTGAAAAACCTGATTGGGATATTGTTTCACCAGTTTTTTAAGTTCGAGTGCCTGGGCAATATTGTAGGTCATGGTTTTTTCTACATACACATGTTTGCCAGCCAGTACCGCATCTTTGGCAATTCTGAAATGTTCATTTAAAGGTGTGGCAATAAAAACCGCGTCAATTGTTTTATCGTCTAAAACTTTGTGGTAATCTTTTACGGCCTTTGCATCCGCAGGAACATATTTTTCGGTTTCTTTAAACCTAAAATCGAGCAAATCGCAATAAGCCTTGATTTTATACTTTGCAGGCATTGATTTAATTACCGACAAAACACCTTTGCCACGATCGCCACAACCAATCATTGCCACATTAATAATTTCATCAGCCACTAAATTAGCAAAGCCCTGGTTACCCAAAAGTAAACCAGAGCCTAACAATGTGCTATGTTTTAAAAAAGATCGACGATACATGATATGTTAATATTTTATTCTTTTAAAATGATGATTTGGAGCGCCAGGATAATGCTGCAATTTAGTGGTAGTCCCGCCAATGCTGCAATCTTTTTGTTGCCGGTATCTACTACATTAACGAAAATGCACAAAAAGTATTTCCGCGTATGTCGGGGCTAATTAACATCATTTAGTGCCTATGGGTTTGTTTCCCGGCACAAACGCTAATGATAAACCCGATTGAGCTAAATAGCCCGCAGTGAGGTACGAACAAGGCTATAAGCGAAAGCGGGACTACCGGCCGCCATGTTAAATCAACGCTCATTTTCAAATCAAAAACTTATAAAGTCTTGATTTTAATGGTCCTGAAATCTACTTTATTGCCATGATCCTGCAACAAAATATGTCCTTTTGGTGCTTCACCAAAGTTTTTCCAATCTTTATACTTGCTGATGGCAACCAATTTTTTAAATTCTTCTGAACCGCGTGTATATTCTAAAACTTTTACGCCATTTAAATAATGCTCTACTTTGTTATTTGGGTACACCACCAAACGCCCGTTATTCCAACTACCAATAGGGCGCAGGTAACGGGCTTCTTTTTTCGAAGTCATTAAATCGTATAACGATGCCAAGGTGCGGTTTCCATCTCTGCCCAATTTTGCATCAGGATGTAATACATCATCTAAAACCTGATACTCGAGACCAATAGCAGAACCTGTATTTTTTTCGCTCAGGGTAACAAAATATTTTACACCACTGTTTGCACCAGGAGTAAGCTTAAACTCGAACGACAGATCAAAAGCAGCATATTCATCCTTGGTTACAATATCGCCGCCGTTGGTCGATTCTGCACCACCAGATGGCTCCACACTAATTACACCATCGGCAATTTTCCATCCTTTGGCAGGGAAAGTAGTTTTATAAGCACCAACCCAACCTGCATTGCTTTTACCATCGAACAAAAGTTTATAACCCTCTGACTTTTCGTAAGCAGATAAGGTATTCGGTGTTAAATTAACCGTATAAATTCCTTTTGGAAAGGCTTTGGCTTTTAACCCGGCTGTTTGAATGTTGATATTTTTGAAATAAACTTTCTTGCCATCATTATCGAGGTTATTGCCAATGCCGTGGACCTGTAAACCAATAAACCCTGATTTATCCAAGGTATCGATCACATAAGCAACAGGTGTTCCATTTACCCAGGTTTTGGTTTCGTTACCAATACATTCGATTTTGTAATGGTTAAACTCATTCTTTTTATACAATGGTTTTGCCGATGGGTTAAGCTCCAAAGGGTATAACCATAACCTTCTGGCTTCATCGTAAATCCCCCCGGTCCATGCCCTTGGCGTAGGGTCTATTTCTACCTGCCTACCAAAAACCAATCCTTTACCGTTATTTCCTTCTGGTTTAATATGGCTGCGTGTTTGTACGCCCGAGTTGGTGGTTTCTCCTTCGAGTTTTACATCCAGTTCTAAAATAAAATCGCCATATTCTTTTTCGGTGATTAAGAACGAATTTGGTGTGCCTTTGGTCATCGTTCCGATAATCATTCCATCTTCAACTTTGTATGGAGCGGCTCCTGCAACGGCTTTCCAACCTGTTAAGGTTTTACCATCAAATAATGGCCTTGCTTTTTGGGCAGCGGCTGATAAACTGATTAGCGAAAGGGCCAGAATACTATATTTTTTAAAATTTAACATGATTTGTTTTTTTGCTGTCATTGCGGGGAAGAATGACGAAGCAATCTTTCTTGAAGGTCCGATGGCTTTGCGCTCCCAATGACGATATTTTTTTAATATTTAAATACTTTTCCGTTTGCAATTACTTCTTGTCTGCCTTCATCGAAAATTGCTTTTGCACCTGTTCGTACCGCAGCATTGGTCATGATATTGGCAATAGAGTGCGAGTAACCCGCTTCAACAGGCGCATTTGGTGTTTTACGACTGCGTACACATTCCATCCAGTTACGCATATGGCCAGAGGTTAATGCATCGCCACCCATGTTGGCTCCTGTAGCCGTTTTAATTTCGGTTTTACTTAAATCAAACTCAGGTAAAAGATTGGCTTTTAAACCCATGGCTGCAGCCTCTTTTTCTTTTAAGCCTCCTTTTGGCGATACTTTATTGGTAATCAAATTCAGTTCACCACCGTTCGAATAGTAAACTTCGCCTACATCGCCCACACTATTCTGCATCCGTGAGGTAAAAGTAACCTGGAAACCGTCTGTTGTATCGGGCTGGCCATAATCGAATACAGCAACCATCGAATCCCAGTTTCTACGGCCATCTTTCCAGGTGTAAATGCCTCCGTTTGCCACTACACTCCGCGGATGTTTTAAATTGGTAAACCAGTGTACCGTATCGATCTGGTGCGACATCCATTGCCCTGGCATTCCCGACGAATAAGGCCAGAACAAGCGGTATTCTAAGTATTTTCTTGGGTCGAAAGCTTCAACCGGACGATTGAGCAAAAAACGTTTCCAATCGATATCTTCTTCTTTTAATTTGGCTACTAAATCTGGTCTGCGCCATCTGCCAGGCTGGTTTACATTCCATACTAAATCTACAGCAGTTATTGGCCCAAATTTTCCATCCTGAATAAATTTTGCTGCATTGGTATAATTCTCTCCACTCCTTCTTTGCGAACCAATCTGTACAATCTGTTTGCTTGCTTTAACGGCCTTAAATGCCGCTTTGGCGTCGTCCATGGTTTCGGCAAAGGGTTTTTCCACATAAGCATCACAGCTGGCTTTTACGGCCTCGATGGTGTGAAGCGCATGCTGAAAATCGGCGGTACTGATAATTACGGCATCAAGATCTTTTGTGGCATAAAGTTCATCGTTGTTACGGCAGGCTTTAATATCGTGACCAAATTTTGCTTTTAAATGGGCAATTCCTAAATCTCTCCGGTAGTTCCATAAATCAGAAAGACCTACAATGTCGAAGTTTAATTCCTTGTTGTGGTTCAGGAAACAAGGCAAAAGGGTTTCTTTAAAACGATCAGAAAACCCAACAACACCAACGCGTACCCTATCATTTGCACCGATGATGCGTCCATAACTTTTGGCACTCATGCCCATTGTACCCGCGTAGGTTGCAGCAGCAAATATTGCTGATTGTTTAATAAATTTTCTTCTGGAATTTTCCATTTGGGATATTAGGTTAGATTATCTCTTAGTTTGCTAATCTGACAAACCATTTAAATAAAACCTAAAATATGGTTAATAAAAACAAACCTTAAATATTCGCAAGTAATATTTTTGAAACCTTATATTAAAATAACGGCTTACAATCGCATTAACCTTAAATAAACAGCCAAAAAGCCAATATTTAAGGCAATAGCCTATTTTTATCAATATGTAGGAAAACGTTTGAAATAATCTATTTCTATTGAGATAGTTCTAATTAACTATAAGTAAAAAAGCCTTTCAGAAAATAATCTGAAAGGCTTTTTAGGGAGAGTCGTCACCCTGAATTCATTTCAGGGTCTAGAATATAATAGCAGGAAAGATGCTGAAATTAATTTACTGCGTAGCTTTACGCTGCGCTACAGGTCAGCATGACGATCGCAACGGCTGTTAAGTTATTATTATCCTAAAACCGCTAAACTTTCTTCAATAATTTTGATTTTAGCTTCAGCATCAGCCTTTTTATTACGCTCGTTTGCAATAATTTCTGGCTTTGCATTCTGTACAAAACGTTCGTTGCTCAATTTAGCATCAACCGACTTTAAAAAGCCCTGTAAATACACTAAATCGGCATTTAAACGCTCACGTTCTGCTTCCACATCAATATTTTCGGTCAGCGGGATGAAAAATTCATCTTTGCCCGCCATAAAAGCAGTTGCACCAACAATTTTGTCGTTTACAATTTCAGCTTCTGATACATTGGCCAATTTGAAAACAATGTTCAACCATTTTTCATAATCAAGATCAGAATTTATTTTGATACTTAAAGGCAACGCTTCTTTAGGAGAAATCTGCTTCTGATTCCTTACATTCCTAATTTCGGCTACCACGGTTTTAATTACCTCCGCATCTTTCAATAATTGCTCATCAAAAGCGCCACCTTTCGGGAATTCGGCAACAATACAACAGTCCATTTCTCCGCGCTCGCCAAATAGATCATCATGCCACAGCTCTTCAGTTAAGAAAGGCATGTTTGGGTGCAATAATTTGATAATATTTTCAAAGAAACCGACTGTAGCTTTAAAACTCTCCGCATCAATCGGTTGCTGATAAGCAGGTTTAACCATTTCTAAATACCAGGCACAGAAATCATCCCAAACCAGTTTGTAGGTAATCATTAATGCTTCTGATAGGCGGTATTGCTTAAAGTTGGCTTCAATTTCTACCAAAGCTTCGTTAAAGCGGTTTTCGAACCAAGATATGGCCTGGGTATTCGGGTTCGCCAGGTTTTCGTCAACTTCCCATCCTTTTACCAAACGGAAAGCATTCCAGATTTTGCTGGCGAAATTACGCCCCTGTTCACAGTAGCTTTCATCGAACATTAAATCGTTTCCGGCAGGTGATGACATTAACATACCCACACGAACGGCGTCGGCACCATATTTTTCGATCAATCCAATCGGATCAGGTGAATTACCCAACGATTTAGACATTTTACGGCCTAATTTATCGCGTACAATACCTGTTAAGTATACATTCGTAAATGGCTTTTTACCCATAAACTCATGTCCGGCCATAATCATACGGGCCACCCAGAAGAATAAAATTTCAGGTGCGGTAACCAGATCGTTGGTTGGATAATAATAATTAATGTCTTTATTTTCAGGGTTTTTAAAACCATCGAAAACCGAAATCGGCCATAACCATGACGAAAACCAGGTATCCATCACGTCTTCATCCTGCCTCAAAAATGGCTCTAACTGATGCTTGAATCCAGCTTTTTCCGTTTCTGAGCAGCTTTCGTCCAAATGTTTTTTCTTCCAGAATTCTTCTAATGCTTCATCTTTAGTTTTGGCAACCACCCAATTTCCTTTATCATCGTACCAGGCCGGGATCCGCTGTCCCCACCACAACTGGCGACTAATGTTCCAATCGCGAACATTCTCCATCCAATGGCGGTAAGTATTCTCAAATTTATTTGGAATCAGGTTTACCTCACCATTCAATACATCATCCAAAGCTGGCTGCGCCATTTCTTTCATCTTCACAAACCACTGCATGGAAAGTTTTGGTTCGATAGCGGCATCTGTACGTTCAGAAAAACCAACCTGCGATTTATAATCTTCAACTTTATCTAAATGACCAGCTTCCTCCAGCATTTTAGCAATTTTTTTACGGGCAACAAACCTGTCTTCGCCCACTAAAATAACCGCCAGTTCGTTTAAGGTTCCGTCATCGTTTAAGATATCGGTAACCGGTAAATTATGTTTTACGCCCAGTTCATAATCGTTTAAATCGTGTGCCGGTGTAACTTTTAAACAGCCTGTACCAAACTCAATATCAACATATTCATCCTCAATAACCGGAATTTCGTGGTTAACCAAAGGCACGAACACTTTTTTGCCTTTTAAGTGCATAAAACGTTCATCATTCGGGTTGATACAGATGGCCGCATCAGCCATAATTGTTTCCGGGCGCGTTGTAGCTATCGTTAAAAACTGGTCTTCCGTTCCCGAAATCAGGTATTTAATGTAATATAATTTTTGGTTTACTTCCTTACGGATTACCTCTTCATCAGAAACGGCAGTTTTACCTGCCGGATCCCAGTTTACCATACGGATACCGCGGTAAATCCACCCTTTTTTGTATAAGTGAATAAACGAATCGATCACTGCTTCAGAAAGATCTTCTTCCATCGTGAAACGCGTACGGTCCCAATCGCAACTTGCACCCAGTTTCTTTAACTGTTCTAAAATAATACCTCCGTACTTCTCTTTCCACTCCCAAGCATATTTCATAAACTGCTCCCGCGAAAGATCTTTTTTGTTAATCCCCTGGTCCTTCAACATCGCCACAACCTTTGCTTCGGTAGCAATAGAGGCATGATCAGTTCCAGGCACCCAACATGCATTTTTACCCTGCATACGGGCTTTACGGATCAATACATCCTGAATGGTATTGTTAAGCATATGCCCCATGTGCAGCACACCGGTAACATTTGGCGGTGGAATGACGATGGTGTAAGGCTCGCGTTCATCGGGTTCGGAGTGAAAAAATTTCTTCGATAGCCAATAGCTATACCATTTATCTTCTGTTTCTGCAGGATTGTACTTGGTGGATATGCTCATGAATGATATTAAAAGTCCAAAAATAGCTATTTAAGCTGAAAGACCAAAGCAGAGTAGGCTGAAAGACTCAAGCAAAATCAAGGCCTTTTAATATTTTCTGCGCTTATGCGTTATTTATTTTAGAAAGCAGGTGCAGCATTCCATTTTAAAGTGAATCCTGCTTTTCGTTACAAGTCCGCTCCCGATGAAACCTGTGCAACAAGCAAGCATACCATAAACAAAATTATGAATGCTTAAATCGGAATGGGGGGCTTTACAAGCAATCAGGTTTAAAAACATAGGCTTGTGCCACCAAAATTATATGCTAAATACATACGCTTCAATAGATAATTGTATTTTAGGATAGAAAACATTTAAACGACCATGAATACTAAAAACGCTAAAATTGCTTATGCCATATTACGTGTATCAATAGTCATCATTTTATTATCACACAGTGTGTTGGGCATGTTTGATGGCGGAATTAATGATTTTGGCAATCTCTATTTGAATAAAATTGGATTTGCACCTTATGGGATAGCAATTGCCTGGCTAATTAAACTTTCGCATGTTGTTTGCGCCATACTTTTAGTTATGAACAAATATATCCGGCTGGCGTGTTTTGCAACCATTTTTATATTGATTATGGGCATTATCATGGTGCATTTTAAAGAGGGTTGGTTTGTTGTGGGTGGAGGAAGAAATGGTGTAGAGTACAATTTTGTACTGATATGTGTGCTTATTGCAATTGTATTTTTTAATACTCCTGATCAAATAAAGGAGTAGGCTAACCGATATCCTCAAAAACATCATCCAAAATCAATTCAAAACCTGGTAATACCGATGAAGTGATTTTTTCACTGTGGGTAAATATTTTAGATGGCTGGAATTTGCCCAAATCATTAAGGGTGTAAATGAGGATGCTCTGATCGCTTTGGCTAACCACCCAATATTCTTTGACACCAAATTCTTCGTAAACCTTATACTTATTGAGCAGCTCCATTTTGGTATTGCCGGGAGACAAAACCTCTACAACAAGATCGGGTGCGCCAATACAACCGCGGGCATCTAGTTTACTTTTATCACAGATTACGCAAATATCGGGTTGTAGTACTGTATATACATCTTTATCAGCTTTACTTTCTTTTGGAAAGCGGACATCAAACGGAGCAGAATAAACTTTGCAGGGTTTATCTTTTAGAAAAACGCCTAAATTTAAGAAGATACTGCCAGCAACTTCCTGATGTACTCTTGAAGGCGCAGGACTCATTTTAAAGATCTTACCTTTAATCAGTTCTACTCTTTCAGGAAAAAGCCAGTTTAAATAATTAGAATAGCTGTAAGTTAATGATGCATCAAGTTCTTCGAATTTCCTAACAGGCTCATCATCGTTTAAAACCGGGTATGGAACAGGCTTAGACATAAACGAATATACTAATTTTTATAGTAATCCACCTTCCTACTTTTCAACATATCTTACTTACCATTAATGAGTTAATAGAGATAAAGACTGTTACACCATAATCTTTTTAATGCCCTTAACTTCTTAATGGTAAACGATTATAGACTCCACATACAAATTACCTATTAAAACTTCATTTTCTGTATTCTCACCGCATTTAAAATGGCCAAAAGTGCAACACCAACATCAGCAAAAACGGCTTCCCACATGGTTGCAATACCGCCCGCACCTAAAATCAAAACCAGTGCTTTTACCGCGAATGCCAATACGATATTCTGGATCACAACCTTTTTTGTTGCCTTACCGATTTTAACCGCAGTTGCAATTTTAGAGGGTTGATCGGTTTGGATAACCACATCGGCCGTTTCAATAGCAGCATCGCTTCCCATTGCCCCCATGGCAATACCAATATCACTAATGGCCAATACAGGCGTATCATTTATCCCATCGCCAACAAAAGCCACTACTTTACTTTTGTCGCTTTTAATTTCTTCCAGTCTGGCTACTTTATCTTCCGGTAATAAATCGCCAAAATAAGTATCAATACCTAAACCTGTTGCTACTTTTTTAACAATTGAAGTTTTATCACCGCTCAGCATCACTACCTGTTTTATTCCGTTTTCGTGGAGCTGTTTAATGGCTTCTGCGGCGTCTTCTTTTATTTCATCGGCAATTAAAACATATCCTACATATTTTTCGTCAACCGCAACAACCACAATACTTTCTTCAATAGCTGTAATCTTGGCATCAAAGGCAATATTAAATTTCGCTAACAGCTTCGTGTTCCCTGCCAAAACCGCTTTGCCATTTACCGATCCCTTTAGGCCCATTCCAGCAATTTCCTCAATATTTTCGGCAGGATGAATTTCTTTCACTCCTGCGTATTCTACAATAGCCTTAGCAATTGGATGGGTTGATTTCGCTTCAACGGCAGTTAATAAATTCAAAAACGTTGCTTCATCGATACTGCTTTCTACTTGCTGAACCTTAAAAACACCTTTTGTTAAGGTTCCCGTTTTATCCATTACAACGGTATTCAGCCTCGTAATTAAGTCAAGAAAATTAGAGCCTTTAAAAAGAATTCCATTTGCCGATGCTGCACCAATGCCACCAAAATAACCCAATGGGATGGAAATGACCAGCGCACAGGGGCAAGATATTACCAGGAAGACCAGTGAACGGTACAACCAGGTTTGGAAATGGTATTCGCTCCCTAAAACCAAAATTGGGATAGTAACCAGTGCAAGGGCCAAAAAGAAAACAATTGGTGTATATATTTTAGCAAACTTGCGGATAAAAAGTTCGGTTTTAGCTTTACGCGTAGTAGCGTTCTGAACCATTTCCAAAATGCGCGACAATGCACTATCGGCAAAAGCCTTAGTTACTTTTACTTCAACTACCTTATCCAGGTTAAGCATCCCCGCTAAAATTGATTCACCTTTATTAATTGTACGCGGTTTACTTTCGCCTGTTAAAGCAGCAGTATTAAAACTGCTTTTATCACTGATCAGTTCCCCATCTAGGGGGATTTTCTCTCCAGCTTTTACTTGTATGGTTTCGCCAATTTCTACCTTTTCAGGATTAACATCTTCGTATTTTCCATTGCGGAATACATGTGCTACATCTGCACGGACATCGAGCAATGCTTTAATATTTCTTTTGGCACGGTTTACCGCAGCCATTTGAAACAACTCGCCGATGGTATAAAAAAGCATTACCGTTACACCTTCGGGATATTCACCAATGGCAAAAGCACCGATTGTAGCGATAGACATTAAAGAGAATTCGGTAAAGAAATCTTTGGCTTTAAAAGTTTCCCAAACCTCACGTAAAACCGGAATGCCCACAGGCAAATAAGCCACGATATACCAATAAGGCCGGATAATCTGAAATGCAGGAACCGTAAATAGATTATCAAACACAATTCCGATCAGCAGCATAACCAATGTTACAATGGCTGGCAGATAAGTTTGAAAGGCCGACGGATCTCCACCATGATCGTGGTCGTGTTCGTCGCCTTCTTCGTGCGCATGATCGTGGTTATGTTTTGGAGCGGAATGCACTTTACTGCTGCAACAGCTATCTTCTTTATCGTGTGAGTGGCTCATTATATCTATTGTATGCTAAACATCTTTTTATTTATTATCGATAAAACCTCGCAGGTTTAGATAACCGTTTTCAAATTTATGGAAAATAAAATGCTTTATCCCGAATCGTTCTTAATAGCAATAATTTTTACAAGGACACAATAAATTTTGTTAAAAAATGTTAATAGTGTATAAAAGATTTAAAATCATGAAATCTATTAAAATTTCTTTTTCAGCGTCCGAACTTATCAGACGGCTTGGTTTAGCAAAAATTTACTACTGGTTTAACAAGTAATATTCTTAATATATAACACCAGTATTAATTAGTATTTCATAAATTTCGCATAATTACTAACTTATTAAGCGAATGAAATACCAAAATTTGAAAAGATGTTTTGCGGCGCTAGGTATAGTCGCTGCAGGCTTTTCTGCAAATGCACAAACTAAAAAATTTATCGACCCTGCTAACATGGATCTTTCCGTTAAGCCAGGCGACGATTTCTACACCTACGCAAGTGGTACGTGGGTGAAAAATAATCCAGTTCCTGCTAAAGAAACACGTTGGGGTTCATTTAACGAACTTCGCGATTTCAACATCAATGCAGTAAAGTCTTTAGTTGAAGATGCAGCTGCTGATAAATCTGCTCCTGCAGGCTCGGTGAAACGCAGAGTTGGCGATTTTTATACGGCTGCAATGGATAGTGCAACCATAGAAAAGCTAGGTTACACACCAATAAAAGCCGATTTAGAGAAAATTAAGCAGATTAAAAACATTCAGGGCGTGCTAGATCAGGTTGCTTATATGCGAACCAATGGTTTAGGCGGTGGAATGTTTGGCTTGGGCGTTGGCCAAGACCGCAAGAATGTAAACAAATACATGGTGAATATTGGCCAGGGCGGCACAACACTTCCCGATCGCGATTATTATCTGAAAGATGATACCCGTAGTGTTAAAATCCGCGAGGCTTATAACAACTATATGGTTACGCTATTTACCTTAACAGGAAGTACGCCTGAAGAAGCAAAACAAAAAGCAGCAACTGTTTTTAATATTGAAAAGCAATTTGCTGAAGCACAGATGAGCCGTTTAGAAATGCGTGATCCTTACGCCACCTACAATAAGCTTACTGTTGCAGAACTGAACAAAAAAACTCCAGACATTAACTGGACAACCTATTTACCTAAGTTCAAAATCAAAAATCAAGATACTGTTCTGGTTTCTTCGCCTAAATTTATGGCAAGCCTGGATGGAATGTTGAAATCGGTTCCTGTTACCGATTGGCAAACTTATTTGGAGTGGAACATCTTAAAAGGCTCAGCATCGAGCTTAAGTTCTCCTTTTGTTAAGGCAAGTTTCGCTTTTACACAGGCACAAACTGGTCAGAAAGTACAAACACCACGCTGGCAACGCATGTCATCTTTAACCGATGGCACTATTGGCGAATTATTGGGCCAGCTTTATGTAGCCAAATATTTTAAACCAGAAGCTAAAGAACGCATGAACCAGATGATTGTGAACTTGCGTAAAGCTTTCGAAATCAGAATCAATGGTTTGGAGTGGATGAGCCCTGAAACCAAACAAAAAGCATTAGCTAAATTAAATGCATTTACACCAAAGGTGGGTTATCCGGAAAAATGGAAAAACTACGATGGTTTGGTGATTAATAAAGACACCTACTTCCAAAACTTACGCAATGCAAGTGTTTGGGGCTATAAAGAAATGGTTGATCAGTTAGGTAAACCGGTCGATCGCAAACGTTTTGGTATGACACCTCCAACCGTTAATGCTTATTACAGCCCTACCCTGAACGAAATTGTTTTCCCTGCAGGTATTTTACAGTTTCCTTTCTTCGATCCAAATGCTGATGATGCCGTTAACTACGGTGGTATTGGTGCGGTAATTGGTCACGAAATGAGCCATGGTTTTGATGACAGCGGAAGTCAGTACGATGCTGCCGGTAATTTAAAAAACTGGTGGACGGCTGAAGATAAAGCCAAATTTGATGCTAAAACAAAAGCTTTGGGCGAGCAGTTTGATGGTTATACCGTATTGGATACGGTTCATGTAATCGGTAAATTGACTATGGGCGAAAACATTGGCGATTTAGGGGGCTTAAATGCGGCTTATACTGCTTTTAAAATGACTAAACAAGGTCAGGGCAACGAGAAAATTGACGGTTTTACGCCAGATCAGCGTTTCTTCCTGGCCTGGGCGCAGGTATGGAGAGGTAATATTTTACCAGAAAGTGCCGCTCAGTTAATTAAAACCGATCCACATTCTCCAGGCCCATACCGTACTATTGGTGCACCTGTAAATATGGATGCATGGTACAATGCTTTTGATGTTAAACCTGGCGATAAATTATATAAAAAACCAGAAGACAGGATTAGAATGTGGTAGATTGAGGCAGAAGTTAAAAGGTGAAGGCTTTAAGGCTTTTCCATTCGATAGCTTAAAATCAATTATTTATCATCCCTATATTACAAGCGCCCCGATTAAATCGGGGCGTTTTGTTTTATTAGCGTGGGGCAGAGGTTACCATCTGGCACTGGCTGAAATTATCAATTCAATTCATCGAATTAATCAATTCTTTTTAGATGTTGAATAAATCAATCGGATGGTAACATCCGACTGCACAATTAATTATACAAAAAGACAGAATTAGAATGCACTAGGTTGAGGTTGAAGGTTAGGCGTGGTGTTAGATGTTACCATCTGACACTAGCTGAAATTATCAATTCAATTCATCGAATTAATCAGTTCTTTTTAGATATTGAATAAATCAGTCGGATGGTAACATCCGACTGCACGATTAATCAAAAATTATCCCACTCCTTTCAGCAATTACTAATTATCATTCTATCTTTGGAAAAACATAAGCCCCTTTTTCATGAAAAGTGCATTCAAAACCCTCTTTTTCCTTGGTTTAACTTTATTCTCTTCAGAGATTTTCGCCCAAGACAATAAAGATAATAAATTAATAAGCCTTGAGGCGTTAATAAATAAAACCGATCCGGCTTGGCCATTGGTAAAAAAGTGGATCGATTCTGCCAAAAATAAGGTGGAGATTCTGCCAGTTGATTCTGCAAAAGCAAAAGAAGTTTTATATAATGCGCAAATGACGACCTATGCTACACTAGGCTCGGTAATTTACAATACCGGGGGCATTATGGTTGATAATGGATGGATTAGAATTTTAGGTTCGGGCAGCGAAAGATTGAGCCGGAATGTTGCCGAATGGAACAAAGGAAAAACCATAAAAGAATATGGCGATAACATCCCATACCTGTTAATTGCCGATGATGCTGTGGGTGGTTTCTTTGCTATTAATTACGGCGGCTTGGGTAAAGACATTAAAAACGTGTATTACCTGGAGCCTAACAGCCTAACCTGGCAGCCACTTGGTGCTGGCTACGGTGAGTTTCTTGTTTTTTGTTTTGATAGTGATCTTTCTAAATTTTATAAAGGTTTACGTTGGAGCAGCTGGAACCAGTTTATTGCAAATCTAGATGGCACCAAAACTTATAGCTTTCGCCCTTATTTATGGGAAGAAGGAACCGACATCGATAAATGTACACGGAAACTTGTTGGGATTGAAGAAATGTACCGTTTTAATATCATGAAATCGAAAGAACTGAATGCGGATAAAGGCATAAAAAAAGATGATACGAAAAAGGAGGAAACCAAAAACGAACAATAAGTTCCCGTAGAAAGAAACTTGTATAAGAATTGTATTGAAGTTATTTAGTGCCTCTGCGCCAGATTTAAGCGTACCTTGCCTGTGTTTTCTTAGGTAATTTAGCTAAAACCATAGCTCTTGAATCGGCCACTCTTTTTTTCAGTTCTGTTTCATTAAACACCTCCAGGTTATCAACACGTATCCACTGTCGTTTAGCCATATGGTGAGCCTGTTGTATGCCATCTCTAGCCGTTAATGCATCAAACTCTTCGGGATCACACTTTATAGAAAAACTGTTATCTTCATCAATAGCGATAATGAAATACATTTTTTCTTCAATCATGAAGCATAAATGCCCCCATTTCATTCCTTCGGTTGTACCATGTAAATTCAAACAATATTCTCTGAAAGATTCGATATCCATTTTTAGGGTTTAGGGTAAGATCAAAGCTAAGAACAAAAGATTAAAGCTGAAAGGACAAAGAGAGAGAATTCAGAGGGCGGGATTCCGAAGACTAAAGCTAAAAGACTAAGGACTAAAGCGGGTTAACTTTCCTCCTCCTATCTCTGGATAGTTTATCCCTAAATCCAGCAATCGTTTAAATGCTGCATTCATATCTACACCATGATCCTGAAATCCAAAAATCATATTAATCCTATATCTATATTTGCATCATTATCTTGAAAAAAACCAAGATCCTTTAAATCCTAGCTCATGAATATTATAACGCCCACTGCCGATGGTTCGAATACACTTTACAATGAAACTATAGGCGAACATTACCACAGTAAACATGGCGCATTACAGGAAAGCAAACACGTATTTATTGATGCTGGACTAAAATTCGTGTCCACTAATTTAACTGAAATTTCCGTTTTGGAAGTTGGTTTTGGCACCGGACTGAATTTTATTTTAAGTTTCGAATATTGTGCGGCAAATAATATTAAACTTAACTATACCAGTATCGAAGCCTTTCCACTTACTACAGCAGTAATTGAGCAAACCGGTTATGCAGCATATGTTCCTGAAGCAATATGGACGGATTTTATTTCAAATTACCCTGATGCATTAAAAACACCTCAAAAATTAAATTCGCTCTGCACCCTGGAAATTCCACATACTACATTGGCCGCATACCAGAGCGACCAAAAATTTGATGTGATTTATTACGATGCCTTTTCTGTGCAGCACCAGCCAGAAATGTGGAGCGATGAAATTATTGCACATGCCTGCAGTTTCTTAAAACCAGGTGGAACTTTTGTTACTTACGCCATAACCGGAAAATTGAAAAGAGCCGTTAAAGCCTGCGGATTTACCATCGAAAAATTACCTGGTGCTCCCGGAAAAAGAGAAATGCTTAGGGCAACCAGGGCTGAAGTTTAAAGGTTTAATCATAATAGAATTTACGACAGAAAATTGCTTCTGTACACCCTCATCCAGCCTCTCTTCCGATAACTATCGGACGAAGATTTGTTAAATCAGTTTTTTCGGAAAGCAGATGCAGAAGCTTTTAGCTTACTGCAGCCCCGCTCCCGCTTCTGCCGATGAAATAAATCGGCATCTCGCTTCGATCGGGTTTAGGAGGCTGAAAAAGTACTACTATCTGTGCTAAAATAAACCCGACCGACAGCGTTATCCCGATTGATGATGATTGTATCTAACACTTTATCTATCGGGATTAAGCAAAGGGCGGGACGGGTTTAACCAAAGCACTACAGGCCTTGCTTTCCAAAAAAAGATTTTGGTAATTTTGAAACATGATGCATGCTGAACTAAATTTACTCCGTAGCTTTCCGCTGCGCTACAGGTCAGCATGACGACTGATTACAGGTATTGCTTTTCTAAAAAAAGTAATAGGCTTTGTGATACAAGATTGCTTAGGCTCGCGCTTGCCCAGCTTCGCATCCGATAATTCTCGGATGACGATTTGATTAATTTTTTGCTTCCAAAAATTATTCTCCTCTTATTTTAATATAATTTAGTCCCACGCGAAAACCGCTTGCATTAGGATTTGTTAGTATACTATTAACATTCATACCATGGAAAAAAGAATTTTAGGAAAAACCGATTTAAATATTGCACCTATTGTATTTGGAGGAAACGTTTTTGGCTGGACAATTGATGAACAAAAGTCGTTTGAAATATTAAACCAGTTTGTAGAAAATGGATTTAACTTTATCGATACTGCCAATGTATATTCGCGTTGGGCACCCGGAAATAAAGGTGGCGAATCGGAAACGATTATTGGTAAATGGCTTAAGCAACATAACAAGCGCCACGATATTATTATCGCTACCAAGGTAGGGGCTGATATGGGGCAGGGCAAATCGTTAAAGAGCGATTATATCATAAACGAAGTAGAACACTCTTTATCACGCCTTCAAACAGATTATATCGACCTCTATTTCTCTCATTACGACGACGAGCACACTCCCGTTGAAGAAACTTTAAGTGCTTACGAAACTTTAATTAAAGCAGGCAAAGTACGTTGGATCGGCGCATCAAACTTTTCTGCTGAGCGGTTAAAAGAATCTTTGATTTATGCTACTGAACACGACCTGCCCCGTTACGAAGTTTACCAGCCTGGATACAACCTCTACGATAGAGAAAACTTTGAGCAGGAGCACGAAAAAATCTGCCTAGATTATGGCTTGGGCGTAGTAAGCTATTATTCGTTGGCCAGCGGATTTTTAACAGGAAAATACCGCAGCGAAGATGACTTAAATAAAAGCCAGCGTGGTGGTGGCGTTAAAAAATTTCTGAACGAACGTGGCTTTAAAATTTTAGCTGCATTGGATGAGGTTGCAGAAAAACACCATGTTGAGCCAGCTTCGGTAGCCCTTGCCTGGTTAATTTATCATCCATCAATTACGGCACCGATTGCAAGCGTTACCGATTTAAGCCAGTTAAAATCTTTTACAGATGCAGCGAATTTGAAATTATCTCCAGATGATATTTCACTTTTAGACAAAGCAAGTATCTATTAAAAATAATCTCTTATATTTAAATGCCCGATTGGTGAAACAATTAATCGGGCATTTTGTATTAAACAGGATTTAAATCATATGAAAGACAAATTATCGTTCCTACCTAAGCTTGCCCTGGTTCTTTTCTGTTTAATAAGCTTAACCTACATCGCTATTTTAGGGCAATCGCTGTTGGCACCCCTGCTTTTCTCTTTTTTAATGGCAATTTTATTGTTGCCTGTGGGCAATTTTTTGGAGCAGAGATTTAAGTTTAAAAGAAGCTTATCTACTCTTGTTTCAGTTGTGCTCATGATTGCTGTAATTGGCGGCATTATATACTTCTTTGGCAATCAGTTGAGCGATTTATGGGCCGATTGGCCATTGTTAAAAGAAAAAGCTAATGTTTCGTACCATGAACTGCAGAAATGGATTTCGCACACTTTTGGCGTAAATTCTCAGAAACAACTCGATTATTTAAATGATAGCACCGAAAAAGCTTTGGCTACCAGTGCTGCTATTGTTGCTACCACCCTGGCCACACTATCTTCTACCCTATTATTTTTGGGTTTCACGCTTTTGTTTACCTTCTTCATTTTAAATTACCGCCGTATTTTATTCACTTTCTTAACCGCTGTTTTTAAAGAAGAACACAAAGAAAAAGTTTCAGAAATTGTTAGTCAGATTCAGTTTATCATTAAAAAATACATCATCGGTTTGTTTCTACAGATGCTTATTGTTACGGTATTAATGATTACCGTACTAAGTTTATTAGGGGTTAAATACGCCGTACTGTTAGGCTTGGTGGCAGGCATTTTTAACGTGGTTCCTTATTTAGGGATATTTTTTGCTTTACTGGTAAGCTGTTTAATCACCTTTGCAACAGCTGGTGCAGGTAAAGTGCTTCTGGTTTTGATTGCCTTTGTCGGCGTACATGCAATAGATGGAAATGTACTAATGCCGCTGGTAGTGGGCTCGAAAGTAAAAATTAATGCGCTCTTCGCCTTTATTGGTATTGTAGTTGGCGAAATGATCTGGGGGATATCGGGCATGTTTTTATGTATACCTTATCTGGCCATGCTAAAGATTATCTTCGACAGAGTGGATAATTTAAAGCCATGGGGCATTTTAATGGGCGAAGAGCATAAGCCCGACAAAAAGAAACGTGTTTACCGGATTACGAAAAAGATTAAATTAGAAGAAAAAGATTAATATGGCCGAGAACAGATCGCCTCATATTTTAAGCACTTCTGCCAATCTGTTGGGCATCTGCTTTATTGTGCTTACTTCTTTAAAAAAACTCGCACTTACCGATGGTTCCTTAATTGATGAGTTTGCTGTGGCTGCCGTCATGTTTTTTATGACCAGCTGTATCCTATCTTTTATCTCGATGAGAAGACAAAAAACTGCAAGCCAGCGACTAGAAAAAGTTGCCGACTTTGTATTTTTATCCGGATTATTGGTATTGTTTGTTGCTACAATTTTAATTGCGTTTAATTTAATAAAATAGATTAAATATACCGTTCATGAAACCCTTATTCGTATTAATCATTGTTTATGTTGCGCTATTGGCTTTTGGCGGTCATACTACTTTTGACAAGGGAAATATTTTTGCAGGCAATATTGCAATGGCTGTGATGTTACTTTTTACCGCTATCGGGCATTTTAAGTTTAAAACGAGTATGGCTGCTATGGTCCCCTTATTTATTCCTAAAAAGGTAGAAATTGTGCTTTTAACCGGTGTTCTGGAAATCTTATTTGCCCTTGGCCTGGCGATTGAAAGCACCAGATATTTTACCGGGATAACCCTAATTATTTTTTACATTGCTATTTTACCTGCCAATATTTATGCTGCCAAACACCGCATCAATTATGAAGATTTGTATAAGCCAGGGCCGGGACCAAAATATTTATGGTTCAGAATACCTTTTCAGCTTTTCTTAATCGCTTGGGTTTGGTACTTTAGCGTTCGATAAATATAGCTTAACCATAAAACATGCCGAACAATCCAATTCCTGCCAGTGCCAATAATCCAGCTGATGCCTTTACACGATTACTCACCGTTTTAGATACACTGCGTACACAATGCCCATGGGATAAAAAACAGACTATGGAAACATTGCGCCATTTAACGATAGAGGAAACTTATGAGTTGAGCGATGCTATTTTAGAGGGCGATTTAGACGAAATTAAAAAGGAACTTGGCGATGTGATGATGCATCTGGTTTTTTATTCGAGAATTGCCTCCGAAACCAATGATTTTAACATTACAGATGTTTTAAACGGGGTTTGCGATAAACTGGTAAACCGACATCCACATATTTATGGCGATGTTGAAGTGCAGAACGAAGAAGATGTTAAACGCAATTGGGAGCAGATTAAACTTAAAGAAGGCAACAAATCGGTATTGGCCGGTGTTCCATCTTCATTACCGGCGCTGATTAAAGCTGCCCGCATTCAGGAAAAAGCCCGCGGCGTAGGTTTCGATTGGGAAGATAAAAATCAGGTCTGGGAAAAAGTAGAAGAAGAACTACAGGAGTTTAAAACCGAATTTAACGTTGCCGATAATATAGCTATCGATATTGAAAAAGCAGAATCAGAATTTGGCGATGTACTTTTCTCCCTCATCAATTATGCACGTTTCATTAACATCAATCCTGAAAATGCATTGGAAAAAACCAATAAAAAATTCATCAAACGTTTCCAGTACCTCGAAACCAAAGCAAAAGAAAACGGGAAAGTCCTGGCTGATATGACGCTTGCAGAGATGGATGTATATTGGAATGAAGCAAAGAAATTATAGCCAAAAGGAGTGAAATCGCAAAATTCACATTAATTCTGCGAATGGAATCGCAAATTTTATATGAATTTTGCGATTTCAGCCTTATTCATAAAATTCCCCATCCACATAATACCATTTCCCATCTGCTAACCTGAAATTAGATTTTTCATGCAATACTTCAGTCTGAAATTTCTTATTGAGGTAATAGGCCTTAAATTCCACAATATCAAAATCCGAAAAAACAATTTCGAGTTTTAGCCATCTGGTATTTTTCGCACTATTTAAATATGCGCTTTTCGAATGATTCTTTCTTTTACTGATGTGTGTGGTTTCATAAAGATAATCTGCATCAGCAACTACAAAAGCCGAATATCTGGAACGCATTAGGGCTTCTGCCGTTGGTGCCGCTTTCACTTTTAAATGATAAGGCTGGCAACACTGGTTAAAGGCAGTTCCGCTTCCGCAAGGACAGTTTGTTAAATCCATGATTAAAATTTACCGCACAAAAATATGATTTAATATTCCTGCTGCTAAAATTTCCGTAAAATTGCAGCTGAAAAATGAGGTATTTCTTTCACATTGCCTATCAAGGCCAATACTTTAGTGGGTGGCAAAAACAACCTGGGGTAAAAAGCGTTCAGGAAGTTATTGAACAAACGCTATCGAAAATTTTAAAATCGCCGACTGCTATTAATGGCTGCGGGCGGACTGATGCGCATGTGCATGCCAGTCAGTTCTTTTTTCATGCCGATATCGAAAAAGAGATTGATTTCGATCTGCTTTATATCCTGAACAAGGCTTTACCTTATAATATCGCGGTATTCGACATTATTAAAATGGAGGGGAAACCGCATGCCCGGTTTGATGCTGTACAACGAAAATACGATTATTTTATCCATACCTATAAAGATCCTTTTTTAAGCACCCAAAGTTCCTTTTATCAATTAAACAATCTCGATTTTGATAAAATGAAAGCCGTTGTAAAATTATTACCCCAATACAAAGATTACAGGGCTTTTTGTACACATCCTGATAAATATGAGCATACCATCTGCAATGTAATGGAAGCTGATTTATTTGCAAATCCAAAAGGCGACAGGCTGAGGTTTCATATTGCCAGCAACCGCTTTTTGGGCAAAATGATCCGCATTATTATGGGTAAAATTCTCATGGTTGGCAAAGGAGAGCTTAGCTTTGACGAATTTGAAAGCGAATTGATTACCCGGCAATCCTCAAAACTATCATTGCCCGCTCATCCTACAGGCTTATACCTTTCGAAAGTCACTTATCCTTATCTAAACCTCGAGCCAAGAACTGAATTTATCCATAATACACAAGGTGTAGAATGGATTTCAATTTAAATGTAGCGTTTTCATTTTGAACTCCGTTTTAGGGGTATGAAAGTTCAAATCTGTATTTTTCTTTTTGCCCTGATCTTATCTTTAGGCTGTAAAAAATCTACAAACGTAGATGTTTTATTGGATGGCAATTATACAGGTGTGTTGGTAATTACCAATAGTGTTAAGTCTGTGCCGGTAACCCGACCAATTTCAATTTCTTTACAGGGTGGGAAATTCAACATTACTCCTAGTGCTGATGCTAACCTGAAACCATCGGGAGGTAAGGGAACCTATAACTTTAAGAATGGGATCGGATATTTTACCGATGAGGGCGTTTGGACAGCAGATTTTGATTGGAATATGATTTTAAACGGCGAATACGATATTAGAAGCAGCGGAGTAGATTTAACCCTTAGAAAAAGATTCAGTGCAAAAACAGATTTTTCTCCGGCTACCTCCTATGCTACCGTAGATTATGAATACATTTTAAAAAGAAGTAATTAATCCATATCTAAATGAAAAATTTAATATTCTTCTTTATTGTCTTATCTATTTTTGTTTTTGGATGTGAGAAGAAATCTGAAACAAAAACGACGAATTACGATTTTGAAATCAATACTTCAAAATCAATCGGTGCATCTACATTAATATTAAAATCGATTAGCGATAGCCGTTGCCCAATAAATGCTGATTGCATTGGCGCTGGGGGAGCAACAGCATACTTCAAGTTAACAGCCAATAATATTGATCAGGAAATTATCTTATGCAAAGGAGATTGCGGCACACTAACAAGTGTAGCAAACATTAAAATTAACGGCATAGATTATTCACTCAAATTGATTGACATTACACCATACCCTCAGCTTCAGAAAAGTGATCGTACACAAACTGTAAAAGTTGAGTTGACAAGAGCTTAAGTTTAGGTTTGCTTGGGCATCGGAAAATGATCTGTCCGGTGACCCAAGTTTTTTCCTTATTTAAATCGGATTGCTTTAAGCGGAGAAACCTTACTGATCAATAGCGAAGGGATAATCAAAACCGTTAAACATACCACTACTGTAACGATATTAAGCAGCAGCACATCGATAAAGTGAAATTCTATTGGTGCATAAGCCAAAAAGTAAGAGGCCTGGTTAAGTTTGAAAATGTGAGTGGCCTGCTGTAAAAAACCAAGTCCTAAGCCCAGAATATTTCCTAGTAATAAGCCAATGCCGATTAAATAAGCTGCGTTGTAAAGGAAAATTTTCATAATACTCCAGTTACTGGCCCCAAAAGATTTTAGCATTCCAATCATATTTGTTTTCTCTAAAATCATAATCAGCAATGCGGTAACCATGTTAATTACACCTACAATTAACATCAGGATTAAAAGTACATTGGTGTTTACATCAAGAAGACCTAACCAGGTAAATATATTAGGAAAATTTTCTTCGATAGAATACGAGCGCAAATTGCGTGGAAGCTTTTCATAGATATTACTGGCTATAGGCTTAAGTCTGTTAAAATCATTGATCCTGATTTCTATACCACCAATTTCGTTGGCCTCCCAGTTATTCAGGCGTTTAATAATATTCAGGTTACCCAGTACAAAACCCTTATCAATATCTTCTACACCAATATCGTAAATGCCTACAATTTTAAATTTACGCGGCCGCAACTGGTTTTGAACAAAATACATGATAAAATCATCACCGGTTTTGAGTTTTAAACGATTAGCTGTATAATTCGAAATGAGCAGTTCTTGCATGGCAGCGGTACTGTCAGAAAAATCGATAATGGTTCCGCTGATGATATGCTGCTTAATGTAATCCCACTTATAGTTTTTATCTATCCCTTTAAAATTAATGCCTTCAATTTCATTATTGGCCGAAAGGATGGCAGGTTTTGTAGCAAAAGGATAATAATATTCAATATTGGGATCGTTTTTGAGCATTTTTTTGGTTTCTCCATCAAGTACGAAGGGAGAATGCTCAAAAGAATTATTCAGATCGTAACGGGTAATCTGCACATCGCCCAAATAGCCCCTTACTTTATCCTGAATTTCAGTTTTAAAACCTTTAATAATGGCTATAGAGAGAATCATAACAGCCAAACTCAACATCACACCTGCTATTGCAATGCGGACGATAAGTTTTGAAAAAGTACGCTCAGATTTAATGGCTATCCGCCCGGCTATGAAATATTCGAAATTCAATTTAATCAATTTGTATTAACAAAAATGCTCAATTCCTTTTTAAAAATGGCATTTTCGAAAATAAATAACCAACTTTAAACATCAATCATTAAGTTGTAACAAGAAAATACCAATAGCATAATCGAAATATATTGTAAATTGTTTTGTTATAATACCGGAAGATTAGAATAATAAGAAAATGAAAACTTACATCAGCTTTGCTTTAAGCAGTTTAATTGCATTATCAGCCTGCGGACAACCCAAACCACTCGAACAGGAAGTTCTCGGAAAGAAAAGCCCTGAAAACAGAAAACTGATGATCAGGACTGTTAAACTGCCATCGACAATTAAAACCGGTGCAGAGCAGACCGAAAAATACCTCCCACTTTTAAAAGGAAAACGTGTTGGAATGGTAGTTAACCCCACATCGATTATCGGCACACAGACTTCGGTTGATAGCCTGCTGAAACGAGGTGTTAAAATCCAGAAAATATTTGGTCCGGAGCATGGTTTTAGAGGCAATGCCAGTGCAGGCGTTACCGTTAACGATGATGTTGATACCAAAACAGGTATAAAAGCCATTTCACTTTATGGCAAACACAGTACGCCTACGGCTGAAGATTTAGCAGATATCGACATTATGGTGTTCGATATCCAGGATGTGGGTGTTCGTTTTTACACCTATATCAATACCTTACAGCACGTTATGGAAGCCTGTGCAGCAAACAATAAAACACTGTTGATTTTAGATCGCCCCAATCCAAATGGTTATTTAATTGATGGACCGATTTTAGATCCAAAATTTAAATCAGGTATTGGTGTGCAACCCATCCCTATTGCGCATGGCTTAACCGTTGGCGAATATGCACAGATGTTAAATGGCGAAGGCTGGTTGAAAGATAAGGTGAAATGCAAAATTACCATTATCAAAAACGCCAATTACAATCATGATATGGAGTATACCTTACCGGTTAAGCCCTCTCCTAACCTGAATACGCAACAATCTATTTTACTTTATCCATCTACCTGTTTATTTGAAGGCACTTATTTAAACCACGGCCGCGGAACAATGTTTCCATTTACCGTTGTTGGGGCACCATACCTTAAAGGAAAATTCGATTTCAGTTTTACGCCAAAAAGCATAAAAGGCATGTCAGAAACACCATTATTTCAGGATCAGGTTTGTTATGGTTTAGATTTAAGAACTTACGATACCTCAAAACTGGTAAAATCGAAACAGGTAAACATCAGCTGGTTAATCGAACTGTATAAAGCTTCGCCAAGAAAAGAAGATTTCTTTAATACCAAGCTGAGCAAAGAAATGGGGACTATTGAAAGATTAGTTGGTGTGGCAGATTTTAGGCAACAGGTAATAGACGGAAAAAGTGAAGCGGAAATTAGAGCCAGCTGGGAGCCAGGCCTAAGTGCCTATAAAGCCATGCGTAAGAAATATTTGCTCTATAATTAAGGATTGAGTGAGAGAAGGATTGAATGATTGAATTGCCCTTACAATTATTTTCAAACTTAACAGAAAGAGGTTTGTTATTATTGATAGTTGATAAGCGCTGTGCTATTCAATCATTCAAAAACTCAATCATTCAATCATTTTAGCTATGAGCGGTCCAAAAATTAAAAGCGATAAACCAGGAAGCAATTACCAGGAAGAAGTGCCTAAAGGCCGAGAACCTGTTGACCATAAAACGGTGAGGCATGAAAATGACAGTAGCCCCAATAAAGCGCCAAAAACAAATAACCCTGCAAAACAGCGTGAGCTTGAGGAACAACCTGTTCATCCGATAAAAAAGGCACCTAAAGAATAAAAAGTTACACTCTTTAATCGTGAATTAGGGTAATTAAATTTTTAGTGCAAAATAAAATGTGGCGCCTTGCCCCTCTTCGCTCTCTACCCAAATTCTGCCCCCTTCATTTCTGATAATTTCTGCAGAAATGTAAAGTCCCAAGCCTAAACCCGGATAGGTATGTTGCAGATTTCCACCCACCCGATAAAACTGATCGAAAACCATATGCTGTAGCGCTTTCGAAATCCCGATTCCGTAATCGCGTACGCACAAAATGACTTCATCGTTCAATGCATAAGTATGCACATCGATCTGATTGGCATCATTAGAGTATTTAATGGCATTTGATAAAAAATTGGTAATCACCTGGCCGATACGTTCGCGATCGGCATAAACGCTGCTGTTGCTATTTAAATCGGTT
This sequence comes from Pedobacter sp. GW821-FHT01D05, assembly GCF_059422505.1. NCBI lineage: Bacteria > Pseudomonadati > Bacteroidota > Sphingobacteriia > Sphingobacteriales > Sphingobacteriaceae > Pedobacter > Pedobacter sp. GW821-FHT01D05. The sequence goes on along the minus strand of NZ_JBWKXA010000001.1, from coordinate 126,113 downwards.
TTGATCTGATGTTTAGAAGTGATATGCTGCATTTCATCTACTATTTCTCCTACAGCCTGATCAAAATCAAATTTTACGGGATTAAAAGTCATTTTGCCCGATTGTATTTTGGTTACATCAAGTAAATCGCCAACTAAACCGGTTAAGCGGTTCAATTGTTGATCCATTTTGCGTACCATGCCAGCCTTTTTCTCATCACCTTCATTCCTGATCATCCTTTCCAATACCTGTGCATAAGCTTTTATACTGGTTACCGGCGTTTTTAGCTCATGGCTCGCAATGCCCAAAAACTCGTCTTTCTGTTGCTGAAGCTGAACTTGTTTCGTGACATCCATTGCTGCATGTAAAATAGCATAAACCTTTCCCTGGGCATTTCTCAAAGGTTTATAGGTAAAATTAAACCAAAGCTTTTCCATCTTACCGTTAACAGGTAATAGCGCCTCCTGCTGATCGGCATGATAAGGAACTCCTGTACGATAAACCTCTTTTAATATCGATAAAAGGTTGTCCTTTTAATTCAGGAATGGCTTCTTCCATCGGCTTCCCGATTACATCCTTATCTTTCCCCCAAAACCTCAGCATTTCATCATTAGCCAGCGAGATGATAATATCTTCCGTTTCGTAATAACCTGTGGCCATTGGAGTATCCAATAATAAATTCCTGAAACGTTCTTCGCTTTTGGCCATTTCCATCCGCGAATGTACCAGTGAGGTAATTTCGTTCGCAACTACCATAATGCCAGTCACCTCATTGTGCTGATCGCGGATTGGGTCATATACAAAATTGAAATAATAATCCTGAAGTACACCATCTCTTTCTATCCTCGCCATTGTCTCGTAACCATGGTGGGCCACCCCTGTATGGTAAACCTGAGTTAACAAATCGGGAAAGGGCTGTCCCTTTAGTTCGGGCAAACCATCAATTAAACGAAGACCGATTACCTCTTCTGTTTTACCCCATAGCTTTAAAAGATCTGCATTAGCCTGTTCGATTATAAAATTTTCACCCCTCAAAATGCCAATGGCTACAGGTGCATCCTGAATCATCTTGCGAAAAAGTTCTTCACTGGCTTTAACCTTTAATCGGGCATTTACCAGTTCGGTAACATTAGTAGCATTATTCAAAATCCCCCAAACGTTTCCATCATTGTCTTTTAGGGGTTTATAAATAAAATCGAAATAAAAGGTCTGTAAAACGCCATCATTAATCAGCATTACCCGGTCTTCTTTGGTTTCGTAAGCAATACCGGTTTTGCGTACGTTCTGAAGGATCTCTAAAAAAGGCTGCTCTTTAAGCTCGGGCAAAGCAATGGCAAGCTCTTGTCCAATAACCGAATGATCTCTCCCCCATGCTTTAAGCATTGCTTTATTAGCAACTTTAATGTTCATTTTCTCCCCAATGTACAGTCCGATCGGCATTGGAGATTCTTCGATTAATGTATAAAAAATAGCAGTGTTATCGTCAAGGTTAATTTGCATAAAGGGATAAAAAAACAAATATAATGGGTTTTCTATTTACTACTTGATTTTAAGAATGATAATAAAACTTTCTCATCGTGTTCTAAACCTGATTTACCAGTTACTTTGTTATTATTCATTTTTTTCATGTATTTACCAAGCTCGTTGTTTTCGTAAGCGGTGAGCAATAACGGATATACGTAAGAACTCTTACAAACGGCTCTGGTATTGCCTAATTTTTTCGCTACGCAATCTAAAACATTAACGATGGCCTTTTTTGAATTTAGGTTAAAATTTTCATCGGCACTGCACTTCGAAAACTGGCGCAACGCTTCTAATGTTCCACCCCAGGTTCTAAAATCCTTAGCCGTAAAATCATCGCCTGTAATTTCTTTAATATAAGCGTTTATTTTACCTGAATCGATACTTTTATGTTCTTTCCCGTTCGAATAAAACTGAAACAATTCCTGTCCGGGAATGTCCCTGCATTTCTTGACCAGTTTCGCCAGCGACCGATCATTTAACTCTACTTTTTGCCGAACACCTTTTTTCCCAACAAAATCCATGGTAATTTTACTTCCTTCTATTTTAACATGTTTATCGCGAAGTGTAGTCAAACCAAAAGAACCATACAATTGCTTATAACTTTCATTACCCACGCGGATTAGCGTTTTTTGAAGTACATCTACCGAAATAGCCAACACTTTACGCTCATCGAAATCTTTTCTGCGGAGGTCTTTTTCCAGATTTTTCCGTGCATTGGGCAATGCTTTTCCAAATTCCAATAAACGGAAATATTTAGCTTCCGATCGGCGGCTGGTCCACTTTGCATGATATTTATATTGTTTCCTGCCTGCAGCATCAATACCGGTAACCTGTAGGTATGCATTGGGTCTATTAGCAATCCATACATTTTGCCATGCGGGAGGAATAACTAAGGCTTTTATCCGGTCGAGGTGTTTCTCTTCGGTAATTTTGTTTCCATCTTTATCTTCGAAATGAAATTTACCAGGTTTTCCTTTACGGTAAATCCCAGGTAGCGCATCAGTTACGTACACCAATCCATTTGCCTGAACAACATCTTTGCCTTGTACCATTTTTTGCCTATAAGTATGGGTTTATTTTTAGTTATTTTGCAAAACTTTAACATGGGTAGCCACGTTATTTTTAGAAACACAACACTTTCTTTATGAAAATAGTTTTTATGGGTACGCCCGATTTCGCGGTAGCCTCTTTAGATGCCTTGGTACAAGCCAATTTCGATATAGTTGCAGTGGTTACTGCGCCAGATAAACCTGCAGGCCGCGGCCAAAAATTGAATGAAAGTGCAGTAAAAAAATATGCTGTAGAAAAAGGAATTCCTGTATTACAGCCTGAAAAATTAAAAAACCCTGAGTTTATTGAAGAACTAAGATCTTACCAAGCCGATTTACAAGTGGTAGTGGCTTTCAGGATGCTACCAGAAATAGTTTGGAATATGCCGGCTAAAGGAACCATCAATTTACATGGTTCGTTGTTACCGCAATACCGTGGCGCAGCCCCGATTAACCATGCTATTATAAATGGGGAGAAAGAAAGTGGCGTAACTACATTTTTCCTTAAACAGGAAATTGATACCGGTGATATTATTCTCAGCGACAGTGTGCCCATTGCCGACGACGAAACTGCGGGTGAGTTGCATGATAAACTGATGGTAGTTGGCGCAAATCTTTTGGTTAAAACGCTACGTGCTATCGAAGCCAATAATATAACAGAGCAGCCGCAGCCACAAAATGCTGATTTAAAACATGCTCCAAAGATTTTTAAGGAAGATTGCAAAATCGACTGGAACAGCCAGGCGCAAACCATCCACAATTTAATCCGCGGTTTAAGCCCTTACCCAACTGCTTTTACCGTGCTCAACGAGAAAAACTTAAAGGTATTTAAGGCCGAAATAGAAGATAAAGAACCAGGTATTGTTGCCGGAGGCTTTTTAACGGACGGTAAAACTTATTTAAAATTTGCCGCAAAAGATGGCTTTATCAAGCTTTTAGATATCCAATACGAAGGTAAAAAACGGATGCTGATCGAAGATTTTTTAAGGGGGATGCGGTTATAATAATTAATACAGACCCTTGATTCCGTTGCACTCCAATCGGGATGACGACTGACAAAAGATACGTCATTTCGAGCGGAGTGCAACGAAGTCGAGAACCACGTAGTGCTCAGCGAAGCTAAATCTATTTAGCTGTATCGGATATGAATCAAGTTCAGAGATCCCTCCATTCCGTTGCACTTCAGTCGGGATGACGATCGACTTAAGTTATTCTTTTTAGGAAAGCAATTGCAGTAGCTTTTTGGTTATTTCAGCCCCGCTCCCGCTTCTGCCAACCCGATGTAAAATCGGGGGGCATCCCGCTTTGATCGGGTTTAGGTGGCCACAAAAGTGCTTCTGTCTAGGGTTAAATAAACCCGACCGACAGCGTTATCCCGATTAAGAATTGTTTATCTTATGAAGTGAAATTTAATTGGGATTAAGCAAAGGGCGGGACCAGCCCGAACCGATTAGCACAGGTATTGCTTTCCAAAAAAATAATGAGTTAAGTAAGATCTCTCCATTTCGCTACGCTTCAGTCGAGATGACGAACCAATGGCACTAATCTCCTAATGACCAATGAACCAGATTACAAAGCATTCAGTTTTTCGATCAAAAATTTCGATACCTCGTTAAAATAACGTTTCCTGCCGTAGCCCATTACCCATTGAATGCCTTGCGTAGCGTTGGTGATAAAAACTTCTTCAGCTTCTTTTAATATTTCAGGATTAATCTGCGCTTCGATTAAAGGCATATCGTTCATTTTGCACAACTGCATAATGGCCGTACGCATTACACCGCTTATACAACCTTCAGCTAACGACGGGGTATAAATCTGCTTGTTGTACACCACAAAAACGTTAGCGCTAATGCTTTCGCATAGAAAACCATGTTGGTTCAGAATCATCGCTTCATCTAAACGGTTCTGGCTTTTAAAAAGCCCGGCCATTACATAAAGCAGCGCATTGGCTGTTTTAAAATTAGAGAGTTTATTAACCGGCTTGGTCATTTCATCAAAAACATCTATGATCAAACCTTTGCTGTTCAACTCATATGTAGATGCTTTTAAGGGAATGCCTTCTAAAATGTATCCTGCTTTATTGATTTCGGGCGTATAAACACCTGCTCCTCCCCTATAAACTGAAAGGCGAAAACGGACATTACCGTTCCACTTGTTCCTTTTAGCCAGATCAGCCGTTTTTTGGCGTAAGAAATAATCATCCATTAAAGCATGACCATCAATTTTAAGTGCTTTCATGCCAGCCGTTAATCTATCGGCATGTAAATCGGCAAATTGCAACTTATTATTAATCATTCGCATGCTTTCGAACAGTCCATCGCCAAATTTGAAGCTTCTGTTAGAGGCCGTTAAAATCGGAAGATCAACTGCTTGAAATTCATCATTAAATAAAAGGTACTCTTGAAGCATATTTTATGATGTAGCGATATAATTTTCCCATTTGGTTAAGCCAGCTTTAAAATCGGGTGGCAATGGTGATTCAAAATACATATACTCTTTAGTGGTAGGGTGAATAAAACCCAAACTTTGTGCGTGTAATGCCTGACGGGGCAACAATTCAAAACAATTATCTACAAACTGTTTGTACTTATTAAATGTAGTACCTTTTAAAATCTTATCGCCACCATACATTGCATCGTTAAAAAGCGGATGCCCAATATGTTGCATATGCGCCCTGATCTGGTGCGTACGCCCCGTTTCTAACTCACAACTGATCAAAGTAACGTAACCCAAACGCTTTAATACTTTATAGTGTGTTACAGACCATTTCCCTTTTTCTTCATCATCGTAAATATCCATCACACGACGGTCTTTCACACTTCGGCCAATGTAGCCGGTAACCGTTCCATCGTTTTCGATATCGCCCCAAACCAGTGCAATATATTTACGGGTAATGCTGTGGTCGAAAAACTGACGTGCAAGGTGCGTAATCGACTTTTCATTTTTACTGATCAGCAATAAACCTGAGGTATCCTTATCAATACGGTGCACCAAACCTGGTCGGCCATCATTGCCGGGCAACTGAGGCAGTTGCTCAAAATGGAATGCCAAAGCATTAACCAAAGTTCCGGTATAATTATTAAAACCGGGGTGTACAACCATTCCTGCGGCTTTATTCACCACCAAAAGATCACTATCTTCATAAATAATATCAAGTGGTAAATCTTCAGGATAAACTTCGGTATCGCGCGGTGGGTGAGGTAAAACGATAGATATCTCATCATAAGGTTTAACCTTATAACTCGCTTTTATCTGTTTCTGGTTAACCAGTACATTCCCTGCATCAATTGCATTTTGAATACGGTTTCGGGAGGCATTTTCTACGCGTACCATCAAAAACTTATCAATACGAAGCAGCGATTGCCCCTTATCAACAATAATTTTTAAATGTTCATACAATTCCTGCTCTTCTGATTCCTGCAATTCGACCACATTTTCCATGGGGCAAAAATAAACTTTTAACTTCAAGAATTTTTTAATGATTGCAGTTTTCGAAAAAACAACCCTATCTTTAATACAATCAAATCATCCTAAATCATTTATATGAAAAAATGTTACGCTTTAAAGGTATTATGTGCCTTGTTTTTATTGACAGTGGCTCAAAAAGCAAATGCTCAACAAGATGTTGGAGACTTATTTGTGGGCGGACCAGCTGATGCAACTAAATTGATTAATGCCTATTTCGACCCACTATACAAGGGCTTAGGGCTGGGTTTAACCGATGGGTGGTCGAACACCGCTCAATCGAAAGGTTTTTTAAAATTCGATGTCAGGGTTTCGGCCTCGGGCGCTTTTGTACCCCAATCGGGCAGAAGTTATGATGTAAATACCTTGGGTTTAAGTAATATTAAACCTGCTCTAGGCGCATCATCTATAGGCCCTACTGCATTTGGCGATGACCATGAAGGTGGTAAAATGGAAGTTTACACGAGCAATGGTATTCCAACAGGTAAATTTTTCAATTTGCCACAGGGTGTAGGTTTCCATGTGGTGCCTTCGGCACAAATTCAGGCAACATTAGGCTTACCTAAAAATATCGATGTTACTTTAAGGGCAATGCCTAAAATTAAATTAGGTGATGACCTGGGAAGTTTATCGATGATCGGTTTTGGTGCCAAAATTGAACTTTTACCCTTATTTATGGGTTCGACAACAGAAAAACTGATTCCTGTAGATATTGCCATTGCCGGTGGTTTTACGCAGTATAAATATTCTTTAGACCTGAATATCGATAATGTGGCAAATTCAGATCAGCGTATTGATGCTAAATTCAATGGCGTAAATTTTGATGCCATTGTTTCCAAAAAGATCCTGTTTTTTACGCCTTTTGCCAGTATTGGTTACCAAACATCTAATACCAATTTAAAAGCCTTAGGTACCTATAAATTTGCAACAAGTGCAACAACCTCGGCAACTTATGTTGATCCGATTTCGGTTAAACAAACCGATATTGATGGTGTAAGAGGAAGTTTAGGCTTTCAGTTGAAGTTTGGTTTCTTTAAATTTTACGGCTCATATACCCAGGCAAAATACAGTATGGTTAATGCAGGTATAGGCCTTGGTATCGGCAAATAATTAATTTTCGAATATAATAATGCTTAAAACACCTGAAATACTCAGGTGTTTTTTATTTTTACACGTGTTCGAAGAAATATATAGCCCGGTACAAAAAATAGCATTTGCACCTTTAAACAACTTGTTTGTGAAAAGGGATGATCTTATTGATCCTTATATTTCAGGCAATAAATGGCGTAAGCTTAAATATATTTTAGCCAAGGCTAAAGCTGATCACAAAACGCATCTGGTCACTTTTGGAGGTGCTTATTCCAATCACCTTGTAGCCACTGCCGCCGCAGCATCAAGATCAGGCTTAACCGCTACGGCCTTTGTACGTGGCGAAGCAGTAAAGAATGAGCTATTATTGCTGTGCAGTTTATTTGGGATGAAACTCATTTTTACCGACCGAGAAAGTTATCGGGATAAACACCAATTGTTTGACCAATATTTTGCGTCCGACGTACAGGCTTATTTTATAAATGAAGGGGGTGCATCACTTGAAGCCACTATTGGTTGTGCAGAGGTAATTGAAGAACTGGAGCAACCATACGACCACATTTTTTGTGCTGCCGGAACAGGAACCACAGCTGCAGGTTTGTTGAGGGGAATTCAACAACAACAGTTAAATACCAAGTTACATATCATCCCCGTATTAAAGGGCGCTTCCTTTATTGAAGAGGAAATAAACAAATATGCCCCCATATCTCATCACCTCGAACTTCATCTTGATTATCATTTTGGTGGCTATGCGAAAACCACTCCTGAACTGATCAGCTTTATCAAAACCTTTACGGCAAAAACCGGATTGCTCCTAGACCCTGTTTATACGGGAAAAATGTTTTATGCCATTCAAGATTTAGCGAAACAAGGAATTATTGGTAAAGATGAAAAAGTATTGGCCATCCATACTGGAGGGCTAATGGGCCTTTTTGGCATGAAGGATAAGTTTTAATATTCCTCAAAACTTAATTAAGATATCCGGATAATCATTAGGTGATGATTGTACCCATTCTAAATTTTAATCTGAACTATTTTCTATTATTTAAGTATAGATGCTGAAATAAACCCCACAGCTTTCGGATCAGCATGCCGATCGTGTTAGAAAAGCTCAAATCTATTTGTCAGCAAAAATTAATTTAAATAAAATTTTAAAGTAAACAAACGTTTACTTACTTTTGAATCATATTTAATTATGTGAATTATGCGGCCAAAAAATTTAGCGAAAGAAGAAGCCATCAGATCGATTGCCCTTCAGATTATTTCTGAAGAAGGACTGGAAAACCTGAGTATGCAGAAACTGGCCAAGGCAGCCAATATATCGCCGCGTACCATTTATATCAAATATGAAAATAAGGAAGACCTGTTGATAAAACTTTTTATCGAAGAAGTATTGGGCAAGTATGAAAAAGCGATATTGGAAAATTTTGATCCAAAAGTAGCTTTTGCTGATGGTATGAAAAGATTATGGCTAAATACCTTTCATTACCTAAGAAATAATAAACCTGCTTTCTCTTTAATCCGACATGGAAAATCTTCTCCCCTTTTAAATAAGGCTTTTCAAGAGAAAAACATTCAACAAGGTGCATTTTTTGCACCCATACATATCTTTTTAAGAACAAATGTTCAAGCGGGGTTGATTGCAGATCTCCCCCATGATGTACACAGAGCACTTCTATTTTCGCCGATCCAAGATCTGGTAGCTGAATATTTTGACCATTTAGATCGGCCTATACAAATTATTACCGAGGAAGTTATTTTAACCTCCTGCGAAATCGTAATTAAAGGCATCCTTAAATAAAAAAACAATGAACAACATTAAAGATAAAAAAATAGCCATCATAGGTGCTGGGCCGGGAGGTTTGACCCTAGCCAGACTTTTGCAAATGGATGGCTTCAATGTAAAAGTTTACGAACGTGACAACGATAAAAATGCTAGACCAAAAGGTGCTACATTAGATCTGCACGAGGAATCCGGATTAGCTGCCTTACGTGAAGCTAAACTCATGGATGCCTTTATGGAAAATTATCGTCCGGGTGCAGATCGTACACGTATTATTGATCAGCGCGGCAATATCGTTTTTGAAGATAGCGATATACAAAACAGAGAAGCTTTCCGGCCTGAAATAGACCGCGGTCCATTACAAAAGATCCTTTTAAATTCGCTAATAAAAGATACTGTAATTTGGGACAGTCATTTTGAAACACTTACGCCCAGCAACGGTTCATGGTTGATCGGATTTAAAAATGAAACTTTAGCGCAGGCTGATATAGTAATTGCCGCAGACGGGGCAAATTCAAAAATCCGTCCATACATTACACCTATTAAACCTTTTTATTCGGGCATTAGCATTGTTGAAGGCGCCATTTATTCATCGGCAACTGCTTGTCCGAAAATGCATGCGCTTTTAAACGGCGGCAAAATATTCGCTATGGGTGATGAAAAATCACTGATCGTAAGTTCAAAAGGTGATGGCAGTTTGGTGTTTTACACGGGTTGTCATGCGCCAGAAAACTGGGCGAAAGCGTCGGGTATTAATTTTTCAGATAAAAACCAGGTGATCGACTGGTTCAGGAATGAATTTTCTACCTGGGACTCCATGTGGCTGGAACTATTTGAAAATGCATCAACAGCCTTTGTTCCCCGGCCTCAATATTGTATGCCTTTGGATCAGCATTGGGAAACCGTCTCCAATTTAACCATGCTGGGCGATGCAGCCCATTTAATGCCGCCTTATGCTGGCGAAGGGGTAAATATGGCCATGCTTGATGCTTTAGAACTAAGCCAGTGCTTCAAAAAAAACCACTTTAATACGCCTAAGGAAGCCATATCAGCCTATGAAAAACAAATGTTAAAAAGAGCTTCTGAAACCGCAGATATTACGATGCAATCTACAATGGCACTTCATTCTATCGATGCAATTAGCTACATGCTTAACATTATGGACCCTGAATAAAAAAAGGGTCCTCATTGCTGAGGAACCCCAATAAGATCTCTAAATCGTCCCGTTAATTTGATTCTTCTTATAAAAGTATCGCTACTTTCTTTCGAATGAAATAAAAATAGAGCAAAACCGCTAAATAATAGATGAAGATGCACTATCTATACACATTGAGTAATAACTCGTTCCAAACAACCGGCTTTTGGTTCTTTTTAAAGGTTTAATCAACCCATATACAATTTCTTGCCGATTTTCCAGAACCATGAAATATTAGTGTAACTTTCTGAGGTTAATGCTAATATTGTTTATTGATTAATCGTTTTCACGCACTTTGTTCCAGATATCACCGTAAAGATCTTCGTGGCGTTTAAATTGCAGATGTACGTAAGGGCACAGTGGAATTACCTTCAGGTTATTAGCCCGTACATAATTTACCATCGCATCTAGCAATAGTTTTGCATAACCTTTGCCTTCTTTTTCGGGATCAATTTCGGTATGGTAAACCGTTAGATTTTCTCCCTGGATATCAAAAACCATTTCTCCGTATTTTTCTCCCTCATCATAAAGTTCGAATGCACTAGGTTCTTCTTTTTGGATATTTAATTTAACTTCTACCATAATAATTAAGCTGATATAATTTTAAAATTTGCTCATCAAACTGATGCGGCATTAAATAGCCGCCAAATCAATTAAAGATAACCAATATCTACTGATTTATGAATGATCTATAATCATACTTTAACAATTTTGAGATCTATTCTTGTTTAGCGCTTTATTCTTCCTGCCCCAAGCACTTAATTGACAAAATAGGCATCGCATAAATCTTTTGTTCTTGTTTCTGATCTTAAATAACAGGATTCATCAATGAATGGCATATCTGCCACCCTACTAATATGCAAACCATTTCAAAAAAATGTATTTGCGTTGTTACCGTATGCCTATGGGCCTGGTTTCTGTCAGCATGTATTTTCTAACCGTTTCCCTTTACAGCTTTACCAAAAACGATCTGATAGTACATTCAGGGTCACGGCAGATGGTGACCTGAGGCTTGGTACTATAATTTCTTAAAAAAGGTTTTAACCTATACCAGTTTGTCGCTCAGCAACTGGTATAGATCATTTTACCTTATCGAAATTTAGACAGGTTGCACATTCACTTTTTCGAAAACATAGGCAAAATGTTTAAAGGTATCATTTGCAGCTACAATGGCTTCTTCTTCCTCTTGTTCTGTTTTTGCCTGTGCGTTTAAAACAGCGATAAAGCTACCCCACATCATACCAGTGGCTTCTCCATAACCCGAGAAGAAAGATACGCCTTTCGTTACCCCTCCTTTTTCGAGCATTTTCACAATGATGCTGCCACCCATTATCGAGCCTTCCAATACATATAATGCACCCAAAGCCTGTACTGCATTTTCGATTTTTGGTACGGTGGTATATGGCAGATCATTCATATCGCCGCCCAATTCCAAAATATCAGCTTTGATATAACCTGAGTTTCTACGCTGTGAATAATCAGGCAAAACTTCTGCCGTGATAAATGGCTTAATGGCTGTTTCAATATGACTGAAATAGGCATAAAAATGTTTTAACAGATCTGCATAATCAGCATTACTTCTGATCGCTTTTAGTTTTAAAACAACCTGTTTTTCTAAGTTCTGGTGTTCAGCTTTTGTAGCTTCTTTAATATTTGTACTTAACATGTTTTGTAATTTATGGTGATTGAATAATTAATCTTTATATAAACGATAGGTTAATCCGGCCAGCAATACGCGTCCGGGCTGGCCTGGCATGAGCCGATCGGTATAATTTAAAATATTTTCGGCAGTAAGTCTGACGCTTAAATGCTGCTTCATCAGTTTCTTTTCAAAAGCTGCATTAAGCATAAAAAAGCCATCTACGAAGGTGTCGTATCGATCGATAAACTGGTTTCCGTTAAGGTCGCCAAAAGGATATTTGCCTCTATAATTTACCCTTACATTTAAACTGGCATCCCATGGACGGTAGTTATAAAATGCCTTAAAGTTAGCCATATGACGAGATCTGTTCTCGATCCCCCAATAATCAGCAGGTTTTGGTGCATAAGAATTTCCGGTAGCGGGATCGTGGATATTCTGGTTATAGGGATAATGACCTGCTTTAATGCTATCGGTTACGCTCAGATCTTTCGCAATCAGGTATTGATAACCGGCACTCAGTTCTAAGTTTTTAATTGGGCTAATGGCAAAAGAAACATCTATACCCTTATTTACAGCTTCGGGCAAGTTTTGATAGGTATAAATATTCCGGTTTCCATTACCTGTAGCCACCTGAATACTGTTGATCTGGTTGCGTAAGCTATGGTGAAATATACCGGCCTCTAGCTTTATATTATCTTTAGGTTTCCACTCAAAACTTAAATTGAGCGAGGTGCTCCTTTCTGCCTGCAAATTCTGGTTCAATTGATTTAACAGAAATTGCCTAATCTCGCTGATCTGTCCCTGCTTATCTAACTGGTTTAGCGTTTCCCTTAATACTTCATTTCCGATAACCAGGTAATTCGCCGCCGGGTTATAAAAAACAAGGTATCTCGATTTAAAATCTGGCGCTTTAAAGCCTGTCCCTGCTCCTGCTTTAAAGGTTAAACCGGGCACAATTTTATATTGTAAACCTAAACTTGGATTAAGTTTGCTGCCGTAGGCGTTAGTTAAATCGTAACGAAGACCAGCAACCAAGCCCAGTTGTTTATTCAACTGCCAATCGCCCTGCAAAAAAGCAAAACCTGTACCTACCGAACCAGGATTGGTGAGCGATATATCCTTCATGGTTTCGATACCAGCACCTAAACCGCCCGTAAATTTGAGTTCATCACTTACACCATAAGCAAACTGCTGTTCAAAACGGTGCAGGTTTTGCACAAAAATATCTTTGGTAATGCTGCTATTGGTCTGCTGCCAGTCTACACTTTGGTCTGAACGGAAATTAGTAAAATAATAACGGCTCATGCTGCGTAGCCCTGAATTGAAATGATGATCAAAAGTGGCCGAAAGGTTTAAATCCTGCTCATCCTGACTGTCGCCAGAAATAATGCCCAAACCAAAATCTTTAGACATAAACGATTTTCTCAACCCATATCTGCCGCTAAAACCAATGGTACTCGCTGGCGTTAAGCGGTACCTCAACCTCCCCTGCAGGGCATAATTATCGTAAGGTGGCGCTGTAGTTCCCTGCTGGATGTATTTTGGATTGGTATTAAAACCATCGGTGCGGTAATAATTTGCAGAGATACTGGCCGATCCCCTTTGCGAAGCGAAAGGTGTTTCCCCCTCGAGTGTAATATCTGCAATATTCAAACTTCCGTAATTGGCTGCAACCAATGCCTGCGGCTGTACAGCACCATAGCGGGTAACGATGTTAATTGCCCCGCCGAGCGCCTCGCTTCCAAAGAGACAGGAAGATGCACCTTTAATAATTTCGATCCGTTCAATATTGGAAACACTGATTCTGGATAAATCAAAATTTCCGCTATTACGCCCAACCATTGGCTGACCATCGATCAATATCATGATATATTCACTGCTAAAACCCTGCATCTGCACCCCAACCGATCGGGCACCGCCGCCAATGTTATTTACAATGGCAATCCCAGTCTGCTCTTTTAATACTTCATCCAACCTGCGGCTGCCCATTAATTCGATGGTACGCCTGCTGATTACCGTAACAGGCATTGCGCTACGTTCTAGCTTGATCAGGTTATCGGGAGCAGCACGGTTTTCGGATACCGCTACCTCATTAAGTTCGCGTTCATCATCCGATAGTTTAATGATCAGACTTGCAACTGTACCGATTTTAATATTATTCTGGTAACTGGCCTTCCCAATCATTGTTACTGTTATGCTATAATTACCGGTAAATATCTTGTTGAAGCTAAAATTTCCTTTGGCATCGGTTTCGGTGCTATGTCCATCAGGTTCTAAACGTACTGTTGCACCTCCTAAAGGTTTGCCCTGTTCGTCGCTAACCGTGCCTTTTAAACTTCCATAATCCTGCGCCGCAACCTTCAAATGGAAAAACGCAAGAAAAAGTATGATGGAGGAAAGTTTAAACATGTCTTATTTTTATTATTGTGGAATCAGGTTTTAGTCTTATCATATTATTTTCTTAATCTTAACCTGTTTTCGAACATGATACTTTCTACAACGGTTTGCTGTGAAAGATTGGTTCTATTGGTCTTAATTTGATCTGCAGTGGCCAGTTTGCTTACGGCCAGTTTTTTTGTTCCGTTGATGAGTTCCAAAGCCGCGCTTAGACAACCTTCGCTCGGATCGCCCAATACCGGATTATCTACTCCTTTTACGGCAACATCAGGCTGCATACCGATAAAATAATCCGACCAGCCATTGGCATTTTTAATCAGGAAACTGCTCAGATAAACACTGTACTGATCGATATTGATCCCGAAAAAACCTACCGGTTTGCCATAGGTTTTCTCACCGATCAGTTTAACATCAAAATAAGGTTTCAGGCAACTGATCAGCATTTCGCTGGCCGAGGCGGTATTGCCCGAAACAATAAAATACACCGATTGGATAGTTTGTAAATTTCCTTTTTTGCTGAATGCATAGGTATTGCCAGCAATAGTATAGTCTACATCGGCCATGGTCGCATTACGGCCATTGTAGATGGCAGTTTTCCCATTAGCATCTAAATATGGCTGGTGTTTTAATATTGGTACGGTGCCATTTTGCATGGATGGGTTAAATACCTCACTGTACATCACCTTTCCGTTCAAACCATTAGGAGCAATTAAATTGGCTACATATTCTGCGGTTTCGAGATAACCACCACCATTGTTCCGCAGGTCGATTACAATAGCTTTTGGATTGGCAGTAGCCAGATCTGCAAAGGCTTGATCTAAGGCTGCTTTGCTGCTGCTTAATGACGGAAAAGAAGCTAATGCCAGATAAGCAATAGGCGTATTTCCAGTGGTAATTACCTTACTAATTAATACAGCAGTGCCTGAATTTACGACTCCGGCACTAGTACCTGGTAAACTTCTTCCTTGTTGAAGATATGAGTATTTTGGGTTTTCGAAGTAAACAGGTAATTCGTAAGGGTTTCCTGTAGTCACATTTATTTTAAGCTGCGAAATATCGAATAGTTCTTTTTTAAAAGCAATGATATCAGAACTGATTCCTCCGTATTTTTGTCGTGGGTTAAACGTTTCATAACCTGGCAAAGCATCGCTCCATAGGTACACCTGTTTGGCGTACAAAAAGATAGAATCGAGCGTAAACTGACTGCGCGTACCTGTTGTTGGCGAAACAATCTCGTCCGCATCATCAATAGAAACCTGTACCTTTTTACAGGCAGAGGTTCCTATTAGAATGAGCATAAGAAGCGTGGTATATATCTTTGTGTTGTATTGCACTTTACAGCCTAATTAACAATTGTTATCACATCATCGAAAATACCGCTAACCGGGCCGCCGGCATAATATTCTCCGGCAGGATAGTTATAGCTATATAGATCATAATTGCCAATCGGTAAATTATCTGGCACTTTTAATGTTAACTGACCTGTTTTGGTTTCCTTGATAATCAAGTCATAAATTTGTTTATTGGCAGCATTGCGGATAGAAAATTTATTGACCAGTTCAATCCTGCTTGCACCAGTAAGCACAAACTCTTCTCCGAGTTTTAATGTGAGTTTTATGGCACTCAATTCTACAGGAGTAATAATCGGACGGCCATTAGCTACACCGAATGAACGTTCTAAAACTACACTTCTCTGCCCCGATACGATCTTCAATTGATAAATACCATCTGGTACAGTATTATCAACCGTTACGCTGAGTGCAATTGGTGTTATTGTTGCAATCGCAATTTCTTTTTCCGTATTGTTAGCGGTATTTACCAAAAAAGCTTTGGTTTGTTCTTTATTGGCAATAATATTATCGCCGGTAACATTAATATTGCTACCTCTGTTTACAAAGTTTTTAGTGTTATAAACCAAAACACCCGATGAAATATTTATTTTGAGTAGCGGTTGATTGATCACCTTTTTAATCAGGTACTCTTTGGTTGTACCATTCTGTGCAGTTACCACAAACCTGGTTGTTTCTTTAAAAGCCACACTTTGGCCTGAAGCAGGACTAACATTTGCCCTTTCTGATACCACAATGGTGGGTATAATATTATCTGGCACAGCCTGCCCTGATGGCCAGTATATAGTGAGGTTCTTTTCATCAATTACAGCTTTAATTGATTCACCATTAGCATCTTTTACCGTAAAACTTACAATGTCGGCATAAGGGAAATCTTCATATTCTTTTTTGCAGGCACTGAATATGCTAATAAAGCAAAAAAGTAAAAGATAATACGAGCTGATAGAGAAGCGCTTATATATTGTATTCATAATCAATAATTGTTAGATTTGCATTTTTAGAGCCCGCAAATATGGCCTTAGCCAAGGCTGATATTTTTAAAACGATTCGGGATTATTCCCTTATTTGGGTTTATTTATGATTTTTAGGGACGATAAGTCGTGTTTTCGTCCCTTTTTTAATCTTTTTAATTAAGGACTTCCCTTGATTGAGCTAATCCTTATTTTAATCTCTTGATATGGAAGTTTACAGTAGTATTGTAAGTACCAGATGTAGTTACGCCATCAAGCTGAACCACATAAAGTCTGGTTGAACCAGCAATTGTTGAGCCGTTACCTACAACAGCATATCTTTGAGCCACAGGAGTAATGGTACGGTTAACACGGTCGTAATTATACCATCCCACTACCGTTGTGGTATTGCTACCCAAAGTGCTAATTGCACCCAATGTAACCGAAGAAACATCGGGTAAAGTAATGCCAGTAACGTTCGTTACTGAAGGAGAATCATAATAACCAAGGCTATTTGTTCCTGCAATGGTAATGTTTCCGTTAAAGTTGCTGTCAAAATTAACCTGGTTTCCAGAACTTGCAACAACATTGTTCAATAAGTCGTAACCAACCGCAGTCCAGGAAGTAGGCGAAGTTGAAGAATTGGTTACCACTCCCGCCTCTGTAGAATCTACAGCAATAACGGCTGTAGCATTTTGTAAGGCAAGTTTATTGTCTGGTTGAACGGCTTCTTTTTTACAAGCGGTTCCTATTATGGCTAAAGTTGCAATTGCGAACGTAAGTTTTAAAAATTTCATTTTCATTTTTTTTAGATTTATGATTTTTGTTATATAAATGGGAATAATCTTCCCGAATCGTTTTTCATGATTGAATAGTAAATGAGTATTATTTTGCAGTTACGGTAACAGACCAGTTTAGGGCTGATAAAGGCCATGTACCAAAAGATGCTGTTGGCGTATATACCCCTGGCGGAACGGTATCAGGAACGCGGATTACAGCCTCGGTACGGGTATAGGAAACAATAGGCAAAAGCGTTTTTTGTCCGTTTACCATAATATAGAATTCCTTAAAATCGTGGAATATAATTTGCGAGGAATTGATTTTAAAGGTTTCACCCTGTTTAACGGTCACCGGACCGTAGTTTATCCCCGGCCTGCCATAAACTACCTTTACCGGATACTTCGTTTCGGCAGTTAAGGCCTGTACTTTTACCCTTACCTTATAAGTTCCGGTATCCAACGTTTGGGGAACCTGCAGGTAACCATAAGTATAAGTCTTAATACCACCTATTATGGCTACCGATATACCTGGTGTTCCAAGCGAAAGACTTGGCGTTAACTCATATTCCTTATCAGCTTTATCTACCAGGTAGGCCTTGATCTTTTTAAGATCAGAAACATTAAAATTACCCTGAACCCGCACATCATAAGCACCAACTGCCATTGTTGATGTAGTAGTAGCTGTTGATAGCTCGGTTAATACCAGGGGCGAAATTTGATTTAGTTTAATAATCAGTTTGTAGGTCGAAGTGCTTTGGTCGGCAGCTATAACGGTATAAGTTTTTTTGGTATCCAATACTTCTACCGGGGCAAGGGTTTCACTCAACTTAGCGCCTGCCGAAAGTTTAATCACCGGTTCGATTACATCCAGTTCATAATAATATGGCAGGTAAAGTGTAATGGTTTTATCAGTCTCATCAATGGCACCAAAAATATTCCCATCGGATACGGCAACCTTAAATTCTGTGATTTTATTTGCAGGGAGTGGATCCAGGCCAATTGTTTTTTTACAGGCGGTAAGCATAGCAACTGCTAATAAAAAGCAAAACAGTTGCGTTAATTTATTCTTCATTTTAATTGATTGTATTGATTTAATAGTGATTATTTGATTTCGAATTTTGTACTCCCTTTTGGTACAATTACATATTCAAAGGTGAAATACATATGTGGGGTGGTCCTGAACCATTTATCAGCCGTAAAGGCATCCTTATAACAACTGATCATTTTGATCTTCGCATAATCTCCTTTAGCGGTGCGAATAATAACAGTACGTTTTTCAGGCATAGCATAGGCCACGTGCTGTTTATCGTAACTTCCATCCCCTCTTTTGGTTCCGCCAAAATCATATAGGTACCACCCTATCCCTTCGCCAAAATCTCCCTCATCGTCGGTACCGATAGTTTTACTGATGCTTAAAGTACCATCAGCAGGCACCTCAGTAACCTGGTCAAAAGGCTTTTGTAATATGGCAATCGCACCCGTGCCTGTACTTCCGGCGCCAAGGCTGGTACTTGACTGACCATTGTTGCCACTTAAGAAACTATTGTAAAGTCCATTAAAGCAGACATCCCAACGATTGGTTTTCGCGTAAAGCAAGGGAATAATTGTTTTTGTTTCCAAGCTGAACAACACAGCTGTTGGTGGTACGGTAGGGTTGGCATCATCTGTTTCTACGGCTAAATTCTCGATCCGTTGCAACTTAAAATATGGTGTACCTCCTTCTGTTTGGGCAGGTATTTCTTTTGCAGGTTCTGGCGTTATGACCTCATCCTTTTTGCATGCAGTAAAAAGAACCATTACCATTAAACAGATTGAAGCCCATTTAAATAATACATTATTCTTTTTTGTAGTTATTCCGTTCATCTTCTTTATTTTGTTTGTAAGTTTTTGCTTCCGTCCTGTTGTACATAATATCTAAAAGTGTAATAGGGTGCGGGCCAGTTTAAATCGGTAACACTCGGTGGATTGCCTTTGTAGGCATTGATTAACTGCAATTTGGCATATTTACCATCGGGCAACCTGATAGCGTAGGTACGATTGGGTATAGCCTGCATAATGTGTGTATTGAGGCTATAAAAAAACCATCCATTCGAAGTAGCCGACGATGCCCAGCCAATTTTGGTTGCTTCGCTGGCATTAAATAGCTGATCGGAAGGCGCCTGATTAACTGTATCGTAACTTTGTTCGAGCATTACTACTGCACTTTTTGCAACCCCACCGAAGCCAGGGTTATATTGATAGTCTTTGTCGTTAACGTAAACCTCACTATTGTAAGGTCCGGTGAAAGCCAGATCCCAATCTTTGGTTTTCAACCATTGTGCAGAATCAGCAGCATTGCGGATCCAGATCTGTTTCTGATCCTTAAAACGGAACAGAAAAGTATAAAATGCACGTACTTCCTTGCCCGGAGTTCCACTTCCCATCGCAGCTTGTGTATCGCCGGCTAGATCGTTAATCACTACACTTTTGCCATCCTGTAAAACTTCATTCGGATCTGGTTCATCTTTTTTGCACGAAGCAAAAGCAACCGTAAAGAGCAACAAGCCAATTATGATTGTTTTGGTATTAAACTGACCTGTATAATTTATGTACTTCATTTTAGATTATTTTTAATCATTCTAAATAAGAATAATGCAAACATCCATATTAAGTGCCATAAATGGTTTGTGCAATCCGTATTTTAATTTGTGCAATCCGTATTTTCTTTTGTTCAAAGCGTATTTTTTTCTTCTCCATTTTGCACAAATGAGCTGATTAAATCCTTCTGAAAACAAAACAACTAACTCATTATCAATTATATAAACAAAATACATTAGAACACTTTATTCAAAAAAAAAAACCTTAGGCCAATTTCTAGACCCGTTCAAATACTTGTATTTAGATTAATTAAACACTTTTTTTGTCTCCATATCATAGGCTTCATGAGTTTAAAAAAATATTATATTATAATAATTGTTCTGTCTTTTTCACTTGCCGCAGAACAATCAGCAGCACAAGCAAAGCGCATCATTACCTTGAGCAGCGCCATAAGCGAAACGGTGAATGCTTTGGGCTATGGCAAAAGAATTTTGGCAACTGATGTAACCAGCGTAGCGCCTGAGGAAATCAACAGGCTACCTAAGGTGAGCCGGAACAGATCATTTTCGGTTGAAGCGATTACTGGCTTCCGTCCAGATCTTATTTTAGTTCCTGAAGGCGATTTTTCTAAAGAAAACCTTTATCAGTTTAAATCTCTAGGTATTCGGGTGGTTACTATCCGTCAGGAATTTTCTGTTCAGGGCGCAACAAAATTTATCAGGCAAATTGCTGCTGCCATTGGCGATAAAGCCCGCGGCGAACAGCTTGCACAAAAAACAGAAAACAGCGTTAATATCACTTTAAGTCAATTAAAAAAGGGGAATAAGAGTCCGAAAGTATTATTTATTTATGCCCGGGGTGTAGGTACCATGAACGTGGCCGGAAAAGGCAGCAGTATGGATGCGATTATTAAACTGGCTGGGGGTAAAAATGCCATACAGGAATTCAGCGATTTTAAACCCTACACTACAGAAGCGCTGATTAAAAGTAATCCGGATATAATCCTGATGTTCGATTTTGGGCTAAGCAGTTTAGGTGGCAGGGAAGCCTTTTTAGATCTTCCGGGCGTAGCTTATACCAATGCCGGAAAAAACAAAAGAATAGTAGAAATGAACGGACCATTGCTCATCAACTTCAGCAACCGTTTACCCGAAGCCATTAAAGCACTAAATAACCGTATTTTATAATGAAAAGAACGGTTATTTATACCTGCCTTGGTGCAGGATTATTGGTTTCCATCTGCTTTTCCCTTGCCCTGGGTGCCATGCGCATCCCTTTAAAAGAAGTAATCGATACCTTAAGCCATACCTTGGGCTTTACTGTTTTTGGTGGTACAGATCATGGAATAAATGAAGGCGTAATCATGATGATCAGGCTGCCGCGTACCTTAATGGGCATACTGGTTGGCGCCGCATTGGGCATATCAGGTGCTGCAATACAGGGTATATTCAGAAATCCTTTGGCCGAACCCAGTTTGGTCGGCATATCGGCCGGGGCATCTTTAATGGCGGTATTGATTATTGCTTTCGAAACTTTGTTATTTTCGAGCCTAAGCCAGGTATTGGGTTATTATTTATTGGCTTTTGGTGCTTTTGCCGGTGCAGGCATTACTGCTATGCTGGTGTATAACCTTTCGAAAGTAAACGGGCAGGCCAATGTTTCTACCATGTTGCTTGCAGGTATTGCTATTAACGCTATGGCTGGAGCTTTAACTGGATTGGTAACTTATTTAGCCGATGAACAGAAACTCCGCAGCATTACCTTTTGGATGATGGGCAGTTTGGGTGGTGCTACCTGGCAAAATGTAAGCTGTTTGTTCCCTTTTGTAATTATCCCGGTAATCGGACTTCCTTTTCTATCCAGGGGATTGAATTTATTTGCCATCGGCGAAAGTCAGGTAGAACTGATTGGCCTAAACCCTAAACGCATCAAAATATTGGTGGTGGTATTGGCTACTATGGCCGTTGGAGCTTCAGTAGCCGTTTCGGGCATTATCGGTTTTATCGGACTGCTTATCCCCCACCTCGCCCGTTTGCTGGGCGGTGTAGATCACCGTTTTGTGCTTCCGGTTTCTGCATTAATGGGGGCTTTGGTGCTTACCCTGGCCGATATGGTTTCGAGATTGGTTGTTCAGCCCATCGAATTGCCTATCGGCGTGGTTACTGCTTTAATGGGTACACCCATATTTTTATATATCCTCATTAAAGACAAAAAGAAATTAGTTAATTAAATAACGGTTATGCTTAGAGTAGAATCCATCAGCTATAAATTAAATAACAGGCCGCTTTTAAAAGATATCTCGTTTAGTATCAGACCAGGTGAAATGGTTGCACTTTTAGGTTCGAACGGCGCCGGGAAATCTACCCTGATGCGTTTACTCTCTGGCGAGCTAAAACCTGATACAGGACGTATTATGCTGTATGGGGAAGACCTAAAAGATTATAACCGGAAAATTTTGGCCGGCAAAAGGGCTTACCTCCAACAACAGAATCCCATTTCGATGGCTTTTACTGTAAAAGAAGTGGTAATGATGGGCAGGTATGGCTTTAAAAGCCTCTCGTCAGCAAAAAACGACCAAACTGCGCTGCTCGAGACGATGGAACTATGCGGTTTAACCGATCTTGCCGACCGGTCGATGCTAAGCCTTTCGGGTGGCGAACAACAACGGGTACATCTGGCGAGGGTTTTGGCACAGCTGTGGGATAACAAAGATGCGGTATTGCTTTTAGACGAACCAACCAACAACATGGACCTTCAGTTTCAGCACCAAACCCTGGCAATAGCTACTGCAATGGCAAAAAAAGGTTACATGATTATTGTGGTACTGCATGAAGTTAACCTTGCCGCACAATATGCCAGCCGGATCATCATTTTAAAAGATGGACGGAAATGGTGGGATGGCACACCTGTACAGGTACTTACTCCGCAACACATGTATACGGCATTTGGCATCCATGCGCTGGCCTATACCGACCAAAGCAGCCTAAAAACCGTTATCGTTCCAAAAGAAATTAAACTGGATGCCGCAAAATTCAATTCCAATCTGCAAATTTCGCATCAACCCGTTTATAAATTAAAACCTACGGAAACTGATGAATTAATCAACCTACAATCAGTAAAGATTTAAATCTCCGCTACCTATGGAAAACATTCAAAAACTATTCAATACCGCGCAAAGTATCAGCCAACTACCTCAATCGGTTTATACTGATATCTTTAAAGAAACCATTTTAAAAACCATAAACGATTACTGCAGGCTAAAGCGCTTATTATTTTCAGAAAAAAGACTATGGATCGCCTTTAAATTACTAGAAGTAAGCGATTTTACCCACCCCGAATCACTTTGGTTGATGCTTAAAGAAGATAAAATGCCCATCAGCATTGGCTGCGTGTACAGCAACCTCAAACTGATGGAAGCAGCCGGTGTAGCCGAAGCACAGAGTGTAGGATCGAGGTTAATCCTCTATAAGATCAGAGCCGCACATCACTAGGCAATATGCCGTAGTATTTCTTAAAAGCATTGGTAAAACTAGCCTGGTGCTTAAAACCTACGTTAACGCCAACTTCGTACATGTTTTTACCTTCTTCTAATATTAATCTTTTAGCCTCTTCCATTCTTAAACGGGTTACAAAGTCGTAAATGGTACTGCCAAAATATTTTTTAAAGCCCGTTCTCAACTTAAACTCATTAAGCAGTATCATCTTCGATAACTGCTTATGGGTTGGGGGATCGATATAATCACGCTCCAGAATTTCCCTCGCTTCTTCGAGCTTTGGAATATCGCGATCGAGCAGCGATTCTCTGCCTCCATGTATGTGCTGACTAAATTGCTCTAGCTGGTACATGATCAGTTCGGTAATACGTGCATCAGTAAACAAACGTTTCAGCTCCCCATCCTGCCTACAGGTAATAATGGCATCGATTGATCTGCGCATTTCGGGCGTCATAAAAAGATCGTGCTCAGCAAAGGAAGTCGATATTCCTTTTTCCATTTCCTGCACAAACTGCTCGTGCAATGGTGAATAGAGGTCAACCAATCGGAGATAATAATCTTTAGAGAGTACAATTAAAAAATATACAAATTCTACATCAGGTTTAACATCATAAGCTTCTTTTGCCGACGGGATATACCTGATGTTATGCCTGCTCCGTCCATATTTAGCCGACTGCTTACCCGCTGTAGCCGAACTACTTTTATTGCTAAAAATAAATTGACAGGTTATAGCCTCTCCTTCTACTTCTGTAAGGATACGGGCCGGACCATCAAACTTCATTTCAGAATGCACCAGGAAAAGACCATTAGTAGAAAGCTGATAGTTTTTAATGCCTACTGGCGCATCTTTAATGGTTATTAATTTTTCCGACAATCGATGATCGGGAACATATTGATCTGGAATTTCTTCCATAAACAGAAAATCTTTCTGATGCTCTATTCTCGCCTTTACAATCATTTTCCGGGTTAATTAATGTTAATCATAGATATACAAATATAACAATATTATTTATACTAATTCTAAATAAGGGACCTTAATAAAACAGTTCTCGTCCGAAAACGAATTAAACAGATTCCAGTATTACACTTAATCAGGATATGGTCGCAGTATTTTCTGCTCAAAAACATCAAAATGTATTACAGTAAAGGAAATTTAGCATTCCGATTTAAAAGAGATATTACTTTTAGGAACCTAATTAACATATAAAATGCGCTTAAAACGGATAAAAAAATCTTTTATCGACCAACTTACCCAGGACAGTTCATCCTTTGCAAACGAAAAACAGGTGAGAGGATTCGTTGCTCTTCCGAACACTGTTTCTATTGATATTACTCAGAAAGCCAGCGGTTTGTCTTCGAAACAAACTCTGATAAATCTCATAAAATGACATAATTTCAAAAGCCGACATCAATCGATCATCCGCTTAATATTTAGATGCCTTTTTCTTATTCAATGCCCCAATTAGGGGTTAAGAAAACGAAAGGTTCATCTGCCCTTTTTCATGAATCTACCACATTACCTAAGAAATTATAAAAGAAGAGCACCAAGTGTGATTTTAATCACATGTATTTTGTGATCTGTTTCCTTCCTTGACCACCTTTTTTGGGACAATTTTGTACTATAATTTATTTAACATAATATGAAAATCATTAAAACAGGAATGATGGCCCTTGCGGGTTTTACCATTCTATTCTCCGCTACTATTTCGACAGCACAAACAAAAAAAAAAATTCTTTTTGTGGTAACCAGTCACGACAAAAAAGGCAGTACGGGTCAGCCTACAGGCTATTACCTTGGTGAAGTTTCCCATCCCTGGGAAGTATTGAAAAATGCAGGTTACGAAATAGATTTCGTAAGCCCAAAAGGTGGCAAAGCACCCGTTGACGGATTTGACCTAAAAGACAAGGTGAATGCTAAATTCTGGAATGACAAGGTATACCGCAATAAAGTAGAGCATACAAAAACACCATCCCAGATTAATCCAGACGATTATCAAGCCATACACTTTGCTGGCGGGCATGGTGCGATGTGGGATTTTGCAGACAATACCGCAATAGCAAAAATTGCAAGTAAGATATACGAAAAAGGAGGCATTGTTAGTGCCGTATGTCATGGGCCAGCTGGCTTGGTAAATATCAAGCTAAGCAATGGCAAATATCTGGTAGACGGGAAGAAAGTAAACGGTTTTACAGATGAGGAAGAAGTAGCCGTTAAGCTGGAAAAAGTTGTTCCGTTCTTATTGGAAGATAAACTGAAAGAACGTGGTGCTATTTTCGAAAAATCAGGCTTATGGCAAGTTCATGTGGTTACTGATTCACGTTTGGTTACAGGTCAAAATCCGCAGTCCGCGAAAGCTGTTGGCGAGGCTGTTTTAACCGAGCTTAAAAAACTTTAACATACAAAATGAAGGCAGAGGGACAGTTTAGTCCTCCTGCTTTTCTATTATTTTGGCAAAAGCAATACCCCCTAAGGGTGGGTTAAACGGCTTAGGGTTTCTCTTGATACTCCCAGATAAGACGCAAGTAAAGTTTTCGGCAGGCGTTGAAGTAACGTTGGATTCAGCTTATAAAGCCGGTTATATCTTTCCTGCGGAATTTTATTGAGTAAAAGCAGGATGCGCTGTTGCAGGGCAACATAACCAAGACTAGATTTTTTACGAAAGAAATTGGAAATGCTGTGCAGCTCATCACATAGCTTTTCCTTATTATTCCATGACAATGCCAGCAATTCACAATCTTCAATACAATCAATAGCAATAGTTGCACGGGTGTGGTTATTCAGGGCCTGATAGTCGGAAATCCACCAATCTTCCATCGCAAACTGCAGAATCTGCATCCGCCCTTCCCGATCAGTATGATAGGCTTTAAGCAATCCTTTCACTACCCAGTAGTCATTAAAAACTTCATTGTCTTCCTGGATCAGGAATTGATGTTTCTTAATTTTCTTAGTTGTAAACATAGAGTAGACATAATCAAACTCCGCATCAGTTAATGGGGTAATCTTTTCTATATGTTGTCTCAAAGTGGCACTCATCAAGGAAACGGATTTTAGTTGGTCGAAAACAAATCTATTTAATTTTTCTAAAACAGTCTAAAAAACAAAATATGTCTAGCATTATGTCTATTTATAATAAACTTACAAAAATAGCACTAAACCGCAGGTGTCTCGAGTTATTTTTGAGATTGACAATTACCCATATCTTTTAAATAATTAACAAATTACCATTTATCCATTTTCTGTTATTTCACGAGATTTTTCTTTTTGTTAAAAATTTCGCTGTTGCTTCATTGATATCCAAATCCAAGCGGTTGGCCAGTACAATCAACCACCAGATACATTCACCCGGTTTATGTTCGAGTTCGGAAAGTGTTTGCTCGCCTTTTGTCCAACATCCTTGCTAAAATTATCAAAAATATAATCCTTTAAACGGATACAGTCTGTACTAATAATCAAGATCCTGTTATGATGTACTCGCCCCCGCCCCTATCAATGTTGCCCGCTCACCAAGTATAGATTTCTTTACAGGAAAACTGTAGCCCATCTTATCCGCTAAAAAACGCCTGGTATCTTCCAAAAAGAACTCTTCTGCATTTACAATATTGCCACCAATTACAGCGGCCAAGGGCATCTTGATCCTGATAAACTTATAAAGAAACTTTGCCAGGTTGATACTAAATTCCAGAAAGACCGCATTAAAATATGGAGATCCCTGATGATTATCCACCAGATCTTTCACATCCATAACTGTGATCCCAGTCAGCTCATGAAACCTTTTTATAAACCATCGCGTAGAAATATAGTCCTCAGCCTTTCCTTTCAAAAAAGGCATTTTCCATAAATTAGCATCTTTAACACGTCCTTTTTCGGTATGCGATGTCCCAAGCCCAGTACCCAGGGTGAGGCCGATGGCATCTCCGACATCATTCAGGCTTCCGTTGAAAAGCTCTCCTTTTAGAAAACACGCTGCATCATTTACGAAATTAACATCAGACGACAATATGCCAAGCCGGCCAGCAAGCATCTGTTTAATATTCAGGCCATAAAGTGCTTCATACTTCTTCTGCCCTCTGATCTTGCATACGCCTTCTCGATAGTCCATTGGCCCTGGCATAGCAATATTTATCTTTTGGGGAGCAATGCGGCAACTGTTTATGGATCTTTCAATAGTCCCGGCCCAGATCTCTATAATTTCTCCAGCAGACGCGTTTGAGTCCAGTTTCTCTCTGGACCATGTGCCCTGGATTTCTTCTTTTTTGTCTATATCAATCAAAAGGGCGGTAATATGGGATCCCCCTATATCCACGCCCATTACTATATTTTTCATATCGAATTTATTTAAATCAGAAAACGTAGATCAAAAAGCCACATCTGATTTCTTGATCTGCACCATACAGATTATTTGACCCCAGGCAATTGGCCTTATCGGACATCAATATTGATCTGCTTGGATAAAGAACTTTCCTGAGCACACTGATGATGGCTCAGGAAGATTCTCCTGGATTAATATCCTGGGTTTTGGGTTAATTTTGGGTTTAACTGGATTTCCCTGGTAGGTATTGGGTATAAGCTTAATGTTGACACCACATTACCGATAGTACCGTTTGCAGGGATATAATTGGTCTTGTGCGCCTGCATCACCTGAACAAAAGTTCCCCATCTGATCAGGTCAAACCATCTTTCCCCTTCAAAACAGAGTTCTATACGCCTTTCGTGACGGATCACCGTTCTTGCATCATCCTGTGACAGGCCAGTTTTAATGGGAAGGTTGGAGCGGGTACGGATCAGGTTCAATTGCGTAAGGGCCTGCGGCGTTTTGTTATTTTCATTCAATGCCTCTGCATACAATAGAACGATATCGCCATAACGTAATATAGGCCAGTCGTTATCGCCTTCACTATTAGCACCTACACTCTGATAAATAAATTTCTTCGCATAGTAATATACAAGCGTACCGGCACTATATACACCAATAGCTGTATTAAAGCGGCTATCGCCTGGCTCAAAAGAATTATAAAGATCTAGCGTACCACTATTGTTACTGTTCCCGGTAACTGCGGTAATAGTGGTTCCCGATGGCTGTGGAACAAAGCTCCTTGCGAAAGTATTACCCTCGCCAAAACCTCCACCAAGATATTGTACCGAAAATATAATATCCCTGTTATTGTCCTTGCCCAGTCCGAAGATCTGATCATAAGGCAACAAGGTGCCCGCTGTAGCCGTAACCGTAGCCAATATACTTTCGGCCTGCGGAAACTTATTTTGAAACATGTATACTTTACCCAAAAGGGCATTTGCTGCTATGCTGGTTGCCCGACCGATATCCGTTCCGGTATAACCTGCAGGCAGCACAGCAGCCGCCTCAGTTAAATCTTTCTCTATCTGCGCATAAACAGCAGTGGCGGGTGTTCTGTTGTAAGTATAAGCCTGCTGCTCTGAAACGATTTCGTTAAGTACCAAGGGCACACCGCCGAACATCCTAACCAGGTTAAAATACATTAATGCCCTGATAAATTTTGCCTGCCCGATATAACTGTTACGGTTTGCATCACTCATTGGAGGTGTGCTTACATGATCCAATACAATATTGGCATAGGCAATTGTTGCATAAAACCGCGCCCATGCACCCTGCAGGTTTGTAGATGCAGGAGTCCAGGTGAGCTTATCCTGTTCACCATACAGCACTTCGCTTTCCCCATAAGTCTGGGCATTATCTGAAGGAAGTTCACCAAAGCCATATTGCTCGTTATAGATCGGACGGAGACTACTATAAGCACCTGTCAATGCAGATTTAATATCAATCTCCGTCGTATAAAACGTGTTTACAGGAATGATGCCCTTTGGAGTGAGATCAACAAAGGTTTTTTTACAGGAAGTAATTGCCACACTTAAGATAAGCATGAATATACCAGATATAATTATTTTTTTAATTTTCATGATCTTTTTGTTAAAGCTGTTAAAATCCAAAATTGATTCCTACGATAATTGTGCGTGCCGTAGGATATGTTCCCTGGTCTACACCCGGTGTTGTAGGATCACCTCCCATGATATTTGCTTCGGGATTATAACCAGTGTATTTGGTTATCAGGAAAGGGTTCTGAGCAGTTACATAAAACCTGGCCGATTGAATGGAAAGCTTGCGTAGTAAATTTTCTCCCAGCCTATACCCCAATGTAATGTTCCTTACGCGAAGGTAAGACCCGTTTTCGACCGATAAACTCGATAATGCCGGGCCAGGAAGAGCACCGGTAGAAACCGGACTTGGATATAAAACATCCCTTGTAGGGTTAGCAGGATCAAAATAATTGTTAAAATATTTACTGAGCGAGTTCTGGTTATGGTTACCCGTAAGGGTTTGCCTGTTATTTCCATTAATGATATTCACTCCCTGCACTCCCTGCACCAATATACTCAGATCAAATTTTTTGTACTGAAAGGTATTGGTTAAACCATAGGTAAAATCTGGCAGGCCATGGCCCAGTTTGGTCATATCGTTCACATCAATTTTACCGTCACCATTCTGATCTTTGATCATAGAGTCGCCGATATTATTGCCTGAAGTAACTTTTGGATTATTGGCGAGATCGCTGGCGTTCCTAAATACACCAACAATTTCGTAGCCGTACATAATACCCAAAGGATCACCAACTTTTACCTGATAAACATTATTCCAGCCATTGATTGCCCTCACTGCAGGCAATGCACTTGGTCCGCCCAGATCGAGCACTTTGGTTTTATAGGTTGAGAAATTGGCATTGGTGTTCCAGGTTACGCTTCCAAGCTTAAAATTGGTGTTGGCTGTAAATTCGAAACCCTTATTTTGAAGTTTACCCAGGTTAGCTTGATAAAATGTAGTATAACCCACATCAAGCGGTAAATCTTTTCTCAGCAACATTCCATTTGAATTACGGATAAAATAATCGAAAGTTAACACGATTTTATTCTGTAATAAACCAATGTCAGTACCGATACTGGTCTGATCGTTCTTTTCCCAGGTTAAATCAGGATTTGCAAAATCCATTTGCTGTGTACCAAAAATCCGTGCATTGCCCGATGCATAATTTCTGTTTAATGCAATTTGATTTACATAAGCAAAACTTCCGATATTGGCGTTACCTGTACGGCCATAACCTCCTCTTAGTTTAAATTCGTTGATACCTATTTTTAATAGTGGTTCTTTTAAAAACGGTTCTTCAGCGAGCCTCCATCCTAGTGAAAATGATGGAAAAATTGCAAATTTGTTGTTCGGACCAAAACGTGATGAACCATCCTGACGTACAGCGGCGGTAAACAGGTATTTCTTATTGTAATCGTAGGTAAACCTACCAGCGTAAGAAACGAAAGTATTGGCATCAAAACGTTCTGTACCAACAGTATTTGGTGAGGCCAAAGGACTTTGAACCGAGGTAGTGATAAAAGTACCTGGCAGACCTGCAGTGTAATTGATCTGCGACTCATATTTTTGGGCAGAAAACAGCCCTAGAACATTAATATGATGTTTTCCCAATTGCTTATCATAAGTAGCTGTATTTTCCCATACCCAGTCAAAACTGTTGCGCACATTGTCAGAAGCAAAGATACCTGCCAATTGAGGATTTGAAGCAGAAGCGGTTGGCGCAGAACTATAGGCCATCGAACCGGGCACATAACCATGTACCTGCTCATTCTCTAAAGTGGCACCAATATAGGTTTTTAACTTTAGGCCTGGAATAGGAGTATATTCAAGGAAAGTATTACTTAAGGTACGGAATGCTCTTGACCGGTTTATAGAAAGGCTAAGGATACCTACCGGATTGTAAAAATTTGAAGCAGAAAAAACTGCCGTAGGCGATAGGTTATAGTTTAGTTCACGGTCATAAGGCTGGGCAAAATCGCCATTGGCACGGTACACAGGAACTATCGGCTGAAAAGTTAAAGCCTGGTTAAGCGGGCTCGGCAGGTTCAGATCTGCCAGCAAGCCTGGTACACCGATAATGTAATCATTGGGGTTGGCCCCTGCGCCACTGGCCTGGCCTGAAGAAGGCTGCCTGTACTGCTCTGAATATGATGGAGAAATGGAAAATCCAAATTTTACGTTCTTAACAATATCTGCATCCAGATTTAAACGGGTGTTATAGCGCGTATATTCAGTACCGATCAACACTCCTTTTTGTTTAAAGATACCCGCCGAAGCACTAAAACGTACCTTGTCGCTACCACCAGAGGCATTAAACTCAAAACTTCTGATCGGTGCCGTCCTGAAAATTTCTTTTTGCCAGTCCACATCCGGAAGGTTTGAAATATCGCCGTCCAGTATACTGGGATACTGTAAATTTTTAATGCGGCTAAGCGACTTAACCTGCTGCACATACTGATCTTTTGATAACACACTGATGTATCTATCTACCTCCTGTATGCCGGTATAGGCTGAAACAGAAAATACGGTTTTTCCCGATTTACCCCGCTTTGTGGTAACCAGAACAACACCATTGGCCGCCCTTGAGCCATAAATAGCTGCCGAAGCTGCGTCTTTCAGTACCTCGATCGATTCGATATCACTGGGATTGATCAGGTTAAAATTTGCAGCAGTCTCCAGTGGATAACCGTCTACAACATACAAAGGATCATTCGATGAACTTAGTGAACTCACCCCACGTACCCTGATGGTTGGGGCTGCACCTGGTTTACCGCCCTGATCAGATTGCACCTGTACACCTGCAGCCAATCCTGCAAGCGCCTCTCCCGGTGTACTTACAGGCTGGTTACCTATATTTTTCCCGTCTACTTTAGTAATAGAAGAGGTAACAGTTGTACGCGACTGCGAGCCATAACCCACCACTACTACATCGCCAAGTGATTGTGGCGTATCGGCCATAGTCACATTAATCACCGTTCTTTCCCCTACCCTTATTTCCTGGCTCACCATGCCGATAAAAGAAAATACCAATATGGCTTTTTGATCAGCCACTTTAATGGAATAGGCCCCGTTATTATCAGAAACTACTCCGGTCTTGGTGCCCTTCACCAGCACGCTAACACCGGGCAAACCAATCCCTTTTGCATCAGTAATCATACCTGTTACCACAATAACCTGCACGGGAGTTTTTATGACCAGAACCCTTTTCTTGATTACAATGGTCGAATTATCGCCAAATACCATTTCAACGGCTTCGCCGGAAAAACAGGCTTCTAAAACTTTCTGAAGCGGTGTATTTTTAAACTTAATGGTGACCGGAGTAGAACCACTTACAATATTTGCATCGCAGATAAAGTTGTATCCGGTCTGCTTGGTTAATTGGCTCAGGACTTCCCTCAAAGGGGTATCCTTAACATTTATGCTTACCTGCTGGGCAAAACTCCCGGCACTTACCTGTAAAAAGGCGACCATTATTAAAATGACAGTAAGTCTCATAACTCGAAGGATTTTTTGCGCATTGCAAGAGATATCCCCGCACTGAAGTGCAGTAAAAATTTTATACATTTGGTTAGGATTAAATAGTTGTTGTTTGGATGATTATTCTGATCCACAGTTAGCTATAGGCTAATCAATTCCGGGAGTGGTCTCAAGCACTTCCGGTTTTTGGATTTTTTCAGGTATTTATTTAACTATAACAGTGATCCTCCTTTCTTCGGTTACAAACCGGACTTTATCTGTTAACTCAATATTTTTCAGCAGGCTTTTAAGCCCTTTCGACCGAGAGTAATTCCCATCGAAATTAATTCCGGATACATCGCCTTTATATTCAACATCTACATCGTACCACCTCGATATCTTTTTCATAATCGAGCTGATATTTTCATTATTGAAGATAAACATATCATTTTTCCACGCCATCACCTCTTCTACATCTGCAGGTACAACCTTCAAGTTGTTCTGCAGGTTATTGACCGCCATTTGGCCAGGTTTAATCAGTGTGGATGATTTTTTGTAGTTGATTTTCACGCCCCCCTCCAATAGGGTGGTCATGATGTTCCTGTCCTCGGCAAAAGCGGTAATATTGAAATGTGTCCCCAATACTTCCACCTCCTGTTTCCCCTCAACATCCACTTTAAAAGGCATTTCTTTGTTCTTGGTTACTTCAAAATAAGCTTCACCTGTAAGTATTACCTTGCGTTCCTTTCCTGTAAACGCTGTAGGAAAACTTAATGAGGAAGAAGAGTTCAACCATACCCGCGTTCCATCAGGCAGTGTTATGTTGTATTTCCCCCCTCTTGGGATTGTAATCTTATTCAGTACATTATTCAGGTTTTTACCTGTGGCAGATACAACCAGACCATTACCGGATTTAGAAATATCGGCATTTCCGTGCCTACTGATGATCCCATTACCGATACCGTCAAGCTTGATGCGCGCTCCATTTGACAAGGTAAGTACCGCATTTGTTGAGCCTGGCAATATGTCTTTTTTGCTGATCTCCTGCTTTTTGGCAAGGATAGTATTTTCTTTGATTTTTGCTGAGCTAAAAAGATCCGTTCCAAAATAGATAAAAAGTAAAACCGATGCTGCGATTGCAGCGGCTGCCTGCCATTTCAGGCGTTTGATCCAGATCGGTTTTTTTACAGGCAATTGTCCGTTGATGCTGTTATGAATCCTTTCTTTTAATGTTTTTCCCAAGCGTTTCTCATCTTCTTCTGACAGTGAAAGGCCCGGCAGCCCTTGGGCATCCTGATAAGCGAAAAGCATATGTTCTTCCTGGAGCGTACACGCTCCCCTAAGGTATTTCTCGCAGAGAGAAAGATATTCATTTTCGGTCATTACAGGGCGACTTGGGTTTAAATTTGGTCCTTTATTATATAGACACGGATTTTAATCCGCACACACATAAAAAATTTAAAAAAAAATAAACTTTCAAAAAACAGTTCCTATACATTGATAGATACCAGGTGTATGCATTTTTTATTTCGATTTTTAAATCATAGCTTTATTTCAAACAAACTATGCCAGCGAGCAATTATACCGATCCCGAATTATTACAGCTTATACTTTTAGATGATGAAAAAGCGTTCAACTCCCTGTTTGACCGCCATTGGTCTAAAGTTTATGCCGTATGCTATAGGTATGTTAAAGATGAGGAAGCTGCGCTTGAAATCACCCACGATATATTCCTGAACATCTGGAACAAACGGCGCCAGTTGAACATAGGCTCTTTTAAGAATTATGTACTCACCAGCGCAAGTTATCGGGGGATCAGAAGGAAACAGCAGCTGAATGCAGTACCAATAAACTATGTAGAGGATTACAGTCAGGGCGGGCATTCCTTTTTACAGAATGAGTTTTCAGCTACCAACACTGGAGAAGAAAAGATCACAGCAGAAGAATTTGATACAAAGGTTATGCAAATGCTCGCTGAACTCCCAAAAAGATGCCGTGAGATCTACCTCTTGAGCCGTAAGGAAAACCTCAGTATCACTGAAATTTCATTAAAACTTAACATCTCAAAACGGACCGTTGAGAACCAGCTCACTGCTGCATTAAAACACCTGAGGCACTGCCTTAAATATTCAGGAATCCTTTTGATCCTGATGCAGAAATAATTACTCTTTGTTTATATTCTGCAATCAGCAATGAGTAATTTGATCATGCAATCAAATGAAGAGGCGAGGTTTGTACTTTTACAATCCTCAGCTTTAGTAAATATCTTATTCATCTGTTTATAGATATATACTTTACTTAGGCTTTCTAAAGCAATTTGGTTTATTATACTCCTTGGATTAATCGCTTTCATCTATGAATTTTACGCGCGATCCATTATTTGATCCTTTCCCATATAGCAGTTCTTCCAAGTAGGGAAATACCGATATATCCTCTGATATTCAGCTTCCCATCTGATATTTTCATGGTGCAACTGTAGATTTTGCCACTATAAGGATCATAAATTTCGCCCCCTTCCCAAACTTCATCATTGTAAATAAAATTTTTAAGCATTAGAAGATCTTTAAGATTGCGTCCCCTCAATTTTTCATCTTTGTTTTTTACATCCTTTTTAGAAGTAGATCCATCTGATTCATACATGGTTTTGCCCCAGATCAGTTTGCCAAAATATTTATTTCCGGATTTATAGATTTCAATCTTCCCATCCTTTTCCTGACTCATCCAAACCCCCAATATTTTGTCTGAAGGCATATTTTGAGCTGCAATGTTATAAATTGCCAAAACTGATAGCATTAATGCCAAATAGATTTTTCTCATCACTTATTTTTCAATTTTTTGATATTTTTAATAACTGCGTTTTCAAAGGTTTTGAACGAAAAGTACTGTAAAAGCCCTTACCAGCCTGGTGGTTAACCCTTGGGTTTTCATCTTCGGGCGAAAGAGAATTTCTTCATTAAGGCGGTGATTGAAGCAGGACAATCCAAATTACTTGTGAAATGCTTAACTAACCTATTTTATTTTAATCACCACTTTACCTTTTGCGCGTCCGCTCTCCACATATTCTAAGGCCTCATTTGTCTGCTCGAAAGCATATATCTTATCCACTACAGGTTTAATGATATCAGCTTCAATTAACTTTGTGATCTGATCAAGCTGGCTTCCGCTGGCTTTCATTAATAGAAACTTATAATCGACATGACGCCTTTTTGCTTTGCTCCGGATGCTAAAACTAATCAGTGACAGTATAGCCTTTAAATACCACGGAAGTCCTATTTCTTTAGCAAGCTCTGGTGTTGGGGGGCCTGAAATGGAAATGACCTTGCCTTCAGGTTTTAAGATATTAAGTGATTTTTCCAGGGTTTTATTGTTCTGGCTATTGAGAACTACATCGTAATCTTTAAGCAGCGTTTCAAAATCCTGCGTTTTGTAGTCAATCGAGATGTCTGCTCCCAGCGCTTTCACCAATGCGAAACTTCTTGTACCAGCTGTGGTTGCAACGGTTGCGCCCAAATGTTTGGCCAACTGGATGGCTATCGTACCTACACCTCCAGACCCCGCTTGAATAAACACTTTATCTCCTTTTTTTAACCGGGCACTTTCAACCAAAGCCTGCCAGGCTGTGAGTGCAACCAGCGGAATTGAGGCAGCTTCCTCCATTGTTAAATTACTGGGCTTCAAGGCCACATCATTTTCGTTTATGGCAATGTACTGCGCAAATGTGCCGATATGAAAATCTGAGGGGCGTGAATAAATCTCATCGCCAGCTTTGAACTTCTTTACTTTCTTTCCAACCTGAGTAATGATCCCTGCAACATCATGGCCTAAAATTAAAGGAAACTTGTAGGGCAATAATAATTTGAATTCCCCTTTTTTGATTTTTGAATCCAAAATGTTTAAGCTAGCTGAATGAATCTCTACCAGAACTTCGTTATCGCCAACTTTTGGTATCGAAACATCTGCTAGCTGAAGACCATCTTTGGTATATTTGTTTATGACGTATGCTTTCATGTTTATTTTTGTAAAAGTTGATGGGTTGTCTTTGGATTGATTATGTTAAACGCAGTTTTTGGGAAAAGCCTGTTAATCACACTAAATATTTTTGCATCGCCCACACGGATGGTGTAATGGTCTTTTAATAAACCATTTACCAATCCTTTAATCATCTCTTCTGAAGTTATTTTTTTATCATTTCTTTCTGCAGTCATTTCAGTGGCCACAAGCGGTGGAACCAGCTCAAATATTTTCAGCTTACTTCCAATGATTTTTAAATGCTCCCGAAGTGATATGGTGTAAAATGCCAATGCAGTTTTAGATGAAGAATAGGTAGCCTCAATTAAGGAAGGAGACATACTCAATATGGATGTAGTATTAATAATTGCCGCTTCACTTCTTGATTTAAGCATATCCAGGAAAAGATTATTAAGCCTGATTACACCAAAATAATTAACTTCCATTTCGTAGGCGGCATCCTCAAGATGTTTATCATTAGCAATACCCAGATTTGAAGGAGCAGCTAAAACGCCGGCATTATTATACAGGATATCAATACCACCTAATTCTTTTACTGTTTTAAAAAGAGCTTTAGCATCTGCTTCTATAGCCACATCACTCTGTAAAGCCGTTAGTGCTGGATACGCTTGTTTAGCTGCATCCAGTTTTGCCTGGTTTCTACCTGTAATAATAACTTTCGCACCAATTTTTAAAAATTGTTTTGCAGCCTCAAGCCCTATTCCTGAAGCGCCGCCTGTGATCAGGATTGTCTTTCCTTTTAAGTCCATATCTTTTGAGTTTTATCTTAAAAAAGAATTAATGAGCCACTTGCTCTGTGACTGGATTTATCAATGCGTGAATTTTTATCGTGTCGCCAACCGGAACTTCAAATTGATTTTTCTCTAAAGCAGTGAAAAGCTCATCTGCTACCTCCGAAGGTGGAATGCCGTTTGCACCGCCAATTTCTGCTGAAAATTCAGTGTTAACCAACGGCGGATATACTTCATAAACATTCAATTTCTCATTGCCTGCAAAGGTGTCCCTCAGGCCTTGTGTGTAGCTGTGGAGCGCAGCTTTGCTGGCAGCGTATGTTGGCAGGTATTTATTTGATCTGAATACTGTAATGGAAGAAATATTAATAATAGCCGCATCCTCTCGTATCAAGAGCTGAGGCAATAACAATGAGGTAAAATGAATAACGCTGATGTAATTGGTATTAATTTCCTGATATGCTTTTTCTGCAGCGTTATTATTACCATCACTTAAATCATTCATAAATGAGGCACCGGCATTATTCACAATAATATTCACGTTTGGATAATTTGTTTTAAGCTCTTCGGCAATTCGAAATCTATCTGCTTCTATTGAAAGGTCTCCTGATATGCCAACTGCAGAACTACCTAGCGCTTTCAAAGCATTTTTAAGGCGTTCTTCACTACGTCCGTTAATGATAATTTTATTTCCAGCTGCATCGAGCTTTTTAGCGATAGCCAAACCAATGCCTGCACTTCCACCGCTTATAAATATGGTATTTCCTGTCGTTTTCATTTTATTTAATTTCAGATTGTGATAAAAAAGCATAATCGGTATAACCTTTTGCTCCTGGTGTATAGAACGTTGCCGGATCAGGAGTATTCAATGGGGCATCGGTTTTATAACGCTCCACCAAATCCGGATTAGCGATAAACGGAACGCCAAATGAAACCAGGTCTGCATCTCCATCGTTTAGTACTTTTGTTGCTGTCTCTTTATTGAATGCCCTGTTGATAATGATGGTACCATTGTAAATCTTACGGAAATGTTTAGCAACCTCCTGTATAGCTTGTGGATTACCTGTAACATCGGTAAATGGCTCAATAAGGTGAAGATATGCCAAACCGTAATCATTCAATCTACCTACAATATACTCATATAATCCGATCGTTTCATCATCAACCAATATTCCCATAATCCCGTTTAATGATGGGTTTAGACGTAGGCCAACACGATCGCTATCCACAACCTCTTTCAGCGCATCCAGAATATCAAATAAAATACGGGCACGGTTTTCTATTGAGCCGCCATATTCATCCTGGCGTTGATTAGTATTTTTACTAAAAAACTGCTGGAGCAGGTAGCCATTTGCCCCATGTAGTTCTACCCCATCAAAACCAGCTTCAATAGCATTAAGGGCGGCCTGTTTGAAATCGGATACAGTTTGTTTAATATTGCCCAAAGTCATTGCCCTAGACATCTCGCTGTTTTTAAAGCCTGTCGGTGTAAATATTTGCAGGTTTGGATTATAACTGGATGGTGCAAGAGGAGCTTCACCATGATGGAGATCCGGGTGAGAATAGGCACCTGTGTGCCACAATTGCGCAAAGATTTTACCCTCTTTTTCGTGAACGGCTGATGTAGTCATTTTCCATCCTTCTATCTGCTCCTGACTATATATTCCCGGAACATTTACTACACCCACTGCCTCAGGGCTTATCACCGTACCTTCGGAAATAATCAGCCCTGCACTTGCCCGCTGTGCATAATATTCCGCCGTTAAAGCGGTAGCTGCATGCAGATCATTATCGGATCTTGAACGCGTCATAGGTGCCAGAACCATGCGATTTTTAAGTTGCGTTTTTCCGATGGCAAACGGATCAAACAATTTTGTAATATTCATAATTTCAAATCTATATTTTATACTTTTTAGTATATTTTAAAACAAAAAAATATCATTTCTCATACTGAGCCAATTCGGCTTTGAGGCTTTTTACCAAGACAAGCATTGGCTTGGCAACTTCCATGGCCCTGCACATCACCGTAGCCCCTTCAACAGATGCCATCAGCTTAAAAGCAAAACCAGCCGGATCTAGCGCTGGAGTAAACTCTCCATTATCGATTCCACTTTGAAGAAGGGCTGTAAGTTCCTCCTGGCCCACACGAAGAACCTTTGCGACTTTTTTCTTTAGCAATGGATAGTTATCATCAGTTTCAACAGCGGTATTAAATATGGGACAACCGCCTGGAATCGGCGTATTGATCGGATCCTTATAAAAATCAATAAATGCCCAAACCTTAGCTTTAACACTTTTTTTTGTTGAAATAGCAGATCTAAGACGCTGGGAAAGCTTATCCAAAGCGTAATCTATTACCTGAGATGAGAGGTCATCTTTTCCATCAAAATGCCCATAAAGCGCACCTTTGGTCAGTCTGGTAGCAGCGAGAATCTCATCAATGGTCACACCTGCAACTCCCTTTTCATTATATAGCGGCATCGCTGTTTCCAAAATAAATTGTTTTGTTTTCTCTGCTTTCGATAACATGATGACAAATTTTCTGGAACAAATATACCAAAAGGTTTATTATTAGAAAATATTTTCTCTATAAATCAGGCTATCTATACTTAATTTACGCTTACCTGACTGATTGATGGGCGTAATCTTTTCCCTTGCAACCGGCGAATGAAAATCAAGATTAGCATTAAAGTAATTTTCCTTAGAGTATCTGCTCATTTTGGTCATACAGATCAAAACAATTATTACCATGAACCAAAGGCTCATGGCAATAAAAATCCTGAAGACTTACTATAAGCTTTCAGCACCCTGGGATTTTCTTCACGACAGGGATGGCACCATGATGCTTAATCCTTTCTTGCATTATCTGCCGACCGATAAAGAAAGCCCTTCAAGTGAATTTCATTTTCAAAATTGGCTTTATTGTTCCATAATCTCGCAAAGAGATCCTCCAGGATATCTTCAGCATCATCCTGGGAGATAGTACGACTGATAAAAAACCTTAGAGGGTGGTAATAAGTCATGTAAACCTGCTCAAAACTAGAACTTCTTCCCATGTTCAATGGAAACTGCATACTTTCTTCTAGTTTTTTAGCTATCATGCTTATCGTACCATGGATGGATTTCGAAAATATTTAGGGTAGCACCAAATATAAAAATAAATTGGTTTCCATCAAGCCTTGCATCCCTTATAAGCACCTTTTATTGCATATACCACTAATATTTGGTTTAAATATGATTTGATAAAAATCGGCATTTAAATCAACCTAAATCACACTAAAATCTGAGCCCTTTTATAAATACAGATGAGAATTCCCTTGCATTTTTATAAACAAGAAGATGATGACGATGATGGACATGAATTATGGTTTGCTTATCAACAAAATGATTCATAAACATTCCCTGCATACAATTAAAATAGAGATGTACTGTTTTGTCAATATTTTCCGATCGGACTTCCATCTTTCTACTCGCTGCATGAAAAACATTTCTTAAGAAGTTTGTATAAATAAGCTTAACCTTGATGAATTTATGATGCAGAATTTTATCTTTAGGATTTAAAAAATGGTCTTTTGAGCAACCAAGCAGGGCGTACTGCTTAAATAATGTTCTATGCATTTTTATTACGTCATCCAAGATCTGTTCTAATGACTGATCTAAGTTTACCTTTTCTAAAAGATAAAGATACTCATCTAAAACATGGTCAAAAACTGCCCTTACCAAATGGCTCTTATTAGTAAAATAATAATATAATGATGGTTTGGTAAGGGCTAAATCTTTCGCAATATCATCCATTGTCGTCTTTGAAATTCCATAGTAGATAAAGTGCCTGATTGCTGCGTTAACTATTGCTTGCCTTTTATCTTTCAGCATTTGTCTGTTACGCTATTTTTCCGGAATCAGTTTTAATTTTTACGGTTTGTGCCTTCAGTCTGTAAAGTTTCCGATCTTTAATCAAATACAACAATGTTGATGATATCGCTTTCGATCAGGGAGCCACTTTTGAAGTAACGTAGTTGTAAATAGCTGCTTTGACATAGAAGTCAGAAAAGGCAGTAGCTACAGTACTGGATGCCTGCTGATAGGCCGCCTGCGCATCTAGCACATCAGAAACTGTGGCCAGCCCAGATTTATAATTATCCTGATTTACCTTTAGGTTTTCCGTAGCAAGTTCAAGGTTATCTTTAGCAAAAGAAATTTGAACAAGCTGATCCTTCAAATCATACCAATAGCGTGTAATTCCAACTTTTATCTGATTCTGACCATCAAGAAAATCGTTCTTTGCAATCTGCTCACTGATTTTACGCTGTGCGACTTTTTGCTTTCCCCTCCCCCAGAGCCCGCTAGATATTGGCAAACTAAGGGTAATCAATCCTGCGGGAGCAAAGCTACCACCAATGCCACTATTTATGGAACCAACTTGTGAGGCACTTACTCCAAACGCTAAAGTAGGCCGGTTATCCCCCTTGGCAAGACGGGTTTGCAACACTTCACCCTTTACCCGCTTATCAAGCAGAATATAATTGGGATTTTCAGAGATATTGGTATCCGGACGAAGTGCCAATAGGGTTGGCATGGTTTTCTTATCTAAGGTATCCTGCATAACGAGTAATGAGTCAAATGCAAGACCGGTATACATGGAAAAATCTAGCAGGGCAACCCTTCGGCCATTTTTCAACTTGCTCTTATTGACCAATAACTCACTCAACTGTACTTTAACCTTAAGCAAGTCATTGCGGGCGATTAGACCAGATGCGAGCATATCTTTCTGCACCTTTAGCACAGCCATTAGTAAGGTTTCGTTGACTGAAAGTGTTTTTTGTTGTTCCTGAATATTGACCAGGTTCCAGTATTTTTGCTCGGTCAAGAGGATTACAGAATCGAGTGATTGTTTTTTCCTGATCTGACTAACTTCAAGCTGCAAAGCGGCAAGTTCGTTTCCTGTTTTTATCTTTCCTCCCGCATACAACGTTTCCGTCCCAGTTACCCCTACCAGGTATAGGTTGTTAATCCCTTCATTCAATAGCGGTGGTAAGGCCGCTACTAAATCCTTAAAGCCATATAAACCTACACCTGTGCCGCTAACAGCAGGAAGGTAATCAGACTTTGCTGCTGCAAGGTCTGATTTCGAAGAATTTATTCTCAGTTCACTGTTTTTGAGTGAATAACTATAAGCTATTGCAGCCTGCTTACTCTGTTCGAGTGAAATCGTGTGGATCTGGGCATTAGCGCCCAGAAATCCGACAAATGTTATATAATATAATAGAAATTTCATGGTGTTATCTTTAAACATGTACTGGTTCAGACATTTCATTTTCTGGCTGGTTTTGATCTTCTTTACGGAAGAATAGCCAATAGAGTGTTGGTAGAATAAATAATGTTAAAAGCATGGAAACAATCAGTCCGAAGCAAATAACTGTTCCTAAAGGCCCCCAAAGTGATGATCTGCTGATCACCATTGGGATCACACCCACTGCTGCTGCAGAAGAAGTCAAAAAGATCGGACGCATCCGCCGCTCGGCGGAAAGCTTGGCTGCCTCAAATACTGATTTACCTTCATGCAGTCTTAATTCTTCAGCATGATCAATCAGTATAATTCCATTCCTTACCACAATACCACATAGAGCCAGCAGCCCAAGGAATGAGGTAAAACCAAAAGGATATCCGGCTACCAGTAATCCAAACGAAGCACCCAATATACTCAAGGGCATTGTTGTGATACTCAAGATGGCATGTTTAAGGTGTTTGAAATGCCAAAGTAAGATTAAGAAAATGAGGATGATACTTACCCCCAGGGCTACCCCCATAGGGCCCTGATTTTCACCCTGCAGTTCAAGTTCCCCTCCGTAAGCAATGACCACCTCTTTTGGCAATTTGATTTTTTCAATTTCAGGCATGAAGTCCATCAGTACTGCGTTGGCTACCGCATCCTGGGTAACGTCCATTCTTACAGTTAACGTCCTCATGCTGTTTCGGCGGGCAATCTGACCATCGTTCCAGTCAAAATTTACATTAGCTACTTGCCTTAGGGGAATAACGGACTGTGTTTGGGGAGACACCACATTCAGATTCCTCAGATCAGCAAGATCGCTTCTTGAAGTCTTAGGCGATCTAATCTTCACATCTACAGCATAATTACCCTCCCAAATTTGGGTTGCCCTTATACCTTCAGCATGCATGAGAACTGTGTTTGCAATATCATTTTTGCTCAGACCTAACCTTGCCGCATCAGCAGTCTTTATATCCAGAGCAAGGGTTGGCTGGGGCTCATTAAAATCTGTTCTCACCCAGTTTACCAATGGGTGTCTTTTCCCAATAGCGGTGACCTGTTGTGCAACCTTCTTTAAATCGGCAATATTATTCCCGCTAATACGAACCTCAATTGGCGCAAGTGCATTGATCATGTTCAATTGTTTCATTCGCACGAAAGCTGATGGGAACAGGTTGCCGTACTTGCGCTGATATTCTACAATCACTTCCTGTGTTGCGTCTTCAGATTCTGTTTTGATCAAAATCTGTGCATAGTTTTTAGCTGGGAGATTCGGTGCATATACAGAATGGAAACGTGGTGAGCTACTACCTATAAAGCTAGTGTAATTGATGATGCGCTTATCCTTTTTCAATATTTTTTCCATCCCTTTCACTACGCTATCGGTCTGGCCAAGGCTATAGCCGGAAGGCAGGTATATTTCCATAGCAAACTGGTTCCTTTCTACCTTTGGAAACAATTGCTGAGGCAGGACACCCATAATGGCGATACCTGCTACTATAGCAAGAGCTCCCAAAAAAACAGTGATTTTGTAGTGCTTCATGGAATTTCCAATATGGTTATTG
The DNA here is from genome assembly GCF_059422505.1 of Pedobacter sp. GW821-FHT01D05. Lineage (NCBI taxonomy): Bacteria > Pseudomonadati > Bacteroidota > Sphingobacteriia > Sphingobacteriales > Sphingobacteriaceae > Pedobacter > Pedobacter sp. GW821-FHT01D05. The sequence continues at coordinate 81,897 of NZ_JBWKXA010000001.1, read as the reverse complement.
AAAAAATCCTGCAATCTATCCAAAAACGACCTTTTTGACTTGATTTTATTATGCAAAAGCCCTTTTTTGATAAATAGCGTATTAAAAAAAGGCACTAATAACATCGATATTAATAGAGAAAGCGTCAATGCGATCACAATAGTTACCGGAAAAAGCTGGATAAAATCTTTCGAGACACCAACCATAAAGAAAGCAAGCGGAATAAATGTTGCGGATATGGCCAGCGTTGCGGTGAACACCGAAGGAAATAATTCCTTTGCACTTTCCCTGGCTGCATCCCACACCGAGAAACCTTGATCGAGTTTCTCTAAATGATTATCAATGACCACGATCGGGTCATCCACTACAATTCCCAGTACAACTATCAAGGCTGCAAGGGTAACCGTATCGAGCTCAATTCCGAACATGTACATAATGGCAAGCGTGGCTGCTATGGTAATGGGAATAGTTGCGGCGGCAACTGCTGCTACCCTAAGAGGCAGTAACAATACGGCTACAGCTATAACCCCAATGAGCGCAAAGGCAAACTCCTTCATGAAGTGACTAATGGAATCATCAACAACTTCGGGTTGGTCTGCGAGTTTAACCAGCTTAACATCAGCAGGCAAATGACGCTGCACTTTTTCGATATGCGACTCGAGTTCCTTTCCAAAACTTACAATATTCTTTCCAGTTATCATTTCAAGCGAAATGATAATGGATTTGGTTCCGTTTGAGGTAACATAACTCTCAGGTTCATCATACTCCCGTTTCAGCGTGGCCACATCACGCAGGCGTATCGTGTTTCCATTTGCATCATGCCTGATAATCTGTTCAGAAAGCTCAGCCTCAGATTTATAATAGGTATTAATATGAATGGGTTGATCAACCACGGCACCTTCCTGCTTACCTGTTGCATTTATTGCACCTTCATTCTGCAATACCTGCATAATATTGCCAGCTGTTACCCCCTTCTGCAAGAGTTTATTATTATCTACATAAACAGTAATCTGTTCATTGAGATTCCCTGTATGAGAAATTTTGGCCACATCCTGCACCTGCCTCAATTCTGCCTCAATATCCTCTACATTCTTTAAAAGTTCCTTATAAGGACGTGTCTTTGACTCTACCGACATCAGTAACGCCGAGGTATTGCCAAAGTCGCTATCGATGTAGAACCCCTTAACTTCTTTGGGCAACTGGCTTTGAAGCACGAGCATCCCATTTTTGATCTTATTCCAGAAAGCTTTAGTCTGGATGGCGTTCAGATTATCGGCTACCTCAACGAAGATGAACATCTGCCCGTCCCTTGAAAAAGAATAGGTTTTTTTCTTATTAACTTCGTTATTACTAAACAGGTATTCTTCAACTTTCTTGGTCAGCTGCTCTTCAACCTGCTTTGAAGAGGCACCCGGATACTGGCCTGCAATAAGCCCCTGCCTGATGGTAAAGTCAGGAAATTCGTTTCTGGGCATGTTGAAAAGCGCAACAATTCCGAGAATAACTAGGATGGCGGATAGTGAAAGCGGGAGCACATGGTGTTCCATAGCCCATTCTATCAAATTTGATTTCTTTTTCATATCTACGCTTAGTTGCTTACAGTGACAGGGCTTTGATCTGCGAGTTTCTGATAACCGGATGTAATAATGCGTTCATCACCGATAAGGCCCGAACTGATGGAAATTCCATTGGCGTAAAGCTGGCCCACCTTTACAGTTTTTCGTATAGCCTTATTCTGATTGCCGAGGATGTACACAAATTTATTTCCCTTTTCATCTACTTGAACAGACTGCACTGGAACGATAACCTGAAGTGAATCGGTGGCGGAGACTTCATTACGTCCAGATTTTTCAAAACGCACTTTACAGAGCATCCCCGGTTTGAGTTTCTTTTCGGTATTGGCAATGGTGATGGTGATATTGTAATTAGCGCTTCCATTTAGTGCCAATACACCAATTTCAGTTACCTTGCCAGATACGGTTTGACTACCCAATGCTTCGATTTGCACATCTGCGGGCGATCCCACCTTATAGTGGTTCACTTCATTTTCGGGTACTGCAACCAATACTTTGAGCGTTCTGGTATCCAGAAGCTGCAATACAGGCTGGCCTGGAATTGCTACGGCCCCAGCCTCCGCTTTCTTTTCCCCAACATAACCGCTAGAAGGAGAATACAGCCTGGCGTGGGCGATGTTTTGATAGGTGGCGTTTGCCGCAGAATTGAGCTGTTCATAATTGGATTTCGCCTCCAGCATCTTGATTTCAGCTACACTTCCTTTTTTGAAAACTTCGTTGATCCGGCTGAAGTTCTCTTTGGCCAGTTTAACCTGTGCAAGCTGGGCATTATACTGGTTGCGGTAAATCGTTTCGTCTATCGTGCCAACCAACTGTCCCTTACTGATATAATCTCCAGTGCGAGCCGGAAAGCTTAAGATGGTTCCTGAAACCTGAAAACTCAGCTCAATAGTCTTATCTGCTTCCAGGGTTCCATCGTAAAGGATCTGGTCGTTGTTACCAGCGGATCCGCTTTTCAGATTGATTACATTAACAGATAATGTATCCAGGCCTGGGTTATGCTTTGCTTGATTAGAGCAACCGAATAAGCAGAGCATCATTAAAGCTAATCCGGAAAGGGTGATTGTTGTCTTCATCAGAATTTAAACATTTATTGTTTTTTTGTCGATTTATATTCACTACTGTCCGAATGCAAAAAGCATTTATAGAGCTATTCTACCAATTTTACTAAAATTGTTTCAGCACAGCAATGTTCGACAAATATACATTTTTTGTTTTCATAGCAACACTAATTTATTTGTCATAAAACAGTTAAACCGTACATAATCAATAAATGACAATACTGATGCACTTATTAATAAACAATAATTGTATTTTTGTCGAATATGAGAAAGTTGGAGAACGATTCGGTTAAGGAAGAGATTATCAAAGCATCACAGGCGGTATTCCAACGTTATGGATACACCAGGGTATCCATGCAGGACATATCAAACGAATGTAAAAAAGGCCGCAGCACTTTGTACCATTACTTTAAGAATAAGGAAGAGGTACTGGATGCCGTCTGCTTCAGGTTATTTTCCGATTGTCTTCGCGCAAGTGAGGAAGCGATCAGCAAGCGGAAGTCTTTTTCTGCCAACATAGAGTCTTTCAATGCAGCAAAGCTGAAACATTTACTGGCCATGGTAAAGGAATACAAGCTGGCCATAGATGATCTGAGACAGGACCCTGCTTCTTTTTTGATCAAACTCCGGGCATTTGCCGAGGAGGAAATTGTGGTGGTCAAAAAAATCATTACCTGGGGGATCCTAAATAAGGATATCGCAGAGCTTCCGGATGAAGACAGCCAGTTTTTATCCGAGACCCTCCATGCAGCCTTTAAAAGTTTTGAGCAGGAAATCTTAATTTTTGGCCGCTTCCCCAATTATGAGAACAAACTTTCCTGGTTAGCTCAGATGTTCCATAAAGGCCTGCTGTGATAACTTTGCTATACAAAAATAGCCTACAGAAACCGCTCATCTGAAAAACTAAGAGCTGCCGTATATTTTCTGAGTAAATGATTCTATAAAAAATGCCTAACAAGTTCAATAATGAGAATAAAATGTCTGATAAGGCATTACTATCGCAACTTGCTTTAGGAAACCATATTGCCTTATTCAGCTTAATTATAAATATTGGCTAAAAGCTATACATCAGGATAACCTCGAAAAATGGCCACAGCTATCCGATCTGAAAGGCTGGTATAATGAAGTAGCTCGACTTTATGCTGTTAAGGCTATTCCAAATAATTTCTTGCTTTCACCAGAAGGAAAGATAATTGCCAGAAATTTAACTGGTGAGGATTTAAGTCAGAAACTGAAGGTAATTTTTGATCAGTAAAATTGAATGAGTCTGAGTATTAATGCTCAATACCCAGACTCATTCTTTGCCAGCATTAATTCTTTAGAAACTTCTTATCAAATAGCCCAAACAACAAATAAATCCAGGCACTATACAAGGATCAACTTAATAATAAGGAATAAAGGTCCTAGTACACGTTATTAGAATGGCAACTGAGCCTACAAAGACCAATAAAAATCGGTAAGCTAAAATTATTTCACCTGCTTTTAGCTAAAAAGTTTTCCACACATGTGAAGTCCAAAATCCAATTTTGTCTATAATCATACTTTAAACTGTTTAAACCTATTTTTTATGTAAAGTATACAAAAAGTGCTTAAATTTTGATTTTAGGCACATTTAACTAAATTTGGATTATACCAAAACCAAGTTTATGTATCAATTAACAGTACCTGCAGATCGCGTTAACGAATCGTTAAGTAAGCACATTTTGGCCGATGGTTTCGACCTGACTTATGACATGGAAAAAAGTCACGGCGCTTACATTTACGATGCTAAACACAACAGAACTTTACTCGATTTTTTCACTTGTTTTGCTTCCGTTCCTTTAGGTTATAACCATCCTAAAATGATTAATGATGAAGCGTTTAAAAAAAACCTTCTCCTCGCTGCATTAGCCAATCCATCGAACTCCGATGTTTACACCCAACAGTATGCGCAGTTTGTTGAAACATTTTCCAAAGTTGGTATTCCGGCTTACCTGCCGCATGCTTTTTTCATTGCTGGTGGCGGCTTAGCAGTAGAAAATGCAATTAAGGTAGCCATGGACTGGAAAGTTCAGAAAAACTTTACAAAGGGATATACTGAAGAAAAAGGCTTTAAGGTTTTGCACTTCGAAAGGGCATTTCATGGCAGAACGGGTTATACTTTAAGCTTAACCAATACCCTACCCGATAAAACCAAGTGGTTTGCCAAATTCGATTGGCCAAGAGTGGCTGTTCCGGAAGTTAAATTCCCAATTTCGGGAAATAATTTAAGTCATGCCATTCAAACCGAAGAAACCTCTTTAGCGCAGATCAAAAAGGCCTTTGCAGATCATAAAGACGATATCTGTGCTATAATTGTAGAGCCAATCCAATCTGAAGGAGGAGATAACCACCTGCGTGAAGAATTTTTGATCCAACTTAAGGCTTTGGCAGATGAAAATGATGCCTTCTTGATTTATGATGAAGTACAAACCGGTGTTGGGTTAACAGGTAAATTCTGGTGCCACCAACATTTCAGTGAAAAAGCTCGACCAGACATCATCGCTTTTGGAAAAAAAATGCAGGTTTGCGGTATTCTTGTCGGTAATAAGGTAGACGAAATTGAAACCAATGTATTTAAAGTGCCAAGCCGTATTAACTCAACATGGGGAGGCAATTTGGTTGATATGGTCCGTTCAACACAGATCTTACAGATTGTAGAAGAAGATCAACTTTGTGAGAATGCTGAAAAAGTGGGCACTTACTTAAGAGATCAACTAGAAAATTTATCGCATAAATTTGATCAAATGACAAATGTTCGTGGAAGAGGTCTGTTGTGTTCTTTTGATTTCCCGACAAAAGAGATGCGCAATGCATTTATTGGCAAAGGATTGGAAAACAATGTGATGTTTTTGGGCTGTGGTGAAAAAACGATACGCTTTCGTCCGGCACTTTGTATTGAGCAAAAACATATTGACGAAGGCTTGACGGTTATGGAAAAAATATTGCCTTTATTGTAGGCATGAATAGAAAATCGTTAGTTTATTTCTTAGTTGCAGGTATTTTAGTATTGGTCTTTTTCATGGTTAAGGCTGTTTTTGACCAACCTGGGATTGAGGATATGAAAGCCGGTTTTAAAGAAGTTGCCAAGTACAGAAATGCAAACAATACTGGCCCGGTACAACGGATTTATATCGTTTCAGTTAAAGATTCTATATGGAAAGAAATGGAAGATTATGGCAATCTAATGCCCCATACCAAATACGGTAATACAAAAGTTTATTTCTTTATGCAAAACGGAAAGATTCCAAATACATTACAACCTGGTACAATAAACTTCGATCCATCTTTTAATAAAGCCTGTATTGCCTTATTTGAAAAAAGTGCAATGAGCCAATCGGCATTCAATAAGTATCCGTTTTAAACGCAGTTTTTTTTATAATTACAAATGAATCGTGATTATAGTTCGATAAGTCCATCAGCAAAATCGCTTTTACTTGCCAAAAGTTTAACGAATATTCCCTTTGTTGCTGATGCTGTTAAGTTAATTTACGGTAACGATGCCCTTGAAAAATTATATCATAAAGATTTTGATGAGGTATTTTTGAAACGGTTAGTGCATTTTGAGAGTAGATATTTATCTCTGGATAGCTTACTTTTTGCATCGGGCTCTTTAAATATTATAGAAATTTCTTCTGGTTATTCTTTTAGGGGCTTGGATCTGGTTTTAAGGCATCCGACTATTTATTATTTGGACACTGATTTACAAGGCGTAATCGATATCAAAAAAGATTTGGTTGATCGGCTAATTGTTGATGAGAAATTACAACTAAAGGGCAAACTCAAAACCGAAGCTTTAAATGCTTTGGATGGAGACGCTTTTTCAAATGCTATAAATCAACTACCTCTCGGCCCGATTAGTATTATAAATGAAGGTTTATTGGTGTATTTAAATAATGAAGAAAAGATATCACTATGTAAAACCATCCATAAATCATTAAAACAAAGAGGTGGTTATTGGATCACTGCTGATGTATATGTTAAACGGCCGGCACCTAAAAATGAAACCAATGATCATTTTTCTCAGTTTCTGGAAGCACATCATGTAGAAGATAATAAGTTTGATAGCTTTGAACAGGCTGAACACTTCTTTCTTAAACAAGGTTTCAAATTAGTAACTAAAGCAACTTCAGTTTGGCATCAACTTTCCTCGCTAAAATATATTGATATTGAATTATTAAAAAAAATGAAAGAACAGGCGAATAAAATTGGGAGAATCCGAGAAACCTGGGTATTAAAAGCGATTTAATTAAACAGAATGAAATACTCAGCATTCTAATATGTAAAATTCTAGGAGTAATTTGCCAACTGCGTTAATCCTTATGATTTGGAAATGAAGGGTTTTGTGCATTTGGCATTTTCAGTCCCGCTTTCCCTCCTGCCAATTTGAAGGAAATTGGCATCCGTTCCAATCGGGTTTATGAACAATGTTTTGTGCCACGGAGAACAAACTCCTCTAATCTGCTCCGGTCTGTGTCCTCACAGAACGGAATACACAAAATATACACTACCAGTCCAATCAATATGCCATTGTTAAATAAACCTGACAGCAGCGAAAATCCTTTTGCTTGCAGCACCTTTAACATGCTATCATGCTGAGGCACGAAGCATCTGCAAGCCATGGAACAGAGGCTTCCTCACCTCAGCACTTCAAAACCCGCAAAAAGATTGTAACGAATGGCAGGACTGCAGCACCCATGAAATGCTGACATTCATTTCCTAACCCTAAAAACCCTGCTATTTATCATACTACATCAGCCTTCGACTACGCTCACACTGGCAAGCAATTAATTACCCAGCTCAAAGCTAACGAAGTTCCCAAACTGCTCTTACCCTTCAAACTTCGTGAGTTTCCCCTAAACAAATGCGGAGAAACCCGTTATGGCCCTACCGACAATCAGCGTATTAATCTCTTTTGTACCCTCATATGAATATATAGCTTCGGCATCGGCCACAAAACGCGCTACATTGTACTCCAATAAAATACCGTTTCCACCCATTACCTCACGGGCCTTGCTCACCACATCACGCGTACGTAACGAACAGAATACCTTTGCCAACGAAGCGTGTTCGTCTTTCAACAGACCCTGATCCTGCAATTGTGACAACCTAAAACATAATGTTTGCATGGCCGTTAAATTCGACAACATCTCAACTAAATGGTTTTGAATCAATTGAAAAGATGCAATGGGTTTACCAAACTGTTTTCTGGTTCGGGTATAATCCAATGCATTTTCGTAAGCGCCACGTGCACAACCAACAGCCTGCCAGGCTACTCCTGCCCTTGTCATTTGCAATACCTTTGCGGCGTCTTTAAATGAGTTTGCATTTTGTAAGCGATCGGCCTCTTCTACTTCACAATTGCTTAAAGTGATAATTCCATTCTGTACAATCCTGAGGGCCATTTTATCCTGCATTTTTTCCACCGCAAAACCCGGATTATCTTTTTTTACGATAAAACCTTTAACCTCACCACTTTCCTCATCACGGGCCCAAATAATTAAGATATCGGCGAAAGTGGCATTACCGATCCATTTTTTCTGACCATTTAAAATCCATTTGCCATCTATTTTTTTGCAGGTTGTAGTGAGTCCTCCAGCAGCCGCAGAGCCCACTTCGGGTTCAGTTAGTCCAAATGCACCGATAATTTTAAATTGCTGCATCAATGGTAACCACTGTTGTTTTTGCTCCTCCGATCCACATAAATAGATCGACCCCATGGCCAAGCCACTCTGTACACCAAAAAAAGTAGAAATTGAGGTATCTATCCGCGCCATTTCCATCGCTAAAATCCCTTCCATCAAATTTGATTTTCCCGGGCAACCATAACCTTTGTAGGTTAAACCACAGATATTAAGTTCAGCAAGTTTTGGGATAATTTCGAAAGGAAATTCGGCTTTGTTCCAGTAATGGTTTACAATGGGTTTTACTTCTTTTTCTAAAAAAGCACGCACTTTTAGCTGGAGTTCGCGATCCTCATCGTTGAGTGCTTCGTCGCCCAAATGATAAAAATCACCTTCAATTGGGGGTAATTCTCGTTTTTTACCCGACCCACCCATCATTTTCATCATCCCCTGAATTTGTTTATCATCAAGGTTGGATATCGTTTCGACCATTTTGGGTAAATCGACTTTTTTTGATAAAGCTTCTAATTTATCAAAATCTACATGTTTGAAAAGATTGTATGCGTTTTTGAGAGAAGAGAATATATTCGCCATTATTATTCGTTTTAAGAATAACAAACGAAGAGCGGTTTTGTTGGACTTGCAAGTTTAACCGCAAAGGATGCAAAGTTTTTCGCGAAGAAAAAGAAGAACAGAAGACAAGTTGCTTCACGGCTAGCTCTTGCCTTTGCGCTCTTTGCGAACCTCTTATTTTCTTTGCGGTTAAAAAAAGTTACCTTAAATCAAACAAACTATCAACACCCAGCAACTTCCGCGAAGTAAAGCCCTCGCCAAAAGTAGCGCCAATGCTTTTACCAAATTCTCTTGCGCGGCCAATTACGGTTTCGAAAAACTCTGGAGAAGAAATATAAGTTTGTAAGCCATCCACATCAGGATTATAAAACTGGGTTTTAAAGGCTTTGATCGATTCAATTTTCTTATCCATGTGGTTAGATATATCCACAATGATATCAGGTTTTAAATATCTGTCCTGAATAAATTGCAACAATAACCTCGGCCGGTGCGCCTCTTGTTTAACACCATCTATCAATGTTTCTATTTTTGGTAAACCTGATAAAAAAACCGAATCGTGCACCAGATCGCCTGCACGCCCATGATCGGGGTGACGGTCTTCCAGCGCATTGCTTAAAATAATTTCTGGCTGGTATTTCCTGATGGCTTTAATGACTTCTAAACGATGAAATTCATCATTCTGAAAAAAGCCATCCCTCATTCTCAAATTTTCGCGAACATGCAAACCCAAAATTTTCGCAGAATCTGCAGCCTCTTCATCTCTTGTTTCTGCAGTACCACGCGTACCCAGCTCACCTCTGGTTAAATCTACAATTCCAACTTTTTTACCAAGGGCAATATGTTTTAAAATAGTCCCTGAGCAGCAAAGTTCTGCATCGTCAGGATGCACGGCTATCACTAAAATATCTAATTTCATTATTTATTGGGCATTTTGGTTCAGCAGTTGCTGAATTTTCTTTTTAATTTTCGAACTCAGTGGCTTAGTGAATGGTAAAAAATAATCTTCCAGCTCGCCATTTTTGTTCAGGAGGTACTTATGGAAGTTCCAACGGGGTTTCGAACTTAATTTTGTGTTTTGTTTCTTCTCGCTCAAGAATTGATAAAGTGGATGGGCATGTGCCCCACGAACCATAATTTTATCAAAAACAGGAAATTTTACGCCATGGTTAATCTCACAGAAAGATGCAATATCAGATCCATTAAGCGGTTCCTGTTTTCCAAAATCGTTCGTAGGAAAGCCCAAAATTTCAAAATCAGGACTATTAATCTCGTCTTTTAGCTGCTGTAATTCCTTTAATTGTGGGGTAAAACCACATTCTGATGCAGTATTTACAATTAAAACAACTTTATTGCGGTAGGCTGATAACGGCTGTTCTTCGCCATTAATTTTTTTAACCTTAAACGAATAAATATTCGGAATGCGTTCCTGCATTATATGTTATTGATAAAATCCTGAAGTACGGATAATAGATTCTATATCCCTGTCTTCATTCGGATCGTAAGTGCTTTTTAAATTATGTCCTACTACGCGGGCTACAATCTGATAAGAAAATGCAGCGAAACCACCCTTGGTCTGCTTAACAATATCATAAGTTGTTCTGCCCACTTCGCGGTCGATCAGTTTCGTTAAAATCTGACCTTGAGTAATCGTTAATTCTTTTATTTCGCGGTTAAACATGTCTTTAATTTCTTTATCACATTGTTTAACCAGCTGTTTCTGTTCTTTTTTCTCCGGCGTACGGGCAATATCCTGCTCTAATTGCTCATACCTACGTTTCGCAAACAGTGCGTATGGCATTACTTTTAATACGTTATACCTTAATCGGTTATAGGCGGCCTGTTCTGCCGGCGATTTCCATATCCTTGCGGCATAAATAGATACATCGTTAAGCTGCATCCACGGAATCATTACACCATTATCGTTTGTTGAGGCTACTCTTATTGTATCGCTTTTACCCAATTTAGGGAATATTGGCGCAGCAGGATCCTGAGCCCATAGCGAAATGCTACAAATCATTACAATACAAAGAAAAAAGAGCCCTTTAATTTTCATAAATTTATACTTTTACAAAGTTAGGTGTTATTTCATATATTAGTTGTTTCACAAAACTAATATAAGTTTTATTCATAAATAAGACGCAATTTTTACGCAAAAAATACAAATGAAAACAGAGTTAGTGATTGATTTAGAGGCGGAAAAGCAAGAGATTCTAAAAAGATATAGGGCATTACTACGGGCAAGCAAATCTACTTTACAAAAGGGCGATAAAAAAGAAATCAGAAAAGCTTTCGATATGGCGCTGGAGAGCCATAAAGATATGCGCCGAAAGTCTGGTGAACCTTACATCTATCACCCTATTGCTGTAGCGCAGATAGCTGCCGAAGAAATTGGCTTAGGAACCACCTCTATTGTATGTGCCTTATTGCACGATGTGGTAGAAGACACCGATATCACTTTAGAAGATATTGAACGCGAATTTGGCAAGAAAACCGCTAAAATTATCGACGGTTTAACCAAAATATCTGGCGTTTTCGATACCAATAGCTCTTTACAGGCCGAAAATTTCCGCAAAATGCTGCTTACCCTGGCAGATGATGTGAGGGTAATCCTGATCAAACTTGCCGATCGTTTGCATAACATGCGTACAATGGATTTTATGCCCCGCCACAAGCAGCTTAAAATCGCTTCAGAAACCATTTATTTATATGCACCATTAGCCCATAGATTGGGTTTATATGCTATAAAATCAGAGCTGGAAGATCTTTCGATGAAATATCTCGACCCTGATACTTACAAATTCATTGCAAAAAAATTAAATGAGAAAAAAGCTGAACGTGCACTTTTCATTAAAAAATTCGTCGAACCTATTGATGAAATAGTTCATGAACAAGGTTTAGTGGCCGATGTTTACGGCAGACCGAAATCAATCCACTCCATCTGGAACAAGATGAAAAAGAAAAATATTCCCTTCGAAGAGGTTTACGATCTTTTTGCCATCCGGATTATTTTGGACTCGGCCCCTGAAAATGAAAAGGCCGATTGCTGGAAAGCCTATTCAATTGTTACCGATTTATACCGTCCAAATCCGGATCGATTACGCGATTGGGTTTCCTCACCAAAAGGAAATGGATACGAAAGTTTGCATACTACGGTGATGGGTCCACGCGGACAATGGGTTGAGGTACAGATCCGTACACAACGCATGAACGAAATTGCAGAGAAAGGTTTTGCTGCGCACTGGAAATACAAAGAATCGAGTAACGATAACGGTCTTGATCAGTGGATTCAGAAAGTCCGCGAAATGCTGAGCAACCCGGAAGCCAACGCGTTAGATTTCCTGGACGATTTCAAGATGAACCTTTTCTCGGATGAGATTTTTATTTTCACGCCAAAAGGGGCCTTGATCCAGTTGCCACTGGGTGCTACCGCATTAGATTTTGCTTTCGAGATCCATACCGATGTAGGTGCAACCTGTATAGGTGCTAAAGTGAATCACAAGCTGGTCCCTATTTCGTATAAACTTCAAAATGGCGATCAGGTAGAGATTATCACCTCGAGCAAACAAACGCCTAAAGAAGACTGGTTAAACGTGGTGGTTACAGCCAAAGCCAAATCTAAAATTAAGTCATCTTTAAAAGAAGAAAAGCGGAAAATTGCCGAAAATGGTAAAGAAATCTTAGAAAGGAAGCTGAAGTCGTTAAAAATCACCTACAATACTGATAATCTTCAAAAGCTAAGTTATTTCTTTAAACTACCTTCTACACAAGAGCTTTTTGTTAATGTTGCCCTTGGAAAAATCGAGCTGAAAGATATCAAAGAATACCTATCGAGCGAGAAAGAAGTTGAAAGCCGCGGTCCGGAACGCCCTGAAAATCTTTCTGTTGATGGAATCAAGAGTAAAATTAAAGGTGGAGAATCTGACATTTTACTCATTGGCGAAGATATGCAGCGCATTGATTATACCCTGGCTGCCTGTTGTAACCCAATTCCCGGCGATGATGTTTTTGGTTTTATTACTGTGAGCGAAGGGATTAAAATACACCGTACCAACTGCCCTAACGCTGCACAGCTAATGGCCAATTATGGTTATCGCGTGGTGAAAGCCAAATGGAACAAACAGCAGGAATTAACTTTCTTAACCGGCTTACGCATTGTAGGTATTGATGATGTAGGCTTGATCAATAACATCACCAGGGTTATCTCTACCGACTTTAAAGTAAATATGCGTTCGATTACTGTTGATACCAACGAAGGGATTTTTGATGGTTCGATTATGATTTTCGTAAACGATACCGAACACCTGGAAAACCTGATTAAAAATTTATTAAAAGTTAGAGGTGTTACCGGAGTAACGAGGTTTGATGCATAAATGAGTCGGAAAGTTTGGAGTCAGATGTCGAAAGTCAGGATTTTGAGGCCTAAGTTGCAAGTTATTTGCAATTTAAACTTCTGACTCCCGACCCCAAACCTCCGACTAATTACAAATCTGTGTAATCATTTAATCGGTGTAATCATTTTTCAAAACAATTTACCTACCTTTGAATGGAGTTTAAAAACTATGTCTGAACAAAAAACAAATGAGCTCGTTCGCAAGATTTTTGAGGCTTATTTAGAAAACAAAAATCTACGTAAAACACCAGAGCGTTTCGCTATATTGGAAGAAATATATTCAAGAAACGACCACTTTGATGTAGAAACCCTTTATATCCACATGAAAAACCAAAAGTACCGCGTAAGTCGTGCTACGGTTTACAACACATTGGAGTTATTGGTTTCATGCGATTTAGTTACCAAACACCAGTTTGGTAAAAACATGGCACAATTCGAAAAATCTTATGGTTACCGCCAGCACGATCACGTCATCTGCATCGAATGTGGTAAAGTAGTAGAATTCTGCGATCCACGAATCCACCAGATCCAAACCATGGTTGGTGATCTTTTAAAATTTGATGTGAAACACCACTCGTTAAATCTTTATGGCTTCTGCTCTGATTGTAGTATGGCCAGAAAAGTAAACGAAAGTGCAGTAACAGCTGCAAAAATTGTCGAAAATTAAATCAAAATACAAATAAAACCAGCTTAATTTATTAAATAATGACGCAAGTAGATGTACTTCTCGGCCTGCAATGGGGTGATGAAGGAAAGGGAAAAATCGTTGATGTACTAAGTCCAAAATATGATCTTATTGCCCGTTTTCAGGGTGGCCCAAACGCCGGACATACTTTAGAGTTCGATGGCAAAAAATTCGTTTTAAACACAATCCCTTCAGGAATTTTTAACGAAAAAACCATGAATCTTATCGGTAATGGTGTAGTAATCGACCCTATTATCCTAAAAAGAGAGTTAGATAATTTAAAAAAAGCTGGTCATGATCCTGTTGCCGATGGCAAATTGGTGATTGCCCGTAAAGCACACTTAATTTTACCAACCCACCAATTATTGGATGCTGCTAACGAGGCACGCATGGGTAAAAATAAAATTGGATCAACCTTAAAAGGTATTGGTCCAACTTATATGGATAAAACTGGCCGTAATGGTTTACGTGTTGGCGATACTACACTACCTGATTTCAAAGAGCGTTATGCTAAATTGGTAGAAAAACACACAGAAATTCTTTCGCATTACGAAGGTTTCGAATATGAACTAGCAGAGAAAGAAGCATCATTCTTCGAAGCAATCGAATTCTTAAAAACGATTCCTCATGTAGATAGCGAACATTATGTGAATGGTTTCTTAAAAGAAGGAAAAGCGGTTTTAGCAGAAGGTGCCCAGGGAACGTTATTGGATGTAGATTTTGGTTCATACCCTTTTGTAACTTCTAGTAACACTACAACAGCAGGTGCCTGCACTGGTTTAGGTATTGCGCCTAATAAAGTAGGAGCCGTTTATGGTATCTTCAAAGCATATTGTACCCGTGTTGGTGGTGGCCCTTTCCCTACCGAATTAGATAATGAAGTTGGCGAAAATTTACGCGCTTTAGGTCACGAGTTTGGCGCAACTACAGGTCGCGCACGTCGTTGTGGCTGGATCGATCTTCCTGCATTAAAATATGCCATCATGTTAAACGGCGTAACCGAGTTAATTATGATGAAAGCAGATGTTCTGGATACTTTCGACACCATTTATGCTTGTACCCACTACGAATACAATGGCGAAACAATTGATTACATGCCGTATGACATCATTTCAATCGAACCAAAACCAGTATTGAAAGCAATTGACGGTTGGGCTACTGATGTAACTAAAATTACTTCCGTAGATGAAATCCCAGCCAAATTAACTGACTATATTGCATTCTTAGAAAAAGAATTAGAAGTGCCGATCAAATTCCTTTCAGTAGGACCAGATAGAGCACAAACTTTAGAATTACGTTAAAATATACAATTCAGCTTAACGACTGAGAAAAAGCAATCCATAATTGGGTTGCTTTTTTGTATTAAAGCAAATCGATCTAACAATTTGCTTATTATCATCGATTTAATTATTTTTGAGTATAAACATTTTACTATGGCAACTATATTAGAAAGCGAAATGCTTAATTATTTTACACAGCTAGACGATGCCGAAAAAAGTTCAGTAGTGAATATGCTTAAAGCATTTATAAAAGGTAAAAGAAAGAGTGCAAACGTTAGCATAGAACAATACAATAGTGAACTATTGGCTGCAGAAATAGAATTTAAAAACGGCAATTATATAACCCACGATCAACTATTAAA
The DNA here is from genome assembly GCF_059422505.1 of Pedobacter sp. GW821-FHT01D05. Classification (NCBI taxonomy): domain Bacteria; kingdom Pseudomonadati; phylum Bacteroidota; class Sphingobacteriia; order Sphingobacteriales; family Sphingobacteriaceae; genus Pedobacter; species Pedobacter sp. GW821-FHT01D05. Next base: position 66,351 of record NZ_JBWKXA010000001.1, on the reverse strand, counting down.
TGAGATTAAAAGTTGGTAAAAAATAATTCCAAAATTGTCTGGACCAAACCAGCCCAAAACCAATTAAAGGAAATATACAAATATATCAGCGAGGAGTCTGTTCAAAATGCCATAAATGTCATCAACGACCTAACACACGCTGTTGAAAATATAGTTGAGCATCCATAAAAACATAAAATTGATCAATATAAAAAAGATAATGATGGAACCTATCGTGCTTTTGAAAAACATCATTTTAGAATTTCTTACCGGAACGAAAAGCAAATTATTAGGGTTTTAAGGATTAGACACACCAAAATGAATCCTAAAAAACATTAATTTGACTTACGCTCATTTTTAACAAGCGTATAATTTCAAATCGTTTCAAACGGTTTAAAGATAATATTCTAAGTACCTTTCCACTTATGCAGGGTTTAGTTACCTTTGCCGCAGCTTGAAAATCACACAAAACATATCCCATTTTAAACAAAAAGCTTTGCATTGGGCCAACCAGTTCGAGGTTTGTTGTTTTCTAGATTCAAATGATTACAAAGATGCCTATTCAGCTTACGATTTCATTATCGCTGCTGATGCGCATCATGAATTAAAATGCCTGGCAGGCAATGCGTTTGATCAACTAAAAAACTTTTATGCTGCACATAAACAGTGGGTTTTTGGCTTTTTCAGCTACGATTTAAAAAACGAAATAGAAGACCTTCACTCTAATAATTCGGATCATTTAAATTTTCCAGATTTATACTTTTTTGTTCCAAGATACCTGATTGCCTTCAAAAATGGCAATGCCGAGGTTCTGATTGGTCCAGAATCAATTTTAGCTGAAATAGATTCTTTTGAACATCAAATAGAAGTTGAATCTAAAAAAGTAACGATAACACAACGATTGTCTAAAGATCAATATGTTCAAAAAGTAGAAGCCTTAAGAGACCATATTATTCGTGGTGATATCTATGAAGTTAATTTCTGCCAGGAGTTTTTTGCCGAAAATGCAGAAATAGATCCTGTTCAAACTTTCGAGGCGCTAAATCAGGTTTCTCCAACTCCATTTGCTGGTTATTTTAAAGTTCAGGGTAAATATATTTTATCTGCTACTCCAGAACGTTTTTTATGTAAACGTGGGTCGAAACTTACCTCGCAACCTATAAAGGGCACCGCGAAAAGAAGTTTAAATCATTCGGAAGATGAAGCTATAAAATCGCGACTCAGGAACGATATTAAAGAACAGGCTGAAAACGTAATGATTGTTGATCTGGTACGCCACGACCTCACTAAATCGGCCGTTAAGGGTTCTGTTACAGTCGACGAGTTATTCGGCATCTACAGCTTCCCACAGGTCCATCAAATGATTTCTACCATTAGCTGTGAATTAAGCCCAGAGATTCATTTTGTCGACGCCATTAAAAATGCATTTCCAATGGGCTCTATGACTGGTGCGCCAAAGGTTAGGGCTATGAAATTGATCGAAGAATACGAAGTGAGCAAAAGAGGGATTTATTCCGGTTCATTTGGTTGCATCAGTCCAGATGGTGATTTCGATTTTAATGTAGTGATCCGAAGCATCTTATACAATGCAGAATCCAAATATTTATCGTTTCAGGTTGGAGGAGCCATTACCTATCAAAGCAATGCTGTTTTAGAATACGAAGAGTGTTTACTGAAAGCCAGTGCCATTTTGAAGGTTTTGGGGAGTTAATTGGTTCACTAGTCATTAGTTCATTTGTCCTGTCATCTCGACTGGAACGCAGTGGAATGAGAGATCTATCCAGTATATCCCGCTTGTTAGATTTCTCGACTGCGTTGCACCCGATAGCTATCGGGTCCGCTAGAAATGACGGTACTCTAAAGTGGCCCTAAACAAAAAAGGTGGAATTTTCTGCATCATGCAAAACCTTCCACCTTAAACCTTAAGCCCTAAACCTATTTCTTATAATACTGCTGTGCTTCAGGTAAATATTTTTGGATCTGTGCAATACGTGTCGCATCGCTTGGGTGGGTACTTAAAAACTCGGCTGGTTTTTGAGCCCCTGCAGATGCAGCAGACATTCTGTTCCAGAAACTGGTCGCATTTTGAGGGTTGTATCCGGCCATGGCCATAAAAATTAAGCCTAAACGATCGGCTTCCAATTCTTGATTACGACTGAATTTTAACATCGCCACTGGCGTGCCTACACCATAAAGGGTATTAAAAATAGATTGAGTTTTTGGGTTTTTAGATAATGCAACACCTGCTGCAGCACCAATACCTTGAGCAACCATTTCTTGCGACATCCGTTCTGCAGAGTGACCTGCAATAGCGTGAGCAATTTCGTGGCCCATTACGGTGGCCAAACCTGCATCGTCTTGTGTTATGGGCAAAATACCGGTATAAACTACAATCTTCCCTCCTGGCATACACCAGGCATTTTTCTCGTTGTTCTGTACCACATTAACCTCCCACTGGTAATCTGCAATTAGGTTGCCATAATTATTGCTGTTCATATACGATTTTACAGCCGTAATTAATCTGCTACCAACGGTTTTAACTTTCAAAGCCTGCGCATTCGAGGCTGGTAAAACTGTAGTTTTATTCTCCGTTAAAAAGGTGCTATAAGCCTGGAAAGCCATTGGCAAAACCTGGTCGTTACTCACTAAATCAAATCGACTACGGCCTGTTAAAGGAACGGTAGAACAGGAGTTAAATAATAATACCCCAGCAACACTTGCTGTTAAAAATAACTTTTTCATAATGCGATTTTAAATGATTAGTAAATACTGATAAGCAAAACCGTAGATTAAACAGTAAGCCTATAAATAAGTTTTAATGAAATGTGTTTTGTTAATTAATTAGTTTTCTTCCTAAACAAATACACTTTAGATTCTTTGCCTTTTAGCAATCTTTCGAGGTTTTTCTGGTGTGTAACTAAGATTAAAATACAAACCACCATGCCATAAAGCACTTCCGATTTGATGGAAACCTGAAACAAGAACACCACACTGAGCGGAAAAGTAAATCCTGCACAAATGGAGCTTAATGAAACGTATTTTGTTAACAACAGCACAACCACAAAAACCAGAACACAAAGCATAGATGCTTCGAAGTTAACTGCCAAAATCATTCCAAAAAGTGTAGCAACACCTTTTCCGCCTCTAAAACCGGCAAAAACTGGAAATAAATGTCCCATTACTGCGGTTACACCGAGTGCGAGCTGATAATTGACAAAAACAACTGAGTTTTGTGGCCCGGTTACCGACATGCCGATTAAATAGGCCAGATTAGTTGCGGTATAACCTTTTGCGATATCGATAATCATTACAGCAATTCCGGCTTTTTTGCCTAATACCCTAAAAGTATTGGTTGCGCCAGCGTTGCCACTTCCATACTCCCTTACATCAACCCCATAAAAGGCCTGACCAAGCCATACAGCTGTTGGTATAGATCCAAAAAGGTAGGCAATCAATAACGCGCTGAGAGAATAAACCGTAACCATAGCCTACAATGATACAAAAAATAAGCTTTTAATTTTATAGCAAATCACTTTAGTATGCTTTTAAACTCATATCCAGGCTTTTCACAGAGTGTGTAAGCGCGCCCATCGAAATAAAATCTACGCCGCAAGCAGCATATTCAGCAACATTCTCTTCAGTAATCCCTCCCGAAGCCTCTGTAATGAATTTACCATCGATTAATTTAACCGCAGCCCTTAAGTTTTCGAAACTGAAATTATCAAGCATAATGCGGTCTACACCACCAGTAGACAAAACTTGAGCTAACTCTTCAAGGTTCCGCACCTCGATTTCAATCTGAAGTGATTTATTTTGATCTATTAGATATTTTTTAGCGGCTGTAATGGCGTTTGAAATTCCTCCTGCATAATCTACATGATTATCCTTAATTAAGATCATATCATATAAACCAATGCGGTGATTTACACCTCCCCCGATCCTTACTGCCCATTTTTCTAAATAGCGAAGTCCTGGAGTGGTTTTGCGGGTATCTAAAATTTTGGTTTTGGTTGTTTTCAATAAAGAAACAATCCGATGGGTTTTAGTAGCAATGCCACTCATGCGTTGCATACAGTTTAAAACCAAACGCTCTGCAATTAAAATAGCATGTGTACTTCCAGAAACGGTTAAGGCAATATCGCCTACTTTTACCGCTACACCATCCTTTAATAACACATCAACCTTTAAAGTATCATCTACCTCCTTAAAAATCTCAAGAGCCAGTTCAATTCCAGCCAAAACACCATCTTCTTTGATAATCAGTTTTGCTTTTCCCTGTGTTCCGGGCGGAATTGTTGAAAGTGAAGTATGATCACCATTACCAACATCTTCGGCAAGGGCATTTTTTATGAACTGATGTATAAGTTGAGTATCCAAAATGTAGATTTTATGCCGCAAAAATAAGAAATATTTGTTAGCAGACAATTTACTGAAGCGTTAAAGTGATTTGTTGACTTCAGAAGTTTCTAGCCTCCGCAACTTATAAAGCTGGCAAAGCCTAGCAGTGGCAAAACTTTGTAAGTCCTGCCCAGCCAATTAATCCTTTGCCGGTTCGATCCTTAATTCGGTAATCGAAAAGCTGGTATTGAATTTTTTCATGGTGATGGAAACCCTGAAGGTTTCTTTGGCGGTACTTAGAATAATTACACCAAAACGATAATTTGGATTCGTATTAATTTTATGAAAAATACTTGTTTTTATTGGCGGATGTTTAACAAAAAAATCTCTTAAAATCTGTTCACCCTGTGCTTTTGAGTATACATCTTCTTCATCAACTATAATAAGTTCAATAGTTGAGGCGAAACTTTTAGCAATTTCTTTTGAGTTGCCAGCTTTAAAATACGAGGATAAATCATCAATAATATCTGCCTGAAGAGCTGTAGGGTGATATAATGACGACAAACTAATAATGAGTAAAAATAAGCTCCGGATCATTTCTGTATTTTATACAGAACCCTATAGCTAAAATTATGCCATTAGCGTATCAAAAAAAGGATTTCTTCATTTGTATAAGCATCAATAAAGTTATATTTGCCATATAAACAAAATACTAAAACATGTTATACATGAAAATGTTTTAATGTGGATCAATAAATTTTACAATAAAAATGGTAAACGATAAAAAACTCGCGCTTATAATTCTAGATGGTTGGGGCTACGGAAAACAAGATAATTCTGATGCTGCATATGCTGCCAACACTCCTTTTTTCGATTCTTTATTACAGAAATACCCAAATTCTAAGCTTGAAGCATCAGGTGAAGCAGTAGGTTTACCAGCCGGGCAGATGGGAAACTCGGAAGTTGGGCACATGAACTTAGGTGCAGGTAGGGTAGTTTACCAGGAGCTTGGAAGAATCAACAAATCGATTACCGACAGAGAATTGCACAGTAACCCGGTTTTGGTAAGTGCATTCGATTATGCTAAGCAAAATAACAAAGCAGTCCATTTCATCGGTCTCGTTTCAAACGGCGGTGTGCATGCACATATCGAACACTTAAAAGCTTTATGCGATGCCGCAAATGAAGCAAACGTACAAAACACTTTTGTTCATGCTTTTTTAGATGGGCGTGATACTGATCCAAACTCCGGCTTGGGCTTTATTACTGATCTGGAAAACCACATCCAAAATACAAATGCTAAATTGGCTACCATGGTTGGCCGTTATTACGCAATGGACCGCGATAACCGCTGGGAGCGCGTTAAACAGGCTTACGATGTGATGGTAAACGGTATTGGCGAAAAAACCCAGGATGCGCTGGCCGCGATCAAAAAATCATACGCTGATGGCGTAACTGATGAATTTTTGAAACCAATCGTTTTAACGCAGGATAATGGCGCACCAGTTGCTACGATTCAAAATGATGACGTAGTAATCTGTTTTAATTTCCGTACCGATAGAGGTCGTGAAATCACTACCGCATTAACGCAAAAAGATTTCCCGGAACAGCAGATGCACAAACTGCCATTGTATTATGTTACCATGACCACCTACGATGAGAGTTTTGAAAATGTAAATGTAATTTTCACCAAAGATGATTTAACTCAAACCATTGGCGAAGTACTGGCCAACAACAATAAAAACCAGATCCGTATTGCGGAAACTGAGAAATACCCACACGTAACTTTCTTCTTCTCTGGCGGAAGGGAAGCTGAATTTAAAAACGAAAAACGCCTTTTAATTCCTTCACCGAAAGTAGCTACCTACGATCTTCAACCAGAGATGAGTGCCGCAGGAATTACCGACGCCATTACCAAAGAAATGGAAACCGGATGGGCCGATTTTATTTGCTTAAACTTTGCCAATCCGGATATGGTTGGCCATACAGGTGTTTTTGAGGCTGTGGTAAAAGCAGTAGAAACCGCAGACAAATGTGCAGAAACGGTGGTAAATAAAGGTTTGGAGCATGGTTATTCGTTTATTCTTTTGGCCGACCATGGAAACTCCGAATTTATGGTTAATGGCGATGGATCTGCCAATACTGCGCATACTACCAACCTGGTACCCTGTATTTTAATTGATAAGGATTATAAAACCATTGCAGACGGTAAGTTGGGCGACATTGCCCCTACCATTCTAAAAATATTAGGCGTGGCTATTCCAGCAGAAATGACAGGAAATGTTTTAGTATAATGGTTAAGAAACTTCATATCCTGGTATTTGCTTTGGCATTATTTTCCTGTAATCAGCGAAAAGAAGCTGAAGCAAATACCGATTTATTGTATTTTGATATAAAAGGATATTTTGGAAAGGAAATTTCCCGCTTACAAAAACTAAACCCCATAGTAAATAAAACCGTTAGTGTAAATGGGGCAACCGAAAGCAAAACAGCTAAAATTGCCGACTGGGCAAAAGAATTAGCGATCTTCGTTAATGCCGATATTAATAAAACCTCGTGGAAAGGGAGTTTTAAAATAAAAGAACAAGATGGCGTTGATATTTATACTTCCGACAATAAAAAAATCCCTATTAAGAAGGTTTCTATAAGCTGGAGCGGTCAGAAAGCAGGTAAAATAGAGATCATCATCGATAATAAAAATATCTTATACCAATCTGAGGATACTTTAACCTACTGCCCGGATAGCCTTTATGCAATCCAAAAGCAACAGAAAATTAGGTTGTTAAAGGGAAAGAAGTATTCAGTTATCGGAAAGCTGAAATAAAAAAATGGGGCTCGAAAATATTCAAGTCCCATTTTTCTTTAAAGACTATATTTTACTTTAGGCTAGCAATCTGCGCCTTATCGTATGTTACCCAATCAATAATATCTTTTCTTAACGGCTGCAAGGTTAATACCTTCTGAAAATCAGCAATAGAATTATTGAACAAAGCTACACAAGCCGCTTTTTCTTCTTTTTTCTTCGCTTTAAAAGATCTGAAAATTGCATAATCCTTATAAGCTAAGCCACGGTTCTGAAACATTTGGGCATCTTCATCACCATTAATTTCAATGGCTTTTGTAAAATCTTTGAGAGATGCCAAATAAAAGTTCTCGCGCATGGAATTTAACGATTCTTTAGGGTCGTTAGCGATTTTTAATCTTGCTATCCCCCGGTAATAATAAGCCGTAACCTCAGTAGGTTTAATGGTTAATAACCGGCTATACGTGGCAATACATTTCTCATATTCACGATTTTGGAAATAAGAATATCCGAGCATCTGGAGCACGTTTGCGTTATCTTTAGTTTTGGCATCAGCTTTTTCTAATTGTATAGCGGCGGTTTTATAATCACCTTTCATCATCGCCTGCATGCTTCTTTCGTAATTGCTTTGTGCGAAACTACTAGTTGATGTAAAAATAATTAATCCTAAAATCGCCTTTTTAAAATAGTTCATGTATGAGTAATAAGTTTAACAAATCTAACGCCTAACCAAATTTATAGGAGAAATTTTTTGCAATATAATCCTATTCTGATAATTTAAAAGTTTTTAATTTTCTTTCATTCAAAACCAAATGCCCTAAACATTAGCTTAAACGCTAAAATATGCTTTATATGATATTGGCGAAAATATTTATATTACTCTGCCTTTTTAACATAAGATTAATATTATTTTCACTTTGGCACAAGAGTTGAATTTATTAACTTAATACCAAAATTAAACAAAGTGAATACGATTGAACTGCCAGTTTGTCGTTAGCGGAAAATGTGATAATGAGTAAACAAGATATATTTGATTTCCATACAGCAATGCCAATTATAAATGAGGATACTGAATTTTTCCCCTTAATGTCTCAACAAGACGAAGAGGAAATGAACAATGAGGAAACGCCCGAAACGTTGGCCATATTGCCTTTGCGAAACACAGTTTTATTTCCAGGAGTAGTTATTCCTATTACAGTTGGAAGAGATAAATCAATTAAATTAATTAAGGAAGCTTACAAAGGAAATAAGATTATTGGGGTTGTTTCTCAAAAAGACGTTTCCATTGAAGACCCTACGTTTGAGCAACTTAATACTGTTGGTACGGTTGCAAACATCATTAAGCTGTTGCAGATGCCTGATGGAAATACCACTGTAATTATCCAGGGTAAACAACGTTTTAGCTTAATTGAAGAGGTACAGAACGAACCTTACATTAAAGCAGTTGTTAAAAAATTCGAAGAACAAAAGCACAAAGCAGATAAAGAGTTTAAAACATTAATCGCTTCTATCCGCGAAATGTCTGCTCAGATCATCCAGCTTTCGCCAAATATCCCAAGTGAAGCGAGTATTGCACTTAAAAACATCGAGAGCAATTCATTTTTGATCAATTTCATTTCATCAAATATGAATGCCGAAATGGCCGATAAGCAAAAAATCCTTGAAATGGATAAATTGCAGGAAAGAGCACAAAAGGTAATGGAGCTTTTAATGGTCGAATTACAGATGCTGGAGCTGAGAAATCAGATCCAATCAAAAGTCCGTACCGATTTAGATAAGCAACAACGTGATTATTTTTTAAATCAACAGCTAAAAACCATTCAGGAAGAATTGGGAGGCAGCTCTGCCGATTTAGAATTTGATGCTTTACAAGAAAAAGCTAAAAAGAAAAAGTGGGCAAAAGCAGTTGCCGAACATTTTGATAAAGAGCTGGATAAATTGGGTAGAATGAACCCTGCTGCACCAGATTACTCTGTTCAGTTAAATTATTTAGAGCTTCTTTTAGATTTACCCTGGAGCGAGTTTACTAAAGATAATTTCGACCTAAAAAGAGCACAACGCATCTTGGATAAAGATCACTTCGGTTTAGAAAAAGTGAAACAACGTATTATCGAATACTTAGCGGTTTTAAAATTAAAGCGCAATATGAAAGCGCCTATTTTATGTTTGGTTGGTCCTCCGGGAGTGGGTAAAACATCTTTAGGAAAATCTATTGCAAAAGCTTTAGGCCGTAAGTATGTACGTATGGCTTTAGGCGGTATCCGCGATGAAGCAGAAATCCGCGGCCACCGTAAAACATACATAGGCGCAATGCCAGGCCGTATTATTTCATCTATTAAAAAAGCAGGGGCAGATAATCCGGTTTTTGTTTTGGATGAGATAGATAAAGTAGGAACCGATCACCGTGGCGATCCGTCATCAGCTTTGCTTGAAGTATTAGACCCTGAACAAAACAGTGCCTTCTACGATCATTATGTAGAAATGGATTACGATTTATCCAACATCCTGTTTATTGCAACTGCCAACTCTTTAAGCACTATACAGCCTGCTTTGTTAGATCGTATGGAGATTATCGAAGTAAACGGATATACGATTGAAGAGAAAATAGAAATCGCTAAAAAATACCTGTTGCCTAAACAAAAGGAAAACCATGGTTTACAAACTAAGGATATTAACCTAAAAACTCCGCTGATCGAAAAAGTGATTGAAGATTATACCAGAGAATCAGGTGTACGTGGTTTGGAGAAAAAAATAGGTTCTTTAGTGCGTGGTGTGGCTACAAAAATTGCGATGGAAGAAACCTACGATCCAAATTTAAGCAATGAAGATGTAGAACGTATTTTAGGTGCGCCAATTTACGATAAAGACTTATACGAAGGCAATGAAGTGGCTGGAGTAGTTACCGGTTTGGCCTGGACAAGTGTTGGAGGCGATATTTTATTTATCGAATCTAGCTTAAGCCCAGGAAAAGGCAAACTCACCTTAACAGGTAACCTTGGCGATGTAATGAAAGAATCGGCGGTTATTGCGCTAGCCTATTTACGTGCGCATGCAGCTGAATTTGATATAGACTACAGTTTATTTGACAACTGGGATGTTCATGTTCACGTGCCTGCAGGCGCTACGCCAAAAGACGGACCTTCTGCTGGGGTAACCATGCTTACGGCCCTAACCTCGGCATTTACACAACGTAAGGTAAAACAGCATTTAGCTATGACTGGTGAGATTACCTTACGTGGAAAAGTACTTCCGGTTGGTGGCATCAAAGAAAAGATCTTAGCGGCAAAAAGAGCAAACATTAAAGAAATTATCCTTTGCAAAAGCAACCGTAAGGATATTTTAGAGATTAAAGAGAGTTACATCAAGGATTTAAAATTCCACTATGTAACCGAAATGAGTGAAGTAATTGAATTGGCTTTAACCAAAAACAAGGTTAAAAAACCTTTAGATTTAAGTGTTAAAATTGCGCCGATTGTAAACTAATTGCTAATTCTTTTGGATTAACAATCAAAAATCCAATTACAATAAATACTTTTATAGCCTAGGTAAATTGCCTGGGCTTTTTTTATGAGATCATTTTTATTCACTATAGTTTTTGGTTTGGTTGTTTCAACCAGTTTCGCTCAATCTTTTAAAAACGAATTTGGCTTTAAAACCGAAAACGATGCTTATCTGGCTACTTTAAACGATCGATATTATACCAACGGATTATTTATCTACTTCCGCCATGCCATTAATACCGAAAAGCTTTCAGATAAAATAGAGAAAAAAATCTACGAAATTTCTGCCGGACAGAAAATGTATACGCCTTATTGGGGGCAGGTTCCTAACAAAGCGGACCAGGACAGGCCTTTTGCAGGTTATCTTTATGCAGGTGGTGCATATTCTGTTTTCTATAAAAATGAGAGCGTTTTAAAAACCAGTGTAGAATTGGGAACGGTTGGCCCGAACTCGCTTGCCCAAACCGCACAACGTTTCCTACATAAAACCGTAGGTTTTTATACCCCTGCAGGTTGGGATTACCAGATTAAAAATGAACTGGCCGTAAACCTTGCCGCAAATTATAGCAAGTTACTTTTTAGACCTGAAGATCCCATTGTGGATATCAGTGCCCAGGGTTATGCCAACTTAGGTACAACTTTTTCGGGTTTGGGTGCATCAGTGCTTTTTAGGGCCGGAAAACTAAATCAATTGTTCAACAGTGCTTATCACAACGCAGTGATCGGAAATTCGAAAACAAAAAGCTTAAACAATTCAGAATTTTTCTTTTATGTTAAACCGCAGCTAAACTTTGTTGCCTACGATGCTACCATACAGGGAAGTCTTTTTAACAACAACAGTCCATTAACTTTTGGGGTAAAACCGATTGTTTTTGAGCAACAGTTTGGTGTAAATTATAGTTCAAAAAGATTTACTGCCGATTTTAATATCATTTTTAAAACCAAAGAAGTTAAAAGTGTGGCTAAAGCACAGAATTACGGTGGTTTAAGTTTGTATTATAGGTTTGGGAAGCGTTAGGTTAACTGTTTAAATTGGTTAATTGAGCATTTGCATTGGAACTATAATAGAAATTAGGCCGTAGGCTTTAATCAATTGATGGTCTTTTGCGACTCTCCTTTTTATCTGCATTTACAGCCTTATTCTTCAATCTTTTTTGAATAACTGCTTTAGGGATTTTTGTTGCTTTTCTTTTCTTCTGAACCTGAAGCGATCGTTTTAACAATTCAATCAACTTGGCAACTGTTTTCTCTTTATTGAGTAGCTGGCTCCTATCCTCTTGCGAGACAATATGTAACAGTCCTTCAGAATCTAAACGGTTTTGGAGTTTTTCCTTCAAAAGTACTTTCTCTTCGTCACTAAAATGCTCGAAAGTATCAATACTAAAAATAAGCTCTACCTTGCTCGAAACTTTATTTACATTTTGCCCACCCTTACCTCCGCTTCTGGAAGTTTTGAAAGTAACAGACCGTAAAATTTCATCTCTTGTAGGCAACATGCTGCAAAAGTAATAATTTGGGATCTAATAAAAACAGATTATTCTCCCTCTTTCGATTCGCTTACCTTGGTGCGCAACCCTACAATATCTTTATCCAATTGGTAAATGCCTCCCCTATCGCTACCTACCAATTGAAGTTTCTCTAACATCGTTTTCGCCATTTTTTCCTCTTCCAGTTGTTCATCCAAATACCATTGCAAAAATTTAAAAGTAAGATAATCTTTCTCATTCAGTGAAAGTTCTACCAAATCGTTAATGCTTTTTGACACCAACAATTCATTATCCAGAAAATCCTGAAATACCTCTATAACCTGTCCGAAAGAGTTTTTGGGCATTTCAAGGGCAGTAATTATGGCATGTCCATCACGATCATTGATATAATGAATCAGCTTAAGCATATGATGGCGTTCTTCTTCACTCTGACGATAAAAAAACTCGGTATAGCCCTCTAAACCCGGCTGGGTTTCTAACCATGAAGCAATTCCCAGGTAAACTTGCGACGATTCGGCTTCCAGTTTAACCTGGTTATTCAGGGCCGCCAACATTCTTTCAGATAACAACATAATTGTGTATTTATTTTATAATTAAACACATCCAGCAAATCAATGTTTTAGCATTATCTTGTTTAGAATCTATCTTTATACCTTTAAAAAAATTCAGCATTCTGTTTCTATTTTTTACCTTTGCGCTACGATGAAGAAAAACCTGGTAATAGCAATAGATGGCTACTCATCTTGCGGAAAAAGTACTTTAGCAAAAGCACTGGCTAAAAAATTAGGTTTTATTTATGTAGATAGCGGAGCGATGTACCGTGCCGTTACGCTATACTTCTTAAGAAATAACATCGATATTACTGATGATGCTAAAGTTGTTGATGCTTTACAGCACATCGAACTGAATTTCCACTCCCGCGATTACGAATCCCATATTACCCTTAATGGTGAAGAGGTTTCTGATGAAATCCGCTTAATGCCCGTTTCTGAAAATGTAAGCGAGGTTTCAGCACATAAAATTGTGCGTCATGAAATGGTGAAGCAGCAGCAGCGCATGGGTAAATCGAAAAACATCGTCATGGATGGCCGTGACATTGGCACTACCGTTTTCCCTGATGCCCCTGTGAAATTTTTTATGACGGCCGATCCGAAAATCAGGGCCGAACGCAGATTTAAGGAACTGGAGAGCAAAGGCAATAACGAAACTACCCTGGAAGAGGTTTTTGAAAACCTTGCCCATCGTGATTATGCCGATACCACCCGTAAGGAAAGTCCATTGGTTAGGGCTGATGATGCCATTATTTTAGATAATACCGATCTTACACAGGAAGAACAACTGGCTTTTGCGTTGGAAAAGGTTAATCCTTTTTTGGTTCATTAGACAGTAGTTCACTGGTCATTAGTTCATTGGTCCATGGTTTAGTAGTTGATGGCCATATTGGTTACTACAAAGCGACGAAAAATATTACAAAGGTTTGGTTAACTGGTTAATTGTTTAAATCGGTTAACTGATGTGTATCGCTGCATCCCAAATGCATAGCTTAGTTAATCGTCTTAAGACTAGGGATTTAGACTAAATAGATTTCTCCATTCCGCCGTGCTCCAGTCGAAATGACGTATCTCTAATCTATCGCTGCATCCCAAATGCATAGCTTAGTTAATCGTCTTAAGACTAGGGATTTTAGACTAAATAGATTTCTCCATTCCGCGGTGCTCCAGTCGAAATGACGTATCTCTAATCTATCGCTGCATCCCAAATGCATAGCTTAGTTAATCGTCTTAAGACTAGGGATTATAGACTAAATAGATTTCTCCATTCCGCCGTGCTCCAGTCGAAATGACGTATCCCTAAGGTTAATTGTTAATCGGTTAACTGGTTCCAAGCTATGGGCTACAAGACTATCAATCATGAACTACCCGGCTATTCACCATAAAATTCAGACTCCCAACTCTGAAGACTCCCGACTTCCCTGCCGTTTCCTGAGATAGAAAAAATTTCATATTTTTAGCACCCAACCCAAATGTTACTATGAAATTAAAATCAATTTATCTTGCGGTATTATTTTTATCGCTTACTATCCTCAATGCCAATGCCCAGAAAGGCTGGATCAATCTTTTTAATGGAAAAGATTTAAAAGACTGGAACATTAAAATTGCCAAACACGAATACAAAGAAAATTATGCCAATACTTTTCGTGTAGAAAATGGCGTAATGAAAGTGAGTTATGACGGATATAAAGAATTTGACCAACAGTACGGACATATTTTCTACAAAAAACCTTTTTCGGCCTATCTTTTAAAAGTAACCTACCGTTTTGTTGGCGATCAGGCTAAAGGTGGTGAAGGCTGGGCAACCAGAAACAGTGGTGCCATGTTACATTGCCAGGATCCGGCAACGATGTTAAAAAACCAGGATTTTCCCATTTCGATTGAAGCCCAAATTCTTGGCGGAGATGGTGAACATGAACGCCATACCAGTAACGTATGCACACCTGGAACACTAATTGATTATAATGGAAAACTATTTACGGGGCACTGCTTAGATTCCAAATCGAAAACCTATGCAGGCGACCAATGGGTAACCGCAGAATTTTTAGTTTTAGGTGATTCGGTTATCAAACACATTATAGCAGGCGAAGTGGTTTTAGAATATACCAAACCTCAAATTGGTGGCGGCAGCGTTTCTAATTTCGACCCGAAAGTTAAAATAGATGGCAAAGCATTAACATCAGGTTATATTTCATTACAGAGCGAAAGTCACCCGATAGAATTCAAAACGGTGCAACTTTACGATCTGGAAGCCTACATGAAAGATAAAGCAAAACTGAATAAGGTATTGGCTAAAATATTAAAAGAGTAAACCATATCGCTACCTAGTTGTTAGATCTTGATGTAAAAACCTGGCACCTAAATTTATACAATGCTCAATACCCGTTTGTTTAAACCCATTGCCCTACTATTCTTTCTTTTAGTTGCCCATATTGCTTTTGGGCAAACTGCTTACAAAGTAAAAGACATACCAAACCCAAAAAACAATGGCGGAGGTTATGTAAGTGATCCTGACGGCATTTTAAGAAGCAGTGCGGTTTCTGATTTAAATAACACCATTGCCCAGTTTGAACATGAAACCAATGTTCAGGTGGCAGTGGTGATTGTTAACGATTTCGACCATGATAAAGAAGATTTCGATTTTGCATTTGAGCTTTTTAACACCTGGGGAATTGGCTCAAAAACCAGCAATAATGGCTTATTATTATTTATCTCAAAAGATCGGCGAAAGTACCGGTTCATTACCGGAACGGGGATTGAAGGTGTATTGCCAGATGTAAAGCTTAAACATATTGCCGAGCAGAATCTCCTGCCGGCTTTCAGGCAAAATGATTTCAGCACCGGGATAACGAATACCATTAATGCCATTGGTGTAATTATTTTAAACCCTGAACATAAATCAGAACTCAATCAGTTTTTCACCCAACACGAAAGCAACAGTTCGCTCGAAAATTTTTGGCTTCCTACAGGAATTATCCTACTGGCATTTTTCGGGGTGTTCAAAATTGTGAACAGGCAAGCCAAAAATGGTTTAAATCCAAAAGGCTTTGACAAGAATAAAAATAGTTATGATGCCACCATAGCTAAAGGCTGTGGAGTGGCTTTCTTTATTGTGTTTGTTTCTATTTTTATTTTTGTTTTTACTGGTGCTTTTGAGCTGTTCGAAAAGATAAAATTAGCACATATCCCTTACATTCTTTTTTCTATCCTAGCCATATTGCTTTTCTTTCGGTACCTTTTCTATTTGTCGGCATTAAGAAAAGCGCACCAGGACGACAAAAATTTCTTTGATGCCGTTGTGGCTTTCCACAAAAAGAACTGGTGGTTAGTTCTTTTCTCTCCTATAATTTTAATTGCAATTATACTCCACCTCATCAAGCGCGTTAAAACGATTGATCGTTTCAAGCCAGTTTTGGATAGTAAAAATAACCCGATGATCAGAGTAGATCGCGATATCAACATAGAAGGAAAACCATTTTTAACCGCAGGACAACGTAAAGAGGAAGTTGTTTTAGCTTATGATTATGATATCTGGGAAAGCACAGACCATAAAGAACATATTATTAAGGCATGGCCAGCAGAAAAATACAATAGTTATACCGAATGCCCCGAATGCACTTTTAGGACATACAAACTGAATGAACGCGTTACAGTTAAACAGGCCACTTACAGTCACGAAGGGCAGGCAAAGCTGATAAACGAATGTAGTTTTTGTAAAAAAACAGAATTTATAAAGTGGATCACATTGGCTATGTTGGTCGAATCGAGCTCGTCATCAAGTTCCTCTTCATCAAGCGGCAGCTCATCCTCTTCATCAAGCAGTAGCTGGGGCGGTGGCAGTAGCAGCGGCGGTGGTACTGGTGGAAGCTGGTAGTCTCACTTATCTGTTTTATAAGATGTTCTGACGCTGCTGAAAGAAGAATTTCAGGAGAGGAGCTGCACCTTTTTTCAATCTTATCCTTACCTATTAAAAGTATTTTCTAATTTTGAAACTCTTAGCACGGTGTTTGCTTATAGCGTGTTTGCAATACCGATTAAACTGTTTCGCAGAAATCCAATACTTATGAATAGAATTTTCTTCCTCCTCATCGCTCTTTTTACTTTCACGAACCATTTAAGTGCACAAGAAACTTATCGTGTTAAGGCAGACAAATTGCGTGTAAGGGAAAGTAGCGATCCGAAAAGTAAGGTTATTGGAAATATTGCTCAAAATGAAAACATTACGGTTTTAGATGCCAGCAATGCCAAATTCTACAAAGTAAAGTTTAAAAACCGCGAAGGCTGGGCAAGCAAAGATTTCATCGAAAAAATTGCTTCTGCTGCGAAACCAGCAACTCCTCAGGCAAATACTGCACAGCCCACCACTAGCCCTCAAACGGCAGCAAGCGCCGATATGTATCGTGTAACTGCCGACGATTTACGCGTAAGGCAAAAAGCTGATCCGAAAAGCAAAATTGTGGGATATCTACCTAAAGATGAAAATGTTGCCGTGATTGATTCGTCAAATACAAGCTTTTATAAAATTAAGGTTACCAATGGTGAAGGATGGGTGAGTAAAGAATTTTTAGTTAGGATTTCTCCTGTTAAAGCGGCTGCCGAAAAAACAAGCATCGCGGCATCGGTACCTCAAGAAAACAAAGATTACACGAACATCATCTTTTTTGTGGTTGTAGCCTTAATACTGATTACCATTTTATACTTTTCGATCAAATATGCCAGCGGCAATAAATTTTTGATCGGTTTTTCGGTAATTGTGATTCTGGTAACCGGGTATTTCTGCTACATTACTTTTATACAGGCAAAAGTGGTTACAGGTACCTTTGCAAGCAACGAAGACATACAGTACAAAACCTTCAATTTTAAATCGAAAGATTCGGTAACCGTTACCGATGCCTTTACTGATTCTATTTTCACCTCGAAATATGTTATTGAGGGTGATATGATCAAACTTTACGATCAGCAGAATACCATTATGTTATTAATCAGAGATGATGAGACATTAATTGGCGAAGGTTTTACGAGGGGAACGTTTACGAAGAAATAGGTTAAGTTTATTAAGATGAATTTTGAATACCTTTCTTTGGGTACCTGCGCGCTTTTAATTGCATATAAAATATATTTCTTCGGAATTAAAGACAAAACGCATTCGTTGAAAGACCCAAACGGAAACGGACCAACAATGGCAAATTATTATAGCCAATTTATTTGGATCGCATTTCTCGTTATTTTCGGAATGATATACATCATAAGGTCATTTCCTGAAAAGATATGAGATTGTCCTTCGACAGGCTCAGGATGACAATATTTTTTATTTTCACCTTAACTTAATAAATCATTTCCTAGGAACGTTTGGTGAGCATTGTGCACAACCCCTTATTTTTGAACCTGATAGAGCGGAATAGCCCGGAGCGTAGCGAGGACTATAA
The DNA here is from genome assembly GCF_059422505.1 of Pedobacter sp. GW821-FHT01D05. Taxonomy (NCBI): domain Bacteria; kingdom Pseudomonadati; phylum Bacteroidota; class Sphingobacteriia; order Sphingobacteriales; family Sphingobacteriaceae; genus Pedobacter; species Pedobacter sp. GW821-FHT01D05. The sequence continues at coordinate 48,267 of NZ_JBWKXA010000001.1, read as the reverse complement.
GCGATAGCAGGACTGCTGCTTCCGATGAAATACTGGGCGCTCATTTTCAAATAATTAGCATAACTAAGCGATTAAACTCTAAATAAAACAGCTACATTTTGGAAAAACATGTGGTAAACTGAAATAACCACCCCGCCTTTCAGGCACCCCTCCAAGGGAGGGGAATTATAAAGAGCTAAAAATCAGCAAGATTTATTAAAAAAATCTTTTCTATTAATTAAAATATTTTTACCTTTGCAGTCCCTAAATAGGGAAAAAAGGAGATAATTAATTAATGGCTAAAAAACAAGTAGCAGAAAAAGAATTAGCAGCTAAAACAGCTGAACTTCAGGGAGAAGGCGGACGCCTAACTGAAAAAGAAACTATTGAATCAGAAGCTGATTCAGTTTCGATCGAATCGATCAAATCATCATTGGCTACACCATCGGAAGATTTCGATTGGGATGCAGATGAAAAAGTTTTCGGTAATTACAATGATGCAGACCGTAAAAAGTTTGAAGATATGTATGCCGGAACATTCAATCAGATCACTAAAGGTGAAATCATCAGCGGTATCGTTGTTTCAATTAACAACAAAGACGTAGTATTAAACGTAGGTTTCAAATCAGACGGTTTAGTTTCTACTTCAGAATTCCGTGATACACCAGATCTTAAAATCGGCGATTCAGTTGACGTTTTCGTTGAAGCACCAGAAGATGCTAACGGTCAATTGATCCTTTCTCGCAAAAGAGCAAAAACCCAAAGATCATGGGAAGCAATTAACGAGGCTCTTGAAAATGATAGAATCATCAACGGTTTCGTTAAGAGCCGTACTAAAGGTGGTTTAATTGTTGATATCATGGGCGTTGAAGCTTTCTTACCAGGATCTCAAATTGATATTAAACCAATCCGCGATTACGATGTATACGTGGGTAAAACAATGGAATTCAAAGTTGTTAAAATTAACCATGAGTTTAAAAACGTAGTCGTTTCTCATAAAGTGTTAATTGAAGACGATTTAGAAAGCCAAAAAGTAGAGATCGTTTCTAAATTAGAAAAAGGTCAGGTATTGGAAGGTACTGTTAAAAACATTACTGATTTCGGTGTGTTCATCGATTTAGGTGGTGTTGATGGTTTACTTCACATTACTGATATTTCTTGGGGCCGCATAGAGCATCCAAAAGAAGTATTATCATTAGATGAGAAAATCAACGTGGTTGTTTTAGATTTCGATGATGAGAAAAAACGTATCGCTTTAGGCTTAAAACAATTAACTCCACACCCTTGGGAGAACTTAAGCACCGACATCCAGGTTGGTTCTAAAGTAAAAGGAAAAATCGTAACTGTTGCAGATTACGGTGCTTTCTTAGAAATCATCCCAGGTGTTGAAGGTTTAATCCACGTTTCTGAAATGAGCTGGTCACAAAACTTAAGAAATCCACAAGAATTCTTAAAAGTTGGTGATGAGATCGAAGCTGAAGTTTTAACTTTAGACAGAGACGAGCGCAAAATGAGCTTAGGTATTAAACAATTATCTAACGATCCATGGCAAGAAGTTGCTGCTAAATTCCCAGTTGGAAGCAAGCATAAAGCAACTGTTAAAAACATGACTAACTTCGGTGTTTTTGTTGAAATCGAAGAAGGTATTGATGGTTTAATCCACATCTCTGATTTATCTTGGTCTAAAAAAGTAAACCACCCTAACGAATTCACTAAAGTTGGTGATGTATTAGACGTTGTTGTTTTAGAACTTGATGTTGATAACCGTAAATTAAGCTTAGGTCACAAACAATTGGAAGAAAACCCTTGGGATACTTTCGAAACGATCTTCACTTTAGATTCGGTTCACCAAGGAACAGTTGTTAAAGTAACTGATAAAGGTGCTGTTATTGCTTTACCATATGGTGTAGAAGGTTTCGTACCAACTAAACACATGGTTAAAGAAGATGGTACTTCAGTTAAAGCTGAAGAAACTAACGACTTCAAAATCATCGAGTTTAACAAAGAAGCTAAACGCATCGTTGTTTCTCACGCCCGTATTTGGGAAGAAGTTAAAGCTGAAGCTGTAGCTGAAGAAAGAGCAACTAAGAAAAAAGAAGCTAAAGCTGCTGTAACTGCTGTTAAAAAAGTTAAAGATTCTGTAGAGAAATCTACTTTAGGAGACTTAGACGTATTAGCTCAATTGAAATCGCAATTAGAAGGCGAAGAAAGCAAAGCTAAAAAAGGCTAGTTCTTTTTAACTGATCATATTAATCCCGATAGCGAAAGTTATCGGGATTTTTTTGTGCTTATTTTTGCTACTCCGCTTATCATTCAGCCACAGAAACACGGAATGCACCGATCCCACCACAAATCGTCATTGCGAGAAGGCTTTTTCAGCCGACGAAGCAATCTCATTAGCGCAATTAAAAAAAAGACAGAAGCTTATATTTTCTCAAATGCCTTATATGGTAAATAATAACTAGAAAACGAAAGCAACAGCTCATCGGTAACTCCTGCCCCGCTATACTTTCTGCCGTGAAAAACGGCATTCATCCTATCGGGTTTATGTAACATATGTAGTTCGTCCTGCCAAACCTTTTCCTTTCAACCACCTATAATTATTACTTTTGAAAAAGTAACCTACCCTTTTCAGCATGAGAAAAATTATCCTTTTGTTTTTAACAGTTATTTCGTTTAAACTTTCAGCACAGGAAGTGAATATTATTCCGCAACCTGCAAAACTGGAAATAAAATCAAAAGAATTGCCGTTTAAAATAGATAGCACTACCGTAATATATACAAATGATTCATTGGCTAGTCCATCAATAACTTTTCTTCAAAATTACCTTAGTAAAAATTATAATTTCCAACTCAAAATAAATAGAATCCCAGACATAAGTCGAACTAACGCTATAAATTTGATAATCGCCGAAAAGTTTTCTAATCCAAAAGAATACATTCTAACGGTTACGAATAAATCAATAATTATAGGCGCTACTTCTGACACATCTATCTTTCAAGGCATTCAAACCTTGATTCAACTATTACCAACTTCAAAATCACTTCCACTTCAAATCCCATCGGTTTCTATTACCGATTACCCCCGCTTCGATTATCGCGGCATGCATCTGGATGTAAGTCGCCATTTTTTTGACGTTGCTTTTGTAAAACAGTACATCGATTATTTAGCGCTTCATAAAATGAATTATTTCCATTGGCATTTAACTGATGACCATGGCTGGAGAATAGAGATTAAAAAATATCCTAAGCTTACGGAAATTGGAGCATGGAGAAATGGAAGCATCATGGGTTTATGGCCCGGACAAGGAAACGAGCATATAAAATATCAGGTATTGCCGGCAGATGTAAAAATTACGCCAAAAGATGCCGTTATTAAAACCGATGGTATCCGCCACGGTGGTTATTATACCCAAGAACAAATTAAGGATGTGGTTGATTATGCTGCTAAACGTTACATCACCATTATTCCTGAAATAGAAATGCCTGCACACAGCATGGCCTTATTGGCTGCTTACCCAGCATTGGGAACAAGGCCAGATAAAAAATACGCAGTTGCCGAAACCTGGGGAATGATGAACAAATACAACAATGTACTTCAGGCTTCTGACACAACTTTTAAGTTTCTGGAAAATGTATTAACTGAGGTAATGGCTTTGTTCCCTTCGCAATACATCCATATTGGTGGTGATGAAGCTTCTAAAGTATGGTGGAGACAATCTGCTGTTTCGCAACAGATTATGAAAGCTAATGGTTTGAAAAATGAAAGTGAGCTACAGAGTTATTTCATTCGCAGGATGGAAAAATTTGTAAATAGCAAAGGCAAAACCATTATCGGTTGGAACGAAATCTTACAGGGCGGTTTAGCCCCTAATGCAGTTGTAATGAGCTGGCAAGGAGAAAAAGGCGGTATAGATGCCGCAAAACAAAACCACAAGGCCATTATGACACCCGAAGATAAGATGTATTTCAATCATGGTCAATTTGTAAAAGAAGACAGTTTAACCGCAAACAAATTTTCTCCTTTAATTAATGTTTACAATTATGAACCCATACCAGCAGAATTAAATGCCGAACAGGCAAAATACATTTGGGGCGCGCAGGGCTGTTTGTGGAGTGAATACATTACCAATCCGGCAAAAGTGCAATATTTAATCTTTCCCCGATTAGATGCCTTGAGCGAAGTTTTGTGGAGTCCGAAAGAAAAACGGAATTATCCAGATTTTCAAAAAAGGCTAAAAACACAGTTTAAACGCTACGATTTAATAGGGATTACCTATTCGAAAAGATATTTAGAAAATTAGTGGATTAGCTGATTTGCCACCTGTAATTGGTATGCTCCTGGTGTAATCCCGACATTCTTTTTAAATGCCCTGATAAAGTAATTGGCATCACTGAAACCAAGCTCGTAACTGATTGATGCTACCTTAGCCCCAGGCTGGGCCAGTAAAAGTTTGGCTTTGTTAATCTTTTCGGTTAAAATAAAATCATTTGGGCTGATACCGAGCTCGCGCTTAAACAACCGGTAAAATGTGGCTTTGCTCATGCAGGCCTTATCGCTCAGACTATTGATACTGATCTTTTCATTGAGATTTGATTTAATATAGTTCAGTACAAAAGCCAACGGATTTTGATTGAGGTTATAACCATCATCGCTAATGGTTTTAAGATTTTGGGTCTGCATAATGCGGACCAACAGTTCTTTTAAGGTTAAATCGGCCAAAACATCTTTTTCTTTTGTTCGTTCTGAGCATATCCTGATCACTTTATTAATGAGATAGGCAATCTCTTCATTGTTGTAGAAATGGTATTCATCGTAATTTAACAGCCATTTTTCGTTGCTTCCTTCTTTTGGGAAAAACTCGTTTAAATAAGCAATTGTTTTTTGGATCTGCTCCTGATCGATAGCCAGAGCAATACATTGGGTAGGATTAAGGTTAGAAGCTTCAGGAAAATCAATTTCCATGGTAACGGCCGGCGGAACAATAACAGTTTGGCCAGGAAAATAATCAAAGCCTTTCTTATCGAATAAATGCATCACTTTTTTCCCCCTCAACATACTCGTAATTACGAAATCGTTAAAAGTAAGCGGAACTTTATACGATTCGGTATAGGTTTCGAAAACATTTAATTCGCATCGCTCTAAGGTGTATGAGGTTCTGTTCTCTACCAAAGTTTGCAACGTTTCCGAAGCACTGAGCTTTACCTGATCTAATGTATGTTGCATAAACCGAAATAATTTGGTTAGAAATATTTGCTATAAATCAAATATAACTATTTCATCTGTTTATACCTCACCTCCAAAACACCTACTCTAGCTACACAGACCTCAATTTTAGCTGGCTGGCCACTAGGATCGCTTAGCGTTTCAATATGGTTACATAAGCTGAAACAATAGTGCTATCAATTGATCCGATTATACTATCTGCTCCGTCTGCTTTGCCATTAGGTTTGTATTAACCAAATCTTATAACCGCAAAAATCATGATGAGCAATTTCTTTAAAATACTATACCTAAACCGCTCATGATGGTTTTTAAGAATTTAATAATCAATAATAATTATGGAAAATTTAATTGAGAAACCATCATTCAAAACTCATTACGATAATTACATCGGAGGGAAATTTGTAGCACCAGTTAAAGGCGCTTACTTCGATAACATATCGCCGATTGATGGCAAAGTTTTTACTAAAGCAGCACACTCCACCAAAGAGGATTTAGAGTTAGCCGTTGATGCTGCCCACGAAGCATTTAAAACCTGGAGCAAAACCTCCTCTACCGAAAGAAGCATCATATTGAACAAAATTGCACAACGGATGGAGGATAACCTCGAATATCTGGCAGCAGTTGAAACCATAGATAATGGAAAAGCGGTTAGAGAGACCTTAGCGGCAGATTTACCGCTGGGTGTAGATCACTTCAGGTACTTTGCAGGGGTCATCCGCGCAGAGGAAGGATCTCTATCAGAACTCGACCAGAATACGGTTTCGTTAATTGTACACGAACCAATTGGTGTAGTGGCCCAGATTATTCCATGGAATTTTCCACTATTAATGGGCATCTGGAAACTGGCTCCTGCCCTCGCTGCCGGCAACTGTGTGGTTTTAAAACCAGCAGAAAGCACGCCAGTTTCGATTATGGTTTTAATGGAATTAATCGGCGATTTATTGCCGCCGGGCGTAGTAAATGTGGTAAACGGATTTGGTTCAGAGCTTGGCCGTGCATTGGTTACCAATCCTAAAGTTTCGAAAGCTGCATTTACGGGCTCTACCCCTACAGGCAGATTGGTCATGCAATATGCTACCGAAAATATTATACCCGTTACACTGGAGCTTGGTGGAAAATCGCCTAACATTTTCTTCAGCTCAGTAATGGCCGAAGATGATGCCTTTTTAGATAAAGCAGTAGAAGGAGCTGTAATGTTTGCCTTAAACCAAGGCGAAATTTGTACCTGCCCATCTCGTTTATTGATCCAGGAAGATATTTACGAAAAATTTATTGCGAAGGTAATTGAGCGAACTAAAGCAATAAAAATAGGTAGTCCATTGGATAGAACCGTAATGATGGGTGCTCAGGCCTCTAAAATACAATTCGAAAAAATTGCCGCTTACATTAAGTTAGGTAAAGAAGAAGGTGCTGAAGTTTTGACTGGGGGAGAAATTAATGAACTACCTGGCGAATTGGGGGGTGGTTATTACATCAAACCAACCATCTTTAAAGGCCATAATAAAATGAGGATTTTCCAGGAGGAAATTTTCGGTCCGGTATTGGCCGTTACAACCTTTAAAACAGTTGAAGAGGCCATTGAAATTGCAAACGATACTTTGTATGGTTTAGGTGCTGGTGTGTGGACCCGCGATGCACATGAGCTTTATCAAGTGCCAAGAGCCATTCAGGCTGGCCGTGTTTGGGTTAACCAATACCACGCATACCCTGCTGGTGCTCCTTTTGGCGGCTACAAACAATCAGGTGTGGGTAGAGAAAACCATAAAATGATGTTAGGCCACTACCGTCAGACTAAAAACATGCTCATTTCTTACGATAAAAATAAATTAGGTTTCTTTTAACAGGAAATAAAGATTTACAAATCTAGTTCCGCTGATTTTGTCGATTTCCGCAGGTCTTAAAGATCTGCGGTTTTCAAAAAAAGTCCCATTTCAACCTAAAAAACAAATCATGATCAAGCGTATAGACAGTACAGAAAAAGCAAAAGAGCTGATTGCCATACTTAAAGAAAAACACGGAGAACTTATGTTTTACCAAGCTGGTGGATGTTGCGAGGGTACACAGCCACAATGTTTCGAAAAAGGAGGCTACTACCTGCGGATGCGCGATGTTTGTTTGGGTGAAATAGAAGGCTGCGAGTTTTGGGTAGACCGGGATCTTTTCGAGTACTGGAAATTCTCTCACTTTACTTTAGATGTGCTGGATGGATTTGGTGTGGGTGGTTTTTCTTTAGAAACCCCGCTTCAAAAAACATTTAAAATTCACTACAGACTGTTCTCTGAAGAAGAACTAAAAGATCTTGAGCCCGTTAAAACGGCAGAATAAATATTGTTAGTTGGTAAACACAGGTCAGTTTGGAGAAATCCGGCTGACTTTTTTTGTTTATATATTCTATAATAAATCGTCATCTCGACTGGAACGCAGTGAAATGGAGAGATCTACCTCGATAGATTTAGTTTCACTGCTCACTACCTGGTTCTCGACTTCGTTGCACTCTATTCGAAATGACGACCTCTGTGATATATCATCCATCATTTCACCTTATTTCTAATATCTTTTGTTTAAAAAGCTTTGAGATCACGCTAATAAAAAGCATGTGTAATTTTAAAAATTTATGCAATCTTTGCATTAAAAATTAAACCATGCGTAAACTATTTGCCCTCCTTTCTACCATCATTACCCTATTTGCTATCAAAGAAACGGTACATGTATTTACTTCTACTGAGGCAGACATGGTTAAGCAAAAAGCGATCATGATTGTAATTGCCTTAAGTATTACTATACCGTTGCTTATTTTAACACTTTGGCTTTGGTCGCCGGGTAGAAAGAAAAATGGTCAACAAAACTAAGCGATAAACTTACTTTTCAACTCAGGTGTTGGCACCCAGCAACTTTCCTGCCTGCCCCACCATTGGTAACGGTTTTTAGCAATAATATCGTAAAACCAATCACGGATAAATTTCGGAACCAGGAGAAATACATAAAGTAGCGGAATCAATCCATTAAGTTTTCCGGCTACCCGCAATGCCGCTGATGATTTGGTGTAAAGCCTCCCCTCCTGTAATAACAAAATGGTATTTAACTTCTGAGGATCAGCATTAAATTTCGACAGCACTTCTTTGGCGTAATCACCTTGTAGCGCCGTAAATTTGAATTGATCTTTTTTATCGTGTGCAATAACAAACTGAACCGATGCATTGCACAGATTACAAACGCCATCAAAGAAGATTACAGGTTGCCCGATCATATGCTATAAAAATAAAGTTTTTTAAGCTAATAAATATCTGAGGAATGTCTAATAACCATTAGTTGATAAGCGGAGGCAGAAATATCTGATGAATATAACACGTTAGTTTTTCCCATAATTGCAGAAACTGGCCACCTAAACCGGATGGAAACGGCAGCTTCCGATTGAAAACCGGAACTATAGTGTACAGCCGGACTAACATTAAAATGAAAAACATCCATTGCTTTCCAAAAAACATTGCAAATGAAAAATAGATTTTTAAATGCTGTAACAGAACAATTTAGCATTCAAAAAATAAAACAATCCAGCTTCAACTTTCTTACCTTAAAACATTTTTATATATTTGCCCAATCCTTCTTCAATGCAAAAGAAAACACTTCTTGACGGACAAAAAATTCAGATTACAATTAAGAGGCTCTGCCATCAATTAATTGAAAACCACGACGATTTCGCAAATACCGTTTTAATTGGCATCCAGCCAAGGGGTATTTTTTTAGCAGATCGCATTCATCAGGATCTTCAACAGATTCTAAAAAACAAGAAAATTTTAAAGGGAAACCTTGATATTACTTTCTTTAGAGATGATTTCCGCCGTAAAGACGGGCTGGTTACCGCAAGCAGCAACTCGATCGATTTTATTATCGAAGGCAAAAAAGTAATCTTAATTGATGATGTACTTTGGACCGGCAGAACCATTAGGGCCGCACTTGATGCCCTACTTGCCTATGGCCGCCCAGAGAAAGTTGAACTTTTGGTTTTAATAGACCGCAGGTTTAGCAGACATTTACCTATCGAACCCGATTACATTGGGCATCAGGTAGATAGTTTAAACTCGCAACAGGTAAAAGTAACCTGGGCGAGCGAAGGAAGTGAAGACAAAGTGATTTTAATATCCGAAAATAATAAATAAAAATGGCAGCAGAAAAACTATCAACCCGACATCTTTTAGGCATTAAAGATATTAACCGGAATGATATTGAATTGATTTTCGAAACTGCAGACAATTTCAAGGAAGTGATTAACAGACCGATAAAAAAGGTCCCTTCGCTCCGTGATATTACCATTGCCAATATCTTTTTCGAAAACTCTACCCGTACCAAACTTTCTTTCGAACTTGCAGAAAAAAGGCTTTCGGCCGATGTGGTCAATTTTGCTGCCTCATCTTCATCAGTAAGCAAAGGCGAAACCCTGATCGATACTGTAAACAATATCTTATCAATGAAAGTTGATATGGTGGTGATGCGCCACCCTTATGCGGGTGCTGGTCAGTTTCTAAGTAAACATGTTAAAGCGCAGATTGTAAATGCCGGAGACGGTGCACACGAACACCCAACACAAGCCTTACTTGATGCTTTCTCCATCCGCCAAAAACTGGGCGATGTAGCCGGCAAAAAAGTAGTAATAGTGGGCGATATCCTACACTCTCGTGTAGCGATCTCAAACATCCTTTGCCTGCAGCGTTTAGGCGCAGAGGTAATGGTTTGCGGGCCTACTACATTAATCCCGAAACACATCCACCAACTTGGAGTAAAAGTTGAGCATAACCTAATTAAAGCGCTGAACTGGTGCGATGTAGCAAACATGCTACGTATCCAATTGGAGCGTCAGGACATTAAATATTTCCCTTCGTTAAGGGAATATGCCATGATGTATGGCTTAAACAAACAGATCTTAGATAACCTCGATAAAGAAATCATTGTCATGCACCCTGGCCCAATAAACAGAGGTGTTGAGATTACCAGTGATGTAGCCGACAGCAAACAATCAATCATTTTAGAACAGGTAGAAAACGGAGTGGCTGTGAGAATGGCTGTGCTGTATCTATTGGCAAGTCAGGGGTAGGTTAGTTCAATAGTTCATTGGTCATTGGTTCATTAGTACTGGGTTCATAAACTAGCATAGTACATTGATAATCGTTCATTAGTGCATATTTCATAGACCAGTATCGTGCATTAATAATTGTTCATCTCTCCGTGTTACCGAGCCCAGTATAGTCCATTGTTCATTATAGTGCTAATAATAATTAATTTCTCTCAAACGGTTTACTGGATGTAAACAACGGTCAATCAGCCTATCTACATGATTTCTATAAAAATTGCGATCAGCAGCAAGAAGGCTTGGTCGGAAAAAGCCACCCAATGACCAATAGTGGGACTAATGAACTAGTGACAAATGAACCGATGAACCTCTACTGGATGCGGCGGCGCACCAATGAACTAATGGCTATTGAACCAATGAACCGTTAAGGGATGTGGCGGTACCAATGACGAATGAACTAATGACCAACGAACCTAATTTTTCCACATTCGTTCAGCCTTCAATACCAAACCAAAAATCCTATCGTTAATTTGTGTTATTAACAGATGTTAATTACTTCTGTTGATAAGCTTTGATACTATTTCTAATTTAGTACCAACCATATTTGAAACCAATGCAGAAAAAATACCTACTAATTCCGCTAATTTTAGCAGGAAGTTTTAGCACCTACGCTCAGGTTAGCGCTGTGCAAAACCTCAACAAAAACTATCAAACGGGCTTAGAATTATTAGACAAAGAAAAATACACAGCGGCGGCACAACAGTTTAAACTTGTTGAGCTGCAACGTTATAAACCTTCTACCCAAACGGAGAGCAATGCCGAATTATCTTTACTGAAAGAGAATGCGAAATTTTATGCGGCTGTTTGTGCATTAGAGTTAACCAATAGCGATGCCGAAAGTTTGTTTCAGGCATTTATCCGCGATTATCCATTAAACCCAAACACCAAACTGGCTTATTTTTACGTTGGAAAAACTTATTTCAACCAGAAAAACTATAAAAAAGCTTTAGAATGGTTCGAAAAAACAGATCCTTCTACACTTTCGGGCAAACAAAGAAACGAATACCAGTTTAAACAGGGTTACGCCTATTTCGAACTTAAAGACTACGACAAAGCAGAGCCTTTATTCGAAAAAGTTAAAAAAGAAGAAGGCGATTTCCAGGAAAGTGCCACCTACTACTTTGCTTACATTAATTACTTAAACAAAGAGTATAAAACGGCATTGGCCAACTTCGAAAAGTTAAAGGGCTCCCCTACTTATGAGGCGAGTTATCCATACTACATCACTTCGATGTATTACCTTGACGAGCGTTACGATGATGTAATCAGCTATGCTTTGGCAGCTATTCAAAAAACAAAACAACAGTTCGAACCAGAAATGTTAAGTTTGGTTGCGGCATCATACTTTGCAAAATCTGAATTCAAAAACGCTGAAAAGTATTTCGCCGAATATTATTCAAAAGATAAAAGCGAAACCAAAAACAACCTCTTCATTTACCAGTACGGATACGCTTTGTTCCAGAATAAAAAGTACAAAGAGTCGGTTGCCATTTTAGAAAAACTAAATACCGATGATGTTTACCTTCAAAATGGTATGCATACTTTGGGTAAGGCCTTTATTCAATTGGGCGATAAACCAAAAGCGCAGAGTGCTTTTTTCAGGGCATCGCGTTTAAGTTTTGATAAGGGTATTCAGGAAGAAGCCTGGTTAAATTATGCCAAATTAAGTTACGAATTAGAATTCCACCAACAGGCTTTAGAGGCTACGCAGGGTTTCTTAAAAACTTTCCCAAAATCGCGTAAAATAAACGAAGCGAAAACTTTATTGGGCGAGGTTTTATTAACCACCAAAAACTATCAGGCGGCTGTAGACATTTTAGAACCTATTCCGGATAAAAACCTTGAGGCTAAAGAAGCTTATCAAAAGGTGACCTATTTCCGTGGATTAGAGTTTTATAATGAAAGGGCTTTCCCTAATGCATTATCGATGTTTTTACGTTCTGAAAAGTTCCCAGAAGACAATGAAATTAATGCTTTAAACACTTACTGGAAAGCAGAATCGATGTACGAGTTGCGTAAGTTTGGTGAAGCGGTTACCAATTTCGAGAAATTCTTGAAGATGCCAGATGCAGATAAAACCGGGGTTTACAATTTCGCGAATTATGCTTTGGCTTATGCGGCTTTCGAAGATGAAAAATACAGCAAGGCAGCTACTTATTTCGAAAAATTCCTTGCGGGTAGTGATAAAGACCAAAAAACGATTGATGATGCCACCATCCGTTTAGCCGATTCGTATTTTGTAAACAAAAACTATGGTGATGCAATGGCGAATTACAACAAGATCATCAGTCGCAAAACCACTTCAGAAGATTATGCCACTTTCCAGAAAGGAATGATCCAGGGATTGGAAAACCAGTACGATGCAAAAATTGCAACCATGCAGAGTTTATTGAAGGCTTTTCCAAACTCGAACTATGCAGATGATGCTGGTTTCGAAACCGCATACACCTATTTCAACAAAGGCGATTTCGATAAATCTAAATCAGATCTGGTAGAATTGGTTGCTAAATACCCACGCAGTAGTTATGTAGCAAAAGCTTTGGTTACCATTGGCTTGGTTCAATACAATCAGGATCAGGACGATGCGGCTTTAGAATCGTTTAAAAAGGTAATCCGCGATTACCCTACTGCCGATGAAGCCAAACAGGCAATGGAATCGATCAAGAACATTTATGTAGACCGTGGCGATGCAAATGGTTTTATTGCTTATGCTGCTACTACCCCACTCGGAAATTACTCGGGCTCAGAACAGGATAATATCGTTTTTGCGGCAGCCAACAACACCTACTTAAAAGGCGATGCCAACGGGGCATTCCAGGCTGTAAATGCTTATTTTGATAAATTTCCTAAAGCCAACCATGAAAAAGAGGCTAAATTTATCCGGGCAGAATCGCTGGTGAAACTGGGCAGGCCCGATGAAGCCATTCCTGATTACGAATTTATCTTAAACGACTGGACGAGCGATTATACCGAACGTTCTTTGGTAAGCATCTCTCAACTCTTCTTAAATCAGAAGAAATACAATGAGGCGATTGTTTACCTGAAAAGATTAGAAACTACAACCGATTACAAGTCGCACTATAGTTTTGCCATCAACAATTTGTTAAAGGCTTACACCGCTTTAAACATGCCTGATGACATGCTTAAATATGCACAGCTGACCAGAGAATCGGAAAAAGCTTCTGAGGAAGAAAAAAACAGTTCGAGTTTATTCTCTGGTAAGGCTTACTTGTTAAAAGGCGATACCACCACGGCAATTAAGGAGTTTAAAAATGTAGTGGCCAAAACAAAAACCGTTGCTGCAGCCGAAGCGAAATATAATTTAGCTTTATTGGAATACAATAAAGGTGATTTCAAAACCTCATCTAAAACCTGTTTCGATCTGATTAACAACATGGCGGCTTACGATTATTGGGTAGCAAAGGCGTTTATCCTTTTATCTGATAACTATGTGGCCCTGAAAGATAATTTACAGGCAAAAAGTACACTTCTCAGTATAATTGATAACTACGAAGGCAAGGATGATATTATCCCTACAGCCAAAGAAAAACTAGAAAAACTAAACCAGAAGAAGTAGCATTATGAAATCGATTAAATATATATATAGTTCACTGTTTTTTTTAGCTGCCGGATTAACGACTGCTCAGGCGCAGGATAAAAAGGCCGATGAAAAAACAGTAGTAAACGAAGAAATTGAAGTAGTTCGTCCATATAAACCAATTTTGGCTGAGGCTGTAAAGCTGAGAAGAAGCCCGAATTTAGATGATGTTAAAACTTACAAAGCAAAATTAAACTACAGTATTTTGGATAGAAAGCTGGAGTTGAACAGTGATATCCAAAAGCTACAGGCACAAGCCCTAGCCGAAGAAAAAGAAAGCATATTGGTTAACAATTACGTAAAAGGTGCATTCGGGTCGTTGGCTACTCTTTTAGGTGAAGCTTATTTCAATACCGGTAAAGATGAAGGTTTACAGGTTGGTGGATACTTTAAACATTTTAGTCAGGAAGGAAAGCTGAACAAGCAGAATAGCAGTAACCAACAGTTAAGTGTTTTTGGCCGTAGTATTTTAGAACAAAATACCGTGAGTGGCCGCATTAATTTTGAACGCAACGGCACCTACTTTTATGGTATAGATGATGCCAGACCTACGCTAAACCCTAACCCTGATAAACAGGCCTTAACCACCATTGAACTGGAAGGTGAGCTGGTAAAAAACTTTACTGAAGATGAAGATGCTTTTAGTTATGCTTTAAAAGCCAATGGTTATATCTGGAATGATAAATTTAGCGCAAAAGAAAACTACCTGAGCTTAAACGGTTACGTAAACAAACGTATTAATTCGTTAAACTTAGGTTTAGCCGCATCAACCGAATTCGGTAATAGCAAAGATGCTTTAACCAGTGTTGGCAATAACCTGTTGCGTTTAAATCCGTACATCCGCTTACAGGTTAAAGGCGCTAAAATTACAGCGGGGATTAATTTTGTACAGGAGTTTGGCGCATATAGCAGCTCTAGAATCTTTCCTGCCGTTACTGCCGATTTCACTTTAATTCCTGATTATTTACAGGTTTTCGGAGAAGTTAAAGGCGATGTAAACAGAAACTCATTAAAAGGCTTTACCGATGAAAACCCTTGGTTAAACAGCAATATCGTGGTTAGAAACACAGTTGAAAAGTTAAGTTTCAGTGCGGGTATTAAAGGTACCGGTGGCCCGGGTTTTGGTTACAAAGCGCGTGTATATGTAAAACAGTTTGATGATATGCCTTTGTTCATCAACAACTATACTGATTTTAACAAATTTGATGTGATATATGATTTCGGTAAAACGAAATTAACAGGTTTAGAAGGTGAAATTTCCGTTCAGGTAAGTGATGCCTTAAAATGGACAGGTAAATTAAACATCGACGATTGGAAGCCTGCTTCAGAAACCTACTCTTGGTTTAAACCGGGTTTAAAAGTAAGTTCTAACTTTGTTTATACCTACAATAAAAAACTAAGCTTTAACGCTGGTGTTGTAATCCAGGATGATATTAAAGCAAAAGTAAACATTTCCAACCCAGTTAATCCTGCACAATATGTGATCCCAAATCCGTTGATAGAGGAAATTCAAACAGTAAAAGGTTATGTTGATTTGGGGCTTGGTGCAGATTATAGGATCAACAAAAAGTTCTCCGTTTTTGCAAAAGCAAACAACATCTTAAATACAAACTACAGCAAATATTTGTACTATCAAGTAAACGGATTTAATATCTTCGGAGGATTGACGTATTCGTTTTAAGCTATTAAATCGTAAAATTCATTTTTATCTGATATGCCTTTAAGTTTAACCTTAAAGGCATATTTTTTTGTAGGCTTAGATCGGCCGATCATTAGCAAAACAGTTTTAAGATAATTATTTCCAGAAAAAATTATTAGCACCTACTCTCTTAATTGAACAACATTATTTTATTGTGATTTCGACTATATTTACTTCAGTTAGCGGAAAAATTAAAGCGAAATGAGAATCCCAACAATACACGGATATATTGACAGAAGAATCTTAATCAACTTCACAGCCGACCCAAAGATTGTGAAAGAACTGATTCCCTTTCCTTTTAGGCCAAAAGTTTATATGGAAAAGGCTATTGTTGGAATATGCTTAATCAGACTAAGAAATATAAAACCAAAAGGGTTACCAAACTTTATGGGCGTAAATTCTGAAAATGGTGCGCATCGAATTGCAGTTGAATGGGACGAGGATGGTGTAACAAAATCAGGAGTTTATATACCACGTCGGGATACTTCGCTAAAATTAAATGCGCTCATTGGTGGACGAATATTTCCTGGCAAACACTTTCATGCAAAGTTCAATGTAGGAGAAGAAAACGGAAATTATCAAATTAGCTTTAAAAGCTCAGATAATACCGAAATATTAATTGATGCTAATGAGACTTCTTTGTTTGATAATAAATCAATTTTTAAAACACTAGAAAATGCATCTGACTTTTTTGAAAACGGCGACCTTGGATATTCACCAAATAAAGACAAATTTGATGGTCTGAGATTAAAAGCATACCATTGGAAAGTTAGGCCACTTGAGGTTTTGAAAGTAAAATCGAGTTTTTTTGAAAACGAAGATCTTTTCCCCCCAGGATCGGTGACTTTTGACAATGCACTACTTATGACAAACGTTGAGCATGAGTGGAAAAGCGAAACAGACAAATAACCATAAACATTTTAGATCAAACAAGCATGAAGCAACTATTCATAACCATCTTTACCATTATGGCCCTTACCTCTTATGGCCAGGATAAAAACAATTATACTCATTTCAATAAATTAACAGAACTTGAAGGGACAGATTTTGTGATTGCGAGCGTTGAAAATTGGGGAAAAATAGCTGATGCCAAAAACAAATACCTGTTGTTCATTAATACTAAAAACGGACAAAGCAAACAGGTAGATTTCCCGGCTGATGGTTATTTCGAAAAAATTGAACAAGTGAAGATTGATAATTTAGGGATTAACCACATTATTATTTCTGCTCAAACGATCGACCTTGACGAAAAAAAGGGAATTGACTGGAACGACCCAAAACAGATTATCATCTTATCACCTGACGGACAAAAAAGAACACAGTTAACAGATAACAAACTCTTCGTAAGGACCTGGGTTGTGAATAAACAAACAGGAATGATGGTTGTAACAGGGCACACTGACTCCAACAACAATAACAAGTACGACAAAACGGATAAAAGCGAAATTTTAATTTACAACTTAAAAACGCTGAAACTAGTTAGTAAAATTTGAGAGAAGATTTACTAGCGTTTCGCCGATATAAATTGAGGATAAGCCTCAAAAACCGACTATTAACACCCTTAAAAATACGCTCCAATGAAAATATTTAATATACAGCCCATCACAATAAATGAATACATCTATAACGATGAATATCTGGCAGAAAGCAAAACAAATTGGGGTTATTCATCCGGATTTGAAATTACCGGCGAGAAGGTAGGGGCTTTAAATATAATGTACATTTCATTCGATATTATTTATAATGTAGGTAGTACCAACGAAAAAGAAGTGGTTACCCACACTGGTCCGGGTAAGTACAGCGTTGCCATTTCATTTGAAGAAGGTGATGACGTATTTATCTCTTACAAAAGCTCTTGTCAGTTTAACTTTGAAAGTGAAGGCTTAGCTGCTGATATAACTTCCTTAACTGATTTTTTAAGGGATTATCAAGCGCATACCATATCATTTTTTAATCAATACGGACATAAGCCCTTAATCGCAATTGAAGAAGAAACGCGAAAACAACAGCCGCTACTGGCCGATGCCAAATTAGCAATCGAAAACTTACGGGCGAACAATATGTACGAGTTTTAACACAACCTGCTTCTACTAATAAAACCCGCTCTTATCCAGCAATGCATACTGATAGGGTTTTCTCCAATTGATTACTTATCCCACCAAACCCTAGCTGTAAGCACATCGCCTCCCGCTATCCTGGCTACCGCATCTTTATAATTTTGAGGGTTGTTCAGTACCTCTGTTGAAAGATAGATCATCCGGCGGGGAATAGTGCCATTGGTAACGTTGCCTTTGTAATTTACAGGAATAAGCTTTGGATAATCGCTCCTTTTCCAGTTTAGCCAGGCTTCTATGAAATTAAAATCCGTTCCTGTAGTTACCCAGTATTGTGTATTGATTGCGCTTAGTGCATTTTGTGTACTGCTTTCATCAAGTGGATTCTGGTTTACAAATGCAGTGATTTTATTGGCATCAACCGCAGCTAAAGGATCCAGCTGCGCAAGTGATTGGATTGCACCGGTTAAGCCATTGGTGTAGTGCAGGTTTGCAGTTCCATTTATATTCCATCCCCTCACTTTAGCCTCTGCAAGCAAAAATTCAATTTCAGCATAACTCAGGATAAAAATTGGCCCGCCTAATTTAAGGTACATCGCGGTGCGTGGTCTGGAATATTTTCCAAGCGGAGCAAAATCACTTCCGCTACCCGTACCGCCTGGATAGTTTGGCGAATGACTGATATCGGTATTTCCACCCTGTAGATCGTATCCATTTGGCAACCCAAGCTGAACAGTTGCATCGGTATTTCCGCTTAAATTCTGATCCGCATTTCTGGTCAGTCCGTCTTTTGGTACCTCACCTATCACACCCAATCTGGGGTCGTTGGTATTTTTTAACTGATCAATTAAGGTTTTACTCCAACGTACTTCCAGATAGTCGGAAAATGTTCTTAAAGCAAGCGATGTTCCATTTTGACTGTTAAAAGAGGAAGCATCGGTTAAAAGAATCGCATTGTCGTTAATACTGGTAAAAGTTTTGCCCGCAGCCTTTTCGGTCCAAATTCTGGCCTTCTCTGGATCTGCTTTCGTTAACCGCATGGCAATCCTAAGCATTAACGAATAACCAAATTTTTTCCATTTACCGATATCCCCTTTATAAAAAAGATCAGCGCTTGGCCCGGGTTTTTCGGCATCCAGTTGCGCAGTAGCCGCTTCGAGATCGTTCAGCATTTGGGTGTAAATATCTTCCTGACGGTCGTAAACCGGATATTTAATACCTTGCATGGCTTTAACCGCCTGCGTATAGGGCACATCGCCATAAGTATCGGTAATCCGTTGCAAAATCAACACAAACATAACATCACCAATCGCAATCAGGTTTTTATAGGCCACCGGATCTTTTAATCTGGCCAGTCGTTGCATCTCTCTGATGTAAGCGGCATCGGCATAACCTTCATCAAAAATACGCCCCTGATAATCGGTAAAACTGCCTACATTGATATATTTATCGCCATTGTTGTAATAGTAATACGTAGAGGCCAGTAGCTGCATCATGGTACTCTGATACAACAGCTGATAATAACCTAAATTGGCATATTTTAACTGTGCCTGTGCGAGTAGGCTGTTTGGATCGTAATTTTCTTCGGTGAGTTTGGTCGGGTCGGTATTAATCTCATCCAGTTTCGCTTTAGAACAACTGCCCATCAAAACCAGGAAGAACATACCCATAAAATATAACTTGTTCCGGCTCATCCTTTATTTGAATTTAAAATTAAAATTAATCCCAAATGTACGTGTTGCAGGCAATGAAGCCCCTTCTATCCCCGCATAACCCAATGTAGGCGAAAACTGCGATTCAGGATCTATATTTTTAGTGTATTTAAGCAAGGTAAACAGGTTCCGCGCAACCAGATCTATCCCTATACTGCTAAAAGGTGTTCTTTTTAAAAAATGTTCGTTAAAATTATAACCTAATGTGGCCTGCCTGAGCTTTACAAAACTGCCATTGAGTACCGATAATGTAGAAATATTGGTGGCTAGTTCAGGGTAATAGGCATAAGCGGGAACGTTAATGGCATTTTTTTGCCCATTTTCCAATACCCCATCGGCAACAATACCTGTTTCTCTACCGATTAAGGTGGCTTTATTTAAACCAAGCACATAACTGTAATATTCTGTTGCGGATAGGATTTTATTGCCAAAGCGATAATCGATCAAAAAGGAAAAACTAAACTGTCTATAGTTAAAACTGTTGGTTATCCCGCCGTATAAAGTAGGCATGGTGCCACCCATTGGAATAAAATTACCCCGTTTAGGTATGCCATCCGATCCGATAATGATGTTTCCATTAGCATCCCGCAGATAATCATAGGCCATAATCTGCGTAATCGGTTTGCCTACCACCAGTGCCGTATTGGCATTTAATGGCCGATAGGTGCCCGTAAGCGTATAATTACTGTTGCCATCGATAGAAAGCAAGGTATTCTTTACCTTAGTCATGTTAAAGTTAATCTGCCATTTGCCCTTTGTAGTAAGCAAGGGTGTGTAGCCTAAAGCAAGTTCTATCCCTGCATTCCGGGTTTCGCCAAGGTTAACATAGGCAGAGGTAAAACCTGTGGTAACCGATTGTTTTGCATTAATAATTTCGTTGTGTGTAATGCGGTTGAAATAGGTAAAATCGATATCCAAACGGCTATTGAAAAATTTAAGGTCTAGACCGGCCTCTATTTCATTTAGGGTAAACGGTTTTAAATTGTAGTTGGGTAAATCTCCTGAAAAACCACCTACTGGCACACCGTTTACCTGATTATCTACCGTATAATAGATCTGCGTGGTGTACGGGACGATGGGTTCGCCACTGGTTTTGGCAAAATCCAACCGCAATTTACCAAAATCGAGGGCTTTCAAATTCAGCAGATCTGAAAAAATAAAACTGCCTGATACCCCAGGTACAAATATGCCCCGGTTGTTAGCAGGCAAGGTAGAATAGATATCGTAACGCCCGGTAACAGAGAAGTTAAGATAACGCTGATAGCTGAGATCGGCAGTATAATAAGCCGATTCGGTTACAATTCTGGATATGGCCAATGTTTTGGTACTGGTAATCAGATTCTCTGGCACATACAGATACGGCACTTTAAACTGCGATCCTTTCAGTTTTTCGGTATTGCCCTTCCTTTCGCGGTAATTTGCGCCCATTGAAAATTCGAGGTTCAGTTTATCGCTCAGGTTTCTGGTTGCACTGAACAAAATATCACTATTGAGTTCTGCAGTATGGTTTTTATCATAGGCATTTATACCGCCCTGCCGGTTGATAGAAAAAGCAGTTCCAGTGGGCAAAATACTTACTACTTCATCTTTACTAGAATCGTAGCCAATTCTGCCTTGCAGTGATGCCCAGCTGGCCAGCTTATATTTTAATACGGCTGATGTGATGTAACGGTTTCTATTGGCATAATCGGCCTGTTTGTTCATTAAAAAATAAGGATTGGTTTTATATTCATCCGCATTCCACCGCGTTTCAAAGCCTGTTCCGGCATCAAAACCAGGAGCTAAGATCGATTGATCTAAACTGGTGGCCAAAGCTGAAATGCCATAATTTGGATTTAAAGGGCCATCGCTGAGGTAACTTTTGTTTTTGTTTCTTTCGTAAATGTAATTCCCAGTGAAACTTAACAATATTTTAGAACTTAGCGCCACTGTACCATAAAAATTTAACGTTTTCCGGTTTAAGGCTCCATTGCTTAAAACAGAATTGTAATCTAAATTGGAAACTGAAACACGATAGTTATTATTGGTATTTCCACCAACCAATGAAAGGGTATTAATAAAGGCCGGAGCAATCCGGTAAAAAGTCTGGATGTTATTTTTAACAGGAGCATAAGGCCGCATAGAGCCATCTATCTGGGGGCTTAATTTACCGTCCATAAGTTCTCCCCAGCTCAACAACCCCGTGGTAATTGCATTGTAGAGATCGGCAGGACGTTTATTTTGTGTACCCTGACCGTATAAATATTGAAAATCGGTAGAATTAACCGGCACATCGAAAGCCAGGTTAGTATTGTATTCGAATTTGGCTTTGGTATTCTCCCCTCCGCTTTTGAGGTTAATGAGGATTACGCCATTTGCAGCCCTGGCGCCATATAAAGCCGAAGCAGCCGAACCTTTTAATATCGTAATGGTTTCAATATCATCTGGATTGATATTGCTGATCCCATCGCCATAATCGGCCCCGCCATATTCATTTGCACTTCCACGAATGCTGTTATCAATGGGGACACCATTTACGATAAATAACGGAGAGGCAGCAGTCATACTAGAAACACCACGGATGAGTACGCGTGCCGCAGATCCCGGGCCACCGTTTACACCTGCAATGTTAAGACCCGCTACCCTACCCTGTAGCGCCATAATCATATTACTTTCTCTTGCCTTGGCGATGGAAGAACCTTTAATGGTAGTTAAAGCATAGCCAACTTTCTGGTTGTCTTTTTCGATACCCAAAGCCGTAATTACCACCTCTTTTAAAAAACGGACACTATCAGAACCCATTTTTCCTTCGGTATTTTTTCTGATTACGATTAAATTATTAGGCAAAAGAGAATAGGTATAATCGCTATTGCGCAGCAATTGATCAATCACCTTTATGGCCTCCTCTTCTTCTACCTTGATGGATACCTGATGTTTAGGAATTTTAGATTCACTGTACGCGAAATGATAAACAGTTTGTTGTTGTATAGCTTCTACAACCTGCTCAAAATTTGCTCCGTTAAAATTTAAGGTTACTTTAGTTTGCGCATTGGCACATAGCGGAAAAATCAATCCAATTAACAATATGATTCTCTGCGCACAATTCATGGCTACAAATATACATTGCTTAACTGTTTGTGCTAACGGTAGATATAGACATTTTTCCCCTTTATCGAATAATTGAAATTTTCGATCAGTTTTAGCACATTTAAAGCTTCGGTGATGGTTTCTTTATCTACATGCCCGGTAAATTTCACTGTTTTAAGATCAGCTTCTTTAAAGGTTATTTTAACATCGTACCATCGCTCAAAAAGCCTGGCAATTTCATCAAAACGGTTGTTTTTATAAATGAGTTCGTGGTTTGTCCATGCGGTTTCCATTACTTTGTCGTTCCCTGTTCCGGTAAAATAGGTGAGCTGGCTCAAATTTGGTTTACCACCAACAAGTGTAAATTTATCGTTTGGCTTTAAGATAAAAGTTTGCCTGGTATTATTGTTAAGCGAGATAGCAACACTTCCCCTGATTAAGGTAGTTTCGGTAAAAGCATCGTTTTGGTAGGCCTTAACGTCAAACGCTGTGCCCAGCACTTTTACGGCCAATTGCTCCGTGTGTACAATAAAGGGGTGTTGTGCATCTTTTTTCACTTCAAAAAAGGCTTCACCCGATAGGTAAACATTTCTGGTATCGCCACTAAAATGTTCAGGGTATTTCAAACTACTCCCCGAATTCATTTTCACGGTAGAGCCGTCGGCCAGTACAATGGTTTTCACCTCTGCGGCTTTGGTTAACGCCTGAGTTAATACCAACTGATTTGTTTTATTGAAGAAAATTACCGCTCTATTGTATATCAATGTACCTGCAATAACAATAGCGATAACCGCAGCAACTTTTAACCAGATGCTGTAAGATTTATTTTTGGCCACCGTAAAACCAGACGCTCCAGGAACGGTAATTTGAGCTTTGATCCGATCAAAAACCTGATCAATATTTTCATCCTCAACGGTTTCAGATTCAAAATAAGTTTGTAGCTGTTTATATTCTGTTCTAAGCGCTTCGTTATCGGCTAAAATCGATTTCAGTTCAACAGATTCATCCGGCGAAATTTCACCAGCCAATTGTTTTCCAAGCAATTCTGTAAATCTTTGATCTGTCATTTTTTTTCCGCCCTTTATTGTATGTTCCTTTTTCTGTTAAAATTGCCTACAAGAAATAAAAAAAAGATAAAGTACCCACTAAGATAATCAGAGAGATCATTTTTCCAAATTTTTTTTCATCCGGTCCTTTGTCTTGTAAGGGCTGTAATATTAAGCGGAGTTTTGCAATGGCCCTGAACAATTGGGTCTGCACCGTTCGGGGCGAAATGTTCAGCAGTTCTGCCACTTCCTTATATTTCATTCCACTTTCTTTAATCAATCTAAAAACAGTAGCTGCCTGAGGCGCCAAACCAGCAATGGCAAAGTCAAGTTGCCGGTGCAGTTCTTTGGTTTCCAAAATATAGTCTGGCGTTTGTGCTGTTACCGAAATATTCTCTTCAGCGTCAACTAAATCGATAAACGTAATTGAAGAATTTTTTTTAAGGTATTTAAGTGATTGATTTTTTACCGCGATAAAAAAATAACTTTCGGGATTTAATACATGGGTACTTGTTGCGCGGTTTTCCCAACATTTAACAAACACCTCGGTAACCAGGTCTTCTGCAGCCTGTTTATCAACCACATAGTAAATAGAAAATTTGATTAACCTACTGTACAGAAAGCGGTAAAGTTGCTCAAAAGATTTTATGTCATCCTCGAGACAAATCTTATTCCATAAAACGACTAGATCTGGCTTAGCTGCTTTCAACTTGGTTAGTTTGGTGAATCAAATGTAAGGTAATAAAAAATATTTCATAAAAAAATCTTCCCGCTGTAGGCAATTTAACAAAAAAAGGACTCTTCATTCGGTGCCATAATAAGGCGCAAGCCATTTATATATCTATTGAAGCAGAAAACGATGAATAAAAACAAATATGTAATGGGCATTGATATCGGGGGTTCGCACATTACGGCTGCCGTACTCGATATGCAGCAGCGGAACATTCTTAAAAATTCCTATACGCGCGAACGTGTCGACTCTCACGGTTCAACAGAACAGATTATCCACACCTGGTGCAATGCAATTACAGCAGCATATCGAAAGGTTGATATCCAAATTGGCCGTTTGGGTATTGCAATGCCAGGCCCTTTCGATTATGATAACGGTATCTCCTATATCGCGGGCAATGATAAATACGCAGCTTTTTATGGCCTAAACGTAAAAGATATGCTGGCCAGTGAACTGCAGATCGACCGCGATCAGATTTTAATGAGCAACGACGCTGCTTGTTTTTTGGCTGGAGAAGTGTTTGCAGGTGAGGCAAGTGCCTATCAGCACCTGATTGGTATTACATTGGGAACAGGTTTAGGAAGTGCGGTTTATCATGATGGAAAAGTTGACGATGCCAATTTATGGTGTGCTCCTTTTTTAGCTGGCATAACAGAAGATTATCTTTCCACGCGATGGTTTTTAAAACGTTATTATGAACTCACGGGGTTAAACATCCTAAATGTTCGCGAATTGACTATGCTTTATGATGAGAACCAGACAGTACGGAAAATATTTGCTGAGTTTAGCCATAACCTTGGGCTTTTCCTCAAAAAATTTCAACAGGATAATGTGGCTGAAGCCATTGTAATCGGTGGTAATATTGCCAACGCTTCCGATCGTTTTGTGCCCAATGTAATTAAATACCTCCATTCACAGGGCATTACTTCTCCAATACATATTTCGAAATTGAATGAAGATGCGGCCCTTGTAGGGGCCGCAGGTTGCTGGGCTACACAGACCTTTAAAAAGATCGAAAAAATCTAACAAAAAAAAATCAATTTTCTTGTAGGCAATTTGTGTAAGCAAAATACTCTTATCTATAAAACAGCCTGGATGGAATCCTTAAGGCGGCAAACAATTAACCAAATACTTATTCAAAATTATTCATAATGAATATGAAAAAATCTTTACAGCTCACCTGCTTATTGCTCTATGCATCAACAGGCTTGTATGCAGCTGCACCAATCGAACATTTTAATCGTGCTGTTTCTTTCCACGCTGTTTATCAGGATGTGATTAAAGGAACCGTAAAAGATGAAACCGGCGCTACCTTACCGGGTGTAACCATTACGATAAAGGGTGCACAGGGCGGCACCCAAACCAATACTTCAGGCCAATATAGCATAACAGCTAAAACGGGTGATGTTTTGGTATTCTCGTTTATCGGTTACCAAAGCAAAGAAGTTACCGTTGGTACGCAAAACACCATTGATATAACTTTAACCCCTGATTCTAAAAATCTAGAAACCGTAGTGGTAACAGCCTTAGGGGTAAAAAGATCGGAAAAATCTTTAACCTATAATACACAACAGGTATCGGGCGATGAACTATCAAAGGTAAAAAGTCCCAATTTAATGAACTCTCTCAACGGTAAAGTTGCCGGTTTAACCATTAGCCCAAGTGCTTCAGGTGTTGGTGGTTCGGCAAAGGTAATTTTGAGAGGGAGCCGTTCGGTAAGCGGTAACAATCAGCCTTTATATGTAATAGATGGAGTACCCATCAGTAATAATGGTAATGCCAATGGCCAGCAGAACAGTGTATTTGGTGGCGGTCAGGACGGTGGCGATGGTATTTCTAACCTTAACCCCGATGATATTGCAAGCATTACTGTTTTAGAAGGTGCATCAGCCGCAGCCCTTTATGGTAGCCAGGCACAGAATGGTGTGATTTTAATTACCACCAAACAGGGTAAAGCAGGTAAAGCCGAAATTGGTTTCTCATCAGGTGTAACCATTGATAATATCGCTTACGAACCAAAGTTCCAGAACAGTTACGGACCTGCATCTACTACAACGAGAGATAGCTGGGGCGGTGGAATCGGCAATACGACAGATAATCTAAAAGATTTTTTCAAAACGGGGATTAATACCTCGAATGCGATAAATCTTTCGGGCGGATCTGAAATAGCTCAAACCTATTTTTCCTATTCAAACACCTATGCCAGCGGTATTCAACCTGGCAATAAGTTAAACCGGAACAACTTAAACCTGCGCGAAACGGCTAAGTTTTTCAACAATAAATTAACGGTAGACGGAAGTGTAAACTACATCAATCAACGCATCAACAACAGCCCTTCTTTAGGTTTGTATTTAAATCCGTTATTGGGTTTGTATCTTTTCCCTAGAGGTGTTGACATTACCCCATATAAAGATCAGTATTTATTGGCTGGCAATACAGGTGGCGCACGCCAAAACTGGTTAGGCGGTCCGGCCGACATTAACCAAAACCCATGGTGGCTGACCAATTTAAACCCAAATACATCTGTACGTAACCGTTTCTTATTGAGCGGAAGCGTTAAATATGATGTTGCGTCATGGTTAAATGTACAGGTTAGGGGAAATATGGACCGTACCACGGATGATTACGAAAACCGTAGATACTCGGGTATTGCAACCAATTTCAACTCTACCGGAACAGGTTATTTTGCACAGAGCAATCAAACCTATGTTCAGAAATATGTTGATGCGATTGCCAACATTACCGTTCCAATAACGGGTTCTGATTTTAAAGTGAATGGATTAATCGGTGGAAGTATTAACGACCAGAAAACTTCAGGTTTATCTTTAGCAGGCAACCTTTCGGCGGTTGATTTCTTCTCGCCTGCTAACACCATCGTTGCCCTTCCAGGTACCTTTAGCGGAAATACCTTAAGCAATGTAGTTCCTATTGTTCCTAACCACAGCCAGCTACAGGCCGTATTTGGTAACGCCAATATTTCATATAAAGACTGGGCTTTCTTAACCGTAACAGGCAGAAACGATTGGTCTTCTAACTTATCATATACACCTAACGATTCTTATTTCTATCCTTCAGTTGGTTTATCATTTATTGTTTCGCAGATGTTCAAACTTCCTGAGGCCATTACCTATGCCAAATTAAGAGGAACTTATGCAGAAGTTGGAAATACCGTACCACCTTATCTTACTTTTATTCAAAATACCTTAAAATCAGACGGTGCATTAAATTTCAACACCAATGCTGCTTTCAGAGAGTTAAAACCTGAAAGAACAAAATCGTTCGAGGTAGGTACCGATTTACGTTTTCTATCAAACAGAATCAATTTCAGCTTTACCTATTATAAAACCAATACCAAAAACCAGTATATCCCTGTAGTTGCACCTCCTTCTTCATTGGTATCAACAGGATATCTGAATGCAGGTAATGTAGAGAACAAAGGTTTCCAGTTTATTTTAGGTGCTGATGTTATTAAAGGCGACGGACTGAACTGGAACACTTCAATAAACGGTTCGTTAAACAGAAATAAAATCATCGATATCGCTTCTGCCGATAAAATTAACAGTGTAGATTTAACAGGGGCTGGCAATACTTCTTATATTTCGAGGTTAAAAGTGGGTGGTTCTTATGGCGATATTTATAGCTATACTTTACAAAGAGATGCACAAAACCGCATCATATTAGGTGGAGACGGAACAACAGCTTCGCCATATACACCGCTAAAAAGTAAAGAATTTAACTATGTAGGCAATCCTAATCCAAAATTCCAATTGGGATGGAACAACAGTTTCAATTACAAAGATTTTAGCTTAAGCTTCTTGGTCGACGGTAAATTTGGCGGTCAGGTATTATCGCTTACGGAAGCTTTAATGGACGAAGCAGGTGTATCTGAAGCAACAGGTAATGCCAGGGCGCAGGGCGGCGTTAAAATTGATGGTGTAGATACAAAAGGTAATGCAGTATCAACAACGGTTAACCCACAAGCATACTATTCATTTGTTGGTGGCAGATCGGGCGTATCAGGCGAATATATTTATAGCGCTACTGTAGTACGTTTAAGAGAAGCTGCTTTAGGTTATACCCTTCCGTTAACTGGTAAAGCATTTAAAAGTGTTAAATTTTCGGTTACCGGCAGAAACCTGTTTTATTTCTATAAAAAGGCTCCTTTCGATCCGGAAATCACGATGTCTACCGGGAACGGTTTATCTGGTGTAGATGTTTTTAACCAACCTGCAACACGCAGTTTAGGCTTCAATCTAAATTTATCATTTTAATTCTATTCAAAAAACAACATGAAAACTATATATCATAAATCCTCGAATAACAGGATTAAAGGATTGTCTGCTGTTTTGCTTGCATCTTTGATGGCGCTAAATTTTGGATGTACAAAAAACTTTGAAGATTTTAACACCAACCCAACTGCCCTTTCACCTGAGCAGACTACTGCGCTTTTAAAATCGGCAATTGGCCCAATTGAGCAGGAAATTTTCCACAACTATCAGATTGCACAAAACCTCAGTGCCGATGCTTTTAGTGGTTACATGATGGCACCTACACCTTTTGGTGGCGGGATCAACAATATGAATTATTCGCTAAATGATGGCTGGAACAGTGCTGGTTTTAACGACCAATACAATTATGTAATGGCACCGATTTCTAAAATCGGCCAGAGTGAGGTGAAAACCAAATCGCCGGAAGCCTGGGGAATTGCCCTTTTGGTTCAGGTAATGGCTATGAGCAGGGTAACAGATAAATTTGGCCCGATTCCTTATACTACGGCAGGTTCCTCTTTGGTATCTACACCTTATGAAGATCAGAAAACGGTTTATAATGCCTTTTTTAAACAGATCGATACAGCAGCCAATAACTTACAGGCCTATATTGCTGCCAATCCTGGTAAAACGTCTTTTTTTGATAAAGGCGATTTAATCTATGCTGGTGATCCGGTTAAATGGTTAAAATTAGCGAACTCTTTACGTTTACGTTTAGCTACGCGTATTGTAAAGGCCGATGCGGCTACAGCAAAACTTCAGGCTGAAAAAGCCTTAGGTGCACCAGGCGGTTTATTAACCACTGCAGCAGATAATGCAGCAGTAGCACAGTCGGGCACAAGAGATAACGATTTATGGGTGGTTACCGTTGCTTACGATGGTGATAATGCTTTAGGTGCGGCTTTGCAAACATATTTGGTGGGTTATAACGATCCGCGCTTACCGATTTATGCCAGACCTGCTACCGATCCTTTATTTACGGGTCAATATGTAGGAATCAGATCGGGTGCAAATACCTCATTTAATGGTTTGGGTAAAGCAGGTTATAAAACTTATTCTACCTTAAACGCTACTGATAATGTAAAATCACCAATCGGACAAAAAGCACCACAAATTTTAATGACTGCCGCTGAAGTTTGGTTTTTAAAAGCTGAGGCCGCATTACGTGGCTGGACAGGTGCCGGAGATGCACAAACCAACTATGAAACCGGAATTACCACCTCATTACAGCAATGGAGCGTAGCTACAGGAAGTTATTTATCAGATGCAACCAGTAAGCCTACAGCCTATGTAGATCCAAAAAATGCGGCAAACAATGCTGCAGCCGTAAGTACAATAACCGTAAAATGGGACCCTACATCTACCAATGAACAAAAATTAGAGCGCATTATTACACAAAAATGGCTGGCAATTTTTCCTGACGGACAGGAAGCCTGGAGTGAATACAGACGTACAGGTTACCCTAAATTATTTGCAGTAGCCAATAATAACAGTGCAGGAAGTATCAATACCCAAACCCAGATCAGAAGATTACCTTTCCCATCAACTGAATATGGAAACGGTAACAGTGCCGAGGTTGTTAAAGCGGTTGGCCTTTTAGGCGGACCAGACAATGGCGGTACCAGATTATGGTGGGATGTAGATAAATCAAATTTTTAACACACAAATTTACCAGGTAGGGTGACGTTAGTTATCCTACCTTTTTTATATTAAACCAATTTCTAACCAAAATTTTTAAACCTATGAGAAAACTAACCGTTTTCGGCGTATTGCTGTTAACAGCTTTCGCCCTGTTGTACGCTTGTAAAAAAGCCAATTCTGAAAAAGAAGACAACCAATTAAACACCAAAAGTACAGCCAGAGCCGCTACCAATGCCGCTGCGCTGGCCCTAACTGCTCCATTCATGACCGCCTATGTAGAGGTAAACAGCAACAATTTTGTAAATCCGGGCTGTTATACCTATGGAACTTCTGCCACTCAGTTATTTGGTGTTTCTGTTATTTTCGCTGCCAATATCAATTCGGTAAATGGCACACCTACGCTCTACTTCAATCCACAGGTGCAGGAAACCTTAAATTCGGGCAAGGTAGCTTACCTTAAATCATTAGGTATCAAAGTAGTGCTCGATGTACTTGGAAACCATCAGGATGCAGGCTGGGGTTGTTTTACCACTTATGCCCAGGCCGATGCCTTTGCCATTCAATGTGCCAACGCTGTACAACAATACGGTTTAGATGGAATTGACATTGATGACGAGTATTCTGCCTGTACGGCCAATGATGGTTCGCTGGTGCTTGCAGCAGCAGCACTTAGGGCGCGTATGGGTGCCGATAAACTCATCACCATGGCTGCATTTAATCAGGCCAATTATTTTACTTCTACTTATAACAACCAAAAACTGGGCGATATTTTAGATTATGTATTTGAGCAAACTTACTTCTCCACAAATTATGCTGGTCGTTTACAGCCTTACATCAATGCTGGTGTACCTAAAAGTAAATTAGGTTTAGGGACAGATTTAGGCAATAGCGACCAGGCAGCGGTAGCCACTTATGTGAAAAATAATGGTTTGGCCAGCGCCATGGTTTATAATGTGGCCAACAACTCACAAACTAAATTATCGGCCATGTCTAACGTACTTTATGGATCGGCAACTGCTGTAAAACCAAACTGTATTGATGGCACTGGAGGTACACCACCAGCGGGAAATCGTTCATTGGTTTTCGACGGTACCAATGAATACTTAAATTCGAATACCTTCAATCTTGCAGGCACCAGTTTAACTTATGAAGCATGGGTTAAACCAGCTGCCTTTAAAGCTACCGCTCCAAATATTTCCACCATTATGGGTATAGAAGTGAGCGATGCCAATGTGGCTCTGCTCCGTTTAGGCGATGCTTCCTTAGCCAATAATAAAGTACAGTTTGTATTGAACACAAGTGGTGCAACACCTAAAAAGCTAAATTCTGCTACAGCGCTAAGTGCCAATACCTGGTATCATATTGCAGCAACATACGATGGGTCGACCATGAAAATCTACATCAATGGTACTTTAGATGCCAGTATGAGCGCAACTGGTACTATTGCTGCTAACGGCACATTCCAGATTTCGAGAAGCTGGGACGCCAATAGAGGTTTTAACGGTCAGTTTGATGAAATACGGGTTTGGAAATCGGCATTGGCACAGTCGACAATTTCGGCCAATAAATGCAGTGTAAGTGCAACAAGTACCAACTTAGAGGCCTATTGGAAATTCGACGAAGGCACTGGAACCACCATTGCAGATGCAACCGGACATGGCCACACCGCAAGCTTGCTTAACATGGAGAGCACCGATTGGTCTACCACCGTTCCTTGTTTATAGGCCCTCTTCAAAACAGTTAAATTACTGGAAAACCTAAGAGGTTGTATCATAAATATCGAATTGTCATCCTGTCCGAGGGACTCCTTCGGAGAATTTATCGAAGGACAAATCGATTTTAACATTATGATACAGCCTCTTTTAAATTTTCCCCCATCGTTTCTACATACGCTTTTCTATGGTAAAGCGTTTCTATAGCTTAGGCTTTAGCTTCAAATTCGATATTATATCAATTTAGCGATTTGCTTACTAGCATACCATTTCTATCTTTGTAACCGTTATCTTTGCACGAATACAGATTTAGGTTAAAAAAAAGTGATTTTTCATGATTAAAACAACAAAACTGTACTCGTTTTTGTCCCCTTTTTGGAATAGGATGTGTAATAGCACCCATAGGCACTATTTGAAGGTAGAATATAATTTTTAATTTTAAACGCTTAATTTTACCCGAATGGATATCTTATCATACCTATTAGAACTCTTGCAGCAACGCAAAGAAGTTGGTATTACCGGCTTGGGCACCTTTTATAAAAAGAAATACCCGGGAAGATACGATAAGGAAAAACAAACGTTTTTGCCTCCCGGATATACGCTGCAATTTTCAGCAGAAGTAACAGAAGAAGACGCTTTAGCCAATTTCATTTCAGCTAAAACAAACAGCACCTCAGAAGATGCCCGTAATCACATTGCCCAGTTTGTTGAAGAAGTAAATCAAAAACTAGAATTAGATCATGAGGCCGAACTTCAAAATACTGGCCGCTTATTTTTTACCGAACAAGGATTAGGTTTCGAACCGGTTAAAAATATAAACTATGGTTCTGAATTTTATGGGCTTCCGTCATTGGCAGAAACCGCAATTGAGGAAACAAAAACTGATTCACCTCAACAAGAGGAAGACGTTTACGACGAAATTGCTGAAGCACCAGTGGTACCATCACCATTTGAGAATAAATCATACCAGGCTCCGGTAATCGAAAATGTAGAACTGGATGAAGTTAAAGATGATCTTAAAAACACCTTAAAACATTCAGAAAATCCTACAGAAGAAATTGTTGAAGCGCCAGAATTTATTAAAGAACAGCACGAAGAACATCCAAACCGTTTTGGCCATACACCAGAATCGGAGGTAGAAAATATCGCCGCGGAGCAACATGCGATTGAAACGCCTGAATCTGATGAGGTGCAAAACGAAGCAGATACAATTGAAAATAGACCTGAAGAAGAGGTAGAAAATACTAATGCCGAACCTGAAGCAGTGGAAGTTCCCGAATCAATTGTAGCGCAGCACGAAGAGCATCCAGACCGTTTCGGTCATACTCCAGAATCGGAAGTAGAAAATATTGCTACCGAAAACCAGACAATTGAGACACCTGAATCTGACGATGTTCAAGATGAAATAATTGCTACAGAAAATACCTCAACGCCTGAAGAAGCCAATACAATAGCGGTACCAGAAACAGTTATTCTACCAAATGAGCCTTCAAGTCGTTTTTCTCTTAGGTCGGAAACGGAAGAAGCTAAAACATATATCAATTTAGAAGACGAAGCTAAAAAAGAAGAGCCTGTAATTGAAGCTCCGGCCTTTATAAAAGAACAACATGCGGAGCATCCTAACCGTTTTGGTCACGATCCGATTGAACATGGAGACGAAACGCGACAAGGTATGTCTACCTGGTTGATGATTACCATTGCAGTGTTAGCTTTGGTTGTTATTGCAGCAATAACCTATTTGGTTAAACCAGAATTATTTACAGGTGAAACAACCGAAGCGGTAAAGCCAGCACAAGTAATTATTGATTCGCCAAAGGTTGTTGTTGATACCCTAAAAGCAAAACAGGATTCAATAGCCAAAACAGATAGTATTTTAAAAGCTAACCAGGTTCAGAAAAAAGCAGATACAGCCAAAAAAGTAGAGGTAAAACCTGTAGTTAAGCCAGCTACCGAAACACCAAAAGAAAATAAAGTTGTACCAAACACTGGTCCTTCTACGTTTGATGTTATTGCTGCATCTTATAAAACCGTTGCAGGAGCCGAAAAATATATTGCCATAGTTAAAGCCCGAGGTTTAAATGCTAAAATTGCAAATATGGCAGGCCCATGGAAAAAAGTAAGCATTGCGAGTTTTAAAACACAAAAAGAGGCTGAGGAGCAGAAAGATATTTTACAGAAAAAACTAAAAGGAAAAGGGTTTTACGTACAACAAATATTTAACAACACACAACCATAATGATAACTTTATTAATTCAGGACACCACACAAGCATTACAAGACACAGCAAATGCGGTTAACCAAGCAGTAACACAACCACAGCCAGAACTACATTTTATCGATCTGCTTTTTAAAGGCGGCTGGGTAATGGTTCCATTGGCTTTTTTAGCTTTGTTAGCCTTAGTTATTTTCTTCGAACGTTATTTAACCATTAAAAAAGCAACTAAAGACGAATCGAACCTAATGGGTCAGATCAGGTCTTATATCCAATCGGGAAATTTAGAGGGTGCAATGTCGCTTTTAAGAAATAATAATTCTCCCCTTTCGCGCATGTTGCAAAAAGGCTTAAAACGCATTGGTCGCCCGATTAAAGACATTGAAGGTGCGATTGAAAATGTTGGTAAATTAGAGGTTTCCAAATTAGAGAAGAACATCAGTATATTGGGTATTGTTGCAGGTATTGCACCAATGCTTGGTTTCGTCGGTACAATTGTGGGGGTAATTACCATTTTCCACCAGGTATCAATAAAAGGTGCGATTGAAATCGGTACCATTTCTGGTGGTTTATATACCAAAATGATTACTTCTGCAACCGGATTGATTATCGGTATTATTGCTTACGTACTGTATCACATTTTAAACATTATGGTTGAAAAAATCATTCTTAAAATGGAAACCGATGCAATTGATTTTATTGATTTACTAGAAGAACCAGGCAAATAATGAATTTACGCAAAAGAACAAAAGGATCGGTAGAAGTACATACTTCAGCGTTGAACGATATTATGTTCTTCCTGATGTTGTTTTTCTTATTGGCCTCTGCCGTGGTAAATCCAACCGTGGTTAAGTTATTATTGCCGCAATCATCTAGCGGACAGCAATCTACCGCCAAAAAAGCAGTTACCGTTACGATAGACGAAAATTTAAAATATTTCGTTGAAAAGAAACCCGTTAGCATTGAAGAATTAGAGCCAACACTGGCATCATACCAAAAATTGGCACCAGATATGACCATTCTTTTATATGTATCGCGTAACGTGACTTATCAGGATGGATTTGTAGTAAACGATATTGCCAATAAATTAAAATTAAAACTTGTTGTAGCCGTTGAGCCTAAAAAATAATGAACTACAAAGCACAAAACGTACCTAACGAGGAAAACAATTACCCTAAGGCCATTGCCATAGCAAGCGGAATTATGGGCTTTTTATTGTTAATCAGCTTTTTCATCGTGATTGGCTCGTTCCAGCCACCTGAAGAAGTGGGTATGGGTGGTATGGTTGTAAATTATGGAACTTCTGCAGAAGGAATGGGCGATGATTATACCAGTATTGAAGAACCGTCGGCAGATCCAAATGCCAATGGCAAAGCGCCTGATAAGGTAACGCCGGAAGAAAAAGTAACCCCAACCACCTCTACAGAAAATACTGAAAAGGAAATTCAGACACAAAATACGGAAGATGCCATTGCCGTAAATACCAAACCTACAAAACCGACTACTGCGGCACCAACTCCGGTAACTGAAGATAAGCCATCTAAACCGGTGATTAACCAAAATGCGCTTTACAAAGGCAAAAAGAATACAGGCCAAGGGCAGGGAGATGGAACTGGAAAAACACCAGGAAACCAGGGTGATAAAGATGGCGATCCATTGGCGTCTAATTATGGAGAAGGTGGTTCTGGAAATGGCAATGTACAGTTATCATTGGCTAGCAGAAAATTCATCGATATTCCAAGGATACAGGATGACGGGCAAAGTGCGGGAAAAATTGCCGTTCAAATCCGGGTTGATAAAAATGGTAAAGTGGTTCAGGCCCGTGCAGGTGCAAAAGGCACTACCTTATCTGATTTAGCACTTTGGCGGAAATGTGAACAGGCTGTATTAGGCGCAAGTTTAAACAAATTGGAATCAGCACCAGATGTACAAACGGGGATTGTAATGTTCAACTTTAAAGTGAAATAAAAAAAATATCCATGGCCTGTATTATTTGTGCTGTCAGATATTACTATCTGACAGAAGACTGATCTGCTATCTAGAAATTACACCAAAATTCGCGGCAAACAATTATAACCAATTACAACCTGATTACCAGTCAGATAGTAACATTTGACAGCACGTCCAACATCTTAACAATTACTCGCTTAAATAATTAATCAACACAATTAACGAGCTATCGAATTAAAGTAACCGATCCCTTTTTAATTATCTTTTTGTTCTCCTGAGTAGTAAAAGATGCAATCCAAAAATAAACCCCAACAGGAACCAGCTGTCCTTTGTAATCCCCATTCCAGGCATCATATAATTTATTTGAAGAAAAGATAATTACTCCTCTCCTGTCAAAAATTTGCATCTGAAAATTAAAAGCCCTACTTCCTTCTTTTGCTTTAAAGCTATCGTTCACATTGTCAGAATTTGGGCTAAAAGCAGTAGGGAATGAGATATCATTACAGGCTTCTGTTTCTAAGGAAACACTAAATTCATCAACAATACAGCCATTTGGTTTCAGAATAGAAAAAGTATAATTCCCTTCAAACAATCCCGAAAAAACGTAATTACCTGGATAGACTACTCCATTATACCTAATATTATAATCTGCTGAACGGTTACCAATAGAAAATGAGATTTCCCCAGTTAAATCACAAACAGGATTTTTAGCATTAACAATCGAATGGGGTTTGGTTAATGAATAATCTGGAACCACAACAGTTCGATATTCTGCTGGTGCACCACCAGATGCTTTTACTTCAATGTCGTAGCTCCCCGGACTAAGCATATTAAAAACACCGGTATTATTTGATATTGAATTATCAAGGGTAAATGTATAAGTTTCTGGAATTGGCGGACAATTCACTTTTATAAATCCTTTCCCCAAGACGTTACATTCAGCCATGATTTCAATATTATTGATTACGATTGGGCAGGGTTCATAAACCAGCGTTTTATTTACTTCATCAACAATACAGCCATCGAGTTTTAAAATTGTGAAAGGGTAATCTCCTTCAATCAAACCTGAAAAAACGTGGTTGCCCGGATAAACCATTCCCTTATATTTTACATTATAATCAGCAGAATTTGTGCCTATAGAAAATGATATCTCTCCCTTCATGTCGCAGGCAGGATTTTTGGCATTAATTTTTGTAACAGGTTTGGTTAAAGAATAATCGGGCACTATAATCGTTCTGCTAACTGAGGCTGCCCCGCCCGATGCTTTTACCTCAACGATATAATTTCCGGGGCTAAGCATATTAAACACACCAGTGCTATTGGATACAGAATTATCAAGGGTAAACGTATACGTTTCTGGAATTGGTGGACAATTAATTTTGATAAACGCTTTTCCCAAAACATTGCATTCCTGAAGGATTTCGATATTATTGATTACGATTGGACAAGGCTCATAAACCAATTCTACATCATACTCATCAATTAGGCAGTTCTCTTTATTCAGCACAGTAAAATGATAGTTCCCCACCTCCAGGTTAGTAAATTTATGATCGTAGGGTAAAATATCAGTTTTGAGTTTGATTCTATAATTAGCACTACCTGTGAAAGAATTAAA
Source organism: Pedobacter sp. GW821-FHT01D05 (assembly GCF_059422505.1). Classification (NCBI taxonomy): domain Bacteria; kingdom Pseudomonadati; phylum Bacteroidota; class Sphingobacteriia; order Sphingobacteriales; family Sphingobacteriaceae; genus Pedobacter; species Pedobacter sp. GW821-FHT01D05. The sequence continues at coordinate 10,633 of NZ_JBWKXA010000001.1, read as the reverse complement.
TTGTATAGCTCCCTTACTCGCGCAAGCTGGATTTACTTTGGTAAAAGAAAAGTTTGGCTGTAACTGTTTATAATCAGGCACAATTACAGTAGTTTCAAATTCATCTTCATCCGAATTAATTTTAAGGGTGTAAGTGCCGGAAGCTAAATTTTTAAATATCCCGGTAGAATTACTAATTGTATTATTTATCGTGTAGGTATAGGCTGCAGTGTGTGTTTTTGTTAAAACATTGATAATACCCTGATGAAAAGCATCACACTGTTGTACTACATCAACCTGATCAAATTGGATTTTACATTTATCCCGCCCAACAACAATATCCCGTTCATCAACTTTGCATCCATACTTATTTACAATTTCAAAGTGATTGGATTTTCCACTTAATAAATTAGATATAGTACTATTAAGTGGATATACCTTTCCATCAAACTTGATCTGGTAACCACTGTTCTGGTCGGGCGAGCTAAAAGTAATTTCACCCAGCGTTTCGCAAAGCTGATTTTTGATCTGCCAGCTGTAAATAGGTTTTATCAAATTAACCTCAGGCACATCAACAGTTGTGGTATAGGAATCGGATGCAGAACTGATAGAAAGTGTATACTGACCTTTGGATAAACCAACGAACTTACCTGTCGTATTGGTAACGCCATTCAAAGTATAGGTAAAATCTTCAAGGTGAGGAGCTGTAATAACATCTACATTTGCTGTATTTCCAGAATTGCAATCTTGATTAATATCTACTCTTTCGAATTCTATTCCAATAATACTTCCATCTTCTACCATACTTGCGGCATCAAGAACTGTATATGGAAGTGTTCCCACCACGCCAACCATTTTTTGGTTTTCTATATCGAACTCAATTATATTGGTTTGGGTACCTAAATATTGTAACCCATAAACCGTATTTTTCTTAACACCAGATGAAACACTAACGATCCCATAAAGGGGGATATTTCCAGGCAATGGAATATGAAGGGTACTTTTATTAGGTTCTTTAACATTAATCTTTACTATCCCTTGGTAGGCCGCCATGTAAAGGTCTTTTTTATAAAAACAGACATCTCCTGTAGGTGAATAATTCAGTAAACCTAAGGCCTCTGACTTTCCCGTATTAATATCTGTACTGAATAAATAACCAGAACAATAATATAACTTATTATCAGCACCAAGGGTTAGTGAATTTGAGCCTGACATACCTAAAAATAAACGCCTGCAATTTTCAATACCATTTTCTTTTACATCCGCAGTGTATATTTCAGAATTTCTGAACCAAAACAAATTATTCTTATTCATTGCGATTGAAAAATACTGATCACCAGGTGAACATCCCACTATTTTTGTAGATTTTACCCCTTCGCTTGTAAATTCAACCTTGTAAAGGTCGCTTGCCCCTTTAGAATAGTCCATAGAACTTACATAAAAAGTTTGAGCTGCGAGTTTGAAGCAACAGACCAGGAGTACTAAAAGAATTAGATTGATTTTATTAATCACTATTATTGAGACCGTTAAATAATCCGCAAATATAACAACATAAGCATACAACACCATAATAAAATCTAACTAAGGACTCACAAAAGGTTTCACTAACGCAATCCATCATCAAAATTGAGAAGTCAGTCTGCAACTCCAATTTGAACTTCAAACCTCAATAACTTATATTTGATGCATATTATGAATTACCAACAAACGCTTGATTTTTTATACAGTAAACTCCCTATGTTTACCCGCGTTGGTGCATCTGCTTTCAAAAAAGATTTAACCAATACCATTATTCTTTGCGAAGCCCTGGGTAATCCGCAGGATAAATTTAAAAGTATCCATGTGGCGGGTACAAATGGAAAAGGCTCAACATCACACATGCTTGCTTCGGTATTGCAGGCACAAGGATATAAAACAGGTTTGTACACTTCTCCCCACTTAAAAGATTTCCGAGAGCGCATCCGCATCAACGGAAAAATGATGAGTAAAACTGAAGTTGTATCTTTCGTAAAAGGCCAACAAAAATTGATCGAAAAAACCGAGCCTTCCTTTTTCGAGGTAACCGTTGCCATGGCATTCGATCATTTTGCTAAACACGAGGTAGATGTGGCTGTAATTGAAGTGGGTTTAGGCGGAAGGTTAGATTCGACCAACATCATTACCCCGCAAATTTCGGTCATCACTAATATCAGCCTCGATCACATGAATATGCTAGGCAATACACTTGCAGAAATTGCTGGCGAAAAAGCAGGTATCATTAAAAAGAATATCCCAGTCGTTATTGGCGAAACACAGGAAGAATCAGCTCCGGTTTTTATCAATAAAGCTAAAGCAGTGGCTGCTCCAATTGTTTTTGCTGACGCCGTATTAACTGCTCAGGATTTTAAGATCAGGAACAATAAACTTTCCCTATCTGTTTATCAGAACGGTGAGATCAAATATAAGGGTCTTCTAAGCGATCTTACCGGGGTTTATCAGCACAAAAATATTTTAACCGTATTAGAAGCCCTCACTCTACTTAACGAGAAAACGGAAATTAAAATCGATCAGGAAGCGATTCACAAAGGAATAAGCCAGGTTAAAAAACAAACAGGTTTACAGGGACGTTGGCAAACCTTGAGTAAAAACCCTTTGGTCATCTGTGATACCGGCCACAATGAAGCAGGAATTACAGAGGTGATTAAAAACATCGCACAAACCCCTTATCAAAACTTACATGTTGTTTTTGGAATGGTAAAGGATAAAGATATTTCGAAAGTTTTATCCCTAATGCCAAAAAATGCCACTTACTATTTCTGCAAGCCAGATTTAGAACGCGGTTTAGCAGCAGATGAGCTTAAAGAACAGGCAGCAACATTTAATCTAAATGGCAGCAGTTATGCATCGGTAGCCGAAGCAAAAGAAAAGGCCATACAATCTGCCGATCCAAAAGACCTGGTTTTTATTGGTGGAAGTACATTTGTAGTAGCCGAAGCGATATAAAATCTTTACATAAACTTCAAAATATCTTCACTTAAAAGTTATTACTTTAGCCCTTTAACTAAAACACAATGAAGAAAATATTCTGTCTAATCTTTTCCATTTCTATTTTTTCGATCGCACTCTCCTCAGCCCAAACTAAAAAACCTACTACAGCACAGCCTAAAGCATTTGCTACCGAAGTTGCCCGCCCTAAATTGGTAGTTGGCTTAGTGGTTGACCAAATGCGTTGGGATTATTTATACCGCTATTATAACCGCTATACCAATGGTGGCTTTAAAAGATTAATTAATGAAGGTTTTTCTGTAGAAAATACTTTTATTCCTTATACACCGACTTATACAGCATGCGGCCACACCTGCATTTATACAGGTTCGGTTCCAGCTGTTCATGGTATTATTGGTAACGATTGGTACGATCCTGAAACCAAAAAAAATGTATATTGTACAGAAGATTCCTCAGTATCAACTGTTGGCAGTACGCCTTCATCTGAAGGAAATATGTCTCCTAAAAATATGTTGACCACTACCATTACTGATGAGTTGAGGTTAGCCACAAACTTTAAAGGTAAAGTAATCGGTATTTCATTAAAAGATAGAGGCTCAATCCTTCCAGCTGGCCACGCGGCAAATGCAGCATATTGGTATCAGGGCAGCACCGGAAACTGGATTACCAGCACTTATTATATGAAAGAAGTGCCAACCTGGATCGCCGATTACAATAAATTGAAATTAGCAAACAAGTTCTATGCAAAGAACTGGGAAACATTGTATCCAATGAATAGCTATGTTAATAGTACAGCAGATGAGAAAGCTTACGAAGGCAAATCAAGCACATTCCCTCATCAGCTTACCCAAAATATTGATAAAAATTTCGATGCCATCAGAAGCACACCTTACGGCAATACCATCACCTTAGATCTTGCCAAATTAGCGGTCCTTTCAGAAGATTTAGGGCAAGATAACATTACCGATTTCTTAGCCGTAAGCTGCTCATCTACTGATTATGTTGGTCACGCTTATGGTCCGAACTCAGTAGAGGCAGAAGATACTTATTTACGTTTAGACAAAGATTTCGAAGAATTTTTTAACTACCTGGATAAAAAAGTAGGTAAAGGAAATTATACGGTATTTTTAACTGCTGATCATGGTGCCGCGCATGTACCAGGCTTTATGCAAGAGAACAAATTACCTTCCGGCGTGGTAAGTGACCGTGATATTGCAAACAAATTAAATACTTACTTAAATGATAAATTTAAAGTAAACAATCTGGTTTTAAAATCTCAGAACAACCAGATCATTTTCGACCATGATAAAACCGATAAAGGTGATGTGAGTTTCGATGTGATTAAATCAGCATCTGTAGAATTCTTAAAAAGATTGGATGGATTCCAAAATGCTGTAGATATTGCTAAAATATCACAAAGCACACTTCAGGAAATTCAGAAAAAAATGATTACCAACGGATACAATGCCCGTAGAAGTGGCGATATCTACTATGTTTTACAACCAAACTGGTTTAACGGTGGCAGTACAGGCACCACGCATGGAAACTGGAACCCATACGATTCGCACATTCCATTGGTTTTTATGGGCTGGGGAATCAAAGCCGGAGCTTCCAATAAAACACATTACATGACCGATATTGCACCAACGCTGGCAGCACTGCTCCATATTCAGATGCCGAATGGTAATGTTGGAGAACCGATCACAGAGATCACAAATAAATAATTTAAAAAACTACGCTCACCAGCGTAGTTTTTTGTTTTAACACATTTAGACTAACTACTATAATGGTCTCAGATGACTTAGGTGGTAATTAGATTTTTTCTTATTTTAACATCATGCCAAACTATATTGCAACCAAGCTTACACCCATGCTCGAATCGCATGACATGCAGGCAACGCTAAAATTCTACACAGAGGTTTTAAACTTTACTTGTGCGGCAAAATTCGATGATCTGAGCTGGTTAAGCCTGCAAAAAGACAATATAGAAATCATGTTCTCTATCCCCAATGCCCATCGCAATATCTCCAAAGCGATTATGAGTGGCTCACTTTACATTAAAACAAACGAAGTAGAAACCCTCTGGGAAAGTTTAAAAGATATCTGCAAAATCTGTTACCCACTCGAAGATTTCGAATATGGCATGAGGGAATTTGCCATTTACGACAATAACGGTTATTTACTGCAGTTCGGGCAGGATTTATAGCTGAACCAAAAGCCATAACGGTATAGGGTATTCGCTATTTAAGCTGCTTATTTTAGTACATTTGCATACCAAATATATTTGGAAACAAGGATCGGTAATCAGCGAATACCGCCCCCTAAAATCCCATAGTATGCAACAAGTAGAAATCTATAAGCCTAAAAATAAAATTCGTTTTGTAACCGCTGCTTCACTTTTCGACGGACACGATGCAACCATTAACATCATGCGCCGAATCCTACAATCTTCAGGAGCTGAAGTTATTCACCTTGGCCATAACAGATCGGTTGATGAAGTGGTAAACTGTGCCATACAGGAAGATGTTCAGGGAATTGCAATGACTTCTTATCAAGGCGGGCACATTGAATATTTTAAATACATGTACGATCTTCTTCAAGAAAGAGGATCAGGTCACATTAAAATATTTACAGGTGGCGGTGGTGTAATCTTACCTTCCGAAATTGAAGAACTCCAGGCTTATGGGATTTCTAAAATCTACTCGCCCGATGATGGTCGTAAGATGGGTTTGCAGGGCATGATCAATGATATGCTGATACAAACCGATTTCATCACCACAGCCAACATCACCAATGAACTCGAAACCATCCCAACAAAAGATATCAAAGCTATTGCAGGAGCCATTACCGTTGCAGAAAATGATCCCGAAGGTGCACAAAAATTTGTAGATGAATTAAAAAAATTATCAAAAAATAATACCGCCCCTATTTTAGGCATTACAGGTACTGGTGGCGCCGGAAAATCATCTTTGGTAGATGAACTTGTTCGTCGTTTTTTGGTAGAAGTGAAAGATAAAACCTTAGCCATTATCTCCATCGATCCATCAAAAAGAAAAACTGGAGGCGCATTATTAGGCGATCGTATCCGGATGAATGCCATCAATAACCCGAGGGTTTACATGCGTTCTTTAGCAACCAGGCAGGCCAACCTTGCTCTATCCAAAAACGTTCAGGAAAGTATCGATATCTGCAAAGCCGCTGGTTACGATTTAATTATTGTAGAAACCTCAGGCATTGGCCAGTCGGATACCGAAATTACCGAACATTGTGATGTTTCCCTATACGTAATGACCCCAGAATTTGGTGCAGCCACGCAACTGGAAAAAATAGACATGTTGGATTTTGCTGATCTGGTAGCCATTAACAAATTTGATAAAAGAGGTGCTTTAGATGCCTTGCGCGATGTGCGCAAGCAATACAAACGAAACCATAATATTTTCGATGCCAAGGATGATGAAATTCCTGTTTATGGCACGATGGCTTCGCAGTTTAACGATCCGGGCATGAATAACCTGTTTGTGGCCTTAATGGAACAGATCAAGTTAAAAACCGGAACTGATTTTAAGGCCAAAATGGAACTCACTTCTGATCAGTCAGAGAAAATTTACATTATACCTCCAGATCGCATCCGATATCTGGCAGAAATTGCTGAATCCAGTCAAACGTATAACGAATGGGTAGATAAACAGGCTACTATCGCCCGCAAAATGTATCAATTGAAAGGTGTAATTGATCTGGCTGGCGATATTAATTCCCCTCTCCTAGAGGGGTGTCCGCAGGACGGGGTGTTAAAAAACTTAAATACAACATACGCTTTCTTCGAAGAACAATTAGATGGCGAATGCAAACGTTTATTACGCCAATGGCCTGATACCAAAAGGGCGTATAAGGAAGAATTTTTCATTTATAAAGTCCGCGATAAAGAGATTAAACAACCCTTATTTTACGAATCACTTTCAAAACTGAATATACCGAAAGTCTCTTTGCCGAGGTATGAAGATTGGGGTGATATATTAAGGTGGCTGCTAACCGAAAACCTTCCGGGCGAATTTCCATATGCGGCAGGTGTATTCCCATTAAAAAGAGAAGGAGAAGATCCGACTAGGATGTTTGCAGGAGAAGGCGGCCCCGAGAGAACCAATAAACGTTTCCACTATGTTTCATTAGGTCAGCCAGCGCACCGTTTATCCACTGCTTTCGATTCGGTTACCCTTTATGGCGAAGATCCGCACATCCGGCCGGATATTTATGGAAAAATCGGAAATTCTGGTGTAAGTATCGCCACTTTGGATGATGCTAAAAAACTGTATTCGGGTTTTGATCTTTGTGCGCCATCAACCTCTGTATCCATGACCATTAACGGCCCGGCTCCGATGCTGTTAGGCTTTTTCATGAATGCTGCGATCGATCAGCAATGTGAAAAATACATTATCGAAAATGATTTAACGGAAGAAATCCAGGCCAAAATTAATTCAATCTATAAAGCAAAAAATATACCGCGACCAACCTATAATGGTGCTTTACCAGAAGGAAACAATGGCTTGGGCTTAATGCTTCTGGGCCTTACCGGCGATCAGGTTTTACCTGCTGATGTTTATGCTAAGATTAGGGCAAGAGCCATCAGCTCGGTTAGAGGGACGGTTCAGGCCGATATCTTAAAAGAAGACCAGGCACAGAATACCTGTATCTTCTCTACAGAATTTGCCTTAAGGATGATGGGCGATATCCAAAAGTATTTCATCGATGAAAAAGTAAGGAATTTCTATTCCGTATCCATTTCGGGCTATCACATTGCCGAAGCAGGTGCTAATCCAATTTCGCAACTTGCCTTTACTTTAAGCAATGGATTTACCTTTGTAGAATATTATTTGAGCAGGGGCATGCACATTGATGATTTTGCCCCTAACCTATCTTTCTTCTTCTCCAATGGTATCGATCCGGAATATGCCGTTATCGGTCGCGTAGCCAGAAGGATCTGGGCCAAAGCCATCAAAAACAAGTATAAGGGAAATGATCGCTCGCAGAAACTTAAATACCATATCCAAACTTCTGGCCGTTCGTTACATGCGCAGGAAATCGATTTTAATGATATCCGCACTACTTTACAAGCCCTTTATGCCATTTACGATAACTGTAATTCGCTACATACCAATGCTTATGATGAAGCCATTACTACACCTACTGAAGAATCAGTTCGGAGAGCAATGGCCATTCAGTTGATCATTAATAGAGAATTGGGATTGGCCAAGAATGAGAACCCATTGCAGGGCGCCTTTATCATTGAAGAATTAACCGATCTCGTAGAAGACGCTGTGCTTGCCGAATTTAAACGCATCAACGATCGTGGCGGGGTTTTGGGTGCCATGGAAACGATGTATCAGCGTGGAAAAATTCAGGAAGAAAGTCTGCATTACGAAACGCTTAAACATACAGGCGAATACCCTATTGTCGGCGTAAATACCTTTTTAAACAAGAATGGTTCCCCTACTATTGTTCCCGGTGAGGTAATCCGTGCTACAGAAGAAGAAAAACAATATCAGATTTCAGCATTACAAAAGTTCCAGGATCGTAATGCAGACCGTGCAGCAGATCTCTTAAAACAGCTTCAAAAATCGGCTATTGCCGGCGACAATATCTTCGAACAGCTGATGGAAGTCTGTAAAATCTGCTCACTAGGCCAGATCAGTAAAGCACTTTACGAAGTTGGCGGCCAATACAGAAGAAACATGTAATAAAAAAAGCCCTTATCAAATTGATAAGGGCTCACTATAATTTTAATTAAAGATTTAAATATCTAACCAGCAATCCAGGTAAATTTATAATCTATAGTAGGGTTTTTCATTCGCTCGGCAACACGTAGTAAACGTGAAGGTAAAGCCATAATGTAATCGCGGGCTTTTTCACCAGCTTCATTTAAATCGCGCATGCCCTCAATTTTCCAGTCTTCAATCAACTGTTGCATAATTTCAACATAGTCAATCGCAGTATATACCCCTAAACGTTGTGCAGCATCTGTAAAGTGGCCAAATGTTTGGCCAATTTTTAAACCAACTTCACGTAAGAAATGAGCCGGCATCACGATTTTCTTGCGCATCATATCTTCAAAAGCCAACATTGCTTCATTAGGATCTACCTCAAAAATACGGTTCATGAAATCTTTATAAGCTTTTGCGTGTCTGGCCTCGTCTGATGCAATTACACCACACATTCTAGACAATAACGTATCGCCGTCTTTTTTAGCCAAAGAAGCTACCCGTCTGTGCGATACATTGGTAGCCAGTTCTTGAAAAGAGGTATAGATAAAGTTACGGTATGGATCATGTCCAGTGCCAATATCGAAACCATCAGCAATAAGATATTGTGTTGAAATTTCCATTTGGCGCATATCAACACGACCTGATAAGTATAAATATTTATTTAGCAAGTCACCATGACGGTTTTCCTCTGCAGTCCAATGGCGAACCCATTTCATCCAGCCACCTTCTTCGTCCCTGCTATGTCCATCAACCATGGCTAACCACGATTCGTATGTTGGTAAAGCTTCCTCGGTAATGGTATCGCCAATTAAAACGGCTACTAAATCGTAAGAAAGGTCTTTTGCATTATCCCTTAGAATTCTTACATCTTGATAAAATGTTTCACTAGTAGAATCTGGTAAAAAATCAGAAGGTTGCCAATTGGTATCGATCGGTTTCAAATAAGTTCCCATCGACTCCAGCATATATTTTTCAATATGCAACATTACTTCTCTTCTTTTATCTGCAAAAAAACTCATTACTTATACTTATATTTTTGTTAAAAGCAAAGATAACCAAATATTGTGGCAAACCTTATGATATTAACATATTTAGCGCTAAATCAGTTTTAAATAGTGCTGAAATTATCAACATTGACACATATGGTTTTATTTATTGTATACAAATTGTTTAAGGAAGAAATGTAAAGTGTTTACTCATGGGTTATTATTTTTATAATCTGGAGCGCAATAGCAGTAACACGTAGGTTGGGTTCCGTCCTGCTATACGCTGCAATCCTTTTGGGAAACCCCTTATGATAAACAAGCTACCTATGCCCAAAAGGGATTTTCGCTGCCATCAGGGCTATTGAACCTGGGCCGATAGTGTAAAACTCAGCGGGGATCAGCGTAATCTGCGGGAACAAAACCTTAACTCCTCCTTACTATCAGATGATTCATATTTTAACGATCTGGAGCGCAATAGCAGTAAAATGTAGGTTGGGTTCCGTCCTGCTGTCCGCTGCAATCCTTTTTGGAAACCCCTGGATAAACAAGCTATCTATGCCAAAAAGGGATTTCCGCTGCCATCAGGGCTATTGAACCTGGGCCAGTAGTGTAAAACTCAGCGGAGATCAGCGTAAACAGGCCCTTAACTTTTCTTAACTCCTTAACGGTAGTAATAAGCCCCGTTACAGTTTTCCACCATTAAGGAATTAAGGCCATTAAGAAAACAGGGCAAAGCTATAGCCCGACTTTTCTCAACTGCTTAACGGTAAAAAAATAACGCAAGAAACGGAAATGCCCATAAACCAAGAAAACCCTTCAACATTGCTGTTAAAGGGTTTCTTTTAAGATCTGGCACCGACCTACTCTCCCACGTGTTACCGCAGTACCATCGGCTCTGGTGGGCTTAACTTCTCTGTTCGGAATGGG